>NZ_JARKNB010000007.1:0-1895 GCF_029360735.1 Flavobacterium sp. H4147 | reverse complement strand
CAACTCCTTGGCTCACAGAACGACATGGCTACGTCCGACTTTAGGTAGATGACGGCTTGGCTGTCGAGCTAGGATGATGGCTGGAGATCCAAGTAGACGAGGCGGAGACCCATGGGTTCGGGATGCCCGAGGAGTGACCTGGGGATACGCCGGTTGGGGCAGGGCCCGGGATCAAGCCGACGGTGGTCGAGTGGCCGGAGACGCCGGTGGTGAAGGTAACCTGGGGCACGGTCAACGTGTAGGTGGAGTAGGTGATGGTCGTGCGAGGAACCTCGGGAGCGGCGGTTGGGTTTGGTGCCGCACTGGTGCCAGTCACAGGAGCGACACCTGTGGGGGCAGGAGTGGGGATCAGAGTAATAGTGCTCGGAATGGCAGTGACAATGCCTGGATTGCCAGGGATATAGGGAGCACAGATACCGGTGAAGTAGGAGAGCGCGGCCTGGATCTCTTCTTTGGATGCACCCCATGCCTGAATACAGCTGATGACCTTATCTGTGAACTCATGGTTCGGGCAGAAACAACCGGGCTCCGCGTTGGAAGTACACTTGGGCACAAGAGGGAGCCAGGTGTTGATACACTTGGGCACCGAGTTAGGGCAATTTGCTGGTGGAGGTGAAGAGGGAGCAGGAGAAGAGGGAACGCCAGTCGGCTTCACGGCAGAGCTGGAAGTCTTGGTCACCGTCGAGACAGTGGTGAAGACAGACGTAGTGGTGGAGCCACCGGAGGTGATAGTCGTAGTGACAGGGCAAGTGGTCACGGTTTCGTAGGTGACGACCGTCGTTGCACCCTCGGCAGGAGTACTACTGATAGGCGCGACTCCGGTAGGGGCAGGAGTGGAGGAGCACTTGGTACACACCGTGGAGGTCGAAGTCAGTGTAACGGTTGACTGGGTCGTGTAGACAGAAGTGGTCGTGGTGCCACCGGCGGTAGCAGTCGTAGTTACTGGGCAGTCGGTCACGGTGGTATAAGTAACGACGGTCGTGGTAGAATCCTCAGGAGGCTCCTCAGGGGAAACGCCTGTCGGGGTAGGAGAGGTTCCGCTCGGAGTGCCCGTGGGCTTGCCAGTAGGAGGAGTAGCAGTGCACTTGTTGCAAATGGTAGATGTCGACGTAAGAGTCACTGTGGACACAGTGCTGTACACAGAAGTGGTGGTGACGCTGCCAGAAGTAGCGGTGGTGGTCACGGGGCAAGTGGTCAGGGTTTCCCATGTCACCACAGTGGTCGTTGAGTCTGGGGGGATGGAAGAAGATCCACCATGGCTAGTTGGGTGGACTCCTGACGAAGTACCAGCAGTACCTGTGGGAGCGGGGCTGCTTGGAGAGGGAACCTCGGAGGAACCGCCAACAGGGGAGCTTCCGGTAGGCTTCCCGGGGGTCCCAGTAGGCTTCCCCGGGGTTTCGGTAGGCTTCACAGAAGTCTCAGTAGGCTTCGCAGGAGTTTCAGTAGAGGTGACCGGGCAGACAGTGGTCGAGACAGCAATGGTGGAAGTGACAACAGTGGTCGAATCTCCAGGGCAGTTGGTAACGGTTGGAGCACAGCTCGTGATGGTGATCAGGCTTGTAGTATACACGGTCGAGGTGGTCATCCTGACGGGAGTGCTAGGAGCCGGAGGCGTGACTGCATTGGAGGACGACGGTACTGGAATCACTGGAGTAGACGAGTGTCCAGTCGCAGTCGGGCTCGTGTGGTGATGAGAGGGGGTTGGGGTCTTCTGGCCAGGGGAGCACTCAAACTCGACATTCTGGATACCGAAGACTACGGCATCCACGGCGGCCTCCTCTGCGAGTTCAAACCGGACGGAGCTGGCACCACCGCACTGGTCGTTGGTGACAACAGTTCCCTTCGGAGAGCAGGGAGCGACATGCTTGCAGGAAGAACCATCGGGCATGTCATAG
>NZ_JARKNB010000006.1:0-5009 GCF_029360735.1 Flavobacterium sp. H4147 | reverse complement strand
ATAATATAAAAAATATACGATGAAGAGTTTGATCCTGGCTCAGGATGAACGCTAGCGGCAGGCTTAACACATGCAAGTCGAGGGGTAGAGGCTTTCGGGCCTTGAGACCGGCGCACGGGTGCGTAACGCGTATGCAATCTGCCTTCCACAGAGGGATAGCCCAGAGAAATTTGGATTAATACCTCATAGTATTACAGGATGGCATCATCCGGTAATTAAAGTCACAACGGTGGAAGATGAGCATGCGTCCCATTAGCTTGTTGGTAAGGTAACGGCTTACCAAGGCGACGATGGGTAGGGGTCCTGAGAGGGAGATCCCCCACACTGGTACTGAGACACGGACCAGACTCCTACGGGAGGCAGCAGTGAGGAATATTGGTCAATGGGCGCAAGCCTGAACCAGCCATGCCGCGTGCAGGATGACGGTCTTATGGATTGTAAACTGCTTTTGTACGGGAAGAAACACTGATTCGTGAATCAGCCTGACGGTACCGTAAGAATAAGGATCGGCTAACTCCGTGCCAGCAGCCGCGGTAATACGGAGGATCCAAGCGTTATCCGGAATCATTGGGTTTAAAGGGTCTGTAGGCGGTCTTGTAAGTCAGTGGTGAAAGCCCATCGCTCAACGGTGGAACGGCCATTGATACTGCAGGACTTGAATTACCGGGAAGTAACTAGAATATGTAGTGTAGCGGTGAAATGCTTAGATATTACATGGAATACCAATTGCGAAGGCAGGTTACTACCGGTGGATTGACGCTGATGGACGAAAGCGTGGGGAGCGAACAGGATTAGATACCCTGGTAGTCCACGCCGTAAACGATGGATACTAGCTGCTGGGGGCGACTTCAGTGGCTAAGCGAAAGTGATAAGTATCCCACCTGGGGAGTACGAACGCAAGTTTGAAACTCAAAGGAATTGACGGGGGCCCGCACAAGCGGTGGAGCATGTGGTTTAATTCGATGATACGCGAGGAACCTTACCAAGGCTTAAATGCAGACTGACCGGTTTGGAAACAGACCTTTCGCAAGACAGTCTACAAGGTGCTGCATGGTTGTCGTCAGCTCGTGCCGTGAGGTGTCAGGTTAAGTCCTATAACGAGCGCAACCCCTGTTGTTAGTTGCCAGCGAGTCAGGTCGGGAACTCTAACAAGACTGCCAGTGCAAACTGTGAGGAAGGTGGGGATGACGTCAAATCATCACGGCCCTTACGCCTTGGGCTACACACGTGCTACAATGGCCGGTACAGAGAGCAGCCACTGGGCGACCAGGAGCGAATCTATAAAGCCGGTCACAGTTCGGATCGGAGTCTGCAACTCGACTCCGTGAAGCTGGAATCGCTAGTAATCGGATATCAGCCATGATCCGGTGAATACGTTCCCGGGCCTTGTACACACCGCCCGTCAAGCCATGGAAGCTGGGGGTGCCTGAAGTCGGTGACCGCAAGGAGCTGCCTAGGGTAAAACTGGTAACTAGGGCTAAGTCGTAACAAGGTAGCCGTACCGGAAGGTGCGGCTGGAACACCTCCTTTCTAGAGCCTGGGTGTTAGTCAGAGACACGCCCAGGAAATAAGATGCTTCACTTAAGGTCTGGATCTTAAGATTGTATTACTCTTGCTGTTAATTTAAAAAAATGATAAAAGAATTAAGTAAAACAGAGTCTCGTAGCTCAGCTGGTTAGAGTACTACACTGATAATGTAGGGGTCGGCAGTTCGAGTCTGCCCGGGACTACTTTTTAAGAATTTCCGGTTAAAAACCGGGGATTAAAAATTAAAAAGACTGTGGGATGCTTAAGGAAAAGGAAATTTTAGAGGTTGAGGCCTTATGAGAAATAATTCATAACTCATAACTAATAACTCATCACTAAAGAAATGGGGGATTAGCTCAGCTGGCTAGAGCGCCTGCCTTGCACGCAGGAGGCCAACGGTTCGACTCCGTTATTCTCCACGAAACTATCATGAAATGATAGATTAAAGTTCATTGACATATTGGGATAAGAAAATAATAAGAAAGTAGAAAGCGTTTTTTATTGGAAACGATAAAAAACAAAAAAAAACGGATCATATTAAATTATGATTTGGTGCAATAAGCAAAATAAGGGCGTATGGGGGATGCCTAGGCTCTCAGAGGCGATGAAGGACGTGATAAGCTGCGAAAAGCTGCGGGGACTGGCACACACAGAGTGATCCGCAGGTATCCGAATGGGGCAACCCGCTATATTGAAGATATAGCACACCGATAGGTGGGCAAACCCGCTGAACTGAAACATCTAAGTAGGCGGAGGAGAAGAAAACAAAAGTGATTCCGTAAGTAGTGGCGAGCGAACGCGGAACAGCCCAAACCAGAATTGTTACGGCCTTTCTGGGGTTGTAGGACCATGAGATTTTATGCACAAGGAACCGGAAGCTGCTGGAAAGCGGCGCCATAGAGGGTGACGGCCCCGTACGGGCAACGAGTGTAATAGATAATGGTATCCTGAGTAGGGCGGGGCACGTGAAACCCTGTCTGAATTCGGCGGGACCATCCGCTAAGGCTAAATACTCCTGAGAGACCGATAGTGAACCAGTACCGTGAGGGAAAGGTGAAAAGAACCGTGAATAACGGAGTGAAATAGATCCTGAAACCATACGCTTACAAGCGGTCGGAGCCCTTTAGTGGGGTGACGGCGTGCCTTTTGCATAATGAGCCTACGAGTTAACGCTGCTGGCGAGGATAAGTGGTTAAGCCATGGATCCGCAGCGAAAGCGAGTCTGAATAGGGCGCTTTAGTCAGTAGTGTTAGACGCGAAACCGTGTGATCTACCCATGGGCAGGTTGAAGCTGTGGTAACACACAGTGGAGGACCGAACCGGTTGACGTTGAAAAGTCTTCGGATGACCTGTGGGTAGGGGTGAAAGGCCAATCAAACTCGGAAATAGCTCGTACTCCCCGAAATGCATTTAGGTGCAGCGTTAGTTATAAAGTTATACAGAGGTAGAGCTACTGATTGGATGCGGGGGCTTCACCGCCTACCAATTCCTGACAAACTCCGAATGCTGTATAATGTTCGCTAACAGTGAGGGCTTGGGTGCTAAGGTCCAAGTCCGAGAGGGAAAGAACCCAGACCATCAGCTAAGGTCCCCAAATATATGCTAAGTTGAAAGAACGAGGTTTGTCTGCCCAGACAGCTAGGATGTTGGCTTGGAAGCAGCCATTCATTTAAAGAGTGCGTAACAGCTCACTAGTCGAGCGGACGAGCATGGATAATAATCGGGCATAAGCATATTACCGAAGCTATGGATTTGCAGGCAGCTGCAAGTGGTAGGGGAGCATTCTGACAGGGCAGAAGGTATCTCGTAAGGTATGCTGGACCGGTCAGAAAAGAAAATGTAGGCATAAGTAACGATAATGCGGGCGAGAAACCCGCACACCGAAAAACTAAGGTTTCCACAGCTATGCTAATCAGCTGTGGGTTAGTCTGGTCCTAAGGCGAACCCGAAAGGGACAGTCGATGGCCGACGGGTTAATATTCCCGTACTACTGATTACTGTGATGGGGTGACGGAGTGATGAAAGCGCCGCGGACTGACGGAATAGTTCGTTGAAGTACCTAGCTATAGGTCCTGCAGTCAAATGCGCAGGAACTGGCGAAATACGATAGTACTCGGAGTCTCCGGACAAAGAGATAGTGCGCCTAAGGGCTTCCAAGAAAAACCTCTAAACTTCAGGTAATCAGTACCAGTACCGTAAACCGACACAGGTAGTTGAGGAGAGAATCCTAAGGTGCTCGAGAGATTCATGGCTAAGGAATTAGGCAAAATAGACCTGTAACTTCGGGAGAAAGGTCGCCCCGAGCAATCGGGGCCGCAGTGAAAAGGTCCAGGCGACTGTTTATCAAAAACACAGGGCTCTGCAAAATCGCAAGATGACGTATAGGGCCTGACACCTGCCCGGTGCTGGAAGGTTAAGAGGAGATGTTATCTTCGGAGAAGCATTGAATTGAAGCCCCAGTAAACGGCGGCCGTAACTATAACGGTCCTAAGGTAGCGAAATTCCTTGTCGGGTAAGTTCCGACCTGCACGAATGGTGTAACGATCTGGACACTGTCTCAGCCATGAGCTCGGTGAAATTGTAGTAACGGTGAAGATGCCGTTTACCCGCAGTGGGACGAAAAGACCCTGTGCACCTTTACTATAGCTTAGTATTGACCTTGGATAAATGATGTGTAGGATAGGTTGGAGACTTTGAAGGGGCGTCGCCAGGCGTTCTGGAGTCATTGTTGAAATACAACCCTTTGTTTATCTGAGGCCTAACCCCGCGCTGCGGGGGACAGTGCTTGGTGGGTAGTTTGACTGGGGTGGTCGCCTCCAAAAGAGTAACGGAGGCTTCTAAAGGTTCCCTCAGTACGCTTGGTAACCGTGCGAAGAGTGCAATGGCATAAGGGAGCTTGACTGAGAGACATACAGGTCGATCAGGTACGAAAGTAGAGCATAGTGATCCGGTGGTTCCGCATGGAAGGGCCATCGCTCAAAGGATAAAAGGTACGCCGGGGATAACAGGCTGATCTCCCCCAAGAGCTCATATCGACGGGGGGGTTTGGCACCTCGATGTCGGCTCGTCACATCCTGGGGCTGGAGAAGGTCCCAAGGGTTGGGCTGTTCGCCCATTAAAGTGGCACGCGAGCTGGGTTCAGAACGTCGTGAGACAGTTCGGTCTCTATCTACTGCGGGCGTTAGAAATTTGAGTGGATCTGATTCTAGTACGAGAGGACCGAATTGGACAAACCGCTGGTGTATCTGTTGTCCCGCCAGGGGCACCGCAGAGTAGCTACGTTTGGAAGGGATAAGCGCTGAAAGCATATAAGCGCGAAACCCACCACAAGATGAGATTTCTTTTAAGGATCGTGGAAGATGACCACGTTGATAGGCTATAGATGTAAAGGCAGTAATGTCATAGTCGAGTAGTACTAATAATCCGTAAGCTTATGCACACCCTTTTCCTCCCGGGCAGCCGGGAGGAGAGAACTTTCTAAA
>NZ_JARKNB010000005.1:0-442021 GCF_029360735.1 Flavobacterium sp. H4147 | reverse complement strand
AGACTAACAGCCTTAAGGTGGTTATTGCGGCGGGGCTCACCTCTTCCCATCCCGAACAGAGAAGTTAAGCCCGCCTGCGCAGATGGTACTGCATATTGTGGGAGAGTATGTCGCCGCCTTTCTTTTTAAAACCCTGTTTTTGTAAAACGGGGTTTTTTATTCTTTTTTGCTTATATAAGCATAAGGTACCTTAGCTCAGATGGTAGAGCAATGGACTGAAAATCCATGTGTCCCTGGTTCGATCCCTGGAGGTACCACTTAATGCTCGGATGGTGAAATTGGTAGACACGCTGGACTTAAAATCCAGTGAACAGCAATGTTCGTGCGGGTTCAAGTCCCGCTCTGAGTACTAAAACTTCAATTGGCTAAAGCTAATTGGAGTTTTTTTTTGGAGTTTATTTAAATAACATTTTACAGATTATCTTTATGATCTATCTACAGTAAAATGTATTTATTTGGTATTTAAATCCTGAAAATCCCCGTTTGATACAATTCTAGAATAAATTCCCGGTCTTACAACTTATAAATTGTAACATATTGTATCTGTATTAATTCTTCAATAATTATGCTGCTTTGGAATAGTTTCCAAATACACATTTTTAGAATAATTACATGTCTGCTTATTTCCCTTACAAAAATAAGTCTTTAGAAAGCCTTATTTTATAATAAGAGTAAAAATATAAAAACGTGGTATCGTTAAGAATTAGAGATTAAAATCGCATTGAATAGTCTAAATAGTTTTACTTGAAATAAAATAAAATTTTAAGAAAATTCAGCTTGTATTTTTTAACTTAGCCAGCATTCAAAAAAAAATTATTTTGTAATTCATAAAACAGCAAAGATTATGAGTGAGAGTACACAAAATCCAAAAGTTGATTTTTATTTTGATAAAGCTGAAAAATGGCAGAAAGAATTAGAGCAATTAAGGGTAATTACTTTAGATTGCCAGCTTACTGAAGAATTGAAATGGGGAACCCCTTGTTATACTTTAGGTGATCGTAATATTCTTTTAATACATGCTTTTAAAGAATATTGCGCTTTTTTATTTTTTAAAGGCGCTTTGTTGAAAGATACAGATGGAATCTTAATTCAGCAATCAGAAAATGTTCAAGCTGCACGGCAGATACGATTTACTAGTTTAGAAGAAATCGTTGATTTAAAAACGATTTTGAAAACTTATATTTATCAAGCTATAGAAGTCGAGAAAGCTGGTTTGAAAGTTGAATTAAAAAAGACTACTGAATTTGCGGTTTCAGAGGAATTTCAAAATAAGCTAAATGAAATGCCAGATCTCAAAAAAGCATTTGATGGACTAACTCCTGGTCGGCAGAGAGCTTATCTTCTGCATTTCTCTCAACCTAAACAATCCAAAACTAGAGAGAGTAGAGTTGAAAAGAATATTCCAAATATTTTAAAAGGAAAAGGTTTGAACGATTAATAGAATAGTTATGAATGAAGATAATAGAAAATTACAAAGTACAACTTTGCTAAAGTTTCCTATTGATTTGGTTTGGGGAGTTTGGACAAATCCAGAGCATATTGCAAATTGGTGGGGACCCAATGGTTTTACTAATACCATTCATAAAATGGATTTTTTAGAAGATGGTGAGTGGAATTTAACCATGCACGGACCTGATGGAAAAAACTATCCTGATAAAATTATTTTTAAAGAAATTATTCCGTTTGAAAAAATTGTCTTTGAGCATTTCAATCCGCATTTTATTACTACAGTTTTGTTTCAATCTCAAAATTCGGAAACTGTATTAAACTGGTCGCTTTTATTTGATACTGAAGAAATGTTTAATATTGTGGTCAAAACTCACAAAGCTGATCAAGGACAGAAAGAGAACTTAGAAAAACTTGAAAAATATTTATCAGAATTAATTTCAAAATAAAGACATACGATTATGAGTGTTCAGAATAAAAAGCTATCACCAGATCAACAAGAATCATTGCTGAGTGTTTTAGAGAAACGTTTCGAAAATAATATGAATCGTCATAAAAATATCAAATGGGATCAAGTGTTGTCTAAGCTTAAAAATAATCCTGAAAAACTTTGGATTCTTGATGAAATGGAGCGCACGGAAGGAGAACCTGATGTTGTAGCGTATGATGAAAAAACAAATGAATATATTTTTTTCGATTGTTCTGCAGAAAGTCCGAAAGGAAGAAGAAGTCTTTGTTATGATCACGAAGCATTGGAAAAACGCAAAGAAAACAAACCAAAAGACAGCGCCTTAAATTTAGCCTCAGAAATGGGCTTGAAAATTTTAAATGAGGAAGAATATCGAGAATTGCAAAAACTTGGCAAATTCGATACAAAAACGTCAAGCTGGATAGCGACACCCGATACTATTCGAAAACTGGGAGGTGCTATTTTTGCAGATTTCCGTTACGATACCATTTTTATTTATCACAATGGTGCAGAATCGTATTACGCGGCGAGAGGTTTTCGTGGTTCAGTGAGGGTTTAATTTATTAGAAAAATATATGATATTAGCTTTCGATACCCATTATTTTGATAACAAAGCAAAAACAGTCTGCCTTGAATTTTCTGAATACAATCAAAAAGAAAATTTTAAGGTTCATACCGAAATAATCGAAAATGTAGAAGAATATATTCCAGGAGAATTTTACAAAAGAGAACTGCCATGTATAATGAGTGTGTTAAATCAAATAAATCTGGAGAATATAGAAGTTATAATTGTAGACGGATTTGTGTATTTAGATGATGACAAAAAATATGGTTTGGGCGGACATTTATATGAAAAATTAAACAGACAAATTCCGATTATTGGAGTTGCCAAAACCAATTTTGCAAGTATCGAAAAAGATAAAAAAGCTTTGTATAGAGGAGATAGCATAAAACCGTTATACATAACTTCTATAGGAATTGATTTAGAAGAAGCATTTAAAAATATTGAAAGCATGCACGGAGAATTTCGAATGCCAACTTTACTGAAAGAATTGGATCGATTGACGAAAGAAAATTAATTGGTTGTATTCTGATCAATAATAATAAAATACAGAAAACTCCATTATTTCTAATGGAGTTTTCTATGTTTAAGAAAGGTTATTTGCCTTTTATTATTTTTTCAAGATATTCAACTTTTTCTTTTTCGGCCTGAACCAAACGTTCGTAAAGTTTTATTTGTTCTTCGTGAGCTTGAATTAATTTGTCTAAAGGATTGAAAGTACATCCATAATTTACAGCAGAAGAATTATCTACATTATAAGTATTGCCAATAATATTTAAAACAGCTTCCTCTGAAAAATTCTTAATAGCTTCAACTGTTACGCCAAGTGCTTTTGCAATTTCAGCCAATTTTGAGTCATCTACAGTTTCGCTATTTTCGATAGTAGAAATTGTTTGCTGACTAGTGCCTAAAGCATATGCCAATGCTTCCTGCTTCATATCACGAAGTTCACGAATACGGCTTATTTTTCGCCCTATATGATTTGGTCTTGTTTGTGTGCTCATAATTCAAAGATAATAATTAAGTATAATAAACCGGAATCGTAAAAAACATAATTTAAAATGTAAGTTACAGTGTTCTTTGGGAGCGGTAAACAAAAATACAATTTTTCTGATAAGTATTTTGAGATTGTAGGTTTTGTGCTCGATAAAGTTTGTCATTTCGAGGAATGAGAAATCACACGAGAAATTCCGTAAGTATGTCGTCATTCTTTATCGATCCCGAGTGTGATTTTTTCTTTCAGTCGAAATGACAATACTTTGCAGTTATTTGATTGATGTGAAAATATCGAAAAATGGGCATAAAAAAACTCCTTAATTTCTTAAGGAGTTTTTTTGTGGGCGATGAGGGGTTCGAACCCCCGACCCCCTCGGTGTAAACGAGGTGCTCTGAACCAGCTGAGCTAATCGCCCTATTTTATTAGGCTGCTATCGTTTGTGATAGCGTGTGCAAATATACGTTTGTTTTCGAGTTCTGCAAAGAAATTTAAACTTTTGTGAGTTTTTGAATATTCTGTTTAGTCCTCTTATTTAAAAGAAAACTCCTTAATTTCTTAAGGAGTTTTTTGTGGGCGATGAGGGGTTCGAACCCCCGACCCCCTCGGTGTAAACGAGGTGCTCTGAACCAGCTGAGCTAATCGCCCTATTTTACTAGGCTGCTATCGTTTGTGATTGCGAGTGCAAATATACGTTAGTTTTCGAGTTCTGCAAAGAAAAATTAAGAAAAGGTAAAACTTTTTTTAAAATAACTTTTATCTATTTGTTTATGAATTTGTTATTAAAACGGTTCTTTGAAATTTCTTTCTTCATGTAGGGTTTTAATTAATCCAAAGGCAGTTCGGCAACCACAAAAGTGCTTCCGCCAACGTAAATAAAATCATTTTCTGAAGCATTTTTTTTCGCTTCCGCGAAAGCGTTTTCAACCGAATCATATTTTTTTCCTAATAAATTGAATTTTTCAGCTGCATTTTTTAACGTTTCGGCAGGTAAACCTCTCGAAGAATTCGGACTGCAGAAATAATATTGCGCTTCTTTTGGGAATAAAGGCAGGATAGAATCTAAATCTTTATCGTTAACCACACCCAAAACAATATGAAGGTTTTCGAATTTTTCATTCTTCAGCTGATTCATCACGACTGTTAATCCATGTTTATTGTGAGCCGTGTCGCAAATAATTTTCGGATTTTCTCCCAATTGCTGCCATCTGCCTTGCAAACCAGTATTTTTTACAACATTCAGTAAACCTTCTTTTAATTGTTCGACTGAAACTTTAAAATTGGTTTCATTATTCAGAATTGAAATCGTCTGCTGCACCGTTTTTTTATTGTGAAACTGATAGTCTCCAATTAAGTCCGATAAATAAATTTGATCAATTAAATCCGATGCAAAAGAAATAGGAGCGTTATTCGCTTCGGCTTTAGCCAAAAACACAGGTTTTGTTTCGTCAGTATATTCGCCAATAACAACAGGAACATTTGGTTTAATAATTCCTGCTTTTTCACCAGCAATAGCTTCCAAGGTATTTCCTAAAAACTGAGTATGATCTAAACCAATATTCGTAATTACCGACACCAATGGTGTTATAATATTAGTTGCGTCCAATCTTCCTCCAAGGCCAACTTCTATAATGGCAATGTCTACTTTTTCGGCAGCAAAATAATCAAATGCCAATCCAACCGACATTTCGAAGAAACTCATATCATTCGATTCAAAAAACGATTTGTGTTTCGCGATGAATTCAATTACAAACTCTTCCGAGATTTCTTTACCGTTGATTTTAATTCTTTCTCTAAAATCTTTTAAATGTGGAGAAGTATACAATCCCACTTTATAACCCGTTTCCTGAAGAACCGAAGACAACATATGCGAAGTAGATCCTTTTCCGTTTGTTCCGGCAACGTGAATGCATTTGAGTTCATTTTGCGGATTGTTAAGATGATCAGCCAATATTCTGATATTAGTTAAATCTTCTTTATAGGCAGAAGCACCCTGCAACTGGTACATTGGGAGCTGATTAAACATCCAATTGGTAGTCTCTTGATAGTTCATTTATTTTGGATAAAATGGTTGCTGATTGAAATAAATTTCGATTTTTGTAGTTTAATATTACAGCGAAAATTATCTTTATTGCAAATTTCAAATATTTTTTAGAATTAATTATTAAAAACCAGAATTAATATATGTTTAGTTTTATTCAGTTACAAACAGATACAATCGCAAATGCTTCAAATGCCGTAGTCGAGAAGATTGCACCAGAAACAGAGATTTCGATGTTTGGGTTTATTATGAAAGGGGGAGTTTTCTTAATTCCAATCGCGATTTTATTGTTTTATACTATTTATGTGATTTTTGAACGTTATATGTACATTAACCGCGCCTCAAAAATTGACAGCAGATTAATGCAGGATGTTAGTGAAAAATTACACTCTGGGAATATTGAATTAGCTAGAACAATTGTAGAAAGAAACGATACAGCTGCTGCCAATATTTTAAAAGAAGGAGTTCTCGTAATTGGAAGGCCAATTGCTGAAATTGAATCAAACATGGATCGTGCTGCCGATATCGAAATTGGAGAAATGGAAAAGCATTTAGGTCATCTTGGACTTATTGCTGGTATTGCGCCAACGTTAGGTTTCATTGGAACAATTTCTGGGGTTATTAAAATTTTCTATAGCATTTCGGTTACCGAAAATATTAGCATCGGAAATATTTCTGGAGGTTTGTACGAAAAAATGATTAGTTCAGGTTCTGGATTAATTGTGGGTATTATTGCCTATAGTGCTTACCACTTATTGAACGCAAAGATTGATAATTTTGCTTTAAAAATTCAAAAACAGATTTTAGAATTTGTCAATATAATTCAAAGAGCATAAGCCATGTCTATTAAAAGAAAAAGAAGATTTCACGCCGAAGTTGCGACTTCATCTTTGAGTGACATTATGTTTTTCCTACTGTTGTTTTTCTTAATTATTTCAACACTGGCGAATCCGAATGTTATCAAAATGACTTTGCCAAAAGCTAAAGCGAATGAAAAAACCAATAAACAATTAATTAGTTTATCGGTTACAGAAGATAAAAAGTTCTACATTGACAAAGAACAAGTTGATTTTGAAAATCTAGAAACAAGTTTAATGTCAAAAATAGGAACAGATAAAGAACAAACTGTTGTCGTTCGAATTCCGTTTAATCTGCAAGTTCAAGACTTAGTCGATGTTTTACAAATCGGAGTGAAGAACAACTTAAAATTTGTAATTGCCACAAGTCCGAAGTAAATTATTATTAGGGCGTGACCACAATAAAAAAATGGGCTAATCAGCAAAACGTTGATGAGCCCATTTTTTTGTTGCGGTCGGGCTATCCGTGCTACTTCGGTAGCCAACTCCTATCCCTCATGCAAAGAAAATCAAAAGAACACATCGTTTTGTCGTTTCGACCTAAAGAATACCTGAGCAATAGCGAATAGGCGAAGCAAATCACACACGGATTTGATAAATTATAATTTTCAATATTTCAACATAGCCCAAGGTTTCAACCTTGGGTACGCAATGAAATTAACGTTACGGTTTTGCAAAACGTTTCCCGATGTTGAAACCTTGGGCTATGTAGACAATCGACGGAAAAGATTAGAGACAAAAAAAGGCTTTCAGATTTCTGAAAGCCTTTTTTTATAAGAGAAGATTTTAGTGTAGATCTGTGAAATTCGTGTTTTAATTCAAATTGAAATTATAAATAATTTTTCCAACTTGTTTTGGTGTTGCATTTTGATCAGCGGACCATTTGGTATTTAAAGCAGCAATTTTAGCTTGTTCTAGCAAACAACTTGCCTTGTTTGTGGTTCCTTTTATTCCAGCTGTCGCACTTATTGTTTTTCCATTTTGATCTACTGTAACTTCCACAACAACGGTTCCTTCTTCATTACAAGTGTATTTTGGAGCAGGTTTAGATAATGCTTTTCTTCCGTTTAAAGAATATCCTGATCCACCGCCAGAACCGCCGCCGCTTCCAGCTCCGTAACCGCTTCCGGTACCAATACCATTTCCGGTTCCGTTACCGCCTCCAGTTCCTCCGCCAGAACCACCGCTTCCGTAATAACCATTAGAGTTTAGGCTTCCGTTCGATTTTCCTTTATTTCCAGAAACTTTATCATCTCCATCACCACCTTTGTTTGAACCTTTTAAAATGCTCGATAAAGCATCGTTTGTTGAGTTTGAAACTTTTGGTTTTTCAGGCACAGGTTTTTGTATTGGTTTCTCAACGGGAACGGGTTTTTTAGGCTTTTCTTTTGTTGGTATAACCACATCATTATCTGTAGTTGTATTTTCCTGAGTGATAATCGATTCTTCTTCAGGAGTCGATTTTGAAGGTGTTTGTTTTACATTGTTTTTTACATCCAGAACTTCACTTTTATAATTAGCTCCAGAACCTAAATCGCTGTCTCCAAAGTTAATCGTAACGCCGCCACCGCCACCACCGCCTTCAGCAAGTGCAACGTTATTTTCAGGATTGTATGGAGGCCAAAAACGTATAAAAAACAGCAATGCAATAATTACCACATATATTGCAGTAGTAAATAATAATGATTTCTTTTTATCTGAAGAAATTGAGGAACTCATCGAATTGCGAATTTTGAAATGTATTATTTTAAAAACGTTTAAAAGTAGTAAAAATTGTTTAGAATGAAAGAGAGAATTTAAACGCTAAGTTCGCAAAGGTTTACGCAAGGTTCGCAAAGCGATTTGTTTTTAAATCTCGCAAAGTCGCGAAGTCGCAGAGAAACTTAAAAAAGAAAAACTTTGCGACTTCGCGACTTTGCGAGAAATAAACCAGCGTTCTTTGCGTAAATCTTTGCATTCCTTGCGGTTTAAAAAAAACGAGCTAAATAATTAGCCCGTTTTAGAAATAAAGTATAAAAAATTACACCAACTGTTTCAAAGCAATTTCAAAAGCAGTTGCGCTTATGTTTGTTTTTGAAGCGCTTAAAGCATGAGCTTTTACGATTGCATTTTTAATTGTTTCTGATGTGTCGTTAAAAATAGCTTCGTCGGTCATTTGAACTTTTTTCTCCATGAAATAAGCAAAAACCCTTGCCATTCCACAGTTTGAAATAAAATCTGGAATCAAACTTACTTTTTGGTCTACTTGTTCCATAATAGAACCGAAGAAAATTTCTTTGTCGGCAAAAGGAACATTTGCACCACATGAAATTACTTCCAATCCGTTTGCAATTAAATTGTCTATTTGAGCTTGAGTTACCAATCTTGAAGCGGCACAAGGTGTAAAAATTTCAGCACCAATTGTCCATATTTTAGAATTGATTTCTTCAAACGGAATCATATTGTTGGCAACTAATTTGTTCCCGTCTTTATTTAAAAACAACGTTTTGATTTCTTCAAAAGAAAAACCATCTTCTTTAATTAATCCACCATCACGATCGATAATTCCAATTACTTTCGCACCCATTTCGGCTAAATAAAAAGCAGCAGCAGATCCCACATTTCCAAATCCTTGCACGATTGCCTTTTTACCTTGAATGTCTCCACCATAAGTGGCATAAAAATGACGAACGGCTTCGGCAACGCCAAAACCAGTAATCATATCGGCAACTGTATATTTTCTGGTTACATCTGGTGAGAATTTAGGATTTTCAATTACCTTAATTACACCCTGACGCAATTGTCCAATTCTATTAATTTTATCCGCTTCAGTTGGTTTAAAGTGTCCGTTAAAAACACCTTCCTGCGGATGCCAAACACCACATTCCTCTGTCATTGGGATTACTTCATGAATCTCATCAACATTTAAATCTCCACCAGTTCCGTAGTAACTTTTTAATAGTGGCGAAACGGCTTTGTACCAGCGCTGTAAAACTCCTTTTTTACGCGGGTCGTTTGGGTCAAAATTTATTCCAGATTTAGCTCCGCCAATTGCTGGTCCGGAAACTGAAAATTTAACCTCCATCGTTTTGGCCAAAGACAGAACTTCGTTCATATCTAAGCCTTTTCTCATTCTTGTTCCTCCGCCCGCAGCTCCTCCGCGCAGCGAATTAATGACTGTCCATCCCTCTGCCTCAGTTTCAGAGTCTTTCCAGTTGAAAACAATTTCAGGTTCTTTATTTTCAAATTGTTGTAATAAATCTTTCATTTTGTTGTGATATGTTTATTTTGCGTAAATGTATAAAATAGAATAATGCGAATAATGTATTTCGAATCAAATTTTAAGAAAGATAAAATAAAAGCCGAAAACTTGTGAGTTTTCGGCTTTTGATATTTTGAAATCGGGAAGATTATATTCCTAATAAATGCTTTTTTAAAGTTTCGTCAACTGGTTTGTCTGAAAGCCAGATTCCGAATAATGCTTTTTTGAAATCAAATCCCTGAATTTTTCCTTTCAAAACTTCGTTTTTAGAAACATACACGCTTTGATCCAGCGGATTGTACGCCAGAACGAAAACATCTTTTTCTGTAATGGCATCACTTAAATAGCTTTTTAACTGTTCGATACGCGGACGTAATTGCTCAAGATTGCTTCCAGCAGATTTTTCGAAACCAGCATTCATGGCTTTAGTTAACTTATTGGAAGAAACCATAGATGACGTGATTTCAATTCTGATCGCCATTTCTGTGTCGCTGTCAATAATAAATTGCGGATCTTGGCTTAGTTGTGATAAATATAAAGCCTGTACATAAACTTCTAACCACATTTTTGATCTTCCGCCTGCTCCGTTAAGCTGTAAAGCTTTATTTTGAAAGTCTATTTTTCTAGGCACAGTCACTCCGTTAACTTCTAAATGAGTTTGAGCAAAAATGCTAGAAACAGGTAGACTTAGAAGCAAAATAAGTAGTAGTAAAATCTTTCTCATGTTCTATCAATTATTTATTTTTTGGGCAAAAATAATGTTAATTTCTCAATATTTTTGATTCTGCTGCAAAGTTTTTTTCTAAATAAAATACTTTATTTTTTAGCTATTACTTTAATAATCAAATTAGTAAGAGTTGTTTTACGTGGATTTGCCTATTTTAGGTTTTGTTTAATCTTTTGCATGAAAAAATAAGCACAAAAATTACTTCAAAAGGGTGTTTTACAGGTTTTCGATATTTGGAACTTTTTGAAAAATTGCTGCATGATTATAAGTGGTAGAAGCAAAAATCTAAATATTAACGAAAACGTTATCGTTATTGTTGCTGATCTATTAAATTTATATGCATGCATTGTAAATTAGGTATTTAAAAATTATCTTTGAAAGCCTTTCCTTATAGATTGGTTTTTCAAAAAATAAAATAAAAAACCGCATAAACAGTATTTAATTCTGTTTAGAAAAAACAATAAAATAAAAAAACTATGGATTTTAATCTTACCGAAGAACATTTAATGATTCAGCAGGCAGCAAGAGATTTTGCGCAAAATGAATTATTACCGGGAGTTATTGAGCGCGATGAAAAACAAATTTTTCCAGCGGAACAAGTAAAAAAAATGGGTGAACTAGGATTCATGGGAATGATGGTTGATCCAAAATATGGAGGAAGTGGTCTTGATGCCATTTCATACGTAATTGCAATGGAAGAAATTTCGAAAATCGATGCTTCTGCTTCTGTAGTAATGTCGGTAAATAATTCTTTGGTTTGCTGGGGACTTCAGGAATTTGGTACCGAAGAACAAAAACAAAAATACCTTCCGGGATTGGCATCAGGTCAAATTCACGGTGCTTTTTGTTTGAGCGAGCCAGAAGCAGGAAGTGATGCTACTTCTCAAAAAACAACTGCGGTTGATATGGGAGATCACTACTTAGTAAACGGGACTAAAAACTGGATTACAAACGGAAACACAGCTTCGGTTTATTTGGTAATTGCGCAGACGCATCCAGAATTAAAGCATAAAGGTATCAATGCTTTGATTATGACCAAAGATATGCCAGGATTTTCTATTGGTCCAAAAGAACAAAAAATGGGAATCCGTGGTTCTGATACGCATTCTTTAATGTTTTCTGATGTAAAAGTTCCAAAAGAAAACAGAATTGGAGAAGATGGTTTCGGATTTAAATTTGCCATGAAAACTTTAGCCGGAGGCCGCATTGGTATTGCTTCTCAAGCATTAGGTATTGCTTCTGGAGCTTACGAACTGGCTTTAAAATATTCTAAAGAACGTAAAGCTTTTGGAACAGAAATCTGCAATCATCAGGCAATTGCTTTCAAATTGGCCGATATGGCTGTAAATATCGAAGCCGCTCGTCATTTATGTATGAAAGCAGCGTGGGATAAAGATCAACATAAAAGTTATGATGTAAGTGGCGCGATGGCGAAACTTTTTGCTTCGCAAGTGGCTATGGATACAACAGTTGAAGCCGTTCAGATTCATGGTGGAAATGGTTATGTAAAAGAGTATCATGTTGAACGATTAATGCGTGATGCAAAAATTACCCAGATTTACGAAGGAACTTCGGAAATTCAGAAAATTGTAATTTCAAGATCTGTTATTGCAGGATAATTTTCTTTATAGAATATAAAATAGGAACCCTTTCAGCTTTTTTAGTTTTGAAAGGGTTTTTTGATATTTTTTTGTTACTTTTCGCAAAACTTTATTCTTTTTGAACCCAATATTTATAATATGAAAAAACTTTATTTTCTTCTTCCGTTCGTATTTTTAGCTTGCAAATCGAATACTTCAACTGTAAGTGAAAAGTCATCTCATTCAGATTCAAAACCAATTGTAGTTAATTATAAAGTAGAAGAATCTGAAGTTTCGGATTTCTTAAAATATTTGTCTTCGGATGAATTAGAAGGCCGTGAGACAGGAACAAAAGGAATTGAAAAAGCAGCTGTTTTTTTAGAAGACTTCTTTAAAAAAAATCATATAAAACCGTATTTCAAAACTTACAGAGATACGCTGACTAATTTTAAATCACCTGCTTATAACATTGTTGGTGTTTTGGAAGGAACTGATCCAGTTCTTAAAAATGAATATGTTGTTTTAAGTGCGCATTACGACCATATTGGAGTTGAAAAGAAACAACAACCAGATCAAATTTATAACGGAGCAAATGATGATGCTTCTGGAGTTACTGCTGTTGCACAAATCGCGAAATATTTCAGTAAAACAAAATCGAATAAACGAAGTATTCTTTTTGTGTTTTTTGCAGGAGAAGAAAAAGGGCTTTTAGGATCAAAAAGTATGGCTCCCAAACTGAAAGCGAAAAACTTCAATTTATACACCCAGCTAAATATCGAAATGATCGGCGTTCCTATGAAACGAGATTATTTGGCTTACATCACCGGTTTTGATAAATCGAATATGGCCGAAAAAATAAATGAATATACTGGTAAAAAAACAATTGGATTTCTGCCAAAAGAAGCAGAGTATAAATTGTTCTACCGCTCAGATAATTATTCATTTTTTGAAGCTTTTGGAAAACCGTGCCAATCTTTGAGTACTTTTGATTTTGAAAATTTTGATTTTTACCACCACGTTTCAGATGAATTTAAAGTAATGGATATTCCTCATATTACAGCTTTTGTACAGGAATTACTTCCAGCTGTGACTCGTATCAGCGAATCGCCAACACAGGAAATAACAATGAATAAATAAGAGGCTGTTTTACAGCATTTGATTATTTTTGTGACATGAAAAATATTATTGTTACAGGAACAAGCAGAGGAATTGGCTATGAATTAGCTTTGAAATTTGCTGAGGCTGGTCATCGGGTTTTGGCCATTTCCAGAAAAATACCGCAAGCGCTTTTAGAACATCAAAATGTAACTTGTCTATCTGTTGATTTGGCAGATGAAACTGCTTTGAGTCAGGTTGAAAGTTTTCTTTCTTCAACTTGGAAAAAAGTAGATGCAGTGGTTCATAATGCTGGTGCTTTACTTTTAAAGCCTTTTACAGAAACTACTCAGGCAGATTTTGAAAGCATTTATAAAGTGAATGTTTTTGCGGTTGCGAATTTAACTCGTATTTGTATTCCGTATTTAGAAAAAGGAAGTCATGTCGTAACTATCAGTTCAATAGGTGGTGTACGCGGAAGTTTAAAATTCGCGGGATTAGCGGCTTATAGTTCCAGTAAAGGTGCTGTAATTACTTTAACCGAATTATTGGCTGAAGAATATAAAGAAAAAGGCATTTCGTTTAACGTTTTGGCTTTAGGTTCTGTTCAAACTGAAATGCTGAATGAAGCTTTTCCAGGATATCAAGCTCCAATTTCTGCTGAAGGAATGGCAACTTATATTTATGATTTTACCTTAAACGGAAATAAATATTTTAACGGAAAGGTTTTAGAAGTTTCTTCTACTAATCCGTAGTTAAATTATTAGTTATGAATTATGAGTTATGAGTGAGAGTATTGTTAAAATCAAAAGTTTTGAATTGGCTGTTAGAAGAGTTAATTTTTATAAATGGTTTGTGTCTGAAAAGAAAGAATTCGTAATTAGTAAGCAATTTTTACGTTCTATTACTTCGGTTGGCGCGAATGTAAGAGAAGCGGTTAATGCACAAAGTAAGCCTGATTTTATACATAAATTGTCAATTGCTCAAAAAGAATGCGATGAATCAATGTATTGGCTTGAAATTTTAAAGGAAACAAATTATATTTCTTTGATTGAATTTGATTCAATTCATCAGCAATGCAAAGAAGTTCTAAAGATCATTAGAAGTATTATAATAACGTCAAAGAGAAAACTTATAACTCATAATTCATAACTCATAATTATTTTGAGCGACACTTTAGCTAAATATATTCCCGAGCACGCGGTGAAACCTGTTTTCGATTTGATTGTGGCCAACCAGGTTCACTTGAAAATTGTAAACGAGCGTCAGACACGTCATGGTGATTACAGACGCGGACCAAGTGGGAAACATGAAATTACAGTTAATGCAAGTTTAAATAAGTATCGGTTTTTGATTACGCTTATTCATGAAATTGCACATTTGGTTGCTTTTGAGAAATTTGGGCGAAATATAAAACCGCACGGTAACGAATGGAAATATTCTTTTCAGCGTTTAATGGTTCCGTTTATAAGACCAGAAATATTTCCAAGTCATATTCTGCCACTTTTGGCAAGACATTTTAAGAATCCTTCTGCAAGTAGCGATACAGATACTACATTATCTTTGGCTTTAAAACAATATGATAAGGACAACGATAAAAATTACATTTTTGAAATTCCGTATGGAAGTGTTTTCCGTATTTCGAATGGAAAGATTTTTAAAAAATTAGCTGTAAGAACGAAACGTTTTGAATGCATCGAAATCAGTTCCGGAAAAACATATCTTTTTAATCCAAATGCAGAAGTGGAACTGATAAATGTTCAATAAAAAATTAAATAATGAATAAAATAATACTGAAAGACAATTTCGAATTTAAGCAAAAAGCAATACTTCTAGTACCAACATTTTTTTTCTTATACTTTTCGTCTGTGGGCTTACAGACATTTTTAAATCACAAAATAGAAGAGCTAAATATTACCTTCTTTATTATGTTGTTTATTTTTTCAATTATTGGAATTTCTTTATTGGCTTTGACATTTTCTAGAGTTGGATTTAAAGTTCTAGATAATGATCTTTATAAGATATTATCTTTTTTAGATTTCAATTTTTATTCCACAAAGATAAATCCAAAAGACAGCAAAATCTTCTCTATTTTATATAAAAAAGCATTTCAGCGAAATGACTACTTAAGTGCTGGAGGAGCAGATGTGAGTTATAACTTTGCTATTCAGGATTTTGTTTTGTTAAGTCAAAACCATTTAGAAAAGGAATCAATAATTAGGTTGAATTCAGAAAAACATTCAGATAAATTAAAAATATTTTTAGAGGAATCGGGTAAATTAAAGTACGAAATTTATTCCCCAAATTTTCAATAAAAAATTCCAAATTCCAAATTCCAAAGGTTACGACAATTGGAATTTGGAAATTTTTGATATTTGGAATTTAAAAAGACTAGCCTTTCAAATATGCTTCTCTTACTTTCTTGAATAAGTTAGAAGAATAAACAAACTTCACAATGTCTTTATTGTCAGTTCTAAAAATCTCTTCTTTATTTCCCTGCCAAGCTTTTAATCCTTTTTTTAAGAAAACGATATTTTCTCCAATCTCCATTACCGAGTTCATATCGTGCGTATTAATTACGGTTGTGATATTATATTCTCTTGTAATTTCCTGAATCAAATTATCAATTAAAGTAGAAGTATTGGGATCAAGTCCTGAGTTTGGTTCATCACAAAATAAATACTTCGGATTATTTACAATCGCACGTGCAATTGCCACACGTTTCTGCATACCTCCAGAAATTTCAGACGGCAGTTTTTTATGCGCTTCAACTAAGTTTACTCTTTCTAAAACAAAATCTACGCGTTCTTTAATTTGTGCTTTATTATTATTGGTAAACATTTTTAGCGGGAAAGCTACATTTTCTTCAACAGTCATCGAGTCAAATAACGCACTACCTTGAAATACCATTCCAATTTCGGTTCTCAATTCACGTTTTTCATCTTTATCTAAATCAGAATAAACTCTTCCGTCAAATTCAATTGTTCCGGAATCGGGTGTGTGAATTCCTAAAAGTGTTTTTAATAAAACGGTTTTTCCAGATCCACTCTGCCCAATAATTAAGTTGGTTTTTCCAGTTTCAAAAACCGTGGAAACGCCTTT
Organism: Flavobacterium sp. H4147; assembly: GCF_029360735.1. Lineage (NCBI taxonomy): Bacteria > Pseudomonadati > Bacteroidota > Flavobacteriia > Flavobacteriales > Flavobacteriaceae > Flavobacterium > Flavobacterium sp. H4147. The sequence continues at coordinate 425,907 of NZ_JARKNB010000005.1, read as the reverse complement.
TAAGACTTTGCTGTCACCAAATGATTTTTCTATGTTTTTTACTTCGATCATTATCCTAACAATAATTGGGTTAATATATAATTTAGAAGAATGATACAAACCGATGTCCACACAAATGAAACCGTACTTGCTTTACCAACTTCTAATGCACCACCTTTCATGTAATACCCATGAAAAGAAGGAATTGTAGCTAATAACATTGCAAAAATCAAAGTTTTAATAAAAGCATATGTAATGTGAAAAGGAATAAATTCCATTTGAGCTCCTGCAATGAAATCCTGGCTGGTTGAAAATCCGCCGTAAGCAGAAGCAAGCCATCCTCCAAAAATACCTAAGAACATACTAATACAAATTACAAACGGATACATTAATAAGGCTATTATTTTTGGAAAAATAAGATAGTTTAATGAATTTACACCCATAACTTCTAAAGCATCAATTTGCTCGGTTACACGCATGGTTCCGATACTTGAAGTAATGTATGATCCCATTTTTCCGGCCATAATTACCGAAATGAAAGTAGGAGCAAACTCCAAAATTACAGATTGACGTGTAGCAAAACCAATTAAATATTTTGGGATTAACGGATTGGTCAGGTTCAATGCTGTTTGAATAGCAACAACTCCTCCAATGAAAAAAGAGATGAAACAAACAATTCCAAGAGAGTCTATAATAAGGTCGTCAATTTCTTTTAGAATTAGATTTTTCATAACAGGCCATTTGGTCTGTTTATTGAAAATTTCCTTCAGCATTAAAAAATATTTCCCGATTTGGGATAAATAACGGATTAGCATCATAATTTTTAAATATTGGCTAAGTTAAAAAGAAGTTATGAGTTTTGGGTTATGAGTTCTCGTTTTTCGAGTGTTTTACCAATCAAATTAACTTTTCTTTCATTTTTTTCAAACGATAATTTCTAATAAATTTAGCTTGTTCGGGGGTAACCAATAAAGGGGTTTTGGCTTTTTTAGCTTTCCAAAAACCTCTAATATAGTCTAAAAAAAGAAATGGCTTTTTCTTCATCATAGCCAATTTTGCCGAAGCAATTGCTGTGATCCAGAAACCATATCCTAAAGTATAAAAAGCTTCACCTTGTTTGTAACGAGCTGTTTTGTTGTAATTTGCTCCAGTTGGTTTTAGGTGTTTTACGTGTAGAGATTCGTCGGTAACGATTTTCCAATCGTAATATTTACAAAGTAATTCGTCAACCGTATCCCAGCCCATTGCAGGACGTAAACCTCCAATTTGTTGGTAAGTTTCTTTTCGATATGCTTTTAAAGCGCCGCGGATATGATCTTTATCGGTAAGATTTTCTAAAACCCATTCGCCATTTTTATCAATATAACAAAATCCTCCTGCCATTCCAATTCTTGGATCTGACTCGAAATGTTTAATTATGGTTTCGAAATAGTTTGGAGGAAAAATTAAATCACCATCTATTTTTACAATGATATCGTAATTAGAATCTAAAGTTTCATAGCCTTTTTGAAAAGCCTGAATTACTTTACTTCCCGGCATATGAATCGCATCTGAGTTTTTATTAACAACAGAAATATATGGATTCTCTTTTGCGAAGCTTAAGACAACTTCTTCTGTTTTATCGGTTGAATTATCATTTACAACCACCACTTTTGTTGGCAAAACAGTTTGAGTTACCAAAGATTGCAAAGTAAGACCAATAAGATCTTGCTCGTTGTGTGCGGGTATAACAATATAGTACTTCATAAATCTTCAATTTAAATTCCAATTTTTAAAATCCAAATTCCAATCAAACTGGGTTCAATTGGAATTTGGAATTTTATTTTTTGAGCTTTCCAAAGTTGGAATTGGAATTTTATTCTTGGAATTTGCCTTTAGGCTCTTTCTGCTACAACAATATAATATCTCGGAGTGAAATATCTTAGTAAAGGTCTCAATCCAAACTTTTTTACAGGATGCGTAAATTGTAAACGGTCGGTGATTTTCCAGCCTGTTTTTTCTAAAAGCCAGTCTAATTGCCAATCTTCAAATTCATGGTAATGCCTGTCCCACATATCCGTTTTAGAACGATATGCTGGTGAAAACCATAAACGTAACGGAATTGAAATTAACAATTTGTCACATTTTACATTTTGCAGAATGGTGTATGGGTTTAATAAATGTTCGAAAATTTCAAAAGCCGTAAAAACAGTATATTCTTCCGTTTGCAAAGCAGTATGATCGTTGTCTAAATCTTCTCCTTTAGTATTTTTTACAGTATAACCATTTTCTTCCATTATTTTAGAAAACGGATTTGGAACTCCAAAATCAAAAATGGTTTCTGATGTGCTAACGTGCTTTTGTAAAAACTCTAAGGTAAGTTTGAATCTTTTATTCGGAAACGTTTTTTCGTACATAGTTATTGCGAACGAACAATCTCTCGTTCTTGATTTTAATTAGGTCGCAAATATACTAAAAAAGTCCGCACCTTTTGGTACGGACTTTTTTTAGTTTTCAGTCTCAGTTTTCAGTCCTAAAAAGCTGAATACTGCCAGTGTAAACTGTGACTGTATACTGCGACTAATATCGGTAAACAAAAGCATTAATGTTCATTCCCGCTCCTACTGAAGCAAAAATTATTACATCGCCTTTATTGATTTCCTGATTTTCGATTTTTCCTTGTAAAATCAAATCGAATAGAGTAGGAACGGTTGCAACGCTGCTATTTCCTAAATCATGAATACTCATTGGCATAATATCTTTTGGAGGAGTTTTATCGTAAAGTTTGTAGAAACGTTCGATAATAGCTTCGTCCATTTTTTCGTTTGCCTGGTGAATCAGGATTTTTTTCACTTCATCAATTGCAATTCCGCTTTTATCCAAACAGTTTTTCATCGCGCAAGGAACATTGCTTAAAGCAAATTCGTAAATTTTACGTCCGTACATTTTAATGTATTTAATGTCTGGATCTAAATCTGGATTGTATGATTTTCCGAAGAAAAGATAATTTGCTTCGTCGTTAGCAAAAGTGGCACTTTCGTAAGATAATAATCCTGCTTCGTCAGTTGATGCTTCTAAGATTGAAACTCCTGCTCCATCAGAATAAATCATTGAATCACGATCGTGATCGTCTACGACCCTTGATAAGGTTTCGGCACCAATTACCATTACCCTTTTTGCCATTCCAGATTTAATGAAAGCATTGGCTTGTAAAACGCCTTCAATCCAGCCTGGACAACCAAAAAGAATATCGTAAGCCACACATTTAGGATTTCTGATTCCTAATTTGTTTTTAACGCGGGTTGCTAAACTTGGTAAAATATCAGTTTGATGTGTTCCCGTTTTTACATCACCGAAGTTATGAGCGAAAATAATGTAGTCTAAAGTTTCGGCATCTATTCCTGCGTTTTCAATTGCTTTTTGAGCGGCAAAAAAAGCTAAATCAGATGCGGTATATTGAGGTTCGGCATAGCGACGATTTTGAATTCCGGTAATGCCTTTAAATTTTTTAATTACAACTTCATTAGGATAACCAAAAGGAGTTCCATCCTCATTTAAAAAAACATGTTTATCAAAATCTGTGTTTTTTACTTCTAAATTAGGAATATAACTCCCAATACCAATAATTTTTATTTTCATTTTGCCCGTTAATTATCCGATAAATATATTGCTAAAGTATAAATAATATTATGATAACTGTCATAAAAAATAGTATGCATGCATATAATTATGGAATAACGATTTTTGAATTGATATATTGTGTAATTTTTAATGATTTTTTAATATTTCCGAGATTTCAAACGATTGAAGCAACTTTTATGAACAAGATTTTTTGGAAATATTTTTGTTTGTCGAGATTAATTTCACAAAAGTCAATAGACAGTTATTTTTTTGTGTTTAATTTCTTCTTTATTGTTTTGATCGTGTGAAGACTCAATAGAAGTTTTAAAAAGTTTCAAGTTTTGGGTTTCAAGTTAAGCGAGTAATTTGAAACCTGAAATTTGAAACAAAAATAAACCCGACAGGTTTTTAAAACGTGTCGGGTTTGAAATAATATGAATTAGAAAAACTAATTTTAGTTTTCCATGTACGCTTCGATAGGAGCACAGCTGCAAACTAAATTTCTATCACCATAAGCATCATCTACACGACGAACAGATGGCCAGAATTTATTGTCAGCGATGTAGTCTAATGGGTAAGCTGCTTTTTCTCTTGAATAAGGGAAATCCCAAGCATCATTCGTTAGCATTGCTAATGTATGAGGTGCATTTTTCAATACATTGTTTTTATCGTCAGCTGTAGCTGTTTCAATTTCTTTTCTGATTGAAATAAGAGCATCGCAAAAACGATCTAATTCTGCTAAATCTTCAGATTCTGTAGGCTCGATCATTAACGTTCCTGCAACTGGGAAAGAAACCGTTGGAGCGTGGAAACCGTAATCCATTAAACGTTTCGCAATATCACCAACTTCGATTCCGTTTTCTTTGAATGCACGGCAATCTAAAATCATTTCGTGAGCAGCTCTTCCGCATTCTCCAGTGTAAAGAATTGGGTAGTGACCTTCGAAACGGGCTTTCATGTAATTAGCATTTAATATTGCGTGTTCTGTAGCGCTTTTTAATCCTTCAGCTCCCATCATGGTGATGTAACCGTAAGAAATTAAACAAACTAAAGCAGATCCGTAAGGTGCAGATGAAATAGCAGTAATTGCTTTCTCACCACCAACTTTTAAGATTGGGTTTGTTGGTAAAAACGGAACTAATTTTTCGTTTACACAAATTGGTCCAACACCAGGTCCGCCGCCACCGTGAGGAATAGCGAAAGTTTTGTGTAAGTTTAAGTGACAAACGTCAGCACCAATTGTAGCAGGATTTGTTAATCCAACCTGCGCGTTCATGTTTGCACCGTCCATATATACTAATCCGCCATTTTCGTGGATTAATTTTGTGATTTCGATAATTGAAGATTCGAAAACTCCGTGAGTAGAAGGATACGTTACCATTAAACAAGATAAATCATCTTTATGCTCAATTGCTTTTTCTCTTAAATCTTCTACGTCAATATTTCCTTCTGGAGTCGTTTTCGTAACAATGATTTTCATTCCAGCCATCGCTGCAGAAGCAGGGTTTGTTCCGTGAGCCGATGAAGGAATTAAACATACATTACGGTGACCTTCGTTTCTTGACATGTGGTAAGCACGAATTGCCATTAAACCAGCATATTCTCCTTGCGCTCCAGAGTTAGGCTGTAAAGTTGTTCCAGCAAATCCAGTAATTACATTTAATTGCTGCTCTAATTTTTTAAGCATTGTAATGTAACCTTCAGCTTGCTCAACCGGTGCAAACGGGTGAATGCTGTTCCAGTTTGGCATTGATAAAGGCAGCATTTCAGAAGCTGCGTTTAATTTCATTGTACAAGAACCTAATGAAATCATTGAGTGATTTAATGATAAATCTTTACGTTCTAATTTTTTGATATAACGCATCAACTGACTTTCTGAATGATGATTGTTGAAAACATCATGCGTTAAGAAAGAAGACGTTCTTTCTAAAGAAGCCGGTAATTGACTAGTTTCAGTTAATTCAGAAACAGAAACCGTTTCTTTTCCTAAAGCTTCAGCAAAAATGGCAATAATTTGGTTGATGTCTGCAACAGAAGTTGTTTCGTTAAACGAAATAGAAATTGTATCAGCATCAACATAGAAGAAGTTTACTTCGTTTTTCTCAGCAACAGCTTTTACTTTTTGAGCATCTGCTTTTACTAAAATAGTATCAAAGTAAGCGGTGTTAGTTTGGTAAACTCCAATTTTATTTAAAGCCTCAGCAGTAGTAACCGCTGATGCGTGCACTTTGTTTGCAATGTATTTTAATCCTTTTGGACCGTGGTAAACAGCATACATTCCAGCCATAACTGCCAATAAAACTTGAGCAGTACAAATGTTTGAAGTTGCTTTTTCACGTTTAATGTGTTGTTCGCGAGTTCCTAATGCCATACGCAAAGCACGGTTTCCGTTTGCATCAACAGAAACTCCAATGATACGGCCTGGCATAGATCTTTTGTACTCATCTTTAGTTGCAAAGTAAGCAGCGTGAGGACCGCCGTAACCCATTGGTACACCAAAACGTTGTGTAGTTCCAACTACAACCGCAGCTCCCATTTCCCCCGGAGAAGTTAAAGTTGCTAGTGATAAAATATCAGCAGCAAACGCCACTTTAATTTCATTTTCCTTTGCTTTAGCAACAAAATCGCTGTAGTCGTTTACCTGCCCATATTTTCCTGGGTATTGTAAAATAGCTCCGAAGAATTCATTTGAAAAATCAAATGTTTGGTGGTTTCCAACCACTAATTCAATTCCGATTGGAGTTGAACGTGTTTGAAGAACAGATAAAGTTTGTGGTAGAATTTCTTCAGAGACGAAGAATTTATGTGTATTGTTTTTCTTTTGATCGCGAGTACGAACGTCAAATAATAAAGCCATAGCTTCAGCAGCTGCAGTTCCTTCATCTAATAATGACGCATTGGCAATTTCCATTCCGGTTAACTCAATAACTGTAGTTTGAAAATTCAAAATAGCTTCTAAACGACCTTGAGCGATTTCTGCTTGGTAAGGTGTGTAAGCGGTGTACCATCCCGGGTTTTCGAAGATATTTCTTTGAATTGGAGCCGGAACGATAGTTGGATGATAACCCAAACCAATATAAGACTTGAATACTTTATTTTTCTTTCCTAATTCCTGAATGTGATTTGCGAATTCATACTCAGTCATCGCAGGATCTAAATTCAAAGGTGCTTTTAAACGAATATCGTCCGGAAGGGTTTCGTAAACAAGTTGTTCAATTGAGTCAACTCCAATAGTTTTCAGCATGTGCTGAAGATCAGTTTCTCTTGGACCAATGTGTCTTAAAGCAAAAGCATCTGTTTTCATGTAGCTATTTAATGTTTAAATTGATGTGATTGTACAATCTCGTATCATACGAATCACATTTAAAAGTAAATGTGTTGTTTTTTGTGGCGCAAAATTAAGTATTATTAATAATTTAATAGGTATTTTTAACTTCAATTTTTATCAAATTTCTAACTAAAGAGTTGATTTGTTACTAATTGATTAGATTTGAGCTATGAAACTTCTAAAACAAATATTTGATTTTTATTTAAACAGCAGTATTCACGTGGCTTTTTCGTGTTATGCTTTGGTGCAAATTACGTTTCATGTGTTTCATGTTCAGTATGATGAGTCGATGGCTTTGTTTGTTTTTTTTGGAACAATTGTAGGATATAATTTCGTAAAATATGATGCACTAGTTCGAGTGAAGAAAAAACCAATTGGAACTCAATTGAAAATTATTGCTGTTTTGAGTCTTATTTCTGTTGTTTTAGTCGGTTATTATTTTTTTCATCTTAAAAGAATTACGCAAATAGTTTCGGTTGTAATTTTTGCCATAACTGCACTTTATACATTGCCTTTTTTTCCAAATCGAAGAAATGCGAGAAACTGGGCAGGCGTAAAAATTTATATCGTAGCACTTTGCTGGGTTGGCGCTACTTTGGTTCTTCCATTAATAAATGCCGAAGTTCCTTTTGCGATAGATTTCTTTATCAAATGTATTCAACGATTTGTTTTGGTTTTTGTACTGATTTTAGTTTTTGAAATTATAGATTTAGCCAATGACGATCCGCATTTGCAGACTGTTCCCCAGACCATAGGAGTTAAGAAAACCAAACTTTTAGGATTTCTATTATTGATTCCTTTTTGGTTTTTGGAAGTTTTTATTTCAACATTCAACATTCATGATGCCATTATCAATTTAATTATGGTAACTATGCTGATGTTGTTTATTGCTTTCGCTAATCCTAATCGTTCCAAATATTATACTTCTTTTTGGGTAGAAAGCGTACCGATTTTTTGGTGGCTGATGATTGTTTTTTTGAGATAAAACTATTTTGGGCGTGCCACCATTTAAAAAAGGCCTTAACAATCTTTGCGCACATTAGGCCTTTCTTAAATGCTGTCGGGCTTTCGGCTATATCTTTTACTCCGCTCCGCTTCATAAAAGGATACCGCCTCAATCCCTCACGCAATTAGGAAAGTGAGAAAGTATCATTTTCAAAAGAAATTAAACAGAATATTTGAAGAAACATAGCCCAAGGTTTCAATCTTTGAGACGCTTTTGTTTTGTATTTCACAAGAATTTTGATAAGGTTTCCCAAGGTGGAAACCTTGGGCTATTTTTGAAATAGATTGTTTGAAAAATTGAATTTTTATTTGATTTTTTTGAATTGCCTCCAGCTTTAGATGGAGGAGAAATTTAATCGATGTTTTGGGCTTTAGCCAAAACTCAAGTTTGGCTAAAGCCAGATTGGAAGGATCTCTTTAACCTCCAGCTAAAGCTGGAGGCAATTCAAAAATCAATATTGCATTTCAGAAACCTCTTTTAAAACTTTATTTCTTTCCAATAGAAAACTTGTCAAATGTCTTTTCAAAAACAAAACATCAAATAATTTTCCGAAGATTCCGAATGGAGTTTCATATTGTAATTTATCTTTCATGATTGTGATTCCATTTTCTTCTTCAAAAAAATGTTGATGTTTGAAAGATTCGAATTTGCCTTCTTCCATTTCATCCACAAAATAATCGTAAAGATTCATGGCGGTAATTCGGCTCTTGTGCGTAATATAAAATCCAAAATGTTTACCACGCCAAGTCACAGTATCGTTTAAATTGATTAAACCAGAAGTTATTCCCGCAATTGCTTTTTCTTTTGAAGGACTTGCAGATTTTTTGATGAATGTCTATGTTTCTTGAGGCATCGAAAACGCTTTGTTTTGTTGCGTTTATTTTTGTGGTCAGATTTATTGAGGTCACGATTTTAGATTATTTAAGTCCCAGAGGGACGACATTTTATAGCAATAGAATTATGAGTAATTAGAGCCCAGCGGAGTGATATATCTATTTTAAAAAAAAAATTTCGCTCCGCTGGAGCTTAACAAACGAATGTTATCGGATTCTATAAATATTTTGCTCCTCTGGAGTACAAAAAAAGCTTTCTAATTTTCCAAAAGTTTTTTTAATGAAGTAAATCTTCAAATGCCTCATCAATATTCCCAAACTTAAACTGAAATCCATTTTCCAAAAGTCGTTTCGGAATCACATTCCTGCTTTTCAAAACCAATTCCGTTTCGGTTCTAATAAAAAATGATCCAATTTCCAGCAAGAATTTATTCAACGGAATTCCGAATGGAAAACCAACAGTTTTTCTAAGTTTCTGCATGAAATCTTTGTTTCGAATTGGTTCAGGAGAAACGACATTGATAACGCCCGTCATTTCTTTTTCAATACTAAAATCAACGGCATTCGCAAAATCTTCTTCATGAATCCAGCTCACAAACTGGTTTCCATTTCCTTGTTTTCCTCCAAAACCAATTTTAGCCAAAGCCTTTAACGGAACCAAAGCGCCGCCGTTTTTTCCTAAAACAATAGAAGTTCGTAAAGCCGTTTTCAATGTTCTCGGAGTTTCAGTTTTAAAGAAAGCTTTTTCCCAAGACAAGGCCACATTTATAGAAAAATCATTTCCAATTTCTCCGTCAACTTCATCCATTTGTTTGTCTAATGAAAAACGATAAATAGTTGCTGTTGATGAATTCAGCCAATGTTTCGGCGGATTCTGGCAATTTAAAACCGCTTTGTTCAGAACTTTGGTGCTGTCAATTCTGGACCATAAAATTTCTTTTTTGTTTTCTTTGGTGTAACGGCAATCAACAGATTTTCCGGCAAGATTAATTAAAACCGTTGCGTTTTCTAATTCCTTTTCCCAGCCAGAAAATGTTTTGGCATTCCAGTTTACATATTTAATTCCGTTTTCTGTTTTTGATTTCTCTCGGGTGAAAATTACAATTTCATCAAATTTATTTTTGAAATGATTTACTAAAACCTGTCCGAGAAATCCAGTTCCTGCTGCTATAATGAGTTTTTTCATTTGTGTAATTTTTTTTTTGCATGACCCGAGCGACATAGAACAGGCGAAGCAATTCAAGATTTTTTTTAATTTTCAATTCGTGAATTCGTGACGAATAATTTTAATGATTAAGCTTTAAAAACCAATCTTTCTTCACGTTGACTCTCTTTAGCTTTTCTTTTTCCTCTAAAAAAGAAATACAAATTGAAGAACAACATGATACCAAGATAAATAGAAAATCCTCCAATTTTATAACTTAAGTTTTCGATTAATTGCTGATAACTGTCTCTGCTTAATTGTAATTCTAAAATCATTAAAGCAAAACCAATATTTAAAAGATAAAATCCCGTTTCGAAAAGTTTATTCGTAGCCTGAGCAATATCTTCTCTTCCTTTAAAAATATCCAGCATAAATATTTTTCCATTTTTAAAAAGCGTTTTAGAAACGTAATAAGTTAAAAACAAAGCAACTGGTAAATAAATGCTATAACCGATTAAGATTTTTGTAGTTTCCATGATATTTAATTTTAGTTGTTACTTGATTAATTTTTGAATGTATTTTGTAATAAGTACAATGTTGAGGTAATGCAAAACTGATATAATAAAAATGATAAGAGAAGTTTTAGATCCAATGGTTTCGATTAATTGGGTGATGGAGATTATTTTTTGCCAGGATATTAAAGTCATGGCACAATAGCCAATATTTAAAAGATAATACGCCATCAGTAAAACCTGATTTATTTTTTGACAGATATCTGCATGATTCGGAATTAATTCTGAAACGTAGATGTTTCCATTTTTATAACAGATTTTCCCAACCTTTAGAATTATTAGAATCGTAATAATGAGGTAGATAAAATATCCAATAACGTTGAAGTTCATAATTTCTTTTTTGATTATAAATAATAAATGTCAGGAAGAATACTATAATTATTGTTGTTTTTAAACTTTCAGAAATAATTGAAAGTAAAAATTAAATTTTTTTATTTCATCATTTTGATAACCAGTTTTCCCAACCAGTTATCATTAAACTCAGTCATTTTGTCCAGCATATTGTCGGCTTTTAAAACAAAATCATACAATTTGGAAGTTTGATCTACGAAGTGTTTTTCTTCTGCTGAATCTTTTACTTCTATAGTCGAAACTTCTTTTAAAATTTTAAGAGTCGGTTTGATTTCTCTTTTACTTCTTTCTCTCGAAATTTTTACGGCCAATTCATCTAAATCTTTTTCGGCAGTAAAGAATTCTTTTCTTTCGCCCGCTTTAAATTCTTTATATACAATTCCCCAATCCATTAAAGCTCTTAAGTTCATGCTGGCGTTACCACGGGAAATTTGCAATTCTTCCATAATGTCTTCCATCGAAACAGCTTCGTTGGATACCATTAATAAAGCGTGGATCTGTGCCATCGTTTTATTAATACCCCATTGAGAACCCAATGCTCCCCAAGTTTGAACGAATTTATTTTTTGCTTCTTTGTAATCCATAGTTCAAATATAATAAAAGTTTTTAAACTTTCAAAAATAATTGAAAGCTTGATTGCAGATATTGTTTTTGAAATCAATTCATTGTAAGAATAGTTTTATGTATGTATTTTAAGTATTTCATTCATAATATTTTATGTTTCATGACAATTTTTTTATTCATGTAGGAATTGTAATATAATTTTGAAATAGAAAATATAATAAACCGGTCCAAATCTATTTTCAACTTAACTTATGTGGAGCAGAACCCACTTTAAAAAACGAGGCGGAATCTGAAAAGCCTTATGAGTAAGAGCCAAAAACAAAATTATCATGTCTAGAAATAAGATTATAAACGTGAATATCATTATCGACTCTAGTCGTTTAATAAATGATTTTCCATCGCCAAGTAAAGATCAGAACAACCCAACAGGGATTGGACATAATTATCAATTTATGGTAGTTTCTGATACAGCAAATATTAGCGGACAAGGAACAGGCGATTTAAGTATCCTTGCTAATCAAGGAGATGTTGTTCGCTTTTATGCAACTTCTGAATACAATAATTATGATAATCCGGTGATTTTATACAAGCTTTTCAAGTTTGGCGGAGACAATGTATTTCAAAATCCAAACTTTGAACTTCAAAATTTTCCAGGTGTAGACATTGTAGTTCCAACTAGTTTTAATCCACTTGTAACAGCACAATCTACTCAAAATTTCTGGTTTGCTCAGAATACTGTAAATGCAAAAGGTACTGAAAATTACGGATTGCAGTTTGCATTGTACGATTCAGATTTAAATCTGTACGGCTATTTTAGCTGGGATCCAGCCATTACAGCTCAGTAATTAATTTTAAAAAAAGGTTCTGTCATACGGCAGAACCTTTTTATCTTAAAACGAAATAGAATTATGTCTAAAAATAAAATTATAAACGTTAACATCATTATCGATACCAGTCGTATAATGATTGATTACGGAGATCCAAGCACAGATCAGGAAAATCCCACTCTTATTGGGAGTAATTATCAGTTTATGGTAGCTTCTGGTCATGCTGGTTTGAACGGACAAGGAACTGGAAATCTAAATATTGGTGCGAAACAGGGAGATGTGGTTCGTTTTTATGCGACTTCTGAATATAACAATTTTGATAATCCAGTGGTTTTATATGAATTAGACAATTTTGGTAAAGATCGTATTTTTAAAAACCCCGATTTTACTCTTGAGAATTTCCCCGATGCTGATGTCGTTGTTCCTGATGAATTTAATCCTTTGGAAGTTGAATCATCAACACAGAATTTTTGGTTTGCCCAAAATACAGTTCAAAAAAAAGGAAAGCAAGATTATGGTTTACGATTTGCTTTGTACGATTCAGATCTAAAACTTTTTGGCTTCTTTGGTTGGAAACCTGTTGTTGTTGCTTTTTAAGATTGAATCAACAGAATATAAACAACTTTCAATATGCAAATTTATATTATCATAGAAACTTCTCTTTTATTGAGGGAATATTCCACTCCCAGTCTTGAGAAGAATGAACCTACTTTAATTTCTGAAGAATATGTCTGTATAGTTAAAGCAGGATATTCAGATAGAATAGAGGAACTGAAAAAGAATGTGGTAAAATTCAAAAAAGAAGCTGTAGATGAGATCAATTTTCATTTGGTTTCTGAGAGTGCCAATTTTGATAATACTATATTGGTATATGATTTAAAAGAATATGGAAATAGCAGCATTCTCGAGCAAATTCAAATTTCACATGAATCTATTGAGACTATTATTCCAACACATTTTGATCCGCTTGAAACGACCAAAGAAAAACGAACTTTTTCAATTCACAGAAATAAAATTTTAAATACTGGTGAAAGCGAATACGGCATTCATTTTGGTGTTTTCAATTATGATTTTACCCCTCAGGGATTTTTTGAACTTCGTCTGAATTTCTCAATAGAGTAAACTTGTTTTATAGAGAAACAAGTGTTTTTACCTGCCAAAATTTCTAATGTCATTCTTCTCCTTTTTCGTGTCAAAGAATTTCTACTTCATAACATTTTTTTACTAAAGTCTATCTGTAAGATATAGTTTTGAAGTATAAATAAACCCAGAAACTCTTTTTAAATATTCCCTCAAGTATTTAAATAGGAGAACAAATCAAATAAGTGGAGCAGAACCCACAAGAAAAAACGAGGCGGACCCGAAAAGCCTTATGAGTAGGAAACCCAAAAACAAAAAGTTATGTCAGATCTATTAGCAGGTGCTTATTTAGCAAAAGGCACAATTGGAAATGTTGGAACACCAGGTGCTCCAATCGCATCATTTAGTTTAGTTGTTGTACCATCACAAAATTCTGTTTCTGGTACAGTAGTAATTACTCAGGCTATAAGTGGTCCTGATGGTCATATTGTGGTTCCAGTAACTGGAAAAATATATGCAACAGGATTTGGACAATTTACTCAGGTGGTAAGTTTACAAGGACAATATGTTCACACTTTTCCTCCACCAGCAATTGGTGCTTTCTTAGCAAATTTTGATGCTCATCTAGCTATCGACGGTTCATGGAATGGTACAGGTGGTTTTTCATACTACCAGCACGATATCGAAAATGTACCGGTAAAAGCTGCAGCAAATTTACAAGCAGAGTTGGTATAATAAAAAGCCCCCAAATTAAACAACTCCAAAATCGAAACAGTTAGGATTTATTAAGGTTTCCTGATTTGGTTACAGTTTTGATTTAAAGGGCCGTCTTTTTCGACGGCCTTTTTTACTATAACATTCTCTCTGTTTTGTTTCTCCTAAAAACAATCAAAAACAAATGAAAAGAAAACCCATTATCATCAGTTTATTAGTTCTTTTTCTAATAACTGCTGCAGTTATATTTTTTCTGAATAAAGAAAAGATAATAAACAAATTTGGAACTTCTTCTGGATATGCTTCGGCAGCACCATCTGCACCCTGCGAATGCGAAGAAAGCTGGTTTCCTCATGAACAAACTCCTGCACCGAAAGAAGGTGACGGAAGTCCGTTTGATGTTCCAAGTACAACCAATTGTATTTTCCATCAGTGGTCATGGCAGAAATTTTTATGGTTGACAAAACCTGTAAACGGACAGCCTTTATTTTTAGATTCACTTGATGTTGTAAGTCCAGAAATGGCACCAGTTGCCCCTCAATTAGGTTTGAAATTAGTTTTAAATTCAATTAATCAGGCTGGACCGGAAGGAATTTTAGTGTCTAATCCTAAATTTGTTCCTGGTAAAAAAGCAGGAGATACCGTGTATTATTCTATTCATATGAATAAAATATTGTTTGATAAAGCAGTACATGCAGCGTCTGACATTAACAGTGGAAAAACTCCTTATTCTAATTTAGAAACATTTCCAGTTGGTTCACTTGAATTAAAAGTTTCATGGATCAGTACCGATGCAATTCCTCAAAATAAAATTGCAGATTATTTTGTAACAAAAGCAGCTGTTAAAAACAGCAAAGGCCAATATGTTGCAAAATCGATGGCATTGCTTGGAATGCACGTTGTTGGTGTGGTCAAAAATCATCCTGAGTTTATCTGGGCAACTTTTGAACATAAAGGAATGGCACCAGTTTACGATTGGAAAAATAATTCTGTGACTTCTGTTGACGAGACTTTATTTTATGAAAAAGGAACAACTTCAGGATTAAAAGGAATCACTTATAACGACAGTATTCAACAACCATTAACACCAACCAAAGCGTTTGTTTTATATGAATATGGTGTGCCAAAAGTTTTAGGATCTAATGATTTTATGAAAACTAGTCAGTCTGAACCTGTAAATATTGATAATATTGAAACGATCAATAAATGCGTGCAGTCTAAATTAAAAGACGTTTTTAAAAATTATTTCTACAACGGATCTATTTGGCTAGATACAGATGGAATGTCTGCAGAACAGCAGGCTAAAATGATTGTAAAAAGCAAGATTTCGAGTGTACTTCCTGACTCATTAGCAAGAGGTTCTTCTAATTTGGCTAATATTACGATGGAAACTTATACTCAAACCTTTAAGAGCGATGTACATGATATTAATGCTGGAAATTTAGTAAATTGCTTTACCTGTCATCAATCTCAAAACTTTGATAAATCCCGAGGTATCGGAAAATCACCTCTATATTTAAGTCATGTTTTTGAATCTTATTTATACACTACGAAATCTAAAACAACAGCTAAAAATGCTAATACCAAAACGGATCGTATTAAGGAAACAAAAACACTTAAGCTTAAACAATTTAAAGAGTTTGTTCGTGATAATAAATAAATTGTTAATTATAAAAAGTTTATCACAGAAAGGCCGAAGCATCTGCTTCGGCTTTTCAATTATGTAAAGCCCTTAACGATTAAACTAATTATAAAGTTATGTTAATTGAGAGCCTGAATTTTACATTAAGTAATGAGAAGGATATTTTTGTAAAAATCACATTTTATGGAATTATACTACACATTTTCGGTACTAATCGTACTAGCTTCTTTCTTCGCCTATTTAAATTTAAGATTTTTAAAACTTCCAGGAACAATCGGAATCATGATTATTGCCATGCTGGTTTCTGTTGGAATCCGTCTGTTGGGAGATTCTTATTTTCCAGCAACCACCAAACATTTTTTTGATTTAATCAAACAATTTGATTTCAATGAAATTTTAATGGGAGCCATGCTGAACTTTCTTTTGTTTGCGGGAGCGCTTCACGTAAATATATCCGATCTTAAAGAACAAAAAGTGCCCATTATGATTTACTCTACCGTTAGTGTAGTGTTATCAGCTATAATTATTTCTTTACTGCTTTATTATATAGCACCGCTTTTAGGAATAAAAATCCCTTACGTTTTCTGTTTGGTTTTTGGAACCTTAATTTCTCCTACCGATCCAATCGTGGTTTTGGGAGTTTTAAAAGAAGCAAAAGTTCCGAAAAGAATCGAAACCAAAATTGTTGGGGAATCCTTGTTTAATGATGGAGTAGCAGTAGTAATGTTTGCGGTAGTTTTAAAAATGGCCACCGATCCCACATTTGATGTTAGTTTTGGATCTATTGCCTGGCTTTTCGCCAAAGAAGGAATCGGCGGACTTTTATTAGGAGCCGTTTTCGGATTTACAGCTTCAAGAGTCATGAAGAAAGTTGATGATTATAAAGTTTCTGTTTTAATCACGCTTTCTATCGTAACAGGAGGTTTTTTAGTTGCACAAGCATTACATGTTTCTAGTCCGCTAGCAATGGTTGTTGCTGGATTGATTATTGGAAATTACGGTAAAAAAGTTGCGATGAGCGAAGTGACTAAAGATTACTTAGGAAAGTTTTGGGAACTGATTGATGAGATCTTAAATGCTGTTTTATTTCTTTTTATTGGATTTGAATTGTTATTGCTTCCAGATTTGAACAAACAATTGCTAACAGGTTTTGTAGCAATTTTTATTGTATTATTTTCAAGATTAACCTCAATAGTTTTGCCATGGAAATTCTTTGATATCTTTAAGTTCTTCGGAATTAAATCGGCTTACAACAAAGGTTCTTTGATGGTTTTAGTTTGGGGAGGAATCCGTGGTGGAGTTTCTATTGCGTTAGTGCTTTCTATGCCGGAAGGAGAATATAAAAACTTACTTTTAGAGGTGACTTATATTGTTGTTTTATTCTCAATTGTAGTTCAAGGATTGACAGTTGGAAAGTTGGCGAAACGAGTTTTGGAGAAAGAGTAAAAGAATATAGAAAATAGAGAATAGAGAAAAGAGTAAAGAAGAAAGATTTTTTCTTTGTCATTAAATTATTAACTGAAAACCCTGTAATTTTTTTGCAGGGTTTTGTTTTTTATCGTTTATCATCTTTTGAATAATTCGATTCTCCATTAATATTAATTTCTCTGCCTAAAAACTTCGGCTCGCGATTTCTTAGAACATCAAAAAAGGATTTACATCTTGAAAGGCATTCTCTAAACTGGACATAATTATAACCTAAATATTCTCCTTTATTTGCAGAATATCCAGCTGATTTTATTCCCAATTTATTTCCTATGTAAATCGCGCGGTTTAAATGGTATTTCTGAGAAATCAAAGTAGCTCTTTTGATTTTAAAAATATGTTTTGCCCGATACATTGTCGAATAGGTATCGAAACCAGCATAATCAATAAAAATTTTTGTAGTGTCAACTCCGTGCGAGTAACAATAATTCTTCATTACCGTCAATTCATCATATTCTTCACGACCATTATCTCCAGAAAGCAGAATTTTATTGATGCGTTTTGTTTTCCAAAGCAGGATTCCGGCATCAAGTCGGTCTTTTAAATATTTGCTTGGCTGATTGTCATTAATTCCAGCGCCAAAAATAATTCCGACATCATTCTTTGGAAACTTTTTAGCGGAATAATAAATTTTAGTTTTAGTTGAAGAAACCACATAATAATTTACAGAAACAATCGTAACCAATCCGATAATGACAAGATAAAGTGCTATTTTAAAATATTTTTTCAAAATGTATTTTGTAAGATTAAGATTTAAAAATACTAATATAGTTAGACAAAATCAAATAAAAAAACCGAAGCAAAAAGCTTCGGTTTAATCTAAATTTATTGGGTAAAGAATCTTAATCTAAATTCAGAAATCTAAAATTATAAAAGTCCTGCTCTCTTCAACAAAGCTTCAGGTTTTGGTTCCTGGCCTCTAAAACGTTTGTATAAAGTCATAGGATGTTCTGTTCCTCCTTTTGAAAGAACATTGTCTTTGAATTTTTTAGCGATTTCTTCATTGAAAATTCCATTTTCATGGAAATATTCAAAAGCATCTGCATCTAGAACTTCTGCCCATTTGTAGCTGTAATATCCAGAAGAATACCCACCTTGGAAAATATGCGAAAAAGCAGTACTCATTGCGTTTTCTTTCACATCTGGATACAATTGCGTGTTGGCAAATTGTTCGGTTTCGAAAGTTTTCAAATCTGTAATATTGGTTGGGTCTTGTCCGTGCCAAGCCATATCTAACAATCCGAAACTTAACTGACGCAATGTTGCTAAACCTTCTTGGAAACTTGCACTTTCTTTAATTTTCTGAACATATTCAATCGGAATAATTTCTCCTGTTTCGTAATGGTTTGCGAATAAGGCCAAAGCTTCTGGTTCGTAACACCAATTCTCCATAATCTGGCTTGGTAATTCTACAAAGTCCCAATAAACAGAAGTTCCAGATAAACTTGGATAAACCGTATCTGCCAACATTCCGTGTAATCCATGACCAAATTCGTGGAATAAAGTCGTTACCTCGTTAAAAGTCAATAAGGAAGGTTTTGTTTCGGTTGGTTTTGTAAAGTTGCAAACGTTCGAAATGTGCGGTCTTTCGTTTACGCCATCTTTTACATATTGTGATTTGAATGAAGTCATCCAAGCGCCGTTTCTTTTTCCTTTTCTAGGGAAGAAATCAGCATAGAAAATCGAAACTAAATTATTATTAGCATCACGAACCTCATAAGTTGTTACTTCTTCATGGTATTTATCGATATCGAAAACTTCGGTAAAAGTCAAACCGTACAATTTTTTAGCGACTGTAAAAGCACCTTCCAAAACTTTTTCTAATTGGAAATAAGGTTTTAGTTTTTCATCATCTAAATTAAAAAGCTGTTGTTTTAATTTTTCAGAATAATAAGCGCCGTCCCATTTTTCTAATTGCTCAATTCCGTGCAACTCTTTTGCGAAAGCGGATAATTCTGCAAATTCTTTTTGAGCAGCAGGTTTTGCTTTTGCCAATAAATCATTCAAGAAAGAAAATACTTTTTCTGGACTTTCGGCCATTCTTTCTTCCAAAACAAAATGAGCGTGCGTTTTATAACCCAGTAAATTGGCTCTTTCATGACGCAATTTCGCAATCTTTAAAACATTTTCCTCGTTATTGAATTCATTTTTCTGAAAACCTTTTGCGCCAAAAGCAATGGCCATTTTTTTACGCAGTTCACGATTATCAGCATAAGTTAAAAACGGAACATAGCTTGGATGGTCTAAAGTAAAAATCCAGCCTTCTTTTTCTTGGTTTTTGGCTAATAATCTAGCCGCTTCGATTGTGCCTTCTGGCAAACCTGAAAGATCTTTCTCGTCGGTTAAATGCAATTCGAAGTTGTTGGTTTCTGCCAAAACATTTTCGCCAAACTGTAAACTCAATTTCGATAATTCTTTGTCGATTTCTCTTAACTGATTTTTCTTGTCTTCTGGCAAATTCGCTCCGTTTCTGGAAAAGCTTTTGTATTTTTTATCTAATAAAGTCGTTTGCTCTGGGTTGAGGTTCAAACTTTCTTTTTGATCGTAAACTGCTTTTACGCGTGCAAACAATTCCGCATTTAAGCGAATGTCATTTCCAAATTCAGAAAGCCAAGGCGAAACTTCCTGCGCAATTTTCTGCATTTCGTCATTCGTTTCAGCCGAATTTAAATTGAAGAAAATACTAGAAAGACGATCTAAAATGTCGCCCGAATAATCCATTGCGACAATTGTGTTTTCAAAAGTTGGCGCGTCTGGATTATTTACAATCGCATCAATTTCAGCTTTAGCCAAAGCAATCCCTTCCTGAAAAGCAGGAACGTAATCTTCGATTTTAATCTGCGAAAAAGGCGCGGTGTTATGTTTGGTATTGAAATATTGTGTTAATACGCTCATATTGTAGATTTTTGTCCTGCAAGGTTTTCAAAACCTTGTAGGTATTTTTGAAGTATTCTAATTTTTGATTGCAATAATCAAACCTACAAGGTTTTGAAAACCTTGCAGGAATTTATAGGAGAATTATTTTTTCAATCCTTCAGCCGCTTTATTAACCGCCGCTTTCAATTCTTCTTTATAAGCAATAATCGTGTCCAAAACTTTTTTGTCATGGCTTCCAATGATTTGAGCTGCTAAAATTCCGGCATTTTTTGCTCCGTTTAAAGCTACTGTTGCAACAGGAACGCCACCTGGCATTTGTAAAATAGATAAAACAGAATCCCAGCCATCAATTGAGTTGCTTGACTTTACTGGAACTCCAATTACAGGAAGCGGAGACATAGAAGCCACCATTCCTGGTAAATGTGCTGCACCGCCCGCGCCGGCAATAATTACCGAAATCCCGCGATTGTGTGCATTTTTACTGAAATCGAATAATTTTTCCGGCGTTCTATGTGCCGAAACGATATCTACTTCAACTTCAACATTGAATTGTTTTAATATGTCGATTGCATCTTGCATAACTGGCATATCTGAGATGCTTCCCATTATAATAGCTACTTTGCTCATGTTTTTATTTTTGTTTCAAGTTTCAGGTTTCAAGTTTTGCTGAGTCTGAAAATTGCCATTTGTTTTATGTTTTCCTGTTTGCAGGGTATTTTTTTAATCGGGATTTGATTAATTTACTTATAGAATAAATTATAAGTACAACAATTGTAATTATAATGAAATTTATAATCAAAAATTCTGGATAAAAATACTTTGTAATATAACATTCTTCATCAACTTTTCCAAATACGCGAAATGGAAAACCTATTGTAAAACCTCTCCCGTGTTTAGTTATAGGTATTAATTGTGCTGTGATATAAAGTAAGACTATTAATCCAAAGATTTTTAATACTTTTTTCATTTAAATTATGATGCACTAATAACTTTAATAGTATTCTTAACATCTTCTGCAATACGTCTAGCTTCCTGCATATCTTCATTTACGATCGTTACGTGACCCATTTTTCTAAAAGGACGCGTTTGTTTTTTTCCGTAAATATGTGGTGTAACGCCGTTCCATCCTAAAATGGTTTCGATGTTTTCATATACGACATTTCCAGAATAACCTTCGGCACCTACTAAATTTACCATAATTCCAGCTACTTTGCTGTCTGTATTTCCTAACGGAAGATCTAAAATAGCGCGTAAATGATTTTCAAATTGCGAGGTATAACTTGCCTCGATAGAATAATGACCAGAGTTGTGCGGACGCGGCGCTACTTCGTTTACCAAAATTTCGTCATCCTGAGTTTGGAACATTTCAACTGCTAAAAGTCCAACGTGATTGAATTTTTCAGAAACATTTAATGCAATTGCTCTTGCTTTTTCCGCGACTTTTTCGTCGATTCTTGCCGGGCAGATTACGTATTCCACTTGGTTAGCTTCTGGATGAAATTCCATTTCGACAACTGGATAGGTTTTTATTTCTCCTGATGGATTTCTTACCACAATTACTGCGAGTTCGTTTTTGAACGGAACCATAGTTTCGGCGATACATTCAACATTTGGTAAATCATCCATGTCAGAAATCTGACGAATTACTTTTACGCCATTTCCATCGTAACCAAATTCAGTGCATTTCCATACAAATGGAATTGTTATTTCATTATTTCCAACCGACTTTTGTAAATGTTCAGGGTTTTCAAATCGTAGATAAGAAGCCGTAGGGATATTACTTTCTGTATAAAAGTCTTTTTGAGTTCCTTTATTCTGAATTCCTTTTAAGGTTTTTGGAGATGGATATACTTTTAAGCCTTCGTTTTCTAATTGTGTTAAAGCTTCAAGGTTTACCAATTCGATTTCGAAAGTCAAAACATCGACTTGTTTACCAAAGTTGTAAACCGTATCGTAATCCATTAAATCGCCTTGAAAGAATTTATTGCAGGCAATTTTGCTAGGCGCTTCGTCGCTTGGGTCGAGAACGTAAGTTTGTATGTCAAATTTTCTGGTGTCGAACAGAAGCATTTTACCTAATTGTCCGCCGCCTAATATTCCTAATTTAAAATCAGAAGAAAAATAATTCATTTTGAGTTGTGTTTTTGCAAAGATACTTTTTAATCTTTTTTCAGCCAAAATTTAGTTTTTCCCGCCACGAATTCACGAATTTTCTTTTTTGCTTTGTGTAAAAAAAATTCGTGAATTCGTGGCTGTCAATAACCTATTTTATTTTCTTCAAAACTTCCTTTGCGACGGCTTTGTATGCCGCAGAATGATCTCCGAAATCTTTGTCAATAATCATTTTTAGTTCTGGATGAATCCAATCGTAATGATTCCCTAAAATATATAATGTTCTTATCGAGTAGGCTTTTGTAGCCACTTTCACATCATTAATCAACCAGTCAAAACTTGCTTCTATACATTCCTGAAGGTTTTCTTCTGATAAATGAATACTGTTTTCATCTTTTTTATAATGAGATTTGACTAAAAGCTGCATCACTTTTGCAATGGGACGAATGGAACTTTCATCTTTTAGAATTTTCAAATTAGAACAGAAAAAATCCAGATGCGGCTGGAGCCAAAGCAATTCTTCATACGATACAAATTCTAAAATCCAGCAGGCTTTGTGATTGTTCTTGTCTTCGGGCGAGAAACAAATGGAAATTAATTCAGTAAACAAATATGGATTTTCGAGAATAACCTGCGCGCACTTTAAACGGTTTTCCCGGTAGGCGCTTACATAATCCAGTTTTTCCTGTAATTCAGAAAGTACGGTCATTGAATTTAATTTGGTTTCAAGCATCTAAAATAAATAATTTAAAGATACAGTTCCATGATAATTTACAGGAAGTCCGGGATAATAATACCTTGGAGATGAGTTTCCTGTTGGCACTGCATTTGGCAGAATTAGTGAAGCATATTTTTCATTCGTTACATTATTTACACCAGCGGCGATATGACTTGTTAATCCTCGTAAAATCTCGAATCGATAACCTGTTTTTAAATTTAGAATATCGTATGAATCTGAATAAGCGGTATTGGCATCGTTTAACTGAATTTCGCCTACAAATTGATAATCGGCACTTAAGTAAATGCCAAAATTAGTGTTTACTATTATGCCGGCATTAATTTTTTGTGGTGCAACACCTGTGAGTTTGTTTCTAGAAAAATTATTGCCATTATCGATAAACTCTTTGAATTTGTAATTTCCTATAGATCCCGAGGCGTAAGAGTTCAATGTTAAAAAACGATTAATGGGCCAATTGTGATTTAAAGTAATTTCGATTCCTTCGTGAGATGTTTTTCCAGCATTTGTTCCCACATATTGATCATCACCGACTCTTTTGGCAACGAGTAAATCTTTAATTTCCATTCGGTATAAAGAAATTTCGGTGTAAAGCTTTTTATTAAGAAAGTAGAATTTTCCGCCAACTTCAAAATTATAACCGTTTTCGGGTTTTATGTCCGGATTAATTGTGCCTTCACTTGTTAGAGTTTCTTCTGTTGCTGGAAGTGAAAATCCTCGGCTCACAGAAAAATAAAGTGTTTGTAAAGAATTGGGTTTGTAAAGAAGTGAAATTTGAGGCGAGAAAATGCCATCATAACTATATTCCTCATTGATGTTTTGAGTATAATTAGTAAGATCAAATCTGGTTTTGTTATAATTTAAGCCGGCTTGAATTTCAAATTGTTCCGACAGTAAAGTTCTTAATTGAGAAAATATATTGTAAAAATGTCTTTTTTGATCGTTTTCTGTAAGCTGATTTCCCTGCAGACTTCCTAAACCATTATTTTGCTGATACAGATTTTGGAACGTATTTCCATTATAGGTATCTGTGAAATATTCTACACCAGCAATAAATTGATTTTTAATTTTTCCGATTTTAAAATCCCCCGAAAACTGAGTTCTGGCACCTGTTGCAAATGTATATTGACGGAGAATATCAAACGGACGAGGTTCGTTGCTGTCTTTATAATTAATGAAAACTGAAGTGGAATTGTTCAAGTTGTCATTAATTTTAAAATCATAAGCCAATCCGCCTAAAACTGATTTGTATTCTTTATATCCTTTTGAAGCCACCCAAGTTGGCGCTCCAGCTTTTGGATTTGTATTAAAAACTTCTTTACTAATTGAACTAGGAATATAGGCTTTCAAATAGGTATAGTTAGAAAAGTAGGTAAGTTTACTGTTTTCTTTTCTAAATAATTCTCCGGCAAGTGTAACGCCTTCGCGATTGTAAGCGCTGTTTTCCCGCCAGCCGTCGGTTTTTAAGTTATGATAACTAATGTTTAAACTTCCTGTTTTTTCATCTATACTATAATTCAAACTGTTCTTCAATAATCCGTAAGAACCAAAAACGGTGCTTATGCCGGCAGATTGTCCGTTGTTTTTAGAAAGCTGAGGTGAAATTAAAATTGCGCCGCCCAATCCAGCGCCGTAAACGCTCGAAAGCGGACCTTTAATGATTTCGATTTGGTTGAGGTTTTCAAGGTCAATATCATCAATTACAGTTTCGCTGTTTCCAGAAGTCAGCGGTATACTGCCGTAAAAAGCTCTGATTTTATTGGTTCCATAAGTCGTTCTTGCGCCAATACCGCGAATCGAAATTCGGCTTGTAGTAAAATTCGAAGACTGCATGAATACACCCGGAATCGTATTGATAACTGTTGTAATATCGGTTGTGTTATTTTGAAGTAAATCTTTTTTGGAAAGAATACCAATTGCAGCAGGTGTATTTAACAAATTGGTACCAATATGAAGCGGACTTATAACAACTTCTTTGAGTTTTTCAGTTTTTGTGGAATCAGTAGTTTTGTTTTGTTTCTTTTGTGCCGAAATATTTTGGAGAACCAATAGTGCGGAAAGAAAAAAACAATATTTTTTTAGAAGCATAAAATGAGATTAAAGGCTTATAATTTTAACACATAGAAACATAGTTTTGATTGAGGCAAAAAAGGCGTTTGACTTATTTAAATTCACATATTGATTATGTGTAAAAACAGTTTATGTAACAACTTCTTTTTAAGCAAAAATCTATGTCTCTATGTGTTTAAAATTTTCTTTTTAGTTCATTCCAATCAGCATTTAGATTGGAATTTGAGTTTTATAAATGGAAATTTTTATTTAGCCGAAACTTTCCAAATGGTATTTCCGCTGTCATCGTTTACTAAAAGCGATCCGTCATTCATAACGGTTACGGCAACCGGACGTCCGTAAACTTCAGCTTTATTTTCATCAGAGATAAAACCAGTTAAAAAGTCTTCTGGTTTTCCTGAAGGTTTGCCATCTTTAAAAGGAACGAATAATACTTTATAACCCGAAATTTTAGAACGATTCCAAGAACCATGTTGTCCTACAAAAACACCGTTTTTATATTTGGCAGGAAAAGCATCTTTGGTATAAAAAGCCAATCCTAAAGAAGCGGTGTGAGAACCCACAGGCACATCTGGAACAATTGTTTTTTCAACTAAATCTTTTCTTTGGCCTTTCATTCTTGGATCAGGAATATTTCCAAAATAAGCATATGGCCATCCGTAAAAACCATCTCTTTTTACACTCGTAATATAGTCGGGAACTAGATCGTCGCCTAATTCATCGCGTTCATTTACGGCAGTCCACAATTCTTTATTTACAGGATTCCAATCCATCCCAACAGGATTTCTAAGTCCTGAAGCATAGGTTTTTTCTCCAGTTCCATCAGGATTAATTTCAAGAATGGCCGCGCGGCGCACTTCTTTGTCAATTCCATGTTCGGCATTATTACTTCCAGAACCTACAGAAACATAAATTTTGCTTCCGTCAGGACTTGCTAATAAATTTCGTGTCCAGTGGTTGTTGTAACCTCCGGCAGGAAGTTCTAATATTTTTTCGCCTTTTGTTTCTAATTTCAGCGGATTGTTTTTATAAGGATAACGGTATAATCCGTCTGTATTGGCGATATAGAAAAAGTCTTTTAAAACCAGCATGCCAAAAGGCTTGTTGAGGTCTTTAATAAAAACTTCGCGCGTTTCAAATTTTCCGTCTTTGTCTTTATCACGTAAAACGGTAATTTGATTTTTGCTGGCGCGCGTACCGCTTTCTACTACAAAAATATCTTGATTAGGCGCAATATAAGTCCAACGCGGATTTTCGAAACCATCGGCAAATTTTGTAACTGTAAAACCTTGTGGTGCTATAGGCGTTTTGCCCTTTGGCCAGCCAATAACTTTGCTGTTGTTTGTTTTAGATTCTGTAGCGTATGGAGGAGGGAGTGTAATATCTCCAATAGCAGTTTTTACAACATTGCCAGGTTGTTTGGCAAGCGCTTCTTTTTCTTCTTTTTTTACCTGTCCATTACAGGCAGTCATCAGGGCTAATAGTGGTATTGAAAATAAGGTTAAGGATTTTCTCATCAGTGTCTTGGAGTTAAATATTTATATCACAACAATTTACTGAATTTTAAAATAGTGTCTGGAATTGTTTTGTAAATATTAACTGATATTTAACATTCGTAAAAAATATGTTAGGACAGTCTATTTTGATATAAACTGTTAAGTTCTAATTCTGTATCTTTGTCCATTATTTTAAAATTAAAAATAATGATACAACTTCACGATAAACAATTTGTTCCGTTTATTTCGGCTAAAGAAATTGATTTTGCTTTAACCAAATTAGTGGCACAGGTAGAAGATGATTTTGGAGATGATACGCCAATTTTTATTGGGGTTTTGAACGGAGCTTTTATGGTAGTTTCGGATTTTTTAAAAAAGTATAAAAAACCTTGCGAGGTTTCATTCATAAAAATGGCTTCTTACGAAGGAACTGAAAGTACCAATTCGGTTAAAGAATTAATTGGAATCAATCAGGATTTGTCAGGAAGAAGCGTTGTTATCATTGAAGATATCGTCGATACTGGAAATACTATCGAAGAATTGAAGCATTTGTTTAAAGCGCAAAATGTAAAACATTTTAAAGTGGCAACATTGTTCTTTAAACCAGAAGCTTATAAAAAAGATATGAAGATTGATTATGTGGGAATTAGAATCCCAAATAAATTTATTGTGGGTTACGGGCTTGACTACGATGGTTTAGGACGAAACTTAACAGAAGTTTACAAATTAGCAGAATAAGTAAAAACAAAACACAACTATATATTCATTTAAAACTTCTTGAAAAATAAGAAGTAACAACACTCAAATTCATTATGATTAATATCGTTTTATTTGGAAAGCCTGGTGCAGGAAAAGGAACTCAGGCAGAATTTTTAAAAGAAAAATACAATTTAACACACCTTTCTACTGGAGATATTTTTCGTTTCAATTTAAAAAATGATACTGAACTAGGAAAACAAGCAAGAGTTTATATGGACAATGGAGAATTGGTTCCTTGCGAAGTTACAACTGCAATGTTAATTGACGAAGTTAAAAAACACCCAGATACAGCAGGATTCTTGTTCGACGGTTACCCAAGAACAATTAATCAAGCAGAGGCTTTAGATAAATTTTTACCAACAATTGGCTCTAGCGTAACTGCTACAATTGCTTTAGAAGCTGATGACGAGATTTTGGTAGCGCGTTTGCTGGAAAGAGGAAAAACAAGCGGAAGAGCTGATGATCAGGATGAAGAAAAAATTCGTGTGAGATATCAGGAATACAACGAAAAAACAGCTCCATTAATTGGATATTATAAAGAACAAGGTAAGTTTCACGCTGTAAACGGTATTGGAACTATCGAAGAAATTACAAAACGATTAACGTCAGTTATAGATAATTTGTAGAAGCTTTCCGAGATTTTTTCGGGACAGCTGACGTTTTTAAAGTCTGGAATGCTAAAGTCTATTTTTCTATTCTGAATTTTTGGAATAAAAAAATAGTTTTTTAGCTCCGGGCTTTTTCGCTCTCCTGACCATGGTGAGAATGATGCAAAAAAGAAGAATACCATACTAAAAAAGAACCAAACTAATAACGAATCTACTAAACATTGGAAATACTAATAATATTTTTTCTAATACTATTAAATGGAGTTTTCTCTATGTCCGAAATTGCCCTTATTTCGGCCAGGAAAAATAGACTGGAAACTGCCGCTAAAAAAGGAAATAAAAGTGCCAAAACAGCACTTGATCTGGCAAACTCGCCAAATAAATTTTTATCGACTGTACAAATTGGAATTACCTTAATTGGAATTTTAACGGGTATTTATTCTGGTGATAAAATTACAGCCGATGTAGAACTTTTTGTGGCAGGTTTTGCTGCTTTAAAACCTTATGCACACTCTATTGCAGTTGGAATAGTGGTTGTGGTTCTTACTTTTTTCTCTTTGGTTTTAGGAGAATTACTGCCAAAACGTATCGGATTAAATTATCCTGAATCGATTGCCAAAATGGTGGCAATGCCAATGAGAATAATTTCGATTATTACAGCACCATTCATTTGGTTGTTAACTTCTTCAACAGAATTTTTACTGAATATTCTGCAGATAAAACCAACCGCTGACGGAAAGGTTACTGAGGAAGAAATTAAAGCGATTATTAAGGAAGGAACTGAAGTAGGAGAGGTACAGGAAATTGAACAAGATATTGTAGAGCGTGTTTTTCATATTGGAGATAGAAAAGTAAGTTCGTTAATGACACACCGTAAATCGGTTGACATGCTTCCGTTAAAAGAAGATAAAGCAAAAATCAAAGAATTAGTTGTTCAGGATCTGCACGCCGTTTATCCGGTTTACAATGAAAATTACGATGATATTGTGGGGGTTGTAACTCTTAAAAATATCTTTGCCAACATAGAAAACGAACAATTTGATTTGTCGGCTATAGTTTCAGATGCGCCTTACTTAATGGAGCAGACAACAGCTTATAAAGCGTTGGAAAATTTCAAAAAAACAGGCGTTCACTATGCGTTAGTTTCTGATGAATATGGTGTTTTTCAAGGAATGATTACTTTGAATGATATTTTGGAAGCTTTAGTAGGTGATGCTTCTGAGTTTTATAAAGATGAATTTCAGCTTGTTGAAAGAGAAGACGGTTCATGGTTGGTTGACGGGCATTATTCATTACACGATTTCTTAACCTATTTTGAACTTGACGAGCTAACAAATGATTACGAAGTAAACACGGTAAGCGGTATGATTATGACTGAGCTTTCGCATATTCCAAAAGAAGGCGAAAAATTAGTTTGGCAGAAATTCGTTCTAGAAGTAGTCGATATGGATGGAGTTAAAATTGACAAAGTGCTTGTGAAAGCGCTTAAAGAGTAAAGTGAAGTTTTCAGTACGGTTTTCAGTCACATTTGATACTGAAAACTGCGACTGTGACTGAAAAATGAATAAAAATAGAATTTAGAAATAGAAGATAGAGAAATCTAAAATCTAAAGTCTAAAGTCTGAAATTTAGAAAAATGACAGAAGGAAATTTTGTAGATTACGTTAAGATATATGTTTCTTCCGGAAAAGGAGGAAAAGGATCTACGCATTTACATAGAGAGAAATTTATTGAAAAAGGTGGCCCTGACGGAGGTGATGGTGGTCGCGGTGGACATGTGTATTTAGTGGGAAATAAAGGGCTTTGGACATTATTTCATTTAAAATTTGCACGCCACATTAAAGCAGGATATGGAGGTGATGGAGGTTCTGACAGAAGTACCGGAGCTGATGGAGAAGATAAATTTATTGAAGTGCCGCTGGGAACTGTTGTAAAAGACAAAGAAACTGGAGAAACACTTTTTGAAGTTACAGAACATGGCGAGAAAAAGATTCTAGCAAAAGGAGGAAAGGGAGGATTAGGAAACTGGCATTTTAGAAGTTCAACTAATCAAACACCTCGTTATGCACAGCCAGGTTTGCCAGGAGTTGAAATGGATGTTATTCTGGAACTTAAAGTTCTAGCTGATGTTGGATTGGTTGGTTTTCCTAATGCGGGAAAATCTACTTTATTGTCTGTGCTGACTTCGGCAAAACCAAAAATTGCAGATTATCCATTTACCACTTTAAAACCCAATTTAGGAATTGTAGCCTATAGAGATTTTCAATCTTTTGTCATTGCCGATATTCCGGGAATTATTGAAGGTGCTGCAGAAGGAAAAGGTTTAGGGCATTATTTTCTTCGTCATATCGAACGAAACTCTACTTTATTGTTTTTAATTCCTGTTGATACAGCAGATATTAAAGCAGAATATGATATTTTGGTAAATGAATTGACCAAATACAATCCAGAAATGCTAGACAAAGAACGTCTTGTTGTGATTTCAAAATGTGATATGCTTGATGACGAATTGAAGGCGGAGCTGAAAGCAGAATTAGATGTTTCTTTTAAAGATGTTCCTTATATGTTTATTTCTTCTGTTGCCCAGCAAGGTTTAACCGATTTAAAAGACAGGCTTTGGAAAATGCTTAATGAATAAGGATAATATTCAGTTAAAGATAATACAGTAAAAAAGGTGTTCATAAAATTGAGCACCTTTTTTGTTTTTAGAAATGTTAAATTCGTAATAAAAGGCTAAAAATTTATTGTGATAAGCAATTTTAGAATCGTTTTGGATTAGATAATTATGAAAATGAATTATATTCGCATTACTTAAACAAAATAACATGAAAAAAATATTTTTATTCTTTACCATGTGCCTTATGGCTTTTCCTGTAAGAGCTGATGAAGGAATGTGGTTTTTGATGTTTATCGAAAGACTGAACCATAGAGATATGGAAAAAATGGGCTTGCAATTAACAGCCGAAGAAATCTACAGTATTAACCACCACAGTTTAAAAGATGCGATTGTACAGTTTAACGGAGGTTGTACAGCAGAAATCGTTTCAAATAGTGGTTTGGTTCTTACGAATCACCACTGTGGTTACAGCGCGATTGCAGAACTTTCTACTGCAGAACAAAATCATTTGAAAAATGGTTTCTGGGCAAAAAATCGTTCGGAAGAACTGAAGCCAAAATCTTTATACGTTCGTTTCTTTGTACGTATGGATGATGTTTCTAAAAGAATCTTGTCTAAAGTAAATGATACTATGACAGAAACCGAAAGAAATAAAATCATTCAGCAGGAAATCGCTTTAATTGAAAAAGAAAACAGCGAAAACGGAAAATACACCGTTTCTGTTCGTCCTTTCTTTCAAGGAAATGAATATTATTATTTCGTTTATCAAGATTACACAGACGTTCGTTTAGTGGGAACTCCTCCTGAAAGCGTTGGTAAATTTGGTGGAGATACTGATAACTGGGAATGGCCTCGCCAAACAGGAGATTTCTCTATGTTTAGAGTATATGCAGATAAAGATGGAAATCCTGCTGCATATTCTAAAGACAATGTGCCGTTACAACCAAAACATTATTTACCAGTAAGTTTAAAAGGGGTAAAAGAAAATGATTTTGCTATGATATTAGGATATCCGGGAAGAACAAATCGTTGGATGCCTGCTGGAGGAATTGAGCAAAACATTAAATATGCTTATCCTGCGTGGGTTGAAGGTGCAAAAACTTCAATGGATGTCATGAAAAAGTATATGGACAAAGATGCAACTGTTCGTTTACAGTATGCTTCTAAATATGCTTCAACAGCAAACTACTGGAAAAATCGTCAAGGTATGATCGATGCTTTAACAAAAGCAGGAACGGTAGACACAAAAACGGAACAAGAAGATAAATTCTATGAGTGGGCAACTAAACCTGCAAATAAAGAAAAATACGAAAATGTAATTCCAACGATTAATGATTATTACAGAGAGACGAATCTAAAAGCGCGTCACGATAATTATTTAATGCAGGTTTTACGTACTTCAAGTTATGCAACAGGTCCTGCAAATTTAGGAAATGCATTGATCGCTTACTTTAACGAAAACGAAGCTAAGAGAGCAGAAATGCTTCCGAAAATCAATACTATGATTGATAATATCTACGGAGATTTCTATGAGCCGTTAGAAAAAGAGGTGTTAATCGCCCAGCTAAATTTATATGCAGCAAAAGCGGCAGAATATGGTTTAGCTCCGCAAATTGCCAAAATGAAAACAACAAACAATGGTGATTTTACTGCTGATGTGAATACAGCGACACAACAAAGTTATTTTACTTCAAAAGAGAAAATAAAGGCATTTATGGCTGATCCAAAACCATTGGCAATTGCACATGATCCATTGTATATCATTTCTAATGATCTTTTAACCAAATATCGTTCAAAAACAGATGATCAAGCTAAAGCTGATGATGGATTTGCAACGGCTTACCGCGAATTAGTTGAAGGTTTAAGAGAATCAAAATTAAACGCCATTAAATATCCAGATGCTAACTCTACATTGAGATTAACATACGGAAAAGTTCGTGCTTTACCTGCAGATCCTCGTAATGATGCTAAAATCAACAACTATACTACAATGGAAAGTATGGTTAAAAAATACAAAGCAGGAGATCAGGAATTTGACTTGCCAGCTCGTTTATTAGAGTTGAACAAGAAAAAAGATTTCGGACAATATGCTGACAAAGCTGGTTACATGCCGGTAAACTTTTTAACAGATAATGATATTACTGGAGGAAATTCTGGTTCACCAGTTCTTAACGGAAAAGGAGAATTAATCGGAATCGCTTTTGATGGAAATATCGAAGCAATGGCAGGTGACGTTATCTTTGATTCAAATTTACAAAGAACGATCAACGTAGATATTCGTTATGTGCTTTGGATTATCGACAAATACGCCGGTGCTAAAAACATTATCGATGAATTGACGATTGTAAAGTAATCCAATCTTCATTTTAAAATACAACCCGACAGGTTTCTAAAGCTTGTCGGGTTTTTTATTGTCTTGATTTAAAGAAAGTATGTCCGGCTGAGCGAGGTCGAAGCTTACGCAAAGAGCTTAGACTTCGCTTAGCCTGACAAAAAAATATTAGATTATTATCAGAATTTCTTTTTTGAAATTTAAAAATTGGAATTTACTTTTATTTTGATTCCTTTGGTATGGCTCGTAAATTCCGGCGCATACATACTTTGAATTGTCGTAATTCCGTTAGAGAATTCTCCGCTGTTATTTACTCTAATGTCATATTCTAAAACATAAGTTCCTTTGTTTATTTGATCAAAGAAGAAATGGGTTGCGGCATCTTTTGTGCTCATATAATATCCTAAACCATCTTTGTAGCGATATTCAGAAAGTACATCTACAGGCTCAAAACAAGAAGCTCTCATATCTTTTAAATGAATGTATTCAGTATCTTCTTTTGCATTAATAATTAATCGGACGGTTACTAAATCACCAGTTTTTAAAGAATTTTTAGATGAAATTTTGACCAACTCATCTCCTTTTAAAGTGTTTTTCTTTAGATACAATTCTTTCAACACTGATAAAACAGTTCCACTATTATTTTTAATCTTATCCAAACCTTCGAAATACTGCCAATACACACCACCAAAACCAACAACTTTTGATTTATTTTGTATTTTAATCGAAGCCATTTCTTTTTTCACTTCATCAGCTTTCCAGTTTAATTTGATGTAACCCGTCTCGGATTCTTTTTCATTTTCGACTAATTTTTTAGTGATGATTTTTTCATCTCCCAATTTTATCACGGTATTGTCTTTTACCGAAAGCCAATCGGTTCCTTGCATTAATAAAGCATATATAGCTTCGGTTGTTGATTTGGTTGTCGGCCAGTTTTTGGTTTGTTTGTTTTTTAATAACCAGACTTTCATCGCATCAACCGATTTGGTATCGTTATTAATTTCGGAGAAAGCTTCAATTAATAGAGCCTGAGTTTCAATAGGAGCCTGATACCAATACCAACCTGCTTTGTTGGCAATCCAGTACATTCCCCAATCTTCATTATTCGAAGCGGTTTCTTTTAAACTCTCGATGATTTTTTTAGCGCTTTCTTTTTCACCAAAACGATTTAAAGTTAAAGCCGCTAGTCCTTTTTCGTAAATAGAATAATTCAGCCAATCTTTTTTGGCAGTTTCTAAATATAATTTGGCTGCTTTTTTTAAAGTGTCAGACAATGGATATTTTTCTAAATAAAAACTTCTGGTATATAAATAATGTAGATCAGAATACGGGTTGATCCAAATTAATTTATTGCTTGACTTTAAGTTTTCGGTTCTGGATTTATGATATTCTAAAAATTTATTGTCTAGAAATGGAACTCCAGTTTTAGTAATTTTGTCGATATCAGCAGTATCTTTCGAGCTTAATTTTTCTAAATGTCCTAAACCAGCTAGAATATGTCTGGTAATGTATTCGCTTTCATTACCGCCATCAAACCATCCAAATGCTCCAGATGATTTTTGTTTTTGCTTTAATTTTTGAAAGGTAGCTTCCTGAGAAGTTTTCATTTTTTCTAAATCAAATAGTAGAGCAAGATTCTTTTTCTTTTCATCTTCACTTTGGGCATCATTCAGCCATGGTGTTTCGGCAAGAATAAGAGATTTCAATTCTTCGTTTTCTTCTAATTTGGAATTCAGTTTTCCGTTTTTTTTCCAATTTTCAAAAACAGCTGCAATCTTCGGATTACTTGTAATAATTTCAGATGCTAATGCATTAGCATAATAACGTGCAAAAGTCTGTTCGGCACATTCATGCTCGTATTCCATCAAGTAAGGCAAAGATTGAAGGGCAAGCCAAGTCGGGTTAGAAGTATATTCTAACGTAAATTGATGGTTTTTTAAAGTTGAAGTATTGTTTTTTAAATTTTCAAAAGTGTATTCTTTTGTCGAATTCTCGCGAACCCAAATAGGAATACTTTCTGTCACCAACATAGTATTCGTTAACACTGGAAGTATACTTTCTTCACCATCAGAAAAATTACCAGATTTTGCCACAATCTTATATTGAATACCTTGCAGACCATCGGGAATAGTAATTGTCCAGTTTGCAGTAGTATTTCCGTATGCAGGAATTGTAAAGTTTTTAATGTTTTTTGCGTTAAGCATTTTTGCATCTATTGGCTGCATTGTTACGGCATCAAAAAACTGTAAACTGGCAATTCCGGTTTTAGTATCGGCAGTTATATTCGAAATTTTAGCACTGATTACGATTGTATCTTTTTCTCTAAAGAAACGCGGGAAATTAGGTAGAACCATTAATTCCTTTTGCGTAATGACACTTTTTTCTAAATATCCAGAAACGGCATCTTTATTATGTGCGAGTAAGCGGAATTTCCAAGCGGTTAGAGCTTCAGGTGATGTAAAATTGAAACTTACTTTTCCTTTAGAATCTGTTTTTAAATCTGGCAAAAAGAAAGCAGTTTCAGAAAGATTTTTTCTGGCTTTAACCTGAGTTAAGACTTCTAAGGCCTTTTTGGTAGTAATAATTATTACTCCATTAGCAGCTTTATTTCCATATTGAGCTTTTGCACGATCTCCAGTTAAAAAGTCTATGGCTACCAGATCACTTGGATTAATTTTTGAAAAATCATTTTCTGATGAAACTTCTCCATCGATTATATACAACGTTGATGAATCGACAACCATTGATGTTAAACCGCTGACGATTTTTTTGCCGGGAATAAATTTTACATTATTTTAATTAAAATAATATTCTGGACTACTTGCAACGTTTGAAATCTGAACTCCGGAAACCATTCCTGATAATGCAGAAGCTGTATTATAAACCTCATTATCTTCTTCAACTACTTCTGAACGTATTATTTGTGTCATTGATCCGGTTACTGATTTCTTTTTTTGAGTTCCATAACCAACAACAACAACCTCATTTAAACTCGACTCTTCAGGATCTAAAATGATATCTATAACTTTGTTTTTTGCTACAGTAGCAGATTTACTTGTATAACCTATGTATGCGAAAACAAGTTCTTCATTTTCGCCGGCTTCAATTTCGTAATAACCATCAAAATCAGTAATAATCGTTCTTTGCGTACCTTTTACGGTTATACTTACTCCTGGAAGCGGCATCATATTTCCATCTTTGACAATACCGGAAATCATTTTTACATTTAGTGGTTTCTTCGCTTTTTGAGTTAATTGTCTTTGATATTCTCTTCTTAGATAAAACAAATTGCTGTTTGTATTATTGAAATCAAATCCAAACCACATTAATGTTGTGTTTTCGTTTTTAAGATTAATTCTTAAAAGAGGAGCATTTAAATTTTGGATTATAGAATATGTTTTTTCACTGCCCAAAAGAGATTTGTAATTATTGCCAATAATAGTCCCGTCATTAAGCGATAAAGTTTCCCAGTCTTTGGTAGTAAATTGATCTAAAGAGCTGTCATACATAGATGCTAAAACCTCGGCCTCAGTTCTTGATGTCTCCGCGCTTAACTTAAATGACCAGCTTTCACTGCTTCCAGGTTGTATTTTATTTCTAAAGGTTTCCACATCGAGTTTTAATTGTGGCTGAGGTGTTCTTAAAATAATATAGGTATTACTGTTAAATTTTTCATTTTCAAATACACTTGTAAAATTAACTGTCAAGCCATTTTTGAATTCTTTTTTTACAGGGATTTTAATTATGCTCTCATGATTTTGAATATGGTAAGTATCTTCTAAGAAAGTTTTATCTCCATAATTTGCTGTTGCTGAAACATATAAATCAGGAATGACCGAAGTCAATTTTATTAAAGCAAAACCGTCCTTTGCGGCGTCTAAATTTACTTGTTTAACAGAATATAAAGCACTGGTGTCAAACTTGTCTTTACTTTGTTTAATTGTAAAATCTGAAGTTTTTTCGATTAAATTCCCGAAACTGTCTTTTGCCGAAAACACAATTTTGTAATAACCAGATTTATAATTTGAAATAAAATCGAGTGCAAGTTCTTTGTCTTTTTTAGTATTGACATTTTTAGAATAAACTAATCTTTCGGTTTTAGCAATTTCAATTTTTGACTGATTTTCGTATGGAAATAACTTTTCGAATTCTGAAAGAGGAATAGTTTCTATATCAGGCTGTGGAAAAATTCTTGTTTTGAATTTTGTTGAAAGTGGATTTACAAAATATATTTTTACTTCACCAGTAGTTTCTTTAAATTCTTCGTTAAGGTTGGTACTCGTGAGTTTAATGGCATTTTTGCGGTTTGTAAAAATCTGATTCGGAACTATAGCATCTAATTGTAAATCATGATAGCCAACTTTTATAGTGGTTTCGGCATCATGTGTTTCTCCGTTTATATCTGTAACAGAAACTTTTACTAGATAAGAAAAAATAGGAAGCTGTTCTTTTACTGAATTTTTAGCAGGAATTGCAGTAAAATTAATTGCAAATTTTCCAGAAGCATCCGTTTTGATTTTTCCTGTTTCTACTACTTCGTTTTGTTCCTGAGCATAATAATTTCTGTAATAATTGATCGATCGTATTACAGTATACGTTACTGGAGCATCAGAAATACTGCTTCCAGCAAATGCTTTTGCTGTTCCATTTACTTTGACCGATTGATTAAGCTGAAAACTTTCTTTTTTAGGTTCAAATGTCACTTCAAATTTTGGACGTTTGTATTCTTCAACATTAAAATATAATTTAGAATCTTCAAAGTCAACACTATCCCAGAAAGGATGTTCATCATTTTCTTTGTCATATATTTTATCTTCTTCATAATCTATAGGTTCTTCAGCTTCTATAGAAAATTCTCCTGTTGCTCCTGATTTAGGTAATATAAAATCACCTGAAAATGATCCGAATTCGTTTGTGGTTACGTTAAACTTTTTGAATTCGTTACTATTAGCATCTTCAATAATAATAGAAAACGTCGTGTAAGGAACCACTGATTTTTTCTCGTTTTTTTTCTGGAATGCAATGGCTTTGTAATATACGGGTTGTCCCGGGCGATAAATCGCTCGATCCAGATAGAATTCTACTTTTCCTTTAAAATCATCTTTTTTTGTTTGGTCATATTGTGAATTGTACGAGATATAGTTTTTTTGAATTGAAAGCGTATCGTTTACCGTATATAATTTTATTGACTCATTATTGTTGTATAGATTGTTTTCTTTTTTAAAAAACGCCAACCCCTTTTTATCGGTTGTAATAGTGAACGATGGAGATTTAATAGTGACATTTTCTAAAGGTTTTCCAGTTTTTCGATCTAAAACCTGATAATTTTCTGAGTTAAAATCCTGTGAAGCCATTACAATAAAATTAGAAACCGTTATGGTTTCAAATGCAGTTGCTTTTTTATCTTTTGAATCTGAATCACTTTCAAAGTAAACCAGATAGGATCCCGTTTGCAATTGAGGAAGAAGAACCTCTGTGGTATATTCAAAATAACCTCCTTTATTAGAAAGAGTATATGGCTTTGAAATTGTGGGTTTTATATTTTTAACAATACTATCTCTAATTCTTTCTCTTGTCATATAAGATTTTGACAGTTCAATAAGACGTACTTGATCAATTTTAAAAAAAGAAATTTTTAAGTTTTCTACATTTTTATACTGTATATAAGCTCTTGTATTTTCGTTGTTATAGATGTATTTCTGAAGCTGTACATTTAAAGTTTTATATTGAATGTTATCTTTTTTCTCAATAGCAAGTTTGTGTGCATTTGATCTATTATTAACTTGAAGAATACTATCTAAAGTCGCAAGAGCTTTTATATTATAATCTGGATGAGTTTGTTTAGAAGCATTTTGTGATAAATAATTTGCTTTTTCTAACTGAATGTTCTGAATGAGAAATTTGTTGTTGGTTGTTTTCTGTAGTAAAGTTATGGCTTGAATATAATCTTCATTTGTATCAATAATATATTTTTTACAAAATTGAATTCTTTCCCAAATATTTTCAGGTGTAGAATTATTGATTTCCTGTTTTTGATAAAGCTTTAAAGTCAGTTTAAGATTTTCGTTTGAAACAGAATCCATATCCAGTTTTACAAAACGATCGGAATTGGCTAAAAGCTCTTTCTTGATGTCTAAGAAATTACTTTTTTGAATTTCCCATGAATTAATTCTTTGAGATTGTAAAGCAATATTTTCTGAGATTACGTAACTCAATAAATTCATTTTTTTGAATTTGTCTGCTTCGGAATAATCAAAAATGGCTTCGTATTTAGTTAGAGGAGTAGTTTTTAAAAGAGCTTCGTTTTCCTGTGATTTTTGTAAAATGAGATCGATTTGAGAAGTTAACTCCTTAACTGTCCATGTCAAGAAATTATCATTAGTTTCATCAGTATTCGTTCGTTTTGTGATTTTGTATTTGTTTTGATTGTAATATTCGGTTAAACATTTTGCATAAACCAAATTCAAAATGGCTTTTGAAGGTGTTGAAACACGATCAATATCATCTTTTAAATTACTTAGAATTTTGACTTGTGCATTTTCTTCAAGAATCTGTAGATATTTTGCTTGATAAAAGAAACATTTTATTATTTGAATTTCATCTTTTTCCTTTATTGCTTTTTTGTAAATAGAAGAAACGATTTCATTTGCAGATTTAATTTTACCTTCGTTTTCGTTAGCAATTATTTTATCCCATTTTTTTTCATTTTGCTGGGCGAATAAAGTCGCTGAAACCAATAAAAAGGCCAATAATAAATTTTTCATAAGTTAGTTTTAATAAATAGAGCATTTTTATTTGAAAAAGGTTGGGAAACGGGTCAAATAAATTTCGTACAAATTAGTAATTAATCATTAAAAGCAAAGAGAAGATTTATATTTCGTTATTTTTGAGACATGAAAAATCTTGTACTGTTTCTTTTTATTTTGCCGGTTTTTGGATGGACGCAATCTAATTTTGAGAGGGCAGAGAAATTATTTCATTCTAAAAAGTATAGTGAAGCACAGCCAATTTTTGAAGGGATTTTAAAAAACAATCCTTCCGATATAAAAACATTAGAGTGTTTGGGTGAAATAGCGGGACATCAAAAATCATGGGTAAAAGGAGCTGCATATTTTAAAAAACTAAAAGAACTTAGACCCAATAATGCAGATTATTTTTTTAAATATGGCGGATGTCTGGCCATGCGAGCGACAGAAATAAACCGAATAAAAGCGTTTACAATGGTGGGAGATATGAAAGAAGCTTTTGAAAAAACCATCGAATTAAATCCAAAACATGTGCAGGCAAGATGGGCTTTAATTGAAATATATTTGCAGCTGCCAGGAATTTTAGGTGGAAGCGAATCAAAAGCAATTGCTTATTCTAATGAACTGGCACAGTTTTCTCCTGTAGACGGCTATTTATCAAGAGGAAGAATTGAAGATTATTTTAAGAGATACAATCTGGCTGAGAAAAATTATAAGAAAGCACATGAAATTGGCAATTCAAAAGTGACATTTCAAAAATTATATAATCTATATTTGAATAAATTAAAAGACCCAAAAAAGGCTAAAGATTTAAAAGAAAAATTCGAAGAATAAAATACAATCTCAAAGGCAAATTCGAAGAAATTGGAATTTGGAATTTAAAAATTAGAGTTTAAATGAAAACACATTTCATCGCTATTGGCGGAAGCGCAATGCACAATTTAGCATTGGCATTACATAATAAAGGATATCTGGTTACAGGAAGTGACGATGCTATTTTTGAGCCATCAAAATCAAGATTGGAGAAAAAAGGAATTCTTCCAGCAGAAATGGGCTGGTTTCCAGAAAAAATAACTGCCGATATCGATGCAGTTATTTTAGGAATGCATGCAAAAGCAGATAATCCTGAATTATTAAAAGCGCAGGAATTGGGATTGAAGATTTATTCATATCCTGAATTTTTATATGAACAGTCTAAAAATAAAACTCGTGTAGTAATTGGTGGTTCGCATGGTAAAACAACCATTACGTCTATGATTCTGCATGTAATGAACTATCATAATATTGCGGTTGACTACATGGTAGGAGCACAGTTGGAAGGTTTTGATACGATGGTGCATCTTACAGAAGAAAATGATTTTATAGTTTTGGAAGGCGATGAGTATTTATCATCACCAATTGACCGTCGCCCTAAGTTTCATTTATATCAGCCAAACATTGCTTTGATTTCTGGAATTGCTTGGGATCATATTAATGTTTTTCCAACTTATGAAAATTATGTAGAGCAGTTTGAAATTTTCATTGAAAAGATTACAAATGGAGGTATTTTAGTATACAACGAAAACGATCCTGAAGTAAAACGTGTTTCTGAAGCTGCAACAAATCCAATTCGTAAACTTCCTTATCATACACCAGAGTATACCGTAAATAATGGTGTTACTTTATTAAAAACTCCAGAAGGCGATATGCCTATTGAAGTTTTTGGAGCGCATAATTTAAATAATCTTGCCGGAGCCAAATGGATCTGCCAAAATATGGGTGTAGACGAAGCCGATTTCTACGAAGCGATTGCAAGTTTTAAAGGAGCTTCTAAACGTTTGGAAAAAATTGCAGAAGGTAAAGGAAAAGTAGCTTACAAAGATTTTGCACATTCGCCAAGTAAAGTAGCGGCAACAACAAAAGCAGTAAAAGAACAATATCCTGATAGAACATTAGTAGCTTGTTTAGAGTTGCATACATACAGCAGTTTAAATGCTGCATTTTTAAAAGAATATGAAGGTGCTTTAGAATATGCAGATGTTGCAGTTGTGTTTTATTCGCCAGATGCCGTAAAAATTAAACAGCTTGAAGAAGTAACTTACGAACAAATAGCAAAAGCTTTTAACCGTGAAGATTTAGTGATTTATACCAATCCGGCTGAATTCAAAGAATATTTATTCAATTTGAACCTTGATAATTCTGCTCTTTTATTAATGAGTTCAGGTAATTATGGTGGTTTGAATTTTGATGAAGTAAAAGGTTTGATTGAGTAATTAATTAGCCAATTAGAAAATTAGATAATGTGTCAATTGCTATGCAGTTGGCACATTTTTTTTAATTATCTAATTGACACATTCTCACATTGCCACATTTTCTAATTTGAAGTTCCTTCATATTTAAAATGACCTACAATTTTATACGCAAATAAACAGTCTTCTAAAACCTGACCGTTTCCAACGTTGTGAACAATAAGATTTCGTTTTCCATCGTGTGATTTTTTATGAGTTACGATTCCGATGTGCGGAAGTTTATCGTTAATCATCCAGGTTACAATTTCACCAGTTTTATAATCATTTGGATTTTTTGTGACTGGAAGTTTAATGCCTTTTCGTTCAAAAAATATTTCTAGGTTTGGAACTCTGCGATGATCAATATTAGTATCGGTTTTAGTCATTCCCCATTTTTTAAGATTTGGATACGCTGTAAAATTTTGAAGCATATCTTCATGTACTTCTTTTTGTAAATCGACACCTAATTTTCGATATGAACGAATGATAACATCGGTACAAACTCCTTTGTTTTTTGGGACATCACCATTTGGATATTCAATTTTAAAATAAGAAGGATCATAATGAATTGAAGGATCAATGATTGAAATTGCAGCCCGAGATAATTTTTCAGAGAATGTTTTTGGTATAAAATTATCGTTACTTACTGCAACATCTTTATTACTTTGATGGCAAGAAATGAGAATTTGAAAGAATAAAAGGAAACAAAATCTTTTCATTTTGATTATTTAGTTTCTAAAGTTAGCGAATTTTAAAATAGACAAAATAAATTGAAAGATTTTTCTTCTTTTTTATATCTTCGTTTTTTGAAATGTACTTATGGAAGAATCTTATTTCCCTATTAAAAATTGGTCAGAAGATGACAAACCGCGTGAAAAATTAATGTTGAAAGGGAAAGAAGCATTAAGCAACGCCGAATTACTTGCTATTTTAATTGGTTCCGGAAGCCGAAATGAAACAGCTGTTGGATTAAGTAAACGAATTTTAGCAAGTGCAGGTAACTTAAATTCCCTTACAAAATTATCTATTTCCCAATTAATGAATTTTAAAGGGATAGGTGAGGCAAAAGCAATATCAATTATGGCTGCTCTCGAATTAAGTAGGCGTTTACGATCTGAGAAAGCAGTTGAAACAGAAAAAATTACTTCTAGTAAAATGGTTTTTGAAATTATGCAGCCTATTATTGGGGAACTTTCTCATGAAGAATTTTGGGTGCTTTTTCTTAATAATTCTAATAATGTAATTTCTAAAGCGCAATTAAGTAAAGGAGGAATTGCTGGAACTGTTGTAGACGCAAGATTAGTTTTTAAACTTGCCTTAGAATATTTCGCTACAGGCGTGATTTTGTGCCACAATCATCCTTCTGGAAGTCTAATACCAAGTGATGCTGATAAGCAAGTTACAAAGAAATTAAAAGTAGCGGGGGAGAGTTTAGATGTTAAAGTTTTGGATCATTTGATTATATCTGGAGCAAAATATTATAGTTTTGTAGATGAAGGAATTTTTTAATTTATGAATACCAAAATCACAGATATCTTTTTTGACTTAGACCATACGCTTTGGGATTTCGACAAAAATTCAGAAATGGCATTTGAACGGATCTTTAAAAGTAAATATGCCGAAATACAAACACAGGATTTTATTAAAGAATACGTACCCATTAATCAGGAATGTTGGAGATTGTACCAAAACGATCTCATAACACACGAAGAACTTCGTTACAACCGATTAAAGTTTTCTTTTAATGCTTTAAATTATGTGATTTCTGATGAAAATATTCTAGAGATCGCAAATGATTATATTGAGTTTTTAACAGATAACAATTACCTTTTTGATGGTGCAATTGAAGTATTGGAATATTTAAAACCAAAATACAAATTGCATATCATCACTAATGGTTTTGCAAACGTTCAGGAAAAGAAAATTAGAAACGCTGCTTTAGGCGGTTATTTCACAACTATTACAAATTCTGAATTAGCAGGTGTTAAAAAACCAAATAGTATTATCTTTGATTATGCTCTTAAACTAGCTAATACTTCCAAAGAAAACAGCATTATGATTGGAGACGATCTTGATGCAGATGTCAATGGAGCTTTGAATGCCGGTTTAGATGCTATCTTTTTTAACGATAAAAAAATTGAAATAACTCAGAATTTCAAACAAATAAACCATTTATTAGAACTAAAAAATTATTTATAATGATGAAGATAAAATTTTTATTAACTGCATTAATTTGTTCAGCTGTTGGTTTTGCACAGTCTGTAAATGATTATAAAGCGGTGATTATACCTTTAAAGTATGATTTCATAAAAACAGAAAATCAATACCGTCTGGCGACTTTAACGAAATCTAATTTATTAAAAGCTGGTTTTACGGCATATTATACAAATGAAGAACTTCCTGCAGGTTATGCAGATCGCTGTGATCTTTTGTATATTGATGTGAAAAAGGATAATGCTTTTTTGGTAACTAAACTTTTTGTTGAA
Source organism: Flavobacterium sp. H4147 (assembly GCF_029360735.1). NCBI lineage: Bacteria > Pseudomonadati > Bacteroidota > Flavobacteriia > Flavobacteriales > Flavobacteriaceae > Flavobacterium > Flavobacterium sp. H4147. The sequence goes on along the minus strand of NZ_JARKNB010000005.1, from coordinate 381,676 downwards.
TTTAAAGATTGTTATGGAAAAGTGATCTATACTTCTGAAACAGGAAAAAGCAGGGAAAAAGAATATGAAGTAGCTTACAGAGAAAGTTTAGACAATGCTTTTGTTTCGATTGCCAATCTTCATTATAAATACAGTGGTAAATCTCCAGTTGCACCTTCGAGAGCCGTTACAGCAGAAACACTTCCAGCAGTGAATACTACAGCACCCGTACAAACTGCAGTAGTTTCAACACCTGCAGTTAATGTTTCAGATCCGAATTTGCTTTATGCTCAACCAACGGAAAATGGATATCAGTTAATTGATAAAACACCAAAGGTTGTTATGAAGCTTTTCAAAACTTCTCGCGCAGATTCATTTATTGCTGTTAAAGATGGAATTCAAGGTTCTTTAAATGCTAAAGACAATCAGTGGTATTTCGAATACTATCAAAATGACAAATTAGTTTCTGAAAAAGTTTCTGTTAAGTTTTAAATTTTAGAATTCAACACTTAGGTTTCTTTTTGTAAAGACAAAAACTAATAACCATATTTATCTTTCCAACGGTTCTTTAAGAATTCACGGGTACTGTTCTCTCTAGAATTGTTTCCAGGATTGTAAAGAACCGTTTCTTTTATAGCATCTGGCAAGAATTCCTGTTCAGCAAAATTATTAGCATAATCGTGTGAATATTTATAATCTTCTCCATAACCAAGTTCTTTCATAAGTTTGGTAGGAGCATTTCTTAAATGAATAGGAACGGGGAGATCACCAGTTTGTTTTACTAATTGCTGTGCATTTCCAATTGCCATATACGAAGCGTTGCTTTTTGGAGAAGTCGCTAAATAAATTGCGCATTGGCTTAAGATAATACGACTTTCAGGATATCCAATTGTAGTAACCGCCTGAAAAGTATTATTGGCCATTATAAGTGCCGTTGGATTTGCATTTCCAATGTCTTCGCTTGCCAGAATCAACATTCTTCGGGCAATAAATTTTACATCTTCACCACCTTCAATCATGCGGGCTAACCAATATACTGCTCCATTAGGATCGCTTCCTCGCATCGATTTTATAAATGCCGAAACAATGTCATAATGCTGTTCGCCTGTTTTGTCATATAAAACGGTATTTTGCTGTACCAGTTCTAGAACACGATCATTTGTAATCGTTACTTCATCTCCAGCTGATGCATTAACAACAAGTTCAAATATATTGAGCAGTTTTCTGCCATCTCCGCCTGAAAGTCTTAATAAAGCTTCGGTTTCTTTTAAATTAATGTTTTTGGAAGCCATATAGGTATCTACTTTCATTGCACGATGTAATAGCGCTTCTAGATCATCTTTTGTAAAAGCATTTAAAACATATACCTGACAACGCGATAATAAAGCGGGAATAACCTCAAAACTTGGGTTTTCGGTCGTGGCACCAATAAGTGTAATCCAGCCTTTTTCTACAGCAGCTAAAAGAGAATCCTGTTGTGATTTGCTGAAACGGTGAATCTCATCAATAAACAAAATTGGGTTTTTGGCAGTAAAGAGTCCGCCGCTTTGTTTGGCTTTGTCAATAACATCACGAATGTCTTTAACACCAGAATTAATCGCACTCAAAACATAAAAAGGACGTTTTGATTCCTGAGCAATAATTTGTGCCAAAGTTGTTTTTCCAGTTCCCGGAGGTCCCCAAAAAATTAAAGAAGGGATTATTCCTTTTGCAATTTGCTGTGTCAACGATCCGTTTGGTCCAACCAAATGATGCTGACTAACATAATCTTCTAATTTTTGCGGGCGAATTCGTTCTGCTAAAGGTGCTTCCATTTTGTAAATTTACTATTTTCAGAATTTATTTTTAGAGGTTTTGAATCTTTTAACTTTATAAAACCAATTATTGAATTTTTGCAGCTGACAAAATATCAGTAATATGCAATTGGAAAGTTTTTTGATATCGTATTATAAATCAAAACCGAAAAAAATGAATGACAACCAATTTAAGTTTTCTACTTCCGTTGTTGGATTACCAGTTCTCTTTGTTTTATTGCTTTGGATAATCTATTGGATTCAGATTCGTTTTGACTTTGATTTTTACAAAAATGGGATTTATCCACGAGATTTTTCAGGATTGCAAGGCGTGATTTTTAGTCCGTTTATACACGAAAACTTAGATCACCTTTATAATAATTCAATTCCGCTTTTAATCCTTTTAGCGGCGATGCCTTTCTTTTATCCTAAACAAACTTTTGGAGTTATTGTTTATGGAATTTTGTTGTCAGGATTCATTACATGGTTAATTGGTCGTAACAATTTCCATATTGGTGCTAGTGGCTTGATTTACGTTTTGGTCAGTTTTATATTTTTTAAAGGAATTCAAACTAAATACTATCGATTGGTTGCTTTATCACTAACTGTAATTTTGGTTTACGGCGGTATGATTTGGTATGTTTTTCCAGATGTCGATCAGTCGATTTCCTGGGAAGGTCATCTAGGAGGTTTAATTGGTGGATTTCTATTGACACTTTACTACAAAACTCCCGAATATTCTAAACCGATTGTTTACGATTGGCAGAAGCCTGATTTTGATCCGCAAAATGACCCTTTTATGAAGCACTTTGATGAAAACGGAAATTTTGTTAATACTGTTCATGAAGAAGAACTTATACCTGAAGATGGATATTTTATTTCTAGCTATCCAGTAAATTATGTTGTAACTAAAACAGAATCAGAAGATAAAGGAAATATGGAGTAGTCATATGAGATTAAAAGACTAAATTTGTGATTACTAACCAATTGAATAATTTAGATTATGAAAAAAATAAGTTATTTAATTTTGCTTTGTTTTTATTTTTCAAGTTTTCAGGCTGTCGGGCAATGTGAAATCAAAAATAAAATCCAGCCTGATGGAACGATGGTATATTTTTTTGATCCAGCTGTTTTCTATTCGACTAAATCTAAATCTTTGAAAATTAATATTCTTACCGACAAAGAACATTATTTCATTGCTCTGCAACCTACACCTTTTCCTGATAGGAAAGAAGGGAAGAAAATCAAAGATGATTTAACAATTATTCTGGCAGATCATAATACCTATACATTGTCACATTTTGATACTCAATATAGAAATAATGATTCAATAATGGAGGTTTTGTATTTAATGGATCAAAAAGATTTAGAAGCATTTTCGAACTACGAGGCAGTAACGGCAAAAATTAATATGAAAGGCACAGAATTCATTCGAGATTATAATTTTAAACTCCATAAAACTGCCATAATGGAACAGATTAAATGTATTCGAAAAGAAGAATAGAATTTATTCATCATCACTGTCCTTATGAATATTCTCTAGAATTCTCTTTTTGATATTTCGCATAAGATTATTGAAACTCAAATTAAGAGAAAGCGCATTTGTAAATTGGTTTCCACTGTTTCTTGGTAAATATTCATTTGCATAAGTCAATTCGATTTGAATATTATCTGTAAATAAATATCCGGCTCCTATATTAAATCGATTCCTGTCGAAAAAACTCTCTCCTGTAACTTTAGTTCCTGATTTTATGTAAATTTCATCAGATGCCACAGCATAAACAACACCTTCTCTTAGAGCTTTACTGTTTAAGGGTTGAAGATATTTTATCTGCTGGCGGTAACGAATGACATTTTCATAATCATCATCCTGATTTTTCATGTAACGAAATTCAGTACGCGCGCGAGTACTCAATGTGTAACCTGTTTTGTGAAAATAATAAATTCCCTGTAATGCAAAACGCCATTCTGGAGATTCAAATTGGCCAATTTCGGGAACATCTTTATTGCTGTAATACGCTAGAAAAGAGGAAAATTTCCATCTTGGAGAAAAATAATAATGTCCCCATCCTCTTACGGATCTCTGAATAGTATTTTCAAATAAATTCGAAGATGATTCGGTACTTGAATAAGCTGCTCCGAAATCTATTTCAGTAGACCACTTTTTGCTTATAGTTTGATTGAATTGAATTTCACTCCAAAACTGATTGTAAGTAGTATTTTGTCCGTTGCTTTTTGTAATTGGTAACAATACAAACAAGCAGCAGAATAAATTAACTGACGATTTTAGAATAGATTTTGAAAGCATTATTAAGTATTTTAATTACTTATTCGAATTCAAATTCTCAAAAACAGTATTCTATTTTCTCTGGCGTACAGCTTCGTATAAAAATGCTCCGCAGGCAACAGAAACATTTAAAGAACCTATTGATCCAAACATTGGTAATTTGGCTTTTTCATCGACAATTTTAAGAACTGAAGGGTTGATTCCTCTGTCTTCAGACCCCATAATAATTGCCAAAGGCTCATTTAGGGATATATCGTAAATATTGTGATCTGTTTTTTCGGTAGCGGCAACAGTTTTTATACCTGATCCCTGAAGATAAAAAATAGCATCTTTAATATGTTCAACTTTGCATATTGGTACATTAAATACAGCTCCTGCAGAAGTTTTAACCGTGTCACCGTTTACTGGTGCCGATCCTGCTTTTTGAATGATAATACCATTCACTCCGGTGCATTCTGCAGTTCTAATGATAGCGCCAAAGTTTCGTGCATCAGAAATCTGATCTAATATTAAAAAAAGGGGTTTAGAACCCGAAGCAATAGTTGATTCTACTAAATGTTCAATATCAATAAAACCAATTGGCGAAATTGTAGCAACAGCACCTTGATGGTTATTTGGAGTTAATCGGTTTAGTTTTTCAACTGGTACATATGAAAAATTGATGTTAGCTCGTTTCATCACTTTCATTAGGTCTTTCATTAAGTCTCCTGAAATCTCTTTCTGAATGAATACTTTATCAACTTCCTGACCAGCTTGTATTGCTTCTATAATGGCTCTAATGCCAAATATTTGATGTTCTTTTTCCATGGAACAAATATAGGTATAATGTTTATATAAAAAAAAACCACCCCGAATGAACGGAGTGGTTTATTATTTAAATTTTGGTATAAATATTAGTGTTTATCCCAGAAAAGTTTTGTTGTTACATTGTTGTTACCAAGTTTAGCAACTGCAGCTTGTAAGTTAGCAGCATTTAATGTTTGCTCGATACCTGGGTAAGAGTAACGTTTTGGAACTTCAGTGATATCACCGAAAGTTACTGGAGGAGCTACTAAAGCAGGGAAATCTAATCTTCTGTAAGATGTCCAAGCTTCGAAACCTCTGTTATAATAAGCGATCCAAGCTTGTTCTCCAATTTTTTGTTTCCATGTTCCAGTTGCTGTAGCGTAAGCAACATCAGTTCTTGCTAAGTAAGTTGCAATATCAGCAGCGGCTACTCCCCAATCTTGTAAAGATGCAGTTACAGCGGCAGTGTAGTGAGTTGCAGCAGTACCACCTACAGGAATACCTCTTTCTACAGCTTCAGCTAATAAGAATTCAACTTCAGAGTAAGTAAAGATTACACCTGGATAAACAGGATCTTTAATTGTTTCAGTGATGTGAGAGAAGTCTCCATAAACGTTAACAGTTCCATATACACCACCTTTGTATTGTCCTGAACCTGCTGGATACTCTGTAAAGTATTTAGCTCTTCTTGGATCAGATAAAGCATTCAATTTGTTTACAAAAGTGTTAGCTGGAATAAAGTCATCACGTCCACTAGCTACTAAGTCAAGGTATAACGGGTTGTTATTTGTAGTATTTGTAGCGTATGGCATGTAAGCTCCATCAGCACTGTTAAGGATTAAACCATCAGCTTGTGCAGCTAATGCTTGTGTGCTAGCATAAGCATGATCAACATCGTCCATTGTGATAGCCATTCTGAAACGTAAAGAGTTAGCAAATTTAGCCCATTTAGCAGTGTCTCCACCGTAAATAAGATCTGCATCACCATAGCTTTCAGCAGATTGATCTAATTTGTGAGATGCAGCAGTTAATACAGTAAGCAAATCTCTGTAGATAGTTTCAGCATCATCGTATTTTGGTTGTGGATGACCGTCAATATCTAATGCTTCAGTGTAAGGTACATCTCCAAAAGTATCAACTAAGATTCCGTAGCAGTAAGAAGATAAAATATCAATAATTGCGATTTTGTTATCAATTACCACTAATCCTTCAGGAGCTCCAGTATAGTTTGCTTTTTGTTGATTCAAAAGAGATTTAGCTTCTTTAAAATCTTTTAATACATCACGATAGTAAGTCGCCCAATGACGATCTGGAATAGTACGTCCAGTTAAGTCATATTGAGTTTCTTGTGGGTATTGTACTTCAGCCCATTGTTGAGCAAATAATCTGAATACGTTAAAGTTTACAGATGTACTTGTCACCTGATCCATCATGAATTTTTCAGCATTTGTGAATAAATATTCTGGAGCAGTGGTAGTAGGGTTTTTTGTGTCTTGGTTCATGTTCCCAAAATCATCAGAGCATGATGAAAATAAGGTTATGAACGATAGTAATATTATTAGTCTATTTTTCATAGCTTAGAATTTTATTGTTAAGTTACAACCGATATTTCTAGTTGTTGGTAGAGAACCGATAGAAAGACCTTGAGATCCTATGTTAGATCCTAATCCACTTTCTGGGTCTGCATCTGGAAGATTTTTATGGATTATCCATAAGTTAGAACCAATAAGAGAGATTTTTGCGTCTACTAATTTGATTTTTTGAACTAATGAAGATGGTAATGTATAAGTAATATTTACCTCTCTTAACTTAACAAAACTTGCATCGTAAACGTACTGGCTTCTTGGACCATTACTATAAGCGTTTGTAATAGCACCACCAGTAGAGTAAGCTGTTCTTGTAGTATTTGGAGTTCCATCTGCATAAACACCAGGGTTGATTACACCACCACCGTTAGCAATAGTATTTCTTTTTGGGTTTCCAAGATCATTGTTTCCAGCTGTTTCATCAGTTAAACCAGTTCCAACACCATACCATTGGTCAGTAGAAAAGATATCTCCACCTTTTTTCATGTCAATTAAGAAACTGAAAGATAAACTTTTGTAAGAGAATTTGTTTCTAATACCTCCAATCCAATCAGGATTGATGTTACCAATAATGTTGTTAGTAGAAGTGTTGATTACATATCTACCTGTTGTTGGGTTAACAATTTTTTGTCCATCAGCAGTGTAAGTATAATCTGTTCCTTTTAATACTCCGAATGGTTGTCCAACAACAGCATTTAATGATACTGTACCAGGGAAAGAAGCAACTTGTAAGTTAGTTACACCATCAGCTAAAGCAGTAACTTCGTTGTCATTTTTAGACCAGTTAACATTGATGTCCCAAGCAAAGTTGCTTGTTTTGATTGGAGTAACATTGAATTGAACCTCGATACCTTTGTTTTCAATTGTTGCAGCGTTTACATATTTAGATGTATAACCTGTAGCAGTTGAATAAGGAACTCTTACAGCTTCTCCATCATTTATGTTTTTGTACAAACTCACGTCAAATCCAATTCTTCTATTTAAGAACTGCATCTCAAGACCAACCTCTGTAGTATTTGTTTTGATAGGCTTTAAATCAGGATTGTTTTTGATAGAGTTAACAGAGTACATCTGGTTGTTGTTGAACGGATCATATTTTGTATATGTATCAACTAAAGCTAATGGTGGTGTTCCAAGTGGGCTTTCAGAGTAACCTCCTCTTAATTTACCAAAAGTTAACCAGCTTGCATCAATGTTTTTAGAGAAAACCCAGCTACCAGAAACTGAATAACTTGGAATGTGGTTATCATCAGCAGGTAAGTTTGAGAAAGCATCTCTACGAGCAGTTGCATCGATGAAATATGTATCCAAATAACCTAAAGAAGCAGAAACGTAATAACTATTTACAGAAGCATTAGTTTCTCTTTCGTAAGGATATGGGCTAGCAGCTTTAGAGTTAGATAAACTGTAGATTCCAGGAATAATTAAACCTCCTTGAGTTGAAGCTGTAATTTGGTTGAAATACGTATTTCTAATTGTTCCCCCAGCTACTCCATTTAAACTAAAATCTTCACCAAATTTTTTGTTGAAAGTCAATAGTAAATCGTAGTTCTGCTCAGAGAAGTTACCATTATAACGTTGGTATCCTGAAGTTTCATCAAGAGCATTAATACCGAAAGTTTTAGAAACAGAACCTTGAGCAACTCTTTCTTCACGGATTTCAGAATACGTATCTGTAGAGATTTTAGCAGTTGCAGAAACCCAGTCAGCAATTTTGTATGTAAAGTTAGCATAACCTATGAAACGGTTTCTGCTATCATTTTGGTAGTTTTTATAACGCTCAAAATAAGGGTTGTTCCAATATGCTGGAGTTGCATCATCAACAGATTTTCTGTTCCAAGTGATGTTTTGTCCACCTGAATTGTTGTATGCTCTTTCTAATTCTTTGATATCAACGTTTGTTTGCCACCACTGACGGAAACCAGAAATCATGTTGTCGCTATATCCAGTCATGTTTCTACCTATAGTTTCTTGAGCAGAGAAATTAGCAAATGTGCTTAAAGACAATCTGTCTGTAAATTGGTGGTTTAATTTTAAACTGAAGTTGTTTTTTCTTAATTCACTATTTGGTAATACACCTGTTTGTTTAGTGTTAGTATAGTTGAAAACAACATTTGTTTTTTCATTTCCATCTTCAAATGAGATTGTATTCACTAAAGAAAGTGAATTTTGGAAGAATTTAAAAGGATCATTAGCAGCTGCTTTCCATGGAGTTTTTTGTCCATAATTATTGTTTCCTGGATATGCAGAGAATGCATCCCACTGGTAAACATTTAATGAAGGATCAAAAGCATTACCTACAGAAGCATCATCTCCAAAGAAAACTACTCTGTCATTTACACCATCACCATCAATATCTTGTGATGAGAAAGAAGATCCGTAACCAGCACCATATTGTTTTTGGTATTTTACGAAAGTATTTTTATCTGGAGCACCTGTTACAACCTCAGAAGAAACAGTAATTCCTAATCCTTTTTTAGCTTTACCTTTTTTGGTTGTGATCATTAATACCCCGTTACCAGCTAAGTATCCGTATAAAGCAGATGCAGCTGCACCTTTTAATACGTTCACACTTTCGATATCTTCTGGGTTAATATCCATACCGTTGTTACCATAGTCAAATCCACGACCACCAGATGATTGAGCTGTTGTTCCATCGTTAGTGTTATTTCCGTTGTTAATTGGCATACCGTCAATAACAATTAACATTTCGTTTGTTTGACCAATAGCTTTAACTCCTCGTGAAATTGCACTTGTAGAACCTCCAAAGTTAGAGTTTCTAGTGATGTTAACACCGGCAACTTTACCAGAAAGCTCATTTAAGAAGTTACCACTAGAAGTACCATTTCTTAAATCTCCTCCTTTAACCTCTTGTGTAGCATAACCAAGAGATTTTTTCTCTCTTTTAATACCTAAAGCTGTTGTTACAACAACACTTTCAAGTTCTTGTGCATCTCCAGCTAATTTTACGTTAACTGTTGATGAAGTTGCAGCTATTTCTTGAGATTTCATCCCAATGTAGCTAAATACCAATACTTGGCTTGATGATGCTTTGATAGTGTATTTACCATCAAAATCGGTTTGCGTTCCAGCTTTGGTTCCTTTAACTAATACACTAACACCTGGTAGAGGCATTCCTGCATTGTCAGAAACTGTTCCCGAAACAGCTCTTTCTTGCGCAAAAGAAAGTTGCGCAACTAGTACTAATAAAAGCACTAAGAATCCATTGAACTTTAGTTTCATTTTTAAATATTTTGAATTAGTATCGCAAAACTCTTAATAATTTGTTAACTTTCCTAATAAATAAAAATCTTTTTTTGGTAAACTTTAAAATTTAACATTATAACATATGTTTATGATAGTGTTATATAATTGTATTTCCTGTTGATTTTCGTGACCATTCGTGAGAATTATTCGTAAAATTCCGCTTTTTGTTTGTATTCCTGCACCAATTCCAATTCCTATTAATTTCTTAATTTTTTTAGGATTTGAAATATTCGTTAAGTCTTGATATATAGCGTAATCCGTAACAGAATGAATATAAGTGTTTTTTGAAAACATATATCTATATTCTGTAAGAATTGCTGAATAGAAATTTGCTTGAAGACTATTTTCTGAAAATCCCCTAATTGAATTCATTCCGCCAAATCTAAATAATTCGTTCGAAATGTAATTTTTACTGTCTAAATAGAAATTTTGAGAATTTATGTTAATAAAATTTTTAGTATTAAGCTCAAAATTATAAGCTGCATTTAAATTTATGTAAAATTGTTTGCTTGGTTGAGCTGTTTCTGTGTTGTTATTTGTTTCTCGTTTTCCAAATCCAATAATTGAATTTAAAAATGCTTTTTGAGGTAACAGATTGTTGTTCGGATCAATTCTTTTGTATTCATATGTGGATGTGATATATGAATTATCGAAGTCGCTTATTATAGAATTATTTATATTTTGTATATCACTAGATTCTATTGATTGATATCCTAAGTATAATTTTGAATTGTAATTAATGTAATACCCAAGATCAATAGATGTTTTTGTGTTTTGGAAAGTGCTGTCTTGTTTGAAAATGTTTAATTGGGCTTTTATTCCAAATGGCGATTTGAATATATATGGTAATTCTAGTTTTGTATTAAATGTTTTTTGTTGATTGCCATCGCTTTTCCAATATAAAGAAAATTTTTCTCCTGCATGAAGAGTGTTTAATAACGAAATATCTAAATATCCATTTAGGACAGCTTTCTTATTTTCATCATTTGAAAATCCAATGTAGCCGTCAAATGTATTTGCTTTTCTTTTTTCGATATATGCAAAAACTTTTGTGGAGTCGTCGGTGAATAAAATTTCAGGATATTTTGTTTGGCTTAAAAATTCGTAACTGTTAATTTCGTTATAAAGCTCTTTGGTGATTTCTTGGTTGAATGTTTTGTTGAGATATTTTTTATTGAGTTGTTTTAAATATCCTTTTGGGAAAAAATCTTTTGAATCTTCGTTTTTATAATTTAGAATAATGGAATTTAAACTGCGTTTTTTTTCGGATTTAAAATTTAGATCAGCATAAATTATCGATTTCTCTTTTCTAATATTTTCCAGTTTTATTTTATTTAAGGAGTAGCCATTTTTTTCTGCCTCAATAATTTTGTTGTTTAAGTAGTTTTCGACTTGATCGTAGGGTAATATTATAGTGTCTTTTTGTTTTTTGTTTGAACTGAAAAATGAATTATTTATACCTATATATATATGTATAGTTTTTATTCTTTCTTTTAGGTTAATGATAGAGTTGTATGTGGTGTCATTTATCTTATTGATGCTTAGTGTTTTGTTGTTTAAAAAACCTTTTTTTGACAGGGTTTTAGAGGTTTTTTCTATTTCATTAAATAATGATTTTAAATTTGGATGTTTAATATTGTAATTAATGGAATCAATAATTTGGTTTTCGATATTATTTGTTCCGTTTATTTTAAGATACAAGTTTTGAGTGTAAGCTGATAAGCTTAGCATTATAAAAAAGAATGTCTGAAAAAAAAGTTTCAAGCGTGTGGTTTTTGTAATTATATGAATTGCAAATATCTATTGTTTGTTTGTAAAAACATAGAAGAGAAATAATGTTATTGAAAATTAATAGATTAACGTTTGTATAGTGAAATTTATTTTATACATTTGCAACCCCGTAAAAAGCGGGAATTTAATATCATATTAATTTTTAGTATTAATTATGCCAACAATTCAACAATTAGTAAGAACAGGAAGAACTCAGATAACTAAGAAGAGTAAATCGGTTGCTTTAGATTCTTGTCCTCAAAGAAGAGGGGTTTGTACGCGTGTTTACACTACTACACCAAAAAAACCAAACTCTGCAATGCGTAAAGTTGCGCGTGTACGTTTGACAAATGGTAATGAGGTGAATGCTTACATCCCTGGAGAAGGACACAATTTACAAGAGCACTCGATAGTATTAGTTAGAGGTGGAAGGGTAAAAGATTTACCAGGTGTTAGATATCATATCGTTCGTGGAGCGCTTGACACGTCAGGTGTTGCAGGAAGAACGCAAAGAAGATCTAAGTACGGTGCTAAACGCCCAAAAGAAGCAAAAAAGTAATTTAAAAACTTTTAAGAAAAAGACATGAGAAAAAGAGCGGCAAAGAAAAGACCACTTTTACCGGATCCGAGGTTTAACGACCAATTAGTAACGCGTTTTGTGAATAACTTAATGTGGGATGGTAAGAAATCTACAGCTTTTAAAGTATTTTATGATGCTATTGATATCATCGAAACTAAAAAGCAAAATGATGAGAAAACTTCATTAGAAATTTGGAAAGATGCTTTAACAAACGTTATGCCTCACGTAGAAGTACGTAGCCGTAGAGTTGGTGGAGCTACATTCCAAATCCCAATGCAGATTCGTCCAGACAGAAAAATTTCTATGGCTATGAAGTGGTTAATACTTTATGCTAGAAGAAGAAACGAAAAATCTATGGCACAACGTTTAGCGTCAGAATGTTTAGCTGCTGCTAAAGAAGAAGGTGCTGCGGTTAAGAAAAGAATGGATACTCACAAAATGGCAGAAGCTAACAAAGCATTCTCTCACTTTAGATTTTAATTCGTAAAGAAATGGCTAGAGATTTAAAATATACAAGAAATATCGGGATCGCTGCTCATATTGATGCTGGTAAAACAACAACTACTGAGCGTATTCTTTTTTATACTGGAAAGTCACACAAAATTGGTGAGGTGCACGATGGTGCTGCAACAATGGACTGGATGGCGCAAGAGCAAGAAAGAGGTATTACAATTACTTCTGCTGCTACAACTTGTACTTGGAACTTCCCAACAGAGCAAGGTAAAGTTCTTCCAGAATCATTACCTTACCACTTTAATATTATTGATACTCCTGGACACGTTGACTTTACTGTAGAGGTAAACCGTTCTTTACGTGTACTTGATGGTTTAGTTTTCTTATTTAGTGCTGTTGATGGTGTTGAGCCACAATCGGAAACTAACTGGAGACTTGCAGATCAATATAGAGTTCCTCGTATGGGATTCGTAAACAAAATGGACCGTCAAGGTGCTAACTTTTTAGCTGTATGCGGACAGGTTAAAGATATGTTGAAATCGAATGCGGTTGCAATTACTTTACCTATCGGTGATGAGGCAGATTTTAAAGGTATTGTTGACTTAGTGAAAAATCAAGCTATTGTATGGCATGATGAAACACAAGGAGCTACTTTTGATATCGTTGATATCCCTGCGGATATGGTTGATGATGTGAAGCACTACCGTTCTATCCTTATCGAAGAGATTGCAACTTATGATGAAAATCTTTTGGATAAATACATGGAGGATGAGAACTCTATTACAGAAGAAGAAATCAATAATGCTTTAAGAGCTGCTACTATTGATATGGCGATCATTCCAATGCTTGCAGGTTCTTCTTTCAAAAATAAAGGAGTTCAATTTATGTTAGATGCTGTTTGTAAGTATTTACCATCTCCATTAGATAAAGAAGGTATTGAAGGAATTCACCCTGATGATGCTGATTTATTAGAAGAAGATCAAAAGAAAATTTTACGTAGACCAGATGTAAAAGAGCCTTTCGCTGCTTTAGCATTTAAAATTGCTACTGATCCATTCGTTGGACGTTTAGCTTTCTTCCGTGCTTACTCTGGGCGTTTAGATGCTGGTTCTTATGTTTTAAATACTCGTTCTGGTAACAAAGAGAGAATCTCTCGTATCTACCAAATGCATGCTAACAAACAAAATCCAATCGAATTTATTGAGGCTGGAGATATTGGGGCTGCTGTAGGATTTAAAGATATTAAAACTGGGGATACACTTTCTGATGAAAAGAATCCAATTATTTTGGAATCTATGAAATTCCCAGATCCAGTAATTGGTATCGCTATTGAGCCTAAAACTAAAGCTGACGTAGATAAAATGGGTATGGCTTTGGCTAAATTGGCTGAAGAGGATCCAACATTTACAGTTAGAACTGACGAAGCTTCAGGTCAAACGATTATCTCTGGTATGGGTGAGCTTCACTTAGATATCTTAGTTGATCGTATGAAACGTGAGTTTAAAGTAGAGGTAAATCAAGGTGAGCCTCAAGTTGAATATAAAGAGGCGTTTACAAGATCTGCTCAACATAGAGAGACTTACAAAAAACAATCTGGAGGTCGTGGTAAATTCGGTGATATCGTATTTAGAATCGAGCCTGCTGATGAAGTTGATGGAAAAGTTCCTGTTGGATTACAGTTTGTGAATGAGGTAAAAGGAGGTAACGTTCCTAAGGAGTATATTCCTGCAGTTGAAAAAGGTTTCCGTGAAGCTATGAAAACTGGACCTTTAGCTGGGTATGCTGTGGATAGTTTGAAAGTTACTTTATTAGATGGATCTTTCCACCCTGTGGATTCTGATGCTCTTTCTTTTGAATTAGCTGCAAGAATGGGTTATAAGGAATCTGGTAAAGCTGCTGGAGCTGTTATCTTAGAGCCAATCATGAAAATCGAAGTTATTACTCCAGAAGAAAACATGGGTGATATTGTAGGTGACTTGAACCGTCGTAGAGGTCAGGTAAATGATATGGGTGATAGAAACGGAGCGAAAACTATTAAGGCAGATGTGCCATTGGCTGAGATGTTTGGTTATGTTACTACATTAAGAACATTATCATCTGGTAGAGCAACATCTACAATGGAGTTTTCTCATTATGCAGAAACACCTTCTAACATTTCAGAAGAGGTAATCAAAAAAGCAAAAGGTAACGCTTAATTTTAAGAAAATGAGTCAAAAAATCAGAATAAAACTAAAATCTTACGATCACATGTTGGTAGATAAATCTGCTGAAAAGATTGTAAAAACAGTAAAAACTACTGGAGCGGTTGTAACAGGTCCTATTCCGTTGCCAACTCACAAAAAACTTTTCACTGTATTGCGTTCTCCGCACGTTAACAAAAAAGCGAGAGAGCAATTTGAAGTAATGTCATACAAGAGATTGATTGATATTTATTCATCTTCATCTAAAACTATTGATGCTTTAATGAAACTTGAATTGCCAAGTGGAGTTGAAGTAGAGATTAAAGTATAATTTTTTATTAAATTTTACATACAAAAAGCGAGTCAGAAATGTCTCGCTTTTTTTTGTTGTTGAATATTATTATGTATTTAGTTTTTGCAATTGATTTTAAGTTTGTATTAGTGGGGATGGTTTTTAAATCCCTTTGTTTTAAGGCTGTGCGAACGTTTTTGTTTTATTTTGATTAATTAATCATTAAGCAGATAGATTTTTTAGAGTTGAAAATAAAGAGATAAATTTTTAGAACATGAAAGTGCTTTGATGGTTGATTTGAAGCTTGGATTTTGATACTGAGCGATTTAATTTTTGTAACTGTTTGGTATATTCATTTTTAATAACTACTTTTGCACTCCCTGTTTGAAAATTTCTGTTATTTTCAAATTGAAGGGAATTTTAGTAATTAATAATTAATATTTATGTCTGGGTTAATTGGTAAAAAAATCGGCATGACTAGTATTTTCGATGAAAACGGGAAAAACATTCCTTGTACAGTAATCGAAGCTGGGCCGTGTGTTGTTACCCAAGTCAGAACCAACGAGGTTGACGGGTATGAAGCGTTGCAACTTGGTTTCGATGACAAAAACGAGAAACATTCTACTAAAGCGGCTTTAGGTCACTTTAAAAAAGCTGGAACTGTTGCTAAGAAAAAAGTCGTTGAATTCAAAGAATTTGCAACTGAACAAAAATTAGGAGATCTTATCGATGTTTCTATTTTTGAAGAAGGAGAATTTGTAGATGTACAAGGTGTATCTAAAGGTAAAGGTTTCCAAGGTGTTGTTAAGCGTCACGGTTTTGGTGGGGTTGGACAAGCTACTCATGGTCAGCACAACCGTTTAAGAGCGCCGGGTTCTGTAGGAGCTTCTTCTTATCCATCTAGAGTATTCAAAGGAATGCGTATGGCTGGAAGAATGGGAGGAGATAATGTAAAAGTTCAAAACCTTAGAGTTTTAAAAGTAGTTGCTGAAAAGAACTTACTTGTTGTTAAAGGATGTATTCCTGGTCACAAAAACTCTTACGTAATCATTCAGAAGTAATGGAAGTAAAAGTATTAGATTTCAACGGAAAAGATACTGGTAGAAAAGTTCAACTTTCTGATTCAGTATTCGCAATTGAACCAAACAATCACGCAGTATATCTTGATGTTAAGCAATATCTTGCTAATCAAAGACAAGGTACTCATAAAGCTAAAGAAAGAGCTGAAGTAACTGGAAGTACTCGTAAGATTAAAAAACAAAAAGGTACGGGTACAGCTCGTGCTGGAAGTGTTAAGAATCCTTTGTTTAAAGGTGGAGGAACAGTTTTCGGGCCAAGACCAAGAAGTTATTCATTCAAATTGAATAAAGGTTTAAAAAGATTGGCTAGAAAATCAGCTTTCTCAATCAAAGCAAAGGAGTCAAATATTATCGTTCTTGAAGACTTTAATTTTGATGTGCCAAACACTAAAAATTTCATTAACGTTTTGAAAGCTTTAGGGTTAGAAAATAAAAAATCTCTATTTGTATTGGGTGAGTCAAATAAAAATGTATATTTGTCGTCACGCAATTTAAAGGCTTCTAATGTCGTAACTAGCTCAGAATTAAGCACTTACGCAATATTAAACACTAATAATTTAGTGCTTTTGGAGGGTTCTTTAGAGTTAATTGAAGAAAATTTAAGCAAATAATAGGAGTATGAGTATCATAATTAGACCTATAGTAACTGAAAAAGTAACCAAAGAAAGTGAAGTTTTAAACCGCTTTGGATTCGTTGTTGACAAAAAAGCAAACAAAGTTGAAATTAAGAAAGCTATTGAAGCTGCTTATGGAGTAACTATCGTTTCTGTTAATACAATGAATGTTAGACCGGATAGATCTACTAAATACACTAAAAGTGGTTTAATCAGTGGAAAGACAAATGCAATTAAAAAAGCAATTGTTCAAGTACAAGAAGGAGAAACAATTGATTTTTACAACAATATCTAAGATAGAAAAATGTCAGTAAGAAAATTAAAACCTATTACCCCGGGTCAGCGATTTAGAGTTGTGAATGGTTATGACGCTATTACAACTGATAAGCCGGAACGCTCTTTGATAGCGCCGATAAAAAACTCAGGAGGTAGAAATAGTCAAGGAAAGATGACCATGCGTTATACGGGTGGTGGTCACAAGCAGAGATATCGTATTATTGATTTCAAAAGAACTAAAGATGGAATTCCAGCTACAGTGAAATCAATCGAATACGATCCAAATCGTACTGCATTTATCGCTTTATTAGCTTATGCTGATGGAGAGAAAACTTATATTATCGCTCAAAACGGATTGAAAGTTGGTCAGAAATTAGTTTCTGGACCAGAATCTCAACCAGAGATTGGTAATACTTTACCTTTAAGCAGAATTCCTCTTGGAACTGTTATATCTTGTATTGAGTTACGTCCAGGACAAGGAGCTGTAATCGCTCGTTCAGCTGGAACTTTTGCTCAGTTAATGGCAAGAGACGGGAAATATGCAACAATTAAAATGCCATCTGGTGAGACAAGATTAATCTTGTTAACTTGTTCGGCTACAATTGGAGCTGTTTCTAATTCTGACCACCAATTAGTTGTATCTGGAAAAGCAGGTAGAACAAGATGGTTAGGAAGAAGACCTAGAACTAGACCAGTAGCGATGAACCCAGTTGATCACCCTATGGGAGGTGGTGAAGGACGTTCTTCTGGAGGGCATCCACGTTCAAGAAAAGGATTGCCAGCTAAAGGTTACAGAACTCGTTCTAAGAAAAACCCGAGTAACAAGTATATCGTAGAACGTAGAAAGAAATAATAAGATATGGCACGTTCATTAAAAAAAGGACCTTTTGTTCATTATAAATTAGATAAAAAAGTTCAAGAAAACGTAGAAAGTGGTAAAAATGCAGTTGTAAAGACTTGGTCTAGAGCTTCAATGATTACTCCAGATTTCGTTGGACAAACTATCGCAGTTCATAACGGTCGTCAATTTGTACCAGTTTACGTAACAGAAAACATGGTAGGTCACAAATTAGGAGAGTTTTCACCAACTAGATCTTTTAGAGGTCATGCTGGAGCAAAAAATAAAGGTAAAAAATAAAAGAAGCAATGGGAGTTCGTAAAAGAGAAACAGCAGATGCGAGAAAAGAGGCTAATAAGTCTATCGCTTTCGCAAAATTGAATAACTGCCCTACTTCACCTAGAAAAATGCGCTTAGTAGCGGACTTGGTAAGAGGTCAGAAGGTAGAAAGAGCACTTAACATTTTAAGATTCAGTTCTAAAGAAGCTTCAAGAAAATTAGAAAAACTATTATTATCTGCAATCAACAACTGGGAGCAAAAAAATAGTGAAGGTAATTTAGAAGAAGCTGGATTATTTGTTAAAGAGATCAGAGTAGATGGTGGAATGATGTTAAAAAGACTTCGTCCAGCTCCACAAGGTCGTGCACACAGAATAAGAAAACGTTCTAATCACGTAACAATCGTGCTTGGAGCTATCAATAACACACAAAGCAATTCTTAAGCAGCATGGGACAAAAGACAAATCCAATTGGAAATAGACTTGGTATCATCAGAGGATGGGACTCAAACTGGTATGGTGGAAATGATTATGGCGATAAATTAGCTGAAGATCACAAAATCAGAAAGTATATCCACGCTCGTTTATCAAAAGCTAGTGTATCTAAAGTAATCATCGAGAGAACTTTAAAGCTTGTAACCGTTACTATCACTACTGCTAGACCTGGTATTATTATCGGAAAAGGTGGGCAAGAGGTAGACAAGTTAAAAGAGGAACTTAAGAAAGTTACTGATAAAGAGGTTCAAATTAACATCTTTGAAATTAAAAGACCTGAGTTAGATGCTTATCTTGTGGCGACAAGCATCGCTCGTCAAATCGAAAGCCGTATTTCTTACAGACGTGCAATCAAAATGGCTATTGCTGCTTCAATGCGTATGAACGCTGAAGGTATCAAAGTTTTGATTTCTGGACGTTTGAATGGTGCTGAGATGGCACGTTCTGAAGGTTTCAAAGAAGGTAGAATTCCTCTATCAACTTTCAGAGCTGATATTGATTATGCTTTGGCTGAAGCTCACACTACTTACGGTAGAATGGGTATCAAAGTATGGATCATGAAAGGTGAAGTTTATGGAAAGAGAGATCTTTCTCCGCTAGCTGGAATGGATAAAAAACAATCTGGTACTGGCAGTGGTAAAGGTGGAGATGCCCCTAGAGGTAAATCTAACTTTAATAAAGGTGGAAAACCAGACGCTCGTAAAAGAAAGTAAATTTTTAAACTAAAGAAAAATGTTACAGCCTAAAAGAACAAAATACCGTAAGGTACAAAAAGGTAGAATGAAGGGTAACTCTCAAAGAGGGCATGAACTTTCAAATGGAATGTTTGGTATTAAATCTGTGCATGAAGATGGAATGTTTTTAACTTCACGTCAAATCGAAGCTGCGCGTATTGCTGCAACTCGTTACATGAAGAGAGAAGGACAATTGTGGATTAAAATTTTCCCAGACAAACCTATCACTAAGAAGCCTCTTGAAGTACGTATGGGTAAAGGTAAAGGAGCAGTTGAATATTGGGCTGCTGTTGTTAAACCAGGAAGAATTATGTTTGAAGTTGGAGGGGTTCCATTGTCAGTTGCAAAAGAGGCTTTACGTCTTGCAGCTCAAAAACTTCCAGTAAAAACTAAGTTCGTCGTTGCTAGAGATTTCGAAGCATAATTTATATTTATTATGAAACAATCAGAAATAAAAGATCTTTCTGCAGCGGAGTTGCAAGAAAAGCTTAGTCAAACTAAGAAACTATATGCTGACCTAAAAATGGCTCATGCTATTTCTCCAATTGCTAACCCACTTCAAATTAGAAGTGTTAGAAGAACAGTTGCAAGACTAGCTACAGAGTTAACTAAAAGAGAGTTACAATAATTGTATTCTGCTGAAAGATGGAAGAAAAAAGAAATTTAAGAAAAGAAAGAATAGGTGTTGTTACTTCAAATAAGATGGATAAATCTATCGTTATTTCGGAAGTAAGAAAAGTAAAACACCCATTATACGGTAAGTTCGTGTTGAAAACTAAGAAATATGTTGCACACGACGAAAAAAACGACTGTAACATTGGAGATACTGTAAGAATTAGCGAAACGCGTCCTTTAAGTAAAACAAAATGTTGGAGATTAGTTGAAATCTTAGAAAGAGCTAAATAATTATGGTACAACAAGAATCAAGACTAAAAGTAGCAGATAACACGGGAGCTAAAGAAGTTTTAACTATTCGTGTTTTAGGAGGTACTAAAAGAAGATATGCCTCTGTTGGTGACAAAATTGTAGTTTCTATCAAAGATGCAACTCCAAACGGAAACGTAAAAAAAGGAGCTGTTTCAACTGCAGTTGTTGTACGTACTAAAAAAGAAGTGAGAAGAGCTGATGGTTCTTATATCCGTTTCGATGACAATGCATGTGTTCTTTTGAATGCTGCAGGAGAAATGAGAGGAACTCGTGTTTTTGGTCCGGTAGCAAGAGAACTTCGTGAAAAACAATTCATGAAAATTGTATCATTAGCACCAGAAGTGCTTTAATTCGTTTTAAGATGATAAAGCTAAAAATAAAATCAGGAGATATCGTAAGAGTTATTGCTGGAGACCATAAAGGTGCTGAAGGTAAAGTTTTACGTGTTTACCGTGAAAAAAACAAAGCGATCGTTGAAGGTGTAAACCTGGTTTCAAAACATACTAAACCAAGTGCTAAAAACCCTCAAGGTGGTATCGTTAAGAAAGAGGCTTCTATTCAAATTTCTAACATTGCTCTAATTGATCCTAAAAGTAAGGAAACAACTAGAGTAGGTATTAGAGTAGAAGGAGATAAGAAAGTAAGATTTTCAAAAAAATCTAATCAAGTACTATAGTAATGGCATATACACCTAGACTAAAAGAAGAATATAAGAGTAGAGTAATCTCTGCTCTTACAGAAGAGTTCGGATATAAAAACGTAATGCAAGTTCCTAAACTTGAAAAAATCGTTTTGAGCCGTGGAGTTGGTGCAGCTGTATCTGATAAAAAACTTATTGACTACGCAGTTGATGAGTTAACAAAGATCACTGGACAAAAAGCAGTAGCTACAATTTCTAAGAAAGACGTTGCGTCTTTTAAATTAAGAAAAGGAATGCCTATTGGAGCAAAAGTTACTTTACGTGGAGAAAGAATGTATGAGTTTTTAGATAGACTTATTACTTCATCTTTACCACGAGTTAGAGATTTTAGTGGTATTAAAGCTACTGGTTTCGACGGAAGAGGTAACTACAATCTTGGAGTTTTAGAGCAAATCATTTTCCCAGAAATTGATATTGACAAAGTAAACAAAATTTCAGGAATGGATATTACTTTTGTTACCACTGCAAAAACAGACAAGGAAGCAAAGTCATTATTGGCTGAATTAGGATTACCTTTTAAAAAGAATTAAGACATGGCTAAAGAATCAATGAAAGCCCGCGAGGTGAAAAGAGAGAAAACGGTAGCTAAGTATGCTGAGAAGAGAAAAGCTTTATTAGAAGCTGGTGACTACGAAGGCTTACAAAGATTGCCTAAAAATGCTTCACCAGTTCGTTTACACAATCGTTGTAAATTAACAGGTAGACCTAGAGGTTACATCCGTCAATTCGGTATTTCACGTGTAACTTTCCGTGAAATGGCTAACAATGGATTAATTCCTGGTGTTAAAAAAGCATCTTGGTAATCTGGCAATAAGTTATTACTTTTGCAATCCAAAAAATAATTTTTAATTGATTAAAGGTTCGGGAGATGAGTATCTCCCGAAAACCATAATCGCAATCAAATACATATGTATACAGATCCTATTGCAGATTATTTGACTAGAGTTCGTAACGCTGTGGCTGCAAACCACAAAGTTGTTGAAATTCCAGCATCTAATCTTAAAAAAGAGATAACTAAGATCTTATTTGATCAAGGTTACATCTTAAGTTACAAATTTGAGCAGAACACAGTTCAAGGTTCTATCAAAATTGCTTTGAAGTATGATAAAGATACTAAAGAGCCTGTAATCAAAGATATCCAAAGAATTAGTAAACCTGGTTTACGTAAGTACGCAGGTGCTGCCAAATTACCGAGAATCCTTAACGGATTAGGAATTGCTATTGTTTCTACATCAAAAGGTTTGATGACAGGAAAACAAGCTAAGCAGTTAAATGTAGGTGGTGAAGTAATTTGTTACGTATACTAATTTTAAACACTAGATAAGATGTCAAGAATAGGTAAAAGCCCAATTGTAATCCCTGCTGGTGTAACTGTTGAAGTTAAAGACGGTATTATTACAGTAAAAGGAAAAAAAGGTCAACTAGTTCAGGAGTTTTCGGACGTAAATGTAACTGTTGAAGGCGATCAAGTTTTAGTTGAAAGATCGTCTGATCATAAAGACCATAGAGCAAAACACGGATTATTTAGATCTTTGATCAGTAATATGGTTGTTGGTGTTTCTGAAGGTTTCACAAAAGAACTAGAATTAGTTGGAGTTGGTTATAGAGCTTCAAACCAAGGTCAAAAATTAGATTTAGCTCTTGGATATTCTCACAATATTGTTTTAGAAATTGCTCCAGAAGTAAGTTTAGAAACAATATCTGAAAAAGGTAAGAACCCAATCGTAAAATTAACATCATTTGATAAACAACTTTTAGGACAAGTTGCTGCGAAAATCAGAGGTT
Organism: Flavobacterium sp. H4147; assembly: GCF_029360735.1. Taxonomy (NCBI): domain Bacteria; kingdom Pseudomonadati; phylum Bacteroidota; class Flavobacteriia; order Flavobacteriales; family Flavobacteriaceae; genus Flavobacterium; species Flavobacterium sp. H4147. The sequence goes on along the minus strand of NZ_JARKNB010000005.1, from coordinate 358,977 downwards.
TCCGTAAGCCAGAGCCATACAAAGGAAAAGGTGTTAAGTTTGTGGGTGAAGTATTAAGAAGAAAAGCAGGTAAATCAGCTTAAAATATAAGATTATGTCATTAACAAAATCTGAAAGAAGACAGAGAATTAAATTCAGAATTAGAAAATCGGTTAGTGGTTCTGCTGCAAGACCTAGACTTTCTGTTTTTAGAAGTAATAAAGAAATTTACGCTCAAATTATTGATGATGTAAATGGAGTTACTATATTAGCTGCATCTTCAAGAGAAAAAGAAATAGGAAAAGGTACTAACGTTGAAGTAGCTGCTGCTGTTGGAAAATTAGTTGCAGAGAAAGCGTTAAAAGCTGGGATTGATACAATCACTTTTGATAGAGGTGGTTATTTATATCACGGTCGTATTAAATCATTAGCAGAAGGCGCAAGAGCCGCTGGACTTAAATTCTAATATATTATGTCTAAATACAAAAATGTAGAATTGGTAAAACCTAGTGGTCTTGAACTTAAAGATCGTCTGGTTAGTGTAAATCGTGTTACTAAAGTTACAAAAGGAGGTAGAGCTTTCGGTTTTTCTGCTATTGTAGTTGTAGGTGATGAAAATGGAGTAGTTGGTCACGGATTAGGAAAATCTAAAGACGTTTCTGAAGCAATTGCGAAAGCAGTAGAAGATGCTAAGAAAAACTTAGTTAGAATTCCTTTAAATGGTCAATCTGTTCCTCACGAACAAAAAGGAAAATTTGGTGGTGCACGTGTATTCTTAATTCCTGCTTCTCATGGTACAGGAGTTATTGCTGGTGGAGCTGTTCGTTCAGTTCTTGAGTCAGTAGGTATTCACGACGTATTATCTAAATCTCAAGGATCATCAAATCCTCATAACGTAGTTAAAGCAACTTTTGATGCTTTATTACAAATGAGAAGCGCTCACACTGTTGCAAAACAAAGAGGTGTTTCTTTAGAAAAAGTTTTTAAAGGTTAATCAAGGAAATTATGGCTAAATTATTAGTAAAACAAGTAAGAAGCAAGATCAACTGTCCTCTTTCTCAAAAGAGAGGTTTAGAAGCTTTAGGTCTACGTAAATTAGGACAAGTTGTGGAGCATGAGTCAAATCCTGCTATCCTTGGGATGATAAACAAAGTTAAACACTTAGTTTCTGTAGAAGAAGCTAAATAACAAATACTGTTATGAATTTAAGTAACTTACAGCCTGCTGAAGGATCAACGCACAATCAAAATAAAAGAGTAGGTAGAGGAGAAGGTTCTGGAAAAGGTGGTACCGCTGCAAGAGGACACAAAGGAGCAAAATCTCGTTCTGGTTATTCTAAAAAGATTGGTTTTGAGGGTGGACAAATGCCACTTCAAAGACGTGTTCCTAAGTTTGGTTTCAAAAACATCAATCGTAAAGAATACGAAGGTGTTAATTTAGATACGCTTCAATTATTAGTAGACAATGGTGTAATTACTGATTCTGTTTCTATGACAGATTTCGTAGCTAATCGTCTAGCTTCTAAAAATGAAATCGTTAAGATTTTAGGAAGAGGAGAATTGAAAGCAAAATTAAAAGTAACTGCCCACAAATTTACTGCTACTGCAAAAGCGGCTATTGAAGCTGCTGGTGGTGAAGCTGTAACTATATAACTTATCTATTAAGATGAAGAAATTTATTGAATCACTAAGTAATGTTTGGAAAATCGAAGAACTGAAAAACAGAATCTTAATTACATTAGGATTGCTTTTAGTATATCGTTTTGGTGCACACGTTACGCTTCCTGGAATTGACGCAACTCAATTGACAGGTTTAGCGGGACAAACTAAAAATGGTTTAGGATCTATCCTAGACATGTTTACTGGGGGTGCTTTCTCTAAAGCTTCAGTTTTTGCTTTAGGTATTATGCCTTATATTTCTGCATCTATTGTAGTTCAGCTAATGGGAATTGCTATTCCTTATTTACAAAAACTTCAAAACGATGGAGAAAGTGGTAGAAAAAAGATTAATCAAATCACTCGTTGGTTGACTATAGCTATTACACTGGTTCAAGGTCCAACTTATATCTATAATTTGTATAGAACATTGCCTAGTAGTGCATTTCTACTGGGCTTTAATTCTCCTGAATTTTTGTTCTCTTCAGTTATCATCTTAGTTACAGGTACAATTTTTGCTATGTGGCTTGGTGAGAAAATTACAGATAAAGGTATTGGAAATGGAATTTCATTATTAATTATGGTTGGTATCCTAGCTCGTTTACCACAAGCTTTTATTCAAGAGTTTACTACGAGAGTTACCAATAACAATGGAGGTCCAATGTTGTTAGTTATTGAAATTATTGTGTGGTTATTAGTTATCATTTCTTGTGTATTGCTTACAATGGCAGTACGTAGAATTCCAGTTCAATACGCTCGTCGTACAACAACTGGTGATTACGAACAAGATTTGGCAGGTGGTAATAGACAATGGATTCCTCTAAAGCTTAATGCTTCTGGAGTTATGCCAATCATTTTTGCTCAGGCAATTATGTTTATTCCGGCTGCTGTAGCTGGATTGTCTAAATCAGATACATCACAATCAATTGTTGGTGCATTTAGTAATATCTTTGGTTTCTGGTATAATTTTGTTTTTGCAACTTTAATTATTGTATTTACATTCTTTTACACTGCGATCACTGTGCCTACTAATAAAATGGCTGATGATTTAAAAAGAAGTGGTGGTTTTATTCCTGGAGTACGTCCTGGAGCTGAAACTTCGGATTTTCTTGATAAAGTGATGTCTTTAATAACTTTCCCAGGATCTTTATTCCTTGCTTTGATTGCTGTGTTCCCAGCTATTGTTGTAAGTATTATGGATGTACAACAATCTTGGGCAATGTTTTTTGGAGGTACCTCATTAATAATTATGGTTGGAGTTGCAATAGATACTATTCAACAAATCAATTCATACTTGTTAAACAAACATTATGATGGTTTAATGAAGACTGGTAAAAATAGAAAAGCAGTAGCTTAATATTATTTATGGCAAAACAATCAGCAATAGAACAAGACGGATCAATCATTGAAGCATTGTCAAATGCCATGTTCCGTGTGGAGTTAGAAAATGGACATATTGTAATTGCTCATATTTCTGGAAAAATGCGAATGCATTACATCAAATTATTACCTGGTGATAAAGTGAAACTAGAAATGAGTCCTTACGATTTGTCAAAAGCAAGAATTACTTATCGATATTAAAGGATATTCAATATGAAAGTTAGAGCATCAGTAAAAAAGAGAAGTGCCGAGTGCATTATCGTGCGTAGAAAAGGAAGATTGTACGTGATAAACAAAAAGAATCCTAGATTTAAACAAAGACAAGGATAATTATGGCAAGAATAGCAGGGGTAGATATCCCAAAAAACAAAAGAGGTGTTATTGCACTTACCTACATCTTCGGATTAGGGAAAAGTAGAGCTATTGAGATTTTAGAGAAAGCTCAAGTTAGCCAAGATAAAAAAGTTCAAGATTGGAATGATGACGAGATCGGAGCAATTCGTGATGCCGTTTCATTTTACAAAATTGAAGGAGAATTACGTTCTGAAATTTCTTTGAACATCAAACGTTTAATGGATATTGGTTGTTATAGAGGAATTCGTCATAGATCTGGTCTTCCATTAAGAGGACAAAGAACTAAAAACAACTCTAGAACAAGAAAAGGAAAAAGAAAAACTGTTGCTAACAAGAAAAAAGCAACTAAATAATAAGTAATATGGCTAAAGCAACTGCAAAAAAACGTAAAGTTATCGTTGAATCAACGGGTGAAGCGCATATTTCTTCGACTTTCAACAATATTATCATTTCTTTGACAAATAAGAAAGGTGAAGTTATTGCTTGGTCTTCAGCTGGTAAAATGGGTTTCAGAGGTTCTAAAAAGAATACTCCGTACGCAGCTCAAATGGCAGCAGAAGATTGTAGTAAAGTAGCTCTTGAGGCAGGACTTAAAAAAGTAAAAGTTTATGTAAAAGGACCAGGTAACGGACGTGAGTCTGCTATCCGTTCTATTCATAACGGTGGAATTGAAGTTACTGAAATTATTGATGTTACTCCAATGCCACACAACGGATGTCGTCCTCCAAAAAGACGTAGAGTTTAATTTTTTATTTTTATAGTATAAACAAGGTAGAACATAGATTATCGGAGGATTAGACCTGAATTCATAATCTCTACCTTAAAATTTTTTTAAAATGGCAAGATATACTGGTCCTAAAACCAAAATCGCTCGTAAATTCGGCGAAGCAATCTTCGGAGATGACAGATCTTTCGAAAAAAGAAATTACCCACCTGGACAACACGGGATGGCTAAAAAAAGAGGAAAAAAATCTGAGTACGCTGTTCAGTTAATGGAAAAGCAAAAAGCTAAATATTCTTATGGAATTTTAGAAAAACAATTCAGAAATTTATTCGAAAAAGCATCAGCTACAAAAGGAGTTACTGGTGAAGTTTTATTACAATTATGCGAAGCAAGATTAGATAATGTTGTTTTTAGAATGGGAATTGCTCCATCTAGAAGAGGTGCGCGTCAAATCGTTTCTCACAGACACATTACTGTAAATGGAGAAGTTGTTAATATTCCTTCTTACCACCTTAAGCCTGGTGATAAAGTTGCAGTTCGTGAAAAATCTAAATCTTTAGAAGCTATCGAGCGTTCTTTATCAAATTCAAGTCATGTTTATGAATGGATTACTTGGAACAATGATCTTAAAGAAGGAACTTTTGTTTCTGTACCTGCAAGATTACAAATTCCAGAAAACATTAAAGAGCAATTAATCGTAGAGTTGTACAACAAATAATAATTGACTTAGTCGAAATTTATGGCAATATTTAATTTTCAAAAGCCCGATAAAGTTATCATGATCGATTCAACCGATTTTGAAGGTAAATTTGAATTTAGACCTTTAGAACCTGGTTACGGATTGACAGTTGGTAATGCACTTAGAAGAGTTTTGCTTTCAGCATTAGAAGGTTATGCAATTACATCTGTTCGTATCGAAGGTGTAGATCATGAGTTTTCTACTATTTCAGGTGTTGTTGAAGATGTTACCGAAATTATCCTTAATCTAAAACAAGTACGTTTCAAACGTCAGATCGAAGATATCGATAATGAATCAGTTACTATTTCTGTTTCTGGTAAAGATCAATTGACAGCTGGTGATTTTCAAAAATTTATCTCAGGTTTCCAAGTGTTGAATCCAGACCTTGTAATCTGTAATTTAGATTCTAAAATCAAACTAAATTTCGATTTAACTATCGAAAAAGGTAGAGGATACGTTCCTGCTGAAGAGAACAAAAAACAGAATGCTGCAATTGGAACAATTTTTACAGATTCTATTTTTACTCCGGTAAAAAATGTAAAATATGCAATCGAAAATTTCCGTGTTGAGCAAAAAACAGATTACGAGAAATTAGTTTTTGAAATCAAAACTGATGGATCTATTAATCCTAAAGATGCTCTTACTGAAGCTGCTAAAGTTTTAATTCACCATTTCATGTTGTTTTCTGATGAAAGAATTACACTTGAGGCTGACGAAATTGCGCAAACAGAATCGTATGATGAAGAGTCATTGCATATGAGACAATTGCTTAAAACTAAGCTTGTTGATATGGATTTATCTGTGAGAGCATTAAATTGCTTGAAAGCGGCTGAAGTTGATACACTTGGTGATTTAGTATCTTTCAATAAAAATGACCTAATGAAGTTCCGTAACTTCGGTAAAAAATCTTTAACTGAGCTTGATGAGCTTGTAGCAGTTAAAAATTTAACTTTCGGAATGGATTTAGCTAAATACAAATTAGATAAAGAATAATTTACTTCATATTTTGCTCTCCAGACTGGATTGTAGCAAGATGAAGATAAAAAAAACACGTCATGAGACACGGAAAAAAAATCAACCACTTAAGCAGACAGACTGGACATAGAAAAGCTATGTTAGCTAATATGGCTTGTTCTCTTATTGAGCACAAACGTATTAACACAACTGTTGCTAAAGCTAAAGCGCTTAAACAATTTGTTGAGCCTTTAATCACAAAATCAAAAGAAGATACGACTCATAACCGTCGTGTTGTTTTTGCATACTTACGTAACAAATATGCTGTAACTGATTTGTTCAGAGATGTTGCTGCTAAAGTAGGTGACCGTCCAGGAGGATACACTCGTATCATTAAAGTTGGAAATCGTTTGGGAGATAATGCTGATATGGCTATGATCGAACTTGTAGATTTTAACGAACTTTACAACGGAGGTAAAAAAGAAGTTAAAAAAGCTAAAAGCCGTCGTGGTGGTAAAGCTAAAAAAGCTGAAGGTACTGCTCCTGAAGCTCCAGCTGCTGAATCAGAAACGACTACAGAAGCTTCTGAATAATTATGAAAGTAATGATTCTATAAAAATCAAGGATAAGCTAATTTTTAGTTTATCCTTTTTTTTTGATTTTTTTGAAACATAAAAAAAATCTAACTTATTTAAAATGATCGGTTTTATTTTTACGAATGAAAGTTTTAAAAAATCTTGGAAGCGCTCTTTTAAAGAAGTAAATTTGCAAAATATCTAATTACAGTGAAACTGTAAAGTTTCATAAGACGATTAAAAACAATACAATTAAAGAATGAAATACACAACACGACAAAGCGCCATTTTATTACTAAGTGATGGAACTATTTTTCATGGTAAATCTATCGGTATTAGCGGTAAAACTTTTGGTGAAGTTTGTTTTAACACTGGAATGACGGGATATCAGGAGATTTTTACAGATCCTTCTTATTTTGGACAAATCATGGTAACTACTAATCCGCATATTGGTAATTACGGTGTAAATGATCAGGAGGTAGAATCTGAAGATGTAAAAATTGCTGGTTTAGTTTGTAAAAACTTTAGTTTTAATTATTCAAGAGTAGGTGCTTCTGGAAGCTTAGAGGATTATTTCGCAAAACAAAACTTAATTTGTATTTCGGATGTTGATACAAGAGCTCTGGTTAGTTATATTCGTGATAATGGTGCAATGAATGCCGTGATCTGCACAGATGGAACTTCAATTGAAGATTTGAAAAAAGAATTAGCAAATGTTCCAAATATGGAAGGTCTGGAATTAGCTTCTAAAGTTTCAACTAAAGAACCTTATTTTGTTGGTGATGAAAATGCAACGTACAAAATTTCGGCACTTGATCTTGGAATTAAGAAAAATATTTTAAGAAACTTTGCAAAAAGAGATTGCTACATTAAAGTCTTTCCTTATGATGCCTCATACGAGGAATTAAATTCTTTTAATCCAGATGGGTTTTTCTTGTCAAACGGTCCTGGAGATCCAGATCCGCTACACGGAGTTATTGAAGTAGCTAAAAAAATTATTGCTGATGACAGACCATTATTCGGAATTTGTTTAGGCCACCAGATTATTGCTTTGGCTAATGGAGTCCAAACTTATAAAATGTTTGGTGGACATAGAGGAATTAATCATCCGGTAAAAAATCTTTTAACAGGTAAAGGTGAAATTACTTCTCAAAATCATGGATTTGCTGTAAAAAGAGAAGCTTTAGAGGGACATCCAGAATTAGAGCTTACACATATTCATTTAAATGATGATACAGTAGCTGGAATGAGAATGAAGAATAAAAATTGTTTTTCAGTACAATATCACCCAGAGGCAAGTCCTGGACCGCATGATTCGTCATATTTATTTGATCAATTTGTTGAGAATATAAAACTAGCTGTGTCTAAAACGATGTAGTTAATAAATAAAGGTGTTTAGTAGAGAAAATCCGTTTTTAATATTAAATATTTTTATAATTTCGAAAAAAAATCTATAATCTATTAATAAAAAACAAAAATAATGAGTATTATAATTAAAGTTCACGCAAGACAAATTTTGGATTCCAGAGGAAATCCTACTATCGAAGTTGATGTAGTAACTGAAAATGGAGTTTTAGGTAGAGCTGCTGTTCCATCTGGAGCTTCAACTGGAGAGCACGAAGCTGTTGAATTACGTGATGGAGGTAAAGCCTACTTAGGAAAAGGAGTTTTAAACGCAGTGAACAATGTAAATACTGTTATTGCTGAAGAATTAGTTGGTACTTCTGTATTTGAGCAAAACACTATCGATCAATTAATGATTGATTTAGATGGAACTCCAAACAAATCTAAATTAGGAGCTAACGCAATTTTAGGTGTTTCATTAGCTGCTGCAAAAGCTGCTGCAAATGAATTAGGATTGCCATTATACAGATACGTAGGTGGTGTTTCTGCAAACACGCTTCCAGTACCAATGATGAATATTATTAATGGAGGTTCTCACTCTGATGCACCTATTGCATTTCAAGAGTTTATGATTTTCCCAGTAAAAGCAACTTCTTTTACACATGCTATGCAAATGGGAACTGAAATTTTCCATAGCTTGAAAAAAGTTTTACACGACAGAGGTTTAAGTACTGCTGTTGGTGATGAAGGTGGTTTCGCTCCAAACTTAGCTGGTGGAACTGAAGATGCTTTGGATACTATTAAATTAGCTGTTGAGAAAGCAGGATATACTTTTGGTGACGAAATTATGATTGCTCTTGACTGTGCTGCTTCTGAGTTTTATGTAAACGGAAAATACGATTACACTAAATTTGAAGGTGAAACAGGAAAAATCAGAACTTCTGAAGAACAAGCTCAATACTTAGCTGAACTTGCTGCTAAATATCCAATTATCTCTATTGAAGATGGTATGTACGAAGATGACTGGGATGGATGGAAAGCTTTAACTGAGAAAATTGGAGATAAAGTTCAATTAGTAGGTGATGATTTATTTGTTACTAACGTTGCTCGTTTATCAACTGGTATTGAGAAAGGTATTGCAAATTCAATCTTAGTAAAAGTAAATCAAATAGGTACTTTAACTGAAACTATTGCTGCTGTAAATATGGCTAAAAACGCTGGATATACTTCAGTAATGTCTCACCGCTCTGGAGAAACAGAAGATAATACAATTGCTGACTTAGCAGTTGCTTTAAACTGTGGACAAATTAAAACTGGTTCTGCTTCTCGTTCTGATCGTATGGCAAAATACAACCAATTATTAAGAATTGAAGAAGAATTAGGAAGTACTGCTTATTTCCCAGGCTTAAAAGCTTTTAAGATTAAATAATTTTTAGAGTTATATATTAAGATTAACCATTCGTTTTTTAACGAATGGTTTTTTTTTGGACTTTTAACAAATTCATAGCAGTATTCTTTTTTAAATTAGTCTTAAATTCCTTAGATTTGAGAAATTATTATTTTATAAGATTTATTTCCGATATATTATGTCAAAAATAGCTACATTAGAAGTAGATGGTAAGAAAATTGAACTTCCAGTAATTACAGGAAGTGAAAATGAATCAGCTATCGATATTAACAAATTACGTGATTTAACTGGTATTATTACAATTGACCCGGGATATAAAAATTCAGGATCTTGTAAAAGTGAAATCACTTTCCTTGACGGAGAATTAGGAATTTTACGTTACAGAGGATATTCAATCGAAGATTTAGCAGAAAAAGCTAGTTTCTTAGAAGTGTCTTATCTTTTGATTTTCGGAGAATTACCAACTGCAGAAGAATTAGAGCAGTTCGAAAATGGTATTAGAAAACATTCTTTGGTAAACGAGGAAATGAAAAATATCATTGACGGTTTTCCAAAAACAGCTCACCCAATGGGAGTATTATCTGCTTTAACAAGTGCTTTAACAGCATTTAATCCTAAAGCAGTAAATGTTGATAACGAAAAAGAAATGTATGAGGCTATTTGCAAAACAATGGCAAAATTCCTTGTAATTGCTACATGGACATACAGAAAATCAATGGGCTATCCTTTGAATTATTATGATAATACAAAAGGTTACGTAGAAAGCTTTATGCAATTGATGTTCCAATTGCCTACGGGGCCTTACTCTGCAAATCCAGTAATTGTAAATGCTTTAGATAAATTATTTATTCTTCATGCAGATCATGAGCAAAACTGTTCTACTTCAACTGTTAGAATGGTTGGTTCATCTCATGCGGGTTTATTTGCTTCAGTTTCTGCAGGTGTTTCTGCTCTTTGGGGACCTCTTCACGGAGGTGCTAACCAAGCGGTACTTGAGATGCTTGAAGAGATCAACAAAGATGGTGGCGATACAGATAAATTTTTGGCGAAAGCAAAAGACAAAAATGATCCTTTCCGTTTAATGGGCTTTGGACACAGAGTTTATAAAAATTTCGATCCAAGAGCAAAAATCATTAAAAAAGCGGCTCAGGAAGTTTTAGAAACTTTAGGAGTTGAAGATCCAATTTTAGATATCGCAAGAAAATTAGAAACAGCTGCTCTTGAAGACGAATACTTCAAATCAAGAAACTTATATCCAAATGTTGATTTCTACTCTGGAATTATTTACAGAGCATTAGGAATCCCAACAGATATGTTTACAGTAATGTTTGCAATTGGTAGATTACCAGGTTGGATTGCGCAATGGAAAGAAATGCGTGAAAATAAAGAACCAATTGGAAGACCAAGACAAATTTATACAGGACATCCTTTACGTGAGTTTAAACGTAAATAAATAAAAATAGAAAGCTTCACTTACTGTGAAGCTTTTTTTATCTTTGTCCAAAATATAATAAAGTTATGTTGCAATTAAATGTAAAGAACGAAACGTCAAGATTGCGAGCAGTTGTCTTGGGTTCAGCCGTTCATAATGGGCCAACTCCTAGTTTAGAGGAAGCCTATGATCCTAAATCATTGGAACATATTAAAGCAGGAACATATCCAATCGAAAAAGACATGGTTGCTGAAATGGATGCTTTTAATTCCGTTTTTCAGAAATATGATGTTAAAGTATATCGACCTGAAATGATTGAGAATTACAATCAGATTTTCGCCCGAGATATTGGATTTGTAATTGATGATGTTTTTATAAAATCTAATATTCTTCCTGATCGTGAGCGCGAATTAGACGCAATTCAATACGTAATTGATCAAATGGATCCTCAAAAAGTAGTTCGTCCTCCTGAAGAAGTACATATTGAAGGTGGTGATGTTATGCTTTGGAATGATCACATTTTTATAGGAACTTATAAAGGAAGTGACTACAAAGATTATATTACGGCAAGAACAAATATGCATGGCGTTAATTTCATTAAGGAATTGTTTCCAAATAAAATTGTAAAGGAGTTCGATTTAGTTAAATCCAAATTAGAAGCAAGAGATAACGCATTACATCTAGATTGCTGTTTTCAGCCAGTTGGAGAAAATAAAGGAATCATTTATAAAAGAGGTTTCCGAGAAGAAGCTGACTATTTGTATTTGGTAAATCTTTTCGGAAAAGAAAACTTATTTCATATTGAAAGAGAAGAAATGTATCACATGTTTTCGAATGTTTTTTCAATCGATAAAAATGTTGTGGTTTCTGAGAAAAACTTTACCCGATTAAATAACTGGCTGCGTGCAAATGGTTTTACAGTCGAAGAAATTCCGTATGCCGAAATTGCAAAGCAAGAAGGGTTGTTGAGATGTTCCACTTTACCATTAATTAGAGACTAAAAAATCAGTAGAGGCGCACTGCAGTGCATCTTCTATATTAAAAAATATACATATGAAACAGACAACAAATGCAATCGTTATGATTCGGCCTGTTGCTTTTAGAATGAACGAACAGACTGCAGTAAATAATTATTACCAAAAAGTATTAGATGGATTATTGCCAAGTACAGTAAATGCAAAAGCGCAGCAAGAGTTTGATACTTTTGTTGAAAAGCTTAGAGCTGTTGGAGTTGATGTTACAGTAATAGAAGATACTTTAGAAACAGATACTCCCGATAGTATTTTTCCAAACAACTGGGTTTCATTTCATGAAAATGGAGATGTAGCTCTTTATCCGATGTTTGCAGAAAATCGTCGTCAGGAGCGTCGTGAAGATATCTTAGATACACTTGAAGAAAAAGGTTTTGAGATTTCTAATATTATGGATTATACGTCTGCAGAAGAAGATGAGATTTTCTTAGAAGGAACAGGAAGTTTATTGTTAGACAGAGCAAATGGAAAAGCGTATTGTGCATTGTCTCCAAGAGCAGACGAAGAGTTGTTTATTGAATTCTGCGAAGATTTTGATTACGCTCCAGTCATTTTTGAAGCATTTCAAACCGTTGATGGAGAACGTAAACTAATTTATCATACCAATGTGATGATGTGTTTAGGTGAAACTTTTGCTGTTATTTGTGCAGATTGTATTGATGATAAAAAAGAACGCAAAATGGTTCTTGATAATTTAAAAGATGATAAAAAAGAAATCATTTTAATTACAGAAGATCAAGTGAATAATTTTGCGGGTAATATGCTCGAAGTACGAGGAACAAATGACAAACGATATATTGTTATGAGTGCGTCTGCACATCAAAGTTTGACTCCTAAACAAATTGAACAATTAGAAAAACATGCCGAAATTTTAAGTTCTAGTTTAGATACAATAGAGGCTTGCGGAGGTGGAAGTGCCAGATGCATGATGGCCGAAGTTTTTTTACCAAGAAATTAAAAATTTATTCGATATAAAAATAAAAAACGGGATAGCCATTTAACTATCCCGTTTTTTATTACTTTAAAACTACATTAGATTTCCTTTAATGATATTTATAATCGAACTCACGATATATTGAATTCCGATAGAAATTACAATAAAACCAACAATTCGAGAAATTGCTACAATCCCAGAAGCTCCTAATATCCTTGCGAGATAATGAGCACTTTTTAAAATTATAAAAATTGCAATCCCTATAGCTAGAATAGCAAGAGATGAAATAATGATTTCGTCTATCTGGTGATGTTCCTGATAAAATGCAATTAATAAAGAAATAGAACCTGGTCCGGCCAGCATAGGAATTGCGAGAGGTGTTAATGCAATATCATTTCTCTGTTGCGCTTCATTCTCAATTTTTTTATTGATTCCTCGTTTTTTATTAAATTTTCCTGAAAGAAGTGAGAATCCTGAATTTACGATTACAATTCCACCGGCAATTCTAAGCGCATCGATACTGATTCCGAAAAAAGTTAATACATATTGACCGATAAAATAAGAAACTAGTAAAATAATGAAAACGTTAATTGCAGTCCAAAGAGAAATTCTCGAACGTTCTTTTTGCGAGTCATGTTGTGTTAATCCTACGAAAATTGGAACAGTTCCAATTGGGTTTAAAACCGAGAAAAGCGCAGCAAATAAGTAAATGAATAAATCCATAAAAGTGATTGGTTAATGAAGTAAAAATAGTCAAATTTTAATTTCTGCATTGAAATTAATAACGTGATATTATTTTTTACAGTCAATATTCTCAATCGATAAGGCAAATTAAGCTTTTACTTTTAATTACTTTTGTACAATATTCTATGATGATGAAAAATAAAAAAACTTTGTTGCTTGGTGCAACGACAAAAACTGATCGATATGCCTTTAGAGCTATTAATGCATTAACGCAAAAGGGACATACCGTTGTTGCAATTGGAATTACTCCCGGAGAAGTTGCAGGAGTAACGATACATACAAAAGCCATTCCTGTAAAAAATATTGATACGGTAACTTTATATTTAAATCCTGTACGCCAGCGTGATTACTATAATTATATTGTTGAATCTCAACCTAAGAGAGTAATTTTTAATCCCGGAACAGAGAATCCTGAATTGTATCAATTGTTAGAATTAAATAATATTGAAGTTGAAGTTGCATGTACGTTAGTTTTATTGGCAACGAATCAATATTAATTTTTTCTAAGATTTTTTGAGATTCAAATAATCCTGAAAAAATATTTATAATCTCATTCCATATTGTTTTTAATTGGTCTAAGCTTCTGATACCATTAAAAAGATTACTTTTGTCATTATGGAATTTTCATCAAAATTAATAGAGAAAGCAGTTAACGAAATGTCACAATTGCCAGGAATTGGTAAGCGTACAGCATTGCGTTTAGTACTGCATCTTCTTAAACAGCCAAAAGAGCAAACTGGATTTCTTTCGCAGGCATTATTGAATATGCGTGAGGATATTAAATTTTGTGAAAATTGCCATAACATTTCAGATACTCAAATCTGTGAAATTTGCGCTAATACTTCAAGAAACCATCAAGTTATATGTGTAGTGGAAGATATCCGTGATGTTATGGCTATCGAAAATACTGGACAGTATAAAGGAATATATCATGTGCTTGGTGGTAAAATTTCACCTATTGAAGGAGTTGGTCCAAGCCAGTTGAATATTTTTAGTTTAGTTGAAAAAGTAAAATCAGGAAAAGTAACTGAAATTATTTTTGCACTCAGTTCTACTATGGAAGGAGATACAACAAACTTTTATATTTATAAACAAATTGCAGAATCTGAAATTATAATTTCTACAATTGCAAGAGGAATAGCAGTTGGAGATGAATTGGAATATGCGGATGAAGTTACCCTTGGAAGAAGTATTCTGCATCGTGTTCCTTTCGAAAAAACATTCAAAAATAATTAAGCGAGAGTAAATAACGTATAGATTTCCTGAAAATTAAAGGAAAAGCTATATTTGCGGTAAAATTAAACTAATGACAAAAAACAGTTTTTATATACTATTCTTAATAAGTACATTATTTACATCTTGTATTCCTGTTAAAGATCTTGTTTATCTGCAGGATAAAAATAGTTCGGGAGAGCAAAGCAATATCGCAGCTGTAGAATCTAAACCTTATAGGCTTCAGGTAAATGATGTTTTAAGTGTGAATATAAAAGCAATCGATCCTAAATTGGTTTCTATATTTGCTCCAACCGAGGATGGTGTAAATTCTGGAAAATCCGAAGCCTCTTTGTATTTTGATGGTTTTACCGTTGATGACCACGGAAATATTAGGATGCCTATTTTGGGAGAAATTAATGTTATTGGTTATACATTAGAAGAAGTTAGGTTAATGATTGAAAAAAAACTTTTAGAAGAATACTTTAAAAGTGAAGCGAATATTTTCGTCACTGTTAAATTAGCAGGTTTCAGATATACAATAAATGGAGAAATTGGAAGCACTGGAACAAAAACCTTATTTCAAGAACGCGTTAATATAATGGAGGCTATCGCAAATGCAGGAGATATTACCACTGTTGGAGATAGAAGAGCTGTGACCATAATTCGTCAGACGCCAACTGGCGTTCAAATGAATAATATAGATTTAACAGATATAAATGTTATGAAATCACCTTATTACTATTTGCAGCCTAACGATTATGTTTATATAAAACCGTTAAGGCAGAAAACTTGGGGTACAGGACAAACTGGTATACAATCTATTGGTTCAATCATTACATTACTTTCATTAGCAACAACAGTCTATTTGATTATCAAAAATTAAAATTTAATTCAACAAATGTTAGATATAAAAGATTTTTCCATTTTTGAAAATCAATCAAGCTTTGATTTTAAAGGATTTTTGTTGAAAATCGCCAGCTATTGGAAATGGTTTCTGCTTAGTTTAGTAATTGCTTTAACAATAGCATATCAGGTAAATATTCGAAAAGAGAAAATTTACGGAATGCAAACAATGATTGCTATCAAAGAAGAAAGTAATCCCTTTTTTACATCAAATACTAGTCTAGTTTTTAATTGGGGAGGAGTTTCAGATAAAGTCAATGGAATTTCTACGATATTTCAATCAAGATCTCATAATGAGCAAGTGGTTGATAAGTTGCAATTTTATATCGATTATTTAGAGCAAGGGAAATATAATCTAATTGATTCTTATGGAGCTGTCCCATTTTATGTTGATATTGATAAAACAAAAGGACAGCTGGCAAATACTTTAATTGCCGTAAAATTCCTAAGTGAGAACGAATATCAAATTCAAATTCCATTTGAGAGTAATTCGGTTGGATTAATTACATATTCTGATAATACATACAGTAGTACTGCTGTTCAGCCTGCTTTATTTGTAAAAAAATATAAAGTTGGAGAACAAGTCTCTCTGCCTTTTTTAAATTGGAAATTACAAATCACTGATAATCCAGGTTTTTATAAAGGGAAAGAATATTTTGTAAGATTTAATGATTTTAATGGGACGGTTGCTCGTTATAGAGGAATTAGTGTTGAAAGTGATAAAGCGGGCGGTTCTATTTTAACTTTAGGGCTTCAGGGAACTAACAAAGCAAGAATGGTTGAATACTTAAATGCAACTGTTCGAATGCTGATCAAAATCCAACTTGATAGTAAAAATCAATTTGCAACTAATACAATTCAATTTATTGATAGTACGCTTGTTGCAATGGAAGCACAACTAAAGCAAACAGGGAGTGAACTAAAATCTTTTAGTAAAAACAAAAATATATTTGAAATTGAAGGAGGCGGAGCTAAATTCTCTGACAAAATAATGGATTTTGATGTCGAGAAAGATCATATAACCAGAAAAATAGCCTATTATAATTCCTTAAAAGCTTACCTTAATAATAGTGTTGATTATTCAAGGCTTCCTGCTCCGTCAGTTGCAGGTATAGAAGATCCAAATGTGGTTGCAAATGTTTCAAAACTTATTTCGCTTTCTACACAAAGATCAGAAATGGCTTATGCTGTCAAAAGCGATAAGATTTTTAAGGATTTTGATAATCAAATGCAGGCTGTAAAAAACGTATTGCTTGAAAATATTTCATCTGCTAAATCTTCCTTATTGTATGATCTTTCAATGGTGAATGCAAAAATTGGGCAGGCCGAAAGTACAGTTAAAAGACTTCCGGAAGAACAGCAAGAGCTGTTAAAAATTAAAAGGAAATATGATTTAAATGACAATATTTATACTGAATTTCTTCAAAAAAGAAATGAGGCTGAAATTGTAAAAGCATCTAACTTATCGGATATTCATTTTATTGATCCAGCAAAAGATATTGGAGGTGGATTAATAGGACCTAAAACTTCGGTAAATTATATTTTGGCATTATTCCTAGGAATACTAATTCCTTTAATGTTTGTATTTATAATTTTCTTTATAAACAACTCAATTCAAACGGCTGACGATATTTCAAAATTGACCGATATACCAATTATTGGTGTAGTAGGCTATAATAAAGAAGCAGTAAGTTTGGCGGTATTTGATAAGCCAAAATCAGCATTATCCGAAGCTTTTAGAGGAATTCGTTCGTCACTTCAGTTTTTATATAAAAAACAACAACTCAATGGCTCAAAAACATTAATGATTACTTCATCAATAAGTGGAGAAGGAAAAACATTTTGTTCTATAAATATTGCCACAGTTTTTGCTTTAAGCGAAAAGAAAACAGTTATTGTTGGTTTGGATTTAAGAAAACCGAGGTTAGCAGATGAATTTTGTTTGACCAATCACCAGTTAGGAGTTGTAAATTATTTAATCAGACAAAATACTCTTGAAGAAATTACAAACCCTACTCAAATTGCCAATCTTGATGTAATACTTTCTGGACCTATTCCTCCAAATCCATCAGAATTAATCTTAAGTGATGCGATGGGAGAATTAATAGACGAATTAAAGAAAAAGTATGATTATATTATTCTGGATACACCTCCTGTCGGATTAGTTTCGGATGCGTTAGAATTAGTTCAGTTTGCTGATGTTGTATTGTATATTGTAAGGCAGAATTATACTAAAAAAGATATGATTACGTTGCTTAACAATAGAATAAAAAGAGGTGAATTAAGCAATGCTAGTATTGTATTTAATGGCTTTGAAAATAAAGCAAAATATGGTGCTGTATACGGATATGGCTATGGATACGGAGCATATTCAAACGGATATCATGAAGAAGAAGAGAAAACTAGTTTTTGGAAAGTAATTGTAAACAAGTTTAGAAGAAAATAATTTAATCTAATGGAGACTTCAGTTCAAAATACAATTTTAATTACAGGAGGTGCCGGTTTTATCGGTTCCAATTTGTCTGAATATTTTTTGAAGTCAGGACATAAAGTGGTTTGTTTGGATAATTTTTCTACTGGACACAGACATAATCTGAAAAGTTTTTTAGAAAATCCAAACTTTGATTTGATTGAAGGAGATATTAGGAATATCGAAGATTGTAAACTCGCGGTTAAAAATGTCGATTATGTTTTACATCAGGCTGCTTTAGGATCTGTTCCAAGATCAATTAATGATCCCATAACAAGCAACGATGTAAATGTATCAGGTTTTTTAAATATGTTAGTCGCATCTCGTGATGCAAAAGTGAAAAGGTTTATTTATGCAGCAAGCTCCTCGACCTACGGGGATTCGCAAGGGTTGCCTAAAGTTGAAGAAGTAATCGGAAAACCTTTATCTCCTTATGCTATTACTAAATATGTAAATGAATTGTATGCCGAAATTTTCAGTCGAACGTATGGTTTAGAGACGATAGGTCTTCGTTATTTTAATGTTTTTGGAAGAAAGCAAGATCCTGACGGAGCATATGCAGCAGTGATTCCAAAATTTGTTAAACAATTAATGAAATTGGAAAGCCCTGTAATTAATGGAGATGGAAACTATTCAAGAGATTTTACATATATAGATAATGTAATTCAAATGAATGAATTAGCAATGATAACACAAAATCCCGAAGCTGTAAATACAGTTTATAACACAGCTTTTGGCGATCGAAATACCTTGAATGATTTAGTAAGATATTTGAAGGTGTATCTGTCTGAATTTAATCCAAAAATTGCCGATGTTGAAATTGTTTATGGAGAAAACCGAGCGGGAGATATTCCTCATTCATTAGCAAGTATCGAAAAAGCAAAAAAACTATTAGGTTATAATCCTCAATTTTCATTACAGCAAGGATTAAAAGAAGCTGTAAGCTGGTACTGGAATAATTTAAAATAATTAAGAATCAAGATAATATTATATAAATGAAAATTACAAAAATTTGCTGCATAGGTGCTGGTTATGTTGGAGGACCGACAATGGCGGTAATTGCTCAAAAATGCCCAGATATTCAAGTTACTGTTGTTGATTTGAATGAACAGCGAATTAAAGACTGGAACGATCCTAATACTGATAATATTCCTATTTATGAACCAGGACTTTCGGATATTGTATCTGAAGCCAGAGGAAGAAATTTATTCTTTTCGACCGATGTAGAAAAAGCAATTGATGAAGCACAAATAATATTTATTTCAGTTAATACTCCAACAAAAACCTATGGAAAAGGTAAAGGTATGGCCGCTGATTTAAAATATATTGAACTATGTGCCAGACAAATTGCAAAAGTTGCCAAAGAAAATAAAATTGTGGTAGAAAAATCTACTTTACCAGTTCGAACTGCAGAAGCAATTAAAAGTATATTAGACAATACAGGAAACGGTGTGCAGTTTCAAATCCTTTCAAATCCAGAATTTTTAGCAGAAGGAACTGCGGTTAGTGATTTATTGAATCCAGATCGAATTTTAATTGGAGGTGATACTTCTCCAGAAGGAGAAATTGCAATTAACGCATTGGTAGATGTTTATGCAAATTGGGTTAGTAAAGATAGAATTTTAACAACGAATGTATGGTCATCTGAATTATCTAAATTAACCGCAAATGCATTTTTAGCCCAGCGTATTTCTTCTATAAACGCAATGTCTGAGTTGTGTGAAAAGACTGGTGCAGATGTAAATGAAGTTGCAAAAGCTATTGGAATGGATAGCAGAATTGGTCCAAAATTTTTAAAAGCATCAGTAGGTTTTGGAGGTTCTTGTTTTCAGAAAGATATTTTAAACTTGGTTTACATTGCAAAATCTTACGGCTTAAATGAGGTTGCAGATTATTGGGAACAAGTTATTATAATGAATGATCATCAAAAAAGAAGATTTTCAAGTAAAATTGTTCAAACTTTATACAATACGGTAGCTGATAAGAAAATTGCATTTTTAGGATGGGCATTTAAAAAAGATACTAATGATACTAGAGAATCGGCAGCAATATACGTTGCAGATGATTTAATCAATGAGCAGGCTAAAATATCAGTTTATGATCCAAAAGTTTCTAAAAGTAAAATGCTTAGTGATCTAGATTATTTAGATACAAGATCACCTCAGGAAAATCTTAATTCATTGAATGTTTTTGAGGATGCTTATGACGCTTGTAAGAATGCTCATGCTATTGCTGTTCTTACAGAATGGGATGAGTTTACTACTTATGACTGGCAGAAAATATATGATTCGATGCATAAACCTGCTTTTATTTTTGATGGGCGAAATATTCTAAATGCTAAAGAACTAGAATCAATTGGATTTATATATAATGGGATAGGTTCTTAATGAAGCTATGTTGAGATAAACTTAATATGATAAGTGGTATGGTTGACATAGAAGTTTTATTTCAATATAAATTGCAGTTATGAATTGGTATGTTTTATATACAAAACCTAAGTGGGAAAAAAAAGTTGCTGAAAAATTAACTCAAATGGGAATAGTTTGTTACTGCCCATTAATATCTCAGATAAAACAATGGTCAGATAGAAAAAAGAAAGTGGAAGTTCCGCTTTTTAATTCGTATGTTTTTGTTCAGATGGCAGATTCAGATAGAAATTCTGTTTTTCAAATTGCAGGGGTTGTAAGATATTTGTTTTGGCTAGGTAAACCAGCAATAGTTCGTGATGAAGAAATAAATATCATTAAAACTAGTCTTCAATCCGATAATATAGCAGATATTTCGGTTACTTCAATACAAGTGGGAGACAAGATTAAATTGGAATCTGGAGCTTTTAGTAATCAAAGTGCAATTGTTAAAGAAGTTTCTAAAAATTATTATGTATTAGTGCTTGAATCTTTGGGTTGTGTGCTAAAAATAAAATATAAATAGGTTATTGTAAAATAAAATAGAGTAATCTAAGTTAAAAACAGAGAATATAATTTCAGTTTATTGAAATTTATTCTCTGTTTTTTTTAATAAATAAATTCCTTAATTATTGATTAGTAATATATTGTGAATTAATACCTTTAATGAATAATTGTTTTTGCTTGTATTATTGAGAACTGTATTGAATAAATTGACTTAATGTGTTATATTTGCCGAAATTGCTTACGTGTGTCTGACCTAAAAAATAATGGGATTCAGAAGGGCGAAGCCGTGAGCTTTAGTGACTGAAATTAATATAAAAGATGAAATTGGAAGAAAATATAAAAATAGCAGTTATTGGTTTAGGCTATGTTGGCTTGCCATTAGCCAGACTTTTTGCTACAAAATATTCTGTTGTCGGTTTTGATATTAATGAAGCAAGAGTTGCAAGTTTAAATACTGGTATTGATAGTACCTTAGAAGTTGATTCCGAAATTCTAAAAAAAGTACTTATTGATAATCCAAATAACAAAACCGGATTATATTGTACAAACCAGCTCGAAGACATTGCTGATTGTAATTATTTTATTGTAACAGTTCCTACTCCAGTAGATAAAAATAATCGTCCGGATCTTACTCCATTATATAAATCTAGCGAATCTGTTGGAAAAGTTCTAAAAAAAGGCGATATTGTGGTTTACGAATCAACAGTTTATCCTGGAGTGACAGAAGAGCAATGTGTACCTGTTTTAGAAAAAGTTTCTGGACTAAAATTTAATGAAGACTTTTTTGCTGGTTATTCGCCAGAAAGAATTAACCCAGGAGATAAGGAACATACGGTTGAAAAGATTTTAAAAGTGACCTCTGGTTCAACACCCGAAATAGGTCAAAAAGTTGATAATTTATATAAATCAGTGATAGTTGCTGGAACGCATCTTGCACCGTCAATTAAAGTAGCAGAAGCGGCAAAAGTAATTGAGAACTCACAAAGAGATATTAATATAGCTTTTGTTAATGAACTTGCTAAAATTTTCAATTTAATGAATATCGATACTCAGGAGGTATTAACAGCAGCAGCTACAAAATGGAATTTCTTGCCCTTTAAACCAGGACTTGTTGGAGGACATTGTATAGGAGTAGACCCTTATTATTTAGCACAAAGAGCGCAGGAATTTGGATATCATCCTGAAATAATTTTAGCTGGAAGACGTTTAAATGACAGCATGGGAGAATATGTAGCTTCACAAATCGTGAAACTAATGATAAAAAAAGGTGTTTCAGTAAATGGAGCTAATCTTTTAATGCTTGGAATCACATTTAAAGAAAACTGCCCAGATGTTAGAAACACAAAGATAGTAGATGTTATAAAAGCATTGAAAGAATACGGAATAGTAGTTACAATTTATGATCCTCTTGCAAATGTAGAAGAGGTTAAAAAAGAGTACAAACTTGAGACTATAAATTTGATGCCAACAGAAAAATTTGATGCTATAGTTTTAGGAGTAGCACACAATGAATTTTTGAAATTAAATTTTTCTGAATTGCAAAAAGAAAATAGTCTTTTATATGATGTAAAAGGAGTTTTAGGCACTTTAGCTGATAATAGGCTTTAGTATTTAAAACCCTTTTTTAATTAAAAAAAAATGGAAAATAACAATTCAATTATACATGTAATTTTAACTGGTGGTGTTGGAAGTAGGTTGTGGCCACTTTCTCGCAAAAGCCAACCAAAGCAATATTTAGAAATTTTTGAAAACAAATCATTATTTGAAATGACTGTAGAGCGTAATAGTCATCTAGCAGATAAAGTAATGGTTGTTGGAAATGTAGATAACCACCATTTAAGTGGTAAAGTAATGGATAAGACTAATACATCTTATCTTAATATTGTTGAAGCAACACCTCGAAATACTGCAGCAGCTATAGCTTTTGCAGCTTTTGCTTCTCAACCGGAAGATATTTTAATTGTAACACCTTCAGACCATATCATTGACAAAATGTCTGATTATAATAATGCAATACAAGAAGCTATTTTAAAGGCTAAAGAAGGATTTATTGTTACTTTCGGAATCATTCCCACAAAGCCTGAAACAGGATATGGTTACATTGAATCTAAAGGGGATAAGGTATTATCTTTTAGAGAAAAGCCTAATGAAACTACTGCTAAAGAATTTATAGCAAAAGGCAATTTTCTATGGAATAGTGGAATGTTCTGCTTTAAAGCTGGAGTTTTACTTGATGAATTGAAACAATTTCAGCCAGATGTGTATGAAGCCTCTAAGACTGTCTGGGAAGCTCATAAAAATGGATTTCTTGATTTAGAATTATCTTTACAAATTCCATCAATAAGTATTGATTATGCTGTAATGGAAAGAAGTAAAAAGATTAAAGTTGTTCCAGCGTCTTTTGCATGGTCAGACTTAGGTTCATTTGAATCTGTCTATGAATACTTAACTACAAAGGGCCATCCAGTTGATGCAAATGGTAATATGGTTATTGGATGTGATAGTCACACGACATTTTTAGGATTAAAAAACACAATATTTGTGCATACAGATTCAGCAAACTTAATTTTGCAAAAAGAAAATTCACAAGATGTAAAAGACATTTATAATGAATTAGAAAAACAAAATTCAGATCTATTAAATTAATAGCAACAATATAAATGAAAAAAATTCTTATAACTGGCGGAGCTGGTTTTATAGGTTCTCATGTGGTAAGACGTTTTGTTACTAAATATTTGGAGTACAAAATTTTTAACCTTGATGCATTGACATATGCTGGGAATTTAGAAAATGTAAAGGATATTGAAGATAAACCGAATTATACTTTTGTAAAAGGAGATATAGTAGATGAAAGTTTTATTAATGAGCTTTTTAAGATACATAATTTTGATGGGATTTTGCATTTAGCAGCTGAATCTCATGTTGATCGATCTATTGAAGATCCTTTGGCTTTTGTTAAGACCAATGTAATTGGTACAATGAATTTATTGAATGCTGCAAAAAATCAATGGAAGACTAACTTTGAAGGTAAAAGATTTTATCATATAAGTACTGATGAGGTATATGGATCACTTGGAATTGATGGACTTTTTACAGAAACAACTCCATATGATCCAAATTCTCCATATTCGGCTTCAAAAGCAAGTTCAGATCATTTTGTGAGAGCTTATGGAGAAACTTATGGACTGCCATATGTTTTGACAAATTGTTCTAATAATTATGGTTCTTACCATTTTCCAGAGAAATTAATTCCTTTGTTTATAAATAATATTATAAATAATAAACCGCTTCCAGTATATGGAGATGGTAATTATACACGTGATTGGTTATTTGTTGAAGATCATGCAGCTGCAATTGATCTTGTTTTTCATGAAGGTAAAAATCATGAAACGTATAATATTGGAGGTTTTAATGAATGGAAGAATATTGATTTAGTTAAACTTTTATGTAATTTAATGGATCAAAAATTAGGTAGAAATGAAGGAACTTCAGAACAATTGATTACATATGTAAAAGATAGACCTGGACATGATTTAAGATACGCTATTGATGCTTCTAAAATTAATAAAGAATTAGGCTGGAAACCTACTGTTACTTTTGAAGAAGGTTTAGAAAAAACTATTAATTGGTATTTGAATAATGCAGAATGGTTACAAAATGTGACTTCAGGAGCTTATATGGATTATTATAAAAAACAGTATTCATAAATAAAAAATTATAAGAAATTTAATTTCTGATCAAATTAAATCGACATGAAAAAAATAACGTATGTTCTTGTTTTGTTTTTTACTCTTTTATTTTCATATTCGGTAAAAGCACAAGATATTCTTAAATCAAAAGATTTAAGTTCTATACAAGTGGATTATCTTTCGGATGATGATTTGGCTAAAATTAGTGCACAGCTAAGAAGTAATAATACTACGATAGAACAGGTGGAACCAATGGCTCTTTCAAAAGGAATGAGTAAGTTGGAATTTGATAAGCTAAAAGCTAGGCTTAACGAATATTCGCAAAAATTAAATCAAGGATTGGATAAACCAAAAATTCAAGAAAATAAAAATGAATCTGGCAGAAAACAAGAAAAATTTTTTAATGAAAAAGTTAAGGACTCTATAAACGCATTGATTTTTGGTTCCGAGCTTTTCGATAATCCTAATTTAAATTTTGAACCAGATTTAAAATTAGCAACACCTGTTAATTATATTTTAGGACCAGGTGATGAACTTCAAATTAGTATATATGGCGTCCAAGAATATAATGCAAGTATGTCCGTCAGTACAGAAGGAAAAATTAGTATTCAGTACGTAGGACAGATTGCGGTGGCTGGAATGCCAATTGAGGCAGCAACACAAAAAATTAAGGCAGCAATTGCAAAAGTTTACAGTACTGTTCGTTCAGGTCAATCACAAGTAAGTGTTAGTTTAAGTCAAATACGAACAATTAAAGTAACTATTGTTGGAGGTAAACAACCGGGAAACTATTCAATCTCTTCACTAGCAACTGTTTATAATGCACTTCATTTAGCAGGTGGTCCAAGTAAAAATGGCAGTTATAGAAATATTGAATTAATACGAAATAATAAAGTTTTCAGAAATATTGACATTTATAGATTTTTAGTAAAAGGAGATCAATCAGATAATGTTAGTTTAAAAGAAAACGATGTAATAAGAATTCCTTCGTATACTAATAGAGTTACTGTAGAAGGCGAAGTAAAACGTCCAGGAATTTTTGAAATGAAAAAAGGAGAGAATTTTTCAGATTTATTAAATTTTGCTTCTGGCTTTAATGAATTTGCTTATACTGCTTCAGTGAATGTCGTACAGAAAACAGGTAAAGAGTTTAAGGTTCACGATATAAAGGAAGAAGAGTATAATTCTTACCAACCTCAATCAGGTGATGTTTTTAGAATTACTAAGATATTAAATCGCTTTCAAAATCGTATCAAAATTGAAGGTGCTGTTTTTAGACCAGATTATTATTCTTTTAATGATGGGATGCGAGTTTCTGACCTTATTACAAGAGCAGAAGGTTTAAAAGAAGACGCTTATAGTAAAAGAGCTAGAATTATTCGCTTAAAAACTGATTTAACTACTGAAATTGTAAATGTAGATTTAAACGCAGCTTTATCAGGTGATTTAAACGCTGATTTAGAGTTAAAAAGAGAAGATATTTTAACGGTATATTCTATTTTAGATTTCAGAGAAGAGTATAAAATTACTATTGATGGAGAAATTAAAAACCCAGGAGTGTTTGATTACTTTGAAAATTTAACTTTAAATGATTTGATTATTCAAGCAGGTGGACTTACAGGATCTGCATCAAAACGTGTAGAAATTGCAAGAATGGTAAAATCAGATGTAATAAATGATTCCGATCCGAAACGTGTTGAATTGCTACAATTTGAAATTTCTTCAGATAGTAATGAACAGGCTAAAAATTTTATTTTAAATCCTTTTGATGTAATCAATATTCGAAGAATAGCGGTTTATGAAAAGCCTCAAATGGTTACGATAAGTGGTGCTGTAGTATATCCTGGAAAATATGTTTTGGAAAATAAAAGAGAAACAGTTTACAATGTGGTAATGAGAGCTGGAGGACTTACTTCTGTAGCTAATATTGAAGGAATGAAAATTCAAAGACCTATTAGACAAGATCAGATTGACAAAATAAAGAGTATCGACTTAAATTTATCAAAAACAGATACATTAAATGATAAATTAGCCAAAAAATTAGAAAATGATTTGAAATTCTCAACTATACCAGTTAATTGGGAAAAAATTGTAAAAAATAAAAATCATTATTCTAATGTTACATTGTTTCCCGGAGATGAAATTATTATTGCGACTTATAACGAAGGTGTAAGAGTCACAGGTAATGTATTGCTTACGTCTGAAATTCCTTATAGAAAAGGTAAAAGCTTTAAATATTATATTAACTCAGTAGGAGGTGTTGATAGTAAAGGATGGAGAAAAAAAGCTTATATAATATATCCTAATGGAAAAGCAGATGTAACTAAATCATTTTTATTTTTTAGATCATATCCTAACGTAGAGCCAGATTCACAAATAGTTGTTCCTGAAAAACCAGAAACAAAGAAGATGACTACTGGAGAATGGGTAAGTATTGGAAGTGTATTAACTAGTTTAGCATTATTAATTATAACAGCCTTTAAATAATTGATGGGGAATATGGCTATTGAGAATGATGAGATATCGTTAAAAGAATTAATTGGAAAAGCAAAAGAATGGATTAAGTACTTATTATCCAGATGGAAACTGATCTTTTTTATTGTGATTTTGGGTTCAGCACTTGGGGTTTTATATTCATTGATTAAAAAGCCAGTTTATACTGCAACTCTCTCTTTTGCTCTTGAAGATGAAAAAGGAACTGGCGGGCTTGGAGGTGCTATTGGATTAGCTAGTTCAATTGGGTTAGATTTAGGAGGAAATGGTGGAGGAATGTTTGCTGGGGCAAATTTGACTGAGCTTTTTAAATCAAGATCTATGGTTGAGAAAACATTACTATCTCCAGTTGTGTTTAATGGTAAGCGAATTTCTTTAGCAGAAATGTATATTCAAAACACAAATTGGAGAAAAAACTGGATGGATGATGATAAATTAAATAAGATTGAATTTCCGCCTGAAGCTAATCGAGATAAATTTACAAGAGTACAAGATAGTATCTTAGGGGTCATGTTTATGAGACTCTCAACGACAAGTTTAGCCGTAGGACAAAAAGATAAAAAGATTTCAATTGTTAATATAGACGTTTCTTCAGGGAATGAATTATTTGCAAAATATTTTTGTGAAAATTTGGCTAGAAAAGTTGGTGAATTTTACATTGAGACGAAAAGTAAAAGAGCAAGAATGAACATGGTTATTTTAGAACGTCAAGTTGATTCTATTCGTAGAGAACTTAATGGTGCCATAACTGGAGTTGCTATTGCAAACGATAATACATTCAATTTAAATCCTGCGTTAAACGTTCGTCGAACCCCATCTGCAAAAAGGCAGGTAGATGTACAAGCAAACACTGCAATATTAGCAGAATTGTTAAGACAAGTAGAATTGGCGAAAGTAACTTTGAGAAAAGAAACACCTTTGATTCAAATAATTGACAAGCCAATTTTGCCATTGACAAAAGAACGTTTTGGAAAAGGCAAAGGAATAATTTTAGGAGGTTTTTTTGCAGGTTTTTTTGGTATAATATTTTTGATAATTCAAAAAATATTAAGATCTATTGTTTAAGGCATCAAATATTATTTATTAATTATAAAAAAAATGAAAGTTCTCAATTTAATCGGCAGACAAATAGAAATATTTGATAATGATATTTCATCGCATGAAAATGATCTGTATGAGATTATAAAAAAATCTTCTTTTCTTGTAATTGGCGGAGCTGGTTCTATAGGACAAGCAGTGACTAAAGAAATTTTTAAGAGAAATCCGTTGAAGTTACATGTCGTTGACATAAGTGAAAACAATATGGTTGAGCTTGTTAGAGATTTGAGAAGTTCTTATGGGTACATAGATGGAGATTTCCAAACTTTTGCACTGGATATTGGATCTATAGAGTATGATGCGTTTATAAATTCAGATGGCAAATATGATTATGTATTAAATTTATCAGCATTAAAGCATGTTAGAAGTGAAAAGGATCCCTTTACTTTAATGAGAATGATTGATGTAAATATTTTTAATACAGAAAAAACACTTGAGCAATCAATAAAAAAAGGTACAAAGAAATATTTTTGTGTATCAACTGATAAAGCGGCTAATCCAGTAAATATGATGGGGGCTTCTAAAAGAATCATGGAAATGTATTTGATGCGTAAAAGTCAGGAAATTAAGATTTCTACAGCTCGTTTTGCAAATGTTGCATTTTCTGATGGATCTTTATTGCATGGTTTTAATCAAAGAATTATAAAGAAACAACCAATTGTAGCTCCAAATGACATTAAACGTTATTTTGTTACTCCTAAAGAATCTGGAGAACTGTGTTTAATGTCTTGCATTTTTGGTGAAAATAGAGATGTTTTCTTTCCTAAATTGAGTCAAAGTCTTCATTTAATTACGTTTGCAGATATTGCAACGAAGTATTTAGCAGAATTAGGCTATGAAGCTTATCCATGTAAAACCGAACAAGAAGCAAGAGATAATGTTGATAGCTTAATTAAACAAAAAAAATGGCCATGTCTATTTACTATTAGTGATACTACTGGAGAAAAAGATTTTGAAGAATTTTTTACCGATAGTGAAGTTTTAGATATGGAAAGATTTGAAAATTTAGGAGTTATAAAAAACAAGGCCAGTTTTGATAAAAGTAAATTGGATGTTTTTTCAGAAAGAATTGCCAAAATGAAGTCTAATAAATCATGGAATAAAGAAGAAATAGTTGATTTGTTCAATTTTATGATTCCAAACTTTGAACATAAGGAAACTGGTAAATATTTAGACTCAAAAATGTGATTATGAACGCTATAAATGAAACAATTTCTTTTATAAAAGAACAATATAAAACAGAAAACCCTATACCTCTGCATACTCCTTATTTTGGAGGAAATGAAAAAAAATATTTAATTGAAACTATTGATTCTACTTACGTATCTTCAGTTGGAGCATATGTTGATCAGTTTGAATTAATGATGGAGAATATCACTCAGACCTCAAAAACTGTTGCAGTTGTAAATGGTACAGCCGCAATTCAAGTTGCTTTACGTCTTATAGGGGTAAAGACTGGAGATGAGGTGTTGACACAAGCTTTGACATTTGTGGCTACTGCAAATGCTATAGCATATCAAAATGCGACACCTGTTTTTTTAGATGTAGATTTGGATACTATGGGATTATCGCCAAAAGCTGTAGAGATTTTTTTAGATGAATTTGGCGATTTAAGGCAAGATGGTTGCTACAATAAAAAGACTGGAAAAAAAATAAGTGCCTGTTTACCAATGCATACTTTTGGTTTTCCTGTTCATTTAATTGAATTGATTGAAATTTGCAATAAGTGGAAGATTCCTGTAGTTGAAGATGCAGCTGAATCATTGGGAAGTAAATATAAAGGTAAATCGACTGGGAGTTTTGGAAAACTTGGTACTTTTTCGTTTAATGGAAATAAAATTGTGACTTGTGGTGGTGGTGGTGCTATTGTTACTAATGATTTGAAATTAGGACAAAAAGGTAAATATTTAACCACGACAGCGAAAATTCCACATCCTTATGAATTTGTGCATGATGAAATGGGTTATAATTTTAGAATGCCAAACTTAAATGCCGCATTAGCATGTGCACAATTAGAACAGCTAGATGATTTTCTTCAAAACAAAAGAAAATTAGCAAATGAATACAAGACTTTTTTTGAGTCAAATGGTATAATATTTAGAACAGAAACTCCAGATACAGAAGCGAATTATTGGTTAATGTGTATAGAGTTGGAAAATAAATCGGAAAGAGATTTATTTTTAAAAAGCACAAATAAAAATAATGTAATGACGAGACCAATATGGAAACTAATGTATCGTCTGCCTATGTATTCAAATTGTCAAAGGGATGAACAATTAAATGCAGAATTTTTAGAAGATCGAATAGTAAACATACCTAGTAGTGTTAGATAAATCAATAATTCTTGTCGGATATTCCGGACATGGATATGTAGTTGCAGATACTATTTTAGATAATAACTATGAAATTTTGGGTTATTCAGATAAAGAAGAAGCTATATCTAATCCATATAATTTAGTTTATTTAGGTTTTGAAAAAGATAATGATTTTATCGGTTGGTCAAAAGAAATTTCATTTGCGCTAGGAATCGGAGATAATTATCTTAGACAAAAGATAGCAGATTTAATTGAAAGAAAAGGAAAAAAGATTCAGACAATTATACACAAGACTGCTCATGTTTCTAAAACTGCAATTATTGGTCAAGGTACTTTTATTAATAAAAGTGTTGCCATTAATGCATTTGTAGAAGTTGGGAAAAATTCAATTTTAAATACTAGTTGCATAATTGAACATGAATGTATTTTACAAGATGCGGTACATATAGCACCAGGTGCAGTTTTAGCTGGAAATGTCAAGATTGGAGAAAGAAGTTTTGTAGGTGCGAATGCAGTAATAAAACAAGGTGTTATAATTGGTAAAGATGTCATTATAGGTGCAGGAAGTGTTGTAATAAATAATATACCAGATAACGAAGTTTGGTTTGGAAATCCAGCGAAAAAAAAGTAGATATTTATGGAAAAAGTTATAATAATTGCTGAGGCAGGTGTTAATCATAATGGTGATTTTGAAATAGCAAAAAAATTAGTTGATGCTGCTGCTGCTGCTAAAGCAGATTATGTCAAATTTCAGACTTTTAAAGCAGATAAGATTGTTAGCAAAGAAGCAAAAAAAGCTGATTATCAGATCAAAAATATTAATGATAACGATGACTCCCAGTATGCAATGCTTAAAAAACTTGAATTGCCAGATGAATGGCATTATCTTCTGTTAGATTATGCAAAATCTAAAAATATACAATTTTTGTCAACTGGTTTTGATATTGAAAGTATTGACTTTTTAGATAAATTAGGAATAGAAATTTTTAAAATTCCATCTGGTGAATTAACAAATAGACCTTACTTGGAATATATTGCTAGAAAAAATAAAGAAATAATTCTTTCAACAGGGATGGCTAATATTCTTGAAATTAAAGAAGCAATCGAAGTTTTGATACACGCTGGAGCTAAAAGAAACAAAATCTCTATTTTGCATTGTAACACAGAATATCCTACACCAATGAAAGATGTTAATCTTAAGGCAATGAATGAAATTGCTAAAGAATTCGATGTGAGAATTGGCTATTCTGATCATACATTAGGTATCGAAATACCTATTGCTGCAGTTGCAATGGGAGCTAAAGTTATTGAGAAACATTTTACTATTGATAGAACCTTAAATGGTCCAGATCATTTAGCATCCCTCGAACCTTCTGAGCTAAAAGCAATGGTTGATGCTATTCGAAATGTTGAAATGGCAATTTCTGGAAATGGAATTAAGGAAGCTAGTGAATCTGAAAGGAAAAACATTCAAGTAGTTAGGAAAAGTCTTCATTTTAAACATGATTTGAATATTGGTCATATTTTAAAAGAAGATGATATTTTAATTGTAAGACCAGGTACAGGGATAAGTCCAATGAAAATATATAATTTTATTGGTAAAGAACTTTCAGCACCAGCAAAAGCTAATGAGCCACTGTCTGAAAATCACTTTGTATGAGAAAGATTTGCGTAATAACAGGCACAAGGGCAGAGTACGGCTTGTTGTATTGGACAATTAAAGCTTTAAATAATGATAAAGATATTGATTTATCAATCTGTGTAACGGGGATGCATCTGTCTCCTGAATTTGGATTAACTTATAAAAGAATAATTGAAGACGGATTTTATATTAACGAAAAAGTAGAAACACTACTTTCTTCTGATACTCCGGTGGGAATTGCAAAAAGTATTGGGTTAGGAATTATTAGTTTTTCTGAAACTTTTCAAAGACTGCAACCTGATTTAATCGTTGTACTAGGTGATAGATTTGAGATTTTTGCGGCATGTTCTGCAGCTATGGTTTCAAAAATACCAATTGCACACTGTCATGGAGGGGAAGCAACTGAAGGATTAATTGATGAAGCTATAAGACATTCAATTACAAAAATGTCACACATTCATTTTACAAGTACCGAAGAATATAGATCACGTGTTATTCAATTAGGCGAACAGCCACAAAATGTTTTCAATGTTGGAGCCTTGGGAATCGAAAATATAAATAAACTAAAATTATTAAATAGGAAAGAATTTGAACAATCAATTAATTTTCATCTGAAACAGAATAATTTTTTGGTAACATTCCATCCTGTAACGTTAGACAATGCTACAGCAGAAGTGCAGTTTAAGGAGCTTTTAAGTGCTCTTGATACATTTGAAAATGTCACAATTATTTTTACAAAACCAAATGCTGATACTGAAGGACGTATTATAATTCAAATGATTGATGAATATGTTCTAAATAATCCACAAAAAGCGATTTCTTTTACCTCTATGGGACAATTGCGATATCTCTCAGCAATTCAATTTATGGATGTTGTGATTGGAAATTCTTCAAGTGGATTAATTGAAGTCCCATCATTTCAAAAACCTACATTAAATATTGGGGATAGGCAGCAAGGACGTGTAAAAGCTCTTTCTGTTATAGATTGTAAAGCTGATAAGGTTGAAATTGAAAAAGCAATACATCTTGCAATGTCTTTAGATTTTAAAGAAAAAATTAAAAAATCAGAAAATCCTTACGGTGAAAGAAATTCATCGGATGAAATTGTAAAGGTTATAAAAAATATGGATATTAAAAATATAATTAAAAAGCAATTTTATAATTTATAAGTTATGAAAATAGTTTATATAGGGTCTGTGATTTTTTCTGCTAAAGCTTTAGATAAATTGATTTCTATTGGAGCCGAAATTGTTGGTGTAATTACCAAAAAAGAATCAAATTTTAATAATGATTTTTTTGACCTAAAACCCATTGCTGAAATTAATAAGATATCATTTCATTATACTTTAGATATAAATTCGGAGGAGACAGTAAATTGGATAAAAAACTTAGCTCCAAACGTAATTTTTTGTTTTGGATGGTCAAATTTGATTAAATCGAATGTTCTTGAAATTGCTCCTCTAGGAGTAATTGGATATCATCCCACATTACTACCAAATAATAAGGGAAGGCATCCGTTAATTTGGGCAAAAATACTAGGCCTAGAAAAATCTGGTTCGACTTTTTTCTTTATGGATGAAGGTGCTGATACTGGAGATATATTGTCTCAAAAAGAGTTTGAAATACTTTTTGAAGATGATGCAACTAGTTTATATGCTAAATTAATTGATATAGCTTTAGGACAAATTGAAGATTTTCATTCTAAATTAAAAGATAACACTTTTATCAGAATCAAACAAACTGAAAGTGAAGGCAATAGTTGGCGTAAAAGAACTGCTAAAGATGGGATAATTGATTTTAGACTAGCAACGAAGACAATTTGCAATTTAGTGAGGGGATTAACTAAGCCTTACATAGGTGCTCACTTAGAATATAAAAATAAAAATATTACTGTTTGGGAAGTAGAAATTAGCGAAGATATTGGAGAACGGGATAATTTAGAACCTGGAAAAGTACTAAATATAAAAGATAATAAAATCAAAGTAAAGACTGGCGATTCTGCTATTTGGTTAGTAAAACATGAATTCATTGACTTACCTGAAGTAGGATCATATATACTTTAATAAAAAAAATGAAAAATATTATAGTTGTTTCAGCTCATCCAGACGATGAAACTTTAGGTGCAGGAGGTACAATCTTAAAGCACGTAAATAATGGAGACCATGTATATTGGCTTATTGTTACAAATGTATTTGAAAACCAAGGTTTTTCAAAAGAAAGAGTAGATAGCAGGCAAGAAGAGATTAAACAAGTTGAAAAATTACTGGGAATAGAGAAGACCTTTTTTCTAGATTATCCAACAATGACTTTATCTTCAAGCAGTTTATTGAAAATGGTTCCTGAAATTTCTGAAATTTTTGGTGAGGTAAAACCAGAAGTAATTTATTGTTTAAATCGATCAGATGCACATTCGGATCATAGAGTCATTTTTGATGCAGTAATGGCTTGTACAAAGTCTTTTAGATATCCTTTTATAAAAAAAATTCTCATGTATGAATGTATATCTGAAACTGAATTTGCCCCTGCATTAGCAGAGAAACTTTTTTTACCAAATTACTTTGTTGATATTACTGATTATATTGATCAAAAACTTGAAATTATGAAAGTTTTTGGATCAGAAATTGCAGAGCACCCTTTTCCCAGATCCTTAGAAAATATCAAAGCTTTAGCACACTTTCGTGGAGCAAGTGTTGGTGTTAAATACGCAGAGTCATTTCAATTGTTGAAATATATCGATAAATAATTTAAGGTAAATAGTTTGAATTAAAAAATTATGAGAGTATATAAAGATCATTTGATTCTTTCTGGAAGTAAAATAAAAGAAGCCTTATTGCAATTAAATATACTGGCTCAAGATGCTATATTATTTGTAGTAGATGTTAATGATAAATTAATTGGAGCTCTTACTGATGGAGATGTTAGAAGAGGATTAATCAAAGGATTTACTATCGATAGTTTAATTGACGATATTATACAGGAGAACCCGAGATTCATTGTTAAAGGAGAAAATAATTTAGAAAAAATAATAGAATATCGGAAAGGTGATTTTAGAATTATTCCTGTAGTGGATGAAAATCGGAAGGTTGTAAATATCATTAATTTTAGAATAATTAAATCATACTTACCTATAGACGCTGTAATTATGGCAGGAGGAAGAGGACAAAGATTACAACCCCTTACAAATTATACTCCAAAGCCTCTCTTAAAAGTTGGAGACAAAGCAATTATGGAACATAATCTTGATAGATTAGCTTTATTCGGAATTGATGATTTTTGGATTTCTGTTAAATATTTAGGTGAACAAATTGAAAATTATTTTGGTGATGGTAAAACAAAAAATGTTAAGATTGAATATGTTTGGGAAGATGAACCTTTAGGAACTATAGGGGCAGTTTCTCAAATTAAAAATTTTGAACATGATTTTATATTAGTTACCAATTCTGATTTATTAACGAATATTGATTATGAACAGTTTTTTTTGGAATTTATTAGAGAGGAAGCTGATTTAGCAGTTTTGACAATACCGTACCAAGTAAATATTCCATATGCAGTTTTAGAAACGACTAAAGGTCAAGTAAAAAGTTTTAAAGAAAAGCCTACATATACTTACTATTCGAATGGTGGAATTTATCTGTTTAAAAAAGATATGTTACAATATATACCCAAAAATACTTTTTTTAATGCAACTGATTTAATGGAAGAGCTCATAAATAAAAATTTAAAAGTAATTTCTTTTCCATTTATTGGCTATTGGTTAGATGTAGGTAAACATGAAGATTTTGAAAAAGCGCAAATAGATGTTAAACTCATAAGTTTGTAAATGAGAATACTGTATATAATACCAGCGCGTGCTGGATCAAAAGGACTACCAGGAAAGAATACTAAGATTCTAGGAGATAAACCACTCATCTCTCATACTATTGAATTTGTGTTAAAAAATATTAAAGAGAATGATGAATTATGTATATCAACAGATGATGATATTATTTTTTCAATTGCTAAAGACTTAGGAGTTGAAATTCCTTTTAAGAGACCTGCTGAATTAGCTACAGATACAGCGACTACTTATGATGTCATTATTCATGCCTTAAAGTTTTATGAAGAAAGAGGTCAGTTTTTTGATTGTGTTATGTTACTACAGGTTACTTCTCCATTAAGGGCAAAAACAGATTTGGACAATGTAATTTTATCCTATGATAATGATACGGATATGGTTGTGACTGTAAAAGAGTCTAAGGAGAATCCTTATTTTACACTTTTTGAAGAAGACAAAAATGGACTTTTAGTGAAAAGTAAAATTAGTAATTTTCAACGTAGACAAGATTGCCCTAATGTATTTGCTTTCAATGGCTCAATGTATTTAATGAATGTTTTATCTCTCAAAAAAGGATCGATGAATGAATTCAAGAGAATTAAAAAAGTAATAATGCCAAATGAAAGAAGTGTTGATGTTGATACAATGGCAGATTGGATATTATTAGAGTATTATTTTTCAAACTTTAACACTAATTAGGAGATACATAGATTATATGGAGCTAAAATACTATCACTTTTTCATTCTAGTTTTATTCCTTTCATGTGCTGATGTTGATGATCAGCCAGAACCTAAAGTTTTTGATAAAAAATCAAATGAAGTCATTTTAACAAAAAGAATAACTCCAATAGATAAAAAACATAAAGCTTTTACAGATTTAGTGTTTTTCGATGATAAATGGTTTTTAACTTATAGGGAATCAGATAAACATATTTTTGGAGAAAATGGAATAGTCAGAATAATTTCTAGCTCAAATGCTGATGATTGGGATTTAGCAAAAATATATAAAAGTGATGGTTTTGATTTACGAGATCCAAAATTTTCTATAAATAATAAAAAATTAATGTTAATTACTCATGGCACAAAATATAAAATGCAGAATGTTTCAGACCCATCTGAATTTAAAGACTTTAGAGCAGACTATAACTCTGATTTAGGATGGGAATCTTTCAAAGATATTTACTTAGATAATAATTCTAATTCTATTGATGCAAAAATAAAAGGCAATCAGACCTACCCATGGAGGATAACTTGGTATAAAAATAGAGCATATTCTTTCGGTTATAATTTTCAACAAAATATATTTACCTTTTATTTAAGTGATGATGGATTCAATTTTACTCATATAAATTCAATTTCTCCAATTGAAGGCTACCCTTCCGAAGCAACAATTAGAGTTAATAATGATGGTCTTTTTTATACAATAGTACGTAGAGAATATAAAACTGCTTTGTTAGGAATATCTAAGGATTTAGGGGCTACTTGGAAATGGATAGATACAATACCTATAAATCAATTTGGAGGCCCTAATTTTATCTTTTACAAAGATGGAATATTATTATCTGGTAGAGAGAATAATAAATTAATTTTAGGATATTATGATTTAAATGTAAAAAAATATAAAAAAATAATGACATTCGAAAGTGGTGGGGATTGCTCTTACCCAGGTATGTTTCAAAAAGATGATTTCTTATGGATTAGTTATTATTCTTCTCATGAACAAGCTACAGGAAGTTCTATCTATTTATCAAGAATAAACTTAAACAAACTGGAATTATAATAACCTTTTAAAAATACTACAACTATTTTAGATGTTTAAAAAAGTAATATCACATAGTCTAATTTATGGACTTGGTCCATTTGTGCCTAAAATAATAGGTTTATTAATGTTACCTATTTTTACAAAGGTTCTGACAACAGAAGACTATGGAGTTCAATCTTTAATGAATTCGAGTGTGGCATTAATAGGTGTTTTGGCAATGTTAGGATTGCAATTACCTTTAAGCAATGCATTCTATCATCATACTAATCATTACAAAATTAAATGGGGGCAGTTTTATGGTTTTTTGAATATTTGGATGATTTTTTATTCAATTTTATTAGCATTAGTGATTTATTTTGTGATCCCTGATGAGGCGAGAGATAATTTAGAATGGATTATAATACTTAATATTGTTCCAATAGTTTGCTTTGGTCCTGCTGATGTTTTAGGACAAATGTATTATCAGCTCAATCAAAAACCTAAGCAGGTTGTAATTCGAACAATAGCAATATCTTTTATAACAATTTCTTTAAACTATTATACTATTGTAATTTTAAATTTACATTATATGGGATGGTTTATTGCCAATTGCTTATCAATGTTGTTGTTGCATTTTTCTTATTGGTATCCATTACATTATAAATTGAAAATTAAGCCAATTTATAAATTTAAGAAAAAGACAATTCTCAAAGGGCTGAGTATTTCTATACCTATGATTCCACATTTTTATAGCGGTTTTTTATTAGGATCAGCAGATAGTTTACTTTTAAAATTTTTCTTGATAAGTACAGCACAAATTGGGTATTATGGTTTTGCAGCATCATTTGGAGGATTAATGGCGTTGGTTGTTGGAGCTATAAATACAGCCGCTTCACCTATTATTTCTGAACAAATTAAACAAAAAAAATATAATGACGTACGCAATCTTACTTGGGGGGTTCAGTTCTTTTTATTAGTTATATCTTCAGTTGGATGTATTTGGTTAAAGGAAATTTTTGTATTAATGATAAACAACGATGAATTAAAGACAGCCTATTTCTTATCAGCAGTTTTTATTATGTGTCATAATTATAGACCTATGTATTTCGGCATTTCGACTGTTTTATTTTATAGAGAGAAAACAAAAAATTTATGGAAAGTTACTTTTGGGGCTGGGATTTTTTGTATATTATTAAATATATTATTGATTCCCCATTACGGGATAAAAGTTCCTGCTTTTGTGTTGTTTATTAGCTATTTGATAATGGGCTATGGCACATTTTTTCTAAATGATTATAAAGAAATAGCTATTACAAATTTTAGACCTGTAATATGGTTCTTCTTGACGATTATTTGTCTTATTATAGTTTTATTAGTCATTGATTTAAATGTTTTGTATAAAATTTTTATAACCCTATTGTTTTTATCATCCCTAATTGTTTATTGGTTTAAAATTTTGAAAATAGACAAAATATAAATTAACGACATTAAATTTATATTTTGTAATGCAATGGAATAATAAATATGAAAACTAAGCTTAAACGCATAATAATTCATCTATTAAAAATAATATATAAATTTATTTTTAGCTGTTTTTCCCTATTAAAAGTTGGGGTTTTTAGTAAATATACTGTAAAGCTGCCTTCAATTAATGATTTCGGAACTTGTTATATATTTGGAAACGGACCATCTTTAAAGAATGATTTGGATGGTAATTGTGACTTTTTTATCGATAAAAATATTTTTGTTGTAAATAATTTTGCGACATCTGATTACTTTAATATTATAAAACCTAAATATTATGTTTTTGCTGATCCAGCATATTGGAGTTCTAATGAAAATAGTGAAGTTGTAAGAAATTGTAAAAAGATATTAGAAATTATTAGAGATACCACAAGTTGGAATATGACAATATTTGTTCCTTCTAATGCGTTGAAAAATAATATTCTAACTGATGTTTTAAAAAGCAATAAATTTTTGAAGATAGTGGACTTTAATACAACGGTTATTTCGATGAAAGGATTTGAATATCTAAATTACTTATTATTTAAAAAAGGTTTAGCAGCTCCTCCAATACAGAATGTATTAATATCATCAATCTTCATCTCAATTAATATTGGCTTTTCAGAAATTAATATTTTAGGTTCTGATCACTCTTGGACAAAACAATTATTTGTTAATGAAAAAAATGATGTTTGTACAATAGACTATCATTTTTATGACGCTAAACAAATAAACTATAATGTTTTTACTAGAGTTGATGGTAGTATATATAAAATGCATGAGATTTTACGCGATTACGCTTTGATGTTTGAGGGTTATCATAAGTTAAGAAAATACGCAGACTATTTTAAAGTTAAAATTTGGAATGCTACCGAGAACTCTTTTATTGATGCATTTGAAAGAAAAAACTACATAAATAGCTAATAATGGTATTACGTCTTTTAAAAAAAATAGTTCCTTTTAAGTTTAAATATTACCTTAGGAAAAACCAAATCGAAAGAGCAAATGAAAAGCTGAGGTTAGGGAATATGGTAACAGTCGACAAAACTTATTTCGGAAAATATAACACAATTTATGATAATGTGATCTTAAGTAATGTAACTCTAGGCGACTTTACGTATGTTGCTGCTAATAGCTCAATTATCTATACAAAAATAGGAAATTATTGTTCAATAGCTAGTAATGTAAAATGTGGTTTAGGCTTTCATCCCAGCAAAATTTTTGTGTCAACACACCCTGTATTTTATTCATTATCGCAGCAGTCTCAAATTGCCTTTGTAGATAAATCTTATTTTGAAGAATATAGGAGTATAGAGATTGGTAATGATGTTTGGATTGGAGAGAATGTTACAATAGTTGGTGGAGTAAAAATTGGCGATGGTGCGATAATTGCTGCTGGAGCTGTAGTTACTAAAGATATACCTCCATATGGTGTAGTTGGAGGAGTCCCAGGTAAATTAATTAAATATAGATTCGAGCAAAATGAAATTGATTTTTTGTTAAAATTAAAATGGTGGGATTTTGATTATAAAGTTGTAAAAGAAAACGTTTTATTATTCCATGATATAAAACAATTAATGAATTCAAGTTTTAATAAATGGAATCTATAAGTCCTTTAATTTCTATTGTAACAGTAGTTTTTAATTGTGAAAAAACAATTGAAAATACTATTTTAAGTGTAGTAAATCAAGATTTCGAAAATTACGAATTTATCATTATAGATGGCGGTAGTACTGATAATACAGTTGCTATAGTGGAAAAATATAAAGATAAAATTACTAGATGGATTTCTGAACCAGATAAAGGTATTTATGATGCAATGAATAAAGGAGCCAGAATGGCGAAAGGAGAGTGGATAAATTTCATGAATGCAGGAGATGAGTTCGCAATTCACAATTTTGATTCTTTACAAGAAGTAATGAAAGATGAAAAATGTGGTATTATATATGGGGATGTAATAATTAAAAAGGAAGATGACTCTCTTTTTGTAGATGTGGCTAGACCGTTAGATCAAATAAACTATCTTCTTAATTTTTGTCATCAAAGTTCTTTTGTAAGAACAAAACTTTTAGTTGAAACACCATTTTCTCTTGATTATAAGATTTCATCAGATTATGATTTTTTTCTAAAAATGTTTAAAAAAGGATATAAGTTTGAGTACATTAATGAATCAATTTCCACGTTTGCTCTTGGTGGAATCTCCACAGGAATTAGCAAACAGTATTTAAAGGAAAGAGTTAGTATAATAGTTAATGTACACTTTCCATTATCAGCTAAAATTTTATATTTATTTAAATTTTTAAAAACTTTAGTACCTGTAAATTTCACTAATAGTAAAACTATAAATTAAAAACTTGAAAAATATTCTTATAATTCATCATGGAATAGGTGTAGGGGGAGGGTTAATAGCATTATTAGGTTTAATTGATGAACTTAAATTAAAAAATAATGTCAAGGTTTTTTGTGTTTTTGACAGCGAAGCAGTTACTTATATAAAAAACACAGGAGTTGACGTTTTTCTTCCATATTCGATAAATTATAAGAAATATTATAGTTTGTTTTTACATAGTGAGGCATCATACTTTAACGTTGCTAGTTCTATAAGAATGGTTAAAAATTTAGTTACATTCTTTTTAAATAAATATTATTTTGCTCAGAGAGAGTTAGAAAGGCTAAATTTTGAATATGATATTGTATATTTAAATTCAACCTTTATTTCAGACTGGTCTAGAGCAGCGAAGAATCTGAATAAAAAAGTTATAATTCATATACGCGAACCATTAGCTAAAGGTCTTTTTGGGTTTAGAAAGAATATAATTAAAAGAAATGTTTCTAAATATTGCGACTGGATTATTGCAATTTCTAAGGACAATAGCAAAAGGATTGGACTATTGGAAAAAACAACTGTAATATATGACCCTATTGTATCCAAAAATAGAGCCGACGATAAAGAGATTTTACTTCAGCCTCAGTTTATATATTTTTTGTATTTAGGCGGTAGTCAAAGAATTAAAGGATTTGAGCAATTTGTTAAATCTTTGCCATATCTAAATGAAAATATAAAGATTTTTTTTCTAGGAGGGAATCATAATTATTTAGAAAGTAGATTGGATAAACTTTTTGCTATTTTCGATCCTTTTTACTGGAAAGTAAATTCTTTAGAAAATGAACTAATAAGATCTCAGAGAATTATAAACGTAGGTATGGTTGATGATGTTTTTAGCTACTACAATAATTGTAGAGGAGTTATTTCTCCATTTTCTAAGCCACATGCGGCATTGCCAATTCTGGAAGCTTTTTTTAAAAGTAAACCAGTTATAGTTTCAAACATTGAGGGAATGAATGAGATTGTTAATCACACAAATGGTATTTTTTTTAATAATAAACATCCAAAAAAATTGGCAGACGCAATAAATTATATGTCAATCATGAGTGATTTTGAGTATAGTGAAATGTGTTGTAATGCAAAAAAAACATTTCAAAAATTAATGCAAAAAAATCTATCAGTGCAAGTAATCATTAATAAATTTTAAAAGATAAATTTCATTTGTACTGATATGATTTATAGTTTATTTATGTCATAATTCTGCAAAGTAGTATTACCAAATAATGATAAAAGGATTAAAAGATAAAAGTATAAGTAACTTAAAATTCTCACATTATATTGTTCTTTTTATAATAATATATATATCTGATGATACATTTAATTTTGGAACTAATGAAAATTATGTGTATTTACTAGCTAAATATATAATTTATTTACTTTTAACGGTTTATCTGTTGTCTGTTACCAATTTGAAATTCCTTACTACTTTAACAAAAAGTAGTTTAGTTTTCTATTTGATTGTATTTTTTATAATATTGACCTCTTTTTATAATTTTGATATATCTGGGGGCTATGTATATCAAATATGGTTGTTTTTCTTAGCTTTGCTAGTGGTCAATTTTTATTCAAGTAAACAATTTATTTATGTTTATTTAAAAATAGTTTACACTTTAAGTTTTGTTTCGTTATTAATTTTTATAATTTCAAATATATCTAGCTCTATTTTTCAAATATTTCCCATGCAAACAAATTCAGCTGGTGCAAATGTTTATAATTTAGGTATTTGTATGGTTTCATTCGAGAATACATATATCAGAAATATGAGTATTTTTAGAGAGCCTGGCGTTTTTATGATTTATTTGAATTTTGCAGTAATTTTAGAACTTTTTTTTAAGGAAGAAATAAATAGACGTTATTTATTAGTATTCATTCTTGCCATTGTTTCTACATTTTCGACAGCAGCCTTTATAATATTAGGAACAATCTTATTTGCGTACTTGTTTATTAAAAGCACTAAAAAGGTGGTATTAAAAAATAAAGCAATAATTTTAGGATTAATTATGCTTGCCGTTTTGTTTATTTTATCTTCAGCAGAATTCTACAATATGATCTTTGATAAAATTGGGAAGGATTCTATTGGTGAAGGTAGTTCTTTAGCCAGAGGTGTTTCTGTTTTAGCCAATTTTAATATATTTTTAGAGAACTTTCTTTTTGGAGTAGGTATAAAGATATATCCTTTAACATTTTCGAAGGCTACTTTAGCCTTAATTGGTGTATCATTAGATATTGGAAATAATACCAACACCATAACCACAATTTTAGCAGTGTATGGTATTTTTACAGGATTTTTATTTGTTTATATGTTATTCAGTTTTGCAAAAAAAACATCTAATTCGCTTGTAATAAGAGTTTTAATTTTTTTAGTCTTAATAATGTTTTATAGTAATGAAGATATGCGATATTCTTTAATGTCTGCAGCAATGTTAATGTGGGGATTAAAAAATAAAGAAATAATAGTAATAAATAACATTGCCTCATAGTCACCAATATTGCCATGAAGATCTTAATATTATCGTATGATTTTTATCCAGAAGGAAAACCTAATACTTATCGCTGGTTTAATATAGCCAAAAGTTGGGTTAATAAAGGTGCCGAAGTTTATGTTGTTACTGCCGATAAAAATCAGTATTTAGCATATGAAGAAATAGATGGAGTAAAAATATATAGAACAACAGAATATTTTATTGGTAATTTGAAATATCAATATAGAGAAAGTATCAATAATCCTATAGTAGAATCTAAAATTGATAATAAAGGGGTTAAATTTTTTCTCAAGGGACTCATTCGTAAAATTTATAATGCTACATGGTCGAATATTTATTGGCCAGATCATTCTTTTTTATGGACCTTCTCTGCTGTACCGGTGGCGTCTAAAATTATAGAAGAACATAATATAGATAAACTTATTACAGCTTCATG
The DNA here is from genome assembly GCF_029360735.1 of Flavobacterium sp. H4147. Classification (NCBI taxonomy): domain Bacteria; kingdom Pseudomonadati; phylum Bacteroidota; class Flavobacteriia; order Flavobacteriales; family Flavobacteriaceae; genus Flavobacterium; species Flavobacterium sp. H4147. The sequence goes on along the minus strand of NZ_JARKNB010000005.1, from coordinate 314,624 downwards.
GACTTTTTCTGCTCATAGGATAGGAGATAAACTTAAAAAGAAATTTCCAAACCTATATTGGCTAGCGGATACAATTGACCCTTTTTGCTTTAATGCGAGAGTTAATAACCTTTTCTTGTATAACAGGTTAAATGTATCATACGAAAACAAAATATTTAAACGTGCAGATTTTAATTCTGTACTCACAGAAAAAATAAAAAAAAAATATGTTTCTCTTTTTCCTGCTTTAGAACATAAGATAGGTGTTAATAATAACATTTTTATTCCTGTAGAATTTGATTACAGTAAAACTATTGAAAATGAAAAAATTCGTTTACTGTTTTTGGGTACTTTGTCTCAGGCCACAAGATCTCCTAAAAACTTACTTGTTTTACTTGATAATTTGCTAAAAAAATATCCTGATATTAAAATAGAAATTGATTTTTATGGCGATTTTACAGATACAAAAGATGAATTTGCTAAATATCCGGAATTACTAAGTAATTATATACATCTTAATAATTTCATAACTAGAGAAGAAGTAAATAAAGTTATAAAAAATGCCGATATTCTTTTAAATATAGGAAATAGTAATGAGTATCAAGAACCTAGTAAACTTATAGAATATATGTATTCAAGTAAGAAGATTCTAAATATTTGTACCATAGAGAATGATACATCTGCAGAATTATTAAAGCAATATCCTTTAAGTCTGAGTATCTATCCAGGTGAAATAAATAATGATATAACTCTAGAAAAATTGATTACCTTTTTTAATGGAAAAGAAATAGTTGATAGAAGTAAATTAAGAGAAATTTTAAAAAATTACTTATTAGAAACGGTAGCAGATAAATATTTAAACTTTTTATCCAGGTGATTTTATAAGGATAATAGTTACAGAATTCAAAATAAAATTTTAATATGTTTAAAAATAAAATATTATTAATAACAGGGGGCACTGGCTCTTTTGGGAATGCAGTATTAAGTAGATTTCTTGAGACAGATCATTTTAAAGAAATCCGTATTTTTTCTCGAGATGAAAAAAAACAAGATGATATGCGTAATCGATTAAAGAATAATAAACTTAAGTTTTACATTGGTGATGTAAGGGATTATAAAAGCATTGAACGTGCTATGCGTGGTGTTGATTATGTTTTTCATGCTGCAGCATTAAAGCAGGTGCCTTCGTGTGAATTCTTTCCCCTTGAAGCAACTAAAACTAATGTAATTGGGACGCAGAATGTTATTGATGCTGCGGAAGAAAATAAAGTACATAAAGTAATTTGTTTGAGTACAGATAAAGCAGCATATCCTATTAATGCAATGGGTATTTCTAAAGCACTTATGGAGAAAGTTGCCGTAGCTGCTTCAAGAAATTTACAGAATACTACAGTTTGTCTTACTAGATATGGAAATGTGATGGCTTCTCGTGGATCTGTAATACCGCTGTTTTTAAGTCAAATTCAGGAAGGAAAAGCAATTACTATTACTGACCCTAAAATGACTCGTTTTTTAATGTCACTTGATGAAGCAGTTGAATTAGTTTTATTCGCTTTTGAACATGGAAACCCGGGTGATCTCTTTGTTAATAAGGCTCCAGCAGGAACTATTGGTGATTTGGCCCAAGCATTGAAAGAACTTTGTAATGCCGATAATGAAATTAAAGTAATAGGGACACGTCATGGAGAAAAACTTTACGAAACATTATGTACTCGTGAAGAGATGCTTAAAGCAGAAGATATGGGAGAATTTTATAGAATTCCAGCTGATAATCGAGATTTAAATTATGCACAGTATTTTTCAGAAGGTGAAGAAGACATTTCTTTAATAGAGGATTATCACTCTCACAATACATATCAACAAAATGTTGAGGGGATGAAAAAATTGTTATCGACTTTACCATTAATAAGAAAAGAAGTTTTTGGAGAAGATGTTCCTCAGATGCCGGGATAATTCTTTGAAAAAATTGCATCGATTAACATTAAAATAAGTATTGTGTAGTTTTGGAGTAATAGATTTTAGGATAATCTATTATTAAATTTTAAAGTTTTAAATATAATATGCTAAAAGTTGGAATAACCGGACAAGCGGGATTTGTTGGTAAACATTTATTTAATACAATTGGACTTCATCCAAAAGAATTTGTTCTAATAGATTTTAAAAGACATTATTTTGATGACGAATCTAAATTAAATGAGTTTGTGTCAGAATGTGATGTTATTGTCCATCTTGCAGGTATGAATAGACACAACGATCCTCAAACGATTTATAATACAAATATTGATTTAGCAAAAAAAATAATCAAGTCACTGGAATTTACAGATAGTAGAGCTCATGTTATTTTCTCTTCTTCAACTCAGGAAGAAAATGAAAATTTGTATGGTAAATCAAAAAAAGATAGCCGAGAACTATTTGTAAATTGGGCAAAAAGATCAAAAGGAAAATTTACAGGTATGATAATTCCTAATGTTTTTGGACCATTTGGCCATCCGAATTATAATTCTGTTGTCGCTACCTTTAGTCATAAAATAGCTAGAAATGAAATACCTAAAATTGAGGTTGATAATACAATTAAATTAATATATGTAGGAGAACTTGTAGAAGTTATTTTGGAAGAAATTAAGAAAAATGAAGGAAACCATCTGATACAAGTAAAACACACTTCTGAGTGTACTGTCTCTAAATTATTGTCATTACTAAATTCATATAAAGAGCAATATCAAGATAAAGGACAGATACCTGTTTTAGACAATAAGTTTGAGTTAAATTTATTCAATACTTATCGTTGTTATATTGATTTTAAAGAGTATTTTCCAGTAAAATTTACCCAACATGCTGATGAAAGAGGAAGTTTTGTTGAAATTATAAGACTAGGAGTAGGAGGACAAGTTTCTTTTTCGACAACAGTACCTGGAATAACTCGTGGAAACCATTTTCATACAAGAAAAATAGAGAGATTTGCTGTAATAAAAGGAAAAGCATTAATTCAATTACGACGAATTGATAGTGACGAAATTTTAGAATTTTATCTTGATGGGGATAATCCTGCTTATGTAGATATGCCTATATGGTATACTCACAATATTAAAAATATAGGCAGTGATATACTATATACTAATTTTTGGATCAATGAATTTTTTGATCCAAATGATCCTGATACTTATTTATTAGAGGTCTAATAAAAAGATAGATTTTGTAATGGAAGATTGAATTAAATTTGATTCCTTTTTAAAGCTACTAAAAATAAAAAAAGTTATTAAAAAAAATCAATTATAAAATATATTAATTAATGTTTATGAATCTCTTAGGACATATCAGAAGAAAGAATTTATTATGAAGAAATTAAAAGTTATGACGGTTGTTGGAACCCGTCCTGAGATTATAAGACTTTCACGTGTAATGGCGGCATTGGATAAATCAGATGCTATTGATCATATTATTGTACATACTGGTCAAAATTATGATTATGAATTAAACCAAATTTTTTTTGAAGATCTGGGTATAAGAAAGCCAGATCACTTCTTAAATGCTGCGGGAGTTTCTGCTGCAGAAACGGTAGGGCAGATTTTGATTAAAATTGATCCATTACTGGAACTTGAGCAACCTGATGCCTTTTTAGTTTTAGGTGATACTAATAGCTGTTTGTGTGCCATTCCTGCAAAAAAAAGACATATTCCTATTTTTCATATGGAGGCAGGAAATCGTTGCTTTGATCAAAGAGTTCCAGAGGAGACAAATCGAAAAATTGTAGATCATATTTCAGATATTAATCTTACTTATAGTGATATTGCCCGCGAATATTTATTGCGTGAAGGTTTATCTGCTGATAGAATTATAAAAACGGGATCACCAATGTTTGAAGTTTTAAATCATTATATCAATGATATAAAAAGTTCAGATGTGTTGGAAAGACTTGAACTTGAAGAGGGGAAATTTTTTGTGGTATCTTCTCACCGTGAAGAAAACATTAATAGCGAAAAGAATTTTAACGGACTTATAGAGAGCTTAAATTTAATTGCTGAAAAATATAATTTTCCTGTAATTGTTAGTACGCATCCTCGTACACGTAACATGATTGATAAAAAAGGTATAACCACTCATAAAAATGTTAAGTTTTTAAAACCATTGGGATTTAATGATTACAATGCGTTACAAATGAGGTCGTTTGCTGTTTTATCTGACAGTGGAACAATCTCTGAAGAATCATCAATATTAAATTTTCCAGCACTTAATATACGTGATGCGCATGAACGACCTGAGGCTATGGAAGAAGCTTCTGTAATGATGGTTGGTTTAAATCCTCAACGAATCTTGCAAGGACTAATTCAGCTTCAAACTCAAAAAAGAGGAAATGAAAGAAATTTTAGACCAGTAGCTGACTATTCAATGCCAAATGTATCCGATAAAATTGTTAGAATTATTTTAAGTTATACCGACTACATCAAGAGAGTAGTCTGGAGAGAATAAAAATATTTAATTGATGGATGTTTCCGTAATAATTCCGATGTACAATTCTGAAAGTACGATCGAAAAATGTGTTAAGTCAGTATTAGATCAAACTTACGACGGGCAATTAGAAATTCTAATCGTTAATGATGGATCAATAGATAATTCTGAAAAAATCGTTGATAAATTAATTAGCGAGAATAACTCAAAAAAAATTATTAAAATTATTAATAAAAAAAATGGAGGTGTTTCATCAGCAAGGAATATTGGGTTAAATGCAGCAAAGGGAGATTTAATAGCATTACTTGATAGCGATGATGAATGGTTTAAAAATAAATTAGATATCCAAATTCCATATTTAAAAAATAGAGATTTCGATTTTGTTGCAACATGTAGAAATGATGAAAAAATAGGTTTCCCTTACAAAGTAATTAATGATGAGTATGCAGAAATTAAGCTAAAAAAACTTTTGATTAAAGTTGTAGGACAAACTTCTACAGTTTTATTTAAAAGAAAAATCTTAACTAATACTGGGAATTTTGATGAAAATCAAAAATATTCAGAAGATGCAAATTATTGGATGCGTATTTCATTAAATAATAAAATGATTATTTTGAATAAAAGTCTTGTTTTTACAGGAGGAGGAAAACCAGCCGTTGGATTTTCAGGTCTTTCGGCCAATTTAGAAGCAATGGAGGAAGGAGTCCATAAAAATATTAGAGAGATGTATAGCCTAGGAGAAATAAATTTTTTAGAATTTCAATTGATTAGACTATTCTCGAAAATTAAATATCTTCGGAGAAAAATTAAAGTCAAGAGAACGCTATAAATATGTATTTTAAATTTTTTTGGATAATTAGAGCTTTATTTTATAAGCCTTTTTTTGGTAAATTTTTGATGCCTTCATATATTGGAAAGCCTGTTTATTTACATGGTATAAAAAACATTTTTATTGAAAAAAATGTTCGGTTATTTCCAAATATCCGTATGGAAGTACATGGTAAGGATGCAAGTATAACAATTAGTGAAGATGTTGGTATAGCTCAAAATGTTCATATAACATCTGGATCGAATCTTACTATAGGTAAATCTTCTACCATATTAGCAAATGTATTCATTACTAATATTGATCATGATTATACAACAATAGGAGTGAATATTTTAAAGCAGGGAATGATAATCAAGGAGACAAAAATAGGCGATAACTGTTTTATTGGTATTGGAGCAGCGATACAAGCAGGCACAATATTAGGAAATCATTGTGTTGTGGGAGCAAATTCAGTTGTGAAAGGAATATTTCCAGATTATTCGATAATAGCAGGTGTACCTGCTAAAATTATAAAAAGATATAATACACAAAGTGGACTATGGGAGAAAACGAATTCTGAAGGAACATTTTTAAATTAAAAATACAATTATGAAAAATATATTAATAACAGGGGGAGCAGGATTTATAGGTAGTAACTTGGCGCTTAAACTAATTGAAAAAGGTTATAAGATTACAGTATTAGATAATCTTTCAAAACAAATACATGGAGACAATCCCGAGATTACATCAACTTTATATAGAAGTATAAAAGATAAAGTTACTTTTATTGAAGGAACTGTTACTTCAAGAGAAGATTGGAAAAAAGCTTTAGAAAACCAAAATATAATAGTGCATTTTGCAGCCGAAACAGGAACTGGGCAATCAATGTATTGTATTGAAAAGTATACAGAGGTGAATATCAAAGGAACTGCAATAATGCTTGATTTGTTAGCAAATAATAAATATTCAGTCGAAAAAGTTATAATTGCCTCTTCAAGATCTATTTACGGAGAAGGGAAGTATGAACATCCTAAATTGGGCATTGTGTATCCTTCGCATAGAAATGAGAAAAATATGCTAGAAGGTGATTTTGAAGTAAGATATAAAGATTCTGAGATTCTAAAATTATTACCAACTGATGAAGAATCAAAGATACATCCATCATCTGTTTATGGCATAACGAAGCAAAATCAAGAACAAATGGTTATGACAGTGTGTCCAACTTTGGGGATTTCTCCTGTGTCATTCAGATATCAAAACGTTTATGGTCCAGGGCAATCTTTATCAAATCCTTATACGGGAATTCTTTCAATATTTTCTACCCAAATTAGAAACAATAATGGGATTCAAATTTTTGAAGATGGTAAAGAAACAAGAGATTTTGTTTTTATTGATGATGTGGTTGATGCTACAGTTAGAGGTATTGAAAAAGAGGAAGCAAATGGTAATATTTTTAATGTTGGAACAGGAGTAGCAACGGATGTATTGACAGTTGCAAATTCTTTAATTTCTGCATACAAAATTGACGTTGCAGTAACAATTACAGGTAAGTTTAGATTGGGAGATATTAGACATAATTACGCTGATTTGACAAAGATTTCGTCATTGCTTGGATTCGAACCTAAAGTCCTTTTCGCTGATGGTATAAAAAAATTTAGTTCGTGGGTACTAGAACAAGAAATTCAAGAAGATAAACTAACTAAATCTCTTGAGGAAATGAAAATGAAGGGATTGCTAAAATGAAACTTAGAGAATATCTGCATAATAAGAATATAATTTTCTTCTCTGTACAAACATTTAATTTAGAGAAAGAGATTATTGGAAAGCTTAAAGAATATGGGGCGTTTGTAGATTACTATGATGAAAGACCATCCAATAATATTTTTGCAAAAGGAATAATAAGGTTAAAAAGAAGCGTCTACCAACATAGGATTGATAAGTATTATAAAAATATACTTCATCAAGTCGCTCATAAAAAATATGACATATTATTTGTAAATAGAGGAGAGGTTGTTCCAGGTTTTTTTCTTGAAGAATTTAAAAAACTTCAGCCAAAATGTGAAATGGTGTTTTATACATGGGATTCTTTTACAAACCATACACACCCAACAACAATATTGAAGTATTTTGACAAAAAATTCACTTTTGATTCTGATGATGCTGTAAAATATAATATTAATTTTAGGCCTCTTTTTTACTTAGACTCTTACAAATCTATTAAAGAAGAAAAGAATGAATGGGAATATGATTTGCTTTTTTTAGGAACTGCACACTCCGATAGATATGAAATAAGTACAAAAATAATTCAGTGGAGTGAAAATCAAGGATTTAAATGTTTTTCTTATTATTTTATGCATAGTAGACTCGTTTATTTTTATAAAAAGAAATATGATCAGACTTTTAAAAAATTTGATTTTAAAAAGCTAAGTTTTAAAAGTTTGACAAAAAATGAAATTTTGGAATTATACAGAAAAACAAATGTCATTCTAGATATTAATCATCCTGGACAAAAGGGATTAACTATGAGAACATTTGAAGCATTAGGGGCTGGTAAAAAATTAATTACAACTAATAAAGAAATTGAAAAGTACAGTTTTTATAGTCCTAATAATGTTTATATAATTAATAGAGATAATATTATTTTAGATAAAGGTTTCTTTGAAACGGTATATGAAGATGTAAATCAAGAATTGTATTACAAAGCTTCTATAGAAGGTTGGCTATACTGCGTATTTGTAGAAAAAGATTTGAATTATTGGATAAAAGAAATTGCATAGATGGAGATTTTAATGACAGGTGCTACAGGTTTTGTAGGAAGTTATCTAAGAGTTTATTTGGAAAAAAAACGAAATACTATAAAAACTGTAAGTTTTCGATATCACCCAGATCAATATTTTGATTTTAAAGAAAACGCAATTGTGCATTTGGCAGGAAAAGCTCATGACATCAAGAATGTTTCAAGACCTAGTGACTATTATGAAGCCAATTTCGAATTAACGAAACAAGTTTTTGATTCCTTTTTAAAGTCTGAAGCAGCTGTTTTTGTTTATTTAAGTTCTGTAAAAGCTGTAGCAGATAATATTGATGGAGTATTGACTGAAGATATTGTACCAAATCCCCAAACACATTATGGTATTTCAAAAAGGCAGGCAGAAGAATATCTTTTAAGCAAAGAATTGCCCTTGGGCAAAAGATTATATATTCTAAGACCTTGTATGATTCATGGCCCGGGAAATAAAGGAAACTTAAATTTACTGTATAATTTTGTTTCAAAAAACTTGCCTTGGCCTTTAGGGGCTTTTGACAATCGTCGCTCTTTTTTAAGTGTAGAAAATATTTGTTTTGTAATAAATGAATTGTTAGAAACTAAAGAAATTCCTAATGGTATTTATCATGTTGCAGATGATGATTCGTTATCAACAAATGAATTGATTAAAACAATTGGAGCGAACTTAAGTAAAAAAAGTGTCATTTGGAAGGTTTCTCCTTTTGGAATAAAAGCAATTGCAAGAATGGGAGACTATCTGTCACTGCCATTAAATTCAGAAAGACTGAATAAATTAACTGAAAATTACGTTGTAAGTAATTCAAAAATTAAAAAAGCTCTAAAAAAAGAGTTTCCAGTAGCAACAAAAGAAGGATTAGCTATAACGATAAAATCCTTTAATAAAATATAATTAATACACTTTACAATATAAAATATATGAAAGTAGCACTTATAACAGGTATCACTGGACAAGACGGTTCATACTTGGCAGAATTACTATTAGAGAAGGGATATATGGTTCATGGTGTTAAAAGAAGAGCTTCTTCTTTTAATACACAACGTATTGATCACATATATCAGGATCAGCATGAAAGCCATGTGAATTTTAAACTGCATTATGGTGATTTAACAGATTCTACAAATATTATTAGAATTATTCAAGAGATTCAACCAGATGAAATATACAATTTAGGAGCAATGAGTCATGTAAAAGTTTCTTTTGACTCGCCAGAGTATGTTGCAAATGTTGATGGTATTGGTACATTAAGAATTTTAGAAGCAGTTCGTATTTTAGGATTGGAAAATAAAACACGTATCTATCAAGCGTCAACATCTGAATTGTATGGAGGACTTGCAGAAAATAAAAATGAGAAAGGATTTTATGATGAAAACTCTCCGTTTTATCCACGTTCTCCATATGGGGTAGCTAAAATTTATGGATTTTGGATTACTAAAAACTATCGCGAAGCATATAATATGTATGCTTGTAATGGAATTTTATTTAATCACGAATCGCCACGTAGAGGAGAAACTTTTGTTACTCGAAAAATTACTATGGCGACAGCGGCTATAGCTTTAGGAGAGCAAGACTGTTTGTATCTAGGAAATTTAGATGCACAACGTGATTGGGGACATGCCAAAGATTATGTAGAAGCAATGTGGAGAATTCTACAGCAGGATGTTGCAGAAGATTATGTTATTGCAATGGGAGAAACTACCTATGTACGTGATTTTGTGAAAATGTCTTTCGCAGAAGTCGGTATAGAAATAGAATTTAGAGGAGAGGGAGTAAACGAAAAAGGGTATGTCGCTTCTTGTAATCATCCTTCTTATCAGATTGAAATTGGTAAACAAATTATCGCTGTTGATCCTCAATATTTCCGCCCAACTGAAGTGGATTTACTTATTGGAGATCCAACAAAATCAAAGACTAAATTAGGTTGGGTTCCTCAATATGATTTAGCAGGTTTAGTAAAAGAAATGATGGCATCTGATATTGCATATGTTCAAAGAGAAAAAATGTTAAACGAAGCAAGATCAATTGCTAAATACTAAGTTTAAAAACATCTTAAATAGAAGAAATTCACTATGAGATTAAATGATAAAATATATGTAGCCGGACATCGTGGAATGGTAGGTTCTGCTATCTTAAGAAAATTAAAAGCTCAAGGATTTACAAATTTTATTTTGAAAACTTCATCTGAACTTGATTTGAAAAATCAACAAGCTGTGGCAGATTTCTTTACACAAGAAAAACCAGATTATGTTTTTTTAGCAGCAGCAAAAGTTGGTGGGATCATTGCAAATAATACTTACAGAGGGGATTTTATATATGAAAACCTAATGATACAGAATAATGTGATTCATCAGGCATATTTAAATAATGTTAAAAAATTAATGTTTTTAGGCTCTTCATGTATTTATCCAAAAATGGCTCCTCAACCATTAAAAGAGGAATATATGCTTACAGGTGAATTGGAACCTACAAATGAGCCTTATGCAATTGCTAAAATTGCAGGGATTAAGATGTGTGACGCTTATAGAGATCAATTTGGATGTAATTTCATCTCAGTTATGCCAACAAATTTATACGGTCCTAATGATAATTATGATCTCAATAATTCACATGTTCTTCCAGCAATGCTTCGAAAATTTATTACTGCAAAACGTAATGGTGATTCATCTGTTACTATATGGGGAACAGGAAGTCCTAAAAGAGAATTTCTGCACGCAGATGATTTAGCTGAAGCTTGTCTGTTTTTAATGGAAAATTATAATGATTCAGGATTGGTGAATATAGGAGTTGGTGAAGATATTTCAATTTTGGACTTGGCAGTTTTAGTGAAGAAAGTTGTAGGATACCAAGGAGATATTGTAACAGATACTTCTAAACCTGACGGTACTCCACGAAAATTAATGGATGTTTCTAAATTAAATAGTTTTGGATGGAAGGCAAGAACAACTTTAGAACAAGGAATCCAAAAAGTTTATGATGAAATAAAAGATGTTGAGTGGAAATAAATTTAAATAAATAAGGAATGCAGTATACAATATTGGCATTGATTTTAATGATATTGATGCTTCTTTATTTCAAAGTGGCAGATCATTTCAATATTATTGATAAACCCAATCAAAGAAGTTCGCACACCGAAATAACTTTAAGAGGAGGAGGAATTATTTTCTGGTTTTCTTCTTTACTATATTTTGTGCAGCATATTGAAAACAATTATTTCTTTTTTACAGGAATAACACTAGTGAGTTTAATAAGCTTTTGGGATGACATTCGGAGTTTGTCAAATAAAATTCGTATTGCTATGCATTTCCTTGCGATAACTTTAATTTTTTATGATTTGGGATTGTTTCTTTCCGTAGAAATATGGGGAGTGGTTGTTGCTTATATTTTGGCTATCGGGCTTATCAATGCGTATAATTTCATGGATGGAATAAATGGAATAACAGGACTTTATACTTTAACTGTTCTTGCGGCATTACTCTATGTAAATACAAAAGTTCAATTGTTTATTGATGGTTCTTTTATAAAATATGGAATGATTGCTAGCTTAGTTTTCCTATTTTTTAATTATAGAAAAAAGGCTAAATGTTTTGCAGGAGATGTAGGAAGTATTGCAATTGCATTTTGGATTATTTATTTGATTTTAAAGCTTATTCTATCAACAAGTTCTCTAATTTGGCTTTTATTTTTAGCCGTTTATGGAGTTGATGCTGTTTGTACAATCTTACATCGTTTGTATTTGAAACAAAATATTTTTGAAGCACATCGTCTGCATTTATACCAGATTCTGAGTAATGAATATAAAATACAGCATCGATTAGTTTCGCTTTATTATGCAGTGGTGCAAATTGGAGTGTCAATTTTAGTGATATTTCTGTATCAGAAAGTAAATGATTTTATACTGTTTCCTATTGTCATTATTCCACTGCTTTTGATATACTCAATAAAATTTTATTTAATCAATAAAAATAATTTAAGAGTAACAGTATGAATCCGAAAGTAATAGAAGGAGGGAATTTTTCTGATCATAGAGGAACTATTTCTTATGTAAATGATTTTAATTTTAAAGATATTGAGAGATTTTATATAATTAGTAATTCTGATGAAAATCCAATACGTGCCTGGCAAGGACATAAATTAGATTCGAAAAATTTTTATTGCGTTAGTGGTTCTTTTAAAATTCATTTTGTGAAAATTGATAATTGGGAAAAGCCATCAAAAGATTTGACCATTGAAACGGTAGTTGTATCTGAATTTGATAGTAAGATCGTTCATGTTCCTGCGGGCTATGCTAATGCCATTGAATCATTAGAAAAAAACTCAAAATTAATATCGTTTTCTACTTTGCCATTAGCTAATGTAAAAGAAGATGATGCTCGATATCCATCTGATTATTGGAATTTAAATGAGTAGAATATATTTATCATTATCAAAGCAAAGTGGTTTTGAAATGGAATATGTTGAAAAAGCACTGAAGTCTAATTGGATCACTTCCGGAGGACCTAATGTAAATGATTTTGAAGTTGAACTTCAGAACTATTTCGGAAAAGATTCACTGGTTACCGCATTAAATTCTGGAACATCTGCTATTCATTTAGCATTAATATTGTTAGGAGTAAAAGCTGGAGATGAAGTGATTTGTCAAAGTTTAACATTTTCTGCTTGTGCAAATCCTATTTTGTATCAGGGAGCTACACCAATTTTCGTTGATAGTGAAAATGAAACTTGGAATATTTGTCCAGATAATCTTGAAATTGCAATAAAAGACAGATTAAAAAAAGGAAGAAAGCCCAAAGCAATAATAGCAGTTCATTTATATGGAATGCCTTATAAGATAGATGAAATTCATGCTATCGCAGATCGTTATGAAATTCCTGTTATAGAAGATAGTGCAGAGGCATTAGGGAGTAGTTACAAAGGAAAAAAATGCGGAACATTTGGTCATTTTGGAATATTTTCATTTAATGGTAATAAAATAATAACAACATCAAGCGGCGGGGCTCTAGTGTCTAATTCTAATGAATTAAAACAAAAAGCTATTTTTTATGCCACACAATCAAAAGATAATGCGATTCATTATCAACATAGCGAAATAGGTTATAATTACAGAATGAGTAATATTTGTGCAGGTATTGGACTAGGACAAATAAAAACACTCGAAGGAAATATCACAGCAAGAAGAAATAATCATTCTTTTTATAAAAATCTGTTTAAATCCATTCAAGAGGTTGAACTCTTTGAAACTAAAAGTGAAGATTACTTTTCTAATTATTGGTTAACTACAATTGTGGTAAATTCTGATCAAGCTAAATACAGTAATTATAATCTTATGAAAGCTTTTGAAGAAAAAGATATAGAAACAAGACCCATTTGGAAACCCATGCATTTACAACCAGTTTTTGAGAAATATCCCTATTATGGTAATAAAGTATCTGAAAAATTGTTTGAATGTGGTCTTTGCCTTCCTTCAGGATCCAATCTCACAGATGAAGATAAAGATAGAATTGGAAATGTGGTTAAAACCTTTTTTAATAAATAAACAAAAAAGTAGAGTATATTTCATATGAAAATTGAAGAAACATTTATAAAAGATTTAGTAATTATTGAACCTACCGTTTTTGGAGATGAAAGAGGATATTTTTTTGAATCTTATAGTAAAACAAAATTTGAAGATCTAGGAATTAATATTGATTTTGTTCAAGATAATCAATCATTTTCTAAATATGGAACTTTGAGAGGATTACATTATCAAAATCCTCCTTTTGCTCAAACCAAATTAGTACGAGTTTTAGAAGGTGAAATTATTGATGTTGCTGTAGATCTAAGAAAAGATTCACCTACTTACGGAAAATCTTTTAGTATTTTACTTTCATCAGAAAACAAAAAGCAATTATTAGTTCCACAAGGATTTGCCCATGGATTTTCAGTAATAAGTGAGACTGCATCTGTTATGTATAAATGCGATCAATTTTATAACAAAGCTTCAGAAGGTGGAATTAAGTATGATGATCTTTCCTTAAATATTGATTGGGGAATGGATTTGAAAGATGCTATAGTTTCTGAAAAAGACCAAATTCTTCCTTTTATAGAAAACTGTAATAGTCTCTTTTAATGAAAAAAATTCTTGTAACGGGATCAACAGGACAATTAGGCTCTGAATTAGCTGAATTATCCGCACAGTACCCAAAATATCAGTGGATATTTGCAGATAGAACTAAAATCACTTTAGATGATTTAAAACTTCTGAATAATCAATTGAATGAAATTCAACCTGACATTATCTTAAATGGAGGGGCTTATACAGCAGTTGATAAAGCAGAAACAGACAAAGAATTGGCTTTTAAAATTAATCATCTTGCTGTTGAAGTAATAGCACGCTATACAGCAGAAAATAATGTGAAATTAATACATGTTTCAACAGATTATGTTTTTGATGGTTCATCTTCAACTGCTTTAGATGAAAAAGCTGAAACAAATCCCATTAATGTTTATGGCGAAAGTAAATTGGCTGGTGAAATTGCATGTATGCAGCAAAATCCAGATTCAATTATTATAAGAACCTCATGGGTGTACAGTAAATATGGAAACAATTTTGTTAAAACCATGCAAAGATTAATGGACCAAAGAGATGAACTTAATGTAGTAAATGATCAGATTGGATCACCTACATATGCCGCTGATTTAGCACAGGCGATGGTAACTATATTTGAGTCAGCTGAATGGATTCCAGGAATATATAACTTTTCAAATGAAGGAGAAATAAGTTGGTATGAATTTGCGTTGGCAATAAAAGAATTTGGAGGATACAAGTGTAATATTGAAGGAATACCAACTTCAGAATATCCTACACCAGCAAAACGCCCTAAGTTTTCATTACTAAACAAAGAAAAAATAAAATTAATTTATAATTTGGATGTTCCTTATTATAAAGAGAGTTTGAAAAAAATGTTTGTATAAACTGATTTCGAATAATCTTTAAAAATTAAAAAATATTATGAAAGGAATAATTTTAGCAGGAGGTTCTGGCACACGTTTACACCCGTTGACATTAGCTATGAGTAAACAAATGATGCCAGTATATGATAAACCTATGATTTATTATCCATTGTCAACTTTGATGATGTCTGGAATCAATGAAATATTAATCATTTCAACTCCGCATGATTTACCAAATTTTAAAAAATTATTAGGTGACGGTTCTAGTCTAGGATGCAAATTTAGTTATGCAGAACAAGCTGTTCCTAATGGTTTGGCACAAGCCTTTGTAATTGGAGAAGAATTTATTGGAGACGATGATGTTGCACTAATTCTGGGAGATAATATATTTTTCGGATCTAATATGCAGGAATTATTGAAATCAAATACTAAACCTCAAGGAGGAGTAGTTTTTGCCTATCACGTTTCAGATCCAGAACGTTATGGAGTAGTTGAATTTGATGAAAATTTAAACGCCATTTCTATTGAAGAAAAGCCAGAAAATCCTAAATCTCATTTTGCAGTGCCAGGATTGTATTTTTACGATAATTCTGTAGTCGAAATTGCAAAAAACATTAAGCCAAGTGCTCGTGGTGAATATGAAATTACCGATGTAAATAAAATATATTTAGAAAGAAAAAAATTAAAAGTGGGTATATTAAGCCGAGGAACTGCATGGCTTGACACAGGTACATTTAATAGTTTGATGCAGGCTGGACAATTTGTTCAGGTTCTTGAAGAAAGACAAGGATTAAAAGTTGGATGTATTGAAGAAATAGCTTGGAGACAAGGATTTATAAATGATAAACAACTGGAAGATTTAGCATTACCATTGGTAAAATCTGGATATGGATCGTACTTAATTGAATTTTTAAAACAAAAGAAAAATAATATAGGAGTTTAATTTTCCTTGAAAATACTTTTTTGAATTCTTTAATTCGTATTTTTGTTTATTATACAAGTTTTTAAAACTAACACTAAACCAAATTGGATACAGATAAATCAACCAAATTAGCATCTTTGTTGTACAATTCCTTTTCGCCAAGGAATTTAAGGGCTAATATTAATAACCTAAGTTATCTACCTAGATGGATAATTGTTGGTATTGATATAATGGTGCTTATTTTTTCCTTCACCTTTACATATATGTTGTTTGAAGGAACAGCATTGGGTTATATTATTATTTCTCATGACTTTTATTTTGTTGCGAGTTTAATAATTGTCAATGTATTTTTCTTTTGGCTTTTTAGGACTTACTCGGGAATTATCAGGCACTCCTCATATATAGATGCCATAAAACTGTTGTTTTCTCAAATGTCAGTTTTAGTGTTTTTTTTATTTTTCAATTTAGTTTTTGAGTTATATTCTGGACACAAAGCATTTCTTAATACGGCACTTTTTATCAATTTAGTGCTTTCTTTCTGTGGATTGTTTCTGTATCGTGTAATTGTAAAACAAACTTTCGAATTATACTTTTCTGAAAAAACGAATTCAAAACTTATTAGGACAGTTATTTACGGAACTGACGCCAATGCCATTTCTGTAGCTAATGCATTAAAATTTGAAACACCATCACGATTTAAAATTGTTGGTTTCGTAGATAAGAACAATCAAAATGCCTCTAAGCGAATGCTGGATTTGCCTATTTTGATATTACGAAAAAAACTACCAGCTCTAATGCGTTCTGTAGCTGCAGAAGGAGTAATCATAGCCGATAAAAGTTTAACAAAAGATGAGCAATTAATTATAGTTGATCAATGTCTTGAATTTAATTACAGGGTTTACACGGTTCCTTTGATTTCTGACTGGGAAAATCAAAAAGAGATTTCTCAAAAAGTAAAAAATATTCAAATTGAAGATTTACTAGAAAGAAAACCAATTGTATTAGATAGTAAGTCAATTTCGAAACAATTAAAAGATAAAACCATTCTTATTACAGGTGCAGCAGGTTCTATAGGAAGTGAAATCGTAAGACAGGTACTGGGTTTTAATCCAAAAACCGTTATCATTTTAGATCATGCAGAAACTCCTTTGCATAATCTTTGTCTAGAAACTTTGAGTATGAACTCAACAGCTAAAATTGTGGCTGTAATAACTGATATAAAAAGCAAAAAAGCATTAGAAAAAGTATTTAAAAACTACAATCCACATGTAGTTTTTCATGCTGCGGCTTATAAGCATGTTCCTTTGATGGAAGAAAATCCATCACAAGCTATTTTGACTAATATAAAAGGGACAAAAAATTTAGCAGATTTAGCTTGTAAGTATCATGTTAAGAAATTTGTAATGGTTTCGACAGATAAAGCTGTGAATCCTAGTAACGTGATGGGAGCAAGCAAGCGTATAGCCGAAAAGTATGTACAGTCTTTATTCTTAAAAAATCAAAAAGAAAATATACCTGGCGTAACAAAGTTCATTACAACGCGTTTTGGAAATGTACTAGGTTCAAATGGATCTGTTGTTCCTTTATTTACTAAACAAATAGCTGAAGGAGGACCTGTAACCATAACACATCAAGATATTATTCGTTATTTTATGACGATTCCAGAAGCTTGTCAACTGGTTTTAGAAGCAGGTGCAATGGGTAACGGTGGAGAGATTTACATATTTGATATGGGTAAACCAGTTAAGATTATTGATCTTGCCAAGAAAATGATTAAACTGGCTGGTTTTATTCCTGATAAGGAAATCAAAATTAAAATTGTTGGACTCAGACCTGGTGAAAAACTTTATGAAGAATTGTTAAATGATACTTCTAAAACGTTGCCAACTTATCACAATAAAATTATGATTGCTCAGGAAATACAAGATGGATATGAAGATCTGCATACCGATATTGACGAACTGATTGGTATAGCTGATTTTTATGATAATGAAGATATTGTGGCAAAGATGAAAAAAATTGTCCCTGAATTTAAAAGTATGAATTCTGCTTTTGAAGTTTTGGATAAATAATCTTCTAGAGATAAATGATTTAAAATTATAAATGAATAATAAAAAAGGTGTTTTTTCAAAACGCCTTTTTTGCATTTTAAGAAGTATTTGAAAGAGTAAAAATCCTGTTAATTTAGAAGGATAAGGTTTTGGATTTTAAATTCAAACATAATTTAATTAGAATGAACAATACAAATTCGTCAAATGACTGGCTGTTTGAAATAACACCCAAAAATAAATTTTTCTACCTGAATCTTAAAGAGGTTTGGCAATACAGAGATTTATTGTTCCTATTCGTAAAACGTGATGTTATTACAGTTTATAAACAAACCGTTTTAGGACCCCTTTGGTATCTAATCCAACCTTTATTTACTTCAATAACATTTACAATCATTTTTAATAATGTTGCGGGTATTAATACAGGGTCTGTTCCACCTTTTTTATTCAATTTGGCAGGAATTACAGTTTGGAATTATTTTACCTCTTGTTTAAATGGTACTTCAGATACGTTTAAAGCTAATGCAGGAATATTTGGAAAAGTATATTTTCCAAGATTGATTACACCTATTTCAGTTGTAATTTCTAATCTTATTAAGTTTGGAATCCAATTTTTCATTTTTATTGTATTTTATATTTATTACTATGCTCAAGGTGCAGATTTAAGTTTAAATATTACTCTTCTATTTTTTCCCTTTTTAATTATAGTAATGGGAGTTCTAGGTTTGGGATTAGGGATGTTAATTTCTTCTACAGTAACAAAATATAGAGATCTTGTTTATTTAGTTGGTTTTGGAATTCAGTTGTTAATGTATTTATCTGCTGTAATGTATCCTATGGAATTAATTAAAACAAAACTGCCTAAATACGGCTGGATTGTAGAATATAACCCACTGGCATATATAATTGAAACAACACGCTATATGCTGCTTGGCATAGGACAAATTTCACCTTTAGGATTAATCTATACATTCATTGTAACAGCTGGAGTGTTTTTTGGAGGCATATTAATTTTTAATAAAACCGAAAAAACATTTATTGATACAGTTTAATCAAGACTTATTCTTTAAAGATTTAAAATCTCAAATCACTACTTATAAATAATTCTAAATTGAAAGACATAATTTTAAAGGCTGAAAATATTTCTAAACAATACCGTTTGGGAGAAGTAGGAACCGGTACTTTAAGTCATGATTTAAACAGATTATGGCATAAAATAAGAGGAAAAGAAGATCCTTATTTAAAAATCGGAGATACTAATGATCGATCGGTTAAAGGTATATCTGATTATGTTTGGGCTTTAGAGGATATTAATTTTGAAGTAGAACGTGGCGAAGTTTTAGGTATAATTGGCAAAAACGGAGCAGGAAAATCTACACTTTTAAAAATTCTTTCTAAAGTAACAACGCCTACTACAGGAAGTATAAAATCACGAGGACGCATCGCTTCTCTTTTAGAAGTTGGAACGGGTTTTCATGGCGAAATGACTGGCCGTGAAAATATATATATTAATGGCGCTATTTTGGGGATGACAAAAAAAGAAATTACCTCAAAATTAAAAGAAATTATTGAATTTTCTGGCTGTGAACGTTATATCGACACTCCTGTAAAAAGATATAGCTCTGGAATGACAGTTCGTCTCGCTTTTGCTGTCGCAGCCTTTTTGGAACCTGAAATTTTGGTTATTGATGAAGTTCTAGCTGTTGGAGATGCTGAATTTCAGAAAAAAGCAATAGGTAAAATGCAGGATATTTCGAAGCAGGGTGGTAGAACAGTTTTATTTGTGAGTCATAATATGGCAGCGGTAAAAAGTTTGTGTACCAAAGGTCTAGTTTTAGTTAATGGTAAAGTTGCTATGACAGGGAATGTCGAAAATGCGGTTAACTATTATTTAAGTCAGGATTCTGAAGCTATGAATAGAAAAGTATTCTCTTCTGAATATGATAAAAAAGATTTTACGCTTCATGAAATTAGTTTAAATGCAGTAGACAAATTATTTGAAGAACCATTAGACGAATATCAAGAAATTGAAATAAATACTTTATTTACGTTAAAAGATAGTTCAAAAAAACTGCATGTGACATTTGTTCTGAATAACGATACAGGAGAACCACTTTTTACCTTTTCTCATATTAACAATGGTTTGACATTAAAAGAAGGATTAAATAAAATAAAGTGCTCCCTCCCAAAAGGATTCTTAAACATTGGAACTTATTACTTAAGTTTTTATGTTATTGAGAATGCAGCGTCTGCACTTTTCATTGAAAAAGATATCATGTCATTTATTATTCAGGAAGGAGAAAGACCAATAGGTTCTTGGATGGGTAGAGAACCTGGTTTTATAAAACCAAAATTTGAATGGTCAATCGAGAACAATTAGTAAAAAAATGAAGAAAAAAATTAAACAAATATTCAAGTCACTATTTAAGAAACTAGGATATAATTTAACGAAAATAAATACTGCTAATAATATTCCTTCATATCATAATGATAAAGATTATTTATTGTTTAATTTTTATGATACTTTAAAGAGATTTAATTTTCAGCCTAAGCATATAGTCGATGTTGGAGCAAATCGAGGAACGTGGACACGTGAAGCTTTGAAACATTTTCCAAAGGCATATTATACACTTTTAGAGCCTCAAGAATGGTTAAAAGAATCTTTTAATGATATTTTAAAAACAAATTCTCAAGTTCAGTTTTATCCTGTGGGTGCAGGTGAAAAAAAAGGCTCTTTTCTTTTTACTATTGTCGATCGAGATGACAGCTGTTCTTTTAGATATACTACAGAAGAAGCTGCCAAATTTGGATTTAAACAAATTGAGATACCAGTAACAACTATAAATGAACTACTTTTTGAAAGCAAATTTCCTGTTCCAGATATTATTAAAATTGATGCAGAAGGATTGGATATAGAAGTTTTAAAAGGGTCTAGCAATTATTTTGGACAAACTGAAATATTCATGGTAGAAGCTGGAGTAGTTAATAAATCATTTGACAATAGTTTTCTAAAACTAATAAATTATATGGATGAAAACGGTTACAGATTATTTGAAATAACCGATTTAAATAGACCTTTTGACTTAAAAGTTTTATGGCTGGTAGAACTCGTTTTTGTTAGAAAGAATGGTTTTATTGATTCTCAGATTATAAATACACAGTAAATAGTAGTTTTTTATTAATGTATACCAATCCACAATATACCGTCTCAGTTGATATGATAACCTATAAACATGAAAGGTTTATCAAACAGGCTATAGAAGGAGTTTTAATGCAGGAAACTAGTTTCGATTATGAATTAATCATATCCGACGACTGTTCTCCAGATAATACTCAAGAAATTATTGAAGAAATAAAAAAAAACCATCCGAAAGGAGATAAAATTAAATATTTCAGACATAAACAAAATATTGGTATGCAGGCAAATGGGACTTTTGCTTTTAATCAATGTTCTGGAAAATATGTTGCACTTTGTGAAGGAGACGATTATTGGACAGATCCGTTAAAACTTCAAAAACAAGTTGATTTCTTGGAAGCAAATCCGGAATATGTTTTGTCTTTTCATCCTATCAGTATTTTAAAAAATGATGGAACTATTGTAGATGATTTTATTACAAATGTGCCAAAAGATTATGAAACAATAGAAACCCTTGCAAGATTAGGTAATTACATACATACTCCTTCGGTAGTTTTTAGAAATGTTATTGCAGAACTTCCTTTTGAATTTCAATTAACTCCAATAGGAGATTATTTTCTTTATATAATTCTTGCTCAATATGGTAAGTTGAAATATTTAGAAGAAAAAATGGCAGTTTACCGATACAATGTTGGTGTAATATCCAAAATGTCAAATATAGATATTGCTAATAACAATGTTAAAATGTACTCCTGTATGATTGGATACATTAAAGATGAAAATGTTAAAAAAATTATTATCGATAAACAGATAAAAGTTGTTACAGAACATTATAAACAGATAGAAGCGAGTTATCATAATGCTTTCGTTTCACGCAATTTCGTTTTTGTAACAATCAAAAAAATCAATTTTTATAGTAAGAACCCGAAATTATTTTTAAAAAGGATAAAAAAGAAATTTAAATTTTGATTTCCATAATTATTTGCAGTAGAGAAAAAAAAATAAAACATGAGCTGGCCGAAAATATAGATAAAACTATCGGTACAGAATATGAATTAATTATTGTTGACAATTCTCTCAATAGCTATTCAATTTTTGAAGCCTATAATTATGGCATCTCTCAAAGCAATGGAAATTATTTATGCTTTATTCACGACGATATTTTTTTTCATACGCAAAATTGGGGAAATGTAATTGAAAATATTTTCGAATCCGATTCAAAAATTGGACTTGTTGGTGTTGCGGGAGCAAAAATAAAAACCAAAATGCCTTCGGCTTGGTGGGATTGTAATGACGAAAATCTTCAAATAAATATCATTCAACATTTTTCAGATAAAATAGAAGAACATTGGCAGAAAGGATTAACTGAAAATAATACAACTAGTGTAGCTGCAATAGACGGTGTATTTATGGCTGCAAGAAAAGATGCTGAAATAACTTTCAGTACAGAATTAAAAGGGTTTCATAATTACGATTTGAACTTTTCATTTGAATACCAGAAAAAAGGATATAAAGTTGTTACCACAAAAGAAATCCTGTTAGAGCATTATTCATTAGGAACCTTAAATAAAGATTGGTATAGTTCGACTATTCGTCTGCATAAATTATACAAAGAAATACTTCCGATCAATTTTTCAAATACCGATATGAAAAAAAATGAATTTAAAAATGGAAGTAAATTCATTCTTGATTTGTTGAGTCACAAAATGAAAAAAGAAGCATTATCGCTTTGGTTTCAACTAATTTGGCTAAAGCCGAAAAGCAAGTTTCATTTTAAATTTTTAAATCAGTTTTTTAAATAATGCTTGCGATAATAATCCCTTTTTACAAACTTATTTTTTTTGAAGAAACTTTAGAATCTCTGGCTTCTCAAACAGATCAGCGTTTTAGAGTTTATATTGGTGACGATGCAAGCCCTGAAGATCCAAAGTATTTGTTAGAAAAATACAAGCAAAAATTCGATTTTATTTATCATCGGTTTGAAGCCAATTTTGGAGGTAACTCATTAGTAAAACAATGGCAAAGATGTATTGAATTGACTAATGATGAAAAATATCTAATGATTCTAGGTGACGACGATGTATTGAGTGATAATGTTGTAGAATCATTTTATATACATTTTGAAGCTTTTAATCAAAAGTCGAATGTAATTCGATATGCTTCAAAAATTATCAAACAAGAATTAAATTCGCTGTCAGAAATATATACTCATCCGGTTTGGGAAAAACCAACAGATTCTTATTACAGAAAATACCAATGGCTTAGCCGAAGTTCCTTGTCAGAGTATATCTTTACAAGAGAAGTTTATAATAAATTTGGGTTTAATGACTTTCCGCTCGCTTGGTATTCTGATGACATGGCATGGCTCGAATTTTCAGATAAGAAACCCATTTATACGATAAATGATGCAGTTGTATTTTTTAGATTGTCCTTCAATAATATTTCAGGAAGAGAAGATAATTTAGAAGAAAAAGAAAAATCAGAATTTTTGTTTTATAAAAAGTTCATCAAAAATCATCTTTCAGAATGTACTTTAGAACAAAAAAAAATATTTCTTCTAGAATTAGGCATTGCAGCGAAACAAACAAAACAACTTGATTTTGACACTTGTTTTTTAATTGCCTTAGGCTTGTTAAAAAACGGTTTATTTTATTCTTTTGCAAAATTTATAAGAAGAATATATCGGGCAAAATTTAATACCTAAACATGAGTTTTCTTTTATCTGTAATTATTCCGGTTTACAACTGTGAGCGTTTCATTGAAAAGGCAGTACTTTCTGCTGTACAACAACCTGAAGTTTTTGAAATAGTAATTGTAAACGATGGAAGTACAGATAGTTCACAAAACATTTTGGAAGAGCTGCAAAAAAAATATCCAGTTGTAAAAATATACCATCATCCCAATCAATCCAATCAAGGACGTTCAGCAAGTAGAAATTTAGGAATACAAAAAGCTGAAGGTGATTACATAGCTTTTTTAGATGCAGATGATTTTTATTTAGCCGATCGTTTTGTAAATGATAAAATAATGTTTGAAGCAGATAGTAATTGCGATGGCGTTTACAATGCAGTAGGATTTCATTTTTATCGAGAAGCAACCGAAGAAGAACTTCAGAGGCATCAATTATATACAGTTACAAGAAAAGTTGAACCGGAAGAACTTTTTAAATCATTATTATATGGTAAATGCGGACATTTTCATATTGACGGATTAACAGTTAAAAAATCAGTTTTTAATCTAACCGGTTTGTTCAACAAAGAATTAGTTGTGGCCGAAGACACGGATATTTTCTGGAAAATGGCTATAAAATCTCGTTTAGAAACCGGTATAATAGATAAACCTTTGGCAATTAGAGGTGTTCATGACAGTAATGTATTCGATCAATCGGATATATATAAAGAATACACAATTAAAATGTTTGAAAAACTAGCCATTTGGTGCAGTCATAATAATGTCGATTTCTACATTATTGATGATTTATTTAAATGGATCTGGCTTATAAAATTCAAGCAAAATAAAACATTGCTTCAGTATATTGGGTATTGGGCAAAGTTGACTTTTCCAAACCCAAAGTTTCTTTTTTCGATCTTAACAATTAAATATTTTCCGATAGTCCGAAAAAGAAAAGAACTTTTTCCATTTCTTTATCAAAATTAAATTTACTCTATAAACAAATGAGCGCAAAAAGTAATGTAACTGTAATAATTCCGTGTTATAATGACGGTTTGTATATCATGCAGGCACTCAATTCAGTTTTGAAACAAACAGTAAAAGCAGATAAAATTATTATTGTTGATGATGGATCAAATCAGGAAACTAAAAAAGTTCTAGAAAACATCAAAAATGATGAAGTAACTATTATTTATCAAGAAAATCAAGGAGTTTGTAAAGCAAGAAATAATGCTATTCAATTGGCCAAAACAGATTATATTCTTAATCTTGATGCCGATGATTATTTCGAACCCACATTTCTTGAAAAAGCTATAGATATCTTAAACCATAATCAAGAAATTGCGGTAGTAGGCTGTTTGGTAAAAACGCTAACCAATAATCGAATCGATACGGAAATAAAAAAACCTTTAGGAGGAGTCGTGAAAGATTTTATTGTAAAAAATAATGGTATTGCCAGTTCATTATTTAGAAAACAATGCTGGGAACAGGTTTCGGGTTACGATGAAAATATGAAAAACGGTTATGAAGATTGGGAATTTTGGATTGCCATTTTAAAACATAATTGGAAAATGCATATTATTCAGGAGCCTTTGTTTGTGTACAGAATTAAACCACAATCAAGAGATCAAAAAGCTGCTGCCCAACATGATTTCAATCTGAAAAAATATATATTTTTAAAACATAAAGAACTATTCGAAGAACATTTTGAGTTTTACGCTCTTGAACTTTTAAGACAGAATTCTATTTTTAGAACTAACAAGAATAAACATAAAAACTCTATTGATTTTAAAATTGGAAATGCCATTTTTGAACCGATACGATTTCTAAAAAAAATAATTAAAAAATGAATCCTCTTGTTTCAGTAATTGTTCCATGTTACAAACAGGCGCATTTTCTTAAAGAATCCTTGCAGTCGGTTTTAGACCAGACTTATGCAGAGTGGGAGTGTATCATTGTAAATGACGGCAGTCCTGATAATGTCTCTGAAATTGTTCAGCAATGGAGTCAAAAAGATTCACGATTTATTTATCTAGAAAAAGAAAACGGAGGATTAAGCAGTGCTAGAAATTTTGGAATCAAATCAGCGAAAGGAAAATATATTTTGCCCCTTGATGCCGATGATATTTTACATGAGGAATATTTAAGTAAAACAATTCCTGAATTAGAACAAAATTCAGAACTAGCAATCGTTTCCAGTTACAGTAAGTTTTTTATAAAAGAGAAAACAAATGTCGTTTACGAACTGAAACCTCAAGGAAGTGAATGCATCAATTTGTTATATGTAAACCAATTGGTAGCGACTTCACTATATCGTAAAAAAAACTGGGAAGAAGTTGGCGGTTATGACGAAAGCATGAAAAAAGGGTTTGAAGACTGGGAGTTTTGGATTGCCATAACAAAAACAGGATTAAAATATAAAATAATTCCTGAATTTTTGTTTTACTATCGAAAAGCTAAAAAATCAATGCTAGTCAATACGGTTTCTAATCATGCAGCTGAGGTTAAAGAATATATTTTTAAAAAACACCGCGAATGTTATATAGCTGATTTTGATAATTGCATGACGGTACTCTTTTATGAGCAAAATGCACTTCAAAAAAATCAGAAAAAAATTAAGAAATCTATTGAATACAAAATAGCTAAAGCAATTTGTAAGCCTTACAGAATGCTTAAGAAAATTTGGCGCAAAAAATAAGTAACATGATATCAGTTGTTATTAGAACAAAAAACCAGGCCGACGCACTTAATTTTGCGTTGAAAAATCTAACCGAAAGATATCTAAAAAGTATTTCTGAAATCATAGTAGTCGATAATGAATCTACAGATAACAGTAAAGAAATCGCTGAAAAATACAACGCCCGTTTTGTCACCATTAAAAATTTCAGTTTTGGGGGCAGTGCAAATGTATGCGCCCAAGAAGCAAAATATCCTATTGTGGTTATTTTTAGTGCTCATTCATATCCTGTAAGTCATGATTTTTTTGAATTAATTCAGCACAAATTCAATCAAAATCCTAATTTGGCAGGTTTGCGTTGTCTGCATAATCCGAGCGATTATAAAAATTACATAAATCAAGTATCAGTTCTAACAGATTCTAATAAATCGGGATTGATATTTTCTGGCTCAGCATTTAGTCGTTCCGTTTGGGAAAAATTTCCTTTTAAAGAAGATGTTGCTACCTTTGAAGATAAAGAATGGACAACCAGAGTTATTAAAGAAGGTTACGAAATAGACTTTGTTCCCTCTATATTTTGTTATGATATTAAAAGAACAAAAAAGCAATTGTTTTTTCGATTTAAAAATGATGTAGTAGGTAATTATCAATTATGGCATCAAGATATTACATTGGCTAATGTCATAAAAGGACTATTGGTAGGAATGTATAATTTGCTGAAAAACTTCTTCATAGATTTTTATTACATAATACGTCGCTTTTTTTATTTAATCGGATTTATAACGAACAAGCCTAAAAAGTTTTAATTAGAATTATTCAGCCTTTTAATGACCAAAAATAATAATTTCGACTTTTTACGTTTTTTGTTTGCACTTCTGGTAGTTGTGTCTCACTCTTTTCCATTGTCTGGCAGCAATGAAACCAAACAATGGATTTATGAAATTACCAATGGACAAATTGTTCTAGCCCAAATAGGCTTAAGTGGTTTTTTTATAATCAGCGGTTTTTTTATATTCCAAAGTCTTGAAAGAAGCAGTAATCTGAAAGAATATTTCAAAAAGAGATTTTTAAGACTTTTTCCAGCCTTATTTTTTGTTTTGCTTTTTTCGGTCCTTCTGGCTCCGTTTGTTTATAATGGAAATATTACTTTTCTAAAAAACAAAGAAGTATATACCTATCTGCCTTTCAATCTTACTTTATACGGATTTCAGTCAGGTATAAAAGGAGTTTTCGATCAAAATCCGTATCATGCTATAAATGGTTCTTTATGGACAATTCGGTATGAATTTACATTGTATGTCGTTCTGGCATTTTTATTCTTTTTTAGAAATAATAGAAAAATAAAAATGATAATGCTTTCGGCTGTTTTTATCCTTTTTGTTTTTCTTTATAATTTTTGTTTAAACAGATTTGGAAATGCCGAATTGTTTGGATTTCAAGGCGTTCATGTTTTAAATTTAGGAGCATTTTTTATTGCCGGAAGCGTTTTGGCCACATTGAAATTCCAGAATCTGAAAAATAAAGAAGTGATTTTAGGAGTGTCATTACTACTTCTATTATTGTCTTTGTATTTTGGAATTTATGAAAAAACGAAACATTTCATTTTTCCAATAGTAGTTTTATTGGTTGGTTTTATACCATTGAAATTCATAAATAATTTCGGAAAAGCAGGAGATGCTTCCTATGGAATTTACATTTACAGTTTTCCAATACAGCAGACTTTAATGTATTTTTTTAAGATGAAGACCTATACTTTACTGTTTTCATCAGTAGTTCTTTCAATAGTATTTGGCTATCTGTCATGGCATTGTATTGAGAAAAAAGCATTGCGATATAAAAGAATCAAAACAGCATAAAATGAAGAAAGCTGTAAAAAAAATAGTTTATTCCCTGCTTGCCGTTTGGAATCTTTTGAAGTTTTTAATCTTTGATCTTAAAAAGATTAAAAACGCAGAAGTAGTATGCTTTTTCCCATTTTATAAAACAGGTGGTGCAGAAAAAGTACATTTAAACATTGTAAAAGCCATTAGTTCCAAA
Source organism: Flavobacterium sp. H4147 (assembly GCF_029360735.1). NCBI lineage: Bacteria > Pseudomonadati > Bacteroidota > Flavobacteriia > Flavobacteriales > Flavobacteriaceae > Flavobacterium > Flavobacterium sp. H4147. The sequence continues at coordinate 286,185 of NZ_JARKNB010000005.1, read as the reverse complement.
AACGTCTGTGTTATTTTTACAGTGCATTCAGCAACCACTAATTTTTATAAAGAGTTTACAGAAAATGCTGAATGCATAGAAATAAATCCTATTCTAAATAAAAAAAACGATTTGGTCAACAAATGGCTAATGAAAAGTATTTACAAAAACATTAATCAATCTGCTAATTGTAAAACCGTTTTTGGATGCAATTCGATATACTTCTACAAAATAATATCCAAAATAAGTGAGAAAATTTCAAGAAACGATTTATTTCATAGTTTCTCCGAAAATGACGAACGCGAAACAGATTTAATATATTCAGCGAAATACATCGATAATCGAATTGTGATCAATGATGCCGCTAAAAATGATATCATCAATTTTTATATCAAAAATAAAATTGATGCTATTTATGCTGATAAGATAAAAGTGATCCATAACGGAATTGAATTGCCAAATTCTGAATTTAAAACAAAAGACAATCCTAACATTCGCATTGGATTTATCGGCAGATGGTCTGCTGAAAAAAGACCTGAGGTTTTCTTAGAAATAGCCAGACAAATCAAGTCAAAATATTCTTTTATATCATTTGTAATGGCTGGAACCGGAATGAAAAGCAATCTGGATTTAATTACAAATGCCGGAGTAGAATTTTTAGGCGAAATCACAAATAAAGAACAGTTAGACGAATTGTATGCCGCTCTTAATTTTATAATCACACCATCTGTTTACGAAGGATTTCCTATGGTAATCATGGAAGGAATGTCACATGGTGTAATACCGGTTTCAACTAATTTAGAAGGAATTAGAGAGCATATCACTTCTGCTTTTAATGGTATTTTGATTCATGAAACTGATGAAAACAAAATGGTTGTTGCTTTTTGTGAATCGATTGAAAAACTTATTGACAATTCTGAAGAACGGAATTTGCTGTCAAAACAATGTTTTGAATATGCACAAAAACATTTCGGAATAGAAAAATTTAATACATCCTATCAAAAAATCTTGTTGTCGTAAAATGAGAATACTAATGACGGCCATACCAAATCATCATTTTTTTCAATGGGTAAACCAATTGGAACATTCTGGTCATGAAGTATGCTGGTTTGACATAACAGATGGAGGTCCAAAAGTGGAGAAAATAAAATGGGTTAATCAGATAAAAGGCTGGAAACTCCGTTTTGATTATCCTTTTCGACATACGATTAAAAATAAATTTCCAAGTCTTTATCGCTTTATCCAAAAATATAATGAACGAAATGTACAGGAAGTTTTTCAAAAAACCTTAAATGAATTTCAGCCCGATATTGTACATTGCTTTGAAATGAAATTAGCCGGTTTGCCTATATTACCTGTTATTGAGCAATATCCAAATATAAAACTGATGTATTCATCTTGGGGCAGCGACTTATATTTTTACAATCAGCTTGGATTGACAAAAGAGGAAGTGCAGCAATTTTTAACGCGAACGGATTATTTAATTACAGATTGCCGAAGAGATTATGAAATCGCCTTGCAAAACGATTTTAAAAATACTTTTTTAGGAGTTTTTCCGGGAAACGGAGGAATTACTCTCGAAAAAGAATTCATCAAAAATGTAAATGAGAGAGAGAATATTTTAATTAAGGGCTACGATGACGGAATAGGAAAAGCAATGAAAATTATTGAGGCTTTAGAACTAGTTCCGGTAGACGTAATTAAAAACTTTAAAATAATAGTGTACAGCACAGACACCGTTGTAAAAAAACGAATTGAAGAATCGGAACATTTCAACTCTTTTGAAATAAAAATCATTGATCGTCATGGTTTTATTTCAAATGCAGAACTTCTAAAATTAATGGGAAACAGTATTATTCACATAGCAAATAGTATTTCTGATGGTATGCCCAATGTTTTATTAGAAGCCATGGGAATGGGAGCATTTCCTATACAATCAAATCCTGGAAAAGTTGCCGAAGAAGTTTTGGAAAAAGGTATTAACGGTTATTTAATAAACGATCCTTTAGATACGACTGCAATTGCGAAACTAATTGAAAGTGCAGTTAGTAATACAGAATTAAGAAAAACAGCGCAGGAGTACAATACAAAATTCATTGCCGATAAATACAATAGAAAAAAGTTGAAAGAAGAAATACTTCAATTATATACAGATGTTCTTTCATCTAAAAAACAATACCAAATAATGAAACTATCGATAGTAATCGTAACAAAAAATAGAGCCAAAGAATTAGAAATAACCCTAAATAAGTTACTAAATGTACTAGATTTGACTCAACATGAAATATTGGTTTTTATCGATGGATGCCCTCAAACACAAGAATTAATTTCTAAATATGATCAGGTTCAATGGTCATTTACAGAAAAAAGCATTGGAGCTTCTCCAGCACGAAATGCATTGTACCCAAAAGCAAAAGGAGAAATTTTAATTGGATTGGATGACGATGCACATCTTTTAAATACTGATTTCATTCTTAAAATTGAAAACACCTTTTTAGAAAATCCAAAAGCAGGAATAATTGCATTTCAGGAAATAAAAGGCATATTCTTAAATGATAGAGAAGCTTTGCAGGCTAGAGAACCAGAAAATAAAAAATATATAACCAACGATTTTATTGGTTGTGGTTTTGCTATTAAAAATAAAGTGTACAAAGAAACCCGAGGATTTCCAGTCTGGATTGATATTTACGGAGAAGAATCTTGTCTTACCATTGAAGTCATCGATTTAGGATATGATATTGTATACAATAACGAAATAATAGTAAACCACAGAGTCGACAGAAAACAAAGACTTGCACTGGGACGAAATTATTTTAGATTTGAAAAGCAACTCAAAAATGCCGCTTACTATTATCTGGTTTATTATCCTAATCCATTTTTGAAGATTGCGAAACTAATGTTTCATAATTTCAAAAAATACGCACTTACAGACAAAAAATGCTTTGTTCTGTTCTTAAAATCTAATTTTACTGTTTTTGTAAATCTGCCAAAAATTTTAAAATTCAGAAAACCGGTTTCTCGTGAGACCATATTAAAAATCAAATCATTAAACAGTATTAAATACTAACCCAAACAGGAAACAAGAATGCTATTTAATTCCTTTAATTTTGCTTTATTTCTACCTGTCGTTTTTATATTGTACTGGTTTGTAACCAATAAAAATTTAAAAATTCAAAATGCTCTCTTACTCGTTTCAAGTTATTTCTTTTATTCTTGCTGGGATTGGCGTTTTGTGTTTCTCCTTATTTTTTCCACTTTATTAGATTATTTTTCTGGAATACAAATTGAGAAAAGCAATAATCCCAATGAAAGAAAATTTTGGTTTTGGCTCAGTATTACAATCAATCTCGGATTTTTAGGAGTTTTTAAATATTTCAATTTTTTTGCTGACTCACTAAAAGACTTAATATCTGTTTTTGGGTTTCAAGTCAATATGTGGTCATTAAAAGTGATTTTGCCTATCGGAATTTCTTTTTATACTTTTCACGGTTTATCATATGTAATTGATATCTATAAAAAAAGAATCAATGCCGAGAAAAATTTTATCGATTATGCGGTTTTTGTTTCTTATTTCCCTTTGTTAGTAGCCGGACCTATAGAACGTGCAACACATCTTCTGCCTCAAATAAAAAAGAAAAGAATTTTTAACTATGATCAAGCAGCAGATGGATTAAGACAAATTCTTTGGGGATTATTCAAGAAAATTGTAATAGCAGATAATTGTGCCGTTTATGCCAATATGATTTTTAACGACTCAGCCCATTATTCAGGAAGTACTTTAGTGATGGGAGCTGTGTTTTTTGCCTTTCAGATTTATGGAGATTTTTCTGGATATTCAGATATTGCATTAGGAGCATCCCGATTATTTGGAATTGAATTGCTGCAGAATTTCTCATTTCCATATTTCTCAAGAGATATAGCCGAATTTTGGAGACGATGGCACATTTCTTTAACCACATGGTTCAAGGATTATTTATACATTCCGCTTGGAGGAAGCCGTGGAGGAAAATGGATTCAAATTAGAAATACTTTTATCGTTTTTCTTGTCAGCGGTTTTTGGCATGGAGCAAATTGGACATTTATAATTTGGGGATTACTCAATGCGATATATTTTTTACCGTTACTCATCTTTAATAAAAACAGAGATCATCTCGAAATAATTGCTTACAAATCGAATTGGCCATCATTCAAAGAAATTTTTCTAGTTCTGTGTACTTTTGCGTTAACTGTATTTGCATGGATTTTTTTTAGAGCCAATAACATTCATCATGCATTTCAATATATATCTGGAATCTTTTCTAAATCCTTGTTCTCAATTCCTGATTTAAGACCACGAGATGTTATTTCATTAATAATCATATTCATGATTATGGAATGGCTTGGCCGAAGAAACAAATATGCATTAGAAAAAATGGGGTTTCAATATCACCGTATTTTTAGATGGACGCTTTATAGTGTACTTTTAATTGTCATTTTTCTTTTCGGAACTCAGGAACAAGAATTTATTTATTTCCAATTTTAGTATGAAAAAGTTTTTAATTAGAATTCTAATATTTGGTGTAATCTTCTTTACCATAGATAAATTATTTTATGTCTTTTTGGCAACAGCTCCAGAGCTGGAAACAGACAAAAGGTTAGAACAGCTTATACAAGGAAAGATCAATAAAGAAATAATTGTAATGGGATCCTCACGAGGAGCTGATAATATTATAGCTGGTCAAATTGAAAAAGAAACGGGTAAAAGCGCTTATAACATTTCTTATATTGGATCGAATATTCAGTTTCATGTGTTTTTACTCAAAACATTATTAAAATATAATAAGAAGCCTGAAATCATCATATTGTCAGTAGATAATCCCTATGAATTTATAGACGAAAAAACACTTACCTTTAGAGTAGACCGACTTCATCCTTTGGTAAAATACAACTATATTAATCAAGAACTTATTAGTCAAAATGACAGAAGTCGGTTATCATGGTTCTTCTGTTTGGCAAGAATAAATAAAAGCTATTTAACTTTTACAAAAAAGAAACTAGCAAAAGAAAATACATTACTGCCATGTGGTTCAATGCCGTTAAAAGAAGAATTATCTAAAAGAGATTTAATTTTTAATGCCGAAAAAGAACCATATCCAATAGAAAAAGAATTAGAAAGTAAAAGAAAAGAATTTCTCGAATTTCAGGATATTTGCAAGCAAAGTAAAATTAAGATTATTTATTGTTTTGCGCCAAATTTCAGGACTTATGATCCTGCTTTAGAAAATAGAATCAAATCTATGACTCATTCTGATAACGCATTTTTCGTTTACGATACAACAGACACGAGATACAAAAACAATTCTTATTTCTATGATCAGTCCCATTTAAATGTAAAAGGCGCAAAGATATTTACAGCAGAATTGAGCAAATTTATAAATTTGAACAAATAATTAATTCCAAACAAGTTAAGCAGGTTACAATGAAAAAAACAGCTATAATTCCGTTACGAAAAAACTCTAAAGGAATTCCGGGGAAAAACAAAAAGAAAATGCTGGGTCGTCCGCTTTTTTCATGGGTGCTGACAGCGGCTGTTTTTTCGGAATTGGATGAGGTTTACATATTTACTGATGATCAGGAAATAATTGATTTTGTTAATCGGGAATATCATTGGACGCCAAAAGTGAAAGCATTATTACGAAACGATCACAATGCTTCTGATACAGCGTCAACCGAAAGTGCTATGATAGAATTTGCAGAAAGCATAGGTAATTTTGATATTCTGTGTTTATTACAAGCAACTTCGCCTCTAACAACTTCTCAGGATATTAATGCCACTTTAGATGAAGTTCTCAAAAACCAAAAAACATCAGCCTTAACAGTAGTCAATACACATCGTTTTACTTGGAATGCCGATGGAACTCCACAAAATTATGATGTTTTTAAACGTCCGCGCAGACAAGATTTTGAGGGTCTGTTAATCGAAAACGGAGCTGTTTATGTGACAACCAAAGAAGCATTTAAAACATCACATAATAGAGTTAGCGGTTCGATAGGTTTGGTAAAAATGCCAGAAGAATCGCTTGTAGAAATCGATAGTTTAACCGATTGGGAAATTGTAGAAAACCTGCTTGCTGAACGCCAGAAAAAAACAAAACAACACCAGCGAATTGATTATTTAGTTTTAGACGTCGATGGTGTTTTTACAGACGGTTGTGTGTATTACAATGCAGAAGGCGAGATGGCTAAAAAGTTTAATATGCGAGACGGAATGGGACTGGAAATTCTAAGACAAAATAAAGTTGAGGTTATTGTATTGACCTCAGAAAATTCTGAATTAGTCGCCCAGCGAATGAAGAAATTGCAGATAAAACACACTTTTTTAGGCGTAAAAGATAAGTTTTCATTTTTAACGCAATTTCTTTTAGATAGAAATAGTAGTTTTGGCGCCGTTGCGTACGTAGGTGACGATGTAAATGATTTGGCAAATATTTGCAGTGTAGGATGGTCATTTACACCTTCAGATGCTGTAGAAGCCGTAAAAGCAAATGCAGATTACATCTTAACCAATGCTTCTGGAGAAGGAGCAATTAGAGAAACTTGTGAAATTTTATTAAAGTATAATAAACGTTATGAAAGATTATAATAAACCTTATGTGATTGCAGAAATTGGATGTAATCATAAAGGCGAAATGACAATAGCCAAAGAATTGATTAAAATTGCAAAGATCTTTGGAAATGCTGATGCAGTCAAATTTCAAAAACGTAACAATAAAGAACTTCTTACCGAAGAACAGTACCATGCTCCGCATCCAAATTCGGCAAATTCTTATGGAGACACGTATGGTGAGCACAGAGAATTTTTAGAATTCAATGTTGATCAGCACAAAGAGTTAAAAGAATATTGCGAAGAAATCGGAATTGTATATTCAACGTCAGTTTGGGATACAACATCAGCAAAAGAAATTGCTTCCTTAAATCCTGAATTCATAAAAATTCCTTCGGCTTGCAATAACAATTTTGATATGTTAGGATGGCTTTGTGAAAATTATTCTGGAGAAATTCATATTTCAACAGGAATGACAACCAAAGATGAAACCGATATTTTAGTAAACTATTTTACAGAAAAAGGAAGAAATAAAGATTTAGTATTGTACAACTGTACATCTGGATATCCAGTTCCTTTTGAAGATGTTTGTCTTTTAGATATTAATCTGTTAAAACAGAAATACCAAGATAAAGTAAAACATATTGGTTTTTCTGGGCATCATTTAGGAATTGCTGTAGACATTGCAGCGTATACACTTGGAGCACATATTATCGAAAGACATTATACTCTAGACAGAACCTGGAAAGGAACAGACCATGCCGCTTCGCTTGAGCCAATGGGATTGCGAAAGCTAACTCGTGACCTTAATGCAGTATATCAGGCATTGACATTTAAAGCTTCTGAAATCCTGCCAATCGAACAAATACAAAGAGATAAATTAAAAAATAAAAAAGTATAAAACCTCAAAGTACTGTTGCTGCAGTAATGCATAACATTGTTTGTAATTAAAAGATGAAAAAAAATATATTTATTTTCCTGCCAGATGGTGTCGGGCTTCGAAATTTTGCTTTAACAGAATTCAAAAACATTGGAGAAAGCGCAGGATTTGATATTACTTATTGGAATAATACTCCTTTTTCGATAACAGAAAAAATTGGATTTAAAGAAGTTAAAATTCAAAATACATCTTTGCATCCGTTAACGACAGTTTATACACGAGCACGTAAACGCATGGAATTGAATTTTTTCGATAAAAAGTTCAATGAAACGGTTTACAATACCTATAATTTTCCACATTCTTATAAGGGATTAAAAAATGCCTTTAAAAGTATAATGGTTGATACGCTCACTGCTTTTGGATCTAACGAAAAAGGAATAAAATTCGTTCGTGAAAAAATTAAAAAAGGAGAACGTTCAACCACAAAATATCTAGATTGTAAAAAACAACTTGAACTGCACAGACCCGATTTTGTATTTTGTACAAATCAACGTCCTACACAAGCAATTGCTCCAATTTTAGCAGCTCAAGATTTAGGAATTCCAACAGCAACATTTATTTTTTCATGGGATAATCTGCCCAAAGCAACCACATTAGTCGAAACAGATTATTACTTTGTATGGAGCGAACACATGAAAAAAGAAGTACTGATGTACTGCCCATACGTAAATGAAAATCAAGTTTTTGTAACAGGAACTCCACAATTCGAAAGTCACTTTGATACTACACTTTTAGAAAGTAAAGAAGATTTCTATAAAAAACACAAACTGGATAGCAATGTGCGATACATCTGTTATTCTGGAGACGATATAGTAACTTCGCCCTTAGATCAATATTATTTAGAAGATCTTGCTGTATCTGTACGAGAATTAAATAAACAAGGATATTCATTAGGAATAATTTACAGAAAATGTCCAGTTGATTTCACTGACCGATACGACGCTGTTCTTGAAAAATACAAAGATGTTATTGTAAATATCGATCCGCTTTGGAGTCCTGTTGGACAAAGCTGGAATGAAATAATGCCAACCAAAGAAGATTTTGCGCTTCAAGCCAATATCTGCGAACACACCGAATTTGTTGGAAACATCGCATCATCAATGGTTTTTGATTTTGTGGCTCATGACAAATCTTGTCTGTTTTTTGATTATGAACAACCGCAGCTTAAAAAAGGAATCAGAGACATTGGACAGAATTATCACTATATCCATTTTAGATCAATGCCGTCTAAAGAAGCCGCATTATGGGTTAGAAATAAAGCAGATTTAACTCAGATCGTAAAAGATATTATAGACGGAAAAATATCAAATGTTTCCGAAGGTAAAAAATGGTTTGAAACTATCGTTGGACCTAATCCTACGCTTGCCTCTGCAAAAATATGGGAAGGAATAACAGCTATTTTAAAACAATAAAAATCTATGTTTTTTAATTCAATAGCATTTGCTATTTTTTTACCAATCGTCTTTTTCTTGTATTGGTTTGTTTTCAATAAAACCAAAAGCTCTCAAAACGCATTATTAATAATTGCGAGTTATTATTTTTATTCCTGCTGGGACTGGAGGTTTTTATTTTTGCTCGTATTTTCTACATTCCTAGATTATTACACCGGAATTCAAATCGAAAAAGGCAAATCCGAAAAAAGTCAGAAATTTTGGTTTTGGCTTAGTATTGGTGCCAATTTAGGATTTCTGGGCGTTTTTAAATATTATAATTTCTTCGCGGCATCATTTGCAGAATTATTCAGTGGATTAGGTTTCAAAGTAAGTCCAATTTTATTAGATGTTATTCTTCCAGTTGGAATCTCCTTTTATACGTTTCACGGATTGTCGTATGTGATTGACATCTATTACAAGCGCATTAAAGCCGAATATAATTTTATTGATTACTCCTTGTTTGTGAGTTATTTTCCGTTATTGGTTGCTGGTCCAATAGAAAGAGCAACACATTTGCTGCCACAAGTTAAAGTAAAACGAGACTTTGATTTTGAAAAAGCAAAAGAAGGTGTTTGCCAGATTGTTTGGGGATTAGTAAAAAAAGTGGTTATTGCAGATACCTGCGCCGCATACGCAAATGCTGTTTTTGATCATTATCCGTCAATGAATTCTTTTTCACTCATATTAGGAGCCATTTATTTTGCTTTTCAAATTTATGGAGACTTCTCAGGATATTCGGATATTGCTTTAGGAACATCCAAATTATTCGGATTGGATTTGTTGAGAAACTTCAACTATCCGTATTTTTCAAGAGATATTGCAGAATTCTGGCGTCGCTGGCATATTTCGCTTTCATCATGGTTTCGTGATTATTTGTACATTCCGTTAGGAGGAAGCAAAGGCGGACTTTGGATGAAAATCAGAAACACCTTTATCATTTTTGTGGTAAGTGGTTTTTGGCACGGAGCGAATTGGACTTACATTGTATGGGGATTTATCAATGCCGTTTATTTTCTTCCGCTGCTTTTATCCAACAAAAACAGAAATAACATGGATACCATTGTGCTGAAATGGAATTTCGATTCAATAAAAGTAATTTTCAGCATTCTTACCACTTTTAGTATTACCTGTATTGCCTGGGTATTTTTTAGAGCAAAAACAATAACAGATGCTGTTTTATATTTAAAACGAATTGTTTTAGACCGAGATTTCAGTTTTCAATATCTCGATAACGAAAGATACAATTACGAACTTATTCTTCTAGTCCTTTTATTCACAGTAGTTGAATGGAACAATCGTGCTAAAGTTGAACCTTTATCAGGGAAAAAAAGCATGTTGAAAATAGCATTGGCGATCGCCGCCATAATCGCTTTCGGAACTTTTTCTGATTATAAAGAATTTATATACTTTCAATTTTAATGAAAAGGTTTTTAATTTATATACTCAAAATTCTTGTAATTACGGTTTTGATTGCCGTGGTGCTTGACGGACTTTATACAGCTGTTTTTTTTAAATCTCAAAATAGAGGAAAAATTGAAACAGTCGTAAACTCAAAACCTCAAAATTACGATGTTGTCATTTTAGGATCATCGCGTGCAAATAATCATTTTGTCTCTGAAATGTTTGAAGAAAAAGGGCTAAAAACCTTTAACTATGGAATGAGCGGCGGACATTTATTTGAAGCCTCGTTGATGCTGAAATTGATGATCGAAAGAAAATACCAAATTAAAAACATCATTTTAGAAGCAGATTTAAATCTTTCAAATGATAAAGAAGCTGATGGAATTTCGGCTAAATTCCTGCCGTATATTCACAATTCAGAAGTTATAAAAGAACATTTTGAACCACAGGCAAATTTCACCGAATTGTATTATGTTCCTTTTTACCGCTATGTAAAATTTGACGGTAAAATTGGTTTCAGGGAAATTTGTAAAATTCTAATGAACGAAAAAACAAATGCTCTCGATAATCAAGGATATTATCCGTTAGTCAAACATAAAAATGGCAATATGAAAAATAATATTGTCAATTTAAATCCGCTGCCACACAACAAATACTACGAAGAAATTAAAGCTATTTGTAAAGCCAATAAAATTAATTTCATAGCCGTAATGACACCAATGTGCGAAAATGTGAAAGGAATGAATTACTTTGAAAAAGTAAAGAAAAAATATCCCGAAATTTACAATTACGAAAATGTCGTAGTTGAAAATAAATACTTTTCGTCCTGCGGACATATGAACGACACGGGAGCTAAGATTTTTACAGCCAGAATTCTAAAAGATTTTTTTAATAAATAAAATGCATATAGCTTTTTTAACACCAGAATTTCCACATGCCAAAGTTGCGTATGCAGCCGGAATTGGTACAAGTGTAAAAAATCTTACGACAGCTTTAGCCAAAGAAGGAATTACGGTTACTGTTTTTGTATATGGTCAAAAAACACAAGAAGTTATGGTTGAAAACGGCATTACAATTCATCTTATAAAAGAAAAAAAATACAAATTTCTGGGTTGGTTCTTTCATAGAAAACATATTGAAAGATATTGCAATTCCATCATTCAAAAAGAAAAGATAGCACTTTTAGAGGCTGCAGACTGGACGGGAATTACCGCTTTTATGAAATTCAAGATTCCGCTTGTCATTCGATTTCATGGAAGTGATACTTATTTCTGTCATTTAGAAAACAGAAAACAAAAGAAAAAAAACTTTTGGTTCGAAAAGAAAGCCATAAATGGAGCAAAAGCATTTATTGCACCCACAACCTTTGCTGGTCAGGTTTCCAAAGAACTTTTTGAAATAGAAAACAAAGAAATAAAAACCATTCACTACGGATTAGAACTGGAAAACTTTACCAATCCATCTCCCGAAATCTATGAAAAAGGCCTGATTTTGTACATTGGAACTTTGATTAGAAAAAAAGGAGTTTTGGAACTGCCTGAAATTTTCACCAAAGTTCACAAACAGTTTCCTCAAGCAAAACTGTTTTTGATAGGAGGCGATTCTAATGATGTAAAAACAGGAACTTCATCAACATGGCAGTTGTTACAGGAAAGATTTTCAAATGAAGATCTTCAAAACGTTCAATATTTAGGCAAAATCCCATACGAAGAAGTTAGAAATTACATTCAAAAAGCAAATGTATGCGTGTTTCCAACCTTTGCAGAAACCTTAGGAATGGTAACCATAGAATCTATGGCGATGCAAAAAGCTGTTGTAAACAGCAATATTGGCTGGGCACAAGAATTAATGATAAATAAAGAAAGCGGATTTTTGGTGCATCCTGCGAATCATGATTTGTATGCCGAAAGAATAATTCAGTTATTCAACAATCCGGAACTTACTTTAGAAATAGGAAAAAAAGCCCGATTAAGAATAGAAGAGAAATTTGATATCAAAAAGTTGGTAAAAGAGAATATCGATTTTTATACTAAAATCATAAACTCAAGCAACAAATGATTATAATCTATCATCATAATAATAAAGTTGTTGAGGTTTCATTTAACGGAGAAAGCATTCCTTTTTCTAAAAAAAATATTGCCGAAAATGTATTCGATACTGCCGAAAAATATCCTGACCAATTAATCATGTGGTGCCAATTGGATTTAAAATTAAATCTGAATCATGCTGCACTTCCAGATATTTTTCATCATGATAAAATAATGGCTTCCTTTAATGTATCTGCAGATTATTTTTTGCCCAAAACAATTGGTTATGTTGACGAAAGTCCATTTTTAAATGTAAAAAAAGAAGTCAGCTATCCTACTTGGCAAATGAGCGCAGATATTGGCGGAGTGCATGCGAAAGTTGTAAACGCATTGAAAAATAAAGTCAGTTTAGATGCTGATTTTGACTATTTCCTGCATTCATTGGCAAAAGGAGCAATGCCAAACGGACTTTTATGTTATTCAGAGCCGTCATTAATTAAAGACCATTCTCAAATTATACAAAAGAAAAAGAGAACGAATTTTTTGGTATTTCGTTTTGTAAAACAACATTACAGAACCCGCTGGATTTTTCTTCTTTTCCTTGATTTACTTTTATACGAAAGGAAGTTTGCTCTTTTTCCACTTCTGGCAAGTCTGTTTTTTAAACGAAGAATTTTCGAAAAAAACCTGCTGGATAAGATTGAAGTTCATTCCGCTAAGAAAGTTATCGACAAAAAAACGATTGATGTCATTATTCCAACAATTGGCAGAAAAGAATGTTTATATGATGTGTTGAAAGATTTATCAAAACAAACACATCTTCCCGTCAGCGTTATTATTATTGAACAAAATCCTGCTTCAGGCAGTACTTCAGAATTGGATTATCTGCAGACTGAAAACTGGCCTTTTACAATCAAACATACTTTTACACATCAGGCTGGAGCGTGCAATGCCAGAAACCTGGCCTTAGCGCAAGTTGAAAGCGAGTGGGTTTTCTTAAATGATGATGACAACAGGTTTGAATCTGATTTAATCGAAAAGACGTTCGCCAATATTGAATCTTTCGGATGTTTGGCCGCTTTAACATTTTACCCTGTCGCGGGACAAAAATTAGTAGAAAAGAAGATTTGTCAAGCTGCGATATTTGGATCTGGAAACAGCTTTATTAAATCGACTGCTTTAGAAAAAGTCAGTTTCAATAAGAGTCTGGAGTTTGGTTATGGAGAAGATACAGAATTTGGACTTCAGTTGCGCAATGCTGGTTTCGATATTATTTATTTCCCCAATTTGGTTATTAACCACTTAAAAGCGCCAATGGGAGGTTTTCGTACTAAGCCTGTGTTAATTTGGCAGAATGCAGAAATACAGCCAAAACCATCGCCAACCATAATGTTTTTAAAGCTTAATAATCTTAGCATTCAACAGCTTAATGGTTACAAAACGGTTCTTTGTATAAAGTTCTATAAGGCGCAGCATTTAAGAAATCCAGTTCAATATTTGTTAAATTTTAGTAAACAGTGGAAATCAAGTATATTTTGGGCTCAAAAGTTAAAGGAATAATTCTTACATTAGAGTTCAAATATATGCAAGTTGATCAAGTCTATTTCGGTAAATACCACTTCAGGAAAACAAAACTGTATTTTTGATCCGAATCAGAAATATAAAATAAATATAGATTTCAGTACTATCGATTTACTGAAATTAAATACTTTTGATATTGAAATTACATTCTCATCGCCTGTTTCTCAGTTTCGTAACCACGATTACACATGGAACAATTGCAATGAAGACAGAATCGCAAATGAATATTGTCCTAAAATTATAAAACTTCAAAACGGACAATTGGTTCAAGCCAATATTAATCTGGGAATTTGGGAAGTAAATAAAAAAAATACAAACGTTTTACTGTGGCGTTTCAATCCCGAATTTTCAAAACCTATTGCCACTTATCTGGAAGACAATAATGAAAAACATATTTTGCAAGCCGTAAAAAGATTTGTTTTTCCTGAAAATCCTGCGTTGTTATTTCCAGCTAGCGAAGCATTTGAATTTAGTAAATCTAAAATTCCTTTTACAGCCGTTGCTTGTTTTACAGATCATTGTGATTTCGATACACTCGAAAATTTAATACTGCAGAGAGAATTCTTTAAAGAAAATGACGTAAAAACAACAAAAGGTTTTTTCCTGAATCATTTTTCTAAAAGAAATGACAACGCTTCATTTGAAAATGATAAAGAAGAATTAATAAAATGGGATAACGACGGACACGAGTTGTTTTATCATTCACTTTCACAGTCTATAAAAGATTACCACCAAAGTTTCGAAGATTTTAAAAGCTTTAATCCTCCTTTAGAAAACATAAAAGTTTGGATTGATCATGGATTTCAGCCGTATAATTTTTCACTTATAAAAAATAACATTTTAAGCGAAGATGATTACGCTAATATATTGAAAGAAAAACACATAAATACTTTGTGGAATTACATCGATTCGGGAACTTCAACACAAGGAGTGATCAATCAATTTAATAGTAGTCATTTTACTTTGTCAAGTTTCTTAAAAGGAAATAAGAGTTTGAAATTTGTCAAAAGACTTCAGTTAATGATAAAGAATATCATTTTCCACTATTACAATGATGAAAACCTAATTTTAAAATACAAAGACACGGCAGGAAATTTTAAAAAATTGGTTTATCAAAAGAAGATAAAATCACTGATTCCGCTTACTAAGAATTCTTTCCATCTAAGTTTATCCATTCTATCTGTATTTTTATTTTGGAAGAAAGCAAAAAACAAACCTTATAAATTGGCCAAATATTCTCCGGTTTTATTTAAACACAGAATCGCCGAAAAAGAATTTTATGTTTTTCAAACATTAGAAATGCTTGATTTCCAGAAATCTTTGTCTAAAGAAAATCTCAATACTTTGATAAATGAAAAAGGAGTTTTTATTGCGCATACTTATTTTTCAGTTCCTTTGGAATACCATAAAGGTAAATTGTTCAGTACTCCTGATACAATTGATCAAAAAGTATCGGAAAATTTTAGATATTTGGGAACGAAAATTAAAAACAAAGAAATCTGGAATCCAACTCTTAGTGAGCTGATTGAATATTGGTCTGGTTTTGAAAAAATAGTGTTAGACATACAATCAAACGGAAATTTATTTTTAAAAACAGATACAAACCTAAAAATGCGACAGGTAACCTAAAAATAAATGAATCATAAAATAAAAACAATATTATTCAAAACATTAGCTTCACTGCCTAATAAAATAGATGATTATTGTTATCATAAAATTCAAAGCTTTTTCGATAAATCAACTCTTGAAAACCGATTAAAAAGTGTTGAATCAACCTATTTTAGATTATCTAAGGTTTTACAGGATTTGCATATTGACCTGAATAATAAAACTATTTTTGAAATTGGTTCAGGATGGTTTCCTGCAATGCCGTATTTTTTTAAGTACAAATTACAGGCAGGAAAAGTAATTACGATTGACATAAATGAACATTTTAAAAAAGCAACCGTTTTAGAGCTGAATGATTGTTTTTCCAAAATCTACCATTCTGAAATAGTTTCTGATCCTCAAAATAAATACAGCCTTCCTAAAGGAATTGAATATCTGCCAAAATATAATGTTGTAGAAAAAGATTTTCCAGACGTTGATTTTGTTTTTTCGCGTTATGTATTGTCACACATGAATGAAAATGATGTTGACGATTTACATAGAAGAATGAAATCTCAATTAAAAAAAGGAACACATATCATTCACTTTATTTCTCCTAGTGATCTCAGACAACATAGCGACAGTAATTTATCGCTTCAGGATTTCTTACAGTACAGTAAAGAAGAATGGAATAAAATCCATACCAAATACGATTATCATAATCGTTTGAGATTGCCGCAGTTTTTAGAAATCTTTAAAAAATACGATTACGAAGTTTTGTATTTAGATTACGAAAGCCTTCAGCCGGGAACTAAAAAATACGATCTGTTCAAAGAAGTTAAATTGCATGAGGATTATAGCAAATACTCAGATGAAGAATTAACTGCAGGGAATATTTTAGTTGTTTTAAAATTATAATGCGATGAGTACTTTACGTTTTTCATTAATCATTTGTACTTATATGCGTCCTGAGCCTTTGATGAAGTTATTAAAATCAGTTCAGGACCAAACTTTATATCCGCACGAAATTTTAATTATCGACGGTTCTACAAATAACGATACAGAACTTGTATTACAAGAAAATAGTTTTGAAAACCTTCATTATTTTCGTGTAGACGACAAAGACAGAGGATTAACGAGACAACGTAATTTTGGAATTTCCAAAGTAAACTCTCAATCAGATATTGTTTGTTTTTTAGATGATGACGTAGTTCTAGAACCCGATTATTTCAAAAATCTATTACATACTTATGAGGTTTTTCCAGAAGCATTAGGAGTAGGAGGCTACATTAATAACGAAGTAAAATGGGAAAAAATCGAAAATAATTATATCCCGTTAAACAAAGATTTTTGTTATGATGGTTGGAAACGTACTGACGGGAGCCGATTCGTATTACGAAAAAAACTAAATCTAGACAGCAATTGTCCGCCGGGATTTTCACCTACTTTTTCACACGGAAGAAGCATTGGCTTTTTACCTCCAAGTAACAAAACATATCAGGTCGAACAATTAATGGGAGGCGTTTCTTCTTTTAAAAAATCTGTTTTTGACACACTTTCATTTTCAACTTATTTTGAAGGTTACGGCCTCTATGAAGATGCAGATTTTACTTTAAGAGTAGCAAAAAAAGGAAAACTATATGTAAATACAGCGGCAAGACTGGCACATTTTCATGCACCTTCTGGAAGACCAAACCAATATTCGTATGGAAAAATGGTAGTAAGAAACGGTTGGTATGTATGGAGAGTAAAGAAACCAAAACCAAGTTTTCAGGATCATGTAAAATGGAACAGCATCACTATTTTGCTGACTTTTATCCGCTTTACAAATGCCATAAAGGGAAATAATAAAAAAGCAGCCTTTACAGAAGCGTTAGGAAGAACCGTTGGCTGGTGGAGTTTGATCTTTAATAAACCTGTTATATCATCTAAAGATAAGACAAATGTTTAGGAACGATTTAAAAGTAAATTTAAGAAAGTAATTATGACAATAGAATTATCAACCTGGACACATCATTTAACCCAGCTTATATATTCGTATTTCTATTTTTGTAAAGAACAAAAAATAGAAGTTAAAATAATTCAGAATGAAACCGTTCAACATAATGGAGTGATCTTACATGTAAACGGCAAAACGGCTTTTTTTGATTATTCTGATGATCCCGGATTTATAGATTCGGCTGAATTGTATGATTATTATTTTAAAAGATCACTTCGAGAAGAAGACTACACAAAAAATATACATCCTTTAAATTTTAATATTCCAATGGCCTATAAAAGTCATTTGTTAGTACTGAATTTAAAATCCGATCTTCTGTTTCATAAAAAAAGCAGAACCGAAGTAATCAGAGCATTCGACAGACTTTCTTTATTTACCAACTCTTCGCATGCCGTTTTAGATGTAAAACGATATCCTAAAAAAGTACAGGATTTTGGGGGAAATATAATATTTCATACCAGATTATGGAATCCTGATAATCATAATGATGCAGATGAAAAAGAACGCAGAAGAAATCAAAATGATTTTAGAATTAATGCCTGCCGGATCTTAAAAAAAACATATAAAAATGCTTCTGTAGGTTTATTTGCGGATAAACTAGCTGGTGAATTGGCACCAGATTTAATATTAGATTCAAAGCATTCTAATAAAAATAATTACTTCAATATGCTGAGTAATTATAATATCTGCATAGCCGATGACGGACTTAAAGATACTCCAGGCTGGAAAATTGGGGAATATTTATTATTTGGAAAAGCAGTAGTCTCAACTCCGCTTAACATCGCTGTAGATCATTTTAAAGAGCATATACATTACGAAAGACTAAGCAGTAGAAATGCTTATCTAGAATTGCCTGAAAAAATTGATTATCTTTTAGAAGATAAAAAATACCTTGAAATGGGCGAAAATAATTTAATCTGGAGCGGAGAATATCTGCACCCTAAAAATTATTTCAAAAGAATTTTATCTATTGTTGAAAATAATAGTTAGCCTTGAAATCGATCAAATTCGCCATAATAACCCATGTTGCTCATGTTCATGATAAAAATGAATATTTAGCGTATGCGCCTTATGTTCAGGAAATGAATATTTGGTTTAAATATGTCGATGAAGTAATTATTGTGGCGCCATTAAAAATCGAATTAACCGGAATAGACTTTCCCTATAAACATAGTAAAATTGATTTTAGAAAAGTACCCGATTTTAATCTGACGACTTTCGGTAATATTCTGGGTTCCGTTTGTAAATTGCCGTCGATCATCTGGAAAACATTTCATGCCATGCAAAATGCCGATCATATTCATTTGCGTTGTCCTGGAAATATGGGGTTAATTGGGTGTTTTGTTCAAATTTTCTTTCCCCGAAAAACCAAAACAGCAAAATATGCTGGCAATTGGGATCCAAAAAGCGCACAACCTTGGACGTACAAACTGCAGAAATATATTTTGAACAATACTTTTTTGACCAGAAATATGCAGGTTTTAGTATATGGTGAATGGAATGGAAATTCAGCAAATATTAAACCTTTTTTTACCGCTACTTATTCAGATTCAGAGAAAGAAAATATTCAAAAAGATTCTCTTGACTCTGGTGCGAAATTTATTTTTGTGGGAAGTTTAGTTTCAGGTAAAAACCCGATGTACGCCGTAAAATTAATTCAAAAACTTTTAGAAGAAGGAAACAATGTTACTTTGAATTTGTACGGAGAAGGTTCTGAAAGAAATTCTCTTGAAAATTACATTCAAACTAATAAACTTGAAAATCATATTGTTTTAAAAGGAAACAACAATAAAGAAATCCTGAAAGAAGCCTATAAAAAAAGCCAGTTTGTAATTTTGCCATCTAAAAGCGAAGGCTGGCCAAAAGCAATAGCAGAAGGTATGTTTTGGGGCGCTGTTCCGTTAGCCACAAAAGTATCCTGCGTTCCTTTTATGCTTGATTATGGAAAAAGAGGAATTTTATTAGAAATGGATCTTGAAAAAGATTTTCAAACCATACAAGGTTTGTTGTTAAATCAAGAAGATTTTTCTGCAAAAAGTAATGCAGCACTAAACTGGTCGCAAAAATACACAACAGATATTTTTGAAGCCGAAATAAAAAATTTGCTGTCAAAATGAGAATAGTTCAGATAATAGATTCACTTGAAGCGGGCGGAGCCGAAAAAATGGCGGTTAATTACGCCAATGCACTTGCTAATACAATTGAGTTTTCGGGTCTTGTAGCAACAAGAAGAGAAGGTCTTCTTTTATCTCAGCTCAATAAAAATGTTTCCTATTTGTTTTTAAATAAAAAAGGGAAAATAGATCTTTCGGCTGTTTTTAGATTGCGTAAATATTTAAAAGAGAATAAAGTAAATGTTATTCATGCCCACAGTTCTTCTTTTTTTACAGCGGTTTTAGTGAAACTGACACTGCTGAAAATTAAAATAATCTGGCATGACCATTACGGAATCAGTCAAGATTTAAAACAAAGAAAAAGTACAAGTTTAAAAATCAGTTCTTTGTTTTTCAGCGGTATAATATCTGTAAACGATGCATTAAAAAAATGGGCAGTTTCTTATTTGTGGAGTTCTAATGTTGTTTACTTTCCCAATTTCATAAGCGATTTTAATGATTCGGAAGAAGAAATAAAATTAAATGGTATTGATGGAAAGAGAATTGTTTGTGTAGCCAATTTACGTCCACAGAAAAACCACAAATTGCTGATTGAAACAGCATCTATAATTAGAGATAAATTTCCCGATTGGAGTTTTCATTTATTTGGAAAAGATTTTAAAGATTCTTATTCAGCACAATTATTCCAAAAAATAAAAGAACTGAAACTTAAGGATTCTATTTTCTTTTATGGAAGTATCAATAATGTTGGACAAGTTTTAAAACAATGTGATATTGCTGTGCTTCCGTCATTATCAGAAGGACTTCCGTTAGCTGTTTTAGAATATGGGTTATATAAACTTCCGGTTGTGGCAACCCATGTAGGCGAAATAAAGAAAGTCATCACTTCTCATCATCACGGAATAATTACAGAGTCAGATAATCTTTCCGAATTCAGCAGTGCTGTTGAAAGATTAATTACTCATGTTGATGAAAGACAGGCAAAAGGAGTGAATCTCCATAAATTTGTTGAATTAAATTACAGCGAGCAATCTATTATACAAGAATATGTTTTATGGATAAAATCTTTGCCTAATTTTGCCGACAATAATTCTCATAAATGAAGAACACCAAAATCTCGTATAATTTTCTAATAATCTTTCATGCATTAATTGCCTTAGCAGTTTTTGTACTGCCATTACTGTCTAAATTATATGCACTGCTAATTGTGGTTGTGGGTTTTTATGTGGTTTACAAAACCAGAAATAAAAATAATGAAGTTTTAATAGTAGCAGCTTATTTAGTGGGAGTTGAGGTTTTTCTTCGTATGACTGGCGGAAATTTGAATAATGAATATGTCAAATTTATGGCTATCTTTTTTATGCTTGTCGGTATGGTGTACAGCAACTTTTCGAGTAATATTTTCATTTACATTGTTTTTTTGATTTTACTTATACCGGGAGTTTTAATGGCAATTGGCCAAGCAGATTTTGTTATAGATTTAAAAAAAGTATTAGTGTTTAATTTATCAGGTCCCGTCTGCCTTGCTTTTTGCTCTATTTATACTTTTAATCGGAGAATCTCATTTTCGCAGCTTCAGAATATCTTTTTAGCAATGGGACTTCCTGTTATTACCACTACTGTATATTTATTTTTATATACGCCAAGTGTAAAAGACGTAGTTACCGGAACACAATCTAATTTTGAAACATCTGGAGGATTTGGCCCTAATCAGGTTTCGACCATTTTAGGATTAGGAATGTTTATATTTTTTACACAGCTTATTTTGTTTTCCAAAAACAAAATTGAAATGCTGATAAACGGCGGTTTATTTGTATTTATGAGTTATAGAGGTGTTGTAACATTTTCACGAGGCGGGGTTTTAACGGCTATTGTTATGATTCTTTGCCTGCTGGTTATATTGTATCGCTTGTCTAATACAAAAGGGAAAGTCAAATTTAGTTATGTTTTTATTTTAACAGGTTTGATGGTTGTCGGAATATGGACTTATTCGTCTATGCAGACTAACGGACTTATTGAAAAACGTTACGCAAATAAAGATGCATTAGGTAGAGATAAAAAAGACCGACTAGGGGGAAGGGAGGAAATTATGGATGCAGAAATAAAACTATTTCTGGAAGAACCTGTTATGGGAGTAGGCGCCGGTTTAAGTAAATACCGAAGAATAAAACTTTTAGGAGAAGAAGTAGCTTCGCACAATGAAATAACCAGAATGCTTTCTGAACATGGAATTTTTGGTCTTTTGGGTCTACTTATACTATTTATAACTCCTTTAATTTTATACATTAATAACCGACAGCATTTGTATTTCTTGTCCTGTTTTGCTTTTTGGCTGTTAACGATAAACCATGCCGCCATGCGAACGGCTGCGCCGGCTTTTGTTTATGCGTTATGTCTGCTGTCTGTTCAAATGAAAAATCCCGAAAAAGAGCCAAACCAGTAGATTAATTTCTGTTTTTTATAATATTTTTGCTTCTAGTTAAGCCCATTAAACCTAAAAATATATGCGTTCAAAAAATAAAATGCATTTCGAAATCTCAGAACGAAAAGTATTGCTTGTTGCTTTTGATGTTTTCTTTGTGCTGTTGGCATTGTATTTTTTGAATATACTTTTCGAATATCAATATTTCGCCTTTAACAACGATACAATTTACAGGCCTTTTATATTTGTGGGGTATTTTTGCATTTTTGCTACAATTTTCGAAATGTACAATTTACAGGTGGCTAGTAATCAGCTGCAAATTCTTAAAAGTGTTATTCTTGCTGTCTCAACTACGATACTTATATACCTTCTTACGCCTGTTTTATCACCAGAACTTCCTAAACAGCGTCTGACCATTTTAATATTTTATCTGACGATATCGGGAATAATATTATTATGGCGTTTTTTTTATGCTTTCTTTCTGGCTTCGCATCGTTTTTTTCAAAATGTGATTTTAATCTGCGATAAAGATCAAGTGGAAGAATTGGTACTTGGACTTGAAAATGTAGATCCCAATTATAAAATAATCGGTTTTGTTAATTCCGATTCAAATTCTGAAGTAGATTCAGGTTTTCATTACGTAAAAGAAATTAAAAAGGAAGATTTAGAGAATTACGTATTTGAGAATAATGTTGCCGAAATTGTAATTGCTTCCAAAAAAACAGATGGTATTACTGCCGATCTATATCAGCAATTATTACATCTCTTAGAATCAGGAAATGTAATTCGTGAATATACTCAGGTTTACGAAAGTAAAACACAACGTATTCCGGTTCAATATATCGCAAGAGATTTTTATCGGTTTTTCCCCTTCAGCCGAAGCAACAATAATAAACTGTATTTGTTTTTAATACGTTTTATAGAATTGATTTTTTCTTTCACAGGACTTTTAATCTGTATTTTGTTTATTCCGTTTATTTTTCTGGGAAATCTTTTAGGAAATAGAGGAAGTTTGTTTTATACACAGGATCGTGTTGGGCAGAATGGTGTAATTTTCAAGATTTATAAATTCAGAACCATGATTAAAGCTTCGGAAACAAACGGAGCGGTTTTCGCTACTTCAGATGACCGACGCATTACACCATTTGGAAAATTTATGCGTAAATCAAGAATAGACGAACTACCTCAGTTTTTTAATGTTTTAAAAGGCGATATGGCCGTAATTGGACCAAGACCCGAAAGACCATTTTTTGTGGAAGAAATCGCTAGAATAATGCCTTTTTATGAAACGCGTCATGTAATAAAACCAGGACTTACCGGTTGGGCACAAGTTAATTATTCATACGGAGAATCGATTGAAGAAAGTTTGATAAAACTCCAATACGATCTTTACTATATCAAACACCGAAGTGTTTTTCTCGACTTAAGCATTACTTTTAAAACGATTACTACCGTTTTATTTTACAGAGGACAATAAATTACATAATTATTGGAATAGGTTTTTTGTTTCTAATGATAACTCTCACCAAAACAAAACCACTTGTAATAATCATTGGCAGCACAATTAAAAAGTGCGCTTTATTAATCATAAACAAGCTGTACACAATTAAGAACAGTACGTGTAATACGGCGAATCTGTAAGTCCATTTTTTATTCTTTATAAGAGAAAGAATAATTAGAATCAACAATAGTGGACTAAATAAAAGTACGTTGTAATTCATCGCCAGTTCTTGGTGGAAAGAATAAAATCCAACTCCCACAAAAAAGAATCCCATTAAAGATAAAATCAAAAGATAGATTTTATCTACGATTTTGTTATGTGCCAAAACGACAAATCCTAAGATAAAAAGATACGTATAAATATTATTCCAAAATGATGTTGGGGTTTCTTTTTCAAAACTTAATAATGTTTTGCTTTCTCCTGCTAAAAGATGGCCTTGAAAAGTAGTTTCTTCTAAACTTTTCTTCAATTCAAAAGGCAGAAAAATTCGAGTTCCCATTTGGTCAACTTTAGTTCCGAAAATAATACTCGTTCCTAACTGATCGTAAAAATGACCTTTGAAATACGGAAACAAAATAGAGCGATAGGTTTTATCGGTATCGGCAGTTTTTACAATTACATTTCCGTTTAAAGTCGAATTAATCACATCAACAACCATTGAAGTGCAATTTTTGTCAATGAATTTATAAGTGTAATAACGTTCTTCAGATAAAAGAACAGCATTTAATTTATCAAAAAGCTTCTGTTTTAAATCTTGGGAAAGAAGCAATTCCTGTTCAAAAACACTTCTTTTTTCAGAAGTATAATCATTTATAAAATCGGCAAAAGAATGAACAACTACAAAATATTGTAAGTCGCCTTTTGCAAATTTGGCAACAAAATTTGGTGTGCTGAAATCAAATGCGCCATAATTATAAGCAACGTCAAGATTGTTAATAGGATCAGCTACGCGAATAGCAGTGTGTCCAAAATAAGAATACGTTTCATTGCCTAATCCGCAGGTTATTACACTGATTTTAGCATATTTTGATAAAGGAATACTTTGACTGAAACCCAGCGTAAAACTTAGTAATAGTAAACAAAAAAGTGTTTTTTGTAAAATGACTTTTTTCATAATTTGAAATTTTGAAGTGTAACGCTTCCCGTAATTATTATCTAAAAATACCCAAATCGACTTTTATCGAAAAAATGTTCGAATACAAAGCTGCACTTTGGTTTCCTAAATCTGTTAAAGCATAATCAACCTGAATGCCTTTGTATTTAAAACCTAACCCAATATTAGGCTGAAAACTCAATTTCTCGGTATTGTCGAGCTGCATTACATTTTGAAAATTTCCGGCGCCTGCTCTTAAAAATACCAGATCAGTATAGCCAAATTCAAAACCAATTGCAGGATCTATACTTACGACTTTAGACGAAATGATATCATTAGTCTGTTCAAAACGCATATTTAGATTTGCTGCTGCTAAAAGACTGTAATCATTGTGGAATTCAAATTTTCTAGAAACTCCCAGTTGTGCTTTTGGCAATGTAATTTCGGTGCTTTCAGGTAATTCGTTGTTTTCTCCCGGAATAGCATTCGCAATCTTTGCATATTCTTCTTCATCAATATTCCAAACATTATACGTTGTGGTAATATCTCGAAGCATTAATCCGAATTTCCAGTCATTGTGATCGAATTGAAGTCCAACATCAAAACCAAATCCCCATGAATTGGCAAATTTACCAATAACCCTGCGGATAATTTTTGCGTTTACTCCGTATTGAAATCCTTCTATTGGCAGTTTTCTGGCGTATGAAAAAGTAAAACCGTAATCAGCTGTCGAAAACAATCGGATTCGGGTGTAATCAATATTTCCTTGATTGTCGATTAATTGTGTTGTATCCATGATGTCATCGACACCAAAACGAATCATCGAAATTCCCCAAGCGCTTCGATCGTCAATTGGACTTGCGTAGCCTATAAAATCATATTGAGCAATATTGGCAAAATAACTGGCATGCATTAACGAGAGCTGATGGTCTTCGAGATTGGTCAAACCAGCGGGATTCCAATAAACAGAATTAACATCGTTTGTAGAAGCAGTAACAGCGCTCGACATTCCTAATGCAGCTGCATCAACACCAATATTCATAAACTCATTCGAGTATTTTCGAACAGTTTGCGCGTACTGTGCAGTAAAAATCAAAAATAACGAAAACGCTAAAAGTTTCTTCAAAAGTTAGTTTTTTGCAGACTAAAGTCTGTTTTTAAAATTCCATCAAAAATATAATATTTTACTCATCTAATTCTTCCTTTTAATAAATATTGCGAAAGTTTAATACTAAAATCAATTAACCAGTAACTTATAATCCAGATGTAAATAATTTATGTGCTAGTGCAAACTATTTATACGATTTGTGTAAATGTGATCATATTTTATGCGAAATTTGTCATTCATAATTTATCAAAATCAAACCATGAATATCAAAAAACACATTCCAAACCTAATAACATTAATCAATCTTTTTTGCGGCTGTGTAGCTATTGTTTTTATTTCAAAAGCCGATTATGAAATGGCTTTTTATATGGTTTGTCTTGGGATTTTCTTTGATTTTTTTGATGGTTTTTTCGCCCGATTATTTAAAGTTTCAAGTCCGCTTGGGCTGCAGTTAGATTCTTTGGCCGATATGGTAACAAGTGGTGTTGCTCCGGGGTATGTAATGTATACCATGTTTACTAACAGTGCACACGAATTAGGAACAAATGATTTTATTCCATTTTTAGGATTCATCGTTACATTGGGATCTTGTTATCGTCTGGCAAATTTTAATATCGATACACGTCAGACCGATTCTTTTATTGGGTTGCCAACACCCGCTAATTCTCTCTTTATATTGAGTCTTCCTTTGGTTTTAAAGTTTTCAGATTCATTAATGCTTCTGGAAATCTTAACCAATCAATGGATTTTATTAGTAATTACATTATGCAGTGCTTTTATTTTAAATGCCGAAATTCCGCTTTTTGCATTAAAAATTAAAAAGTTCAATGTGAAAGATAATGTGCTTCAGATTGTGTTTTTAGCCATTTCTTTTGTTTTGCTTTTACTATTTCATTTTGGGGCCGTTCCTCTAATAATTATTTTTTATGTATTGTTGTCTATCATAAACAATATGTTTCTGAAAAAGTAGTTTTTTAATCCAATGGCAAGAAAAACCACAAGACGAACTTCTTATTCCCGAAAATCACAGTCGAGATCTTTTTTCAGTAAAGTGATCCGCTTTATTGTATTTTCATTATTATTAGTGGCTTTCATTGGAACGATTTATCATTATCGCGCCGGACTGGCTTATTATCTCGGATTTAAAACGAATAAAGTTTTAGATGAAAATGAGGTTGATAAACATCTTTCGGATGTTCGAAATATTCGCGTACTTGAAAATCATAAAGGAAAAGTAGTTGGAATTGACGTGTCTGAATTTCAAGGAAAAGTAGATTGGGATGAAGTAGAAATTCTGGACGAAAAATATCCAGTTCAATTTGTCTTCATTCGTGCTACTGCCGGAAATGATCGTGTCGACCGACAGTTTAAACGTAATTGGGAAGGAGCGAAGGAAAATAAAATCATGCGCGGTGCTTATCATTATTACCGTCCAAACGAAAATTCAATAGAACAAGCCGATCTTTTTATTAAAACGGTAAAACTTAGAAAAGGAGATCTTCCGCCAGTTTTAGATATTGAAAAATTACCCAAAAATCAGTCTTTAGACAGTTTGAAAATGGGATTAAAACGCTGGCTGACTAAAGTCGAAAAACATTACCAGGTTCGTCCGATTATTTATTCAGGAGAAAGATATTATTCAGATTTCTTAAAAGAAGAATTTGGGGAATATTTATTCTGGATTGCCAATTATAATTTCTACAGAGAAAAAATCGAAGACGATTGGCTTTTTTGGCAGTTTACAGAAAAAGCATCTCTGCCGGGAATTAAACATCGTGTAGATGTGAATATTTACAATGGAGATATAGAACAGCTGCAGTTTATTACTGTAGAGTAGTTTTAAGTCTCAGTCTCAGTGACAGTTTTCAGTTTTCAGCCTACTGAGACTGAAAACTGCGACTGAAATACTTTAAAATTCCAATTTCTTCTTACGAAGCTCAAAGTTTTGACCAAGATACACACGGCGTACCATTTCATCTTCAACCAATTCTTCTGGAACTCCTGCTTTAAGAATTCCGCCTTCGAACATTAAGTATGTTTTATCGGTAATCGCTAATGTTTCCTGAACGTTGTGATCTGTAATTAAGATTCCGATGTTTTTATTTTTTAACTGCGCCACAATTCGCTGAATATCCTCAACCGCAACAGGGTCAACTCCTGCAAAAGGCTCATCCAATAAAATGAATTTCGGGTCGGTTGCTAATGCACGTGCAATTTCGGTACGACGACGTTCACCTCCTGAAAGTAAATCGCCTCGGTTGGTACGAATGTGTTCTAAACTGAATTCTTCAATTAAACTTTCCATTTTTGCAATCTGTTCTTCTTTAGAAAGTTTAGTCAATTGTAAAACACTTAGGATATTATCTTCAATACTTAGTTTTCTAAAAACGGAAGCTTCTTGTGCCAAATAGCCAATTCCTTGCTGTGCGCGTTTGTACATCGGATAATCAGTAATATTCAAATCATCAAGAAAAATATTTCCCTGATTTGGTTTTACCAATCCCACAATCATGTAAAAAGAAGTTGTTTTTCCAGCACCATTTGGACCCAAAAGTCCCACAATTTCGCCTTGGTTCACTTCAACAGAAATTCCCTTTACAACACTGCGTCCTTTATATGTTTTGATTAAATTATCGGCTCTTAGCTTCATTTAGTTCAATTAGATAATATCTTAAAATTAGATAATGTGTCAATTTGATAATGAGATACTTGTATCTCGCATGGGCAAAATAAATGAAAATAAGTCAACAAGATAAATGATTTAACATATTGTCAAGAAATTATCTAATTGACTAATTATCTCATTTTCTAATTACTTTCCCTGTTCTTCAAGAGCTTCCCAAAATTCATAAGCTCTTCTTAAATGTGGAATTACAATTGTTCCTCCAACCAGAGTTGCGATTCCCATTGCTTCCATCATTTCTTCTTTAGAAACACCTTCTTTGTAACTTGTTTCTAAATGATATTTTACACAGTCGTCACATCTTAAAACAGTTGATGCAACTAAACCTAAAAGTTCTTTTGTTTTTATGTCAAGAGCGCCTTCTGCGTAAGCATTAGTGTCAAGGTTAAAAATTCGCTTTACAATTTTGTTATTGTCAGCAAGTAGTTTTTCGTTCATTTTAGAACGATAGTCGTTAAATTCTTGAATTATATCAGACATTTTCTTTTAATTTATTTTTATAAACAATCTTCGAAATCAAAATACTGACTTCGTAGATAATTAACATTGGGATTGCTACAATAGTTTGGCTTACAACATCTGGTGGTGTTACAATTGCGGCAATGATTAAAATGATTACAACCGCATATTTCCAGTACTTTCTTAAAAACTCAGGAGTTACTAATCCTAATTTGGTTAAGAAATAAATGGCAATTGGTAGTTCAAAGAAGATAGCACTTCCTAAAATACTTGTTTTTACCATTCCCATGTAGGATTCGAGTGTGAATTGATTTTTTACGACATCACTCACAGAGAAAGTGGCAACGAAGTTTACCGACATCGGAATTACTACAAAATACCCAAAAATTACTCCTAAAAAGAAAAGCAAAGAAGAAACGAAAATGAATAATTTCGCATTTTTTCTTTCTTTCTCATAAAGTGCCGGACTGATAAATTTCCAGATTTCCCATAAAATATAAGGGAAACTCAAGATGAAACCTGCCAAAAGACACATCCATACGAAAATATTTACCTGACCTTCCATTTCAGTATTCTGAATGATGAAATTCAGTTCGGTAATACAAATGCTGTCAGCAAATCCTAACTGATGTGATAAATCACAAAACCAAACATACGTAAAGAATGTTGGTCGAATAGGACCTAAAATAATTTGATCAAATAAATAATCACTAATAAAATACGTAACAAATGCCATGATGCATGTTGCAAGTGTACTTCTAACCAATAACCATCTTAATTCTTCAAGATGATCCAAAAATGACATCTCGCCAAGGTTTTTCTTTGCCATTATACGATTCCTTCTTTTAAAATGTCATGTAAATGTAAAACTCCTTTATATTCTCCTTCGTCAGCAACAATAAGTTGCGTAATAGAGAAATCTTCTAAAATATTTAAAGCATCAACCGCCATTGTTTCAGATGAAACCACTTTTGGGTTTTTGCTCATAATGTCTTTTGCTGTTAAATCAGCAATAGTATCGCGATCGTTCAGCATTCTTCTAATGTCTCCATCAGTAATAATACCTACGATTTTATTGTCTTCAATTACTGCAGTAACGCCTAATCGTTTTTCTGAAATTTCAAAAATCGCTTTTTTGATAGAAGTTTCAGGTGTTACCATTGGTTTTAATGAATGCTCAATCATGTCTTTTACACGAAGCAATAGTTTTTTTCCTAAAGCGCCTCCCGGATGATAAACGGCAAAATCTTCGGGTTTAAAATCACGCATTTCCATTAGGCAGACTGCAAGTGCATCTCCCATAACAAGTTGAGCTGTAGTACTGTTCGTTGGTGCCAGATTAATGGGACAGGCTTCCATATCGACAGTAGTATTTAAAACATAATCAGAACCTTTTGCCAGAAACGAAGTAATGTTTCCAGTCATTCCAATTAAAGTATTTCCAAAGCGTTTTAATAACGGAACCAAAACTTTAATTTCGGGACTGTTACCGCTTTTTGAGATGCAGATGATGATGTCTTCGTTTTGAATCATTCCCAAGTCACCATGAATCGCTTCTGAAGCATGAAGAAACATGGATGGAGTTCCGGTTGAATTAAAAGTGGCAACCATTTTTTGAGCAATGATGGCACTTTTTCCTATTCCTGTAACGATTAAACGACCTTTGGTTTCATAAATACGCTGTACGGCTTCGAAGAAATTTTCGTCCAGAAAATCAATTAACTTTGTAATTGCTTCACTTTCAGAGAGTATTGTTTTTTTGGCGATTGCCAGTATATTTTCTTTTGTAATCAAAACAGAATATTTAAAATTTGTATGTATAAAAGAAAGTTGTATCTTTATGTGTTGCAAATTTATACAAAATACCATTAATATAAAGAATGAATTCAAACGAAATTGAAATACACAAAGAATTAAAGAAGTATTTCGGCTTTAGCCAATTTAAAGGCTTGCAGGAGCAGGTCATTACGAGTATTCTAGATAAAAAGAATACTTTCGTAATTATGCCTACGGGTGGTGGTAAGTCTCTTTGTTATCAATTACCCGCTTTAATTCAAGAAGGAACTGCAATAGTTGTTTCTCCTTTGATTGCTTTGATGAAAAATCAGGTAGATGCAATTCGAAGCCTTTCTTCAGAAAACGGAATTGCTCATGTGTTGAACTCCTCTCTTACCAAAACAGAAATTGCACAAGTAAAAAAAGACATTAGTTCTGGTTTAACTAAGCTTTTATATGTAGCTCCAGAATCTTTAACAAAAGAAGAATACGTAGCATTTTTGCAAAGTGTGCCTATTTCTTTTGTTGCAATTGATGAAGCACACTGTATTTCAGAATGGGGACATGATTTTAGACCAGAATATAGGAACCTTAGAAGTATTATTAAGCAGTTAGGAAAAGTGCCTATTATAGGTCTTACTGCAACTGCAACACCAAAAGTACAGGAAGATATTTTGAAGAATCTGGATATGTCTGATGCCAATACTTTTAAAGCATCATTCAACAGACCTAATTTATATTACGAAGTACGTACCAAAACAAAAAGTATCGAATCCGATATTATTCGGTTTATCAAACAACATAAAGGTAAATCAGGAATTATTTATTGCCTGAGCCGTAAAAAAGTAGAATCGATTGCCGAAGTATTACAGGTAAACGGAATCAGCGCCGTTCCATATCACGCAGGTCTAGATGCTAAAACCCGTGCCAAACATCAAGATATGTTTTTGATGGAAGATGTTGATGTGGTAGTAGCTACAATTGCATTCGGAATGGGAATTGATAAACCAGACGTTCGTTTTGTAATTCACCATGATATTCCAAAATCACTTGAAAGTTATTATCAAGAAACAGGTCGTGCCGGACGTGATGGAGGAGAAGGACATTGCTTAGCTTATTACTCGTATAAAGATGTAGAAAAGCTGGAGAAATTCATGTCTGGAAAACCAGTTGCCGAACAAGAAATTGGTTTTGCCCTTTTACAGGAAGTAGTGGCTTACGCCGAAACATCAATGTCACGTAGAAAGTTTCTTCTTCACTATTTCGGAGAAGAATTTGACAGCGAAACCGGAGAAGGCGCCGATATGGACGACAATGTTCGTAATCCAAAAAATAAAATAGAAGCCAAAGATCAAGTGGTAAAGCTGCTTGAAATTGTCCGCGATACCAAACATATTTACAAATCAAAAGAAATTGTGTTCACTTTAATTGGTCGTATAAATGCAGTAATTAAAGCACACAAAACCGATACTCAGCCTTATTTTGGATCAGGTTCAGACCATGACGAAAAATACTGGATGGCTTTGCTTAGACAAGTTCTGGTTACAGGATATTTATCGAAAGACATTGAAACCTACGGAGTAATTAAAATCACTCAAGAAGGATTGGATTTTATTAAAAGTCCAGTTTCGTTTATGATGTCCGAAGATCACGAATACACAGAAGCAGATGATGAAACAGTAGTAACAGGATCTAAAGCATCTGGAACTTCAGATGAAGTTTTAACCGGAATGCTTCGTGAACTTCGTAAAAAAGTAGCCAAAAAGCTGGGAGTACCTCCGTTTGTAGTTTTCCAAGATCCTTCTCTTGAAGACATGGCGTTAAAATATCCTATTACTTTACAGGAATTATACAACATTCATGGTGTTGGTGAAGGAAAAGCTAAAAAATACGGAAGCGAATTTGTTGCCTTAATCAGCCGTTATGTTGAAGATAACGATATTATTCGTCCAGACGATTTAGTTGTAAAATCTACCGGAGTAAATTCTGCCAATAAATTATACATCATTCAAAACATTGATAGAAAGCTGCCTTTAAGTGATATTGCTTCTGCAAAAGGACTAACAATGGATGCATTAATTAAGGAGATGGAACAAATCGTATATTCTGGAACCAAGTTGAATATCAAATATTGGTTGGATGATATTTTAGATGATGACCAGCAGGAAGAAATTCACGATTACTTCATGGAATCAGAATCAGATAAAATCGAAGATGCCTTAA
The DNA here is from genome assembly GCF_029360735.1 of Flavobacterium sp. H4147. Classification (NCBI taxonomy): domain Bacteria; kingdom Pseudomonadati; phylum Bacteroidota; class Flavobacteriia; order Flavobacteriales; family Flavobacteriaceae; genus Flavobacterium; species Flavobacterium sp. H4147. The sequence continues at coordinate 253,276 of NZ_JARKNB010000005.1, read as the reverse complement.
AAGAATTCGACGGCGATTACGATATTGACGAATTGCGTTTAATGCGTATTAAGTTTATCAGCGAAGTTGCTAATTAAAGTTAAATCCCAAAATCAAAAAAAAGTTTAAAATATAAATTCCAAATTCCAATTGCTTCATCATTTGGAATTTGGAATTTTTTTATTGAGTTTTCCAAAGGTTGAAATTTGGAATTTAAAATATTGGAATTTTATTCAGTATATAATTCCCCGCGATGCGGTTTCAAAGCATCTCTTACCTTAATCATATTTTCATCAGTTACAACCATAAAAGCTGTGGCGTGCATATCGTTTACAACTTTAAATCCAGTAATGTTTAAAGGGAGTTTTTCGATTGCGATATATTCTTTTAAATGAATTTCGTGATGTTCGGCTGTTTTTGCAGAAGCCGGTCCGCGGAAATCCCAAATTAGTTTTATTTTTCTAGACATTATTTTATAAGGTGCAAAGGTTTTTAGATGCAAAGTTACAAAGTCTTTTTTAAAGGTTCTATGTAGAGGCGCACTGTAGTGCGTCTACGCAACGTATATCCTCTTCGTTAAAAAAAACAAAATCTCCAAAATCTGCTAGAGAAAAACTTTTAGATGCATGTAGATATTCGTTGCGATACGATATACTATGCGTCAATCTGCGTGCAAATTTTGGCATAAATATAAAATCTCATTTCAAAATAGTACTTTTGCAACTTCTTTTCATAGAAAGAAAAGCTAATAGAATAAATACGATACAATGCCAAGAGAACTTTTACTTCAGGTAACTCCAGAAATTGCAGCAAACGATGTGTTGCTAAAAGACTATTTGTCGAAACAAATAAAAGTTTCTCCAAACGAAATTCAGCATGTTTCTATTTTAAAACGATCAATTGACGCGCGACAGAAAGCGATTAAAATCAATTTGAAAGTTGTTATTTATTTGAAAGGCGAACCTTTTCAGGAAACCAAATTGGAACTTCCTAATTATAAAGATGTTTCCAATGCGCAAGAAGTTATTGTAGTTGGTGCAGGTCCGGCTGGACTTTTTGCTGCTTTGCAGTTAATTGAATTGGGTTTAAAACCAATTGTACTTGAACGCGGAAAAGATGTTCGAGGACGCCGACGCGATCTTAAAGCCATTAACCGTGAACATATTGTAAACGAAGATTCAAATTATTGTTTTGGAGAAGGAGGAGCAGGAACTTATTCTGATGGGAAATTATATACACGTTCTAAAAAACGTGGAGACGTAACCCGAATTTTAGAACTTCTAGTAGCTTTTGGAGCTTCAGAAGATATTTTGGTGGAAGCGCATCCGCACATCGGAACGAATAAACTGCCAAAGATCATTGAAGATATCCGAAATAAAATTAGAGAATTCGGCGGTCAGGTTTTATTCGAAACTCGAGTAGACGATATTCTAGTAAAGAATAATGAAGTTGAAGGAATCGTAACGCAGAACGGAGATAAAATTCATGCCAATAAACTCATCTTGGCAACAGGACATTCGGCGCGTGATATCTTTGAATTATTAGATAAAAAGAAAATTTTAATCGAAGCAAAACCCTTTGCTCTGGGAGTTCGTGCAGAACATTCTCAGGAATTAATAGACAGCATTCAATACAGTTGTGATTTTCGTGGCGAACATTTACCGCCAGCGCCATACTCAATTGTAAAACAAGTAAACGGTCGTGGAATGTATTCTTTCTGTATGTGTCCGGGTGGTGTAATTGCGCCATGTGCCACAAGTCCGGGAGAAGTAGTTACAAACGGCTGGTCGCCTTCTAAACGAGATCAATCAACCGCAAATTCAGGAATTGTGGTCGAATTGAAACTGGAAGATTTCAAACCTTTTGCAAAATTCGGAGCTTTGGCGGGGATGGAATTTCAAAAAAGCATTGAACAAAAAGCTTGGCATCTCGCTGGTGAAACTCAAAAAGTTCCAGCTCAAAGAATGATCGATTTTACCAAAAGTAAGGTTTCGTCAGATATTCCAAAAACATCATATGTGCCGGGAACAACTTCAGTAGAATTAGGACAGGTTTTTCCAGGATTTCTAACACAGATTATGCGTCAGGGATTTCAGGAATTCGGAAAATCAATGCGCGGTTATTTGACCAATGAAGCCATTTTGCACGCACCAGAAAGCCGAACTTCATCGCCTGTTAGAATTCCAAGAGATCAAATGACTTTAGAGCATTTACAAATCAAAGGATTGTATCCTTGCGGAGAAGGTGCGGGTTATGCCGGAGGAATCATTTCTGCAGCAATTGATGGAGAAAAATGCGCACTAATGATTGCAGAATCTTTGAAATAATTTCTAAAAATGAGTTTTTCAGGAATTGAATATTTGTAATATATTTATTGCTTTATTTAATCAATTATATGCCTTATGAAAAACTTCTTCTCAAATTTATTTAATAGAAACAACGACCCAAAATCGATAATTTCTTTTGATGTTATCGATCCTATATATTCGTATTTATATAATCAGCAGGGAAGTCTTGAGTTTAAAGTAAAAGGAATTCAAGATCATGTCTGGGTTAATTTATTTTATTTTCCGGGTTCATTCGATCATGATGAAGCAAAACAAGAAATCAAAAAAGCTGGTTTTTCGAATTCTTATGAAGTTTTAAACGAGCTTTACAAAAAAGGTAATATAGCAACTCTTACTCCTGAGCTAATCGCGGAAGGTTTAGAATACGATTACATTCATATACAGTTTTATTCAGAGCCAACGAAAGAAGCAAAACAATACTTTAAACGTACTATGAATAATTTCGTGATTTTATTCTGTTGTTCTAACAGTCTCGAAATAAACGATTTTAAAATATTGTATTCAAGCGCGCATTTCACAGATTATACGAAAGGAATATTAGATACAGAATTATTGGATTTTAATAATCCGAAAAATGAAACTCAAGAAATAGCTGTTAAAGATTTTAAAATTGTACTGCAGGGAATCTGCCAGTATTTAAATATTGAAATTCCTGAAACAGTTGAACTTCCATCGTCTGAAAATTTAGTCCAAATTGAAGAAGTTACAAAGGAGACTTTTAAAGAATTGATAACTCTAATTTCAAGAGGAAACATTGAAGAAGATAAACTCAAAGAACAATCTGAAAATCTGTTCCAAAATTTCAAAAAACCAGATGAAGATTATTATGAAGTAATTGAAGCGCATTACGAATTTTTTGAACTAATTGATGCATGGAACAGCGACTGGAAATTCGATCCTGAAGATGCAGAATATTTTATTTCCAACTTAATTGGAGCAGATTGGAGTTTTGATTATCCTGAAGAAACCTACAGCCACGATTTGTTTCCGTACATACAAACTGCTTTGCAAGATTTGAATCTAGAATTAATGAGTTATGATACAAAAGGAGATAATTATTTATTTTTCTTAGCCCATAAAAAAGATGTGGGCAGGATTTTAGAATTGTCTGAATTGACAAAAATTGAAGTCCAAAAGATGTAATATTTGCCACGAATTCACGAATTTATTTAAAAACTTTGCGTGTAGATTTTAACTAAATTCGTGAATTCGTGGCGAAAAAATTACGGAATCAATATAATTTTTCCGGTGCTTTTTCGGCTTTCTAAGAAATCATGTGCCAATTTTCCTTCTGATAATTTAAAAGAAGTAGGTTCGGAAAGTTTGATTTTTCCATCAATAATCCAATTGAATAATTGAGCTGCTCTTTTGATTCTTTCTTGTTTAGAATTTAAATAACTCCACAAATCTCCGCCTGTTAAAGTTTTAGAACCATCCATAAGCATTCTTGGGTCTACAGGTTCTGGATCACCACCCGCCATTCCGAAGAAAACAACTTGTCCGCATTCTTTGGTAACTTCAAAACTATCTTTTAAAGTGCTGCCAATACTGTCATAAACGACATCAACACCTTTTGGAATGATATTAAAAACTTGAGATTTCCAATCCTCGTTGTAAAGAAAAACGTGATCTGCTCCTTGTTCAAATCCAATTTGTGCTTTTTCAGAAGATGAGGTTAAACCAATAACAGTTGCACCTAAAAGTTTGCTGATCTGAGTTAATATTTGTCCGACTCCGCCAGCAACTGCATGTATCAAAACAGTTTCTCCTTTTGTCGTTTTATGACTGTCTGTTGCAAGATAATGAGCAGTTAAACCTTGAAGTAAAACAGAAGCTGCAATCTCAAAAGAGATATTTTCAGGCAATGGAATAACATGATTTATATTAACCGCAACCAATTCAGCATTTGCAAAAGGTGCATCGGCGAAAGCCACGCGATCTCCAACTTTATATTCGGGATGATTGTTGGCATCAACCACGATTCCGGCGCCTTCATAACCGGCAATGAATGGCGGATTTCCTTTTAAATGGTAATTTCCTTTACGTCGGTAAACATCGGCAAAATTCAATCCGATGGCTTTCATCTCGATTAAAATTTCATCGTTTTTTAATTCTGGATTAGGGATTTCTATATATTCTAAAACATCTGAATTACCAAATGTAGAAAATGTAAGTGCTTTCATTTTTTAAGTAATTTAACGATGTAAAGTTCGGCAAAAATAGCAGTTGTAATGTTCTAACTTTATAGTTTTAACACATAGAAATATAGATTAAATGTGTGAATAAAGGTGTTTCATTTGCATGAATTCACATTGCTATAGGTGGGAGCTAGCTTCTTCTTGTCTTTTTTACAGAAAGAAGAAAATCTACATTTCTATGTTAAAGTAATTTTTTGAAACTATATTTTAGGAAATTTCATCTCATTAAAAGTGCTTTTTTGTTTCGCCAAAGCTTCGATTTCCTGCCATTTTCTTGGAGATTCTGCCGAAAGGTTTTCGTATGAATCTTTTAGCATTAAAATGTCGTCTTCGATACGGACTCCAATATTCCACCATTTTTTATCACAGTTGCTGTTCGCAGGAATGTAGATTCCAGGTTCAACGGTAAGAATCATGTTTTCTTTTAAACTGCCCATGTAATTTCCCTTGTCATGAACGTCTAGACCAAGAAAATGAGAACAACCATGAGGGTAATATTTTCTAGCATCTTCAGGATTCGTAATAATACCTAATTTTATTAATCCTTTTGCGATTACTTCTTTTGCTTTTGCATTTAAATCCTGAATAGGTGTTCCTTCTTTGCAGATTTTAAATACTTCTTCCTGAGCGTCATAAACGATTTGATAAATGGCTTTTTGTTCTTCTGTGAATTTTCCGTTTGCCGGAATAGTACGAGTAACATCGGCAGAATAACCGTGGTATTCAGAACCTACATCCATCAATAATAATTGATTGTCGATTTTGGTAGCATTGTTGTCTCCGTAATGCAGAATACAGCCATTTGCTCCCGCACCTACAATTGGCGGATAACCCTCGCCTTCGGCACCATAATGTCTGTGTACATAAGCATGAATCCCGTCGGCTTCGTTTTCACTCATATCTGGGCCAACAGCTTTCATTACTTCATTGTGCGCAATGCAGGAAAGTTTAACCGTTTTACGCATTAAAACTAATTCTTCTGGAGTTTTAATTTCACGAAGTGTATTCGTGATTTTTCTAAATAACTCTACAGATTCTTCCTTTTCGGTTGTAATTTCTGCTTTGGATTTAAATGATTTTAGCAAGGCGTATAAATTGTCAGGATTATTGCTTGCTGTAACATTCGTTGGTATTTCATCATAAATGACTTTGTCGAATTTTTTAAAATCGATTGCAAAGACGTTAAAATCTTGCCCGTTATACACGGTTGTAAAACCTAATTTTGATTTTGCTCCTTCGATTCCTAAACGTCTTCCTGTCCACATTTCGCGATTAGCATTTCTTTCACGAACAAAAAGTACTTCGGTATATTTTTCAGTTCCTTGAGGTTCTTTAAAAAGTAATAAAATAGCGTCTGGTTCTTTGTATCCAGTTAAATAATACATATCTGGATTCTGGTGGTAATTGTAATTGATATCTTTTGAGAAAACTCTTTCTGGATACGAAAATACAACTGCAACAGAATTAGCAGGCATTAAATTTCTGAAAGCTTCACGGCGTCCTTTATGGAATTCTTTCGAAAGATAATCTGTTGGAAGATTTTCCTGCGAATGTATCTGGAAAGAAAGAAATAGAGAAGCAAACAGCAAAAGGAATGGTTTCATTTTTGATTTTTTATTTGATGATTATTGGCATTTTTTAGATTAGAGCCAAAGTACAAAAAATAACAATCCAAAAATCTGATAATGGTTTTCGATAATTTCAATAAAAATATTAATCTAATGAGATTGCAGTATTAATTTTATCTGTAGTGATTTTATGATAATATAAAATATTGAATTACAGTTTTTTGTTGTTAAATTTTGTATTTTAGATAGCGTAATTGTGTCTATTGATGTTGTGAATTGTAAAATTTAAATGCCATCAATTCTTCGAAAAGGCACGAATATTGAGAACGGAATTCATTATACAAATGAATAATCTTTAAAAAACAAATACTATTAATCTTTAAAAATCCATATTTATGAAAAAATATACCATTGCCGCTTTTTCAGCTTTAGTTTTATTAATTACTTCATGCTCGGCATCAAAAGACAAAAGCACTGCAAATATTTATGGTACAACTTGGGAACTGGAATATATTTCTGGGCCAAGAATTGCCTTTGAAGGATTGTATCCAAATAAAAAGCCGCAGATTACTTTTGACGAAAAACAGAAAAATGTTTTTGGGAATAATGGATGTAACGGTTACAGCGCTCCTTATACATTAAACGGCAATTCGCTGACTTTTGGCGAGCCGGGACCAACCACAATGATGTTTTGTGAAGGTGGGGGAGAACAGCAGTTTTTACAGCAGATGAAAAAAATTACAAGTTATTCTGTTGATAACGATGGAAAGCTGATTTTGAATGAAGGCGATGTAGCAATGATGCGATTTAAGAAAGTGGCTAAATAATTCTAGTTTCAACGAATACAAAAAGAGGTAAATGGTTTTGAATCATTTCCCTCTTTTTGTTATTTCTTTTTCAGTTTGTCTTTAAAAACTTTCTCAAATTTCTCTAATTTAGGCTGAATCACCATTTTGCAATACGGCTGGCTTTTGTTGTTGGCATAATAATTTTGATGGTAATCTTCGGCTTTATAAAATATTTTAAAAGGCTCGACTTTTGTCACAATTGGATTGTTGTACACTTTTGCTTTGTTTAATTCCGCAATGATATCTTCTGCTGCCTTTTTCTGTTCAGCATTTTTATAGAAAATTACAGAACGGTATTGAGTTCCTACATCGGCGCCTTGACGGTTTAAAGTAGTAGGATCGTGAACGGTAAAAAAGACTTTGAAGATTTCGTTGATATTGGTTACGTTTTTATCATACGTAATTTGAACTACTTCGGCATGACCAGTTGTTCCTGTGCATACTTCTTCATAACTTGGGTCTACAGTTTTTCCTCCCGAAAATCCTGAAACAACAGATTTTACTCCATCCAGATTTTCATAAACTGCTTCCACGCACCAATAGCAGCCTCCGCCAAGTGTAATAGTTTCTAGATTTGGTTTTTTATTTTGCGTAAATCCGCTTAAAGACAAAGTAAAAAGACAGATTAAAAGTATATTTTTCATAATAGATTATTTATTGTCAGGGATAAAATCAAGAGCAATCGAATTCATGCAGTAACGTTTTCCAGTTGGTTCAGGGCCGTCGTCAAAAATATGGCCTAAATGTCCGCCGCAGCGTCCGCACAAAGTTTCGATTCGTTCCATTCCAAGTGAATTATCTTGTTTAAAAACAATACTTTTTTTATTGTCCTGTTCGAAGAAACTCGGCCATCCGCAGCTGCTTGAAAATTTTGCGGTTGATCTAAAAAGTTTGTTTCCGCATGAAGCACAGTAGTAGGTTCCTTTTTCATCAGAATTCCAATATTTTCCTGTAAAAGGTCTTTCGGTATCGGCTTCACGCATCACGGCATACACGTCTGCTGGCAGGACTTTTTTCCATTCGGCATTGCTTACGTTTAATTTTGTGGTATCAGTATTGGAGTAATAAGGATTTCCGGGTTTGCTTATTTTGTTTTCTGTAACAGTTGTGTTTTTAGAAGATTGTTTTTTAGTGTTTTGTCCGCAGGCCTGAAACATGAAAAGCGGTATTAAAAAACACAGGCTGAAAAATAGATTTTTTGTTTTCATAAATTTTGGTGCATTGTTCTGAATTATCAAATATACGGTGAGATTTTGCCTCAAAATGTCGTCTAAATTACAATTCAGATATTTTTAAGTATGTTTTAACTTTTTATTATTTACGCAAAAGAGAGACTTGTAGTTTTTATATCTTATTTTTAAAGGATTTTTGTTTTGTTTAGAAGTGCAGCTTGTTGAAAATCAAAATTTTATAAAAATTGAAAACTAGTTAAACTTTTCACAATGTTTTTGAGGATTTTATAGCCATTTCTTTTTTCGTATTTTTGTTAATTCAATACGCCCTATGACAGAAGAAAACGTAATATTAGTTAACGAAAACGACGAACAGATTGGCTTAATGCCAAAATTAGAAGCACACGAAAAAGCACTTCTGCATCGTGCCTTTTCGGTTTTTATTCTAAATAATAAAAATGAGATAATGCTGCAGCAGCGTGCACATCATAAATATCATTCACCTTTGCTTTGGACAAATACATGCTGCAGTCATCAGCGTGAAGGCGAAAGCAATATCCAAGCAGGAAGCCGAAGATTGTTTGAAGAAATGGGTTTCAAGGCTGAACTGAAAGAGCTTTTTCATTTTATTTATAAAGCTCCTTTCGATAATGGTTTAACAGAGCATGAATTGGACCATGTAATGATTGGCTATTATAATGATGAGCCGGCGATAAATCCAGATGAGGTAGAAGCGTGGAAATGGATGAGTATTGAAGATGTTAAAGCTGATATTAAAAAACAGCCTGAAATTTATACCGTATGGTTTAAGATAATTTTTGATGAATTTGATCATTATCTGGAAGACCACAAATTATAACCAAATTGAACCAAAACCTAAATGAGAGTAACCATATCAAGAAAAGCACATTTTAATGCTGCACATCGATTATACAGGAAGGATTGGACATCTGAAAAAAACAATGCTGTTTTTGGAAAATGCAACAATCCTAATTTTCATGGTCACAATTATGGTTTAACTGTTAGTGTTACAGGACAAATTGACCCGGAAACTGGTTTTGTTTTAGATGTGAAAGTATTAGCGGATATTATACTGCAAGAAGTAGAAATCCCGTTTGATCACAAAAACCTGAATCTGGATGTCCCAGAATTTCGGGATTTGAATCCAACAGCAGAAAACATTGCTGTAGTGATATGGAATAAAATTAGAAGAAGAATTCAGCCCGATTTCGACCTTGAAGTCGTACTGAATGAAACAGACCGCAATTTTGTAACTTATAAAGGAGAGTAATAAAAATGTCATTAAAAATAGGAGACATAGTTCCGAATTTTACTGCAAAAGATAATCACGGAGAGGTTTTTGAAAGCCGAAATTTTTTGGGCATAAAACCATTGGTGATTTATTTTTACCCAAAAGATAATACACCAGGCTGTACTACAGAAGCCTGCAGTTTTAGAGATCAATACGAAGATTTTAAAGATTTAGGGGCAGAAGTTATTGGTATTAGCGCAGACAGCGTTAAATCGCATCATAAATTTGCCAATAAACACAAACTGCCTTTCATTTTACTTTCTGACGAAGACAAGAGATTAAGACATCTTTTTGGTGTTCGTAATAACCTCTTTGGGCTTCTGCCGGGAAGAGTAACGTATATTGTCGACAGAAATGGAGTTGTCATTTATGTTTTTGACAGCATGAATGCCTCAAAACATATTGAGAAATCTCTTGAGATAATAAAAGAATTAGTATTGTAGATTTTAAAAATAGTATTACATCATTGTTTAATTAATATAGATATTAGCCGAAATTTAAAATTATGAAACCAGAAAATGTATATCCGCTTCAGTTTGAACCAATTCTTAAAGAAAGAATCTGGGGTGGTGAGAAATTAAAAACAGTATTAAACAAACCCATTACTTCTAAAATTACTGGTGAAAGCTGGGAATTGTCTACAGTAGAAGGCGATGTAAGTGTGGTTGCCAACGGAGATTTAAAAGGAAAGTCATTGATGGAATTAATTAATGAAACTCCAAATGAAATCCTGGGAACAAGAGTTTACGAACGTTTTGGAAAACAATTTCCATTACTTTTTAAATATTTAGATGCACGTGAAGATCTTTCGATTCAAGTTCATCCAAACGATAAATTAGCAAAAGAACGTCATAATTCTTTTGGTAAAACCGAAATGTGGTATGTAATGCAAGCCGATGCTGATTCAAGAATCATCGTAGGTTTTAAAGAAGATTCAAGCAAAGACGAATACGTAAAGCATTTGAACGATAATACTTTGGTTTCTATTCTTGACGATGTAAAAGCAAAAGCGGGAGATGTTTTCTTTTTAGAAACAGGAACCGTTCATGCAATTGGCGCAGGATTGGTTGTTGCCGAGATTCAGCAAACCTCTGATATTACGTATCGTTTATATGATTTTGACCGTGTAGATGCTCAGGGAAACAAGAGAGAATTACACGTTGATTTAGCACTTGATGCTATTAACTACAATAAAGTAGATACTCAGAAAAAATACGACTCAAAAGCCAATACTTCAAATGTTGTAGTTGATTGTCCTTATTTCACCACTAATTTTATTCCGTTAGAAGATAAAGTTGAAGTTTCGAAATCAGGAGAAACATTTACCGTTTATATGTGTATTGAAGGAAGTTTTGAAATCGAATATAACGGTTTTAAAAATACATATCGTAAAGGAGATACCGTTTTGGTTCCTGCTGCGATAAATGCATTTGTATTGAGCGGAAAGGCTTCAATTTTAGAAATTTACATTTCTTAACGCATATTCTAAAGATAATATGTACTTTTGCGTCGCAAATTAAAATTATAATAAAAATGGCAAACGTTAAAAATTTAAAGAAAGACATCAATTTCGTATTAGGAGATATTATTGAGGCAGTTTACTTGTTTGAGATGTCTACAACAGGAAATCCTACTCCAGAAACGAATGCTTTAATCGATGAAGCTATTGCTGCATTTGATACTTTGATTTCAAAAGTGAACGCTAAAAACGTTGAAAATAAAAAAGCACACTTCAAACAAATCAATCTTGAATTAGAACAAACTGCTAATCAATTGGTTGAAAAAATCAACGCATTATAAGCAAAAAAAAGTGTAAAAAAGTGCAAATTTATTTTGGGAAAACGAAAAACCGCTTTATATTTGCACCCGTAATGAGGCCGATGTAGCTCAGCTGGCTAGAGCAGCTGATTTGTAATCAGCAGGTCGTGGGTTCGAGTCCCTCTATCGGCTCAAACGGAAACCATTCGCTCCGGTGAATGGTTTTTTTGTTTTTATAGAGAGTAGTGTGAAAATATTTTTTTGGAAATATAAAAAACATTTTTATCTTTGCACTCGCAAAATAGGCCGATGTAGCTCAGCTGGCTAGAGCAGCTGATTTGTAATCAGCAGGTCGTGGGTTCGAGTCCCTCTATCGGCTCAACAAAAAACCATCACAATACGTGATGGTTTTTTTTATGGCCAAAAAATAAAATTCCAAGTTTAAAATTCCAAATTCCAAAGCTTTGATAAATATGGTAAAGATTTTTCAATAGATGCGTTTGATTTACTTGTCCGAAAAGTTGTATTTTTGTCTAGCGCTTCAGCGGAATTAAAAACAGAATTAGTGTAATTGTATCATACATTCTAAATCTGTTTTTTACAACTGAAATTTTTTACACCAAATTGTTATCTTTGAATTATGAGCACATTTACTAAACCAAATCATATAGGGCGAAAAATAAGCCGTATTCGTGAACTTCGTGACATGAAACAAGAAGCTTTGGCATATGCTTTAGGCATGAGCCAGCAGTCTATTTCAATTATTGAAAACAGTGAGACTGTCGATGAAGAAAAACTGAAAGCAATTGCTGAAGTTTTAGGTGTTTCTGCTGAAGGAATTAAAAATTTCTCCGAAGAAGCAGTTTTAAATATTATTGGGAATACATTGAGTGAAGGCAGCATGATTAATGGCAACGCATACAACTGCACTTTTAATCCTCTTGATAAAGTTGTCGAATTGTATGAACGTTTGGTTTTGGCAGAAAAAGAGAAAGTAGAATATCTTGAAAAGATTATTCAAAAAATAAAATCATAAAAAAACGCCCTGAAAATTCAGGGCGTTTTTTTATGATTTATTCTGCAGCTGCTGGAGCTTTTTGTTCTTCTTTTTTGATTTCAGCAACATACTTTGTCAATTTCTTTCCGTAAAGTGATTTTGCTACTTTTGGAGTCATTGATTTCTGAATAGTGTCTAGAAATTTGATGTTGATATCGTAAATCTCTGCCAAAGCAATATAAGGCGATACTTCGTGATCTTTATTGTTTATAGCAAAGTTGGTAGCGTATAAATATTTTCTTTTAATGTTAGACTGTTGTTTTGCGTCAATGCTGTCAACTGCTTTTTGATCTTGTCTTTTTATAGCTTTAAATCTCGCTTCAACCATTGATAGGTTTTCATCGATAAAACGAGAGTTTACTTTTTTGTATTCTTCGTATAATTCTTGGTTTTTTGAACCTGTGATTTTTGCACTTGAAATGAAATTGTCTAAGTTAGTATCGATATTGATATTACCTGGTTCAGCAAAAAACAAAATGTTGTTATCTAAAGAGTTTGTTACACCACGATCTAGAAATAAGTAAAGCATTTCAGGAGATTCTAATTTAATATCTCTTTCAAAAGTTGGATTTCCGTCGATTTTGATGCTGTCAATAGCAACAAGCGAAGTGTCAACAATTCTTTGGATATATAAAGTTCCGGTTTTTAAACCTTTAATGTTTCCTGTGATGTGTAAGTTATCAGCAGCTGATTCTTTTTTGCTGCAAGATGCTAATACCGCAAGAGTAACAAAAGCAATAATTGATTTTTTCATTAGTTTATTAGATTTTGGTGCAAAATAAAGAAAATAGTTTGAATGTAAATAAGGCACTGTTTAATTTTTGTAAATAAATAAAAATCCCAGTCTATTGCTAAACTGGGATTGCTGTATTTTTCTTAAAATAAACGAATTACATATATAAATTATAAGATAAGCCGCTTTCGTGAGTATAGGTATATTTAGTGTCGCAGTCATTATTTCCATAATCGACAACACCATTTATAAATCCGCCTTGAATTTTTAATTTCCCTTTAGAAATGTATTCGCATGAATATTTTTTTACCAAAGTTTCTTGTATGGTCAAAGTTAGAGACCCTTTTTCAGAGGTTACGGTGTGAGTTCCTTCTGGCATTTCGTACACATTATCTTCTAAAACATAAGGGGTGTCAACGCCTGCTGTTTGTTTGATAGTAAGTGTGCCAGAATTTGTATGAACACGGTTTTGTAAATCAGTTAATTTGCCATTGGTTACTTTTCGAGTCCATTGCGGAATTGTTGGAGTAGTTGTTGTGTTCGTATATTCGATAGTTCCTTCCAGTTTAAGTCCGTTTATTGAATAATCGATTCTTTCAATCGTCATTTTGCTTCCTGTTGTAATTACAGGTCCAGAAAGTGTGATTTTTAATTTTCCAGCTCTTTTGATTTGGTCTACAGTACATCCGGTTCCATAATCAACTGTAAAAACTTTTGGATAAGTAGATCCGCTTACGGTAATATTCGCGCAGATGGCAGGTCCTGTTTCAGATGGTTTTGCAGTTTGATTTGTGTTAGAAACAGTTAATCCTGTTTTAATGTCAATTTCGTTTACGGCATCTATTAATACAGATGCGCCTACTGTAGTAGTGTCCGTTTGATTTACAATTTCGTCACTGTTTGAACAGGAGACATACATTACTGTTGAAGCACAGATAGCTGTGATGAAAATAATAGTTTTTTTCATAATGGTTTTTGTTTAGATTAGATTAAAAGGCAAATCAAATGTAATAAAAAAAAATATTCATAAAAAAATCCTGAAAATGGTTTTTTCAGGATTTTTTAAATTAACTATTTTGTAATCAACGGGTAATGGTTAACTGTTTTTGCACTATTTGCTTTTTTATGTCTTTCAACTTAATTTATTAATTGGTTTATTCTAATAATATTTGTTTTTAAGAGCTGGTGAAATCACGTTATTTTGAAGTGACATCAGTTTTGTCAGGTCCTCCAAAACCGAAGTTTAGTGAAAGTAATGAAACTAATGTTCCGCCAGCTTCAAATACGGGTTTAAAAGCGCTTCCTATTTGATACGATAAAGCGATTTGTTCGGTAAGACGATAACTGAATGTTCCGATGTATTGAAAATCCGAAGCAGTTTCTTTTGTATACAAAGTATTTCCTGCGTTGTCTTTTCCAGCTGCCGAAAGAGAACTGCTTTGTCTTCCGGTTGCTTCAAATTCGATTGTGAATTTTTTAAATTCTCCTGATAACGCAAGTCCATAATCAAAGTTGTTTTTATACACTTTTGCATCAGGGAAATAGTTTTCGAAATATTTTTTGTTATACCATTCATATCGTAAAACGCCAATTGCTTTTAGAAAATTTATTTTGTCTGAGAATTTATACGATGGATTGATCCAGAATGATTGGCGTGGTACTTCTGAATATTCAAAATCATTTGTAGGGAAATTTAAAGAAAGCGCGTACGCAAAATCAATATTTAAACCTTGTCTCTCTAAAATGTATGATTTGAATTCTGCATAACTCCCCGCCATTTTAGATTCGATTAGTTCTGTAAAAGCGGTAAAGAATGCGTCAATATCGTTTTCATCAAAAGCAAGATTTTCGGAACTGTCATATATTTTTTGTGTAATTTCTTCAGCATCTTTCAATGATTTTTTGCCTAAAACTTCATAAATACGTTTGGTTAAAGTATCGTGAACAGCACTTAAATATTCTTCTTTTGTTTTGTAATTGAATTTATTTTGAGCTTCAATTAATTTAGACAGTATTTTTGACCCCACACGCTGGTTGATGCTTAATTCGTTAATATGTTTGGTAATGATTTCTTTGTCTTTGGTATTTCCAAAAAATAACGATGTACGGTATCCGAAAGCTAGACTTTTGGTTTTCGTACTGTCTTGCAGCATGAAGTTTTGTGTTGAGGCGACTGAAAAAGATGAGTTTCGGATAATCTGGTCAAAACTCAGTTTTGGATACAAATATTCTTCTATAGTTATGCCATGATCGGTTGCCCAATAAGGAGTAAATTCAAGCCCAAAATCATTTGGAATAATGCTGTTTCCGTTTTCGTCTCTAAAATTGGTAAAAAGAGCCGCCTCTAAGGCACGATAAGATTTTGGTTTTATAATGGCACTTGGCTGCATTCCTAAAAGTGATGAAGCAGGAGAGGAAGGTGTAGTTAGTGCATCAAGTTTTTTTTGAGCAGTTACCGTACCCAAAAAAAGAAGAGTTGTAATGATTAAGATATTCCTTTTCATTTTACTGAAAATTTGATTGTTAGAATAACATACGGACGATCTGTTTCGGTTTTCAAATTCGAATGCGATTTGATAAGTTTCTGATTGATATAATATTCAATAGTAATAGTATCTTCCTGCGGAATTGGATTGGCAATGTCTGAAACCACAAAAGTCTTTTCTGATATAAGAGATTGTATTTTTCCTAAGGAAGCTTTGCCTGAATTTGCAATTTCCGGATCATTGTCTCCGGGTACATTGATTACAGTGTGTCCGATGTTGCCATCAGAAATAAATTTTACTTCAAACTCAATGTCTTCGTCTGATTGACCAGTGTAAGTCAGCTTTTCGTAGCGGTAAATTTTTCTCATGATGTTCTTGATTTGATTGGGGAATTGGTTGTATAAAGATATTCACTTTTTTATAAAAAATATAATGTTAAAATTATAGAAGAGTTTCAATTAAAAAGTAGGTATAAATACTCGTTTTTTTTTATCGCTAATTAAAATTAATATTGATGTTATGGAATACAAAAAAAGCCCGCAGATATTAATCTGCGGGCTTTTAAGATGAATATATCAAAAACCTTATTTTATCATTTCGAAACTTCTTTTAACAAATGCAGTCAAGGCTTCACCTTTTAAAAGGTTTTGTGACAGCTTCGCTAAATCTAAAGCCTGTTTTACTAAATGCTCTTGATGAGTTTTGTCTTCTGTATTTAAAATACTTGAAGCCAAATCAGAATTTGTATTTACAACCAAGTTGTACATTTCTGGCATATTACCCATTCCGAACATTCCGCCTCCACCAGTCTGGCTCATTTCTTTCATTCTTCGCATAAATTCTGGCTGCGTAATAATGAATGGCGCTGCCTGCGAATCCATAGCTTCCAATTGAACACTGTATGCTTTTGGAATATATGCCTCTAAAGAAGTTTTTAAAGCTGCTTTTTCGTCATCAGATAATTTAGAAATTGTATTTTCTTCTTTTTTAATCAAATTATCGATGTGGTCTGAATCGACACGAACAAAAGTTAATCCGCTGTTATCGTTTTCGATTTTCTGAATCAAGTGTGAAATAATCGGAGAATCTAAAAGCAATACTTCATATCCTTTGTCTTTTGCTGCCTGAATATAAGAGTGCTGTGCATCTTTATTTCCAGCATATAGAATTACTAATTTACCATCCTTATCTGTTTGGTTTTCTTTTAGTTTTTCTTTTAATTCGTCTAAAGTAAAGTAAGTATCGTCAACCGTTGGGTATAAAACAAACGCACCTGCTTTTTCGTAGAATTTCTCTTCAGAAAGCATTCCATACTCTAAAACGATTTTAATGTCGTTCCATTTTGCTTCAAAATCAGCACGGTTCTCGTTGAATAATGCTTTTAATTTATCAGCTACTTTACGAGTAATGTAGTTTGAAATTTTCTTAACAGCACCATCCGCTTGTAAACCAGAACGAGAAACATTTAACGGAATGTCTGGTGAATCAATAACACCTTTTAACATCGTCAAGAATTCAGGTACAATTCCTTCTACGTTATCTGTAACGTAAACTTGGTTTTGGTACAACTGAATTTTGTCTTTCTGAATCTGCATATCTGTACCCAGTTTAGGGAAGTACAAAATACCAGTTAAGTTGAATGGATAATCAACATTTAAGTGAATGTGGAATAAAGGCTCTTCGAACTGCATTGGATACAATTCTCTGTAGAAGCTTTTATAATCTTCATCAGATAATTCAGAAGGTTGTTTAGTCCAAGCAGGATTTGGGTTATTAATGATGTTGTCAGTTTCAACAGTTTCGTTAACGTAATCTTCTGGTGCATCTTCTGGTTTTGGAAGTGTTTCAGTTCTGGTTCCAAATTTAATTGGAATAGGCATAAACTTGTTGTACTTATTCAATAAACCACTGATTTTAGAATCATCTAAAAATTCAAGAGAATCTTCGGCAATGTGAAGGATGATTTCTGTACCACGTGAAGTTTTGTCAGCAGGCTCTAAAGTGAACTCAGGGCTTCCGTCGCATGTCCAATGCGCAGCCGGTTCATCTTTATATGATTTGGTAATGATTTCAACTTTTTCAGCTACCATAAAAGCAGAGTAGAAACCAAGACCAAAATGTCCGATAATTCCAGAATCTTTTGCAGAATCTTTGTATTTATCTAAAAATTCTTCAGCTCCAGAAAAAGCAACCTGATTGATGTATTTTTCAACTTCATCAGCAGTCATACCGATACCTTGGTCAATAATGTGGATTTTTTTGCCTTCTTTGTCCACTTTAACCTCAATAATTGGATTTCCGTATTCTACTTTAGCTTCGCCAATGCTAATAAGATGTTTTAATTTTAAAGTAGCATCGGTTCCATTAGAAACAAGCTCTCTCAAGAAAATTTCGTGATCGCTGTATAAGAACTTTTTGATTAAAGGAAAAATGTTTTCTACTGAAACATTAATTTTACCTGTTGCCATATTTTTTAATTTTTTATTTAATGTGATGATTTTCATTTATTCAAATAAAATACCAATTATAATTTGGGTGACAAAATGTCGGAAATGTTAATTTTGAAAGAAAATAAATAGATTCTAAAACGAAAAATATCTGAACGAATTGTATATTTGTGGTACAATAATTGTTAAAAAGGCAAGTATTAATCTAAAAAAATTGTACAAAATGAAGAAGAGTATTTTTATATGCATGATTGCCGCTATGTTTTTTGCGTGTAAATCAGCTTCGTCGACAGCTTCAACAGAACCAACGCTTTCTAAAAAACTTGACAGACCTACGCAAGTAGCGATTAAAGGGAATTGGGTGCTAACTAATGTATCTTATGCAGGTTCTGATTATATTAAGGTAAACTCATTTGACCTTGCAGATTCTAAATGTTTAATAGGTAGTTCATGGAATTTTATTTCAAATAATAATAAAGGATCTATGACTTTAAACGCTCCTAGTTGTACAGCATTCTCTTCTCCAATTGTTTGGAGTATCAACAACCAAGGTTTGTTTGTACTTAAAATTCTTGATGCAGGTGAAAAAGCTAAAAAAGTAAGAGAAGGATACCTTCTTAAAGTTGCCGGTTTAACTGATAATTCTTTTCAGTTAATTGATAATATCAATGTAGGCGGACAGGTAAAAGATGTTACTTACCAATTTCAAAGAGCTAATTAAAAAGAGCTAATTAATATTTAAAAATGATAAAGATGAAAAAGATAACAGTTTTAGGTTTAAGCAGCTTACTAGTATTAGTTAGTTTATTTGCAAGCTGTGATTCAGTAAAAAATGCAAACAATACACAAAAAGGAGCCGGAATTGGTGCTGTAGCAGGTGGTGTTATTGGCGCTGTTTTAGGTAATAACTTAGGAAAAGGCGGAAACGCTGCCTTAGGAGCTGCAATTGGCGCTGCTGTAGGTGGTGGTACCGGAGCCCTTATTGGAAACAAAATGGATAAACAAGCCCGTGAAATCGATCAGGCTTTACCAGGTGCTTCTGTAGAAAGAGTTGGAGAAGGAATCCACTTAACTTTAAATGAAAATTCAGTACGTTTTGATACTAATAAATCAACACTTACTCCTCAAGCAAAAGCAAACTTAGACAAATTAGTTCCTGTATTTAACGAATATGGAGAAACTAATATTGAAATTTTCGGTTATACTGATAACACAGGAAAACCAGAGTACAACTTAACACTTTCAGGACAAAGAGCTGCATCTGTGCAAGCTTATTTAGTATCTAAAGGATTAAAATCTAGCCGTTTCAAAACTTCAGGTTTAGGAATCGCTGATCCAATCGCTACAAACGATACTCCAGAAGGAAGAGCTCAAAACCGTCGTGTTGAATTTGCAATTACTGCAAACGACAAAATGGTAAATGATGCTAAAGCAGAAGCTGGAAAATAGGTTTCTAATAAAATAAAATAATAAAAAAGCTGTTTCAATTATGAAGCAGCTTTTTTTTGACTTTAGAAATAACATTGTAAATTTGACATTTCAAATACAACTCATGCTTGACATTCAAAATATATCTTTTTCATATACAGATACACCTGTTATAAAAAACATTTCATTTACCATTAATAAAGGTGATAATATTGCCATTATTGGAGAAAGCGGATGCGGGAAAAGTACACTGCTTAAACTGATCTATGGTTTGTTTGATTTAGACGAAGGAAAGATTTTTTACGACAATAAACCTGTACTGGGACCAAAATTTAATTTGATTCCCGGAATGCCCTATATGAAATACTTGGCACAGGATTTTGACTTGTCTCCATATGAAACAGTGGCAGAAAATGTAGGTAAGTTTCTTTCGAATGGTTTTGCAAACATGAAAAAACTTCGTGTTCAGGAATTGTTGGAAATGGTTGAAATGGAGCAATTCTCAAATGTAAAAGCTAAATTTTTGAGTGGAGGACAACAGCAAAGAGTAGCTTTGGTAAGAGTTTTGGCATTGGAACCAGAAGTAATTTTACTTGATGAACCTTTCAGCCAGATCGATGCTTTTCGTAAAAACGCTTTACGCCGAAATCTATTCCGTTATTTAAAACAAAAAGGAATTACCTGTATCATTGCGACGCATGATAGTACAGACGCTTTGTCATTTGCAGATGAAGCTATAGTAATGCGACACGGAGAAATTATTGTAAAAGATAATCCAACCAAAATATACGAAGACCCTCAGATTAAATATGTAGCTTCTTTATTTGGTGAAATAAACGAAGTTCCTACACATTTGTTAGTTCCTTATGAAGATCAAACCCATAAAACATTAGTGTATCCGCATCAATTTAAAATGGTTGCCGAATCTAATCTTCCGGTAAAAATCAGAAGAACGTATTTTAGAGGAAGTCATTATTTAGTAGAAACCGTTTACAAAAGACAATTAATCTTTTTTGAAAGTGAAATAGATCTTCCTTTAGAGCAGGAAATATTCTTAGGTCTTAATTACTTATAAAATTAGAGAATGACAATCCATATAAAACCCGGCAAATTTTAGAATCTGTCGGGTTTGTTTTTTAAGTTTCTTCAGAAAATCAAGCTGAAAATTGGTTTTTCTAAAATCAAATGATTTTAAATAGTCTTATAATTAAAGTATATTAAATTGATAATTACGAAAAAAAGAGTAATTTGTACTCTAATATTTTAAAGTATACTTAAATTTGCATTCTAAATTTTTAATAAATAAAAGTACATTATGTATCATTCAAAAATAGCAGGCTTAGGATATTATGTTCCTTCAAATGTTGTGACAAACGATGATTTGTCCAAGATTATGGATACCAATGATGAATGGATCCAAGAAAGAACAGGGATTCAAGAAAGAAGACATATTATTCGAGGCGAAGATACCACTACTTCAATGGGAGTGAAAGCAGCTAAAATTGCAATCGAACGTTCTGGCGTAGCCAAAGAAGATATTGATTTTGTAGTTTTTGCTACATTAAGCCCAGATTACTATTTTCCTGGACCGGGAGTTTTGGTACAGCGTGATTTAGGATTAAAAACAGTAGGTGCATTAGACGTAAGAAACCAGTGTTCGGGGTTTGTGTATGCCATTTCTGTTGCCGATCAATATATTAAAACCGGAATGTATAAAAATATTTTGGTTATTGGTTCTGAAGTTCATTCAACTGGATTGGATATGACAACACGTGGACGCGGCGTTTCTGTAATTTTCGGAGATGGGGCGGGAGCAGCAGTTCTTAGCCGAGAAGAAGATTTAACAAAAGGAATTTTGTCTACACACTTACATTCTGAAGGACTGCATGCAGAAGAATTAGCATTACAGGCGCCGGGAATGGGAGCGCGCTGGGTAACAGACATTATTGCAGATAATGATCCGAATGACGAAAGTTACTATCCTTACATGAACGGACAATTTGTATTTAAAAATGCAGTAGTACGTTTTGCAGAAGTTATCAATGAAGGTTTGGAAGCAAACGGACTTCAGGTTTCGGATATTGATATGCTGATTCCGCATCAGGCTAATTTGAGAATCTCTCAATTCATTCAGAATAAGTTTAAACTGACAGACGATCAAGTTCACAATAATATTCAAAAATACGGAAACACAACAGCCGCTTCTATTCCAATTGCTTTAACTGAAGCTTGGGAAGAAGGTAAAATCAAATCTGGAGATACAGTTGTTCTGGCAGCTTTCGGAAGTGGATTTACATGGGCCAGTGCAATCATCAAATGGTAAATTAATTCATCTTACATTACATATTGACCTGCTTCAAATGAAGCAGGTTTTTTTATATCCCCTTTTGTCAGGCTGAGCGAAGTCGAAGCCCACGTTTCTATTGTTGTGCTCTTCGACTTCGCTAAGGAAACATAAATTTACTTTGTCAGGCTGAGCGAAGTCGAAGCCCTTCAGTTGTTACGGTTCTCTCTTTTTTGAATTAATTTTCTTACTTTTAATTTGGGATTAAAAAGTTTTGAAAATTATGAAGAGATATTATGTCTATATATTGAAATGTTCAGATGGAAGTTATTACACAGGAATGACAAATGATATAAACAGAAGATTAAATGAACATAATTATGGTTTAAATATAGAAAGTTATACTTTTAATAAAAGACCTCTTGAATTGGTTTTTTGTACAGAGTTTAATGATGTGATTCAGGCTATTAAATTTGAAAAGCAAGTAAAAGGCTGGAGTAGAAAAAAGAAAGAAGCAATAATAAGTGATAAGTGGGATGATCTTAAAGAATTTTCAGAATGTTTAAATAAAACAAGTCATAAAAATTTTTATAAAAAGAACCTTTAGTAGTAAATTAGCCTTCGACTTCGCTCAGGATGACACTTGAGTAAAAAGATCTTTTTATATTAAAAAAAATGAAAAAAAATCAATTAGAAATAGCCTGTTTTAATTATGAGTCTGCTATAATCGCTCAACAGAGTGGTGCTCACAGAATCGAGCTGTGCGAGAATATGAATCTGGGCGGTACTACACCTAATTCTATTTTGGTAGTAAAAGTCCGCGAAAGCTTACATATAAAAATGCATGTCATTATTAGACCACGCGGTGGTGATTTTGTGTATTCAGATGAAGAACTGATAGAAATGAAACAAGATATCAAGCAGTACAAAAAACTAGGTGTTGATGGTTTTGTTTTTGGAATTTTGAAAGATAACGGGAAAGTTAATAAAAAACAAAATAAAGAATTGGTGCATTTGGCGCATCCGCTTCCTTGTACGTTTCACCGTGCTTTTGATGTAGTTAAAAATCCAGAGAAATCTCTCGAAGATATTATCGAATGTGGTTTTAAAACCATTCTCACTTCAGGTCAGGGAATTAATGTCACCGAAGGAATCTGGGCGCTCGAAAGACTTCAGGAATTAGCAGGAGATCGAATTGAAATTATGCCCGGCGGCGGTTTGAGATCTTCGAATATAAAATTGCTTCAAGAAAAACTCGATTATACGTTTTACCATTCTTCGGCCATTACAGATAATACCGAAACGGCAAATCCAGAAGAAATAAAAGAGCTCCTAAATTTTTTATAGTCATACAAAATGTAAAAAGCCTGAAGTTGGCAAACTTCAGGCTTTTTTCTACAAGAACTTTATTCAAAAATATTAAAATAGTTCTAATAAAAGCGGAGATTAGAACATTCCGCCGCCGCCTTTATTAGTGTTGTCTTCTCTTTGTTTACGTTGTAAGTTTTTGATTTTACCACTTCCAAAGTTGTATGTTAAACCTAAATAAACGGTTTGGCTTTCCCAAGTAAACTGTCCAGTTTGTGGGTAAGGATAAATACCGTCAAATGAGAATTTCATGGTATTGAAAACATCATTAAAACGCACGCTGATATTCATTTTGTTATCTAATAAAGTGTAGCGTGAACCAATGTCTATTTTGTACATTTCATTTCTTTTTTGCTGAATTTCATCAACAGGACCTCTGTAAAAACCAAATAATAAGAAACTTAAACGTTTTGTGGGTTTAAAGTTTGAGTTCATACGAGCATTAAATGCAGATGTTGTTACACTGCGTTGAAGAGGCGAACTTGTGTTTGTAGCTGGATCAAACTGAAAAACAACACCTTCTTGTTTTATGCTGGAGAAGTCAATAGCTGGCTGAATATCCCACCATTTAGTAAGTTTATAGTTAAGAGAAAGATCAAAACCATAAGCACTATTATGATCGTAGTTGGCAAAACTTAAAATTTGTTTATATCCTGACGGGTCGTTAGGATCTGGACTTAAAGTTCTGCTTATCTGGTCATTAATACTTCTTACAAATACACCCCCTGTAATGCTTCCTTTTTCAAGAGTTTTAGTGTAATTTACTTCGACAGAATTTGTAAACTGAGGTCTCAATTCAGGATTTCCATATGAAGTTATCAATGGAGTAGAAAACTCGCGAATAGGTTTTGTCTGTTCTAAACTTGGACGGTCAACACGACGGCTGTAGCTTAATTGTAAAACATTTTTCTCATTTAAATTATAAGTTAAATAAGCTGATGGATATAAAGTAATATAATCGTCATCAAATTTAGTTTGTCCGCTGTTTAAATTAGCGGCTACTTTGTAACTCTCAAAACGAGTCCCTATTTGGTAGCTGAATTTTTTGTATTTCTGACCAAAAGTTACATAAGCAGAATAAATATCAGTATCATATTTATAATTAGAAATCTGGTCTGCAGCAGGAACAGCAGGATTACTTGTATGATAATCATTATCTGTTCTTGTAATTCTTGCTTCAGCACCAGCCTCAAGCGTAGTTTTGTCGTTTAATGGATTAACATAATCTACGTTTAAAGTTCCTAGTTTTCTGTTGTCACGAATATAATCGTTGTATACTACACTGCTTGATGCGTTGGCAGGACTTGTTGTTTTGGTATCGAAACCTGCATTTTGGGTTTCTTTAGTATCACTATAATTTCCTTCGAAATCAAGAGTATGTCCTTCTTTTTTAAATATGTGCTTGTACGCCAAGTTGTAAGTCCCTGTTAAATTCGGTCCTTGGTATCTTGATTTTTGGTACATATTTTTAATGTTTGGATCGCCATTGTTGTAATCAATATCAGTATTTACAATTCCAGTGCCAGAAGATTTATTCTGATTGGTGTAAAAAGATAACGTATTATGGTCGTTAATTAGGTAATCCATACCTACTTTGTATAAGTAGTTATCATTATCGTTTGAGATATCTAATTTTTGAACTACATCCTGATCTAATCTTTGGATGTGACCATCATTAAAGTATGTTCCAAAATTATTACCAGCATTACCAAAAAAGTTAACTTTTCCCGTTTTGTAGTTTAAATCTAAAGACTGATTGTATTTTGCAGTTTTACCAAAAGTAATTCCGCCGCTGTAGCTTCCGTTGAAACCAGTATTAGCGTTTTTGTGTAAAATAATATTGATAATTCCTGACATTCCTTCAGGATTGTATTTTGCACTTGGATTTGTAATCAACTCAATTTTCTTAATAGATGTCGATGGAATTTGTTTTAATAATTGCGCTGGATCAATATTAGAAGGACGTCCGTCAATTAATACACGAACATTGTCATTTCCGCGAAGCGAAAGTTTTCCATCCTGATCTACGTTTACAGAAGGAATATTGTTCATAATATCCGATGCCGAAGCTCCAGCAGTAGTTAAATCTTTTCCAACATTAACGACTTTTCTATCAATTTTTTGCTCAATTGTAGAACGTTCAGCAATTACATTTACGCCTTTTAATTGCGTTGCTTCTTCTTCAAGAGAGACATTGACAACTGCAGATTTTTTGTTTTCGCTTAAAAGTACAGAACCAATATATTTTCTAAATCCAATGTATTGAACCTCGATAGTATAGCTTTTTACAGCAATATTTTTAAATGAGAAATCACCATTATCATCAGTATTTACTCCGGCTACCACTTTTCCATTTTCTTTAAGTGAAACTGTAGCATACGAAATAGGAATGCTGTTAGATTTTTCAATGATTTTTCCAGTGACCGATCCTGAATTTTGACCCTGGACTGTTGCCATTATCCCCAATAATGCAAACAGGAAGAATTTTAATTTCATAGCTTGTTTTTTGATCTTTTTGATTGATTGATGATGAGATTGTTTTTTGTTTTTTTCTATTTTGTTTTTTCTGCCCCAAATAAAATCTGAAGTCCCTATTAAGACTCTTATGTTAGAATTATGTTACAAGAAAAAGAGAAAAAACTTTTTATTTTTTTGTGATCCCTTGTTTCATAAGGAATTATCATTTTGATTTTTTGATAATTTTAACAATTGAAACCGTTCCTTTTTTAAGAAATTATAATCTTTTTATGTGATTTTATATGTTTTTCATTTTCTCTAATTGACGAATAAGCAGTATCTTTGCTCACTTTAAAATAAGTTTACATGTCATTATCACAAATTCTTACACCTTCTATACAAAAAGCAATACAGGCATTATTTGATGTTTCAGTAGATAAAATCGAGTTTCAGACTACCAGAAAGGAGTTTGAAGGCGATATTACAATGGTGATTTTCCCTTTACTGAAAGTAATTAAAAGTAATCCTGCCGAATTAGGAAATAAAATAGGAACCTATCTGGTTGAAAATGTTTCTGACGTTGCGCGCTTTAATGTGGTATCAGGTTTCCTGAATATTGTAATTTCTGATAGTTATTACCTGAACTTTTTTAATGATATAAAAGACAATCATAAATTTGGTTATGTTTCTCCAGATCCCGCCGATAAAGCTGTTATGGTAGAATACTCATCGCCAAATACAAATAAACCGCTTCACTTAGGACACGTTCGTAACAATTTGTTAGGATATTCTGTTGCGGAAATATTAAAAGCTTCTGGTAAAAAAGTATACAAAACTCAAATCATTAACGACCGCGGAATCCATATCTGTAAGTCAATGCTCGCTTGGGAAAAATTTGGAAATGGTGAAACGCCGCAGACATCAAATTTAAAAGGAGATAAATTAGTCGGTAAATATTATGTGGAGTTTGATAAAGCTTACAAAACAGAAATAAACCAATTAATTGAAACGGGTAAAACCGAAGAAGAAGCTAAAAAACAAGCGCCCATTATTATTGAAGCACAAGAAATGCTGAAAAAATGGGAAGCTGGTGATGAAGCTGTGATTGCACTTTGGAAAAAAATGAACCAATGGGTATATGATGGTTTTGCTACAACTTACACGAATCTTGGAGTTGATTTTGATAAATATTACTACGAAAGTAATACTTACTTATTAGGAAAAGATGTTGTTCAGGTTGGTCTGGATAAAGGTGTTTTCGAAAAAGATCCTGACGGTTCAGTTTGGATTGATTTAACCGATGAAGGTCTTGATCGTAAAATCGTTCTTCGTTCTGATGGTACAGCGGTTTATATGACACAAGATATTGGAACAGCAATTCAGCGTGTGAAAGATATGCCAGATGTTGGAGGAATGGTATATACAGTAGGTAACGAACAAGATTATCACTTTAAAGTATTATTCCTAATCTTGCAAAAACTAGGTTTTGACTGGGCTTCAAGCCTATATCATTTATCATACGGAATGGTTGATTTACCTTCGGGTAAAATGAAAAGCCGTGAAGGAACAGTTGTCGATGCCGATGATTTGATGCAGGACATGACCGATACAGCCAAACAAATCTCAGAAGATTTAGGAAAACTAGACAGTTATTCTGATGATGAAAAGGCAAAATTGTACAAAACGATTGGTCTTGGAGCATTGAAATATTATATCTTAAAAGTAGATCCTAAAAAACGTATCTTGTTTAATCCAGAAGAATCTGTTGATTTTGCTGGAAATACAGGACCATTTATTCAATATACATATGCTAGGATTCAGTCGATTATTCGTAAAGCCGATTTTGATTTTTCAGCGAAAACAAATATTGAAGAACTTCATGAAAAGGAAAAAGAATTGGTAAAACAAATCGAACTTTTCCCTGAAGTAATTCAAAATGCAGCGCAAAATCACAGTCCAGCATTAATTGCTAATTATACGTACGATTTAGTAAAAGAATATAATTCTTTTTATCAATCGGTTCATATTTTAGGTGAAGTCGATTTGACAAAAAAGATTTTCAGAGTACAGCTTTCACAAAAAGTTGCCGAAGTGATTAAGTCAGCTTTCAGTCTATTAGGAATTGAAGTTCCAGAGAGAATGTAAGAATTAAATAAATTCATAATTAAAAGCCAGTAGTTTATAATTACTGGCTTTTTTTATTGTTTTTTTGACTTATTGGGGATGTTTTGTGATTGAGTTCTGTAATATTTTTGTAGGAGAAATTTAAAGGGCACTGTCTCGTTTAAAATACAATACTTGTGTAGTTCATTTTTAACTATTTTGAATTAGTAAGCTAATGGTAATCATGACTATAAATAAGAAGCCATCTTTATAGATGGCTTTTTTATTCTTCTTCTTATTTTTATCCTATTATATTTTTGTAGTATAATATTTATATTAATTAGTGTTAAAAATAAATATATTCTTGTTAAAATTATTTTAATTTTTTAAGTTCGCCCACTCTAATTAAAAAAACAAAATAATGAAACAAAAATTAAAAGGACTTATCATGCTCTTTTTTATCTTGGTTTTGCAATCCAGTATTGCCCAAGAGAAAAAAATTACAGGAGTGGTTTCGGATGCTAATGGACCAATTCCCGGAGTAAACGTAAATGTAAAAGGAACGAAAACTGGGGTACAATCAGATTTTGATGGAAAGTATGTAATAAATGCTAAGACAGGGGATGTTTTGATTTTTTCTTACATGGGATTCAAAGATATTAACTTAACGGTTGGAACTGGTTCTGTACTTAATGTTAAAATGCAAGAAGATGGAAAGGAATTAGATGAAGTTGTGGTTGTAGCTTATGGAACAGCAAAAAAAGCTTCATATACTGGTTCTGCATCTCAAGTTAAATCTGAACAATTAGAAAATAGACCTTTAACCAATGCTTTGTCATCTTTAGAAGGGGCAACATCAGGAGTTCAGATTCAAAGTTCAGCAGGTCAGCCAGGAGCTGCTCCAGAAATTAGAATACGAGGTTTTAGTTCAATCAATGGATCTAATACACCTTTATACATTGTAGATGGAGTGCCATATGCAGGAGACATCAGCAATTTAAATTCAAGCGATATTGAAAGTTTGACCGTCTTAAAAGATGCATCTTCCACTTCTTTATATGGATCAAAAGCGGCAAATGGAGTGGTTATTATTACAACAAAATCAGGAAAATCATCGAAAGATAAATTTTCTTTAAATGTTAGTACTGGTATGACTTCACGTTCTATTAAAGACTATAAGAGAGTAAATGCTTTCGACTACTACTCTTTAGAATGGGAAGCGATTAGAAATAGCCGTCCAATGGGAACACAGGCACAAGTTGATGCAGCTAATGCATATGCATCTTCAAGAGTACCAGTTGTTTTGGTTACTAATCCATTTAATGTGCCAAACAACAGTATTGTTGGGACTGATGGAAAATTGAATCCAGATGCAAAATTATTATATCCACAAGATCTTGATTGGGCTAAATATTTGGAAAGAGCCGGAGTTCGTAAAAATGTAGATTTTTCATATCAGGGAAAATCAGATAAATCCAATTATTTTGCTTCTCTTGGTTATTTAAATGAAGAAGGATACATTCAAAAATCTGGTTTTGAAAGAACAACAGGTAGATTGAATTTAAATACAAGTTTAAAAGATTGGTTTAGAACTGGTGTAAACATGTCAGGAGCTTTAACTAATTCAAAGCTAGGAACAGATGGAGTAGAAAATACAAGTTCGTTTAAAAATCCATTTAGAACGATTAGAACAATGGGGCCAATTTATCCTGTTTTTGATCATAATGATGATGGATCTTATGTGTTAGATGATAATGGTAATAAAGTATATTCGACGATTCGCGGATCTGGTGCTTCTAACGGAAGAAACGTAGTGTACGAAACTTTAAATGATACCGATGTTGTAAAAGGGCTAGCACTTTCAGCAAGAGCATTTTTTGAAATTACTTTTTTAAAAGATTTCAAGTTTACTACAAATGCTTCTATTGATAAAACATATTCTAATAGAACATATTCGTATAATACATTAATTGGAGATGGTGCACCAACAGGTCTTATGGCAAAAGAAGATAAAATTCTAACAGGTGTTACATATAATCAGTTACTGAATTATTCAAAAAAAATTGGGAATCATTCATTTAACGCACTGCTTGGACATGAAAGCTTCGATTATGAAAGAAATTGGACAAGCAGCAGTAAAACTGGACAGGTTGCTCCTAGTATAATTGAATTTGTTAATTATGCGACTACTACTGGATTAACTTCTTTTACACGAAATTATGCCACTGAATCCTATTTCTCAAGAGCAGGATATGACTATATGGAAAAATATATTTTTTCAGCATCATTACGCAGAGATGGATCTTCAAAGTTTGCAGAAAAATGGGGTAACTTTTGGTCTTTAGGAGGAGCTTGGGTAATTTCTAAAGAAAAGTTTCTTCATAATACTTCATGGATTGACGACCTAAAATTAAGAGCGTCGATAGGACAAGTTGGTAATGATTCACACATAATAAGTGATACAAATGATGCTGGTTCGAAAATTAATGGGTTGAATTATTATGTTAGTCAGCCAACTTATAGTTTAGGTTACGATAACGGAAGTGAAGGAGGTATTTTAATTTATGCTGCTGCTGCTCCTAATTTGAAATGGGAAGTTAATACTCAGAAAGATATTGCTTTAGAATTTGGATTGTTTAAGAATAGATTGAAAGGAAGTGTTGAGTATTATAATAGAAATACTGATGGTTTGATTTTTTCAGTTCCTAACCCATTATCATCTGGTTTAGACAATAGAATGGAGAATATTGGTTCTATGGTAAATAAAGGAATTGAAATTGCATTAGATGGTACAATTCTTAAAGCAAAAGATTTTTCTTGGAATCTAAATATTAATGCTTCTACAATTAATAATAAAATTACAAAACTCCCACAGGGCGAAATTATAAATGGAACCAAAAAACTTTCAGTGGGTCATTCTATTTATGATTATTGGTTAAGAGATTGGTATGGAGTAGATCCTGCAGATGGATATGCTCTATATGTAGCTGATCCGAAATTTGTGAATACAGGAGATACTACTTTACGAGTTGTAAATGGGGTTAATGTAACTACCGATCAAAATAAAGCTTTGTACCATTATGCAGGATCAGCAATACCTGATTTGTTTGGAAGCTTTGGAAATACAATTAAATATAAAGGACTTCGATTAGATATTATTTGTACTTATCAAATTGGTGGACAAATGTATGATACGAACTATGCTTCATTAATGCATACAGGAAATAATTATGGATCGGCATTAAGTACAGACATTTTTAGAAGATGGCAAAAACCTGGAGATATTACTGATGTACCACGATTAGACATTAATAGAAATACTCAAGCATCTTCTGCTTCAGATAGATGGTTAACTGGTTCAGACTATTTATCTCTTAGACAAATTAATTTATCTTATAAAATGCCTTCTGAATTCTTGTCAAAAATGGAAATAGATAATGCATCAGTTTATGTAAATGGTGAGAACTTACTATTATTTACAAAACGTCAAGGAATGGATCCTACACAAACTTTTAATGGAACTACTCAAAATAGATATATTCCATCAAGAGTAATAACGCTGGGAGTTAATTTAAACTTTTAAGAAAAATGAAATCAACTTATATTAAAATAGTATTTTTTATACTGACAGTAACTGTTTTTAATTCTTGTTCAGATGATTTTTTAGACAAGAAGCCTACAGAATTTGTCGATAATGAAGGCGCTACCAAAACAACTGAAAATTTAATGATGTTGCTGAATGGAATTCACAGATCACTGTATATTTCTTATGAAGATCAAAGTCAGGCTGGATTAGGAGGCTTAATGCAGCAAACAGATATTGTTGGTGATGATGTTGTTTTTCCAATTACAAATGGATGGTTTTTGCAAATGTATAATTGGAGTTCAGTAAATAATGAAAATTCAGTAGACCTGCGTTTTCCGTATCGAACTTATTATAGAATAATAAGAAATGCAAACACTATTATTAATGCTGCCGATGCTGCCATTGGCTCAACTTCAGATAAAAATATTGTTAAAGGTCAGGCATTATTGTATCGTGCATTTTGTCATTTTCAATTAGTACAACTATTTGGAAAAAGATACGTAAATGGAGTAACTAATAGTCAATTAGGAGTTCCGATAATTTTGACTGTCGGAAATGATAATTTTCCAAGATCAACAGTAGAAGAGGTATATACTCAAATTAATAAGGATCTAGATGAAGCGAATGTTTTGTTGCAAGGATATTTAAAACCAAATAATTCTTATCTAGATTTAAAGGTGGCGCAAGGCTTAAAGGCCAGAGTTGCTTTGACGCAAGGTAATTGGAGTGTTGCAGCTGAATACGCTAATAAAGCACGAAGTGGAAAGACGTTAATGTCAACTGCGGAATATGTAACTGGTTTTAATGATTATAATAACAAAGAATGGATGTGGGGAAGTCACATTAATGAAGTTCAAACTCAATATTTTGGAAATTTTGGAGCTTATATGTCTAGAAATTTCAGCTCAACGGTAATACGTTCTTGCCCAAAAGCTATTAATAGTAAGCTCTATGACATGATTCCTTCTACTGACATTAGATCTGCAATATTTGATAAGACTGGAAAACATACAGCACTTGCTCTTCCGTCAAATTTTGCAAAATTTCCTTATACCAGCCAAAAATTCTTATCAATAAGTACTGGAGATAGCAGATGTGATGTGCCTTATATGCGTGCTGCTGAAATGTTTCTTATAGAAGCTGAGGCAAAAGCCAGAATGGGAAGTGCAGATGCCGCAAATGTATTGTATGAATTTGAGATAACAAGAAACCCGTCTTATACTTTGTCTACTAATACTGGACAAGCTTTAGTTGACGAAATTTTAATACAGAGAAGAATAGAGTTGTGGGGTGAAGGATTTAGATTTTTTGATTTGAAACGTACAAATTCTCCATTAGATAGAACTGGTGCAAATCATGATTCAGGGATAGTAAATGGTGTGTTGAATGTTGACCCTACAGATAAAAGATGGCAGTGGCTAATTCCTAAAGATGAAATTAATGCCAATCCCTTAATTAAACAAAATGAATTTTAATTAATAATAAATCAGTTTAGAATAATTAGACATTTTTTCTAAATCAAAAGGCCGGTAATCTAAGATTACCGGCCTTTTTCAATTAAAACAATATTTTGTTATTTTACAAACTTGTCAATAATAGCATCTGATTCAGCTTTTGTAGCAGTTGGTTTTAAATCAAACAAAAGAGAATAAAGTGCTTTTCTGTCAACTTTAGCTTCTAAATTAAGATCTTTATGTCTGTCGAAAAGAGTCTGCCATTTATCACGAACGTTTTTCCAAAGCGCATTATTTTCTTTCCACCATTTTTGAGCTGCGATACATTTAATATCCGGCACCTTAGTATAAACATCAAAACCTTTTTCTTGCGCTAAAAGAACATCTTTCCCAGCATCATCGCGAACTAATTTGTCATTATCCTGCTCATGATTCCATCCTGTAGCAGTAATTTCGTGGATGTTTCTTCTTTTTAAAACATTATAATCGTTACGTTTTGTCTGCTCTCTTCTAGGAAGCGGCGCATCTGCAACATTTGCCCAATAATCCTGCCCGTCAACATGAACCCAAGTAGAAGAACCTTCATATCTGGGACTATCATCAACTTGATATACCTTTTGAGTCCACTGACCTTTCACAGCTTTTTTATCTAACTTTTTATATTTCCAAGAATTTCCTTTATGAAACGCATATAAGTCTGTGTTTTCATATAACCAGTCTTGTCTCCAGTGTTTGATAATCATATCATCGCTTACGATTAATAAGTGCTGCATAACGATTTTATTTGGAGTATCTTCTAACAATTCAACCCATTCCAAAGCAGATTCATGTTTGGTTTCGGATGGTTTATAAGTAAGAGAGTCTTTAGGATATGAAAATGTTTCTGTGAAATTGAACTTTACTTCATAACAACCACACATTGATTTAATAGATTTTATGTCTTGTTGTTTCTTGTCCTGACTGAATCCAAGACTACAAGTAAAAGCCATAGCGGCTGAAAAAAAGAGGCTTTTTGAAATCATAACTTACTGTTTTGTTTTTAAATTTTGGCAAATATATAAATTTATTTAGAATAATTAAAAATAGTTATATATTTGCAAAGATTATTAAGATTGAATAAAAATAATGAAATTTAAAATTACTCTTTTTGCAGTTGTGCTTTTTTAT
Organism: Flavobacterium sp. H4147; assembly: GCF_029360735.1. Taxonomy (NCBI): domain Bacteria; kingdom Pseudomonadati; phylum Bacteroidota; class Flavobacteriia; order Flavobacteriales; family Flavobacteriaceae; genus Flavobacterium; species Flavobacterium sp. H4147. The sequence goes on along the minus strand of NZ_JARKNB010000005.1, from coordinate 219,523 downwards.
CAGATTTCTTTTTCGCAGCAAAAAGATACTATTAAATCACACGAAAAACTCTCAGAAGTCGTGGTTACAGGACAGTTTGAGCCACAATCTATAAAAAAATCTGTTTTTAATGTTCGTGTTATATCTAATAAGGATATACAAAATTTAGCAGCGAATAATTTATCTGATGTTTTGAATCAATATTTAAATATTACAGTTAGACCCAGTAGTACAAGCGGTCGGTCAACAGTTTCCTTATTTGGGTTAGATGCACAGTATTTTAAAATTTTGGTTGATAATGTTCCTTTAGTTAATGAAGGAGGCGTTGGGAATAATACCGATTTATCTCAAATTAACCTTAATGATGTTGATCATATAGAGATCGTTGAAGGTTCTATGGGAGTAGCCTACGGGGCGAATGCTGTGAGTGGAGTTTTGAACATTATCACCAAAAAATCTTCAAAATACAAGTGGAATATTACTGCATCTGTTCAGGAAGAAACTGTAGGTGATGAATATTCTTTGTTTGAAAAAGGACGCCACATTCAATCTTTGAGAGTAGCACATGCCTTCAATAAAAACTGGTTTGTAAGTGGTGGAATCAATCGAAATGATTTTCAAGGATATTTAGGTGATAGAAATGGAAAAAGTTATGCTGAGAATGATCAAACGCGGGGTTACACCTGGCTTCCAAAAGAACAATTAAACGGGAATGCTTTAATATCTTATCATAAAGATAGATTTCGTTTTTTTTACAAATTCGAGTTTTTAGATGAAAATGTTGATTATTACAACAGCACAGTTCAGTCTAATTTTAATTCTACATTAGGAACTTATCGTTATAGTGATGATATGAGGTATTTTACCAACAGATATTTTCATAATTTAAATGTTACCGGTGGATTGTTTTCACAATTGAATTATAATGTTTCTGTCTCACATCAGAAACAGCAGCGCGAAATAGAAAATTTCAGATATTATTTATTTACAAAAAATGAAGACCTAAATAGTACTGAAAAAGATCAGTCAATGGAGGTTCTTTCTTCAACAGGAACTTTAAATAACTTTTTTTCTGATAAAACAGTTGATTTGCAAATTGGATATGATTTTGTAAACAATCAAGGTTTTGCTCTTGTTCAGGAAGCTAATAATAAAGTTGTACCTATTCGCAAAAGACTAGAAAATTATGATTTTTTCGTCTCTTCAGAGATTATGGCAACTGATCGATTTTCTATAAAACCTGGATTACGTTTTTCAGTACAATCTAAATTTAAAAACCAATATGCTTCTTCTATAGGTTTAAGATATTTATTTGATAAGGGACTGGAACTTCGTGGCTCTTATGGAAATGGTTTTAGAACTCCAAATTTTGATGAGCTTTATACAAAACAAATTTTTGACGGACATTTCTTTACTGGAAACGAAAATCTTATTCCTGAAACCAGTACTTCTTACGAAGCAAGCATTAAAAAATTCATGACATTTTCTTCAGGCTGGCAATGGTCAGGCACTCTGGCAGGAAGTTTCTTAAATGTGGATGATAGAATTGATATGGCATTTATACGTAAAAATCCAGATACAGGAACTCCCGAATATCAATATATTAATGTTAGTAAATACCAAATGTGGAATTTTTCTACAATGAACCAAATTGTCAAAGATAATTTTACTGTTAATCTTGGTGCAGCGTTAATAGGAATTTCACAATTGATCAATAATAATCAATTTACTTCAAACGATCAATTTCTTTACTCATTTAATCTGAATGCAAGTCTTTCCTATAATATTACAAAATGGAAAACCATTATTTCGGGGTATTACAAATACAATGGGAAAAGCAGACAATTTATTGAATCTGGTTCTGAATATGTTTTGTCTGAAATTGATCCTAGTAACTGGCTTGATGCTTCAATTAGAAAAAATTTCTTCAAAGATCATTTTGAAGCAACGATCGGAGCACGAAATATTCTTAATGTAACTAATGTGAACCAAACGAGAACAACTGAAGGAGCGCATGCATCTGGATCAAATTTAATGCTCGCATACGGACGTTCATATTTCCTAAAATTAGCTTATAACCTTAATCTTTAATATAAACTAAAATACAATGAAAAAATTATTATTACTATCATTCGCATTCTTATCTCTTACAGCTTGTTCAAGCGATGATGATACGCCAGAAGTTGAAGTTCCTACGGTTGGAGCTATTTTACAGCCAGCTGTAGGTGGACCAAATGAGCCTAATCAGGTTTATCTTGATTTAAGCACAGAAGAATCTAAATCAGTTAACAGAGCTGCTTGGGATTTTGGATTTTCAAGCGGTACAGATTTTAGAGTTGTAATAAACGGATCCCTAAAAATGGCCGTAAAAAAATTAGAAACTTCAGATATTACCTTAACGCAGACAATTAATACAGATGTCACTGTTGGAGCTGGTACAACTGCTGCATCAAATGGTTATGTTGACAATCCAACAGGAGTTTTAGCTGGCGCTGGTGCAGGAATTGGAACTGCAATCGCTGAAATTTCTGCAAATGATGCCGATAACAAAGTTTACTTAGTGAATTTAGGATATGCTGTTGGTACAGCAGTGCCAAGTGTAGGTTCTGTAACGGTTGATGGTGATCCAAGAGGATGGAAAAAAGTTAGAATTTTAAGAAACGGTGCTGGATATAAAATTCAATATGCTGATTTAGCTTCTGCAACTTTTACTGAGAAAACAATTACTAAAGATGCTGCTTACAACTTTACATTCTTTAGCTTAACAACTGGAAATACAGTTTCTGTTGAGCCTTTAAAAGACAAATGGGATTTAAATTTCACTGTTTTTACTAATTACTTAAATGCGGGTACTGAGGTAACTTACGGATACTCAGATTTTATCGTAACAAACATGAAAGGTGGTACTAAAGCATATCAAGTTTTAGTAGCTGGAGATGTTACTTACGCGGCGTTTACGAAAGCAAATGTGGTAGAGGCTAACTTTACGGCTTCTGCAACTGATCAAAGAATCATTGGTGCAAACTGGAGAAGCGGTGGTGGACCATCGACATTACCAAGTATTAGAACAGATCGTTTTTATGTTGTTAAAGATGTAGCTGGAAACTATTATAAAGTTAAATTCCTAGCAATGTCCAATGAGGCAGGAGTTAGAGGATATGTTAGTCTAGAATATGCCCTGTTAAAATAACATTTTGACAACTTTGGATAATTTGTATTATTCAGAGTTGTTTTAAAAAACAACATCAAAAAATTAGTTAATCATTAGCTTTGTTTTTTTTTATTTTTTTTTGATTTAGAGGTTAGATTTTTCTAGCCTCTTTTTTTGTTTTTCTTTATTGTTAAAATGAATTAAAAATGAACGATTTAATTTTATCTTTGCGCATCATTTTAAAAAACAGAATTAACAGGAATTTTAAATGGTTTAATTTTTGTTACTCTATCCGTTAAAAATTATAATTAATTAGTGAATACAAAATCATATTTTTTTCAGTCTTTTGCCATAGTTGCATTAGCTTTAGTTGCTTTTATTGGATTCAAACAAATCCTTCCTGATAAAATATTTTCAGATAGCAAAATCGATTCAAAAAATGTTTTGATCGACAGTCTGCTTTTAGAATCGGTTGCTAAAGATTCGTTGTCTTCAGATAGTGACAGTATAGAAGAAGCTGAGCGTAGAATGGGGAAAGAAAAAATCGTTTACGATGCTTCTGAAGGGATTGAATTTCCATCGGAAACATTCGATGATTATAAAGGTTTTCAATACCTTATTTCATTTTACGAAAAACTATATCAGTTAGAAAAGAATCCGCAGAACAAAGTTAGAATTGCATATTATGGAGATTCTATGACCGATGGCGATTTGATCGTGCAAGATGTTCGTGCCAATTATCAGGAACGTTTTGGAGGACACGGAGTTGGTTTTGTACCCATTACTTCAGAATCTGCAGCATCAAGAGGTTCTGTGAAATCAGTATATTCTAAAAACTGGAAAACGCAATCGTATTTAAATGTAAAAAGACCAGCAAGTCCATTTGGAGTAAACGGGCATGTGTTTTTTGCCAATGATAAAGTAAATCCTACCTGGGTTCAATACGAAGCAGGTCTTAATAAAAACTCGACTACTTTAGATAATCCGACTTTGTTTTATGGACGATCTTCTAAAAAAGGGAACGTGAATTTTATTATTGGAAAAGATACGATTCGCAAAAGCTTAAATCCGTCTAATTTGGTAAACAGCCTGAAAGTAACATCAGGAAGTATAAAAGCATTTAAAGCTGATTTCTTTCACGCAGATTCTATTCCGATTTACGGATTTAATTTTGATAATGGAAACGGTGTTCATGTAGATAACTTTTCTCAAAGAGGAAATTCAGGTCTGCCAATTTCTATGTTTAATGCCAATGTAATGCAGGCTTTTAATACACATCTAAATTATGATTTAATCATTCTGCATTATGGAACAAATGTTTTAAATTACGGAACCAAAAATTATTCATGGTATGAAAAAGGAATGACCAAAACCGTCAATAAAATAAAAGAATCATTTCCGGGAGTTTCTATTCTAATCGTTTCAACGGCAGACAAGTCGACTAAATACGATTTAGAAATGAAAACCGATTCAGCTGTTGTGCCTTTGATGAAAGCTCAAAAGCATTATGCATTAGAGACTGAATCAGGATTTGTGAATTTATATACGCTTATGGGTGGTGACGGTTCGATGGTAAAATGGGTAGACGAATCTCCGGCCAGAGCCAATAAAGACTATACACACTTTAACCAGAGAGGAGCAAAAGCAATAGGTAATTTATTATACAGCCAATTAAATAAAGGATACGAACAATATAAAGTTTTACGTGAAAAACGTGATACAGGTGTAAAACCGCAAACAGTTAGAAAACCCAAAGCAGATTCCGTTTCTGTGAAAAACGACAGCGTAAATGGATAAACTAATTATTTTCTTTTGTTGTCTTTTTTTCTCAACAAATGATAATCAGCAAAAAACAGAATCACTTTCAATACCAAAAAAAATGATTAGTAAAATTGATATAACCGAGGGTGAAACCTATACAGGAAATCACATTTATAATTCAAAAGTATTAGAAAGTGTTTTTAAAAAATTGATTCAGAATGAAAGTGAAAAGAATCAGAAAATAAATATCGTACATATTGGTGATTCCCACATCCAAGGTGATTTAATGACCAATAAAATCCGAAAGATTTTACAGCAGCAATTTGGAAATGGCGGCCGCGGATTTGTTTTTCCCTATCAGCTTGCTAAAACAAATGGTTCGTACAATGAACGTTTTCGCTGTAATAGAATCTGGGACAGTTACCGAAATATTTATCCAGTAAGAAATTATCCTGTAGGATTAAGTGGTATTGGACTTTGGAGAGATACAGGAGGATTTGTAGTAGAAATGAGTATAAAAGATCCCTCGTATAAATTTAATACGATTCAGATTATTACTCCAAAAAACGAAAGTATGTTTGATTTATCTTCGTCATCTCAAACCAAATTTATTGAGACAACAGAGCGTAAGGTCGTCACACACAAAATCAAGAAAGGAGAAGCCATTTCGATTATTGCAGATAAATACAATGTTTCGGTTGCTGATATAAAAAAAGCCAATCAGCTGAAATCAAATAACATTCGTGCGGGAAGAATTTTAAGAATCCCAACCAATGAAATGCAGCCCAAGAATATTAAAACATCAGAATTTGTTCCTTTAAACCTTGAATCAGATGCATTTTGCCATTTTTACAAATCAGAAAAAGCACTCGATAAAATCTATTTAGTTCCTCATAAAGAAGCTAAAGATTATGAATTAAACGGATTGGTTCTCGAAAAAGACACTCCCGGTTTAATTTACAGCGGAATAGGAGTAAATGGTGCCAAATATTCAGATTATAATAAATATCCGTTATTTTTTGAACAGCTTAAAGCATTGCATCCAGATCTTTTAATTTTTTCATTGGGAACAAATGAAAGTTTCGATAAGCTGGAAGCCTCAGATTATATTCAGAGATTGCGTCAGTTTATCAAAAATATTAAGGATCAAAATATAAATGTCCCAATAATTGTGATGACACCACCGCCGTCTTTGTTTAGAGGAGGAAAACCAAATAATTTTGTGGGCGAATATGCACAGCGAATAAATGATATTGCCGAAAAAGATGGTTTTGCTGTTTGGGATTTATATGATGAATTTGGCGGATTGAAAGGAATAAGACAATTAAAATCGCAGGGATTAATAGGAAAAGATTGGGTTCATTATTCAAAAAAAGGATATGAAAAACAAGGAAGCTTGTTTACAGAAGCATTTTTAAAAGCATACGATAATTTTAAATCAAATAAGTAAATTGACAACAATAGATAGCATTAATAATTGGTTCATTCAAAATTTTGGTGCAGTAACAATAACACAAGTAAAAAATTGGTTTATATACAATCCCGATGAAAAGCTGTTATTTAATACAGGCTTGTTTTTGGGATTGTTCCTAGTTTTTTATTTTATTTACGGATTTTTAAAAAACACATTTTATCTACGATTAACATATGTTATTCTCTTCTCGCTTTTCTTTTATTATAAGTCAAGCGGTATTTACTTTTTACTCTTACTATTATCTTCTGTTGTAGATTACGGCTTAAGCCAGATTATTTACAAAGAATCAAAAGACAGCACCAAGAAAATATATTTGGTGATAAGTGTCATTCTGAATTTAGGATTACTTGGATATTTCAAGTATATGAATTTTATGATTGGTACTTACAATGATATGTTCAATGGGAATTTAAAATTCCATGATATTTTTCTTCCGGTTGGAATCTCATTTTATACATTCCAGTCGATGAGTTATATTATCGAAATTTATCGTGAAGAAATCAAGCCGACAAAAAACTACATTGAATATTTATTTTTCGTTTCATTTTTCCCGCAATTAGTGGCTGGGCCAATTGTACGAGCAAAAGATTTCTTACCACAGATTTATCAAAAATTAAACCTGACCAAACAAGATGTAAACAATGCCTTGTTTTTGATTATTGGTGGTTTGATCAAAAAGACAGTAATTTCAAATTACATATCAGTAAACTTTGTTGACCGTGTTTTCGATACGCCTTTGAGTTATACTTCGTTTGAAAACTTAATGGCTTCTTACGGATATGCTATTCAGATCTATTGTGATTTTTCTGGATATTCAGATATGGCAATTGGTATTGCATTATTGTTAGGATTTAAACTACCAGTTAACTTTAGAACTCCATACAAATCGACTTCAATTACCGATTTCTGGAGAAGATGGCATATTTCGCTTTCGACTTGGTTAAAAGACTTTTTATACATTTCGATTGGAGGAAACAGAGAAGGTTCTTTCGCAGGATATTTATTCCCGAGTTTATTCTTCTTCGGATTATTGCTGTGGGGAATGTCTTGTTATAACGAAAGTGTAATTCCGCTTGTTATTGCAGGAATTAGTATTTTGATTTTCGCTTTATCATTTTTGCTTTCAAGCAAAATAAAACAAACATTAGTAACCAATTTCAACTTGTTTACCACAATGCTTTTAGGAGGTTTGTGGCATGGAGCTGGTGCGCAATTTATTATTTGGGGAGCACTTCACGGATTAGCATTGGCAGTTCACAAAATATTCATGGAATTCTTTCCTTCTAAAAAAGATAAAAAACCAAATTTCTTGTGGAGATTTTTCTCAATCGTGATCACATTCCACTTTGTAGTTTTCTGTTGGATTTTCTTCCGCGCACGAGACTTTGAAACAGCATTGCAGGTAATCAATACTATTGGCCAGTTAACATTCGAACCAGAACTTTGGAGAACCATCGTAATTGGATATAAAAATGTATTTTTATTAATGCTGTTTGGTTATGTTTGGCATTTCTTACCAGAATTCTTTACAAACAAAATGAAACTGGTTTTCGATAAAACGCCTTTATTAATAAAAGCAGTAATTTTAGGATTTGTGTATTGGATTGTATATGCTACAGCAGTGGCAGGTTCGCAACCGTTTATTTACTTCCAGTTCTAAGGTAAACTTATTAATCTCGCAAAGTCGCGAAGACGCAAAGTTTTTTAAATGCTTTGCGGCTTCGCGACTTTGCGAGCAAAAAGGTAATCTGCACAATCTGCGAGAGAAAAAATATCAGTGAAGTAATTCGAGAAATTAGTGCAATTAGTGGCAAAAAACATAGTGAAGTCTGCGTAAACCTTTGCGAACTTTGCGGTTAAATGCACTCAAATAAAAATTGCCTGAAATATCTAATTAGATTATCTTTGCACTTCAAATAAAGAAAAAGATATGTTTGATAATTTAAGTGATAAGTTAGATAAAGCGTTCCATATATTAAAAGGACACGGTAAAATTACAGAAGTAAACGTTGCCGATACCTTAAAAGAAGTTCGTCGTGCCTTACTTGATGCCGATGTTAACTTTAAAATTGCCAAAGATTTTACAACCAAAGTAAAAGAAAAAGCGATTGGTCAGGATGTATTAACTACTTTACAGCCGGGACAATTATTGGTTAAATTAGTAAAAGACGAACTTACCGAATTAATGGGTGGAGACGTTGCTGGTGTTAACCTTTCTGGAAATCCAACGGTTATTTTAATGTCAGGACTTCAAGGTTCTGGTAAAACTACTTTCTCAGGAAAATTAGCGAACTACTTAAAAACAAAGAAAAACAAAAAACCACTTTTAGTAGCGTGTGATATCTACCGTCCAGCGGCGATTAACCAGCTACATGTTGTGGGAGATCAAATAGGGGTTGAGGTTTACTCAGAGCCAGAAAATAAAAATCCTGTAGAAATTGCTCAAAACGCAATTAAACATGCTAAAGCAAACGGGTTCAATGTTGTAATTGTCGATACAGCAGGACGTTTAGCAGTAGATCAGGAAATGATGGACGAAATTGCACGTGTACACAAAGCAATCCAGCCACAAGAAACATTGTTCGTTGTTGACTCTATGACAGGACAAGATGCTGTAAATACAGCAAAAGCGTTCAACGATATCTTAAACTTTGATGGAGTTATTTTAACAAAATTAGATGGTGATACTCGTGGTGGAGCGGCGCTTTCGATCAAATCGATTGTAAACAAACCAATCAAATTTGTGGGTACTGGAGAGAAAATGGAAGCAATTGATGTTTTCTATCCAGAACGTATGGCTGAGCGTATTTTAGGGATGGGAGACGTTGTGTCTCTTGTGGAAAGAGCTCAAGAGCAATTTGACGAAGAAGAAGCTAGAAAACTTCAAAAGAAAATCGCTAAAAACGAATTCGGTTTTGATGATTTCTTAACGCAGATTCAGCAAGTAAAGAAAATGGGTAATATGAAAGACTTGGTTGGAATGATACCAGGTGCTTCAAAAGCCATGAAAGATGTTGAAATCGAAGACGACGCCTTCAAACATATCGAAGCAATTATTTATTCGATGACACCGGGTGAAAGAAGTAAACCAGCCATTATTGATGTGAAAAGAAAAGCCAGAATCGCAAAAGGTTCGGGAACAAAAATTGAGCAAGTAAATCAGCTGATGAAACAGTTTGACCAAATGAGCAAAATGATGAAGATGATGCAAGGCCCAGGCGGAAAAAATCTTATGAAAATGATGGGAGGCATGAAGGGAATGCCAGGAGGAATGCCGAGATAAAAAATAAAAGTTTAAGGTTTAAAGTTTCACGTTTCAAGTTGGAATTTTAGACCTTAAATTTTAGTATAAGGGAAGATAACTTCTCACTTCTAACTTATAACATTTAACTTTAAAAAAACAATGCAGCTACTAGACGGTAAAAAAACATCTAACGACATTAAAAACGAAATTGCTCTTGAAGTTCAATCTATAAAAGCAGCGGGAGGAAAAGTACCTCATTTAGCAGCCGTTTTGGTAGGGAATAATGGTGCAAGTTTAACTTACGTAGGAAGTAAAGTAAAATCATGCCAAGAGATTGGTTTCGATTCCACTTTAGTTGCTTTACCAGAAACCATTACAGAAGACGAGCTTTTAGCAAAAATCAAAGAATTGAACGAAGATGATAACCTTGACGGATACATTGTTCAATTGCCTTTACCAAAACACATCGACGAGCAAAAAATCTTATTAGCTATCGATCCTGATAAAGATGTAGATGGATTCCACCCAACTAACTTTGGTAGAATGGCTCTTGAAATGGAAAGCTTTATTCCAGCAACGCCATTCGGAATTATGGAATTGTTAGAGCGTTACAAAGTAGAAACTGCAGGAAAACATACCGTAGTTATTGGAAGAAGCCACATCGTAGGACGTCCAATGAGTATCTTAATGAGCCGTAAAGGAAATCCTGGAGACTCAACAGTTACATTAACGCACAGCCGAACTAAAGATTTAGCAGAATTCACTAAAAATGCTGATATTATCATTACAGCTTTAGGAGTTCCAGAATTCTTAAAAGCCGATATGGTAAAAGATGGAGTAACCGTTATTGATGTTGGAATTACACGTGTAGATGATGCATCAAACGCAAAAGGATATGTGATCAAAGGTGACGTTGATTTTGACGGAGTAAGTAAAAAAGCATCTTTCATTACACCAGTTCCAGGTGGAGTAGGACCAATGACAATTGCAATGCTGCTTAAAAATACACTTTTAGCAAGAAAAATGAGAAGCGCAAGAAATCAATAATTTCTTTTCAAAATGCTTTACAAAGCCTGTTCGATTTGAGCAGGCTTTTTTGTGTATTTAACTTAAAAATTTCTAATACATAGAATGTAAGTTTAAAAAAAAGAATACTAAAGAGAAACAAATTTCTATCACATAGTATAAGACTCTAACTATGTTTATTCAAAAAAGTGAAACGCCTTTACACAGCTACATAATCTATGTTTCTATGTGTTTAAAAATCTATGCAAAGTGCCATTTTAATATATAATTAATAGTTTAAAGTTTCTCTTTCTAAAAATAAAGGATACTTTTGCACCACTTAAAAAAAACACACTTCTCCAAATGGACGATTATTATTATTCGTTAGTATTTAATTAAAGCAGCTTTTGACTTTCAAAATGCTGCGATAAAACCCTGTATTTTGAAATGAAAGCCTTTTACACAAACAACAACGGATTGGTAGAAATCCAAAAATGGACTTCAAATTGCTGGATTCACATCGAATCTCCAACAGAAACAGACAAAAATTACTTACTAGAAGAGCTTCAAATTCCCGAAGCATTCTACAATGATATTGAGGATATCGACGAAAGACCTCGTATCGAAATCGAAGATGGTTGGACACTGATTATTATGCGCATTCCGATAAAAAGCGGAGATGTCAAAATTCCTTTTCATACCGTTCCGCTCGGAATCATTTTTAAAGAAGATATCTGTGTAACCATCAGTTTTTATAAAACCGAAATCATTGCCGATTTTGTATCCTATTCACAGCGCAAAAACATCGAAATCGAAGATAATTTTAATCTCGTGTTGCGATTGCTCCTGTCGTCAAGCGTTTGGTATTTGAAATACCTGAAACAAATCAATCAGAAAATAAAATTGGCAGAAGATAATCTGGAGAAATCAATTAAAAATGAAGAATTGCAAGCGCTGCTTCAAATCGAAAAATGTTTTGTATTCTTCATTACTTCGCTAAAAGCAAATGACGTTTTATTTCAAAGAATTAAAAATCTAAAAGCACACAAAGCCAGTTACGATCCAGAATTATTGGAAGATGTCGAAATCGAATTAAATCAGGCGCAAGATACAGCCAATATTTACAATAACATCTTAACCGGAATGATGGATGCCTACGCCTCTGTAATCTCCAATAATATGAACAATATTATGAAACAGATGACTTCAATTTCTATCATTTTAATGATCCCTACATTAATTGCTAGTTTATACGGAATGAACGTGCCAAACGGCCTAGAAGAAAGCAAATACGGAATCTGGATCTTGCTTCTAATTTCTATAATACTTTCCTCTTTCGGCGTATTTTTATTCAAACGCAGAAGATGGTTCTAAAATAAAGCCCAATACTCAAAAGCCTGTTCGTTAAGAATGGGCTTTTTTGTTTCTATAAATCTTCAAAACCTCCTAATTATATTTAACTCATAAAAAAAACTCTTTCGATAAATAAAAAACAATTCATATTGGATTTCATTTTAATTCTTGATTTTTAACTATTAGTTATTATTTGTTCTAATTTATAATGTAAGTTTGTCCCTAATAAAACAAATTCAAGCCTTTAGCAAGTATACCAGCTCCCATGATTAAAATGTCACAAATCCGCCTATTTTTTTCTCAGTATTTAATTCTTTCAAATAATTTTTCCTCAAAACAAAGCCGAATAAAATCGCTGATTTTTTTGGTGTTTTTCTTGTGTTGTCTTTCTTCTTCTGCACAAAAAAATGCTGTTATCAGCGGTAAGATTGTCAACGAAAAAGATTCTCCTATCGAAGTTGCAACAATTTATTTGATGAATTCTAAAGATTCCTCCGTAGAAGCCTATACGATTTCGGATAAAAATGGTCTTTTTAAATTAGAAACCAAATCAGGATTACAAAACGGCATTTTAAAAATTTCGGCAGAAGACTATCTAGAGTTTTCAGATACAATAGAAAAACTCACTTATAATATAGATTTAGGAGTTATTAGACTTACAAAATATGATGTTGAATTGGATGAAGTCATTATAAAAAACGAAGCTCCTATTCGAATAAAAAAAGATACAATAGAATTTAATGCTTCCTCATTTAAATTGCGTCCAGATGCCAATGTAGAAGCTTTGTTAAAAGAATTACCAGGTGTAACTATTGATGCAGACCAAAAAATAACGGTTAATGGAAAAAAGGTGAGCCAAATATTAGTTAACGGAAAACCTTTTTTTGATGCAGATGGAAAAATAGCAATTCAAAACCTTCCTGCCGAGCTGATAAAAAAAGTACAGGTTTCAGACGCTAAAACCAAGGAGCAGGAATTTACTAAACAGGCTTCGACATCAAATAATGTTTCGATCAATTTGACAATAGACAAAAAGAAAAATAAAGGTTTTTTTGGTAAACTACTAGGAGGTTATGGAAGCTCCGAAAGATATGAAAGCAGTACTTTCCTCAGTTATTTTAAAGATAAAAGACGTATCAGTTTTTTGGCTTCTTCAAATAATATTAATGCTTCGGGTTTTTCTATGAACGAAGTTTTTGATAGTATGGGAGGCGGAAGAAACGATGGTTTGAGTGCTGCTTCTGGAGGCAGAGGCGGAATAACAAAATCGAATTTGATTGGATTAAGTTATTCTGATGAATGGTTTAAAGAAGAAAGTACTGATTTGAATTATTATTTTAAGAATTCTAATACAGACAATACCAATAGAACATCAGAGCTTACTTTATTGCCAACAGGTTCTTTATTGTCAAAATCTGCTTCAAAAAGCAATCAGGATTCTGATAGACATAATGTAAATTTAAATTTTGAGTACAAACTTTCCCCTTCAATAAGAGTTTTTTTTGGACCAGCCATTGAAACAAGAAAAGCAATATCTGCAAATACTTTCGACAGAAAAACTTGGGATGAAAATAATCAGTTAATCAATTCTAGTAATTCTTTCAATACAAGTGAAAGTACTAATACGGATTTTAGAAATAATCTTAGATTTTTTTTAAATGCTAAGAAAGAAGGACGATACTTTACAGCCTCTTTTGAAAACGACAATTCGCGAAACGATTTAGATTCAAGAGTAAATTCATTGACAATTTTTGAGCAGGGCACAAGTCCCGACGATTTGCGTAATCAACATGTTACTCAGAAAAATAATAGAGATAAATATACAGGAAGGCTTGAATATTTTGAGCCAGTAACTAATTTGTCAAGACTGAATTTTTCAGTAATCACAAACTATGAAAAAACAAGCGATGATAAAAAAACATTCGACCGCAATGATCAGGATATGGAATATGATGTTTTTAATGAATCACTTAGTAATTTTAATTCTTTTAATAGTTTTGAAGTTAATCCGAAGATAGGCTTTAGTACGAGTATAAACAAACTTGATTTATCGGCATCCACAGGAACTTCTGTCATCAGGAATGAAAATCATGCATTTTACTTAAAAGAAACAACAGATTTAAATAAAAACTATTTTATTCCAAACGGAACAATTAGTGCCAATTACAGCATTTCACAATCTCAGAGTTTATTAATGATGTATGAACGTAAATTTACAGTTCCAACTGGCAATCAGGTTTTGGCAGTTGCTAATTTAGATAATCCTTTAGTTGTTGTAACAGGAAATCCTAATTTAAAACCTTCTACTTTTCATTTTTTGCAGACAGGTTTTTCAAGTTATAATTTTCAATCAGGTGCAAATTACTTTATTCATTTTAGTACTACATATTTTGATAGTCAGATTGTGGGATCCTCAGCCTATAACAGTTCAGGAAAACAAATTTCAAGCTTTGATAATGTAGAAGGCACCTACGATATGTTATTAGCAGGAGAGTGGAGCAAAACCATAAAGAAAGATGTAAATACTTTTGCGATGCGGTTTTCTATGTATGCCAATTACAATTTAAATAAAGGTTTTACCAATAACCAATTGTATGAGGCAAAAGCATTCAGACTGAATCCCGGTTTTGGATTAACGTATGAATATGGTGAATTATTAAACATCCAGCCGTATTATAATTTTACATACAATGACATTCGATATAATAATACTTCTCTAAGTTCAACTTCAAATACAACTCATAATTTTAATATTCAAATGACAAGCTTCTGGCCTAAGAGTTGGGTTTTTGGCAACGACTTTGGCTACAACTATAATTCGAATATTTCAGGACCGTATAAAAAAGATTTTTATTTATGGAACACTAGTATATCCTATAAACTTGCGAAACAATTTACATGTAAAGTAAAAGTTTATGATTTGCTGAATCAAAATCAGAGCGCTTCCAGAATGATTACTTCAACAGCTGTTATTGACTCAGAAACCAATGTTTTAAAGCGTTATGTAATGTTTACTTTATTGTATAAATTTAAAAATTTTGAAACCGACAAAGGATAGTTTTTCATTCCACGATTACTTTTCTGAAAAAATTGCCCATTTTCAATTGTCGTTTCAAAATAAATAATAACTTTGTACTGCAAAGTACTTTAATTATGAATCAAAAGCACCAAGAAGATTTAGCACACATTCGTTCCATGATGGAGCGCTCTTCAAGATTTATATCATTAAGCGGACTTTCAGGAGTTTTCGCGGGTCTTTCGGCTTTAATTGGCGGAATCTATGTTTATCAGCTGTTTAAAGCAAACGGAATGGATTATCTAAATGATGAACATAGATTGTATTCTACCAATCTGGTTTGGGAATTATTCTGGATCGGGATTATAATTATGGTTTTTGCATTAGCATTTGGAACTTTTTTCACCGTTAGAAAAAGCCGAAAATACAATTTGCCCATTTGGACTTCGGCAACAAAAAAAATGTTATTTAATCTGGCTGTCCCACTTGTAACTGGCGGAATATTTTGCTTGGCTCTTATGTATCATGGATACTTTGGATTAGTAGCGCCTTCAACATTAATTTTTTACGGACTTGCCGTTATAAACGCTGAAAAATATACATTTTCTGATGTAAAATATTTAGGTTTTTCGGAACTGATTTTAGGATGTATTGCACTTTTTAATATAGGATATGGTTTAATTTTCTGGATTTTAGGATTCGGGATTCTACATATCGCATACGGATTAGTGATGTTCAAAAAATACAAATAACCCAATGGGAATTATTGATAAACTAAATAAAGATTTTGAAAGCCGTGTCAGACTGGGCATTATGTCCGTTCTGATGGTTAATGACTGGGTAGATTTTACCGAGATGAAAACGCTTTTGAATATCACCGATGGTAATTTAGCGAGTCATTCCTCTGCGCTTGAAAAAGCTGGTTATATCGAAGTGAAGAAAGAATTTGTGGGTAAAAAGCCCAAAACCTCTTATCAAGTAACTGATTTAGGGCGTGCAGCCTTTAAAGAACACTTATCGTACCTTGAAAAATTAATGAAATCCTAAATAACTCTATTTTTTTATCTAAAAACTTTGAATTACAAAGTACTTTTAAAATTATCAATCATGAAAAAACATCAAATTATCTTAGCGTGTACAGCAGTTTTTATACTGTTATTTTACAACGAATCAGTTGGAATCAATATTTCTATTTTTGGCGTCTTTCTAACGCTTCTCATTAGTTATTTCTTTCAAGAAAAGTTTGTAGAACGATCTCATCTCACTTTAGTAATCACCTCAATTTTATCTTGTTTTGCTTTTGCTTGGTATGGAGATGCAGCCTCATTTTTTGCTTTAGCCTTATCCATTTTGTTTTTACAATTTAAGACTCAAGATCCCGAACTCAAAACAATTCAAATTTTTCCGCTTATATTTTTAAACGGAATCACTTCTTTAGGGCGAGTATTTATTTTCGATCAATGGCTTCCACAAAGAAAAATCCACAATGATTTTGCTAAAAAACTAGTTGCTTTTGTCATTATTCCGTTTGTATTTTTGGGACTTTTCTTTGTTGTATATTCTTTCGGAAGCGATCACTTTTCGTCATTGTTTACCGATTATGAATTGGATATTAATTTACCGCAATTAATTGGAATCAGTATTTTAGGATTTTATATTTCTTTCAGTTTTTGGAATTATTGGGTTCCAGATGCATGTTATCAATACAATCCAAAATTAAACAATGATTTTACGAATCCTTCTGAAGTTAAAAATGAGAATACATTTTCATTTCTGGATTTGGATTTCGAAAGGAAAAGCGGTGAAATTACTTTATTGTTATTAAATATTATGCTTTTAGTTTTCATTGGAACGTATAACTACGAACAGTTTTTTGAAGTGGTCGAAAAAACGAATTTAAGTTCAGATACACACGAACGTGTAAATGCGGTGATTTTCTCAATTTTGATGGCTGTTGGAGTAATTATGTTCTACTTTAAAGGAGGATTTAATTTTGATCAAAAAGCATCAACTTTAAAAAAACTCGCAAAAGTATGGCTCGTACTAAATGTGATTTTAATTATAAGCGCCATAATTAAAAACTCGGAATATGTTTCTTTTTACGGCTTGACGTATAAACGATTGGGAGTTTATGCTTTTCTTATTTTGGCGATTATTGGGTTAATGGTTTCATTTCAAAAAATCGCGAAACAGAAAACAAATGCTTATTTATTTAACCAAATGATTTGGTATTTCTACGGAACCATTATTTTATGTAGTTATATCAATTGGGGAGGTCTGATTACGAATTATAATATTTCGGTAAACAAAGGAGTGGAGCCCGTATTTTTAAGTGGTTTAAACTTTAATGATGATACACGAAGGGAATATTTTCAAAAAAATAATTTAAATGGAAAATATTCAGAAACGGTAAGAGAAGAAATGATTTCAAATTACCAAGACGCTGGTTTTTTATCTAAAGCATTGTATTATGAATTCTTAGATTCAAAGAAATGATTAAATGGATTGCACGGATCATAAATATTTATAAATTTATAAAATAAATATTACAATTATGGTACGTGCACTTTACTATGTTTTACTTTTAATAGGAGCTTTAAAACTGCAAGCTCAAAATAACCAAAGCTATAAATCAGATAAAGATTTGATTTTATATTTACCTTTAAATGGGAGTGTAAAGGATGAAAGTTTTCTGCATAATAATTGTATACCTTATTCATTAGAGCCCGCAAAAGATAGATTTAATAATGATAACGGCGCTTTTTTCTTTGGTAATAATGGATGCATACGCATTGAAAATGTAGATAATTTTAATAATTTAACTTCTTTTACATTAAGTGGCTGGGTCTATTTGAACTACTATGGAGAACAGAATAATATCATTTCGAAAGTAAACCCGGGAAGAGATTTTAATCTACAGATTACTCAAGATGGAATCATTAATTTCCATACTTTTAATAATGATTATATCCATTTTTATTCCGAAACGAAGGTTCCACTAAATGAATGGACACATATTGCTTTTACCTGTAAAAGAAAGTCATTTCAATTGTATGTTAACGGCAAACCAGAAAATTTTACTATTCATTATGAGAATCGTATTGTAACACAAAAAGAGCTTAAACTTAAATTCTTTTGGACAGGAAAAGACCTTACAATTGGGAATCTTTATTTAGGTGCACATGAAAATTTTAATGGAATTCTTGATGAAATTAGGATTTATAAAAAAGCATTGAAGCCAAAAAATATTGAAAAACTCTTTATAAAAGAAAGTGAAGAAAAGGGTAAGATGTATCAATTTGGAATGTATTCTAATGAAAAGCCACCCTTAAAAGATAGTATCGATTTTCCTCAATCATCAGTTGATGAAAATAAAGAATCTCATTCAGATAAAGAAAATGGGAATTAAAAAAGATTTTAAAAAAAGAGGAGGACTTATTGCCCTCCTCTTTTTTTAAATCTTGGATCATTTTTCGAAATAAACGTTCTTCTGTTTGAACTCTTATTTGGAGCTTCAACCTTGGGTAAACTCGCTTCTTCTGTTTTACTTGAAGGTTCGATTAATGTATTTAATTCTTTGATTTCAGCATCTGTTAAATCACGATAACGACCTAGTGGAACATCCAAAGAAATATTAATAATTCGGATACGTTTAAGTGCTGTAACTTCGTAACCCAAATATTCAGACATTCTTCTAATCTGGCGGTTTAATCCCTGCGTTAAAATGATTTTGAAGGTATACTTACTGATTTGTTCTACTTTACATTTTTTGGTAACAGTATCTAAAATTGGAACACCATTTCCCATTCTCTGAATAAAACGTTCTGTAATAGGTTTGTTTACCGTAACAGTATATTCTTTTTCGTGATTGTTTCGGGCGCGAAGAATCTTGTTTACAATGTCACCGTCATTGGTCATGAAAATTAATCCTTCACTGGCTTTATCCAATCTCCCAATTGGGAAAATACGTTTAGGATAATTGATATAATCGACAATATTATTTTTAACTTCTAAATTCGTAGTACATTCGATTCCTACAGGTTTATTAAAAGCCAGATAAACCATTTTTTCGTGTTTCTCCACGATTAACTTTCCGTCTATACGCACTTCATCATCCTGAGAAACTTTAGTTCCCATTTCAGCCACAGAACCATTTACTGTTACACGCTTTTCGTCAATTAGTTTATCTGCTTCACGACGCGAACAATAACCTGTTTCTCCAATAAATTTATTAAGACGCTTTAAATTTTCTTCCATACTGCAAAAATAAGGAAAATTTAAATTTTAGACTTGAGATTTCAGATTTTAGATTATTTCATTTAAGAAAAAGCCTTTGTCCCTCTGTAACTTTATTGGCTGTGAAATTCCCTGCTGTCTTCTGGTGTTTCATTTCTTTCAAACATTCCATAATCACGAACTACAGTTGCAATTCGTAAATGATAATCTTTAAAAATGCTATTTCTGCCTTTTTCCTGAGCATGACGATGCATTTCAAGATTTCTCCATTGCTGAATGCTTGCTTCATCTCTCCAAAAAGACAAAGACAAAATTTTTCCAGAATCGCTTAAACTCTGAAATCTTTCGATAGAAATAAATCCATCAATATGGCTTAATTCAGGTTTAAGATTGGCAGCAATATCTAAATATTCTTCTTTTTTTCCTTCGTTTGGAATGACTTCAAAAATTACGGCTATCATTTTTTTGTTTTTTAATTATAAAGTGAAATCCAAATTGCTTTTGGCAATCTGGCATTAATAAGCGGTTCATATTCTATTTCTTGATCCAAAATAGCTATATTTTCAAAATTTTGGAATAAGTAATACAAGACTTCTGTTGCGAGATTGATTGAAAAATGTTTCGCAAGGCACATATGTCCGCCAGTTCCAAAAGTTAAATGGTCGTGATTATTTTTTCTTTCAATATTAAAAAGTTGTGGTTTTTCAAATTGTTTGGAATCCCTATTTGCGGAAGCTAAAACAAGTAAAATTGATTCTTCTTTTTTAATTTTCATTCCGTTCAATTGAATGTCGTTTGCCGCAATTCGTCGCGTGTTATGAATTGGTGGATCAAATCGCAATGTTTCTACAACAAGTTTCTGAATCTGAATTTTGTCGGCTTTGTTAAGGTTCTTTTTTTCAGAAAAACAATGTAGCAATGTATTGCTTAACAATCCTCTTCCGGCATCATAACTTTGAATAAAAAGACCAATTAAATTACTGATTAATATTGATTTTATTTCTTCATTAGAAATGCTATATTGTGTTGAAATAGATTTCTCTAAATTTTCATAAAAGGAAAATGTACGAATGTGATTTTCGATAATGAAATAAACTTCTTTAGAAACAATATTAATGAATTCGATATCTTCCGATTTTTTAACGGGCTGCATTATTTTTATAAGATGAGAAATGTTTTCTGAAATAAAAAGGGATTCATTGGCATTAAAATCAAAACTTTTTAAAACAATCAGAACGGGAAGTTTTTTGCAGATCGATTCGACCCAATTTATTTTAGTAGCAGTGTTATTTTGAAATAATTCGGAAAAAATTGAATTTATTCTAACAGATTTCATGTATGAAAAAAGAACAGTTGCGGTTTCTTTGGCAATTACATGATGAATTTCATTTGAAAGGCGAGCCAAATTTCTGCTGATTTTTAAAGCATATTCATTTAGATTGTTTTCAGAAACTGATGGAATATGTACGCTTTTATGGTTTAATATTTCTGTACAATATCCATAAGAATAAACAGCCCATATTTTATTCAATTCATCCCAATAAACAGGATTTTCTTCCATCATTTTTTGATAGAATAAGTAAGGATTTTTGATTTCGGATTGTAAAAATAAAGTTGACATGCGATATATTTTTAAGCAAAGTTATCTATCTTTAAGTTTTGATACTTCAGTTTGCCCTTAACTATGTTTGTTTTGAAATGGAAAATCAATTTGTAAAAATAGCGTCATTGCTTGGCGATCCAACACGTGCGATTGTAATGTGGACATTACTCGACGGAAAAGCTTTTACCGCAACAGAATTAGCAATAACAGCAAATACTTCGCCTCAAAATATGAGTATGCATCTGGCAAAACTTCTTGATGCAGGATTGTTGTTTGTTGAAAAACAAGGGCGTCATAAATATTATAGATTTGCGAATAAAGAAACGGCTTATGCAATTGAAGCCATGGCAAGTTTGATTCCGCCTGCAATTCCTCAAAAAAACAAAACAGATCATAATTCACCCATAAAACATTGCCGAACTTGCTATGATCATTTAGCTGGAAAAATTGGTGTGGCTGTAGCCGAAAGTCTGCTTGAGCAGGAAATTATTTTGAATACAGCTAGCGAATTTAAAATAAGTACAAAAGGAGAAAAATGGTTTTCTGATTTTGGAATCAACATCGAAGATCTCAAAAAGCAAAGACGTATTTTTTTAAAACCTTGTTTAGATTGGAGCGAAAGAAAAAATCATATCGCAGGATCAATAGGTTCTTCTTTATTGGATAAAATGATCGCCGAAGATTGGTTACGGAAAACCAAAAATTCGAGAGCAATCCAGATTACAGGAAAAGGCGAAAAAGAATTATTGAGATTTTTTAAAATAGTAGTTTAAGTTTCCAGTTTTGAGAACCTTTGCAACTTTGTCCCTTTGTTACTTTTTCCCTTCAGAAGAAAAAAGAAATTCAATCACTTTGTTGTATAAATCGTCATCGTGCATTCCGTGGCCCAAACCTGAAGTTTCAATAAACTGACTGTTTTTCCAATTGCTTGCTATTTTTTGTCCTTCGGCAAAAGCCACAATTTTATCAGAAGTATCATGAGCAATAAATCCTGGAATAGTAAATTCTGAAGCAAATTTCTGTCCTGAAAAATCTTCCAATTTAAAATTGAATCGGTTTAGGAATTTATTTTCTAAAAGTGAAAACATTTTGGTATTCAAACTCAGCATTGAAACATAATTATCAATCAACGTTTTTAAATCTGAAGGTGCTCCTAAAATTACCATTTTATTAATGCTGGTATTGGGAAATAAATACTGATGATAAACACAAGCTGCACCGCCAATCGAATGTCCGATAATAATTTCCGGCTGATATTTTTCTACTGCTTTATTGATAAATTCAGCATAAAGGGGTACATTAAATTCTTTTCCGCTGCTTTGTCCGTGTGCAGGAGCATCAAGTGCAATAATAGTACTTCCGGATTTTTGAAGATGAGGAAGCGTTTTTTTCCAGCGAGAAGAATTGCTTTCCCAACCATGAACTAACAAAATTTTAGTTTCATTTCCTTTCCATATATAGGTTTGAAAATGATGTTCGTTATGATGAAAGATTTCGGTTTCGGTATTTCTTAAGATTTTTGGAAGTTTCTCTTTTTGTAATCGGCCAATTCTGGGCTGGCTGAAAAGGGCATAAGAAAGTTCGACTGCTTTTTGCGGACGCACATAACTCAAAAAGTTAATATAAGACCCAACTGATTTTAATGTAATAAAACGGATTCCTTTTTTAATTCCCAAAACTTAATTTTTTTCTAAAGGTAAAAAAGGTCAGCCACAAATTACAGAAATTAGCGTGAATTTTTATTTGCATGTATTATAGACAAAACAATAATTAGTCCAAGTCCGTGACAAAAAAGGACAAAAAAAAGTCCCGATTAAATCGGGACTTGATATATTTAGAATTTTGAGAACAATTGTTCCATTTTTTCTTTTTCTTCATCTGCTAATTGCGTATCAACTAGGATTCTTCCAGAATGCTCATCAGTGATGATTTTCTTTCTTGAAGCAATTTCAACCTGAGTTTGAGGCGGAATCGTAAAGAATGATCCTGCAGAAGCTCCTCTTTCGATAGAAACCACCGCTAAACCATTACGAACACTGCTTCTGATTCTGTTGTAAGCAGCTAATAATCTGTCTTCAATTTGAGAAGCGAATTCAGCAGATTTTTCTGTTAAGAAAGCTTCTTCTTTCTGAGTTTCAGCCATGATAGCATCTAATTCAGATTTTTTATGTTTTAAATGAGAGCTTTTAGCATCAAGTTTTTCTTTTAAATTAGAAATAACTTCTTTTTTATGCTCGATAGAAGCTTTCATTTCTTTGATTTGCTTTTCAGCTAATTGAATTTCTAATTCTTGAAATTCAACTTCTTTTGTCAAAGAATTAAATTCTCTGTTGTTACGAACTGATTCTTGTTGTTTTGTGTATTTCTTGATAACCTCCTTATGCTCCTCAATAGCAATTTTCTTTGCTTTGATTTGCTCCTCAATCACTTCAAGTTCACCTTTCAGTTTTTCTGAACGAGTGCTCAAACCTGCAACTTCATCTTCTAAATCTTCAACTTCTAAAGGAAGTTCTCCTCTAACGTTTCTGATTTCGTCAATTCTAGAGTCAATAAGCTGTAAATCATATATTGCTCTTAACTTGTCCTCAACACTTAATTCTTTCGTATTCGTCATATTCTATAAGTACTTAACTGGATTTGTATTTTCTTCCGATAAAATGATCGCAAAATTAAGAATTTTTTTTCGAAGATAATCAACAATATAGTTTTTTGTATAGCGTTCACTCTCAAAATGACCAATATCTGCCAAAAGCAACTTGTTTTCTGCTTCATAAAACTGGTGATACTTTAAATCAGCAGTCAAATAAGCATCGGCTCCAGCCTGAATAGCATTTTTAATGGCAAAGCTTCCAGAGCCTCCCAAAACAGCTACTTTCTTTATTTTTTTTCCTGTAAAGGCGGAATGACGAATGCCTCGCGCAATCATAATATCTTTGACATATAAGAGAAATTCCTTTTCGTCCATCTCATTTTCAAGCTCACCAATCATTCCCAAACCAATATTTTGATGAGGATTTTGAAGATCGTATATTTCATAAGCTACTTCTTCGTAAATGTGATTGGCAAAAAG
The DNA here is from genome assembly GCF_029360735.1 of Flavobacterium sp. H4147. NCBI lineage: Bacteria > Pseudomonadati > Bacteroidota > Flavobacteriia > Flavobacteriales > Flavobacteriaceae > Flavobacterium > Flavobacterium sp. H4147. Next base: position 195,631 of record NZ_JARKNB010000005.1, on the reverse strand, counting down.
CGCTTTTAAAATTCTTGATTGCAAATGTTTTTCAAAAATAACTTCGATTTTTATTTCAGTTCCCGTGTGTAATTTTCCTTTTTCGCCAATAACTGGATTGCTTTTTTCATTTCCTTTAAAAGTGAAAAAGCCTTCAGAATTAAAACTGCAGTTGTCATAATTTCCAATTGTTCCCGCTCCCGCTTCGAACATTGCATTTCGTACTTTTTCTGAATTGTCAGGAATCGTATAGGTCACTAATTTTTGAAGAAACTGTTCTTTCGGAACTAAGATTTTGGTGTTCACTAAGCCAAGAGCGTTACTGAAAATTTTATTAACGCCTTGCGAATGATTGTCAAGAGCTGTATGGACAGCATAAATAGCAATATCGTTTTTAATGGCTTTTAAAATAGCACGTTCGACGTAATTTTTACCAGTGATTTTTTTAATTCCAGAAAATAAAATCGGATGAAAACATACGATCAAATTGCAGTTTTTAGTTTTCGCTTCTTCAATCACATTTTCCAGTGCATCGTGACATACTAAAACTCCGGTGCTTTCGGTTTCCGGATCTCCGACTAAAAGTCCCACATTGTCAAAATCTTCTGCGTAGGCCAAAGGAGCCATTTCTTCAAGTACGGATATGATATCTTTGATTTTCATTTTGGGTTTGTTTCAAGTTTAATGTTTTAGGTTTTTTGGATTTTGGTGAAATTAAAAACCTAAAAAACAAATTAACGAATAAACAGACCAACTTAAAAATATTTAAGCGATATTGTTTGTGTCGAGTAATATGGTATTACTGAGTAATACTGGTAATACGGTATTACTGATTTTTGTATCTTTGTAATTCTAAATAAAAAGTCATGACTACAATAAAAATTAATGAAAACACAAAGACAGGAAAAGCATTTATGGCTATGTTCGAGGCTTTCTTTAAGGGTGTAGAAGGTATAGAAATTGTTGAGCCTAATTATGGACAGGTTAATGAAGAACGAAGTATTTATACTTCTGAATTTGCTGATAAGGTGAAAAAAGCAGAAGAGAATATTAAAAAAGGCGAAACAACAACGCTAAATCCAGATGATGTATGGGGAAGTTTAGGGTTGAAGTAACTAAAGTGGCATACCAGGATATTGAAAAACATAAAAAATCAGGAAATAAAATTTTTATTAAAAATATCGCTAAAATTTTAATTGATCTTACAGAAAACCCATATGAAGGTTTTGGAAATCCAGAGCCTTTAAAATATGAATATTCAGGATTATGGTCAAGACGAATTAATCAAAAAGATAGATTAATTTATCGTGTAGATGATGAAGTTGTAACTGTATTTGTGATTTCAGCAATTGGTCATTATTCAGATAAATAATTCTATGAACTTACTTCGAAAAATACTTTTCCCTTTTGCCGTTTTATACGGATTAATTACTTCAATTCGTAATTTTTTGTTTGATAAAGGCATTCTTAAATCAACTTCGTTTGATGTTCCAGTAATCGCTGTTGGAAATTTAAGTGTAGGAGGAACCGGCAAAACGCCTCAAATCGAATATTTAATTCGGTTATTAACTGATAAATATAAAGTAGCGACATTAAGCCGTGGTTATAAACGAAAGTCTGAAGGATTTGTTTTGGCTGGTGAAAATTCGAATGCCGAAATTCTGGGCGATGAACCTTTTCAGTTTTATCAAAAATTCCCAAATGTTAAAGTAGCAGTTGATGCTAATCGTACTAATGGAATCATGCAATTACTTGCTCATCCTGATAAACCAGAGGTGATTCTGCTGGATGATGCTTTTCAGCACCGCAAAGTAAAAGCAGGATTTTATATTTTGCTAACAGCTTTTGATGATTTGTATGCAGATGATTATATGCTGCCAACTGGAAATTTGAGGGAAAGCAGGAGCGGAGCAGAAAGAGCCAATATTGTAATTGTTACCAAATGTCCAAATAATTTATCTGAAGAAAAGCAGACAGAAATTAGATTAAAACTGAAACTGAATTGTTCGCAGCAGATCTTCTTTACGTTTATCGATTATGATACTATAATTTATAATAAAGACGCGAAAATCGCGGTAAGTGAAATTAAATCAGAGCCAAAACTACTTTTAGCTGGAATTGCAAAACCAAAACCATTTTTTGAATATTTAAAAACAGAAAATGATGAGTGTTTAACGTTTCCTGATCATCACCATTTTTCTGATGCCGATTTAGAATCAATTCAGAAAAAAGCAAATGGAACTAAAATCATTACAACCGAGAAAGATTATGTGAGATTAAAAGATTCTAAGCTGGTTTCGCAATTGTATTACCTTCCAATTAAAAGTACTTTTATAAATCACCAGCAAAATTTTGATGCTTCGATTTTAGATTATATTAAAAATAATCTGAGATCATAGTTTAAAATAAATCAATCGAAAAATTTGGCTATTGTAGAGTAGAAATCATCTGGTACAAAAGGTTTAGTAATTACATCATTCATTCCAAAAGACAATAACATATCGCGGTTTTCGTCAAGAGAAATCGCAGTTAGCGCAATAATAGGTGTTGTTTTGTCAAAATCACGAATTTGCTGAGTTGCAGTAGTTCCATTAATTCCTGGCAGATGTACATCCATTAAAATTAAATCAAAGTGTTTTACTTTTAAAAGTTCTACAGCATCTTCACCATTGTCTATAATTTCGCAGACTATCGATTTGTTTTCAAGCATTTTTCGCGTAATCATTTGATTGATTTTATTGTCTTCAATCAATAATATAGATTTATGCTCCAATTGTTTGTCGCTGTATGGTTTTTCCTCGGCTGCTGATTCCAATGGTTCGTTATTAATTTTAAAATTTAGTTTGAAAGTAAAAGTAGAACCTTTTCCTACTTCACTTTTTAATTTGATTTCTCCACCTAAAAGTTCGGTGAGTTTTTTAACAATAGTAAGTCCTAATCCTGTTCCTCCATATTTTCTGTTGACTTCAATAGATCCTTGAGAAAAGCTTTCAAAAACAGTCTGCTGTTTATCTTCGGGAATTCCAATTCCGGTATCCACAATCTCAAAAAAAATAGTTACATATTCATCTTCCTGTTCAAACAATTTTACAATAACGTTTACTTGTCCGTTTTGTGTAAATTTTAAAGCGTTGTTAATTAAGTTCAGTACAATTTGTGAGAGTTTAGTGGGGTCGCCAATTAAATTTTCAGGAATCGAATCGTCTATTTCTATATTAAAGTGATTATTGTTGCCAGTTGCCAATTCTTTTAAAGAATTTTGAATATTGAAAAGAAGTTCTTTTAAATTAAAACTTATATGTTCAATTTCAACTTTAGTAGAATCAATTTTGTTGATTTCAAGAATTTCGTTGATAAAAGTTGTGAGGTAATTTCCTGAAAATTTTAAGGATTCCAGATATTTTAATTGTGTTTTTTTAGGCTTGTCTTCCAGTAATAAATGCGTAATTCCGTTTATAGCGTTTAGCGGCGTTCTTAGTTCGTGGCTTACGGTTGACAGGAATTCTGATCTGGCTTTTGATGCTTTTTCTGCTTTATTTTTGGCAAGCATCAATTCTTTGTTTTTTTCTCTTAAAAGAATATTATTCTGATTTCTAATAATGTTGTTTTTATATAAGGCCAAACTCAAAAGTGATAAAATCGAAATTAAAGCAATTGCTAAAATGCTTACCAACTTAGAATAACGATAGGTTTTAAGCTGAATTTTTTCTTCACTTTCTCTTTTAATTGTATTATTTAAATTTTGATTTTTTTTGAATTTTTCGAATTCATTAAAATCAATTTTAGCATTTTTTAGTTTTAAAATATAATTCTCCAGCTGATAATGTTCATCTAAATATGAATAAGCCAAATCAAAATTCCTGTTTTGTTTATAAAAACGGCTGATAGCTAAAGTAATTTTTGATTTCTGCGGAAGATCGTTAGTCTTTTCATTATAACTCAATGCTTTATTAAAATAAGCTAAAGCCGAATCATTTTGTCGAAATTTTGATTCAATTAATCCAAGCTGATAGTAGGAATCGCTTTTAGTTTTATAAAGAGAAGGATTATCAGGTTTGTTAATTATGTTGTGAAAAGTTTTAGCTGCCAGATGCAGGTTTTTGTTGTTTTTAAAGGCAACCGCTTTTTGATATTCTAAAATTTCAGAACTGTCTATAACACCTAATTCTTTTAATAAATTATGTGCTTTTACATAATAAAAGTTTGCAGTTTTATAATCGCCTTTTGCAGTATATGCAGCGCCAATGTAATTGAGAGCCAGAACTTTGGTAGAGGTTGGCTTTACATTGTTGAATGAGTTAATGCTTTTGTGAAAGTTTTCTAAAGCTTCATCGTATTTTTGCTGGTTGTAATAAATTTTTCCAAGCTTAAATGTTTGATTGGCTAAAGTTTCTGGAATATTGTTGTTTTCACAAAAATCAATAGACTTTTGAGTGTAAAAAACAGCTTTGCTATATTCTTTACTATTTAATTTTTTGTTGGCTAGTTTGTTATAATACGCAATGCTATCTGTATTCTGTTTGTACTGAGAATACAAAAAACAATTTAAAAAACAACTAACAACTAAAAGATAGTACTTCATGAATGACAAAGCATTAACAATGAATCTTATTTTTTTCTAAGCAGTAAAATCAAATCGATTAATCGCGATGAATAGCCAATTTCGTTGTCATACCAGCCAACTACTTTTACCATTTTGTCAATGACAGAAGTAAGCTGAGCATCAAACAAACACGAATGCGTATTACCTATTATATCAACAGAAACGATTGGATCTTCTGTATAAGCTAATATTCCTTTTAAATTTGTCTTTGAGGCTTTTTGAAATGCTATGTTAATTTCTTCAATACTAACAGCACGTTTAACATTGAACGTGATGTCTGTCAATGAACCATCAGGAACAGGCACACGAATACCGCAGCCCCCGATTTTTTGATGCAATTTAGGGAAAATTTTCGTTAATGCCTTAGCTGCACCTGTTGTTGTTGGAACTATTGACTGACTTGCTCCTCTGGCTCTGCGCAAGTCCTTATGCGGTTGGTCGTGAAGACTTTGGTCAGTCGTAAAAGAATGTATTGTTGTAATATAAGCCTGTTCAATCCCGCATAATTCTTCAATGATTTTAATCATAGGAGCGGCGTTGTTTGTGGTACAGCTTGCATTTGAAACAATATCTTCTGTTCCGTCTAAAATATTTTCGTTAACACCAAGAACGACTGTCTTAATAGTATCTACTTCTGATGGAGCTGAAAGAATTACTTTTTTTGCTCCAGCTTCAATATGTCCATTTAGTTCTTCATGTGTTTTGTATTTTCCTGTTGATTCTATAACAAAATCAATAGAATGACTTTTCCAGTCTAAATTTGAAATACTTTTTTCATGAAAAAAATAAAAATGTCGGCCGTCAACAATAATTCCGTTTTCATCAAAACCAACTTCAAAAGGAAGAACCCCGTGAATACTGTCATATTTTATTAAATGTGACATGGTTTTGTTATCTGCAATATCATTAATTGCAACGACTTCAATTTCAGGATGGTTTAAAAGAAGACGGAATAAATTTCTTCCAATTCTTCCAAAACCATTAATGGCAATTCTTGTTTTCAATTTTTTGTTTATTTGTTTAATTGTTAACTGGTAAATCGTTCAGTCATTTACGATTAAACAATTACCAATTAAACAGTTAAACCCTTTTATAAAATATGTTTTTGTGCTTTGTAAGAAGAACGAACCAGTGGTCCGCTTTCAACATGTCTGAAACCTAATTCAATTCCGAATTGTTCGTAACGTGCAAATTGTTCAGGAGTAATGAATTCCTTTACAGGCAAATGTTTTTTTGTAGGCTGAAGGTATTGTCCAAGAGTAACAACATCAACATTTGCAGCGCGTAAATCTCTCATCGTTTGGAAAACTTCTTCTTCAGTTTCTCCAAGACCAAGCATAATTCCAGATTTGGTTCTGTTAATTCCTTTTTCTTTCAGATAACGTAAAACTTCTAAACTACGATCGTATTTTGCCTGAATACGTACTTCGCGTGTTAAACGGCGAACTGTTTCCATATTATGTGAAACTACTTCAGGATTTGCTTCAACAATTCGATCCAAGTTTCTTTCAATTCCTTGAAAATCCGGAATTAAAGTTTCAAGAGTAGTATTAGGATTCATTCTTCGGATTGCTCTTACGGTTTCCATCCAGATAATCGAACCTCCATCTTTTAAATCGTCTCTATCAACACTGGTAATTACGGCATGTTTAATATTCATAATTTTAATAGAACGTGCGACTTTTTCTGGTTCGTCCCAATCAACTGTTTCAGGTCGGCCCGTTTTAACACCGCAGAAACCGCATGAACGAGTACATACGTTTCCTAAAATCATAAAAGTAGCTGTTCCTTCTCCCCAGCATTCTCCCATATTCGGGCAGCTGCCAGAGGTACAGATCGTGTTTAAGCTATATTTGTCTACCAAACCACGTAGTTCAGTATATTTTTGTCCAATTGGAAGTTTAACTTTTAACCATTTTGGTTTTACAGGTGGTATATTTTCAATGACTGTTTCCATATATCATAAATCAGACTACAAAGATACGGAATGTAGTTTATTTGCAGACGTTAATTTGCTTTTCGTTTGCTTTTCTATGTTTCAATTCTTTAACAATTATAAAGTGAAAATCGTAATATCTCATTTTTAAAGGCATTTTAAGATTATTTATAAATTCTTGATTGCTTTTTTTAATTTTTGATGTGCTTTTTTAAATCTCAATTTTACCCTAATCTGTTATAAAATTGACCTATTGAGCCAATGTAGAATTATGTGTGTAATAATTTTGCTGTTAATTTAATTAGTTTAAAGAACATGAAAAAGAAATTTATTGTATTAGGGATTTTATTGGCATCTTTTGGATTTACTAAAATGAATGCGCAAATACTTTCAGATAAAACAATGGGAGCTTTAAGTAAAGGCGTATCAGGTTTTACTTTTAGTGATGCAGATGCTGCAGCTTTGGCAAAAGAATCAATTGCTGAAATGGATGCAAACAATCCTGTAGCAGGACCAAATGATGGGTATACGTTGAGGTTGAATCGTATTTTTGGAAAACATACTTCAAGTGAAGGAGTTACCTTAAATTATAAAGTTTATTTGGTAAAAGATATTAATGCTTTTGCATGTGCCGATGGTAGTGTTCGTGTGTTCGCAGGTTTAATGGATATTATGGATGATAATCAGCTTCTTGCAGTTATTGGGCACGAAATTGGTCACGTTGTCAACCACGATACGAGAGATGCTATTAAAGCAGCCTATAAAAAAGAAGCTTTATTGGATGCGGCATCATCTCAATCAGGAAAAATGGAAACACTTACAAAATCTCAGCTAGGACAAATTGGAAGCGCCATGATTGATAGTAAACACAGCCGTAAACAAGAATCAGAGGCCGATTTGTATTCGTATAATTTTTTGAAGAAATATGGTTATGATGTTAACGCAGAAGAATCTGCTTTTAGAATTCTTCAAAATTTAAGTCAAGGAGATGAGGCATCATTTATGACTAAAATGATGAGTTCGCATCCTGATTCTGGAAAAAGAGCTGATGATGCTAAGAAAAGAGCAACAAAAGATGGTTTGTATAAAGAATATGTACAACAGAAAATTGTAAACACAGCTTCTGCAACATCGAAAACGACAACAAAAACCACTACTAAAAAAGCAAAAGCAAAAAAGAAGTAATTATTATATAGTTAGGTAAAACCGGCATTATTCTTTAGAATTGCCGGTTTTTTTGTTTAAAGACGTTAAGTGAATATGTTAAAAGCCTTACTGTAAATTATTTAAAATTTATATCTTTAATTGTTGAAAAAACAAACTTTGTGTGAAATGAAATAGCATTTTGTTGTGCTACATTTGTTGTTAAATTGTAATTATAAAAAATATGAAAAAGAAAATTATAATAGCAGGACTCTTATTGGCAACATTGAGTTTTACTAAAATGAATGCGCAGATTAATTTAGGAGATAAAGCAATTGGAGCATTGCAAAAAGGTGTTGCTAGTTTTACTCTAAGCAATACTGACGCGGCTACTTTGTCTAAAGAAGCAGTGCGTAAATTAGATTCGACGAATCAAGTTGCTGGACCAAATGATGGTTACACTTTGAGGTTAAACCGTGTTTTTGGAAAACATACTTCGGGAGAAGGATTTACACTGAATTACAAAGTTTATAAATTGAAAGAAGTAAATGCTTTTGCAACTGCAGATGGTAGTGTTCGTGTGTATTCTGGTTTAATGGATATCATGGATGATAATGAACTATTGGCAGTAATTGGTCACGAAATTGGACACGTTGCTAACAATGATTCAAGAGATGCTATGCGCGCGGCTTACCAAAAAGAAGCTTTAATAGATGGAGTTTCTTCGCAGTCTGCTAAAATATCTGCAGTTACAGACAGTCAATTAGGAAAAATTGGAAGTGCACTTATCGACAGTAAACACAGCCGTAAACAAGAAACTGAAGCTGATTTGTATTCATACGACTTCTTAAAGAAAAACGGATACAATGTAAATGCTGAAGAATCTGCTTTTAGAATTTTAGCGAAAATGAGCGAAGGTGCAGAAGCTTCTTTCATTGATAGAATGATGAGTTCTCACCCCGATTCTAAAAAGAGAGCTGACGATGCCAAAGCTAGAGCAGAAAAAGATGGTTTATATAAGCCATATGTACAGCAAAAAATCGTGAACACGGTTCCTGCAAAAACAACAACGAAAAAAACTACTACCAAGAAAACGACGACTAAAAAGAAATAGTAGCGTATTCGAAATAAATAAAAAACGGCAATCTTTTAGATTGCCGTTTTTTATTTATTATCCTAGAACATGATGAGCTAAAACTTTCTGCACATCATAAACATTTACAGATTTATTGAATTGTTTAACAATACTTGGATTTAATTCGCTCGAAACCCAGATTTTTAATTCAGCATCAAGATCAAAAGTTCCTGCTGTTTCTACACTGAAACGAGTAATGCTTTTGTAAGCGATCGATTTATATTCTGTTTTACTTCCAGTTAAGCCTTGTACGTCAACCAGAATTAATCTTTTGTTGGTAAAAATAAAGGTGTCGCGGATTAATTTAAAACCCATTTCAATTTGTTCGCTATCGGTTAAAAGCTGTCCGTATTTATTAACTAAATCTTCTTGGCTTACGGTACCTGCGTTGCCCATTAAAGCTGAAAATATTCCCATTTTGTAATGTTTTAAAGTTTTGATTGATTTTTAATACCTTGTAAATGTAATTGATTTTCTCAGCTTTTTTGAGTTTTGTTAAAATTTAATAGAAGAGGAGTTACTATTGATGAAATGAAAATCGAAGAAATAATTGAAACAATAATGTGTCCATATTCCTTAAATCCTAATCCTGCTGCAAATCTCAAAATAAGGATTAGAAAAGCAATTAATGCAAGTGTAATCCAATAATTTCTATTTATTTTAAAAAGATCTGTAGTTGTTTCTGGCAGTTTTAGGAATGAATATAAAATGACAATTCCTCCTAGAATTGTACTTGTATGCTGTGCAAGTTTTAGTACTAGAATTTTGTGATTAAAGAGTAAAATCGATTCTTTTAAAAAAGAAATTCGATTTACAAAATATCCGTGATCATGCGTAAAACTATCCCATAAAAGATGCGATCCAATCCCAATCAAAATTGAAAACAAAACTATAATCCAATTTCTTCTGAAGAAATGATTCCAGTTGAATTGAGTAAAGGTTAAGACTCTGGCTTGAAAAAATTTAGGTATATTTTGAAATAACTGATTTTTTACAATGTTGTGAAATATAAAACAAAGTAATAGACCAAGAGGTAAATCAAACCAGAAAATCCCTCCTATTGTATGACTGTAATTACTCTGCACCCTCATTCTAATAAAATACTCAAAATCTGGAGTCATACTGCCTATGACGAGCCCAGTTAAAGAAAACCATTTGTTTGGCAGATATTTAAGTGGCAAGACGATAGCAGGATGAGAAAAAGTAAATGGCATCGATTTTAGTTCAATTAAAAAGAATTAGTTTAAAGATAAAAATAACTAAAATCCATAAAAAAAGCAGAACCTAGATTCTGCTTTTTTAGTTTTATTCTGTTTGTATCGTTATTGGAAGGTTATAGGCAGTTCGAACAGGTTGTCCGTCTAATATGCCTGGTACCCATTTTGTTTTTAATGATTTTAAAACTCTAATAGCTTCTTTTCCTAGTCCATAACCTGGATCATTTTTCACTACGATGTCAGTCATTGTACCGTCTTTTTCGATTACAAATGAAACGTATACACGTAATGTTCTTTCGGCATCCAATTCTGGTTTTGTAAAATTGTTACCTACATAAGTATAAAACTTTTTCATACCACCTGGGAACTCAGGTAATTTGTCTAGCGCTGCTGTTGGTATTGGCTTGTTTGGCTCCACAACTGTTTCTGGTCCTTCAGTTCCACTTCCTCCAGTTGTTGGAATTGCATTTACAACCAATCCGTTTCCAACAGGATTGTCGGAAGGAGTAACGTTATTAGTATTGGTAGCAATTTCAGGTACTGCTTCATCAGCATGAGAAACAACTGGATTTGTTAGTTGTGCTGCAATAGATGGTGCCGCTGAAGCGCTTTTTTGTTCTGGAACGATTGGTTCTGATTTCTCTGGCTTAACAAGTGGTTTGTACTCAAAAGGTTTTACCACATAATCAGGAATAATTTCTGGTCCGCTGTCTACTGTATCTGGTTTAAATTTATTAATTAGCATCGACGCGCTTCCAAGGGCCGTTATTAACAACAATCCTGCAAATAATGCAGTAACAGATGTTTTTGAATTTTCTTGGCGTAATTGATACGCACCGTACTCTTTGTTTTTGTTTTCGAAAACAATGTTGGTCCAATTGTTTTCATAGATGCTAGATTTAGACATGATTTTTGGGTTTTAAGGTTAAGTAACTTTAAATCATACGCGAATAGGGTTTGGTGTTTTAGCAAACAACGTAGAAGTTGTTGTTTTAGTATGTTAATAGATAGTTTTTTAAGATAAAATGTGATTATATTTTAATCTTTTTCTAAAGATAGTAAATTATCTATTGCGTTCGATGATTTCGGCTAATAATTTTTTAGCGCGTAGTAACTTTACTTTTACACTGCTCAGAGGCTCGTTTATCTTATTGGCAATCTCCTGATAAGACATTTCTTGAAAGTAACGAAGCTGGATTACTTCTTGATAGTGTGGTTTTAATTCTTTGATGCATTGAAGGAGACGAGAGAGGTTCTGTTCTTTAATTAATGCATCTTCTGCAGATGGAGTAGGATCGGCTATATTGTATGCCTGTTGGTCTTCATTATCGGTAATTTCTATAAAAAGATTAGTTCTCTTTTTACGTAATAAATCAATGTGTACATTTTTTGCAATGGCAATAAGCCAGGTATTGAACTGAAATTCAGGATTGTAAGAGCCTATTTTGTCAAAAGCTTTTGAGAAAGTTTCAATAGTAATGTCTTCTGCAACGGTTTCGTTCTCGGTGCGTTTGAGCATAAAACTGTATACTTCGTTCCAGAAATAATCTAATAAAAAAGTAAAGGCGATCTGATCGCCTTTTTTTGCTTTTTCTATTTTAGAATTTATTTCCAATATACAGGTTTTGAAAAGATATTAGTTATAAAGATATTAATTTGAGTTAATATAAGTGCAATCTCAAGTACAGGAAACCAAATTTTAATATCATTTTCTTTCAGTTTTCCGGCCGAAAATCCAATTACTATCCAGACAATTGTATAGCGTGTTGCTAAAATAGCCACTACAGCAATCCATTGAAATTGAAACGCGAGCAGAAGTATAACTGATAAAAAGAAAAATAATTGTGAAAAGAAGAAAAGTCCCAATTGAAATTTATCAAAAAACTTATAGTATTCTGCTGTCGAAATATGTCTTCTTTTTTGGGTAAACCAATCTTTAAAAGATTCCTTTGGTTTTGAATAAGTAAAACTTTCAGGAATATAAGAAACTGTTGTGTTCAATTTATTGGCCGCTTGATTGATGAAAAGATCATCATCTCCTGAACGAACCTGAATATGATCAATAAAACCGTTAACATTAAAAAATTCTTCTTTTTTATATGCTAAATTTCGTCCAACTCCCATATACGGAAGTCCGGCTTTTGCCCATGAAAAATATTGAACTGCTGTTAATACCGTTTCAAAACGAATTAATTTATTAAGAAAAGAACGTTCTTTCTTTTCGTAACCTCCATAACCCAGAACAATTGTTTTTTCTTTTGTAAATTGTGAAGTCATAGAAGTAATCCAATCTTTTGATTTTGGATAACAATCAGCATCAGTAAATAACAAATAATCCTTTTTTGCGGCTTTAATTCCCAATGTTAAAGCATATTTTTTATTTCCCCAAAAGGCTTCGTTGTTTTCCACTTTAACCAGACGAATGTTTGAATACTGTTTTTCAAATTCTTCAAAAACTTCAAGAGTTTCATCACTTGATGCGTCATCAATTAAAACTACTTCAAAATCAGGATAATTTTGTTCTGCTAAAAGCGGCACAAATTTCTTTACATTTTCCTCTTCATTTTTTGCGCAGACAATCACTGAAACTGGAACGTTTTTAGGAGAAGATTCCTGCGGTTTAGCAAAAGCAAATTTTCCAAAAATCCCTAAGTAATAAAAAAGCTGTATGAAAACAATAGCAATAAAAAAGTAAAATATATATATAAGCATCTGGATTTAGTTAACTATTAATTTCTAAATTTTGCGAGAACAAATGTAACTATGAAATACTAATTTTCAATGTTTAAATCCGATTTACTTTCGGCATTTTGACATTTCTTTCGCAACAGCAATAGACTGAGGGTTTTCTGTTTTTTCCAATTCCGAAATAATATTTTTATAATTATGATCGTCACGGTTTTGAGAAAGCTTTTTGGTAGCCTGAATTTCTTCGATTTCAATTTCAAAACCAAAGATTCCTCTTGCTTCACGCATGGTTTTGGCAGATAAATCTTCGACCCTTACTGGATTCGCAGAATTGGCTTCGTATTTGTCAACCAATTTTTTTAATTGTTCTACAGAAGTCTCATAATCAACAATTTTAATTCTGCCATAAACATGTACGGCTATATAATTCCAAGTCGGTACATTTTCGTGATCGTACCATGATGAAGAAATATAACTGTGAGGTCCAGTAAAGACAGCTAAAACCTGATCGTTTTCTTTGAAACCTTCTGCTTGCGGATTTAGTTTTGAAATGTGTCCCTGTAGCATTTCTTTTCCGTCGGCATTTACTTCAAGTTCTATTGGAATATGGGTTGCACAAAGTTTTCCGTTCGTTTGGTTAATCAGGATGCCAAAGCTGTTTTGTTTTAGAAAAGCTTTGATTTCTTCCTGATTTTCATTTTTGTATAAGTCAGGTGTATACATTTTATTTTGTTTTATTTCCAATGAAGAATTCTCATTGGAATTTTTTAAAACGAAGATAAAGATTTGAGAAATAACTTATAGATGCGTTCTGTAACTTTTTGAGACTTTGGTGTTGTTAATTAGTAATGAAAGTTCAGTGGAGCTTTTTTGAATTTAAATAAATCTGAATTACACTTAAGTATATAATTGTCACGCCAATAAAAGTAAAAATAATTCCTTCAATCAGACATTGTGTTCCAAAATCATTGGATAAAAACGTTCTCACTGGGCGAAAAAAATGTGAGACAACTTCTTTTCTGAAAAATTTAAGTCTCAATAAAACGTATAATACTATCGCAACTATAATAGTATTTAGAGATGATAATTTACTTTTCCAATTTATAAAAGCCAGCATGCAAATACCAATTAAGGAACCTAAAAATATCCATACATACACATTTGGCCAAAAGTTAAAAATGCCTTCTTTTGTTGGCAGAAGTTTGTTCCAATATTCAGAATTTCTATATTGAGAATGTGTTTTCGCCCAAATAATTTTTTCAGAAACCGTATAAAATTTAAGTTGCAAAACACCATTAATAAGGAAAATCATTCCAAGTATTTGGAGCAATATAACTTTGATATTTAATTCTTTCATTAAAGGTTTGGTTGATAAGCTAGTAAAATCAGTGCTTAAATTACATTCACTTCAGCTTCAATTTGAATGCCAAAAGTTTCAAAGACTGTTTTTTGAACCTCTTTTGAAACGGCTAAAATTTCCTGACCTGTTGCGTTTCCATAATTTACCAGAACCAGAGCTTGATTTTTGTGAACTCCGGCATCGCCAAAACGTTTTCCTTTAAAACCAGCTTGTTCAATCAGCCAGCCTGCAGGTACTTTTACTTCAGTTTCTGAAACTTCATAATATTTCATTTCAGGAAACTTCTGATGGATCTTTTCGAAATCAGATTTCAATACAATTGGATTTTTGAAGAAACTACCGCTGTTTCCTAATTCTTTCGGATCTGGCAGTTTGCTTTGTCTAATTGCAATTACGGCATTACTCACATCTTTTAAGGTTGGTTCGGTAATGTTGTTTTTTGCCAGTTCGGCCAAAATGTCCCCGTATGAAGTATTGATTTTATGATTGCGTTTCGTTAATTTAAAAATAACCGAAGTGATAATATATTGGTCTTTCACTTCGTTTTTGAAAATACTTTCACGATAACCAAAATTACACTCATTGTTCGTGAACGTTTTTATTTCCTGAGTGGCAATGTTTATAGCTTCGCAGGAAACAAAAGTATCTTTGATTTCGGCTCCGTAAGCGCCAATATTCTGAACAGGAGTTGTACCGACGTTTCCAGGAATTAGAGACATGTTTTCTAAACCTCCAAAATTATGGTCGATTGTCCAAAGCACAAAATCATGCCATACTTCGCCGGCCTGACTTTCAACCCAGACAAAATCATCGTCTTCTTTATTTATTTTTTTGCCTTTTAAATCAATATGAATAACCAAAGCATCTATGTCTTTCGTTAAAAGCATATTACTTCCGCCTCCTAAAATGAATTTTTTCTCGTTTTTATTTTCCTGTAAAACCGTTTTCAATTCATCAATAGAATGAACGGCAACGAATTGTTTAGCGCTGGCTTCAATGCCAAAAGTATTGTATTTTTTTAAAGAGAAATTGGATTGGATTTCCATAAATAAAAGGCTTTTTAATCTGTGTCAAAAGTATGAATTATAACTTTTGGTTTAACCGCAAAGAAACAAAGTTTGTAAAGCTATGCTTTCATAGCGTAAACCCTTGCGAACTTTGCGGTTAAATAATTCTAGAATTTAGCAACTCATGATACTTCTCTGAAATAACCTTCATGTTAATATCATAATTCGCATTTTCTTCCACAAATTTTCTGTTTCGGATAATAGCTTGATTTCGCAATTCCGAATTTTCAAAAGACCAGATTAATTCTTCTGCCAGCATTTCGATATTGTCGATTTCGATAAGTTGTCCATTTTCGCGATGGGTAATCCAGCTTTGATTTCCGGGAATGTCGGAAACTATAGGATAACAGTTGGAAGCCATCGCTTCAAATAATGAAGCAGAAACACCTTCTGTAATCGGCATGCTGATGTAAATATTGGACTGCTGTAATAATTTTGGAAGTTCTGTATTTGGAATTCTTCCTGTAAAAATGACTTTATTTTCAATTTGAAGTGCTGCAGCTAAATCTTTTAAAAATTGAAGCCTGGTTCCATCGCCTACAATCGTCAGGGAAAAATCTATCTCTTTTTGATTCAAGATTCCGAAAGCTTTTAAAATAGAATCATGTCTGTATTCGGGCTGAAGGGAACGTGTTACAATCGCTTCAATTTTATTTGAATTATTGGTTGAAGGCGTAAAAAGCGATAAATCAATTCCCTTTGGAAGAACCAAAACTTTATTCATATCAACACCGATTTCTCGCATTGAAATTGTCATAACGGGACCCCAAGCATGAATTAAATGTGCTTTTTTGAAGGCATATTTCTGAATGATTTTTTTAAAAGGATATAAAACGGAACCTTCTGGCCATAAATCCGTTCGGCCTTGTTGCGCGATGGCAATGGTTTTTGATCCAGATAAAGCTGCTAGGAAACCATAACTTGTGGTTCTTTCGGCAATTACCATGTCTGGTTTTTCTTTTTTAATTATTTTCCGAATGGAAATAGGAGAGAAGAAATACTCTAAAATACGCTTGAATCTGCTGAATTTGGTTTTGTTAGAAGTTTGAAGTTCCCAAGTGATGATTTCAAAATCACCAAATTCTTTTAGGCCTTTCATCCAAGTTATGGCATCGGCGCGGTACGATTCTCCAAGAAAAAGTATTTTCCTTTTCATTATAAAAGTTTTTTCGCCACGAATTCACGAATTAATTTTCAATAATTTGTGAATTCGCGGCGATTTTTTATCTCTAAAATTCGTCAGTATCCAAAGCTCGGTTGATGAATTCGTTTAAAGGTTTTAACGCAATCAGTTTCTCGCTTGTTTTCTTTACGAAATCTTTTTTAGTGACTTCAGAAATATCGTAGACTTGAGTAGCAGTGAAACTTTTCAATTTTAAAAATTCAATAGCGGGATGATCTTTTTCATAACCGCGAGGCATGCTTTTTAATGAATTGTTTTCGTTTATATCTAAACTTCCAAACTCTTTTTTGAAATTTTTATCGTTTAAAATTTCTTGTAAATCATCATAGAAGAACGCAATTTCTTTTCGGACTTTTTTCAGGTCTTCAGCTTCTGGCGAGTAAAATCCGCCGGCAATAAAACTCGCACCTTTTTCAATGTGAACATAATATCCTGAACGATTGGCACCTTTTGCTCCTGCGGACATCCAAACGCCTAAATGTGATTTATAAGGCGATTTGTCTTTAGAAAACCGAATATCACGATTGATTCTAAAAGTACAGTTTTTAACTTCTAAAAAATCTAGTGAAGGATCCAGCGGTTTCATTACATCTAGAAAATCACTTACCAATTGATGATAATCTTTTTTGAAAACCTCGTATCGTTTTTTATTTTCCTGAAACCATTCACGGTTATTGTTTTTCTTTAAATCGTCTAAAAATTGCAATGATTCTTTCGTTAGCATATTCGTTTAAATATTTATTGCAGTTGTTTTTAAGTTTATTTAGGCTAATGTAAGAATTTCTATTTTGGGATTGGTTACGAAAACTGATACAAATTGTATCAAATTTTAAAACATCAAAAACTACAGATTAAATATTTTATAACTCTGATGGGTTGATTTTACAATCGCTTCAGTGCGTTCTGGATGAGTGTCGGATATAAAAAGCTGGCCAAAAGTTTCGGTATTTACCATCTCGATAATTTTAGACACGCGTGTTTCGTCGAGTTTATCGAAAATATCATCAAAAAGCAGAATAGGTTTTACACCGCTTTGTTTTTTTAAAAACTCAAATTGAGCCAGTTTCAAAGCAATTAAAAAAGATTTCTGTTGTCCCTGCGAACCAAATTTCTTTATGGGATGCGAATCTATTTCAAAAGATAAGTCGTCTTTATGAATGCCTGAACTTGTGTATTGCAGCGCTCTGTCTTTATTGATGTTTTCTTGAAGAAGCGATAATAGATCTTTTTCAAATAAATGACTTTCGTAAACCAATTGCACACTTTCTTCAGATCCGGTTATGGCTTGATGATGTGTATTGAATATAGGTATGAATTGTTCCAGAAAATCTTTTCGTTTTTCGAAAATCGATTTTCCGTATTCATTCAACTGCTCATTATATATAGATAAGGTGTCGTTGTCGAAAGTATGATTGAGTGCAAAATATTTTAAAAGAGCATTTCGCTGTACAATTACTTTTTGATATTGAATAAGCTGATGCAGATAAACAGGATCTAATTGCGAAATAACGCTGTCCATAAACTTACGGCGTGTTTCGCTTCCTTCCACAATTAAATCACGATCGGCAGGAGAAATAATCACAAGCGGAATAAAACCAATATGATCTGAGAATTTATCGTAAGCTTTTCCGTTTCTTTTTAAAACCTTTTTCTGTCCTTTTTTTAAACTGCACACAATCTGCTCTGTTCTGTCATTTTTGTCCAGTTCGGCATCAATTACAAAAAACTCTTCCCCGTGTTTGATGTTTTGCACAGCAAGCGGATTAAAATAACTTTTTCCGTATGCCAAATGATAAATGGCATCCAATACATTGGTTTTTCCAATACCATTTTTACCTACAAAACAGTTGATCTTGACGTCAAAATCAAAGCTGGCTTCGGAGAAATTCTTATAATTAAATAAAGAGATTTTGTTTAAATGCATTTTTTAAGAGACTCTAAAAAGAAATTTACTGCTTTGAACAGTAAAATTTGAGAATGTAAAATTATCTAATTTTATCGATATAAAGGGCTTTTCAAGCGTTTCAAGTTGATTTATTTTAGTGCTGATGCGAAAGCAGTTACGAATGCTGAAAATATTTTTTTTAAAATAGTGATAATTTTGATTTTTTTTACCTCAGTTTCAAGAAAAATTTTATTTTTGCCGTTCACTAAATTAATTTTAAATGGCTACTTACAATAAAAGAGGATATAAAGCACCAAAAGAGAAGGAAGTTAAAGAGGTAACTGAAGAACAACAGGTAGTAATTGATGAAAAAGACAGCACAACAGCTGGTGTTTTTTCTAAATTAGACGAAACTGCTTCAAGAACTGAGGATTGGGTTGCTAAAAATCAAAAAATCATTATTGGTTTAGTTGCTGGTATTGCAGTTGCTACTATTGGATATTTAGCTTACCAAAAATTCATCGAAAATCCTAAACAAGATGAGGCTGCAAACGAAATGTTTGTTGCTCAGCAAAACTTTCAAAAAGCGGTTGACGGTGTAGCAAGTGATTCATTATACAAATTAGCGTTAAATGGTTCTGAAGGTAAATTCGGATTTGTGAAAATTGCTGATGAGTATTCTGGAACAGATGCTGGAAATTTAGCAAACTACTATGCTGGTATAGCATATTTAAATACAGGTAAATTTGATGATGCTATTAAATATTTAAGCGAATTCAAATCTGAAGATATGATCTTAGGCGCTTTAGCAAAAGGAGCAATTGGAGATGCTTATTCTCAAAAGAATAATCCAAAAGAAGCTTTAAATTACTACGTAAAAGCAGCTGAATCTAACAAAAACGATTTTACAACGCCTCGTTTCTTATTAAAAGCAGCTAAAACGGCTCTTGCTTTAGGTCAGAAAGAAGATGCTTTAAAATATCTGAACGATATTAAAGATAACTTTGATGCAACGCCAGAGGCAGCTTCTATCGACGTATTGATTGGATTAGCACAATAAATTATTGTGGTAGAGTTAAGATTTTAGATTTTAGATTCGTAATTTAGCAATCTTAAATTTATAATCTAATATCTAAAGTATACAGATGGCTACTGAAAATAAAAATTTATCAGAATACGATAAAACAACAATCCCAAATGCGAAAGACTTTCGATTTGGGATTGTTGTTTCTGAGTGGAATGACACTATAACTGAAGGACTTTACAATGGAGCTTTTGAAGCTTTAACGGACTGCGATGTTCCTGCACAACAAATTATCCGCTGGAATGTTCCAGGAAGTTTTGAGTTGATTTACGGAGCAAAAAAAATGCTTCAAACCCAAAATGTAGATGCTGTTATTGTAATTGGATGTGTAATTCAAGGGCAGACAAAACACTTTGATTTCGTATGCGAAGGTGTTACACAAGGAATTAAAGATTTAAATGTTCAGACGGATATTCCGGTTATTTTCTGTGTTTTAACAGATAATAATATCCAGCAGTCAATTGATAGAAGTGGTGGTGTTCATGGGAACAAAGGAACAGAAGCTGCAATCGCTGCAATCAAAATGGCTTATATTCGCCAGCAGGCTTCAATTGCACACACTTTTAATCAACCATTATTATCTTCTGGTGCACTACAAATCGAAGATTCTCCACGAAAAATAGAAAACGAATAAAACACATTTGTTTTAAAAATATTAAAACCTATACTGTGTAAGAATGGTATAGGTTTTTTTGTTTTTTTTATGATGGCTGTTGTTCTAAAAGCAAACCAAAATTCATTAAATTTGTAATTCTTGGTTTGTAAAAACTTAACCTAAACTTTAAAATTATTTTTGCTTAATGTCGAGTATTATTCAATTACTTCCTGATCACGTTGCTAACCAAATTGCTGCTGGAGAGGTGGTTCAAAGACCCGCTTCAGTTGTAAAAGAATTGTTAGAAAATGCTGTTGATGCCAAAGCAACTGATATTAAATTGATTATAAAAGATGCCGGCAAATCATTGGTGCAAGTTATTGATAATGGATTAGGGATGACTGTAACCGATGCACGTTTGTGTTTCGCTCGTCATGCAACTTCAAAAATCCGTCAGGCCGAAGATTTATTTTCGCTTGGAACAAAAGGTTTCCGTGGAGAAGCGCTGGCTTCTATCGCTGCTATTGCACACATGGAATTGAAAACGAAGCAAGAACAAGACGAACTTGGAACTCATATTGTTATTGAAGGAAGTAAATTTGTTTCGCAGGAAGTGGCTGTTTTGCCCAAAGGAACTTCGTTTGCCGTTAAAAATTTATTTTTCAATATTCCGGCTCGTCGTAATTTCTTAAAGTCAGATACAGTTGAATTCCGTCATGTAATGGATGAATTTCAACGAGTGGCTATGGCGCATCCTAACATTCATTTTAGTTTTTACCACAACGGAAGCGAATTGTATAATCTTCCAGCTGCCGGGTATCGTCAGCGAATTGTGGGGATTATGTCGGGTAAAACCAATGAAAAATTAGTTCCGGTTAATGAAGAGACTGAAATTATCAGCATTCAGGGGTTTGTATGCAAACCTGAGTTTGCTAAAAAAACCAGAGGCGAACAGTTTTTCTTTGTAAACGATCGTTTTATCAAAAGCGGATATCTGCATCATGCTGTTATGGCGGCTTATGATGGTTTGCTGAAAGATGGTTTACAGCCAAGTTATTTCTTGTATCTGCAAGTGCCGCCCAATACAATTGATATCAACATTCATCCCACCAAAACTGAAATTAAGTTTGATGATGAACAAGCGCTATATGCTATTTTAAGAGCATCTATAAAACATAGTTTAGGACAGTTTAATGTAGCGCCGGTTTTAGATTTTGATCGGGATTCTAATTTAGACACACCCTATCATTATAAGGATTTAGAAGCTGAAACTCCAACAATTCAGGTTGACGGGACTTTTAATCCGTTTACAGATGATAAAACTAACCAGCATTACACCAAAGCTAATTCTGGTTCCAGTTATAGTTCTGGATTGTCTTCGTCATCTTCCTCGTCTTCATCTTCAGGATCTTCGTACTCCGGTTCGTCTTATTCGGGATATTCTAAACGAGTTGAGCCAACAGCAAGCTGGGAAAGTTTGTATGTAGGTTTGGATACCGAAAATCCAGAAACGATTGAAAGTTCTCCTTTTACATTCGAAAATGAAGAAGTAACTTCTTCATTGTTCAATGATAATGAAGTGGAACAAGCGAGTCAGAAAACCTATCAAATTCATAAAAAATATATTGTATCTCCAATCAAATCAGGAATGGTGATTGTAGATCAGCAGCGTGCGCATCAGCGTATTTTATACGAACAGTTTCTGCTGAATATGACCGTAAATCAAGCGGCAAGCCAGCAATTGCTTTTTCCGCTGGATTTGTTTTATTCTGCTGCCGAAATGGAACTTATCGAAGAACTGAAACCATCTCTTGAAACGACAGGATTTATTTTTGATAATACAAAATCTGATCACGTTGTGATTTCAGGAATTCCGGTAAATATTACCGAAAGTGAAGTTTCGATGGTAATTGATCAACTGCTGAGTGATTTGCAGGATGGAATTCCAGCAAACAGTTATAGTCAGAATGATACTATTGCAAAATCAATGGCTAAAAGTTTAGCGGTTAAAACCGGATCGTATTTAACCGAAAAAGAACAGGATAATTTAGTAAACGGTTTGTTTGCTTGTAAAGATCCAAATATTTCACCTTTTCAAAAACCTACTTTCATTACCATGCGTGTGGAAGATATAGATAAAAAGTTTGCCTTATGATGAATATGACTCCAGTTGTAAAACAACTGCTTATAATTAATATTATCTTTTTTATCGGTGCTCAGCTGGTGCCGGTTTCGTATGAATATCTAGCGCTTTTCTTTCCAGAAAATCCAGAGTTTCAGGTTTGGCAGCCTCTTACTCATATGTTTATGCATGGCGGATTTGCGCATATTGCTTTCAATATGTTTGCTTTATATTCGTTTGGATCGACATTAGAACATTTTTGGGGCGGAAGAAAATTTCTTTTCTTTTACATTTCATGCGGATTGGGAGCTGCTTTGGTGAATTTTGCTGTAAACTATTATTTCTATCAAGACAGTTTGTCTATTTTACAGGCACACGGATTTCCTAAAGCAAATGTGCTTAGTCTGCTTAATGATGGAAAGATCGATACCAGATGGCAGGAAATCTTAACCGTTTCAGAATTTAAGCATTTTATGAATGCTTACTTAGGAACTGTTGTAGGTGCATCAGGTGCTATTTATGGATTGCTTGTGGCATTTACATTTATGTTTCCTAATGCTGAACTCGGAATTTTGTTTATACCGATTCCAATAAAAGCAAAATATTTTGTACCGATTTATATGCTTTTATTTGATGGTTTTTTTGGAATCTTCGGAAGTTCATTAATGGGAATTGAATCTGGAATTGCGCATTATGCCCACATTGGAGGTGCTTTTTTCGGATTTATGATCATGTGGTACTGGAAAAAAAATCAGTTTAATAACAATCGTTGGAATTAATTTTTAACTTTAATATTAATTTTAAGAACCAAACGAATACTTTATGAACATTCTTGACGATTTAAAAATGCAGTATAGACTAGGTGGTATCGCAATGCGCGTTATTTATTGGAATATTGCCTGTTTTATTATTTCATTAATTTTTTTCTATGGGTTTTCAAACGGTCTGTTTTCTTTCCCAAACTGGTTGGCGCTATCGTCAGATCCGCAGGTTTTTTTATTTAAACCATGGACATTTTTAACCTATGCTTTTTTCCACTTTGGATTCATGCATTTGTTGTTCAATATGCTGGTTTTAAACTTTGCCAGTAATTTATTCCTGACCTTTTTTACTCAGAAACAATACTTAGGGTTATATATTTTAGGAGCTATATTTTCAGGTATCGTATTTGCGTTAAGCTTTTATGTTTTAGGAACTGCTGCTTCAATAGTAGGTGCTTCGGCAGCTATTATGGCAATTTTGGTTGCGGCAACAACGTATCAGCCTCTTATGAATGTTCGTTTGTTTTTGTTTGGCAATGTAAAACTCTGGCATATTACGGCAGTAATCTTGGTTTTAGATTTAATGCAGTTCCGCTTAGATAATATGGGCGGACACATTTCGCATTTGGCTGGGGCTTTCTTTGGATTTGTGTATATTAAACTTCTTCAAAACGGAACGGATTTAAGTGTTGTTATTTCCAAAACATTAGACTTTTTTGCTAATTTATTTAGAAAATCTCCAACGACACCATTTAAAACCGTTCATAAGAATTATAAAAAACCTGCAGAAAAAACATCTTCAAGAATTGTTACCAAAGATAAAACACAGCAGCAGATAGATGAGATTTTAGACAAAATTAGCCAGTCTGGTTATGATTGTCTAACCAAAGAAGAAAAAGAGTTTTTGTTTAAAGCTGGAAAATAATCCTTAGGCAGTAAATTATGAAAAACCTTTCGTGGTTTAATAAAATAATGTTCTTCCTGAATATAGTGCTAACGGTGTTTACATTTACAGTCTATATTCTGCCTTTCTTAGCACCTAAAAGCTTTCCACTTTTATCGGTGCTTACGCTGTTTATGCCGGCTTTTTTTGTAATGAATGGGTTGTTCTTTATTTATTGGGCAATTCAGTTTAAAAAGCGCCTTATTTTGTCTGGTTTGGTTTTATTGATGGGAATTACCTTTATCAATAAGTTCTATAAATTTTCTGCCAAAGAATATGTCAAAGATGAAAAAGATTTCTCGGTAATGAGTTACAACGTTCGTCTTTTTAATGTTTTCAAATGGCTGGATCGTGATGATATACCAGAAAATATAAAGGCCTTTATTGACGAGAAAGATCCGGATATTTTATGTATTCAGGAATATTCAAATTCGGCACATCTGGATTTAAAAGTGTATCCGCATCGTTATATTTTTATTGATGGAAAACAAATAAAAACGGGACAAGCAATTTTTTCAAAATTCCCAATTATAAACGAAGGAAACATTGTTTTTCCTAAATCGGATAATAATGTGATTTATGCTGATATTAAGCGCGGAAAAGACGTTATACGTGTTTATAACATGCATTTACAATCCATTAAAATCTCGCCTGATGTAACGGAGATTTCGGATGATATTGACAATGTAAATCAGAAGAAATCACAGCTTATTTACGCCCGAATCAGTAAAGGATTCAGACAACAGCAGGAACAGGCGGAAATGTTTAAGGAAAATATAAAAACCTGTAAAAGTCCGATTATTATCTGCGGAGACATGAATAATAGTCCATTTTCGTATGTATACCGAAATATTAAAGGAAAATTGAAAGATGCTTTTGAAGAAGCAGGAGAAGGCTTTGGGGCCACTTATAAATTCAAATACTATCCTGCAAGAATCGATTATATCTTTACCGATACTCGAATGAAAGTAAAACAGTTTGAAAGTTTTCCTGATTTCGAAAACTCAGATCATTACCCAATAATGACCCGTCTTTCGTTAATGGAGCAATAATTTTAGATTACTTTTTGGGATTTAAGATAATCCATTGCAAATTTTCCTTCGTTAAAAAGCAAATCCAAAACACTTAAATTATTGATGAATCCGTGTTTGTCGTCAAAAACCTGTGTGTATTTTTCGAATGAATTCTGGTCTTTTTTTCCGTTTGCCAAATATCTAAAATCTGAAAAGTTGGTTACTTCATGAAAGTATTCTTCGGTTTTTCCGAATTCTAATTTCATGCGCAGACATTTGGTTACTGTTTCTAAAACTTCCATGTTTAAATCCATTAAAAAGGTATGTTTCTTTTCGAAAATAGGAGCAATATCATCTTCAAAGTATTCGAAGAAAGGAGAGCTTCTGTAGGCTGCCTCCAATGATTTAAAATGCTGTTTCTGCCAGTCAAATTCATTTTCAATCAAAATGTCTTTTGTTTTTTGATGCGCTGCTTTTGAATGTTTAACAGGAATATTTAAAAGTTGAATTCCATTCGGACTATAGATATAGGTACGATTTCTGTTAGTCTGCTTCTGAAAATTATCTTCCATTTCAAAAGTGATAGTGTCAGACTGCGCCATTACAGCAAAGTGACTAATTGATGGAAAATAAGTAGGAAGTAATAAGGAATTCATTTTGTATTTATGTTTAAAAGTTTCAGGTTTCAAGTTTCAAGTTTGTGTGAACCTGAAACTTGAAACCTGAGATAAAAATAACTTATTTTAATTTATGCTTTGTTTTGTTTTCTTTTTCTCCAGAAGAATTCTCCAACAAAGTAAAGAGCAAGAGCAATTAAGAAATATTTGAAATATGACTGAGGCTGCCCTTCACCATCAACAGTTGTGAATACTCTGTTCCAGCGGATTTTATTAATGCCTTTTCCGTTAGTATCCCAGCTCATCCAAATGAAAACGGGCTTTCCTACAATATGATTTTCTGGAACATAACCCCAATAACGGCTGTCTTCTGAGTTATGACGGTTGTCTCCCATCATCCAGTAATAGTTCTGTTTGAAGGTGTATGTGTTTGTTTCTTTTCCGTTGATTAAGAATTTAGAACCTTTTAATTCTAAAGTATTTCCTTCGTAGTTAGTTATAATTTCTTTGTAAAAAGGAAGTGATTCGTTGGTTAACGCAACAGTTTTTCCTTCTTGCGGAATATAAATCGGACCAAAATTATCCTGATTCCATTTATTGATATGAGGGAAAATTCTATTGTCGTTCGTTCTGTCGATTATTCTTGTAACAGAACTAACGCCAGGAGTGTTTTTAAAACGTTCTGCGCTGGCTTCTGTTAAAGCTCCTAATACAAGAGTATCTCTTTTTTGATCGTCTAAAAAATAACCGCCATCTGTAATGTCTAATTCTTTAATTAGAGACTGTAAATCAACTGGTGTTTTTCCGTCAAATGCAATTTTGTATGAATATTGTGGTTTTGCTCTTTCTGGTAAAATTAACTTTGCACCGTTAATGAAAACAAATCCATCTTTTATAGATAAGCTGTCTCCAGGAATACCCACACATCTTTTTACATAGTTTGATTTCTTGTCGATAGGTTTTATTACTCCTGGTCTTCCTTTTGGTTCAAAAAAGTAATGCACCGTGTCAACAGGCCAGTTAAACACTACAATGTCATTTCGTTTGATATGTTCGAACGCAGGAAGTCTGAAATATGGTAATTGTGGCCAGCTTAAATATGATTTTCTTTTTGTTAACGGAATAGAATCATGAACCATTGGTAATGCCACTGTAGTCATTGGTACTCTTGGTCCGTAATTAACTTTACTCACAAATAAGAAATCTCCAATTAATAATGATTTTTCTAATGAAGAAGTTGGAATGGTGTAAGGCTGAATAACATAAGTGTGTACCAAAGTAGCTACGATAATAGCAAAAAGTAAAGAACTTACTGTGTCGGCAGCTTTGTTTTCAGGTTTTAATTCTCGGTTTGCATTGTATTCTAATTTTTGTGTGTAGTTTACGTAATAGATGTAAAAACCAAGAGTGAAAATTCCAAGAATAGTATCTAAAGTTGATTTTTTACCAAAAGTTCTAAGTGTTTCAACCCAAACAACTGGAAACATAATCAAGTTAATAATTGGAATGAAAAGCAACAATGTCCACCAAGTTGGACGGCCGATGATTTTCATTAAAACAATTGCATTGTAAACAGGAATTGCGGCTTCCCAGCTTTTTCTTCCTGCTGCCTGATATAGTTTCCAAGTTCCTAAAAAGTGAATTACTTGTACCGCTAGGAAAAATACGAACCAAAGATATAGTGTCATAATATTGTATTTTAAGTTTCAAATTCAAGATTTTAATAATCTGGAATTTTAGTCGATTTATTGTAAGTTTAGAACATCTTTCATAGTGAAAATTCCTTGTTTTCCTGCCAGCCATTCTGCAGCGATAACAGCGCCAAGAGCAAATCCTTCACGATTGTGAGCGGTATGTTTGATTTCGATGCTGTCAATAGGAGAATCGTAAGTGACCGTGTGAGTACCTGGAACTTCACCAATTCTTTTTGCTTCAATATGAATCTGATTGTTTTTTGCTTCTTCTAAAGTCCATTCAGCATAATTACTATTTTCGATTACACCTTGTGCCAAAGATATAGCCGTGCCGCTTGGAGCATCCAGTTTATGAATGTGGTGAATTTCTTCCATTGAAACTTTATAAGAATCAAATTGGTTCATGATTTTGGCTAAATATTCATTTAATCCAAAGAAAATATTTACTCCTAAACTGAAGTTTGAGCTAGAGATAAAACCTCCTTTTTTCTCGTTGCAAAGAGCAATCATTTCGTCATAATGTTCTAACCATCCAGTTGTTCCTGAAACTACTGGAACATTAGAATTGAAACAAGCAGAAATATTGCTTACTGCTGCAGTAGGAACGCTGAAATCGATGGCAACATCGGCAGTTGAAAGTCCGTCGTAGGTGTTGAATTCATCCTTTTTCAGAACAATTTCATGACCTCTTTCCAGAGCAATTCTTTCGATTACTTTACCCATTTTTCCGTATCCTAAAAGCGCAATTTTCATTTTGTATTATTGTTTGTGAATTTTAAACAGAAAAATTCTGCTTAAAAACGATAGTTAAAAGTTAGTCCAACGTTTGGTTTAAATGTTACATCTGCCGGATAAATTTCCGGACGCATTGATAGTCTTTCGTTTACATTAAATTGAAGTAATGCCGCATCAACATTGGCATCGATAATGTTTAAAACGTAAAAACCAACAACAAATAAGGCAGATAAATCCCTGTTTCTCTGATAAAATTTTTGACCAGCAATTAATCGGCTGTCATCAAGAAACTGATAATTATCGTCGTTATAGCCTTCTAATCTTCGTTTGTAGGCATCACGATAATCATGGTATTTTTTATTGTTGTCAATGTAGAAATATAAACTGGTTCCAATTGCTCCATACACAAGCGGGATTTTCCAGTATTTTTTATTGTATGCCTGACCTAAACCAGGCAATATAGCAGAATAGAATGCTGCTTTTGCTGGTGTCAGCGGGTCTATCTCCTGCAATGCAGTAGTGTCTTTTACGACCAAAACCGTGTCTTTTTTTACCTGGGCAAAAAGAGATACGGTTCCTATGAGAAAGAACAATAAACTTATGGGGACAATTTTATTCACTATCCGTTAATTAATTTTATAATTCGGTTAAAGTCGGCCTCAGAATTAAATGGAATGGTAATTTTTCCTTTTCCGTTGCCAGCGACTTTAATATCAACTTTCGAACCAAAATAGTCGTTGAAAGTATTTTTTTGAGTTTCTCTCACTACAAATGCAGAATCTGCTTTAGGTTTTCCTTCGGCTTTTGGCTGCTGTCCTTCGTGATAATTTTTAACTAAAGCTTCAGTTTCACGAACAGATAAATTCTGGCTTACGATTTTTTGATAGATATCTGTCTGAACATCTAAATCTTCAATATTGATAATCGCACGACCGTGTCCCATACTGATGAAGCCATCACGAATACCTGTCTGGATAATCGGATCTAGTTTTAAAAGACGTAAGTAGTTAGAAATTGTTGAACGTTTTTTTCCAACGCGCTCGCTCATCTGTTCTTGTGTTAATTGAATTTCGTCAATTAAACGCTGGTAAGAAAGAGCAATCTCGATTGGGTCTAAATCATGACGCTGGATGTTTTCAACCAATGCCATAACCAATGACTCATTGTCATTAGCAATACGAATGTATGCCGGAACATGAGTTAAGCCAATTAAAGTAGAAGCACGTAAACGACGCTCTCCAGAAATTAACTGATATTTATTAAAGTCTAACTTTCGAACAGTAATAGGTTGAATTACACCAAGTTCTTTAATAGAAGTGGCTAACTCACGTAATGATTCTTCATTAAAATTGCTTCTAGGCTGAAATGGATTTATTTCGATAGCACTTATTTCAAGCTCAATAATATTTCCAACAACCTTATCGGCATTTTTGTCTTCTACCGATTTAATGTCGTTTTCTGGATCTTTTAATAATGCTGATAATCCTCTTCCTAAGGCTTGTTTTTTAATTGCTTTTGTCATAAAAACTATTTACTGTTTTTCTTTATAATTTCCTGAGCTAGATTAATATAGTTTACAGCACCTTTGCTTGTAGCATCATAATTAATGATACTTTCACCAAAACTTGGAGCTTCACTTAATTTTACATTTCGCTGAATTACAGTATCAAAAACCATATCGTTGAAGTGTTTTTGAACCTCTTCGACAACCTGATTAGATAAACGTAATCTTGAATCGTACATTGTTAATAATAAACCTTCAATGTCAAGATCTGGGTTGTGTATTTTTTGAATACTCTTTATAGTGTTCAATAATTTCCCTAATCCTTCAAGTGCAAAGTATTCACACTGAATAGGAATTACTACTGAATCTGCAGCTGTTAAAGCATTCAGGGTTAACAAACCAAGAGATGGCGCACAGTCAATAATGATATAATCATATTCTTGTTTTGCTTCTTCTAATGCTTTTTTAAGCATGTACTCGCGGTTTTCTTTGTCAACCAACTCAATTTCGATCGCAACAAGGTCAATGTGAGCAGGGATCACGTCAACATTTGGCGATGTGCATTTTAAAATGGCTTCTTTTGGTGTTACAGTATGTTCAAGAATTTGGTAGGTTCCTGTTTCAACTGTTTCAACGTCAATGCCCAGACCAGATGTAGCATTGGCCTGTGGATCAGCGTCGATCAACAATACTTTTTTTTCTAAAACACCTAATGAGGCAGCAAGATTTACTGATGTAGTAGTCTTTCCAACGCCTCCTTTTTGATTAGCAATAGCAATGATTTTGCCCATTTATTTTCTGAATTTTGAACCGTAAAAATACAATTATTTATGGTTTTTGAAAATCTATTTTGTTAACATTTATGAAACTTCGCTTAATCGTTGTTTCATGGGTCTTCCGCAGAAATTAATTTTAGTTATAAATAGAATAACCTTTCAAAATTTAAGGAAACGAGTTTCTGTTTTTACATAAAAAAGCAATAGAACTCGTTTTGTTTTTGAAAATATGCTTTCTTTTTTTATTTTAAAATTTCGATGGTTACGTACACTAAACCACTTTTTTTATTGGATGCAATTTCCATAAAAGCTCTTTTGCTCAGATCAATTTCTCTTCCTTTTACAAAAGGACCTCTGTCTGTAATTTCAACAATAACAGATTTATTGTTTATCTCGTTGGTTACTTTTAATCTGGTTCCGAAAGGAAATTTTTTGTGAGCGGCGGTCAAATCATTGTTATTGAATCTTTTTCCGCTGGCTGTTTTTCTTCCATTAAATTTATCATGGTAATACGAAGCGTGGGCGTCTTTCTTATAAGGTATGACTTTTACAATTGAACTGCAGGAGTCTGCTGGGGTTTCATTTTTTTGCGAAAAACAGGCGGTGGAAAATAATACGGCGATGAATAGTGCAATTTCTTTCATAATTTGAATTCTTTAATCCGCAAAAAAAAGACACCATAAAAAAATAAATGTATTCAAAACGGTTTATTTGTGTTATAAAAAGCCAAAATCATGAGGCTTTGTATAGTTTTTGATAAGAAAATTGAAAATAGAAATCGAGAGGCAGGTTAAAGTTTATTGCTATTTTAGGCTTCCTAAAAAATTACTAGTAATACAAACTATCAAACCAAAAAATCAAGATTCTTATGAGTAAAAAAGTGATTTCGGTATTTACAGCATTTTTGTTTATGCTGATTCTATGCAGTTTTGTTTCGCCTTTTTCATCCAATGAAAAAATAGAAGGGAATAAAATAGAACGCAAAATTGTTTATAATAAAAATAAACATGCCATCATATTGTCATGGGGGGCTTTCGGGACTTCTGGAAATTATATAATTACAAGAGGTGGAAGCCGCTTGGCAACCGATTTTGTATCAGTAGGTTCTACTTCTAAACTAAGCTTTACAGATAATAAACCTAATACAGACAAGTACGAGAACTATTATAAAGTTACTCGTAACAATATAACGATTGTAATTTCTCTAGAAAATCAGATTTTTGGCGATAATATGTATTTCTATGACAGAAAACATGAAAAAGCAGAAACGGCGAGAAACGATATAAATTCCCAATTTGGAGCAATTGGTTTAGGAGGGGCAAATGGCGAGTGGACTACAAAACGTCAGGCTTATTATTTCAAACCAAATGTTAACGGGCAAACGTATGATGTTGGCGGTTCAGGTTCTGCGTCATCGGCGGAAGCCAATTCAATTGAATTAGGGTTTTATTCTCATATTGGAGGACTGGGAAAAGTGCCTTCAGATGTTAAACTGGGAGCGATATTCACGAGACCTCATCTTTCGGGGGGAGCAAATGCTACTTGTACGTTTTGGCGTTCTGTGGAAAATGTAGAAGTGATGCGTGATTTTTCGTGGACAGTTTCTCAGTCAACAAGTGCACGAAGATTATCAATTGACGGGACTTCAAAATATATTTCGGATATTGGGAGTACTAATTTTTGGGGAAGCGGCGGTTTTATTGCCGATACTCATTATACATCAACGAGACCAAACTGGGGCGGACAACAGCAATGGTATACCAGAAATACTGTTTTTCCTTCAGGTTCAGGAACTATGGGAGGTTCGTACAATATGGTTTGGCAGGGTTGTGTAAATCCTCCGCAGGCAGATGATGTAAATTCGCCAGTAGCAACAACTCCAATTATCAAAGAAAAACCGTTTCTTTTTATAGACAGCGATGGAGAATATAAAGTATTTGTTCCGGCTTGGCAGAAAGATAGAATAGGGACATCATGGACATCAAAAGATATGGGGCAGGGAAAAGTTCAGGATTTGCTTGCTCAATGGTATGTAACTAAAGAAGGTGATACTGATGTTGAAATTAATGCGGCTCTTAAAGCGGGTAAAAATATATTTTTTACACCGGGGCATTATGCATTGAATGCGCCTATTCAGGTTAACCGAAAAGATGCTATACTTTTAGGAGCTGGTATCGCTTCGGTAACTTTGGAACCAACTGATAAAAATACTTGGGGATGTATTTATGCTGATGATAAAGACGGAATTGTTATCGCTGGACTTTTAATGGATTCGTTTAATAGTACAACCTATCAGGTTAGAATTGGTAATGAAGGAGCAAATGCTGATCATTCTTTAGATCCTATCCTGCTCACAGATATTACTTGCCGAGTAGGTGGAGTTCAGTCGAAAAATATACAGATACAAACAGCGATGCAGATAAATAGTAATAATGTTGTAGGCGATCACTTCTGGTTGTGGCGTGCCGATCATGGTTCGCAGAAAGGCGGCGATTTACGCTGGGTAAGAGACAGATGTAAAAACGGACTTATTGTTACAGGAAAAGATGTTACACTTTATGCTTTGTTTGTAGAACACTTTCAAGAATATGAAGTTTTATGGTTAGGGGAACGAGGCAGAACGTTTTTCTTTCAAAACGAACCTCCATATGATGCTCCAAACCAATCAGCATGGAGTAGTCAAGGAGGGAAAGTGAATGGTTATGCGGCATTTAAAGTAGCCAATTCTGTAAAAGAGCATCATACAATTGGAATGGGATCGTATGCGGTTTTTACAGGAACGGACGGAAATGTGAACAAGAAAAACGGTTTTGAAATACCCAATAGTCCGGATGTAAAATTGGAAAAGATGTGTATTACTCGTTTTGCAGGTTCTGGAAATATTCTGAATGTTATTAATAGTACTGGTGGAAGCACAGCGACTGGTGCAAAACGTGTAGCAGTCTATAACAACGGAGAAGGAATTCAGCCTTTTGATGAGGAATTTACTTTGCCAAATCGTGAATCGTATCCTTCTTATATAAGTATGGAGAAATAATAAGATTGTTTTTTTTTCCACGAATTCACGAATTATTTTTTTTAAATCTTTGCTGTTATTTTTTCGAATTAAGTCGAATAATATTAGATGAAGTAATTAAAAAGAAAAATTGAGAATTGCTTCGCCAGTTGGCTATCGCTCGGGTCTTGGCGAATACTATTTGTTTCGTTTCTGCTTTGGTTGGAACATAGTCAATGGTTTCGACCGTTGGGTTGTTAGTTTTTTTTGCCACGAATTCACGAATTATTTTTTTCAAATCTTTACGATTATTTTCTCGAATTAATTTCGAATACTATTATAAAAAGAAATAATTCGTGAATTGCTTCGTGAGTTCGCTATCGCTTGGGGTGTGGCGAATACTATTTGTTTCGTTTCTGCTTTGGTTGGAATATAGTCAATGGTTTCGACCGTTGGGTTGTTAGTTTTTTCGCCACGAATTCACGAATTATTTTTTTTAAATCTTTGCTATTATTCATTCGAATTAATTCGAACAATATTAGATGAAGTAATTAAAAAGAAAATTCGTGAATTCGTGGCTATTTATTTCATTTTGACTTTGTTTGGAAATAGCTCGCAAAGTCGCGAAGACGCAAAGTTTTATGTTTAAGTTTAAAACAAAAAAAAGTCTTTTCAAAAATGAAAAGACTTTTGTCGGGGTGGCAGGATTCGAACCTGCGGCCTCCTGCTCCCAAAGCAGGCGCGATAACCGGGCTACGCTACACCCCGAAGATGTTTTGCTGTACTGCCCGAAAGCGGATGCAAAGATATAAATAAATTTCGTTTACAAAAGGAAAAAATGAAAATAAATAAAACTTATTTTGAGATAGTTATTTAGGATTTATTTTCGGCGTTATTTTTTATAATAAAGTTTACATTTGCATCTCTTAAAAACAATACACATTATGTCAGATACAATCGAAAAAATTAAATGCCTTATTATCGGTTCTGGACCTGCAGGTTATACTGCAGCTATTTATGCGGCCAGAGCAAATATGAATCCGGTTTTATATCAAGGAATGCAGCCGGGAGGTCAGTTAACTACCACTAATGAAGTAGAAAATTTTCCAGGATACGTTGATGGTGTTACAGGACCAGAAATGATGGTTCAATTACAAGAACAAGCAAAACGTTTTGGTGCTGATATTCGTGATGGATGGGCTACAAAGGTTGATTTCTCTGGAGATATTCATAAAGTTTGGATTAACGATTCAATCGAATTGCACTGTGAAACAGTTATTATTTCTACAGGAGCATCTGCAAAATATTTAGGATTGCCATCAGAACAACATTATTTAAATATGGGAGGTGGAGTTTCTGCGTGCGCTGTGTGTGATGGATTCTTCTACAGAAACCAAGATGTTGTAATCGTTGGAGCTGGAGATTCTGCTTGTGAAGAAGCACATTACTTATCTAAACTTTGTAAAAAAGTAACGATGTTAGTAAGAAGCGAAAAATTCAGAGCTTCTAAAATTATGGAAGAACGCGTTCGCAAAACAGAAAACATCGAAATTTTAATGAATCACGATACTGTTGAAGTTCTTGGAGACAACAACGTAGTACACGCCATTAAAGCTTTAAATAAAACTACAGGAGAAGTTGTCGAAATTCCTGCAACAGGTTTCTTCGTAGCAATTGGACACAAACCAAACACTGATATCTTTAAAGATTATATTACTTTAGACGAAACAGGTTATATCGTTAATATTCCAGGAACCTCTAAAACAAATGTTGAAGGTGTTTTCGTAGCAGGAGATGCAGCTGATAATGTATACCGTCAGGCGATTACTGCTGCAGGTACAGGATGTATGGCCGCTTTGGATGCTGAAAGATATTTAGCTTCTAAGGAGTAATTTTTTTTAGTCGCAGTTTTTAG
The DNA here is from genome assembly GCF_029360735.1 of Flavobacterium sp. H4147. NCBI lineage: Bacteria > Pseudomonadati > Bacteroidota > Flavobacteriia > Flavobacteriales > Flavobacteriaceae > Flavobacterium > Flavobacterium sp. H4147. Next base: position 160,681 of record NZ_JARKNB010000005.1, on the reverse strand, counting down.
TTTTCAGTCGCAGTTTTCAGTCACAGTGACAGTTTTCAGACTATATAAAAAAAGTCCCAATCAGATTAAGATTGGGACTTTTTTTATAATATTTTCAGACTGTGACTGAATACTGAATACTGAACACTGAATACTGAACACTGAATACTGAACACTGAATACTAAAACCCGCGACTTATTTAATCTTCTTAAACAACTTAGCCTCTTCAGAAAAGCGAGTTAATTGAATTGCCGCATTTCCGTATAACGAAAGTTCTGCTTTATCTCCCACTGCTATTGAAACTGTTGTATCGGCTAAAATACTTCCCACAGCATTGTTTTCAGCTGTAATATTGGCATCTTTCAATGTGAATTTTACTCCTGTAAAAATTGAGTTATTATCTAAACGAATGGTCGCTTTTTCAGCAATTCCTTCGATAGCAGCAGTTGCTTTTTGGTACAAGTCACATTTGAATTTAATTGCAGAAACTAGTGTTTTGATAGATGAATATTTGCTCAATTGTAAATTTCCGTCATCTGCTTTCAGGTTTAATTCCGTTTTAGATTTGTCATCACCAATTAAGTTGAATTTTTTAGCGTTTACATTTAAATATAATCGTGAAAAATCAAAACTACTGAATGTGATATCGTCTAACTGAAGTTCTTGAATAGCGTAAATTTTAGCTTCATTTTTTGCAATTACTTTATTAAATGTACCGGTATAAGTAACATGAACAGCTAGTTTTTTGAAAATTGTACTTTCTTTCGAAGTATAAATTCTCAATATATTTTCTCTTAAATCAAAAGCGATGATGTCGTGTAGGTTGTCATCGGCTTCAATTTTAATTTCGTTTTTGTCTCCTTTTACTAAATAAACTTCTAGATTGTCATCTGCTTCAAGTCCATTAAAACTTCCAACATCTTTAATTGAGGTAGTTACGATTTTAGATCCCTTTATTTTTTCTCGTTTTTGAGCAAAGGTGAATGTGGTCACTAAAAGTAATAAAAGCAGGGCTGTATTTTTTCTCATTATTCTTAATTTGATTTTAGCAAATATAAAAAAATCATCCACTTTAGATGAATGATTTCTTTTATATTTAGCGCTTTCGGTGTATTAACCTTCGCTGACACTTCCTCCTGAACTTGAGTTTCTGTTAATAGTTTTAGGCACATTATTGTAATTAATGTTTCCACCGCTGCTTGCTTCTGCTTTTAGGCTTAAAATAGGGTGGACTTTAACTACTGAACCACTAGAAGCTTCGGCATCCACATCATTGGCTAATAATTGTCCGGCTTCTATAGAAGAACCACTAGACGCTGATGTTTTAATTTTTAAAGCTTTACCTTTAATATTAATTGAACTTCCACTGCTTGTATGACAAGAAATATTGTCAGATTCCACTTCTACATTCATCGAAGCCGCGCTTGAAGTTTCTAGTTCAATATCTTCTCCATGAATTGTATTCTGACTTTGAACGCTCGCCGCACTAGAGGCTTCGATTTTACCAATAGTAGGCAATTTTACGGTTACTTTTTTCTTTGTGATGTTGCGGAAAGAAGAGAATTTGCATTTAATAATCAAAGTGCCATTTTCTACTTTTGTAATGATTTCTTTTTGAAGATTATCATCGGCTTCTACTTTAATTTCTACCGAATCAGATTGCTGGACTACTAAGTCTATAGCGTTGCTTACTTCGATATTTTTAAAATCTCCCTGAACAATTCTTTTTTCAGTCGTTACATTGCCGCTTCCTTCAATCGAATTCATGTTGAAGTTACACGATGCAAATAATAATGCGGTAATCGTTGCAATTATAAATTTCGTAATATGAATGATTATTTTTATCATGGTTTAGTTAATTTTAATTATAACTCCGTTTTTATCTGTGGTTAGTTTGCCTTTCGTTTTTTTACCGTTTAGAACTTCTTTTCCGTTTATTTTGATAGAAACTTCTTTTACAGTATCGTTTTCAATTGCATTTTCTTCAGTATTGTAGTCTTCATCTTGATCCCCATCATGATTTTCATTCTCATCTGTTGGACAGTTTAGACATTTTACTTTTGATCCGATAACTTTATAGTTGTAATCTCCATTGTAATTCAGATTAAAAAAATCGTCATCATAATTAAAGTAATCTCTAACAGAACTGTCTGGTTTAAGTAATTGTCCCTCTGGTAGATATAAATAGATGTCAACTTCTTGTCCTCTGAATTTATTTTTAACATCTGTCAGAAAATAATTATCCAAAATTAAATGATTTCCATTAATCTGAAACTTATAAGTAATTTTTTCTGCTCTTTTTTTAGCATTTGTAAAAGAGTTTCCTCTTGCACTTTTTTCGATCTGAATGAATGGTGATGCTTCATCTGTATGTAAAACATGTAAACGAACATCGTTAGAATAAATTAATTCATTGTTGGCAGAATCCTGTACAAATTCAAATTCTCTGTAATGATTTAAGCTTTTTGCGTAATAATCACTGTATCTAAATTTTACATATAAAGTATCTGTTGGCTTAATGCTGAAAGATCTTTTTTCGATAATTTTATTGTCGTGTGAAATTTCAGTTGCCTGTTTAATTCCGATGCTTACTAAAATAGCAATCGCAATAATCCAAATAGCTAAAAGTGTGTATTTTGTAATGTTTCCAATTGATTTTAAGTTTGGAGATAACAATTTAAAACCTAAAAGTGTTAAGAAGAAAAACGGAATCCCAACCGCAAAAAACATTAACAAACCGAATGACCAAAGAGGATATTCTGTAAAGTTTCCTGCTTCAATAAAATTCTGCCAAGGAAATTCAACAAAAATGTTAGTTCCTAAAGTAAAAACTCCCACTAAGAGCATTATTAAAGTCGAAATCCCTGCGATGATTAATACAACGCCTAAAAATTTAGCAAAGATTTTAAAAACCGTCATGACAAAGTCTCCAAATGAACTACTTATTCTCTCAGCTCCCGACTTTACTTGGTTTCCCATTTTGTCATAATCTGCATTTTTGAATTTTTCAGATAATGAATCAATTTCTTCGCGTACTTTTTTTTCGATATTCGAAATAGTTACCGGTTCTCCGGTCATTTCAAGTTTTTCAGACGTTGTAACGGCTTCAGGTGTTACCACCCAAAGCACGAAGTAAGCCAAAATACCAGTTCCAAATCCTGCGAAAACAAAGATTAAGAATACGATTTTAATCCACACAGCGTCTATTCCGAAATAATGTGCAAGACCCGTTGCAACACCTCCAATCATACCGTTTTCTTTGTCACGGTATAATTTTTTGTGACTTCTTGAATTATAGTTTTTAAAAGACTGATTAGTGTTTTCTTCGTCTTCAAGTCTGTAATCTTCCGGTTGTCCCATAACCGCAATCACTTCATCTACATCTTTCAGTCCAACAACATGTTTGTCGCTTTTTTGTTTCTCTGTTAAAAGTTCAGAAACACGCATTTCGATGTCTTTTATGATTTCGTCTTGTCCAGATGAATTGTTAAGTGATCGTTTTATAGCGTCAAAATAGCGTGACAATTTTAAATATGCATCTTCATCAATGTGAAAAGACATACCGCCTAAGTTAATATTTACTGTTTTGTTCATGACTTATTGATTTTGATTGGTGATTAGTTTTACGGCATCTGATAATTCTGTCCAGGTTCCGCTAAGTTCGTTTAAAAATGTTTGTCCTATTTCGGTTAATCCATAATATTTTCGCGGTGGTCCAGATGTTGATTCTTCCCAGCGATAATTAAGTAAACCGTCGTTTTTCAATCTAGTTAAAAGCGGGTAAACAGTTCCCTCAACAACTAGTAATTTCGCATTTTTTAAAGTGTCTAATATTTCAGATGTGTATGCGTCTTTTTCTTTTAAAACAGATAAGATGCAAAACTCAAGAACACCTTTGCGCATCTGTGCTTTTGTGTTTTCAATGTTCATAATTTCATTTCGTTTTTTTTTGATTGAACAATTCGTTTTTTGATTGATGATGATTTTGATTGATGATTGATTGTTGTCGAATTTATTCTGTTAGAATTAGTTCGTATAACATATAACTTTTAACCTTTTTGCTGACTACTTTATAAAAGGAATCGTAAGCGGATATTTGTATAATTCTCCGTTTGAAGCTTTTATAGAAGCATAGATCACTAAAAAGAACTCAACAAATTTTAGAAGTCCGAAAAGTATAACAGCTGTTATTCCAACGCTTAAAAGTCCAATGTTGCCTTCAATATTGAAATTTGTGATTTCAAAATCGTGATCGTTAAAAACAGCTTCGATTGGCAGGTTTTGCAAAAACACAGTAAAGAAAACCGGAACCGCGATTAATGCTAAAATTAAAGTGTAAAGCAATAAGCTTAACTGAAAATTTAAAGCCTGTTTTCCGTGGTGGTTTACAAATTCTGATTTGTCTTTGTAGCTCGACCAGATGATGATTGGAAAAATATAATTTCCAAACGGAATTACATATTGGCTTAATGTACTTAAATGTGTGAATGCCGAAGTATTCTTTTCTGATGTCTTTTCCATGATGAGTGGTGTTGTTGTTTCCATGATTAAAAGTATATAGTATTTTCTTATGCAAATATATGTTCAAAAAACAGTATCTTGTTTTACATAGTACCAAATATTAACAAAAATTTAACAAAATTAGAATTCGAAAAACAACTGTAAATATTTGAAAATCATTGCTAAGTACTGTGTTTACTGATGGTTTTATAAAGTAGTGTCAATTTATTGTGCGTGCATAGTTTTTTTGTATTTTTACATAAAAAATATATCAAATGGCAATTTCTGTATCGAAACTCAACAAATTTGTATTGTTCAAATTACCATCGGCGTACTTTTGTGGTGTACGTGTAAAAGCAATTGATAAAGACAGATGTGTCGTAAGTGTCAAACATAGATGGATTAATCAAAATCCCTTTAATTCTATGTATTTTGCCGTTCAGGCAATGGCTGCCGAATTAACAACTGGTGCTTTGGTTATTTCTCAAATTCAAAAAAGCGGTAAAAAGATATCGATGCTGGTGGCCAATAACAAAGGAAACTTTACGAAAAAAGCAACTGGCAGAATTACATTTGTCTGCAATGACGGACATTTAATTGCCGATGCTATCAAAAAAACAATTGAAACAGGAGAAGGGCAAACCTTTTGGATGAAGTCTATCGGAACAAATGAAGAAGGTGTTCAGGTTTCTGAAATGGATTTTGAATGGAGTATTCGTGTGAAATAAATTAAAATTTTAAAATACGTTGAAAGCCTGCTGTAAAAGCAGGCTTTTTTTATGTCTTAATGCTATTTTTTGCTTTAACTAACTGTATTTCAGCTTCTTTTGTTTTGTTGTTTTGCTAGTTGTTACGTTTTCTTTCGTACATTTATTTCAAAATTATTAAGTGAAGATTGTAATCATTCCGTTTTTCATTTCGTCTTCATGTGCCGATATTACTTTTATATTCAAAATAGAATCTATATTTGTAGGAAAAATACTCTTTTGTATTTTTTATGTCAAATAATTATTTCATTCAAAAAAAGAATATATGGAGGGAAAAAAACAAATATTTCAAACAGAGACTAAAAAACGTTGGAAAACATTTCAATGGTCCAGCCGACTTATTTTGTTTCTTCTTATTTTAATGGTTCCTATTTTTTATCTCACTTTAAAAAGAGGTTTAAAACCAGAACTACCGCTTTTAGCAAATAAATCAACCACAGGGAAAACCTTGGAAAATCCTACTGTGCCAAAAAAATTAAGCGTAAAAGAACTAAAAAAGTTTAAAGGTTTTGATTACTTTTTAAGATCAAAATCTAAAATAGAAAAGCTTGAAAAGCAGCACGAAATTCCTAAAACAGCAACTCAAATTCGAGCTGCTTTTTATGTTGATTGGGATCCTCAAAGTTTATTTTCGCTTAAAAAAAACGTCAATAAACTCAATATGGTAGTTCCAGAATGGTTTTTTATTGATCCAAAAACTGATTTGCTAAAAACCGAAATTGATACCGCAGCGCTCAAGGTGATGAAAAAAGCGAAGGTAAAAATAGTTCCGCTAATTAATAATATCAATGAATCACTGGGTGAAGGAGATTTTGATGGCGATTTAATTCATCGAATTCTACATGATAAGTCCAAAAAAGAAAGACTCATTAATGATATTGTAAAGGCTCTGGATCAATACAAATTACAGGGAATTAATATAGATTTTGAAGAATTTAAAGAAAACAGCGACCAGCCTATAATAGACTTTCAGAAAGAATTATATCAAAAACTGCATCCTCTGGGCTATTTGGTCTCTCAGGATATAATGGCCGGCGATGACGATTTTAATATCAAAGAATTGTCAAAGTATAATGATTATATGTTTTTAATGGCTTACGATGAGCATTATGCAAGCAGTATTCCAGGTGAAGTGAGCAGCCAAAAATGGATTGAAAGGATTGTAGATAAAACGGCAAAGGAAATCCCATCAGACAAAATTATTCTTTGTTTTGCTGGTTATGGTTATGATTGGCAGGAAAAAGAGGAAGGTGAAACTATTACTTATGATCAAGCAATTGCGATAGCTAAACAGCATAATGCTTTTATAAAATTTGACAACAACAGTTATAATAATTCATTTCATTATACTGACGGCAATGGTAAAAAACATGAAGTGGATTTTGAAGATGCGGCAACTAATTTTAATACTATTCGATTTAGTGATGAATACGGTTTGGCAGGAACTGCTTTGTGGAGATTAGGAAGCGAAGATCAAAGACTTTGGAGTTATTACCAAAGGAGTTTAACCAATGAAAGTCTTAAGAAAAAACCTTTCGATTTTAAAGTAATGAAACGAGTTAATACTCGAATTGAAAGTCCGGCTTATATTGGCGATGGTGAAATATTGAATGTAATTGCCGACCCTGCGCCTGGAAAGATAGAATTGGAAATAGACAAAGACGAAACGATTATCACGGAACAAAAATATGTTGAATTACCCACCAAATACGTGATCAGTAAATTTGGAAATGTTAACAAACAAGTCATTTTAACTTTTGATGACGGACCAGATCCGTTGTACACGCCTCAGATTTTAGATATCTTAAAAAGAGAAAAAGTTCCAGCGGTATTTTTTGTTATTGGGATACAAGGAGAAAGCAATATTCCTTTGCTTCAAAGAATATATAATGAAGGCCACGAAATAGGAAATCATACTTTTACACATCCTAATATTGCTTTGGTAAGTCCAGAAAGAGCATCGGCTGAAATGGAAACCACACGATTGTTAATCGAAGCCGTTACAGGAAAGAGTACCGTTCTTTTTAGAGCACCTTATAATGCAGATTCAGAACCCACAACAGAAGCAGAACTGAAACCAATTGCTTTAAGTAAAGCGCAAAACTATTATACAGTTGGAGAAAGTATCGATCCAAATGACTGGGAAAAAGGTGTCAGTGCCGATTCCATTTACATCAGGACCATAAAACAATATGAAGCCAATCCAGATAAAGGAATTATTCTGCTTCACGATGCGGGCGGAAATAGACAAGCAACTGTAGAAGCTCTGCCTCGAATTATTAAATATTTTAAAGACAAGAATATTCAGTTTACAACTGTTTCGCATTTGCTGGGTAAACCAAAACAAGACATTATGCCTGAAGCAAAAGGACAGTTTGTTTCATTAGATAACTTAATTTTCGATTTCGGATATTGGTTTGGAAATTTTATTGCAGCAACATTTTGGGTGGCCATTTTTCTAGGTTTTCTGAGAATTACTTTAATGGCAGTAATGGCATTTGTAAAAAAATGGAAAGATCATAAACAACCGCCAGTTTATAAATCTTCATTAAATGATTTTCCAAAAGTAAGCATCATTGTTCCAGCTTATAATGAAGAAATTAATGCCGTAAAAACGATTGAAAATTTACTATGTCAAGATTATTCTGATTATGATATTGTTTTTGTGGATGATGGATCGAAAGACAAAACATTTGAAATGATTAGAAATGCTTTCGAAAATAATCCAAAAGTAAAAGTCCACACAAAACCAAATGGAGGAAAAGCTTCGGCATTAAATTATGGAATTGAATTGACCGAAAGCGAATATGTAATTTGCATTGATGCTGATACGCAATTAAAAACCGATGCTGTTTCGCAATTAATGAAAGGATTTAGGATTCAGTTGAAAAATAATGAAGAAGTTGGTGCTGTTGCTGGAAATGTAAAAGTTGGAAACGAAAATACAATGCTTACCAAATGGCAGAGTATTGAATATACCACCGCACAAAATTTTGACAGAAGAGCTTTTGATTTAATCAACGGAATAACTGTCGTTCCAGGTGCAATTGGTGCATTTAAGAAAACAGCCATACAAAAAGCGGGAGGTTTTACAACAGATACTCTTGCGGAAGATTGCGATTTAACAATTCGTATTTTACGAAACGACTACCATATTATAAATTGTATTGAAGCAGTAGCGATAACAGAAGCTCCAGAGAGTTTAAAAGAATTTATGAAACAGCGTTTTCGCTGGAGTTATGGTGTTATGCAGGCTTTCTGGAAAAATAGAGATGCTTGTTTTAATCCGAGGTATAAAGGTTTGGGAATGGTGGCTCTGCCTAATATTTTGATTTTTCAGATTGTACTGCCCATTTTTGCACCTTTAGCTGATTTGGTTCTTATTTTAAGTCTCATCTGGAATCAAAATGATCCCGACAGCCTCCATAAAATTCTAATTTATTATATTGCTTTCATGCTGGTTGATATGCTGGTGAGTGTAATTGCTTTTCTTTTTGAAAAGGAAAAACTGACCAAATTAATATGGCTGATTCCGCAGCGATTTGTGTACCGACAATTAATGTATGTTATTTTATTTAGAGCATTAAGAAGAGCCATTAAAGGTGAAAGTCAAGGCTGGGGCGTACTCAAACGTACAGGAAATGTGGCAACCGTTAAGTGATCTTTTCGTGACAAATTCAAAATATTTTATGAATAAGAACTTTTACAAAGTTTCAAACTCTGTAAATGTTAAGTACGAATTTTTCACCACAAATAAAAAAGACCTCGTTTATGCGAGGTCTTTTTGTTGAAATCGGGTTTCGATTATTTTTTTGTGCAGCAAGATTTTTTATCTTTTTTGTCTGTTTTCTTACAGCAAGATTCTTTTTTTGCTTTTTCTTTTTTAACAGGCTGTGCATCTTGTGCCTGTAAACCAATTGTAAATAGAGCAACTGCGGCGAAGGTGAGTACTTTTGTCATTTTTTCTGTTTTTGAATGTTAATAAATATTTTTGATGAATTAAATAATACGATTTGAATGAATGTTATAATACAGCTATTGTGCTTTTTCATAACGTCTTTTAAGGAAATATTGAACTATAATGATTGTAATTAAGGCTCCAATACATAACAAATCCATAAAAACAACTCCTACAATTGGCATTCCGCAGTGCACTCGACCATTTGCTGCTTCGTTTAATTTTTGAGAAACAATTTCAATTGCTAGATACGAAAAACCGAGCTGCAAAATAAAGCTGATTAAACTAACGGTTAAAAAATGGAATCGTATCGTTTTTCGAATCGCCATTCGGCCCAATACCAACTGAAAAATTAAAGGCAGAATAAGCAATAAAAATGGATTGATGTTGTACATAACTTAATTTAAAAATAGGTACTTATAGTTTTGTTTTCCTTTTCAAAATTGATGCCATTAAAATTTTAATGATTTAAAAATTAATAATTTAAGTTTAACCCAAATCCAATTCCCATATCACTATCATAGTGTGTAGTGATTCCGAAGTTTCTGGCAACAATATATTTTAATCCTGCCATATATTCTTTGTCTGTATTCCACATCAAGTTCATTCTCAATCGTCTGGAAAGCGGAATGTCTTTTCGCTCAAATTGCAAACGGACATTTCCATCAGTGTAAACCTCAGCCTGAGCTTTTATGAGCATTGGCAAAGTATACTCAAGACCAGCGCTAAAAACAGAACGATTGTCTTTGGTGTTTTTTTGTCCGAAAAGATTTTGTTCCTGTTCGTCCATTCCCATTTTTCGGTATCTCCAGTCAAAACCAATAAAAGGCATCAGCCATTGCATTTTACCAATATAGCGGCCAATATGCGTTTCAGTTTCGTAACCATGTTTGTCGTTGTAACCTAATCGCCATTCGGTTCCAATACTCCATCTGGTGTTGCTGTACATGGCTTCACCGTCATTTCCGTTAGAAGCAAAATCATTTTCGCCCATAAAATGAAACATACGATCATCCATTTTCAACATTTTATAAGCCATTTCAGGATGGTGAATCAACGGATTAGGAGCTGAATTTTCATAACTAAAAATACGTCCCATTCCAGCCATCATGTGGTATAAAATATGACAGTGGAAAAACCAGTCGCCATCGGCATTGGCTTCAAACTCGATAGTGTCTGTTTCCATTGGCATAATATCGATGACGTTTTTCATGGGCGCATAATCGCCTTGATCGTTCAAAAGTCTGAAATCGTGTCCGTGTAAATGCATGGGGTGACGCATCATAGAACCATTGTACAAAGTAATACGAACAATTTCTCCCTTTTTAATTAAGATTTTATCAGTTTCAGAAACTACTTTATTGTCTAAACTCCAAACATACCGATTCATATTTCCAGAAAGTTCAAAACGTAATTCTTTTACAGGCGCATCTTTTGGAAGATTGGTTTTATCTGGCGATTTCAGCATTCCATAATTTAAAGTAACAATTCCTGGAGTTTCAGTAGTGTCGCTTTCCATTTTCATATCGCCCATATTATGATTAGAATGATCCATTGCTGGTTTTGCATTTTCATCTTCACCAGAAATTTCAGGATACATTACAGCATTCATATCCATTTTATTCCAAGACATATTCATGCCCATATCGTTCATTTCACCATTCATTTTCATCATATCGTTCATCATTTTCATTCCTTCAAAATATTTTAATTTCGAAAGATGATGAACGGGCTGTTTCTCGCCATTGCCCAAAAATAAAGATGCAGATCCTGTTCTATCTTCGGCTGTAGCCAAAAATGCAAAGGATTTTTTATCGTCAGGAATTGTAACCACAACATCATAAGTTTCAGAAACGGCAATAATCAAACGATCCACTTCTACAGATTCTACGTCGTTTCCGTCGCTGGCTACAACCGTAATTTTTCCGCCGCCGTATGTCAGCCAGAAATAACTCGAAGCACCTCCGTTGGCAATTCGCAAACGGACTTTTGATCCCGGCTTAAATTCAGAAAGCTGTTGTTCGTTTTTTCCGTTAATGAGGAATTTTTCATAATAAACATCACTTACGTCCATGGCATTCATTCGTTTCCATTCGTTGGTTACTTTGGTCGAAAAATGTCCTTGTTTGATGGCTTCGGCATAACTTTGCGTTGTTCCTTTTTTTATTGCAAACCAATCATTGGCATTGTGCAGCATTCGCTGAATATTTTCTGGTTTCAAATCAGACCATTCGCTCAGAATAACTGGAATTGTTGGCAGATCGTCAATTCCTTTTCGAATAGTCGGATCGTCTTTCTTTTTATTGATGATAAAAAGTCCATACAAACCAATTTGTTCCTGCAAACCAGAATGGCTGTGATACCAATACGTTCCATTTTGAATAATGGGGAAAGTATATTTATGTGTAGTTCCTGGTTTAATAGGCATTTGCGTTAAGTAAGGAACGCCGTCTTCTTTATTGGGAAGGAACAATCCATGCCAATGCATGGCTGTATCTTCATTTTTTAATTCGTTGTGTACATAAATTTCGGCAATATCCCCTTCGGTAAAAGTTAAAGTCGGCATCGGAATTTGTCCGTTAACCGCAATCGCACGTTTTTCTTTACCAGAGAAATTGACAATCGTATCGCGAACATATAAATCGTACCGAACAACTTTTTGAGCTTTCAATTGAAAAGCGATTAAAAATAAAAGAAGAATATATTTGATTTTCATGATGAATTATAATTTTAAATTGTTGGGTTAAATGGAACACAATTTAATTTTAACCATAGAAACATAGATTTTTTATGTCAAAAAGAGCGTAAATGAAACAAGTTTCCACACATAGCCATCTATTAATGCAAGTGAAACGCCTGTACTCACAATACAGAACTATGTTTCTATGTGTTTAAATAATTACGCCTAACCTACAGTTTTAAATTTCGCAATCGCAAAGCATTTACAATTACCGAAACAGAACTTAAACTCATTGCCAAAGCAGCCAACATTGGCGAAAGCAGAATTCCGAAAACTGGATATAAAATTCCTGCTGCAATTGGTACTCCTAAGGTATTGTAAATAAATGCAAAAAACAGATTTTGTTTAATGTTTGACATTACAGCGTGGCTTAGATTTTTTGCTTTTACGATACCGTTTAAATCTCCTTTTACCAGCGTAATTTTGGCACTTTCAATGGCAACATCAGTTCCGGTTCCCATTGCAATTCCAATGTTAGATTTTGCAAGGGCAGGAGCATCATTGATCCCGTCGCCTGCCATTGCTACGATTTTGCCTTCTGCTTGTAATCGTTCAATTTCTTTTAGTTTATCTTCTGGAAGACAATCGGCTTTAAAAGAACTTAAATGAAGTTGTTCTGCCACCGCTTTTGCAGTATTCGCATGATCTCCTGTAAGCATTATAACTTCTACGCCCTGATTGATCAATTCTTTTATAGCTTGTGCACTATTTTCTTTAATAGCATCAGTAATAGTTACATAACCTAAAACATTTTGATCGATTGCGATGTATGAAACGGTTTTACCTAGATTTTGTTCGACTGTAACTTTATTTTCGATTTCTGAAGAAATTGAAGCATTTACTTGAAGCATCAGCTTTTTATTTCCTAATGCTATTCTTTTGTTTTCAATCGTTCCTATAACACCTTTTCCTGTGATAGTTTCAAAATCGTGAACTTCAACCACAGAAATATTCTGCGCTTTTGCAAAGTTTACAACGGCTTTCGCCAAAGGATGTTCGCTATGCTGATTTAACGAAGCAATATTTTGAAGTAAAAAATTCTCATCATTATTTACCGCATATACTTTCTCTACAGATGGTTTTCCTTCTGTAATCGTTCCCGTTTTATCAGTAATCAAAACATCGATTTTATTCATGTTTTCGAGAGCTTCGGCGTTTTTTATCAGAATTCCGAATTGCGCTCCTTTGCCCACACCCACCATAACCGACATTGGTGTTGCTAATCCTAAAGCGCAAGGACAAGCAATAATTAAAACGGCAATCGCATTAATCAAAGCGTAAACATAAGACGGTTCTGGACCAAATTTCGCCCAGATAATAAACGTCAGAACTGAAATTAGAACAACGGTGGGTACAAAATATTTAGCGACTTTATCGGCTAATTTTTGGATTGGTGCTCTTGAACGACTGGCATCATTTACCATTTGAATAATCTGCGAAAGCATGGTTTCTGAACCTACTTTTTCGGCTGTCATTACAAATGATTTAGTACCGTTAATGGTTCCGGAAATTATAGAATCTCCTGCTTTTTTATCAACTGGAATAGGTTCACCGGTAATCATCGATTCGTCTATATGACTTTCTCCAGTTGTAATTTTTCCATCTACCGGAATTTTTTCTCCTGGTTTTACACGCAATAAATCTCCTTTTTTAATATTGTGAATGGAAATGACTTTATCAATTCCGTTTTCTACCAAAGTGGCTTCGGTTGGAGCGAGTTTTAATAATTCTTTGATAGCGCCATTTGTCTGGCCGTGGGCCTTGGCTTCTAATAATTGTCCGAGTAGTACTAAAGTGATAATTACCGTTGCAGCTTCAAAATACAAATGAATGGTTCCATGATGCGATTTAAATTCTGAAGGAAAAATATCTGGAAAAAACATTCCCACAACGCTAAAAAGGAAGGCAACAGAAGTTCCAATTCCTATTAAGGTAAACATGTTTAAATTCCAAGTCACAATTGATTTGTAAGCGCGAACAAAAAACATCCATCCAGCATAAAACAATACTGGAATTGAAAATAAGAACTGAACCCAATTCCATTTTTCAATTGGCATTATATCATATAAAGGATTGTTGGGAATCATTTCTGACATTGAAATGATAAAGATGGGAAGCGTAAACAATACGGCAATTTTCATCTTTTTTAATAAATCTGTATAGCTTTTGTTTTCTTCTTCTGAAGCTTGGATCGGAACGAGATCCATTCCACAAATCGGACAATCTCCGGGTTCATTTGAAATAACTTCCGGATGCATCGGACAGGTAAATTGAGTATGGCTGATAGCAACTTGCGGTACTAAATCCATTCCGCAGACTGGACAGTCACCAGGTTTGTCGTAGGTTTTGTCACCTTCGCAATGCATCGGACAATAAAAAACTCCAGTTCCATTATGAGGAATACTTGCTTTTTTTGAGTGTTCGTGATGAGAATGTTCTTTTTTGGATGAACAGCATGATTTTACGGCATTTTCTCCTGAGTTTTCTGCCGTTTTCATTTCGATAGTATAATTTCCCGCAGCCGATAGTGCTTCCTGAAGTTTTTCGGTTGCAACATGTTTTTCCATTGTAATGGTAGCTTCTCCGGGATTCAGATTTACTTCAGCATGAATGCCTTCGATTTCATTTAAAGTCTTTTCGACTTTGGTTCGGCATCCGTTGCATGACATTCCTGAAATTATATATTGATGTTTCATTGCTTTGTTTTTTGGTTTACAATGCAAATTTCCGAACTAAGGTTTAGATCGGGTTGTAAAATTTTGAGAATGATTTGTAAGATTTACAAAGTTTTATTTAACCGCAAAGTGCGCAAGGATTTTTGTTAGCGTGACTTTGTATAAACGCAAAGTTCGCAAAGCTTTGTCTAAAATAGCTTTGCGAAGTTTATAACCATAGCTCAAGGTTTTAACCTTGGGTACACAAAAATTGGAACACAATGCGCTTTTAACGTTTCAACCTTGGGTAACAAAGATTGAAATACGATATGCACCCAAGGTTGAAACCTTGGGCTATGTTCTGAATAAATTGCGAAATCTTTATGTGAAAAGTTAGCCACAGATTGAAAGATTAAAAGGATTTTTTAAATCTGTGTTAATCTGTATAATCTGTGGCTAAAAAACTTTGCGAACCTTTCGTAAATCTTAGCGTTGTTAGCGGTTAAATCAAAAACTATATATTCTCAATCTGAATACGTTTTTTGTCTTTTGACTGCTTGAACGAAGTAGGAGTAAAGCCCGTAATTTTTTTGAATTGATTACTCAAATGTGCGACATTACTATAATTTAATAAATCTGCAATTTCGCTTAAGGATAGCTCATTATATATCAGCAGTTCTTTTACTTTTTCGATTTTCTGACTGATGAAATATTTCTCTATAGTCGTATTTTCAATTTCAGAAAACAAATTGCTCAATGAGTTATAATCTTGATTTAGATTTTCTACTAAATAATCAGACAAATTGGTTTTTAACTCGTTGTTTTTATGATGAACCAAGTCCACAATCAAATTTTTAATCTTTTCGATTGTTTTACTTTTTTTATCATCTAATAAATCAAAACCTAGATTTTGAAGATTTTTAAGTAAAGTTTCTTTCTGGTTTTCTGTGATTTCGTTTTCTAATTCCACTTCTCCAAGCTCAACAGAAACAGTTGGAAGTCCGAGTTTTTCAAACTCAGACTCCACTGCCATTTTGCATCTGCTGCATACCATATTTTTGATATAGAGCTTCATTCTTTACTTAATGGTTTCAACCACATTTCCGCAAGTCAGCATGGAAGAACCATAATAAGGATTCTTAACGGCTTTTTCTTTGCTTAACCAATCTGCATCTGCCATTGGACAGTATTGTTTGTAAATTGGCTGATCTGGATTTGAAACCTTAATTAAATCATACGTGTTTTTAGATAGTGATTTGAATGACTCACGTTGTTTTTTAATATCCGTATTAGACGAAATCGCTTTTGCATCGGCAGTTAATTTTTTAACTACTTTCATCCAAACCGTATGTTCGTTACTTTTTAATTTGTCCATTTTTACGGCCCCAATTGCAGTCAGTAAGCTTGCCGCTTTCGCCGAAGTAGATTTGGCATCACTTTTAATAAGGGCATCTTTTACCGCAAAATAATTATCGAAAACAGATTGTAATTCACCAGAAGCCAGAACATCTTCTGCAGTAGTTTGTAATTTTATTTCGTTTGCTGTAATTGTGTTTACAGAAAATACTATTGTGATTGCTGCTAAAACAGCTGTTATTGAATTTTTCATTTTTATATATTTTTTATAAAAGGAAGAAGCTTTCCTTTTGATTAATTTTCATTGATTGAAGCATAAATTTCTAAACAAGACCCATTTATGGCTGTACAGATTAGAAATATTATATTTTGGGAGGTAACCAAATAGAGGTGAAACCATCAGAAATGTTGGTTTCATTATGATAAGAAATCGGTTTTTCTACAGAAAAATTAAAATTGTTTTGAAAGCTGAACTCATTTGAAGCCGGAATACTAAATTGTAAAGACGAGGTTGTGCAGTTAGTATGACTGCATTTTCTGTCGCAATCATGCTTTTTCTTTTTTGATTTTGAAGTTTCCTTGCAGCAGCTTTTGGTACAGCAGTCTTTTTCCTTTTTCTCGGAAGTCATTTCTTTTTTAGGCGAAATTTTTCCAGAATGATTTCCACACGCATAACCAGAAACCGGAATCAAAAAGAAACCAGTCAGTAATAAAAGGAATGTTATGTAGACTTTTTTGTTCAAGGGAAATTTTTTGTTGTACAAATTTAGGTAAAAATATTAAGGCAAAATGCTCTTTTAGGATTTCAATAACTAAAGCTTTTTAAAATCAGTAGGCTTCATGTTTCTTTTCTTTTTAAAATAATTGGTCAAATGGCTTTCATCTGTAAAACCAAATTCATAAGCAATCTGTTTAATGGGTAATTGATTATTTTGGAATCTTTTCTCAATCAAAGTGGTTCTTAAATTATGAATATAATCGCGATAACTAATCGCAAAAGTTCTTTTAAAATAAGCACTGAAATACGTTTGAGCTATATTAAAATGTTCAGCAATTGTTTTAATTTGAACCAATTTCGGCTGGTAAATATTTTGATGAATATAATTGGCGATCTGCTCATTATCGATATGAGTTGAGGTCATCTGAAGGTTCATGCATCGAATGGTTTCTTTTATCAAACCAAAAATCGAAAGAATCTGGTAGAAAACAATTGGTGAATTCGTCACATCTATATATTGGTCGTACTTTGTAATATTTTCAACCGTATTTTTAAGAATCGTTTTACAGGGTTCGCCAAATTTTAAAACGGTTTCTTTTAGAATTTTATCCCGCATGAAATTTTCCGGAGTATGAACCAGAAATTCATCACAGGTAAGATTTTGTTTTGAATTGAAATAATTGTCGGTGAATTTGATAAATATAAAACGCGTACTTTTCTTAATATCAAAATAATGTTCGTCATCTGGCGAAATCACAAATAAATCGCCGGCCTTATATGATAATAGATTGTTGTTGATATGATGAATTCCGCTTCCTTTCTTAATATAAATGATTTCATAATAGGTATGAGAATGCGGAGGCAGATGAAATTTTTCTTCTTCAAATTCATCTATAATAAGCGTTTTGAATTGATTTAATTTCGGCATAACATATTTTTACAAATTTATATCGCAAATATACAATTTATTTCTGCTGCATCGGTTTTAAATTTGCACTGTAGAAAGTTTTTCCCTTTCTGTCTTAAATAGTTATGAAAAAAAGTCTTATCGCGTTATCGTTTGGAGGTCTAACAATAGGTATTACCGAATTTGTCATGATGGGTCTTCTTCCTGATATCGCTTCCGATATGAAAGTTACGATTCCGGTTGCCGGATATTTAATTTCATCTTATGCTCTTGGAGTTGTAATTGGTGCTCCTTTATTAGTAATTCTTGGAAGAAATTTTCCACCCAAAAAAATGCTTTTAATTTTAGCAGCAATGCTTACTGTTTTTAACGCACTTTCTATTATTGCGCCATCGTATAATTTTTTATTTGCTTCACGATTTTTATCGGGACTTCCTCACGGAGCCTTTTTCGGAGTGGGAGCTGTTGTGGCCAGCCGATTGGCAGATAAAGGAAAAGAAGCGCAAGCCATTGCCATTATGTTTTCTGGTTTAACATTGGCGAATTTAATTGGAGTTCCAATCGGCACATATATAGGTCACCATTTTATTTGGCGCTATACCTTTGTTTTAATTGCAATTGTGGGACTTTTAACGTTTTTTCTTATTGGGTTGTGGATGCCAAAATTAGAAAAAGGAGAAACGGTGAATATGAAAGAACAATTGCAGTTTTTTAAACGAACTGAAGCTTGGCTGATTATTGGAATTACAGCCATTGGTTTTGGAGGTCTTTTTGCTTGGATTAGTTATATCGCTCCTTTGTTAATTAATGTTTCTAAATTTTCTGAAGGAGATGTTTCTTCTATATTAATTCTGGCTGGGCTTGGTATGGTAGTTGGGAATTTTATTGGAGGTAAACTAGCTGATAAATATTCACCTGCTCCCACAACATTAGCTTTGTTATTTGTAATGTCAATTGATTTGATTTTGGTTTATTTCTTTTCATCAAATCAATACGTTTCGTTGTTTTTGACTTTCTTAACTGGAGCCATTTCATTCTCGGTTATTGCGCCAATTCAAATGTTAATGATCCGTACTGCAAAAGGAGCCGAAATGATTGCTTCGGCATCATTGCAAGGAAGTTTTAATATAGGGAATGCTTTAGGAGCATTTTTAGGCGGACTTCCTTTGGCTGCTGGATACAGCTTTGCCTCACCAAATTTAATTGGAGTAGGAATGTCGGTTATTGGAATGCTTATCACACTTACTTTAATGAGAGTCCGTAAAAGTGATTTAAAATTACAAAGCGCATAAATCTTTATTCAAAATACTTGAGAGCCCTTAGAGAAATCTAAGGGCTTTTTTATGTTTTAAAGATTTTGTTTTAACTCAATCTTACAAAACTGCCGTGTTCGCTATTTTGTTTTTGAGTAAAAGCGTGTTAAAATTCAAGTCTTTTCTATTTTTTTTCGAAGAATTTCAAGAGTTTTAAATGTTAAATACACACTTAAAAGATTTCTAAATCGATTTCGTGTAATCGATTGTTTTTTTAATAAAAAGTCAAAAAAATGGATGATTATAATAATATATTTAATATTTATATATCTATAAAATTACACATCTTGTATAAAAAAGCCTCTAAATTCTTGATTTTAGATTTTATTTATGAAATTTTTATGAATTTTAATTTTTTATATAAAAAAAATATCTATGTTTGTGTAATCGATTACAACTTTTTTTGGATGATAAAACTGAATTTTTATTAAGGTCATAATGAATCAGGAAAATCATAAGTACTCTGTTAAAATCAGGCTTTATTAATTCTGACAAAATTGGGATCGGCAACAAAAAACTAAACCACAAAAAACCACTTAAAACATTTACTAACTTAAACAATCAACCAATGAATTTTAAAGATTTATTAAACAAGGCGGCAATTCGTTGTTCTGCAGTTGTTTTTTTATTGTGTTTGCTGATGAGTAATAAAATGCAGGCTCAGGCAGTGACAATAGAAGGAATCGTTAAAGATGCGGCAGGACTTTCTTTACCGGGAGTTAACGTATTGGAGAAAGGTACCAAAAATGGAACTTCTACCGACTTTGACGGACATTACAAAATTAAACTCACCAACCCAAAAGCAGTATTAAGTTTCTCCTTTATAGGATTTAAAACGGTAGACATTTCTGCCGAAGGAAAAACCAAAGTAAACGCAACTTTATCTGAAGATTCAAACAACTTAAATGAGGTTGTTGTCATTGGATATGGAACATCTAAAAAATCAGATTTAACGGGAGCTGTAGCTACATTTTCTGGAAATGAAGTACGTAAAATTCCAGTGCCAAACGTAGCGGAAGCCTTAACCGGACGTATTGCAGGGGTTCAGGTAACGAGTTCTGAAGGTTCACCTGATTCAAATGTTCAGGTTCGAATTCGCGGAAACGGTTCGCTAAGTCAAGATGCTTCACCATTGTACATTGTTGACGGATTTCCTGTAAACAACATTAATGATATTTCTTCTTCAGATATCGAAACGATGACTGTGTTAAAAGATGCATCTTCTACGGCAATCTACGGTTCTAGAGGAGCTTACGGAGTTATCATCATTACCACTAAAAAAGGTAAAGATGGTAAAATAGCCGTAAACTTCAATATGTTCTACGGAATGAAAAAACTGGCTAATACTATTGACGTGACTGCTCCTGAAGATTACGTAAAATGGCAGTATGAATATGCTTTAATGGATCAGACAGATAAAACGATCTTAACCAATCCAAACTCGTATACTAAATATTTTGGAAACTGGCAGGATTACGACATGTACAAAGGCATGAAAGGAAACAACTGGCAGAAACAAATCTTTGGACGTACAGGAGAAGTTCAGAGCCGTGACTTATCGATTCGTGGCGGTACTGATAAAATGAACTATAACTTCAATTATGCTCATTA
The DNA here is from genome assembly GCF_029360735.1 of Flavobacterium sp. H4147. Classification (NCBI taxonomy): domain Bacteria; kingdom Pseudomonadati; phylum Bacteroidota; class Flavobacteriia; order Flavobacteriales; family Flavobacteriaceae; genus Flavobacterium; species Flavobacterium sp. H4147. The sequence continues at coordinate 140,177 of NZ_JARKNB010000005.1, read as the reverse complement.
TGATGAGAAAGCTATCATGCTGGGGTCTGATTTCAACAGAAACAACTTATCTCTTGCCTTAAACAGTAAAGCTTCAGATAAAGTTGACTTATCTTTTACAGTTCGTTACTCCGATACTGAAATTAACGGTGCTGGTATGAACGAGCAAAACGAAGCTTCATCAGCAGATTCACGTTTAAAAAATATCGTTGGATATGCTCCAATTCCAGTTCCTGGTTTAACAAGCGATGATACAGATGAAGCAGTAGCAGAAAATTTAGTGCATCCATTTGTTGCTATTACAGACAATAACCGTCAGCAGTTTAGAAAAAACTTTAACACATTGGGAAGTTTTTCATGGAAAATTACTCCAAATTTAGTGTTCAAAACAGAATTAGGTCTCGATAATTATAACTATCAGGATTACCGTTTTTATGGCCGTACAACGTATTATGTAAAAAACAGTCCAGCGGCAGAAAGACAAGGTATGCCTGCATTGATAATGGGAGACAGAAAAGATACGCGTTTTAGAAATGCCAATACACTTAATTACGATTTGAAAAAATTAGTAGGAGAGAACCATAATTTAAAATTCCTTTTTGGAGAAGAATCAATTCAATATAAAAGAAACGACGTAGCAAATACGATTCACGGATATCCATTATCTTTTGATTTGGATCAGGCGAAAAAATTAACCACACAAGGAACTCCTGTTTCAGTTGATAATTTTTATTTCCCAGACGATAAACTGCTTTCTTTCTTCGGACGTGTAAATTACGATTACAAAGACCGTTACCTTCTTACAGCAACTTATAGAGCAGACGGATCTAGTAAATTTCTAGGCGATAATAAATGGGGATTTTTCCCGGCAGCTGCGGCAGCTTGGAAAATATCAGGAGAAGAATTTATGAAAAATGCTTCATGGATTAATTTATTGAAATTAAGAGTAAGTTATGGTGAAGCAGGAAACAACAATATTCCAACAGGACAGATGGTTCAAAGCTTTATTTCATCTACTTCTACTTGGATTAATGGTGTCGATAATTACTGGGCAGCTTCTAAAACAATGGCAAATCCAGATTTAAAATGGGAAACTACTGTTACCCAGAATATCGGTTTAGATTTTGACTTGTTCAAAAACAAAGTAACTGGATCTGTTGAGTTGTATAAAAACAAAACTAAAGACCTGTTAATGAACTTTCCAATTTCTGGAGGAGGTTACGATTTCCAATACAGAAATATGGGTGAAATCCAAAATAGTGGAGTTGAGGCAAGTTTAAATCTTAATCTTATCGAAAGACCTAAATATGGCGTAAGCTTATCTTTCAACGCGGCTTTCAATACGAACAGAATTAACTCTATTGGAGTTATGGATGATTTTAAAGCATCTTCTGGATGGGCATCTACAGCAATTGGAACTGATTATTTAGTAAACGTGGGACAGCCGCTAGGGATTATGTATGGATATAAAAGCGACGGACGCTACGAAGTGTCTGATTTTGATTACAATGCCGGAACATATACTTTAAAAGCAGGTGTGCCAGATGGTACTACAATCGTGGGGAAAATGCAGCCGGGTGCTATGAAATTAAAAGATATAAATGATGATGGTAAAGTAGATGTAAACGATCTTACGATTATTGGAAATGCAAATCCTAAAACTACTGGAGGTTTTGTTTTAAATGCAAATGCTTATGGTTTTGACCTTTCGGCAGCTTTTAATTGTAGTATTGGCAATGATGTTTACAATGCTAATAAAGTTGAATTTTCTACTTCTGTACCAAACGGACAATATAGAAACCTAAGCTCTGAAATGGCTGATGGAAAAAGATGGACGAATCTTGATCCAGCAAGCGGACAATTGGTTACAGATCCTGCTCAGTTAGCTGCTTTGAATGCAAATACAACAATGTGGTCTCCTTACATGCCGCGTTATGTGTTTACTGACTGGGCTGTTGAGGACGGTTCTTTCTTAAGGCTTAACACATTGAGTTTAGGATATACGACACCAAATGCGCTTACTTCTGCATTAGGAGTTTCTAAATTGAGATTTTACCTTACTGCGAGTAATGTTTTTGTCTGGACTAAATATTCAGGTCCGGATCCTGAATCTTCCACAAGAAGAAACACTCCGTACACGCCAGGAGTTGATTATTCTGCCTATCCAAGAAGCAGACAGTTGATATTTGGTTTAAACCTTAATTTTTAATTCAGTAAAACTTTCACAAGATGAAACATACGATATTAATTGCAGGAATTGCATTGGTAAGCCTTTTTACTTCCTGCTCAGACGATTACTTAGACGCTCCGGCACAATCAACATTAGATGAATCGGTTATTTTCTCTAGTCCAGGATTAGCCGAAGGAGCGATTGACGGAATTAAAATTCCGTTTGCAGAAACCAATTCATACAGAGGACGTTTTCTTCCTTTCTACGGATTAAACACAGATGTAGAATGGTACAACTCTTCACAAACTGTAAGCGACGCGTCGGATTTGTGTACTTACGATGCAAAACCAAACAATTCACAAATGAATACGACAAACAATGCTTGGGCAATGATGTATTCAGGAATTGAGCGTGCTAACATTTGTATTCGAGGACTGCGTACTTACGGAAATCCTACACCAAATTCACAATTGGGTTACTTGTTAGGAGAAGCTTTAACATTAAGAGCCATTTACTACGCTGATTTGATAAAAGCTTGGGGCGATGTTCCAGCTCGATTTGAACCCGTAAATAATTCTACTTTATACGTTGAAAAAACAAGCCGTGATGTAATCTACAAACAACTTCTTGCTGATTTAGCCGAAGCTGCGACATTGGTTCCGTGGCCGGGAGAAACAGCAGCGACAAGCAGTGTGGAAAGAATTAATAAAGCTTTCGTAAAAGGATTCCGTGCCCGTTTGGCAATGGCTGCCAGCGGCTATCAGCAATATCCTGACGGAATTAGAAGAAGTACAGATCCTGCACTGTCTGTTGGTAATATGTATGCATTGGCATTGGCAGAAACTCGTTCAGTTATTGCCAGCGGATCAGCACATTTAGAATCTTCTTTCGAAACTTTCTGGAGAAAATACAATCAGGAAAATATTGCTGCAGGAGGAGAATCTCTTTGGGAAATTCCTTTTTCAGATGGACGCGGGCGTATGCTATTTACATTTGCGGTTCGTCACACTACAAATGACCAATTTCACGCCAATGGAGCAAATCGTGGAGGAACTGCAGGACCGCTTCCTTACGTTTTTTACGATTACGATCAGGCAGATACTCGTCGTGACGTTACCTGCGTGCCTTATAAATATGGTACAGCTGTAAATAATATTGCGAAACAAGAATTAGGTGCTCTTAATACTTGGTATTTCGGGAAATATCGTTACGAATGGATGACTCGTTTTGTAACTTCAACCAATGATGATGGTGTAAATAAAATCTATATGCGTTATGCTGAAGTACTTTTAATTGCAGCCGAAGCAGCAAACGAATTAGAAGGGCCAAGCGCAGCAGCTCCCTATTTGAAAGAAATCCGAAGACGCGCATTCCCAGCAGCATCTCAAGCTGTAAAAGTAGATGCTTATGTAAATGCATTAACTTCAAAAGAAGCTATGTTTAAAGCTCTTGTAGAAGAAAATAAATTTGAATTTACAGGAGAAATGGAGCGCAAACAATCACTTATTCGCTGGAATCTTTTGAAAGCAAAATTAGATGAAGCGAAAGTGAAAATGACGAACCTTTCACAGCATACAGGCGAATATGCAGATGTTCCAGCTACATTATATTACAAATACAAATCAGACAATGTAAGCTTAGATATTTATGGACTAAACCGAGGTGAAACCGCTAATCCGGGTGCTGACTACACTTCTTTTGCATGGACTTGGACAGGGGCTGCGACAGAAACCAAAATTAACACACTGTACAAAGCAGGCGTTAATCCTGATAACAGACAATTCTGGCCAATCTGGCAGGTATTTATTGATGCAAGTAATGGAAAATTAGTTAATGATTATAACTACTAAATCCTCTACAGCAATATCATTAATTTATTTAAGACATTATGTGTATGAAAACAAAATATATATTTAAAGGATTAACAGTTCTTTTTCTGCTGGCAATGGCAGTGACGGGCTGCGAAAGTTATAACGAAGCCGTTATAAATGATTTGAATGTAAGCAGGGAATTTTCTCCAACAGGACTTACAGCAAGAGTTAGGAACCAAACTACAGTTGAATTAAATTGGACTGTAAAAGAAAATGAAGAAACAGATCATTATGTAGTGGAAATTAGTGCTGATGATCCCGAATTTAAAACTATTTATAAAACAGTTAACGTTGCCCCTACTGAATTACCTGTTCAAATAGCTTTAGAAGGGGAAACGGTTTATTCTATTAGAGTAAAATCAGTAAGTTCAAAAGGATTGGCTGATTCTAAATGGTCGGTTACTACCGCTGCTACTTTGACAGAACAGCTTTTCTCTCCCGTTCAAGATGCTGATATCGAAGCCAAACAAGTTACTTTAAGATGGACGCCTAATAGTGCAGTAACAGAAATTACAGTGGCGCCTGGAGGGATTACACACACGATTACCCCAGCAGAAAAAGCTGCAGGAGTTGCAGTTGTAACGGGACTAACAGGAGAAACAGCTTATATTGCTACATTATTAAACGGATCAAAGAAAAGAGGAGCCGTAACGTTTACAACAGGAATTGATATTGGAACCGGAATTTTAATAAAACCTGAAGATGATTTAAACGCAAAAATAACCGAAGCCGCTTCAGGATCAGTATTGGTGCTAATGCCGGGAGATTACACAATTTTCACAGGTGAAATAGCTTTAAACAAATCGATTACATTACGCGGTTTACGTCCGGGTGATAAACCAAAATTACATGTGAAATTTAATTTGAATGCTGGAGCATCAAGTCTTTCTTTGATTGATTTAGATTTAGACGGAACCGGAATGGATAATGCAGCAGTAATCACTGTTTCCGGCGCAAGTACTACTTATGGTGATATTTTAATCAGCAGCAGTAAAGTGCATGATTATACACGTGCATTAATTGCCGCAAATGCAAGCGGTTCAAAAGTAAATTCTTTTACTGTCGATAATACCATTGTAAAAAATGTAAATACAAACGCGGGTGCTGATTTTATTGATTTCAGAAATACACATGCATCAAGTATCCTACTTAAAAACAGCACATTTGATACTTGTTCAACAGGTAGAGATTTTGTGAGAGTTGATGCCGCTTCTGGTTTATCTGGAACAGGTTTAACTACAAATGTTGTAATTGATGCTTGTACATTGTACAACGTATCAAGTACTGCTGCTCCAAAACGAATTTTGTATATCCGTTTTGTAAATAATACATCAACAGTAAAAAACACTTTGATAGTTTCAACAACAGCAATTTATACGAATCAGACCGCCACAACTGCGCCAACTTTCCTTAAAAACTACTATTACGATGCACCAAGTTTTATGGATGCAACGATTAATTTAAATAAAATAGATGCATCAGGAACAACAGCAAATCCACAATTTGTGAATGCTGCCGGTGGAGACTTTACCATTAAAAATCAAACTTTGATCGACAATCAAATTGGAGATCCGCGTTGGATTAAATAAAAATCGTGGTTGATTAATAAGAAAAGCGGGATGCATTTTATGGTGTCCCGCTTTTTTAGTTTTCAGTTTTCAGTTTGCATATTAACTGAGACTGTATACTGAAAACTGCGACTGAATACTAAAAAAACTCATTCAAGTTCGATACAATCAAAAACGTGGTTATTCAAAAGCAATGTGGCAACATCGAGTTCGCTGTCAACTCTTAAAATATTATCGCAATCTTCTAAATCAAAATTCCATAGAGTTTCGGGCAATAATTTATGAAGAAGAGCAGTTGCTGATTCTAATTTTGACGGACTGTCGACGGAAGTTTTAAACACATAAATCATAATTTGCATTTTTTTGAAGGAGCAAATTTCCAAAAAATGTGGTTTTATTTATTAGGATTCTATAATCAATAATTAGGATTTATCAATCATTTTTCGATATTGGATAGGAGATATTCCTTCGCTCTTTTTAAAAAAACGGCTAAAGTAAGATTGATCTTCAAGTCCTATTTGTGCTGCGATTTCACCTACAGAAAAAGTAGTTTGAAAAAGCAGGTATTTAGCTTCCAGTAAAATGGTTTCTTCAATCCATTTCGCGGCTGTTTTACCAGTAACGGTTTTCACGCATTTGTTTAAATGGTTGGGACTTACATTTAAAACTGAAGCATAATAATTTACCTGATGCTGTGTTTTAATATTTTGATGAATTAATTCCTTGAACTTGTTTGAAATAATTTCGGCAGCCGAAATCCCTTTAGAAGTTTTAACCGAATTTTTGCTCATTTCATAAAACAAAGCAATCAAATATGATTGTACAATATTCAGATTGGCGCGGGGAGTTTCAGAATATTCCCTTTTCAATCGGTCTAAAATCGTGACAACAGTTTGGATATCTTCTGAAGCCAAACTCACTTTAGGATTTCCAGAAACTTTTAAAAAATCGAAATCATTCAGCATTTCTCGGCTTCCATATTTCCCAATTAAAATATCAGGATGAAATTGGCAGATGTATCCCGTATGTGAACTATAAATATTATCAATTGAAAAAATCTGTCCGGCTGGAACCATTATAATCTCATTAGTCGTCGTTTGAAACTCTTCATACCCGGTTTTCATAATATGCGTGCCTGATGATACAAAAATTAAGGTATGACAACTATGCTTAGATGGCGGGACTGGATATTGAAGACGCATCATTTCTTCTGTTCTCAAACAAAAAAAATGATCCGAATTGGACTTGAAAAGCAAATGCATCGGATTGTCTTCGCCAAGAAATCTCTCCCGAAAACCTTTTGCTTCATACGTTTTTATTTTTTCAGCCAGCTTTGTCTTCATACTTAATAATACAATCTAAAATCAAGTAATTTACAAAGCGCATAATGCTTTTGAAACAATTCTTCAACGACTTCAGTTAGGTCATCATTTTCCTGATACAGACTAAAAAAAGCTTTGTCAATGGTACTGCAGCTGGCAATTTTGTTATAAGTAGAGCCATAACCAGAAATGGCGCGTGCACCCGTAATATCAAGAAAATATTGAGCTTCTTCGTCGTTGAGGTCCAATCTTTTTTTATTGGCAAAATGAATAATCTTTCCTTTCATTTTTCCTTCAAAAAGTTCGGCTATTTCTTCTATGCTGTAATAATAGTCATGAAGGCAGATATTATTTTCCTGTCCCGGCATTACCAAATAAATGATTTCATAATCCTTAAAATTATGATCATCATAAAGAAGCGCAGTTAAACTTTCTTCAAGACCTTCAATAGTGTCGCAGGTTTTATAAATGCTGGCAATACCCTGATCAAAAGCAATTTCTTCGAGATTTTTAACCACATCAGTAGTCGTAACGATGTCTATGTCCTGAACGCCTTCCAGGCAGAAAATAAATTTTTCATTATCCATACTCATGTCTTTTCGGTTCTCGGAGAACTGGGTTTAAGACAAATATATTTTTTTAAATGGAAAAACCGTTATGAGATCAGGATTTTAACTTGTTTTTTGTAATCGTTCAAAATATACACCTAATAGATGGTGTATTATAATTCATTACCAAACCATCTTCAGTTGGTGCAGAAACAATCTAACCCAATAAAAGATAATTAGTAAATTTTAGTTTTAGAAATAGTCAGTATACGTCACGTAAAGAATTACCAGAGTTGGTATATACAATCTTTATCGAAAGTCTTTTTACGCAGCTTTTTGCGCAAGTTCTTTTTTCTCCGAAACCCTAAGCTGGTTTTCAGTACAAAGAAGTCTTTCTTTCAGACCATTTTTTTGGACTTCAATTAGGTAATGGTACGTCATCTCCTTGATTGCAGATTTTTTGATGAGCCCTTTTTTGAAATCTATTTTTCTTTCTATCACTGTTGCCTTATAAGATCTCCCACTTAATGTCGTGTAGGATACATCTTGTCCTTTTACAAATTTCATTGTTTTAGCTTTTTGTTTTTAAATTATTCGCTAATACTCGTAAGTTTCTTTTTTTGCTGAAGAGAGTGAAAAAATAATTATTAAGGGGACTAAAAATTTTTTCCTTACAGAGGTGCAATGTAAAAAGATTCAAAAATTTGACACTGCGTATTTATACCTGTTTTTGAATATTCTCTAAAATTTTATTTGTGCGAAAAGGCTTTATAATTAAGGCTTTGCGTGTAAAAAATGATACAATTTGGGACAACCTTTTTAGCCTTTTTCCGAAGTCAATTTCCTAGTTTTGATGTATTAAAATTTCATTCCCAATCAATTAAAGAAGAGAAAAATGGTGCACGAAAGAGTAATGGAAAAACTGGCAATTTTAGCCGATGCAGCAAAATATGATGTCTCGTGTTCATCCAGCGGCAGCAAACGGAAAAATACAGGAAAAGGTATTGGTGAAGCTTCGGGAAACGGAATTTGTCATGCTTATACTGAAGACGGACGCTGCGTTTCTCTACTAAAAATTTTACTAACCAATCATTGTATTTTCGACTGCGCCTATTGTGTAAGCAGAAAAAGCAATGATATTAAGCGTGCCGCTTTTACTGTTCAAGAAGTAGTAGATTTGACGATTGGTTTTTACCGAAGAAATTATATTGAAGGTTTGTTTTTGAGTTCGGGAATTTTTGACAATCCTGATTATACCATGGAACGTTTGGTAAGAATTGTAAAGAAACTTCGCTTAGAAGAAAACTTTAACGGTTATATTCATCTCAAAGCCATTCCGGGTGCGAGTGCCGAACTTTTGAAAGAAGCCGGACTATATGCCGATCGTTTGAGTGTAAATGTCGAAATGCCAACAGAACAAAGCCTGAAATTACTGGCTCCAGATAAAAATCATATTGATGTTATTAAACCAATGGAATATCTGAAAAATGAAATCGTTGGGTACAAAGAAGAAAAAAAACAAAACTACAAAGCACCACTTTTTGTGCCAGCCGGACAAAGCACACAGATGGTTATTGGCGCTACAAAAGAGAATGATCTCGAAATTCTGGGAATGGCGAATTATTTCTACGAAAAAATGAATATGCGTCGTGTTTATTATTCAGGTTATGTGCCAATAAGTTACGATAGCAGACTTCCGGCAATTGGAACGCCTGTTCCCATGATTCGCGAAAACCGTTTGTATCAGGCCGATTGGTTAATTCGTTTTTACGGATTTAATGTCAATGAAATTGTAGGTTTTGATCAGCCCAATCTTGATTTGGATATTGATCCAAAATTGGGATGGGCTTTGCGAAATTTGGATAAATTTCCTGTTGATATTAATACTGCTGATTTAGAATTGATTCTAAGAATTCCGGGAATTGGCGTTTCTAGTGCAAAAAAAATCGTTGCAGCAAGAAGATTTAAAAGACTTCAGCCTGAAGATCTGCAGAAATTAGGAATCGCTTACAGTCGTTCAAAATACTTTCTGGCTTTTGCTTCACCGTTTCAATTACAGCGGGATTTGACTTCCATTCAAATAAAAGATCATATTTTGAATACGCAGAAAAGCAAATACAAAAATGATTTTTCGAATCAGCTTTCTTTATTCTAAATCAAATGACACAAGTAATTTACGATGGCACTTATGAAGGCTGGCTCACGGCAGTATTCGAAATATACGAACTGAAATTCGACGATGTGGTTTTTGCCAAAAGTGAAGTTTCAAACGCTTTGTTTTTTTCAGATCGATATATCGTAATAACAGATTTGCAAAAAGCGAAACGAGTTTTAAAAGGGTTGAAAGATAAACTTTCAAGAGAAGGTTTTGCGAATATTTATAAAGCTTTTTTATCAGACATTGATAAAATTGACGAGACCTTATTTCAATATGTAAAGTATATTTTTTCGAGTGCTGTAAATATTGAAGATGATTTGTCTAATTCTGCCGTTTTGGGAGTGAGAAAAGCAGCTTACGTAACCGGAAGAGAAAGTCATAGAATGAAAGCTTTCGTGAGGTTTAAATTGACAAAAGATAATTTGTATTACGCTGTCGTAGAACCCGACTGCGATGTTTTGCCTCTCATAGAAAAACATTTTAAAATCCGTTATGCAGACCAACGCTGGTTAATTTATGATACTAAACGCAAATACGGAATTTATTACGATCTCGAAAATACTACTTCGGTACAATTAGAATTTAATGCCAATTCTAATTCTTCTCAATTTTTAGCCGAAATAAGTGATGACAACGAAGAGTTTTTCCAGAATCTCTGGCGCCAGTTTTTTAAAAGCGTTAATATCGAATCACGTAAAAATACAAAACTGCATATACAGCACATGCCGAAACGGTATTGGAAAAATCTCATAGAGAAAATTCCAGATATGAAAAAATAAAGCGGATTAGTTCAAAACCAATCCGCTTTTTGTTTTTTTTGAAGAATGAATTTAGATTCCTAAACGAAAATCTTTAACGCTTTTTTGTTCCAAAACAACATCTTCGAAATAACTTGTGGTTCCTTTTTCGACTGGACATTGCGCGCTGATTCCTGTCCAAAGTTCTGCCGGATAATTGTTTTTGTACAAACGAACCATCTGCCAGTTTTTATTATCAAGAGAATAATAACTCGCCACAGTCTGCGTATCTGATGAAATTTTCATGTAAACCGTTTTTTCTTTTACCACATCGTGATTATTGTCATCAGAAGTTCCCATTGTGCGAACCGTTACAATTCTGTGATTACCGCGTTCATCCTGTTCAAAACAGAATTTCTGGTAAAAATTGTCATTTACGTACAAATATAAAACTCCAGCATTGTACAAACCTTTAAATTCAGGAGTCACTTTTGCAGTAATTGTAAAAGGTTTGGTATTGTCTAATTTCGATAAAAGAATAGGAGCTGAGGTATTGGATAATTTGTTGTTAGGATCAGAGAAATAATCTTTTTTCTCGCCTACATGAAATTCGATATTATTTTTTGCATCTACTTTTGCAAGTGTATCGGCACCGTTAATTGATTTTGTAAAATGAATGTTATTTAGTTTTACATCGCACGGAGTGCCGCGTACCACAGCAGAATCCTCTGATTTTGTATTTGTGTTTTCGGCTGTTTTATTTTCTTTCGAAGCAGTATTGCAAGCCGAAAATAAAATGATTCCAAAGATTGCAGAGCAGATTAGAAATTTAGTTTTCATAAAATGTTTTTGTTAGAAGTATAAAAATGATAATTTAGTTTTTCAAATTTACTTTCGCTTTCCAAAAAAGACAATACCTAAAATTAACCAATTTCAATAATGCTATGTCAAAAGTTTCGATAGAAGAACAGCTCGCTTCTACATTTTTAAAGCAGACTTTTCTAGACGGGGAAACTCTTAATATAGACGATTATAAAAAATTAGCTTCCGCTTACGTTTCTATAGAACAATGCGTTGCGGTTCTTTCCGATTATCAAGCTGATTGCAGTTATATTTATAATAGCGATTTCGGAAAAATATTCGGACTTCCTTCTGGTGATTTGTTTATTGATTCGGCTTTTGAAGACTGTATTTTCGACAAACTCAATTCTAATGATGTAGTCGAACGTCATGCGCTTGAACTTCAGTTTTATCAATTTCTTAAAAATTTACCCAGCGAAGAATATAGAAAATACAGCACTTTTACCCGCCTGCGTACTTCAGATCCTGAAAATCTGAGTTACATTAACCATCGGACCATGTACCTCAAAAAATCGCCAAATGGCAACATCTTGCTTTCACTTTGTTTGTATGCTCCTTCGACCGATTCGCAGTTCCGAAATGGAATTGATGGAAAAATTGTTAACATACAAACCGGCGAAACCATCGCTTCGGAAAAATACAAACCTTACAGCGAAAAAATTCTTTCTAAAAGAGAATTAGAAATTTTAACCCTTGTGGCAAAAGGAAATAACAGCGATCAGATTGCCGATTTGCTAAATATTTCGGTTTATACTGTTCGCCGTCATAGACAAAATATAATTCAGAAAATGAAAGTTGCTAATACCACAGAAGCACTTAAAACCGCTTTTGTAATGGGATTGATAAACGCTTAATTTTATTTGCTTTTCTTCAAAGCATCTAATAATTCCGCCAGATCAACCACACCATAAGTTGAAGAATAATCTGAAACCGCATAAGGTAAAATCAAACTGTTGTTGTGAATAATTGCGCCGCAAGAATACACTACATTTGGAACATAACCTTCGCGTTCATCTTCAAGCGGAGAAAGCAAAGGTTCTTTCAATCTTCCAATTTCTTTTGAAGGATCGTCGAGATCAAACAGCGAAGCACCTATACAATAACGTCGCATGGTTCCTACACCATGTGTAATAACCAGCCAGCCTTCTTCTGTCCAAAGTGGAGAACCACAGTTTCCTATCTGAGTCAATTCCCAAGTATAACGAGGTTCTTGCAGCAAGATTGGATTGTTCCATTGCGTGGCACGTTCCGAAAACATGATGTAATTGTTTACGCCGTCAATTCGGGCCAGCATTGCATATTTTCCTTTTATTTTACGAGGAAATAAAGCCAGGTTTTTATTTTGAGCTCCAGTTCCGTGTAAAGGCATAATTCTGAAATTATAAAAATCTTCAGTAGAAATAAGTTTTGGTAAAATCGTGTGTCCGTTATAAGCCGTATAAGTTGCCATAACGCGTACTGAATTGTCATCATCTACAAAACGGACAAAACGCGCATCTTCGATACCACGACTTTCAGAATCTGAAATCGGGAATATAACACGTTCTGTAATATCCGAATCATGATTAAACTGTACATCGTAAAATGAATTTGCCAGCCAGATAATTTCTTCCAGCGCTGTTCTTCTTTCCTGACGTATAGATGGATCGGCTAAAGCGGTATATATTAGATTTTTTAAAACGGCAAATTCAAATTCATTTGGGAGATCGCTCATAATTTGAACAATATATTTATCCTGCGTATGCATTTCGGATAATTTGGTCAAAAAGCGCTCCTTGTTAAGCAGTGTTTTATGTTCGATTTCGGATTTATCAATATGATGACCAATTTTCATCACATGAAGATTATTGTCGCGGTCTAAAATACCTCTTCTAAAAACAATCGAAGAAATATGACCTTCTCCCGTAGCACGAAACGAAATAACGACTCTTTTTTCACCAGCTTCTAATCCAGACTGGTCAAAATCTTCTACAATCGATGGGTTAAAAATTGCCGCTGATTCTATCGCATATTCCATAGTGCAATACGAACCAATTAGCATTTTACGATTTAACGACATGGCTTCGTAATCAATCTGCATGGCTTCGATTAAGTCCTTTATTTTTTCGCAGTGTCTAAAAAATATGGCTGAAATATTTCGGTGTCGTCTGGCAAATTCCCGAAGCGTTTGCTCTAAAGTTTCTGAGACTTGTTTTTCGTCAAGCATCATAATACGAATGACCATTTGCTGGGTTCGTTCATAGCCGTTCATGAAATAACGGGCAACAACTCTTCTGGAATCGGGGGTAAATTTTATGTTTTTTCGGGTAACTGATACTCGCATAGTTTTATGTTTTGTTCCAATAAAATAGTGCGTCTTTAATCTTAAGCGAAATGATACTTCAAAAGAAAATTATCTAATCTGTTTGAAATAAGACTGTTACTGGTATTGTTTTTAATTTCTAACAACAAGATAATAATTTTGTTAAAGAAAAAACCTTAATTTTTTATTAAAATTAGTTTTCTTCAATTCAATTCATAATTTATTTAAATAGTGAAGTTTGTGCTAGAAAAAGCTAAGTAAAATAGTTTTATCTTAGCCGAATACTTAGTAAAGAAGAGAATATGTCTATTACAACAGAATCAGAATTAATTGGAATGCAGCAGGCAAGTGAAGCCGTTGCGTATACTTTGCGAGAAATGGTAAAATATGCCAAACCAGGAATGACTACGAAAGAACTCGATAATTACGGCGGACAAATCTTAAATGATTTAGGAGCTAAGTCGGCGCCTTATGTAACGTATGGTTTTCCGGGTTGGACTTGTATAAGTGTTAATAATGAATTCTGCCACGGAATTCCATCTGATAAAAGCATTTTAGGCGAAGGTGATTTAATTAATATTGATGTTTCGGCTGAATTAAACGGTTTCTGGTCAGACAACGGAAATTCTTTTGTAATAGGGGAAGACCTCAACCAGCACCAAAAACTGATTGAAGCTTCAAAACAAATTCTGCATAAAGCGATTCATAACATAAAAGGCGGTGTTCGTATTGCTGATATTGGATTCCTAATCGAAACCGAAGCTAAAAAAAGAGGTTATAAAGTCATTAAAAACCTAACTGGACACGGAGTGGGAAGAAACCTTCATGAAGAACCGCACGAAATTGCCAATTATAGAGATAGATTTAATCTGACTCGTTTTAAGAAAAACTCTGTTGTGGCTATCGAAACTTTTATTTCTACAACCTCAACTTATGCCGAAACTTTGCAGGATGGGTGGACCATGGTAGGAAATAAAGGTGGTTTTATGGCACAGCACGAACACACAATCGTTGTGACAGATGGTAAGCCGATTATTTTGACTGAAATGAATGAGATCTGGAATTAAAAAGATGATACAAATTAATCAAACAGCATCATTTGCGATTGAAGATATTTTATTCTCTTTCGCACTTGAATCGGAAGCGGCAGAAGTTTTCCAGAAATGCAATACTTTAATTACCGGAATTGGAAAAGTCAATGCCGCATACGAATTGTCAAAAGCAATTCAGCAGAAAAGACCTTCTATAATTATTAACCTCGGCTCAGCTGGAAGCAGTTGTTTTCAAAAAGGAGACGTAATCTGTTGTACACAGTTTGTGCAAAGAGATATGGATGTCCGCGGATTGGGTTTTGCACAATACGAAACGCCACTTTCGGGTTTACCTCCCGTTTTAAAATATGGTTTGTTAATGGATCATCTTCCAGAAGGAATTTGTGGAACAGGCGATAACTTCGAAATGGGACATTGTTCTGATGCCTATAATGTCGTCGATATGGAAGCGTATGCTTTGGCGATGATTGCCATGAAAGAAAATATTCCGTTTTTATGTCTCAAATACATTTCAGATGGTGCCGACGACAATGCCGCCGAAGATTGGACCGTTCAAGTTCATAAAGCTGCGATTGCTTATGGCAAACTTTTGGGATTGATTGAAGAGGATGTTATGAGTTAATTTTTAGAATTGAAAAAATAAGACTATGAATTTTAATTTACAACCTGTTTTAGAAAATGATCTTTGTGTTCTTCATCCTTTAGAAGAAAAATATTTTGATGCGTTATACGAAGTCGCTTCTGATCCTAAAATTTGGGAACAACATCCAAATAAAGACCGATGGAAAAAAGAAGTTTTTGAAAAGTTCTTTGAAGGTGCAATCCAAAGTAAAGGTGCTTTTAAAATTACCGATAAAGAAACCGGAAAGGCGATAGGAAGTACGCGATTTTACGATTATAGTGCTGAAGACGATTGTGTTTTTATTGGTTACACTTTTTACGCTGTTTCGTGCTGGGGAACAGGATTTAATTTAAGCGTAAAGAAAACCATGCTGGATTATCTTTTTAATTATGTTTCGAAAGTCCGCTTTCATATTGGTGCCGAAAACGTGCGTTCGCAGATTGCAATTTCAAGATTAGGAGCTCAAAAAATAGCCGAAGAAGAAGTGGCTTACTTTGGCGAAAAACCAAAATTGAATTTTGTTTACGAGATTGAAAAGAAGAATTGGAAGTAATATAAAAACAAAAAGCCCTTAAGAAAATTAAGGGCTTTTCTACATAAAAAAAAGAATCTCTACTTCACGACATAAGCGACAACATCGGCTTCGCAAAGTCGGAAATAGCCTAAAGCATAATTATTGGCGTTTGTTGTGTTTACAATATTTCCTCTAATGTTTCCCGGAGGCACAAGAAACGGATTAGAACTTGAAGCTTCTAAAATCAATTTCATGTAATTAAAGAAATTTTTAGAAACTCCGCGGTGTGTAATCGTTACCGTATTTCCGGTTTTCATATCTTCATGAGAGTATCGGGTGCTGATTTCGTTTCCGTTATAAAACTCGTCATCTGTTATTTCGTATTCCGGATAAATCAGGAATTCACTTTGATAATCGGTTACATAAAAATTTCTTTGATCTGCAGGATCATTATAATAAAAAGTCAGTTCGATTACATCTTCTCCTCCAAAATCAGGAACCATTTTCTGTTCGATTTTGTTGATTGGAGTTACAGATGTCAGTTTTTCAACAGCAGTAAAACTTTGACCTTCTGCTTGTACAAAAAGTTTGTATTCCATATCGATTACGGGAACAAAATTGGTGCATTTATACACTCCAGCTTCGGTTTCGTTAAAGGTAAAAACATCTCCGTTGCTGTTTTCAACTCTTACTTGCGCTCCTGAAACTTTTGGAGTAGAACCGCTGTAATAAGGAGCAGTTTTGCTTACTTTTATAGTTTGCTCATTTCCGTTTGTCCCTTTTTTCCAGATAATTTCGGCATCGACTACCAATTTGGTTTCACCAGTTTCCAGATCAAGATTTACAACATCTTCGCATGAAGTAAAAGAGAATACAAAAAGAAGACTTATTAATGCCAGAGTTTTGTTCATTATGGTATATTTTTTCAATTTATTCATAGCATTAAAATTTAAAATTATAAGAAATTCCAGGTGCAATCCCGAAAATAGAAAGTCTTCTCGTTTCATTTGCTCCAGTATCTTCATTAGTTGTAAAAGTCATAGAAGCTGCATTTTTTCGGTTGTAAATATTATAAAGGCTGAATACCCAGTAGCTTTGCCAGCCTTTCTTTTTATCTGGTTTTGGTGTATAAGTGGCCGCAACATCGAGATGGTGGAAAAGCGGTAATCGGTTTTCATTTCTTAAAGAATAATTTGGAACATGAATTCCTCCAAATTCATAATAACCGTTTGCATACGTTACAGGCTGACCAGATTGTAAAGTGAAATTACCATTAAAAGACCATTTCGGGTTCAATTCGTAACTTCCTACAATGCTTAAATTATGCATTTTATCATATCCAGATAAATACCAGTCGCCATTTGCAACTCCTGGTTCTTCGGCATTTCTTCCAGGCGTTTTCTGTTCGGCTCTTGAAAGCGTGTATGAAACCCATCCGGTGAAAACACCTGTATTTTTTCTAAAGAGCAATTCCAAACCATACGATCTGGCTTTTCCGTTTAAAATAACCTGCTCAATATTGTTGTTAGCCAAAACATCAGCACCGTCAATATAATCAATACGATTTTGGACATTTTTATAAAATAATTCGGTTTCTAAAGAGTAATCACCATCTTTGAAATTTCTGAAATACCCCATTGCATACTGGTCTAAAAGCTGAGGTTTTGTAAATGGTCCGCTTGGTGTCCAGATACTCATTGGCAATGGTGACTGTGTATTCGATAAAATATGAATATACTGCGCCATTCTGTTGTAACTTGCTTTTAACGAACTATTGTCATTGAAAGCATATGATAAAGCAGCACGTGGTTCGAAATTATTAAAAGTACTAATCGCCTGACCCTTTTTATAATTGATGGTTCCAGTTGGCGTTCCTTCTTCATAAATTTTATATAACGGATTATATACAACTGCCTGACCATTTTCGTAAGTGCTGATTGCTTCTGCGCCTAAACGATAAAATGTACTGTAGCGAAGTCCATAACGGAAATTCAATTTCTTAGTAATTTGATTTTCAAAATCAAGATAAGCCGAAGTTTCTAAAGCATATTTTTTGTCCAGTTGTTTGTAATTAAACTGCGAATCTGAACTTGTAGGTTTTACAACTCCCGGATTAAAATTGTAATACAATCCATCAATACCATAACTGATTTTAAATTTTTCCGACTGCTGATAATTCCAATTGTATTTTAATCCGTAACTCTGAATGTTACTGTCCCATTTGAAGCTTTCAATTGGTATTTCTAGATTGAATCTGTAATCACTGTAGAAAGTAGATAAATTACTGTTTAAACGATCTGAAAATTTATGTTTCCAGCTTAAAATTCCCATTGTGCTGCCATACGTACTGGCAAAACGATCGTTAATATCAAATACATCATTTCCAAAATAACCTGAAAAAGATAAAGTATTATTGGCATCAAAACGATAGTTTAACTTGGCATTCAAATCATAGAACATAGCCGAGTTTTTATTGTCGGCCAATTTCATAAACAAATGCGCATACGAAGCACGCCCAGAAAGGATAAAAGAACCTTTTTCTTTCTGTAATGGTCCTTGTACTAAAAGACGGCTCGAAATAATTCCGATTCCTCCATTTACTTTGTATTCTTCAAAATCTCCAGTTTGTTGTGTAACATCTAAGACAGACGAAACACGTCCTCCAAATTTTGACGGAATTCCGCCTTTGTATAAATCTAAACCATTTATAATATCGGCATTGAAAATTGAAAAGAAACCAAACATATGCGAATCTGCATAGACAGGAGCTCCATCTAAAAGAATCAAATTTTGATCGGCAGCTCCGCCACGTACATTGAATCCTGAAGAAGCTTCTCCAGCATTAGTAACTCCGGGCAATGTTAAAATCGATTTTAAAGGATCAGGTTCCCCCATCGCAACAGGAATACGTTTAATTTCCTGCATCGAAAGTCGGTTTACACTCATTTGAGTGGTTTTGATGTCAACGGCTTTGTTTCCGGTAACTATGACTTGTTCTAATTCCTGACTGTCTGATTCGATATTGATGATAAGCGTTGTATTGTCTGAAACTGTAATATGTTTTTCTCTGTTTTTAAAACCGATGTAACTAATCGAAACGGTGTAACTTCCATTTGGAATTTCAATACTGAATTTTCCGTTAATATCCGTTACGGCACCAACTTCAAGTTCTTTCACATAAACATTGGCGCCAATAACGGCTTGTCTATCATCATCAAGAACCTGACCTGTCAGCCAGCTTTTTTTTTTCGAAGCTTTGACAGGATGCGATTTTTGTTTTACAAAAATATTGCTGCCTACAATAGAAAATTGAATAGAGGCATTTTTGTTGAGTTCAGTAATAAGTTTCTCGATTTCGATATTCTTATACGTGCTTTTTTTTGTAAAGTATTTTTGATTGGTATCAATTTGATCTGTAAAAGCAAACTTGAAATCAGTTTGATTCTCAATCTGCTTAAAGAATTCTTTTAAGGTTACATTTTGATCTACAGTTACTGTAACGTTCTGAGCAGACATACATAAACTGAATAAAAAAAAGCATGCTGAAATTATATGCTTCATGAAATTTTGTATTTTTGAATATTATTAAATGGAATAACCTCGTGTTATCCTGATTATAAGGAGGATGTGTAGTTTCGCGGCTTACATCCTTTTCTTTTTTTATTGAAAAGTGATCTGTTTCAATTCTTCATTTATTTCATAATTTAGGTTATACATTTCTGATATTAATTGTACAATTGTTTTTAGGTCTTCTTTTTTATTGATTCTGATGGTGATTTTTTGGTTTTGATATCCCTTTGGAAGTATCACTTTATAACCGTAATTTTCCTCAATATAAGAACTGATAACAGCCAGTTTTTCGTTGTCAAAATCAATAAAACGACTGAATTCAGTTACCGAAGCAGTTTGGTTTGCATACGTAAATTTTTCGCCCGGTTTTAAAATCCATTTTTGATCCTGGCCTTTTACATTCATCTGAACACTTCCTTCAAAAAGCTCGACTATAATTTCTTCATTTTCAGATTCCTTAACCGTAAAACAAGTTCCTAAAACAGTAGTGGTTGTTTCATCACAAAAAACCTGAAACGGATGCTGTTTGTCTTTTGTTACTTTGAAATGTGCTTCACCATCAATTTCAACTTTTCGGTTTAGGGCAAAATTATCGCCAAAGGAAATTTTAGAATTTGGACTCAGTTCTACTTTTGAATTATCGGGTAATACGATGTGTTTTATTGTAGAAGTAGTATTTTCGATTACATTTCCGGCAAGAACAATATTCTCAGACGGCGATTCTCCGTTAAAATAAATGCCCGTTCCAATCAAAACAAAAAGCAATACTGCCGCTGCTGCGTAATAGCGCCACGGTTTAAACTTCTTTTTCTTTGGAGCAAAAGTTTTCGAATGAAATTGTTTCCATGAGGCTTCTTTTTCTGCGTTTGAATGTGAAGCAGGAGTTTCATTCCATAATTTTTCAAACTCTTCGTCTAATTTTTCCTTGTCCATGTTGTTTGGTGTTAGATGATTTGGCACTGAAATCCTTGTTTTGTAAAAACACCATATACCATTTCTTTAACGTCTCTGTTGGTTTCGATTTTCAGGATATTTTCACGTCCCTTACGATCGAAATTGATGATACAGTCAGAAATCACGAACTGTAAAAGTGCGACAAGTAAACTTGCATCTTTCTTTGTTCTCACATTCGTTTTATAAGCTTCGATATGCATTTTTTGTTCTTTGTTTTTAGTATAACAAACGAGAACAAAAAAGTTCCTAATGGTTTTCGATTTTTTTTCGAATAAATTTACTGGCGAGATAAATGTGATTGGCAATGGTCTTTTCAGAAAGATCTGTAATTTCTGCAATCTCCTTATAGCTAAGGTTTTCCAGTTTGTGTAGAGTGAAGATTTTTTGCTGCTGCTCTGGAAGCTGATTTATGAAATTTTGTAGTTTTTCTTGTCTTTCTTCAAAAATTCCAGAATATGATTCTTCCTGCGGCACGTCAACTTGATTAGGATCAAGTGATATTATTTTGTTTTCTCTGTTAACGTGATTGATAATAATGTTTTTGCAGATAACAAATATCTGTTTGTCAAACAAAACCTCTTCGTTAAGCAGTTCCCTTTTGTTGTATAATCGGATGAAAGTTTCCTGAACAAAATCTTCAGGAGTAAATAATGAAGAATTAAAACGTCTGGCAATGTTTATCAGTTTATCGTAGTAATTGAAATACGCTTCCTTAAACGCAGCTTCATCACCTTTTTTTAGATTTATAATAAACTTTTTATTGTCCATAACGAAAATATCGTGACCAGTATTCTAGTCTAAACTCATTGGTTTCAATATTATTGCATTCATGATTTGACAACGATCAAATCATGAATATAATAAGTTGCAAAGAACCGTAATTTAATTTAAGATATGACGCTCTTTTTTAAGAAATGTTACAATTAAATTCAAATAAAAACCCTTAACAAAAATGTTTAAGGGTTTTTATTTTGTGAAATTTTTAATCAGCTTAAATGTATAAGTAAGGACAAGTCTATTTTCTAATCTATTACAATACTCTTAATCGCTTTTTCCATTGCTAGCTCTTTTATTCCGGAAACTTTAAGTCCTTCGGCACGGAAAGCAGTTAAATCTGTCATTCCTAGAAAGCCTAAAAAAGCTTGTAAATAAGGAACCACAAAATCGTTAACTTTACCCGGTCCTTCAGAATAAATTCCACCTGAAGCCATAGCAATATAGATTTTTTTTCCTGTAACTAATCCAATTGGACGACCATCTTCACCATATCCAAAAGTGATTCCAGGTCTGGTAATATAATCAATCCAAGATTTTAATTGAGAAGGTATTGTAAAGTTGTAAAGAGGAGCTCCAATTACAATAATATCTGCATTTTGTAATTGTTTCAAAAAATCGTCTGCAAAATGAATGGATTGTTTTTTGTCTGAGTTAAATAAATTCGATGGAGTAAATAATTTTCCAAGAAATTCAGCATCCAAATGTGGAATTTCCTTTTCTGCCAAATTTAATTCTTCGACAGTGCTTCCGTCATATTTTTGTTGAATTTTCTCGATAATGGCGTTTCCTAGTTTTTTGCTGTATGATTCGTTACCCTGAATACTGGATATTACATGAAGAATGTGTTTCATAATTTTAAATTTATTAAACAAAACTAGAATTATAAAGTATGTAAAAAACGTTAGTTACCTAAAGGAAATCAGTTACTTTTAGGAAAGTATGTATCTTTGTGAGTATGAAAACAATTGAAAAAGAAATACTTCCAACGAAACAAGAATGTACAGATTCTCTCAAAAATGTAATAGATGCTCTTTATGTTTTGAACGGAAAATGGAAGATTGCTTTAATTCTTTCTTTGGTACAATCTCCAAAACGTTTTAATGAAATTCTAAAGCAGATTGATGGAATATCACCAAAAGTTCTTGCTAAAGAACTTAAAGATTTAGAATTTAACGGTTTTATTAAACGAAATGTTTATGAAACAACTTCGATAAACATTGTTTACGAAGCTACAGATTACAGCTTAACATTAAAAAGTGTAATAGCCGAACTTAGCGCTTGGGGAGAGCAACATAGAGAAAAAATCAAACAAAGTATGAGAAAATAAAAAAATATTAGTTTTTATAAGCCGATACAAGTTTATCCAGAAACTGAAACAGCTTTTGATTCATCTTTGTATAATCATAAGATAAAATAGTTTCGGGACTTTGAACAAATTTATATTTACTGCTTTTTTCTAATAAATCTTCTTCACTGTCAATTAAAAGCGATACAACTTCTGTAGTTAATTCCATGTGGCATTGAAAGCCATAAACCAAATCAGAATATCGAATAATTTGTCTTGGACAGCCTTCACTCGCAGCCAGAATTTTGCTTTCTTTTGTTAAAACGGGCATATCATTGTGCCAATGTCCTACATTTAAGGAACTTCCAAAATGATTTGTTTTTTCGTCTTCCAAACCAGCTTCGGTTAATGTTATTGGAAAAACACCGATTTCTTTTTCAGGACTATGATCAAAGGAAGTTCCTAAAGCTTCTCCAATCAATTGCGATCCTAAACAAACTCCAACAACTGCTTTTCCTGCCGAAATACATTTTCGAATTAAATTCATTTCGGCTTCAGCATTAAAATGCGGACATTCTTCAACTGAAGTGATTGGACTTTGAGGTCCGCCCATAACAATTAGCAGATCTATAAAATCTGCGGTATCTGGCAGAATATCATCTTCATAAACTTTAGAAAAAGAAATCTCATAGTTTCTATTTTCTGCCCATTGAAGATAAGCGCCTGATGCTTCAAATGTTTCGTGCTGTATAAAATGTACTTTCATGTTTTTCAAAAATTACCCCAAATTTAAGAATGATAATGAAGATAGATACAGTCCACTTTTTTCATAAAATGATAGTCCAGTATTTATATTTTTTTAATCGATTTTAAAATATCAGTTGGTGTAATGCCATATTTCTTTTTGAATGCAAAAGAAAAATGAGAGAGATCTTCAAAACCAAGATCCAGATAAATATCCGAAGGTTTCTTTTGTTTTTTCTCAATTAAGAAATAACCTTCCTGAAGTCTTCTCTGAATTAACCAACGGCTTGGCGTATCTGAAAAAATAGAAGCAAAATCACGTTTAAAAGCCGAAATACTTCTTCCGGTAAGATAAGCGAAACGCTCCATACTGATATTGAATTTGTAATTCCGATTCATGTATGCTTTTAAATCGATTTTTTGTGGCGGAGCAAAATCAAAAAGGATGTTTTTTAATTCTGGGTTTTCTTTTAAGAGAATCAAAAGCAGTTCTTCGCGTTTTAGATCTGCAAAAGTATCGTCAATTTCGCCTCCGTCATTGTAATATGGCATTAATGAAAGAATGAAATTCGGAATCAAATTGGTATTTTTTAATAGAAAAAATGACGCATCATCTTCATAACGCTGTGCTTTTATTTGATGTTTGGTCATAAAAGACTTTAGAAATTCAGTATCCAAAATCATGACTACTTTTTCAAATTCGCCATTTTCTTTTTGTTTATTGTAACGTGCCAAATGATTTTTTCGCACAATACAATATTCGCCACTTTTTAAGCTGTATTTACTAATGCCGTCATAACCCTCGATCGTGCCTTTTGCGAGATACAAAAAGAAATGTTCCGAAATAAATTGTTCAGGAGATATTTCTGGACCTATATAACAACTTTTGATTTCTGTAAGTCTCATAACGCGTATTGTTTAATTGGCAGAGTCATTTTTCCACCATTGTTTGAAAACTTTAGTAGTATCAAAAATAACTATTTCTCCAATAATGGGTGTAATAAGTGGTATCTGATATTTTTCATTCAATCGAGTCAATTCACTTAAAGGTTCGTTCCAAGTATGTCTGGCAAGAGCAAATTTTGAATTGTGAACCGGAACAAGGCTTTTGGCTTTTAAGTCTCGGCCTGCCATTAAAGTTTCTTCGGGAAGCATATGAATATAATGCCAAGCTTTGTTGTATTGGCCGTTTTCCATTATTGCTATATCAATTGGTCCGAATTTTTTTCCAATTTCAGCAAAATGAGTATCATAACCGCCGTCGCCGCTATAAAAAACTTTTAGCGAAGGCGAGTTGATTAAAAATGATGCCCATAAAGTTTGGTTTTGCTTAAAACCACGTCCTGATTTATGTCTGGCTGGAAGTGTATGAATGGTAAAATCTTTTTCAATAGAAACAGAATCATTCCAATCTTGTTCGATAATTTTGTTTTTTGGATATCCCCAACGTTCAAAATGCGCTCCAACTCCCAATCCGCAGAGTACAGTTTTTACTTTTTTCTGTAGAGACAAAACAGTTGGATAATCCAAATGATCATAGTGATCATGTGAAATTAACAGATAATCAATTTCTGGTAAATCTTCAACTTTATAAGTATTGCTTCCATTAAAAACTTTTACGCTATTAGGCAGAGGAGAAGCATTGTCACTAAAAACAGGATCGATCAGGATTTTTTTACCATTGATTTGTAATAGGGAAGAGGAATGTCCGAACCACACCAATAGATTCTCTGCAGGAAGATTTTTTAAATCTCTTTTGACAGACGGAATTGGTTTTGAAGGTTGAGTAGGTACTGATTTATCAAAAAATTGTTTGCTGATTTCGCCCCAGAATCCGTAACCGGGAGCAAATGTAGGTGTGTTATTAATATTTTGGAATTCTCCGTTTTTATAATGAGATGATTTTTCAATTTGTACTAAATTTTGTTCCGAAGGTTTTCCTCCAAATACATCTTTCTGCATATAAAGCCAAATAGAGAAGCTGAGGATTACGATTAGCACAGCAATGACAACAAACATACGCTTGATGATTTTTAAAATTCGTTTTTTCATAATAAAGTGGTTGCATTTTTAATGTCTTTGGCTTCTAGTATTTTTTTAGAAAAACCGAATTTTGTTACGGCAATCATGGCGCGTCCAATTTCTGTGGTTTTACAGCCTGTATAAAACAGTCCCATAATTGGGTAAAGCGACTTAATATATTTATTGAATCCTTTAAGATGAATTTGCGCTTTGTCTGGTTTCATTAATCCTGGACGGAAATTATATTGCTGTTTGAAAGGCAGTTTTTGTAAAGCATTTTCGGTTTTCCCTTTTACACGTGCCCACATTACTTTTCCTTTTTCGGAACTATCAGTATGCGATCCAGAAATAAAATTGAAAGTCAGATATGAGTTTTGACTCAATACTACTTTTGCAAAATGGATTGTGGTGTCGTAAGTAATATGAGTATAGTCGGTTTCGTTCATGCCTACACTACTTATTCCGGCGCAATAAAAGCAGGCATCATAACCTGCAAGTCTGCTGTTGTTACTTTTTAGCGAAAGAAAATCAGAAACCAAATATTCGGTGAGTTTTGGATGTGATTTCCCGCTTGGTTTTCTTCCCACATACAAAACCGATTCTACTTCTGTATTGTTCAGACATTCTATTAAAACGCCTTCGCCAACCATTCCGGTTGCACCTGTTACAATTACTTTCATCTTTTAAACGTTAAGAGATTTCCATTTAATTAAACTAATAATAGTGGCTGTAATGGCTTCTTCATTACTGCGCGGGTTCCAGCCTAGAGTTGTTTTCGCTTTTTCATTACTGGCATTTCGGTTAATTCCAACTAAAGGTAAAATCGCTTTTGCTTGATCGTTAAATAATGCCGCGAAACGTAATATAAATGTAGGCAAAGCTTTTGAAGGTGCTTTGGTGGTAACGTATGGCATTTTATCTCTAAGCAGATTTACAATTTCCATTAGTGACATTGTTCCGCCAGATAAGGCTAAAAATCGTTCGCCTTTTGCTTTTGGATTTTCCATTGCCAGAATATGTAATTCGGCAGCATCTCTAACATCTACGATTCCTAATCTGATATCTGGAATTGCTTTCATAGAACCGTCTAGTAATTTTTTAAGCATTTCAAAACCGCTCGATAAATCAGCATTTAAAGAAGGCCCAAAAATTCCCATCGGGTTTACAACAGAAAGTTCTAAAGTTCCGCCTTCATTTTTCATAAAATCCCAAGCGGCTCTTTCGGCAAGAACTTTGGATTTGTTATAAGTTGAAAGTCCTTTTTCATTAGGATCTGTCCAGCTTTCTTCGGTTATAAGCGAATTGCTGTCTCTGTGACTGTAACCAACTGCTCCAAAATTAGAAGTCATTACGACACGTTTTACTCCAGCATTTCTTGAAGCTTTTAATACACGCAAAGTTCCATCAACAGCAGGACGAACCATTTCGTCTTCATTTTTGGGTAAACGTATAAAAATTGGAGAAGCAATATGCAGGACAAAATCACAACCGGTTACGGCTTCTGCCCAGTTTTTATCGCTGGTAAGATCAGCTTCAGTAAATTCTAATAAATTGAAATCAGAAATTCCTCCGTTTGTAAGCATTTCATAAACTTTGTCTTTGCTTTTTAAGGAGCGAACTGTGGTTCTAACCTGATAACCCCGATTTAATAATTGCAAAATACTGTGTATTGCCAGAAATCCCGTTCCGCCTGTAACTAATACTTTTTGATTTGAATGTATCATTTCTTGTACTTTTATAGGGCAAAGTTCTGAAGAAAGTCTTCTAAAAGCTTTGTTAAAAAGTCCAAAGTTGTTTTGTTGAAAGGTTCAGAATTTAGACAGTGGAATTTATTTTATCCAGCCGACTTTTTTTCTCCATTCATTCATTTCTTCCTTTTGTTTGTTGAAATCTTTTGGAGGAGTTTGATTTTCATTCAGAGCACGTTTTTGTATGCTTTCGGTTTGTTCTTCCAAAGTAATAAGTCCAATTGCTTTTCGTCTTTCGTTTACTTTAGCTAAATCGTCGAAAGGATTTGGAATTAATTTTCCGGTTTCGTCCCAGTCAAATTGAGTTCCGTAAAGTTGAGGTTTGTCTTCAAAAACAGCGATACGATCTGTAAGGTAAACCAAATGAATTGCATCCGCTTTATTTTCGTTGACGGCAGTTTTTAATTCTGCGGCACATTTTCTCATAAAATCTGGCTGTCCAATAGAATGTTGAATGATGAGCCAAGCGGCTTCATTGGCTTCTTTTCCTACTTTATCAATAGTGGGATAACCAATAACTTCTATTATTTCAGCTAATGTTTTCGCATTTTGATTGTGGAGTTTTTCCATTTCTTGATTGTATCCTTCAGAAAGCTGTTTGCTTTTAATGAGCTTTTCTCTGAGATTCAAATCAGCATTTTTTAATTCTAATATTCTTTTCGCAATGATTTGATAATCCATTTACAATTGATTGAATTAATTGGAAAACGTATGGAGCATTTTATTCTATTCTTCCAGCTCTAAATTATCAGCAGCCGAAATCTGGTCCAATATATTAGTCTGGTTTGGCGAAATGTAGTTTTTGTTTTCAACTTGAGTTTCTTTTTTAAAAAGAAGATCTAAAGCATTGTAAAGTTTTAATAAAACATCTTTGTCTTCTTTTTTAATATCTAAAGCGTTATTAAAATTAAAAACATAATTATTCGAATTGCGTACTTCTACTTTTATCGTTTTTGATGTGATTTTAAATCTGACTACATCCATAGTTATTAGTAATTACTTTAGTTTGCAAAAATGCTATTTTAATGGCACTTCTCAACGCAATTTTGTGTTTTTTTATTTCGGGATTGCTTATATAGAATCTTCGCTTTTTTGTTTGAGTTCTAATAGTACTTCCATAGCTTTTGCGGCATCTTTTTCATCAACAAAAATATGATCATGAAAATAAGCCGCGACTACATTACAACTGATTCCAGCATTTCCTAAAGCTTGAGAAAATGCAGCAGTTAAACCCACAGCTGCCAATGAAGAATGTACTTCTAAAGTAATCCATGATGCAATATAAGAAAAAGAACGATTAAGATCTTCAGCAGTTTGTTTTTCTACGACAACCGTGATTCCTTCCTTTTCTTTAAAAAGGAATAGAATTTTTGAGAAGGGAATGTCTTCTACAGAATCAATTTTTAAATAAACATATTTTCCTTCGTTAAGAACCGGATTAAGGTTTTTTAAGATTGCATTTAAATTTATTTCGCCTTCCATAAGTCGCTGCTTTATTATATTTTATTTTAAAAATAATAAAAAACCCTTAAACATTTCTGTTTAAGGGTTTTGCCTTTTTCGTAGCGAGGACGGGAGTTGAACCCGTGACCTCAGGGTTATGAATCCTGCGCTCTAACCAACTGAGCTACCTCGCCTGGACTGCTATCATGAATTCCTGATTGCGGGTGCAAAGATAGAAATAATATTAAAGCGCACAAGCATAAAATGAAGAAAAAAAAATATTTTTAAAAATGTGTTGTTTTTGGACATATATTCTTATATTTCCAAAAAAATTAAAAGTAGCACATGGATTCAAAAATACGTTACGAAATAGAGTTTCCGATAAATTCTTCTCCGCAATTGTTGTATCAATATATATCAACTCCGTCAGGTTTACAAGAATGGTTTGCTGACAATGTTAACTCAAGAGGTGAATTTTTCACTTTTATCTGGAATGATTCACAGGAAAAAGCACGTCTGGCTTCTAAAAAATCTGGAGAGAAAGTAAAATTTAAATGGGTAGACGAAAGCAGTAAGGATACTGAATACTTTTTTGAACTTCATATTTTAGTTGATGAATTAACTAAAGATGTGTCATTAATGGTAGTTGATTTTGCGACAAAAGACGAAATAGGAGAGGCTAAACAATTGTGGGAGAATCAAATCTCAGACTTAAAACATCTTATTGGATCTGTTTAGTAAAAGTCTATTTTATACCTTATATTTGCCCTGAACAAAATTCAGGGTTTTTTTATGATTAATTTTAACGGAAACACAGTACAAGAAGAAAATTTATTAACTCAAAATCGTGCCTTTTTATATGGTGATGGCGTTTTTGAAACCGTAAAAATAATCAACAACAAAATTTTGTTCCTCGAAGATCATTATTTCCGATTAATGGCTTCGATGCGTATCGTAAGAATGGAAATTCCAATGAACTTTACCATGGAATATTTTGAAGAACAGGTTTTAAATCTAGTTCAGGCAAATGGTATAACGGCATCTGCAAGAGCAAGAATAACTGTTTTTAGAAATGATGGAGGGTTGTATCTGCCAAAAACAAATGAAATTTCATATTTGATTCATGCGACACATTTAGAAAATACTTCTTATGTTCTAAATACTGATGAATACGAAGTAGATTTATATAAAGATTTCTATGTAGCAAAACAATTATTATCGTCAATTAAAACGACGAATAAAATGATTAACGTTACTGGAAGTATTTTTGCTCACGAAAACGGTTTTGCAAACTGTCTTTTGATAAACGATTCCAAAAATGTTATCGAAGGATTGCAAGGAAACCTTTTTATGCTTTTAGGTAAAAAACTAATTACTCCACCTGTATCTGAAGGCTGCTTAAATGGGATTATGCGCAAACAGATTTTAGCCTTAGCCAAAAAAGTTGAAGGCATAGAAGTGCTGGAAGAAATAATTTCTCCTTTTGATCTTCAAAAAGCCGATGAATTATTTTTGACGAATGTAATCACGGGAATACAGCCGATAACCAAATATCGAAAAAAAGAATTTACAAGTAATCTGGCTCATTTATTGGTGCAGAAGCTTAATGAATCCATATCTGAAAATTAATTCAGATACGGATTTTCTGGTGCATT
The DNA here is from genome assembly GCF_029360735.1 of Flavobacterium sp. H4147. NCBI lineage: Bacteria > Pseudomonadati > Bacteroidota > Flavobacteriia > Flavobacteriales > Flavobacteriaceae > Flavobacterium > Flavobacterium sp. H4147. The sequence goes on along the minus strand of NZ_JARKNB010000005.1, from coordinate 110,275 downwards.
TGACCAAATAAGGTAATCTCCGCCAAGTTCAATAATCTGCTCTTTCCAAAAATGAGTAGTCGATTTTCCGATAATTTTATTTTTGTAGCTGTTATCGGCAATGATCCAGGAATTGCCCTGCATTTCATTTTCGAGCTGATTTTCATCCCAACCGGTATAACCTAAGAAAAAACGAATATTGTTTTTATTGATCGATCCGTTGTTAATTAAGTCTTTGGTTGATTCAAAATCACCTCCCCAATAAATTCCGTTAGAGATTTCCACACTATTAGGTATAAGCTCTGGAATATTGTGAATGAAGTACAGGTTATCTTGTTCAACTGGTCCTCCGTTATATATTTTGAAGTTGGCATCAATTTCTGGAATCAAATCATGAATCGTGTATTTCAACGGTTTGTTAATGATAAATCCAATTGATCCTTCTTTGTTATGGTCTGCTAATAAAATTACCGATCTGTTAAAAGATAAATCTCCAATTATCGAAGGCTCGGCAATAAGCAGGTGTCCTTTTTTTAATTTTTCTGAAATCATACGGTTACAATTTTTATTAAATTTAATCATAAAATTTTTAAAATCGCAAAAAAAATCGTTAAACCGCATAAAAAAACCCTCCATAAGGAGGGTTTTAATTATATTATCTTAGTTTAGAGAACTTTCCTACTTAGTTCACTGCACTTTCTAATTCAGCTCCAGCTTTGAATTTTACCACATTTTTAGCAGCAATTTTGATAGTTTTTCCTGTTTGAGGATTTCTACCGTCTCTAGCAGCTCTCGCAGATACTGACCAAGATCCGAAACCTACTAATGAAATTCTTCCACCTTTTTTCAAAGTAGTTCCTACATTTCCTAAAAATGACTCTAAAGCTAATTTTGCCGCAGCTTTTGTGATTCCTGCATCAGCAGCGATAGCATCGATTAATTCTGATTTGTTCATAATAATTAGTTATTAATTGTTGGTTAAAAAAAATTGTTAATACACAAATTTAGTAGGAAATCCGTTGCGTGCAAGTGTTTTCTTTAATTTTAGCAATAATTGTTGATAACTTGCTTTTTTTGTTCATAAAGCATGTTGTTTATCGACCAAAAACAGGTACAAACCCCTGTTTTACTGAGCTTAATACAACTTTGCGTCATCAGAAAAAGTAATGCCATTTAATAATTCTGACACCTGCATTCTCTTCTTTCCTGGTAATTGTAGGATTAATAACTCGATAAACCCATCTTTTATTGCAATCTTAATCTCTTTTTTACTACTTATTAATTTTCCAATTTCGTAAGAATGCTGGTCAGATACCAGTTTGGCTTCGTATATTTTAATATTTAGTTCTTCATTTTTATCCTTTAAAAAACACCATGCGGCAGGATACGGACTTAAACCGCGGATTAAATTATTGATTTCGTTGCCAGATTTTGTCCAATCAATTTTGCAGTTTTCCTTGTTTAATTTGTAAGCTGTTTTAATGTCATCATGATCTTCTTGAATCGTAGTTTTGACATTTCCGTTTTCAATTACTTTTAAAGTGTCGATTACAGTTGTGCTTCCCAAATTCATTAATCGGTCGTGCAGTTGTCCTGCATTTTCCTGCGGTTCAATCGCAATTTCCGAATTTAAAATCATCGCACCCGTATCGATTTTATCATCGATAAAGAAAGTTGTAACTCCAGTTTTGGTCTCGCCGTTGATAATTGCCCAGTTAATTGGTGCTGCACCACGATAATCTGGAAGAAGTGAAGCGTGAAGGTTGAAAGTTCCCAGACTTGGCATTTCCCAAACTACTTTAGGGAGCATTCTAAAAGCAACTACAATTTGCAGGTTAGCATTCAGGGCTTTTAATTCGGCTAAAAAACTCTCATCTTTTAAATTGGTCGGCTGTAATAAAGGAATATTATTTGCCAGAGCGTATTCCTTTACGGCAGAATATTTTATTTTTTGTCCGCGTCCTGCAGGTTTATCTGCAGCAGTAATAACGCCCACAACTTCATAATTGTTTTTCAGAATGGTATCCAGAATGCCAACTGCAAACTCTGGAGTTCCCATGAATATAATTCGTAATTTTTCCATTAGGTTTTTAAAGTGTATTTATTATTGGATAAAATAACCACATGATTGTTTTCTAATAATTCCTGAAGAACCGAAAGAACATCTTTAGTATCTAATTTTATCTGATTTTGAATTTCGCGCGAAGTTAAGGCAGTTGCTTTTAATAAATGGAGGATTTTATCAGCAATCGAATCGGCTTCGGTGATTTTGCCTTTCTGAGTAATACAGTAGGAGCAGACGCCGCAGTTCGAATCGGCTTTTTCTCCAAAATAATCTAAAACCAATCTGTTTTTACATGTCTTGTCTTCTTTTATATAATAAAGAACAGACGAAAGCTGATCTCTTTTCAGTTTGTTCTGTTTTTCAAGATATTTAGAAACTCGGTTTATGGTCAAGTCATCTTCGCGGACTTCATTAAATAAAATAGTCGCGTCATTGTTCTTAGATTTGTATTCTATTATGTCTTTTTCTTTCAGCTTTTCTAAAACTGCTGTAACCTGAGCTTCTGTGTGATTTGATTTTTTTGCGATCAAAGGCAGATTAATAGCCGTTTTCATTTCGTGAATTCCCGGATATGTTCTTAAAATTGCCAGAATAATTTCTTCATCATTAGAATTCAAACTCATATATCGAATGACTTCTTTTGATTCTATTAAAAACTGCATCGTTACTTTTTCAGAAAATTCCTGAGACATTGTAATGATTCCCTGCTGATTCAGAAACTGAAGTGCATTATACGTTTTTAAAGTTGGAAAATCATATTTATTACAAAAATGATTCATTTTAAACGAGTACGATTCGTCTATGCCTTCGCCATAGGCAATCTGAAAATAATTGCAAAGTTTGACATACATAGTTTTTAGAAATTTTTTATCAGGAAGAACACTTAAAAATTGCTGTTCGGTTTGATTGGCGTCTGAATTATTAAAAAGCAAAATTGAAAAAGATTTTTCTCCATTTCGCCCCGCACGTCCAGATTCCTGATAATAATTTTCTAAGTTTTCAGGTAATTGAGTATGAATAACCGTTTTGACATTGTCTTTGTCAATTCCCATTCCAAATGCATTCGTAGCCACAATAACTTGTGCCTGTTCCGACATCCACAACTGCATGTTTTTGTCTTTTTCCTGAGCCGAAAGTCCGCCGTGATAATACGTTGCTCTAAAACCCAGCGACTGTAATTGGGTTGACATATTGAGGCAGGATTTTCTATTGCGGACATATATGATAGAAGGCTGTGGGTTTTTCTTCAAAATCTGCTCAACACGGTATAATTTATCTTCGACTTCAAAAACCATGTAAGCAATATTCTTTCTTTCAAAAGACTGCTGAAAAAGTTTGGTGTCTTTTAATCCGAGTTCTGTTTTAATGTCTTCAACGACTCTTGGAGTTGCTGTCGCAGTTAAAGCCAAAAATGGAATTTTAGGAAAGTATTTTTTTAAATCTGAAATTTTTAAATAAGCCGGTCTGAAATCGTGTCCCCATTGCGAAACGCAGTGCGCCTCATCAATAGCAATTAAATTGATAGGAAGATTTTTGATTCGTTCTAAAATCCAATCCGATTGCAGGCGTTCAGGTGAAAGGTAGAGGAATTTGTAATTCCCGAATTGGCAGTTGTCGAGAAGATCAATAATTTCTTCGGTATGAATTCCTCCAGTAAGAGCGATAGCTTTAATATCTCTTTTTTGCAGATTTGCTACCTGATCTTTCATCAGCGCAATTAAAGGTGAGATTACAAGGCAGATTCCTTCACGCATCATGGCTGGAACCTGAAAACAAATTGATTTTCCTCCGCCGGTTGGAAGTAGCGCAAAAGTGTCCTGACCTTCTAAAACCGAATCAATAATTTCCTTTTGCAATGGTCGGAAACTTTCGTGTTTCCAGTATTTTAAAAGAATCTCTTGTGCATCCTGCATGGCCAATGTATTAAAGTTAAAAATTTAGAAATCAGTTTCTAGTTTTGCAACTTTAAACCCGGCTGCTAAATTTTGTCTAAGATATAAAGAATTCTGTTTTCAACCGTGTCTTTTGGAACTTCAATTAAATCGTAACCGTATTTTTTATAAGTTTCGATTAGATATTTCTGAATTTCCAATGCCTGTTCGAAATTTTCATAACGCTCTTTGTCACTTTGATAAATTTCTTCCCAAGGCGGTAAAATAAAAGTTTTAGAATATTTGTAATCCTCACAAGCTTTTGTGAAATGCTCTGGATATTCATCACCAATATAATCCATATAAGCGACAACATCTGGGATTCCTCGATCAATAAAAACGACATTGTCAGTTTCTTCTTTGGCATTTTTAAACTGCTCAATACGACCTTCAAGCAACATTTCGCTAAATAATAAAGGCTGTTCCAAGAATAATTGTTCGATACCTCTTTTTTGAGCTTCGAGTGTAACTTCTCTAGAAATTTCTGGGTAGCAGCAATAGCCTCGAGCTACTAATTCGTTTATAAGTGTAGATTTTCCTGTACCAGGGCCGCCAAGGAGTACTATGATTTGTTTTTGCACTATTCTAAAAATAAAGCGCAAATTTACCTAAACTTATTTATAATTAAAAAGAATATTTATAAGAAACGAAAGACTTGATATTTTAGTTGGAAGTGCTATCTTCTTTTAAGTCCCTTTAGGGACGACATATTTATAGAAAATATATGTATAAAGCAAAAAAAGCTCCAGCGGAGCGACATATAAATTAACCAAAATATGTCGCTCCGCTGAAGCTTTTTAATGTTGTGAAATTAAATTTGCTATAAATATTCAATCTCTACGAGATATGATTGTAGTTCATTCAGAAGCAACTCGTTTACGAGTTGAATATTGGTAAAAAAATGACGATACTAAAATATTGTTCCGTAGGAACTATAGCATGATGATTCTAAATATTTATTCACAAAACAAATACTTTCCAGAATCCTTCCCTTTTTTATTAGAAGGAAAAATTAAATGCGATTGAAACTTTTTACCGTTTAAAACATCATTTACAAAATCCAGAACATATTGCTGTCCGTGATGGAAAAGATAGCCAGAGAATTCATGGCCACCTCCGCAGAAAGTAATCAGTTCGACATCTTTATGTAAATCATTCATTTGATTGTAAACGGCATACGAACCGAAAAGAATCAGCCAGCCCGAAGCATTTGTAGGGCACGAACGATGCGAGCCTGCGCTGTATGGAACAGTGTCATCATTATTTCCGTGCGCCAACAACATCGGAATTGCTTTTTCTTTTGTAATTAAATTAATGTCCTGAATCGCTCCTGAACCTCCAATAAAACCTTTGTATCTAAAATTTTCGGGTAGATTGCTTTTGTATAAATTCATCAATTTATAATCCCAGAAAGAAGCATGAAAGCCAATTTCGGCGCCAGCGCTGATTCCAGAAATGAATATTTTTGAAGTATCAAGATTGTATTTGTCAGCGTTCTCAATAAGATATCCGGTTGCCTGCCACATATCGCTTACGCCAATTTGAATTGCTTTTATTTTTTCGGTTAAAATTCCTTTACAGCCAAAATCTTTTCCTTTCATGTATAAACTGTATGAAATACTGGCAACGGCATATCCGTTTCTGGCCATGAACAAACCAAACTCTTTTTCGCTTGTGCGTTCTCCACCCGAAAATCCGCCTCCAAAAGCAAACATGATCAACGGAATTTTTTCACCAGCCTTTTTCTTCGGCAGATATAAATCTAAATCTAGTTTTAAAGTGTCGTTTTGGAAGTAAGTTAGGGTTTTGACTTCTTGCGCTTTTGCGGAATTTAATGAAATAATAACGAGAAGTAAAAAAAAGATTTTTTTCATTGTAATGAGGTTTTGATCGCGTCAAGGTTTTCAGCCATGAATTCACGCATTTTATTTTTTTGATTCGCCAAGTTAACTAAAATTCGTGAAATTGAAATTTTAGTCCAAAAAAATAGATGAAAATTCGTGAATTTGTGGCTAAAAAAAGACTCGTTTTTTAGAGTCAAAAAATCTAAAATCTAAAATCATAAATCTGAAATCAAAACCGTATATTTGCGTTTATTTTTAATTACGAATGGAGAACGATAACGAAAAAAATACAGCCGAATTTTACGAAAGATTAAAATTAGAGCTTGATAACGCAAACACCTGGCCAGCAGAATATTTGTATAAATTCATTGTGCCATCTGTTGCCGACAATGTAGAGAGAGTGGAAAAAGCTTTTGACAGAATGGGAGCGGTGATTAAAACAACAAAATCAAAAACCGGTAAATTTACAAGCGTTTCTGTAGATGTTACAATGCACAGCTCAGACGATGTGATTAGCAAATACAAAGAAGTTTCTACTATTGAAGGTATAGTTTCATTATAAACCTATGATCGAAAAATATAAAAGAGAAGCCGCAAGTGACGTTGTTTACAATTTAGAATACAATTCTGAAAGACAACGTTTGATAATTCCTGAATATGGTCGTCATTTACAAAAATTGATCGATCAGGCTACTGTAATTGAAGATGATGAAACGCGCAATAAAGCTGCAAAATACATCATTCAGGTCATGGGAAGCTTAAATCCGCATTTGCGTGACGTTCCAGATTTTCAACATAAATTATGGGATCAGCTTTTTATAATGTCTGATTTTAAATTGAATGTTGAATCTCCATATCCAATTCCGTCAAGAGATGTATTGCAGTTAAAACCAGAGACTTTACAATATCCGCAGAATTTTCCAAAATACAGATTTTATGGTAACAATATCAAATACATGATTGATGTTGCCAATAAATGGGAAGAAGGTGAAATGAAAAATGCATTGGTAATGGTCATTGCCAATCATATGAAAAAATCTTTCCTAAGCTGGAATAAAGACACCGTAAAAGATGATGTGATTTTTGAACACTTATACGAATTGTCTGGAGGAAAAATCAACTTGCTGCATAGTACAGAAGAGCTTTTAAATACGACAGATTTAATGCGTACTAACAAACGTGTGTCAAATAAAACAGCTTCTGGCGGACAAACAAAACCGCAGAATAATAAAAACAATAAAGGCGGCCAAAAAAAGAATTTTCAAAAAAAACAATAATCAAAAGTAAAAAGGAGCTAAGAAGCTAAGGAACTAAGATTTAGCTTAGAACCTTAGAATCTCAGGGCCTTAGAACCTAAAAACAATCTATGGGAATTTTTAAAATCGAAGGAGGGACACCTTTAAAAGGAGAAATTACTCCACAAGGAGCAAAAAATGAGGCGTTACAAATTTTATGTGCCGTGCTGCTGACAGGAGAGAAAGTAAAAATTAATAACATTCCTGATATTATAGACATCAATAAATTAATCACTTTATTGGGTAATTTAGGGGTTAAAATTCAACGTAATGAGCCGGGATCAATTACATTTCAGGCAGATGAAGTTAATGTTGGATATTTAGAAACCGAAGCTTTCAAAAAAGAAGGAGGAGCACTTCGCGGTTCTATTATGATTGTTGGACCGCTTTTGGCTCGTTTTGGAAAAGGGTATATCCCAAAACCAGGAGGAGATAAAATTGGACGTCGTAGATTAGATACTCACTTTGAAGGTTTTATAAACCTTGGAGCAAAATTTAGATATAACAGAGAAGATCACTTTTATGGAGTTGAAACTCCTGAGGAAGGTCTTCAAGGAACAGATATGCTTTTAGATGAAGCATCTGTAACTGGAACAGCAAACATTGTAATGGCGGCTGTTTTGGCTAAAGGAAGAACTACCGTTTACAACGCTGCCTGCGAACCATATTTACAACAATTGTGTAAAATGTTAAACTCTATGGGTGCTAAAATTACTGGAGTTGGTTCTAACTTATTGACAATTGAAGGTGTTGAAACTCTTGGAGGATGCGAGCACACGATTCTTCCAGATATGATCGAAATTGGTTCTTGGATTGGTCTTGCGGCTATGACAAAAAGCGAAATTACAATCAAAAATGTTAGCTGGGAGAATTTAGGTTTAATTCCGAACACTTTTAGAAAATTAGGTATTACAATCGAGAAACGTAATGATGATATTTACATTCCAGCTCACAAAGATGGATATGAAGTAAAAACAGATATCGATGGTTCTATCTTAACTATTGCCGATGCGCCTTGGCCAGGATTTACACCTGACTTATTAAGTATTGTTTTGGTTGTGGCAACGCAGGCAAAAGGAGATGTTTTAATTCACCAAAAAATGTTCGAAAGCCGTTTATTCTTCGTGGATAAATTAATCGATATGGGAGCAAAAATTATGTTATGTGATCCGCACAGAGCTGTTGTTATGGGGCATAATTTCGAATCTCAATTAAAAGCAACAACAATGTCTTCTCCTGATATTCGTGCGGGAATTTCATTATTAATTGCCGCGCTTTCTGCAAAGGGAACAAGTACAATCCAAAATATCGAGCAAATCGATCGTGGATACGAGCGTATCGATGAGCGCTTAAGAGCAATTGGCGCTAAAATCGTAAGAGCTTAATTGAAATAGCCACGAATTCACGAATTATTTTTAATAATTTTTTGAAAATATAAATTCGTGAATTCGTGGCGAAAAAAAAAATTAATGTCCGTTAAATGACAAACGAACAAAAAGCTATAAAAGCTACTATCTTTAGTATAGTTGGAAATACCTGCTTGGCCCTTGTAAAAGGTCTTGCAGGTTTTTTTGGCAATTCATATGCCTTGATTGCAGATGCAATTGAGTCAACTACAGATATATTTTCGTCATTTTTGGTTTTATTCGGAATTAAATATTCGAATAAACCGGCAGATGAAAATCATCCTTACGGTCACGGTCGTGCAGAACCGCTGATTACGTTTTTGGTTGTGGGATTTTTAATTACTTCGGCAACTATTATTGGTTACGAAAGTATTGCCAATATTGGAACTTCACATGAGTTGCCTAAATCTTGGACATTATATGTTTTAGGTGCTATTATTATCTGGAAAGAATATTCGTTCCGATTGGTAATGAAACGAAGCCGACAAACAAACAGTAGTTCTTTAGCTGCTGATGCCTGGCATCATCGCAGCGATGCTATAACTTCGGTAGCCGCATTTATCGGAATTACGGTTGCCTTGGTTATGGGAAAAGGCTATGAATCTGCAGATGATTGGGCTGCGCTTTTTGCAGCATTTTTCATTCTGTATAATAGTTATAAAATTTTCAGACCGGCGCTTGGTGAAATCATGGATGAAAATCTTAATGATGATTTAGTAGAAGAAATTCGTGTTGTTTCTTTGAAAGTTCCGGGAATTCTTGGAACTGAAAAGTGTTACATCCGAAAAGCCGGAATGCGTTATCATGTCGATCTTCATGCTATTGTTTCGGCAAAAATTTCTGTAAAAGAAGGACACGATCTTTCGCATAAACTTCAAGATAAATTAAAAGAAGAAATTCCGCAATTGGGTCATGTTTTGATTCATATTGAACCAGATGATTATCATTGTTAGAGGTTCAAAGGAACAAAGGGACAAAGGTTCTGAGGTGATAAGGAACAAAGGTTTTTTTTCTATTGAAAATCATATTTTTGTCAGGCTTAGCGAAGTCGAAGCACGCACAAAGAGAATCAAAAAAATATCCGCTTAAATCTGTAAAATCTTTGTGAAATCAGAGATAAAGATTTAAGCGGATATTTTTTTTATAAGGTACTAATAACTTTGAGCTTTTGTAGCTTTGTCACTTTGAACCTCTAATCTAATACATTTAAAATCTTCAATCCAAACACAACGCCATTTTGTTGTACGCCAGCTTGGTAAGAATGTACATAATCAACTCTGAAAAGTTTAAATTTTCCGAAACCTAAATTGTCTAAACCAACTGTAAATTCAGAATAAGGTTTTCTGTCTGGAATAGCCAAAGAATGAAATCCAATATTCATGGTCGATTTTAAAAGGTTCAAAAGCGGAATTTTATTCATGATATAACCCATGTCATTGTGCTCTAAATGCATTTCAAAATAACGATCATTTGTACTATTGGTATAATAAGGCATTAAATTAAAAACATTCAAATATCGGTCAGTTGTTCCAATATGAGTTTGGTTTCCATTGAAGTGTCTGTAATCTATAAACGAGATATTTTCAGCATTAAAGAATTTACCCGCTTTAAGATTCATTCCTAAAACACCTTTATTGTCTAATTTTAAGTCATATTGAACGGCAGCGCCGATTCTTTCAAATTCATATTTTTTTTCGCTGGCTGCAAATGCTTTTTCGAAAGCTAGAAAGATTGTCGGATATTTTTCATCTTTAAAATTATACCTTCCATCAGGTCTTGAAATGTATTTGTTTCCAAAATTAATTCGGGCATTTAAACCTGTTTTTATCAAATGATGCGGATCAAATGCAGGAGTATTGAAATCATTCGGCGCAAGCGGATTATTAGAAGAATAAATGTCGTCTCTTTTGAAGAAAGAATAATCAGTTGTATTAAAAAGCGGTTTTCGCTGTTCATAACCCAATTTTGCATTCAGATTAATTCCGTTTGCAATATCTTGCGTATAACTGATTTGAGTAAATTCAAGGTTGTACAATTTTATATAATTATCTTTAAAAAATAAAGAACTTATAGAATTGACAAATTTTGTAATAGGTTCTGCGCTATTGAATTGAGCTGTTTTTGTTCCGCCCGAAACATAAATCGTTGCGTAGTTGATATTGTTAAAGCGATGACTGAATTCGCCAATAACACGCAAACGCTCATCTGAAAAACCATAATTAAATGTGGTGCTTAAAGATGTTGTTTTTCCGTTTTCTTCATTCCATTTTTTAAAAGAAAAACCAGAATCCAAATTAAAACCCTGAACGGTATTAAAACTCAAAGAGGTCAGATTTAATAATCCGTCGTATTTAAAAGAGTATTTTTTAAAAGTGTTCTTGTAATCATAACCTCGAAGAATGTCCCAAACTTTAAATTTATTATTTTTAGCATCAATTGAATCTGTATATTTTTTAGATTTTCGAATGATCTGCAGACTATCTTTTTTAGTGTAATCTGTACTTTCTTCAAGTGTTAAAGGTATCGGACGGATTTCATTCCAGAAAGCATTGTCTTTTTTATTGGCATTTAAATCAAAAGCTACGATTTCGTTTCCAAATGTTTTTTTAGAAAATGAATCTGGAAATTCATAATTCGAATACACATAATTAAACTGTCCTGAAAATTTTACACCAAAACCTCCAGCATTAAAAGAAAGTGTTTGTGCATTTTTTGACCATATTTTGTTTTCGGCATTATAACTGAAGCTTTGTTTTAGGTTCATTACTTCAGTAAATTCATTTTTCACTCGATACCCTTTGATATCTACATCCAAGGCATAAATAGCAAAACTGTCATCGACTATATAAATATAACCTTCAACAACTGGTTCTTTGTCGCGTTTTGGAATAACTTTAATTTTATAAATCTGATGTTTATTATCATCATAAAAACTTCCTTCGAGTTTGTATTTGTAGTAATTAAAAGCATTACTCGCAATTGGAGAAATTAGATTTACATCAAATTCTAACGTGTTATCGTAAAAATCATAAGTTGATAATGCAGCTGTATTATAGCTGAAGCCATTATTGTTTCCTGATATTTTAGAAGCAATAATTGTTTCTTTTAGTTTATCGGGTTTCTGGAATGAAATTTTTGAAAGGGTTTCGGATAAATATAAAATTCCAGTTCCGGTAGAATCTAAATTGGAAGATAAATCAGGACCGAGATCGATTTTCTGGCCGAGGATTTTTTTAGGTAAATCTTTTACTTTCAAAATTCCTTTTGAATAGAAATCTGCTGTAAACCGCGATGTTTTCTCAGAATTTTCTTTTCTGTTGGCAATGGCACTTTTAATAATGGCATTTGCAGGATTATTTTTGGGATCAATAACAACTTCATTTAATGAAAAGCTTTCTTCCTGCATTTTTATATCCAAAGTCAAGTTTTTTGAATCTGGAGAAACTGTTATTTTTTGAGTTTTGAATCCAAGATATTGAAAAACGATTTTATTCTTTCCTATTTCTTTTACCTGTAATTGATACTGACCTTGTTCATTTGAAGTAGTTCCTCTATAAGTTCCTTCTTCAAAAACAGAAACAAATGGCAGTGGATTTCCTTTCTCATCAGTAATTGTGCCTTTGATTTGAGCAGAACTGAAAACTGAAAAAAGTAATAGGGCAGATAAAATAATGTTTTTCATGTAAGTGGTTTCTCTTACAAAAATAAAACAACTCGAAAATGAGCTTATTAATAATTTGTTAAATAACGCTTATAGGAAAGACTGAATTGCAAGTTCGTAGCTTTTTAATCCGAAACCTAAAATAACGCCTTTTGCATTTCCTGATAAATAAGATTGATGTCTGAAACTTTCGCGTGCGTATGTATTCGAAATATGCACTTCAATAACTGGAGTGGTTACGGCTTTTATAGCATCGCCCAAACCTATAGAAGTGTGTGTGTAAGCACCTGCATTTAAAATAATTCCGTCAAACGTAAAACCGCATTCCTGAACTTTTCCAATCAATTCGCCTTCGATATTACTTTGATAGTAAGAAAGTTCGATGTTTGGGAATTTCTCTTTTAAAATTTCAAAGTAATCTTCAAAAGTCTGGCTTCCATAAACTTCAGGTTCACGTTTTCCTAAAAGATTCAAATTTGGCCCGTTGATAATGCAGATTTTCATGAGTAATTAAGTTTTTAAATTAAGCTGATGTGAATGCATTTTACAATAATCATTTCACAATTAAGTGTAAAAATAAAAAAACCGCTCCAAATAAATAGAGCGGTTTTTGTAAAAGTATGTGATATATTTTAGAACATGTATCCAGCTGAAAGTTGGAATACAGAGTTTTTAAAATCAGCTTCTTTTGAAACTTCAGTCAAACCTATTCCGTAACGAGCTTGAACAAAAAGACCTCCCACAACTTTTAATCCTAGACCTGCATTAAGCGAGAAATCAAATGTTTTTGGATCTGCAGCATCAAATTCTTTTTTATTGCTTACAAGAAATGAGGCTTGTGGACCAAGTTCTAAGCTAAGAGATTTTGTCATGTAGATTTTTGCCATAACAGGAATTGCAATGTATCCTAATTCGTTTTTAAAATCCTGTACAGCACTTTTGTATTCTGCACCTTGTGTAGTGTACAAAAGCTCTGGCTGAATAGAGAATTTTTCTAATAACTTAAGTTCTGCGACTAAACCACCGTGGTAGCTAGTGATACCTTTTTTATCAACAGAGATTCCGTCGAAGCTGGAACCGCCTGTTTGGTTAGCAAAGTTAACCCCGGCTTTTACCCCGATTTGTACAAACTGTGCTTGGATTGTAGCTGTTGTTGCAATGAACAATACAGCTGCTAAAAGTATTTTTTTCATACAAAAATGTTTTTTAGTGTTTGGTATTAATTATTCTATGATTCAAAACTACATTTTTTAGAATTTATTGTTTTATATAAGACATAATAAAATTATTAAAATTCTCACTTTTTCATGTCTTACAGGGCTTCAGAAGCATGGTTGTTTGTTAAATATTTGAAAATCAACACTTTTATTGTAGTGCAATTCTGTCTTATTTTAATATTTTCTGCACTTATTGGGGCTGTTTTCTTGTAAGTATAAAACTACTTTTGGCATCGTAATTAAAAATAAAATCATGAAAAAAATTTTTTTAACTGCTATTGCAGTATTGGGTTTTGCATTTGCTAATGCACAAACAACTGGGTTTTCAAAAGGAGATGCATTTATTTCTGGTGCTTTAAATGTACATTCAACAAAAGAGGGAGATGCTAAAGCTAATGGTTTTATAATTGAACCAAGAGTAGGTTACTTTGTGTCTGAAAATATTGCAATTGGAGCAAAATTAGGTTTTGGAACCACAAAAATTGGTGAAGACAAAACCAATAATTTTACAGCTGGGGCATTTGGTAGATACTATTTCACTCCTGCATCTCAGTTCTCTGTGTATGGTCAGGCTGGTATTGATTTTACTACCTTGAAAGAAAAACCAAGCGATTTTAAATCAAACGAGTTTGGAGCGAATGTTGGTTTAGGTTTAAGCTATTTCTTATCAAACCATTTTGCAATCGAAGCTACTTGGCTTGGTTTAGGATATAGTGTTAACAACAATGGAGGTCATGGTGCTGATAAAACTAACAGTTTTAACTTTGGAACTGATTTAAGAGCCGTAACTTTTGGAGTTGTTTACAAATTCTAGGGTTAAAAAAAAATTTAGTTAATTAGAAAGGCTCTTTTCGTTTGAAAAGGGCTTTTTTATTTTCTTGTTCCATTCATTATCGAATCACATTACGCTTCTTATTACTACTTTTTTTGTTAAATAAAAATAATTTTTTATGAAGAATATTTTTATATTTGATTACTGAATATCAAAATTTAACCCAAAAAAAGAAATGACATGAAGAAAATTATTTTATTAGCAATTGCTATTTTGGCATTTGGTTTTGCAAACGCACAACAAACAAGATTTGGAGTAAAAGGTGGTCTTAACATCACAAGTTTTAGTGGAGATAATGATTCTGAAGCTTTGGTTGGTTTTCAACTAGGAGGTTTTGCCGAAATTAAAATTATAGAGAGATTGGCTATTCAACCTGAACTTTTGTTCTCTACACAAGGAGCAAAATTTAACAGAATTGGAAATAATAATGACATTGATCTTAAAATGAATTACATAAATATTCCAGTATTGGCAAAGTTTTATGTAACTAAAAAATTTACTGTTGAAGCAGGTCCACAGTTAGGATTTCTTGTTTCTGCAAAAAGTGACGGTACCGATGTTAAAGATGCTTACAAATCTGTAGATCTTGGTTTTAATTTTGGTGCTGGGTTTAATATTACTGATAATTTTTCTGTTGGTGCAAGATATACAGTAGGTTTGTCAAATGTTGGCGATTATGATGCAGATAATGTGGACCAATATTTAGATAGTCCAAAGAATAGCGTATTTGCAATCTATGCAGCTTATAAATTCTAATTTCAATATTTTTAAAATAATTTAAACCTTCCAAATTTGGAAGGTTTTTTTATACTCAAAAATGTTTTACTTTGTAAATATGAAATGGAATAATTATATAAAAGACTATCAGTCGTATCTGCGAATTGAACGCGGCTTGTCTAAAAATACAATCGATAATTATTGTTTTGATATCGAAAGATTATATCTTTTTTTAGAAACCAATCAAATTGATGTTTCGCCTGTAAAAATTACCGATGAAACTATTCAGCAGTTTATATATTCTGTTTCCAAAGAAGTAAATCCACGTTCGCAGGCTCGAATCATTTCGGGATTAAAAAGCTTTTTTAATTATCTGATTTTTGAAGATTATCGAAACGACAGTCCTTTAGAATTAATTGAAAGTCCAAAAACCGGACGAAAACTTCCTGATACATTATCTGTTAAAGATATTGATGCTTTAATTGATGCTATTGATTTAAGCAGTAACGAAGGGGAACGGAACAGAGCAATGCTCGAAACGTTGTATGGATGTGGTCTTCGAGTTTCGGAATTGGTTGCTCTTAAAATTTCTGATTTGTTTTTTGATGAAGGTTTTATGAAAATTACTGGAAAGGGTAATAAAGAACGTTTCGTTCCAATTGGGAAATTGACACAAAAATATATTGAGATTTATCAAAATCAGGTTAGAGTTCATCTTAATATTAAAAAAGGCTGTGAAGATACTTTGTTCTTAAACCGAAGAGGAAATCAGCTCACACGTGCGATGATTTTTACCATCATAAAAGATCTGGCAGTTAAAATTAACCTTAAAAAAAGCATAAGTCCGCATACTTTGCGGCATTCATTTGCAACACATTTGCTGGAAAATGGCGCAGATTTAAGATCGATCCAATTAATGCTTGGACATGAATCTATCACAACCACAGAAATATACGTGCATTTAGATAGAAGTTTTCTAAAAGAAGTGATGCATTCGTATCATCCGAGGAAATAATTTTCTTACTAAACGGGCAGTTTTTAGATCAAAATTTAATATCTTGTATTGGATTTTTAAAGTAGTAAGGAAATTAAAAAACAAAAATTAATCATGTTTTTTCATGGCTTCGTTTTTGATATTATTGACTTAAACTGCAGTATATGGTTTTTGATTTATATAATAATGAGGATTGCCTGGAGGTAAATAAATTTTATAGAAAATTATTTGCTGAAATGCCTGACCTGCTTTTCCAATTTGTGATTGACACTAATAATCACTACACTTTTCCTTTGGTCAGCAAATCTGTTGACGATATTTTTGAGCTTCCGCTAAAAGAATTTACAGACGATATTAAGTTTACTATTTACGATAGAGTTTTTCCTCAAGACAGGGAAAAGTTTTTTCAGTCTTTGGTAAAGTCTAAAAAAGAGATTATTCCGTGGGAAATTGAATTTAGAGCTCTTTTGCCTAAAAAAGGACTTCGCTGGTTTAAAGTTTCTGCCAAAACAGAATTGTCGCCGGAAAAAAAAGTAATCTTTTATGGGCATGTTTCGGATATAACGGAATTAAAAGATAAAGAAGAAAAACTGCGTATTTCAGAAGAGCGTTTCCAGTTTGCTCTTGATGCTTCAACTGTTGGAATCTGGGATTGGGATATGGTAACGAACAGGGTTTTTTATTCCTCATTATCTTTGAAAATATTAGAATTAGAATCAGCAGATATTTTTGATGAACCAGAACGCTGGGATAAAATTGTGCATCCAGATGATCTTCCCAAATATTATTCGGATATTAAAGAACATTTCGAGAATAAAATTCCGTATTATGAGAATTACCATCGTGTAATGACTTCAAGTGGTAATTACAAATGGATTTTAGATAGAGGAAAAGTTATCAGCAGAGATGAAAATGGAAAACCATTACGAGTTATTGGAACCCATACCGATGTTTCTCTACAAAAAGAGAAAGAATTAGAGCTTTTAAAAACCATGAAACTGTATAGCGATCAAAATAGCCGACTGTTGAATTTTTCGCATATTGTTTCTCATAATTTAAATACACAAGCCGGAAATATAAAGTCTATTTTAGATTTTATTGATGCTGATGGCGATAAGGAAACCGTAACAGAAATGCTGGAACATTTACGCACGGTTTCAAATGATCTAAACGATACAATCTCAAATCTGACGCAGATTGTGAAAACGCAGAGCAATATTAATATTGTAGTAATGCCATTAAAGCTTTCTGAGTATATTGAAAAAACCATATCAACCATAAAAGGATATAATAAGCAGAAAAAAGTAACGATTGTAAATAATGTCCCAGAATATGTAGCAATTAACTTTAATCCTGCATATTTGGAAAGTGTTTTGTTGAACTTTACCACTAATGCCATTAAATATGGACATCCTGATCGTGATCCTGTAATAGTGTTTGATTTTGGAATTGAACCAGAAGGCTATAAATCTTTAAAAATTACCGATAATGGTTTAGGAATCGATTTAAAGGTTTACGGCGATTTATTGTTTGGAATGTATAAAACGTTTCACAAACACGACGAAGCACGCGGAATAGGACTGTATATTACCAAAAATCAAATTGAAGCGATAAAAGGAACGGTTTCTGTTGAAAGTGAAGTAGGAGTAGGAACGAGCTTTAAAATTGTTTTTAATGATGCTTAAAGCTGTAAATTGTATAAAATAATAAAGGCTGTCATTTGACAGCCTTTATTATTTTATAGTTTAAAGATTACTTCGCAATATTAACTGCTCTGGTTTCTCTAATTACAGTTACTTTAACTTGACCTGGATAAGTCATTTCAGTTTGAATTTTTTGAGAAATTTCAAATGATAAGTTTGCAGCGTTATCATCAGAAACTTTTTCACTCTCTACAATTACACGAAGCTCTCTACCTGCTTGGATGGCATAAGCATTTTTAACTCCGCTGAATCCGTAAGCTACATCTTCAAGATCTTTCAAACGCTGAATGTATGAGTCTAATACCTGACGTCTTGCTCCCGGTCTTGCTCCTGAAATAGCATCACAAACCTGAACAATTGGAGAAAGTAATGATTTCATTTCAATCTCGTCGTGGTGAGCTCCAATAGCGTTGCATACTTCGTCTTTTTCTCCGTATTTCTCAGCCCACTGCATTCCTAATAAAGCGTGTGGTAAATCACTTTCTGTATCAGGCACTTTTCCAATATCGTGTAGTAAACCTGCTCTTTTTGCCAGTTTTACGTTTAGTCCTAATTCAGCTGCCATGATACCGCAAAGTTTAGAAACTTCTCTTGAGTGCTGCAATAAGTTTTGTCCGTAAGAAGAACGGTATTTCATTCGACCAACTACTTTAATTAATTCTGGGTGTAAACCGTGAATTCCTAAGTCGATTACAGTACGTTTACCTACTTCTATAATTTCATCGTCGATTTGTTTTGCTGTTTTAGCAACTACTTCTTCAATACGAGCAGGGTGAATACGTCCGTCAGTCACTAATTTGTGTAAAGACAAACGAGCAATTTCTCTACGAACAGGATCAAAACAAGAAAGTATGATTGCTTCAGGAGTATCGTCTACAATAATTTCAACACCAGTTGCAGCTTCAAGAGCTCTAATGTTACGACCTTCACGACCAATGATACGTCCTTTTACATCGTCAGATTCAATGTTGAAAACAGAAACACAGTTTTCTACTGCTTCTTCAGTTCCTACACGTTGGATGGTATTGATAATGATTTTTTTCGCTTCTTGTTGCGCCGTAAGTTTTGCCTCTTCAATAGTTTCTTGAATATGAGACATTGCTTTGCTTTTAGCTTCAGCTTTTAAACCTTCTACCAGCTGTTCTTTTGCTTCTTCCGCAGATAGGCCCGAAATTACTTCAAGTTGTTGTAATTGGCTTTTATGTAATTTGTCTACTTCTGCTTGTTTTTTGTCTAAAACTTCAATTTTATTGATGTATTCAGCCGTTTTAGCCTCAAATTCGTCATTTACTTTTTTGGCTTTCGAAAGCTCATTAGAAACTTGAGATTCTTTATCACGCACTCTTTTTTCTACTTCAGCGACTTTTTTGTCTCTTGCTAAAATAACTTGTTCGTGCTCTGCTTTTAACTCGATAAAACGCTCTTTTGCCTGAAGAATTTTATCTTTTTTAATATTTTCGGCCTCTAAATTAGCATCTTTCAAGATTGAAGCAGCTTCTTTTTTAGCGTTTTTGATTAGGTTTGAAATATTACTTTTCTCGATAATTTTAGCTATTGCAAAACCAGCTGCAATACCTACAATACCAATAATGATCGTTATGGTGTCCATGTTTATTAGGGTTTATATATAAAAAAAGCCTACATTAATTGCTTGTATAAACTCGTAAAGACAAGTTTTGAGCTAACTCACTGTTCAAGTTTCCCAGCCAGAAGGAGGGCATACTATAGTAGCGACGATTTGCTCATTCTAAATTGTTAGTGTTGAGTTTACCAATTGTGAACTAATGTAGGCAGTATCTTAGTTTCTTGTAAAGAACGTTTATTTTTCGAGATATTGATCTAAAAGCGAATTTAATCTTTTAATTCTTTCGATAGTCTCTTCTCCATCGATTGCGTTATCAATTTGTTTTTGTTCCACCTGCGATGCAAACTGCAGTGCGCACATGGCTAATACATCTTGTTTGTCACGTACCGCGTAATTTTCTTCGAATTGCTTAATCATAGCATCAATTTTTTTTGAGGCGCTTCTAAGTCCTTCTTCCTGTGCCGGTTCAACCGTTAAAGGGTAAACACGGTCGGCAATTGATATTTTAATTCTAAGCTTTCCGTCCATATCTTTAATCTGATAGTTGTGCTATACAGTAATCAATTTCGCGAATTAATGAATTTATTTTAAGCTTTGTCTCTCTCTTGTTATTGTCGCTGCCAAGCAACGAATTGGCTATCTTAAGTGTTTCATATTGCTTTTTCAAAGCTTCCATTTCTTCAGATTGTTTCTGGATAATTTGCACGGCTTTGGCTAATTCTAATCGTAATTCCTGATTGTTTTTCTCCAGGCCTTTTGATTTTTCAAAAAGCTTTTCGACTTTATATTCAAGAGTATCAATTATTTCGGCAATTACACTCATTATAAATCCTATTCATTACTTAATCCTACAAAGTTAATATTCCTTTTTATTAATGCAATTTTTTCTGGATTTTTTTGCATTAAAAATAGACAAACGAATGAAATTCAATTAATTGTGTTTTTGATCACTTTATCTTCGGTTTTTACCTGTTAATTTTTTATCTTAGCAAAAATGTTACTTTATGAAATTACCTGTACTTGCCTTTTTTGTTAGCTGTTTTCTATCTGCCCAGACACAATATCCTAAAGATTATTTTCGACCGCCGCTTGATATTCCTATGCAGCTTTCGGGAAATTTTGGCGAATTACGACCAAATCATTTTCATGCCGGTTTTGACTTAAAAACAAATCAGCGTGAAGGATTAAATGTGTATGCAATTGCTGATGGCTATGTGTCTCGTATCAAAATTTCAACTTTTGGAAATGGCAAATGTATTTACATAACGCATCCAAATGGTTATACTTCTGTTTACGGACATTTGTCGGCTACAATAGGGCCTATTCAAGATTATGTAAAAAAAACGCATTACCAAGAGAAGGCCTATGAAATTGAAATGTTTCCAAAACCTGGTGAACTTCCAGTGACAAAAGGCCAATTAATTGCACTTTCAGGAAATACAGGTTCTTCAGAAGGACCGCATCTTCATTTTGAAATCCGAGATACCAAAACCGAATTTGTAATCAATCCGATTTTCTTTGGCTTTGACCAAAATATAAAAGATACTAAAAAACCAACATTGTCAAGTTTATATGTCTATCCGCTGGATAATGCCACGGTCAATCAGTCAAAACAACCTTTGCTGGTAAATATGGCACTTCAAAAAGACGGAACTTATTTGGCTTCAAAAGTAAAAACAAATGGTAAAATAGGTTTTGGAATCAATGCTGTAGATACTGATGATGTTTCGTTTAATAAAAATGGTGTTTTTAACGTTTCGACTTTTTTAAACGGAAATCAAAATTATAACTATCAGTTTAATACCTATTCGTTTGATGAAATGCGTTATATAAATGCTTTTATCGATTATTACCGATACAAAAAAACGGGACAGCGTGTTCAAAAACTTTTTATGAAAACACCTTTTGCGTTAAGTATCATCAAAACAGATTCTTTGCGAGGTATAATTTCTGCTCAGCCTAATCTTACTTCGATGTATAGAATTGAAGTTTCAGATTATTTTGGAAATTTAAATTCGATTACGGTACCAATTGAATACGATACGGCAACACCGCTTGTTCCTGAAGAACCTGTAACGTCAAAATATTTTGTAAAATACAATAGAGATACCAATTTCGAAAAAGACAACATGTCAGTTTTCTTTCCAGCCGGAACTTTCTATGACGATTTTAATATGAATTTTGATGTTCGAAATAACAAAATATATATTCATGATGATACAGTTCCGGTACATTCTAATTTTACCATTACGATAAAAGATTCAATTTATCCGGAATCTTTGCGTGATAAACTTTATATAGGAAAAGGAACGAGTTATAACGGAACAATACGAAAAGGAGATGTTTTTACTGCCAAAGCAAAAATACTGGGTACATACGGTTTAGTTTTAGATACGATTCCGCCAGTTATAAAAATTACAAAACCAGTTGAAGGAAAATGGATTAGCGATCAAAAGAAAATTGAGTTTACAATAGGAGATTCTTTATCGGGAATTAAATCTTATAATGGATATTTAAACGGAAGCTGGGTGCTGTTTGAATATGAAAATAAAACGCGAAAAATTACCCACACTTTTGACGATCAGTATTTGACTGAAGGTGAAAACTTTTTAAAAATGGAAGTGGTTGATAATGTAGGAAATTCTACTATCTTTGAAACTCATTTTTTTAGAAGTCAACAAAAATAAAATCCAAATCCTTGAATAGAAACAGGTTAATATTCGCTGTACTCTTTTTGTGCTTTACTTGTATTTCATTTGCCCAAAGCGCACATGTAAAGGGAATTATTTTAGATAATGACAATCGTCCTGTTTCGAATGTAAACATTACATCGGGTAAAAACAGCACGCAGTCTGATGCAAATGGTTTTTTTCAGATTGACGTGGTTTCTAATAAAAAGGCTTCTATACTCTTTACACACATTTCGCTGAAAATGATTAGTTTGACTGTGAATTTAAAACCTGATGAAGTTTTTGTTTTTAATCCGGTGATGAATAATTCTCAGGAACAAATGGGAGAAGTTTTTGTATCATCTAAAAACAGAAAAAGAGTTCAAGGAATTACGACAGTTGAAACGGCAACGATAAAAAAGATTCCTGGCGCTAATGCCGGAATTGAAAATATTCTTAAAACACTTCCCGGAGTAAATTCAAATAACGAATTGAGTACGCAATATGCGGTGCGGGGCGGAAATTATGATGAAAACTTGGTGTATGTAAACGAAGTTGAAGTGTATCGTCCGTTTTTAATTCGCTCGGGACAGCAGGAAGGTTTGAGTTTTACTAATACGGATTTGGTGCAAAACGTTGATTTTTCGGCTGGAGGATTTCAGGCAAAGTTTGGCGATAAATTATCATCGGTTTTGGATATTACGTATCGAAAGCCAACTCAGTTTGGGGCTTTACTTGAAGCTAGTTTTTTAGGCGGAAGTGCTTCAGTTGATTTGGTTTCTAAAAATAAAAAATGGTCTGCCGTTACAGGAGTTCGTTATCGAAATAACAGTTTGCTCGTGAATAGTCAGGATACGCAGACGAATTATACACCAACTTTTGCCGATATTCAAACAAATGTCAATTACGATATTTCTGAAAAATGGCAGATGAGTTTTTTAGGAAATATTTCTCAAAATAAATATTTATACCAGCCTTTAACACGAGAAACAAAATTTGGAACTGCCGATCAGCCAATGGCGCTTGCAGTATATTATGAAGGTCAGGAAAAAGATCAATACGATACCTATTTTGGAGCTTTTAAAACCACCTATAAAGCTTCTCCGTCATTAACTTTAAAATTGATTGGTTCGTTATTTCATACAACTGAGAAAGAACATTTTGATATTCTGGCGCAATATCGTTTGGGAAATATTGATA
Organism: Flavobacterium sp. H4147; assembly: GCF_029360735.1. NCBI lineage: Bacteria > Pseudomonadati > Bacteroidota > Flavobacteriia > Flavobacteriales > Flavobacteriaceae > Flavobacterium > Flavobacterium sp. H4147. The sequence continues at coordinate 87,177 of NZ_JARKNB010000005.1, read as the reverse complement.
CAGAAAATCCAACAAATTCTTCTTCTATTGATTTTACACGCGGTATTGGTTCTCAGCTTAATCATGCCCGAAACGATCTTGACGCTTTGATTGCAAATATAGAATTAAAAGGGGCAAAAGATTGGAAAGAAAGCCAGCTTGAATTTGGATTAAAATATACCAGAGAATCCATACGAGATAGAGTAGTAGAGTGGGAAGTAATTGACTCGGCAGGATTTTCGATTAATCCTCCATTAGTAATTCTGCCAGAAAATAATCAGCCGTATTCGCCTTATACAGGTCCGCTTTTGCCATATCAAAATATTCGAGCAACAAATTTTAATACCATAAACCGATTTTCGGGATATGCACAGTGGAACAAACAATCGGAGTTAGGATCAAGCCAGATTTGGTACCATCTTGGAGCGCGTTTTCAAGGATGGAATGTTGAAGGAGCTTTAGAAGAAGGTAAAACGCAATTTGTGGTAAGTCCACGTGCGCAGTTTGCTATAAAACCAGATTGGGAAAAAGATATGGTTTTCAGGATTTCGGGAGGATTGTATCATCAGCCGCCATTTTATAGGGAGCTTCGTGATTTGGATGGTGTAGTAAATCCGAATGTAAAAGCACAGGAGGCTATTCATGTGGTTTTGAGTAACGATTACAATTTTAAAATGTGGAATCGTCCTTTTAAATGGGTTACGGAATTGTATTATAAATCGCTTTCGGATGTAAATGTATATTCGATTGATAATGTCAGAATTCGTTATGTAGCCAATAATAATGCAAAAGCATATGCGCAGGGACTTGATTTTAGATTAAATGGAGAATTTGTTCCGGGAACCGAGTCGTGGGTGAGTTTTGGATATTTGAAAACCGAAGAAAATTACGAAAATAAAGGCTATATCGCACGTCCGACAGATCAGCGTTTGAAATTTGCCATGCTGTTTCAAGATTATATGCCAAATATTCCAAGTGTAAAAGTATATTTAAATTTGGTTTATAATACTGGTTTGCCAGGCGGTGCGCCGGCATATTCAGATCCGTATTTATTTCAAAACCGACTAAATGATTACCGTCGCGCAGATATTGGTTTTGCAAAAGTTTTTGTAGACAGCAGTAACCAAAATTTAAAAACAAGCTGGCTTAAGAATTTTAAAGAACTGTCACTTGGTTTAGAAATCTTCAATTTGTTTAATAATCAAAATGCGATAACCAATACTTGGGTTCGCGATGTGTATTCTAAAAATCAATATGCAATTCCAAATTATATGACTTCTAGGGTTTTTAACGTTAAGTTAAATGCCAGATTATGATTTAGGAAAGCTTGAAAAAAGAATGTGTTTTTCAAGTTCCTTTTGCTTAAAAATAGAAATTAATTCGTTTAGGATATTCAGGACTTCTTCTTCTCAATATCTTTGCCTTAGTAAAATTCAATAAAAACAAAAATTACAATCAAAAATAGTATATTTGATAATCGAATATAACCTATGCAGATGAAAAAGTATTTTAAATATATAGCCTTAGCAATTATCGGAACCTTAATCAGCTGTCGTGAAGAAGTGCAGAAACCGAAGGTAAGTTATGATGTTTCAAACAAAGTAAGTATTACAAAGACTGATACGACTCAAATTGAAATCGCTGATTTACCGATTCAGATGGAAGGAACAGATTATTTAATTCATCCTGTTGGAGATTTGAGAGTTTTGGAAAGAGGTTCAAAAGCACGTTACGGATCTTCAAGTGTAAATGATGTAAGTTTTACGATTTCTAATTTAGGCGAATACGAAATCACAGGATATCTGCAGAATTTGAAATTCCAAAAAACAGATTCAGATTCGATTCGTCCTTTATCTGAGAAACCAGTTTTAATTTTAACTGCTACGTACTTAAAAACAGTTGCAGATAAAACTCAGAATAAAGTAATGGTATATACTTTAACAGATTCTGATACCAACAAAGACGGAAAAATTGATACCAGCGATATTAAAACATTGTATTTAAGTAATATCAGCGGAGAAAACTTTACAAAAGTTTCAGCTGATTTAGAAGAATTAGTAGATTGGAATTTAATCGAATCTAAAAACCGTTTGTATTTTAGAACGATCGAAGATACCAACCAAAACGGGCAGTTTGATAAAAACGATGTTTTGCATTATAATTATATAGATTTGGCCTCGAAGAAATGGGAAGTGAAGTCTTATAAGCCTATTTAAAAGGTGCTAAGGTTCTAAGATGCTAAGATTCTAAGATCTGATGTAGATTGAAAATAAAAGTTGCTAAGGTTCTAAGATACTAAGATTCTAAGATCTGATGTAAATTGAAAAAAAATAAAAGCCGCGTAGAATTTTATTCTACGCGGCTTTTATTTAAGTCACAATAAGAAAAACTCAGCACCTTAGAATCTTAGTATCTTAGAACCTTAGATAAGAATATCACTTTCTAAATCTGATTTTTCGATTTCGAAACCAAAACCTAAACGTTCAACTAATTCGATTACAAGTTTTTTATACCAGTTTTCAGATTTTGGATGAATGTAAATCTTCTCAATTAATTGATTGATATCAACATTAATTTTGAGTCCGTCATTTAATTTGAGTCCGCTTTTTGAAGTATCAGTTAGAATGCGGACTTCTCTTTCGTATTGAAAGCTTTTTCTTTTAAATAGAAAAGGAAAAAATAAATCCTCAAACGGAATGTATTCTTTTTTGTAGTCAATGTAATTTACTTCACCAATATATTGATCAAAATTGTTTTCGGGTTTTACAGCTTTCTGCAATCTGCTAATAGTAGACTGGATAGCTAATCCTTCGTGGTTTTTGGTAAAAATCTGCCACATGGCAAACGATTCGTATTCGTTAATGTGCCAGCTGCTTACTGCTACTTGTTCACGATGGGTTTTGTAGTAATTTAAAAAGTCGGGATTGTCAATAGCGAGCTTTTTAATCTCTTCGTAAGTGGGTTCGCTGAAAGTACCTTCATATTGATCCTCAAATTTGTCGGAACGCGACATAAAGAGTTTCTTAGAAAGTAAAAGGTCAAGAAATTTAGATAAATCAAGGTATTTCCAAACGATAGTATCAGGATCTTCCGGCAGTTTGATGTTTGGGTTGGTAAGATACATTTTAAAGGCAATTAAATGACTTATTTTTCTCACCTAAAGTTATAAAATAAAACACAGATTAAAGAAATTAAATTTAGTTTTAATGTTTCCTTAATCTGTGTTGGTAAAATGAACTGGAATATGGGTTTTCTAAGATTCGAAAGACTGCATGGTTACCAGTTTGTTATAAGTTCCGTTGTGGGCAATTAATTCATCGTGAGTTCCTTTTTCGACTATTTTGCCTTTTTGCATTACTACAATTACATCGGCTTTTTGAATAGTTGAAAGTCGGTGGGCAATTACAATTGAAGTTCTATTCTGCATCATATTTTCAAGTGCTACTTGAACGAATTTTTCGCTTTCAGTATCTAGTGCAGAAGTTGCTTCATCCAAAATCATAATTGGAGGATTTTTCAATACGGCGCGCGCAATTGATAATCGCTGTTTTTGTCCGCCTGAAAGCTTGTTTCCGCTGTCGCCAATGTTAGTATAAATTCCTTTTGGTAATTCTTTTACAAATTCATACGCATTAGCAATTTTAAGCGCTTCAATAATTTCATCATCTGTAGCATCCAATTTTCCTAATGCAATGTTTGCTTTAATAGTATCATTAAACAAAATACTATCCTGAGTAACCAATCCCATTAAACTGCGAAGAGAATGCAGGCTGATGTCTTTTATGTTAGTTCCGTCAATTGAAATAGAACCGTCTTGTACATCATAAAAACGCGTCAATAAGTTGGCAATTGTACTTTTTCCGCTTCCTGATTGTCCAACAAGAGCAATAGTTTGTCCTTTTTTAATTTCAAGAGAAAAGTCTTTTAAAACGGTTTCTTCTTCATATTTAAAGTTGATATTCTGAACGCTGATATTGTAATCAAAAGTGGTTTTTTCAACTGCGTTTTCTTTAGAAACAATGGTATTTTCTTGATCTAAAATTTCAAGAACACGTTCTGCTGCAGCGTTTCCTCTTTTTACCCCGTATGAAGCTTTAGAAATAGCTTTTGCTGGAGTCAGAATGTTATAAGCCAATCCCATATAAGCAATGAAAGAAGCACCTGCAAGTGTTTTGTCAATTAAAACCATTTGTCCGCCATACCAAAGTAAAATTGCAATTACTGTGATTCCCATAAACTCACTCGCAGGAGAAGCCAAGTTCTGACGGTTCCCGATGCTGTTTGATAATTTAAAGAAACGATCTGTTGAACTCTGGAAAACATTGTTGAAGTAATTTTCGGCATTGTATCCTTTAACTACTTTTAATCCGCCAATTGTTTCTTCAATTGTAGATAAAAATGTTCCTTGTTCCTGCTGTGCTTTAGTAGATTGTTTTTTAAGCTGTTTTCCAATCAAAGAAATTAAATATCCTGAAATTGGAATAAAAACAAACACGAAAACAGTCAGTTTAATGCTGATAGCAAACATTGTAACGATGGTAAAAATAATCGTTAAAGGTTCTTTTACAATAAGCTCTAAAATTGCCAAAAAAGAAGTTTGAACCTCGTTTACATCGGCAGAGATTCTAGAGATAACATCTCCTTTTCTTTTTTCAGAATAAAAAGCCAGTGGAAGTTCAAGTGTTTTTTTATACATAGCGTTACGCATGTCTCTTAAAATTCCGTTTCTAAGGAAATTAATAAAAAACATTGCCATATAATCGCATAAGTTTTTCAATAAAAAGATGCTGATGATTCCGGCAACCATAATTCCAAGAGTATAACCTACTCCATAGCTATCAGTTGTTTTGGTTATGAAATAGCTCAAATAATTCTCGCCATAATCTTTAATATGCATGATGCCTTCATACACAGGTTTTACAGTATTTCTTTTGGTTTGATCGAATAAAACCTGAATCATCGGAATTAATGAAACAAACGAAAGTGTACTGAAAAGCGCATACAAAACATTAAAGAAAATGTTTAAGAATGCATATTTTTTATATGGGTATATAAAAGGAACTATTTTTTTGAAATTACTCATTTTGGTGTTTTTTACCATTAAAACCCGATAGTTTAGAGAAACATATCGGGTTTTAAAAGAATCTATTTATGTTTTATTAATTCAATTGCATGTCTGCAATGATGTTTTGTATTTTTTGATCTAAGAATTTTTCGGCTTCATCAAATTCTAAAACTGATTCAATTTCAGCATTTACACTGATGTAGAATTTAATCTTAGGTTCAGTTCCGCTTGGTCTTGCACAAATTTTAGAACCGTCTTCTGTGTAATAAATAAGTACATTCGATTTCGGGATGTCCATTGTTGACTCTTCGCCGTTTAACAAATTCAAGGCGATAGATGACTGGTAATCTTCTACCATAATGACACGTTGTCCGTTGATTTCTTTCAAAGGATTTTCGCGTAAGTTAATCATCATCTGGTTGATTTCTTCTAAACCTTCCATTCCCTTTTTCGTCAATGAAACTAGATATTCTTTGTAGAAACCATTTTCAACATAAAGTTGTAAAAGTTCTTTGTAAACAGAACTTCCAGCAGCTTTTGCTTGAGCAGCTACCTCGCAGATTAATAAAGTTGCCGCAACAGCATCTTTATCTCTCACAGCATCGCCAACCATGAATCCGAAACTTTCTTCACCACCTCCGATGAATTCAAGTTCAGGAAAATCTTTAATCATTTTAGCGATCCATTTAAATCCTGTTAATCCAACTTTACATTCAACCCCGTAGCTTGTTGCCAATTCCATCATCATTGGTGTCGAAACAATAGTTGACCCTACGAATTGTTTTCCGTTGATTTTACCAGCTTTTTTCCATTGTTTCAATAAGAAAGAAGTCATTAAAACCATAGTTTGGTTTCCGTTAAGAAGAATCATTTTGCCATCGTTATTACGAACAGCAACTCCTAAACGATCGCAATCAGGGTCAGTTCCTACTACGATATCTGAATTTGTTTTATCTGCCAAAGCCAAAGCCATTGTTAATGCTTCTGGTTCTTCAGGATTTGGTGATTTTACAGTTGGGAAATCTCCATCTGGAATAGCTTGTTCAGGAACAATGTGAACATTTTTGTAGCCTGCCTGAGCTAAAACATCTGGAATTGATTTTATAGAAGTTCCGTGCAATGAAGTAAAAACAATGTGAAGATTGTCTTTGGCTTCAGCCGGAGTATTAAAACTTGCGTTTTCGATAGATGATTTTATAAACGCTTTGTCAATTTCAGTATCGATATATTGAATTAAACTTTCGTTGGCGTTAAATTTGATTTTATCGTAACTTAAATTTTCGATTACTTTAATGATTGCTGCATCTTGCGGAGGAACAATTTGTCCGCCATCTTGCCAGTATACTTTGTAGCCATTGTATTCTGGTGGATTGTGTGAAGCTGTTAAAACAATTCCGCATTGGCATCCTAAATGTTTAAGAGCAAATGATAATTCTGGAGTAGGTCTTAAGTCTGAAAATAAATAAACCTGGATTCCGTTTGCTGAAAAAACATCAGCAACAACTTTTGCTAAGGTGTTACTGTTATGACGGCAGTCGTAAGCAATAACAACTTTTAAAGCTTCGTTTGGAAAAACTTCATGTAAATAATCCGATAATCCTTGAGTATTTTTCCCAAGGGTGTATTTGTTGATTCGGTTATTTCCAATTCCCATTACACCGCGCATTCCTCCAGTTCCAAACTCTAAGTTTTTGTAAAAACTCTCTTCAAGTTCTTTTGGAGAAGTTGTCATTAATTCTTTGACAGCAGCTTGTGTTTCCTGATCAAATGTTGGTGTTAACCATTCGTTTACAGCGTTTAATATATTAGGTGCTATATTCATGTAATGTTTTTTTAAATGTTTTAATTAAAGATAGGTTTCTTTAAAAAATAATTTTAATCCGATAACTATCGGAACTAACGCAAAAGGATTTTCTTTACTAAAAATTAACCTCTCGAGCTACTTTGTAACGCGCTTCGTTGTTTTTTGTTCTTAAAATAATTTCGCCTAAGAATCCTGCCAAGAAAAGCTGAGTTCCCAGAATCATTGTGGTTAAAGCAATAAAAAACCAAGGATTGTTGGTTACTAAACTGTATTTCATGCCATTGTACATGTGGAATAATTTAGACACTCCAATATAGCCGGCAGATAAAAATCCGATAATAAACATTAGCGAACCCATTGCGCCAAATAAGTGCATAGGTCTTTTTCCGAATCTTGATAGAAACCAAATCGTGATTAAATCCAGGAATCCGTTTATAAAACGCTCCATTCCAAATTTAGTTTCACCATATTTTCTGGCTTGGTGAATAACTACTTTTTCGCCAATTTTGCCAAATCCGGCATTTTTAGCCAAAACCGGAATGTATCGGTGCATTTCGCCCGAAACTTCAATGTTTTTTACCACAACATTTTTGTAAGCTTTTAATCCGCAGTTAAAATCATTTAACTCAACACCCGATGTTTTTCTAGCCGCCCAGTTAAATAATTTTGAAGGAAGATTTTTTGCTACAACAGAATCGTAACGTTTCTTTTTCCAGCCCGAAACCAAATCGTATTTCTGATTTACAATCATTTCATACAATTCAGGAATTTCATCCGGACTGTCTTGTAAATCGGCATCCATAGTGATAATTACATCACCTTTAGCTTTTGCAAAACCAGCATGTAAAGCTTGAGATTTTCCGAAGTTTTTCATAAAACGAATGCCTTTTACATTCGGATTTTCATTAGAAAAACCTTCTATAATTTTCCACGAATCATCTGTACTTCCATCATCCACAAAAATGATTTCATAAGAATAATTGTTAGACTGCATCACCTTAATAATCCATGTATAGAGTTCTTTTAGTGATTCCTCCTCATTTAGAAGCGGTATAAGTATAGATAAATTCATTTATGTTTTTTATTCTTGAGTAGTTTTGCTTTTGAAAAATGCGGCGAAAATTAAGCCAAAGATTGCGCTGAATACCATAGCAAAAATAGATCCTTTTAATAACTCGAAAGTCGAATAAGGATTTGTTTCTTTCATTTTATCAATGGTTTCATTAATTGAAGAAGCAGGAGCACCAAACTTCTGCATCATTCCCACCGTATATTTTATCATGATCTCGCTTAAGGCATCTTTTGCAGCAGGATCAACGAAATTAAATAGGACAATATTAAAACAAGTAGAAATTAAAATACCAATTACGGCAGCTATAAAATAAGTAGTAAACGCATCTTTAAAAGAAAAAACACCGTTTAATTCTTTTTTGGTTTTAGAAAGTAAAATGATGCTTAAAGTAATGCTTATAGCTATACCAATTAATCCCATCCACCAAGCGGTGAATAAATTTAAATCAACACTATATATAATAGCAGTAACCAAAGCAGATGCTACTCCAATAATTACACCATACGTAATACCGTTCTTTTTTATAACTTCATTAATCATATTTCTATGTGTTTTAAAATTAATCCACAAATATAGTAATTCCCCATATATTCAATGATAAAAAAAGCTTTTCGAAATAAACTAAAAAAAAGAGAGCTAACTATTTGTTTATTAAAAAAGAATTGTAAATTTGCACACTCAAAAATAATTAAATTTTTAAAACAAAAAGAGTATTGTTTTGTTTACACCTTTTCAAATATGGAAAGCTTCAGAATAAAAATACTCCAAACAATAAATAAAACGAAAAGATGAAAAAAGGAATTCACCCAGAAAATTACAGATTAGTTGCATTTAAAGACATGTCTAATGATGACGTTTTTATCACTAAATCTACTGCAGATACAAAAGAAACAATTGAAGTTGACGGAGTTGAGTATCCAGTTGTAAAAATGGAGATTTCTAGAACATCTCACCCATTTTATACTGGTAAATCTAAACTTATCGATACTGCAGGACGTATTGATAAATTCAAAACTAAATACGCTAAACACGCTAAAAAATAATAGCTGTTTTTATATTATACAAAAGCCTTCCAATTCTGGAAGGCTTTTTTTATGGGTTATTTTTTAATAGCCACGGATTCACGAATTTTATTTCCTTCCAGTTTTATTGAAGAATGATTATGAAAAAATAATTCGTGAATTCGTGATTATCAGAAAAAACATATAGAATGAAACGCATAAATATTTGTAACTTTGGTTCCGGTAACCAAACAAATTTTAACACATTAAATTAATTTTATGAATTACATTCTTTTTGACGGTCCCGTCCGGAATGCACTTTTACCTTTTACTTTTACAAGACCTGTCGCTGATATTTTAGTTGGAATCATGACCATTCGTCAAAAATGGGAAGCTCGTTTAGGTTCAACTATAACAACCATTACAGAAGAATATCTTTCTACCAAATTCCCAATGGTAGAAATGGAAGAAAATGTAATGATTAACGCGGCGTATCTCCCAAATGATACGCTGGCAGAATTGGTTTCTGATTTAAAACCCAATCAAGCTATTTTTAAAGGAGATGATGTAATTGCATTTTTCTCATCAGAAAATCAGGAAGAAGTTGATTTTGATACATACGACATCATTCAATATTCAGATGAATGTCTTACGATTGAACATACTTGGGATATTTTCTCAAAAAATGATGCAGCCATTCGTGCCGATTTTGCTTTCTTGACAGAAGACAGAAAATCACAGCCAATTCCGAAAAGCGTAAATGTTATTGCGCCTGAAAATGTATTTATTGAAGAAGGGGCAAAACTAGAGTTTGTAACTTTAAATGCATCGACTGGACCTATATATATAGGTAAGAATACCGAAATTATGGAAGGAGCTGTAATTCGCGGTCCATTTGCATTATGCGAAAATGCAATGGTGAAAATGTCTGCTAAAGTGTACGGAGCAACAACTGTTGGACCTGGATCTAGAATAGGAGGAGAAGTTAAAAACTCCGTTCTTTTCGCAAATTCAAACAAAGGACATGAAGGGTTTTTAGGTGATTCTGTTTTAGGAGAATGGTGTAATATTGGTGCAGATTCTAATAATTCAAACCTGAAGAACAATTACGAAGAAGTAAAATTATGGAGCTACGAAACAGAAGGTTTTGCTAAGACCGGACTTCAGTTTTGTGGTTTAATGATGGGAGATCATAGTAAATGCGGAATCAATACGATGTTTAATACCGGAACTGTGGTTGGTGTAAGTGCCAATATTTTCGGATCTGGTTTTCCTCGTAATTTTGTTCCGAGTTTTTCTTGGGGCGGTGCAGCGGGATTTACAACTTATGTGACTAAAAAGGCTTTTGAAACCGCAAGATTAGTAATGAGCCGCAGAAATATTGAATTCGACGAAACAGAAGCGGCAATCTTAGAACACATTTTTGAAGAAACCAAAAAATGGAGAAAGGATTAATTAGATAATTAGTCAATTCGAAAATTAGATAATTTTTTTAAACCCGATAGTTTTGCCAAACTATCGGGTTTTTGTTTTTACACAAGCATGAAAATTATCTAATTGACACATTCTCAAATTTTCTAATTGTCTCATTGGCACATTATCTAAATTAAAATCTATCTTTGCAGCACGAAAAAAAACGGTAGTCGGTTAAACGATTAACCGGGTACACAAAATCACAAAAAAACAAATGATTACAGTTAACGATATTTCAGTTCAGTTTGGCGGAACTACACTTTTCAGCGATGTTTCTTTCGCGATAAATGAAAACGATAAAATTGCCCTTATGGGTAAAAATGGTGCGGGAAAATCGACACTTTTAAAAATTATTGCAGGCGTTAATAAACCGTCGACTGGAAATATTTCAGCTCCAAAAGAAGCTGTTATTGCTTATCTGCCTCAGCATTTGCTTACTGAAGATGGAGCAACTGTTATGGAAGAAGCTTCAAAAGCATTCAGTGAGATTTTTAAAATGAAAGCCGAAATTGACGAAATCAATGAGCAGTTAACTGTTCGTACAGATTACGAAAGTGATGAATACATGAAATTAATCGAAAGAGTTTCGGACTTAAGCGAGAAATTTTATGCAATCGAAGAAGTAAATTACGAAGCTGAAGTCGAAAAAATATTAGTTGGTTTAGGATTTGAAAGAGAGGATTTTACACGTCAGACTTCTGAATTTTCAGGAGGATGGAGAATGCGAATCGAATTGGCAAAAATCCTTTTACAAAAACCAGATTTGATTTTGCTGGATGAGCCTACCAACCACATGGATATCGAAAGTATTCAATGGTTAGAAGATTTCCTTTTAAATCAAGCAAAAGCAGTTGTTGTAATCTCGCACGATAGAGCATTTGTAGATAATATTACCAATCGTACTATCGAGGTAACAATGGGAAGGATCTACGATTATAAAGCAAAATATTCGCATTATTTAGAATTAAGAAAAGACCGTCGTATTCATCAGCAGAAAGCCTTCGACGAGCAGCAAAAAATGATTGCAGAAAACCGTGCTTTTATCGAGCGTTTTAAAGGAACATTCTCAAAAACAGATGCGGTTCAGTCTCGTGTAAAAATGCTTGAAAAATTAGAAATTGTTCAAGTTGATGAAGTAGATACATCGGCATTGCGTTTGAAATTCCCGCCAGCACCACGTTCTGGACAATATCCCGTTATCGTAAAAGAAATGTCTAAATCGTATGGCGATCATGTTGTGTTTAAAGATGCCAATATCGTAATCGAACGCGGACAGAAAGTTGCTTTTGTTGGGAAAAATGGAGAAGGAAAGTCAACTATGATCAAAGCGATTATGAAAGAAATCGGCGTTGATTCTGGAAGCGTTGAAATTGGTCATAATGCACAAATTGGATATTTCGCTCAAAATCAAGCGGCTTTACTAGATGAAAATGCCACCATTTTTGAAACTATTGATAGTATTGCTGTAGGAGACATTAGAACTCAGATTAAAAATATTTTGGGAGCATTCATGTTTCAAGGAGATGATATCACTAAAAAAGTAAAAGTACTTTCGGGAGGAGAAAAAACGCGTTTGGCAATGATTAAATTATTGTTGGAGCCTGTGAATTTGTTGATTCTGGATGAGCCTTCGAATCACTTGGATATGAAAACAAAAGACATTATCAAAGATGCTTTGCGTGATTTCGACGGAACCTTGATTTTAGTTTCTCACGACCGTGATTTCCTTGACGGATTAGCAACTAAAGTTTTTGAATTCGGTAATAAACGAGTAAAAGAACATTTCGAAGATGTTGCAGGATTCCTTGCTCACAAGAAAATGGAGAATTTAAGAGAAATAGAGAAGTAATCTTTATATAAAAAATAACCAAAAGGCATAAGTTGATTCTTATGCCTTTTTTAGTTTATAAAATTTGGCATTGATATTTTACTGTAACTAATTACAATTGTAAGATTTTTTTGTTAATTTGGCTGTATATTTCCAAAAGACATTCTCTAAACTGTTTTAGACAGTTGGAACGAAGTTTAATTTTTTATTTCAGAAAGTGTATGAATAAAACTTTACTAATAAAAATTGCTTTTGTTTTTTTATTACTTCCATTTTTTATGAACGCTCAAGGCGATGTGAATCAAGCTGAAAGTTCTGAAGAAATTGGGAAGTATCCACAGTTTCAATTTAAAGGTCTTTTGCAGGCCAGATATCTTGAAAGTTTTGGAGATAATGTCGCTGTTTTGGGAATGCATCATTCTACAGGCGATGTTACACAAAGTTCTTTTGATATTAAAAGAATGCGTGTTGGACTTAATACCAAATTAAGTGAAGCCACCGAAGTAGTGATATTGGTAAACCTCGCCGATTTTAAATCAGATACAAAGGGAAAGGTTCTTGAAAACGCTTACGGAAAGTATACCTTTAATAAATACATAGCTTTAACAGGAGGACAATTTCGTCCTGCTTTTGGTATCGAGGAATTAGTTCCGGTTGATATCATAAAATCCTTTGATTTCTCTAATCAATATTACGAATTTGGAAAAAATGGCTGGACCAGTTTTCAAATTGGCGCTTCGGCAACTGGGGCTTTTGATATTGGAAAGATTCCTGTGAATTATGCTCTTTCAGTTTTAAACGGAAATGGGAAGAATCAAGAAATGGATAAAGACAATGGAAAGCAGTATTCTACAAGATGGGTTTTTGAATTATCTAAAACACACAAAATCAATTTAGGTTTAAACGGTGGTTATGGGAAAGTATTTAAAGAAAAAGTCTTTGCGGTTGGAGCTGATATTACCAGTGATTTTAAACTGACGGATCGATTTACTTTTGATCTCCAGATTGAGTATAAGCAGGGAACTAATCACAATTTGTATTTTTCACTTCCCGCAGAAAGCAGAACGCCAAATGTTGCCGACTATCAAATGCGCGGAATTTATTTTCTTCCGAATCTTCGATATGTCGTAAATTATAAAAAACTAACTTCTCTGGAATTGTCTTGCCGCTATGAAACATTTGATCCGAGTTATAAAGTAGATTCAAATGTGAGACAGACTTACACGCCTATGATAAGTCTTGAATTTGGAAAAGCCTATTTAGGAAGAATCGAAATGGGATTTGAAATTGACCGATTTGATAGAAACATTCCTGATTCGGCATACTATAATGACAATTTATTCCTGATACAATTACAGCTCCGACTTTAATTTAAAAACCTGTTTTTATGAAAGAAGTACAAATTCCTCAAACCCTCATTACGCTTGCTGTTGGAATTGCAATTTGGCTGATTCCTGCTCCAAATGGAGTTGTGGCAGAAGCGTGGCATTTGTTTGCCATTTTTGTGGCAACCATACTCGGAATTATTTTAAAAGCAGCTCCAATGGGAACCATGTGCATGATTGCAATTGCTCTGACGGCTTTTACACAGGTTTTGGCGCCAGGAGATCCCGGAAAATCAATTACACTCGCTTTAAAAGGTTTTGGCGATAAAGTAATCTGGCTTATCGGAATTTCGTTTTTCATAGCGCGAGGATTTATAAAAACAGGTTTAGGAAACCGGATTGCATTTTTGTTTATTCGAATATTTGGGAAAAGTTCATTAGGATTGGCGTATGGTCTCGGTTTGGCTGATTTGGTTTTAGCGCCTGCGGTACCAAGTAATACAGCAAGAGGCGGCGGAATTATATATCCAATTATGAAATCAATGTCAATGAACTTTGGTTCGATGCCCGAACAACCCGAAACACATCGAAAATTAGGTTCCTATCTAACATTGAATTGTTACAACATGAATTTAATAGCATCTTCTATGTTCTTAACGGGAACAGCCAGTAATCCGATGTGTCAGAAGTTTGCCTTAAATTTAGGAATTAAAATTACTTGGATGTCTTGGGCGGCCGCAGCCATTGTTCCGGGTTTGTGTGCATTTTTTGTAATTCCGTTTGTGCTGTACAAAATTTATCCGCCAGAATTAAAGAAAACAGGAGATGCTCCACAGATCGCAGCTCAAAAATTGAATGAAATGGGACCGATAACCCGTAACGAATGGATGATGTTGTTGACTTTCTTTATTCTATTATTTTTATGGATGACGGGCGATTTATTTTCTATTGATGCTACGACAACAGCTTTTATTGGTTTAGTGATTCTGCTCCTAACTTCAGTTTTAACTTGGGATGATGTAAAAGCCGAAAAAGGAGCTTGGGATACTATTGTTTGGTTTTCGGTTTTGGTAATGATGGCCAGTTCGCTTAATGAGCTGGGTTTTATAGGATGGTTCAGCAACGTTGTAAAAGCCGAAATAGGTGGATTAAGCTGGCAAATGGCTTTTCCTATTATTATATTGGTATATTTTTTCAGTCATTATCTTTTTGCCAGTGCAACGGCTCACGTGGCAGCCATGTATGCAGCACTTTTAGGAGTGGGTATTTCGCTGGGAATTCCGGGACTGCTATTGGCTTTTATGCTGGGATTTATGGGATCGATTTACGGAACTTTAACGCATTACGGACATGGTCCGGCTCCCGTGTTTTTCGGAAGCGGATATGTGGATTTAAAAAGCTGGTGGGTTAAAGGTTTGGTAACCGGACTTGTAATGCTTCTTATATATATGATAATCGGTGGATTATGGCTTTGGGTAATCGGTGATTTTTAAATTCGGATTCCTGGAGGCAATAATTCTTTGTATTTAGGATTTCTTTTGAAAAAAGCTGCGATTTTTGGATGAATCGGCACAACTCTGAATTTTTTCTCTATGCTTAATTCCATTATATTTTTAAGAAGAGTGTCAATTACAGACTGGTTTTCATAGTTTTCCGGTGTGTTAATTTTGGTTAAGAAAATCTTTTTTTCCTGAAATGAATATTCTACGCTTAATAATCCTTCAGGGACCATGGTTTCAAATTGTCTGGCAAAAGTATTGTCTTTGATTTCCATAGTTTCATTAGGCTCCATATTTGTCATGTTTTTGGGGTGGATAAAAATATTAGAAAAAGAACGTGAAAATAATATCAAATAAAATCCTTAAAAATAAGGCGCTGAATATGAAGTATTCAGATTGCAAAGTTAATTAATTGATTTTCAATATTGAATTGTTTTCTAAAAGATTTAATATATAGAACACATACTATATATTATTGATGCAATTGGTTTAATGTGAATTGTGGTGTAAGATTTGCAGGATATATTGTTTAAAGAAGTATCTTTAACATAAAAAAACTAAACCAAGTACAATAATCCTTTTTTTTCTGGCAAATGAGTAAAATTCCTGTATACTTTATGCCTGGTCTCGCTGCAAGTCCGGCTATATTTGAAAGAATCAAATTAGATGAATCTATTTTTGAAACGTGCCTTTTGGAGTGGCAGATTCCGCATCCAAAAGAACCATTATCAGATTATGCACTCCGAATTTCGAAAAACATTAAACATGAAAATCCTATTTTGATAGGAGTCTCGTTTGGAGGAATTCTGGTTCAGGAAATCGCAAAACACATCAAAGCACGAAAAGTAATTATTATTTCAAGTGTTAGAAGCAATGTTGAATTTCCGAGAAGAATGAAAATAGGGAAGAAAACAAAAGCCTATAGACTCATTCCGATGAAACTAATTTTGAACATCGAAAGTCTGGCGAAATACTCTTTTGGAGAAAAAGTAAACAAACGAATTAAATTATACGAGAAGTTTTTAGCAGTTCGTGACCTTAATTACCTGCAATGGGCTGTCGAATCAGTAATTTTATGGGACAGAGATAAAGTTGACGAAAATGTGATTCATATTCACGGTGATAAAGATGATGTTTTTCCAATAAAATACATCAACAGCTGTATTGTGGTAAAAGGAGGATCGCATATTATGATTCTGAATAAATACAAATGGCTGAATGAAAATCTGCCTTCTATTATATTGGGAGATTAAAAGGTTTAAATTCTAAATTTTTTAAATCCCAAATTCCAAATTCTACGTTTTTGATCTTTATCAAAGTTTAAAACTTTGACAAAGATTTGTATGAAGTAACAATGAAGTTTTGTCTTCCTGAGCGAAGTCGAAGGACATGCAAAGTAAATACATACTGAATTGGTTAAGTATTCTGTCCTATGACTTCTATATGAGAATATAAAATAAGCATAAATCTAAAATCCAAACTCCACAATTTAAAATAAAAAATCCCAAACGCCAGAAAATTGGAATTTGGGATTTTTTAATATTGTAATTTAAAAGAAATTTAGATTTTCTTCATTTGTTCTTTCATCATAGAGATTTGATCTTTCAGCATTCCCTGTTTGTCTAATTTCTTTGCCTCGTTTAATAAATTCGTTGCTTCTAGTTTTCTACGGCGTGACATGGCAACTCCGGCAAGATTCAATTTAGCAACCGCTAAATCCATATCCATTGATAATCCAAGTTCAATTGCTTTTTTGAAATGTTTCTCGGCCTGAATAAGATTGGTCTGCGATAACATTATTCCGTGAAGGTAATTAAAATACCCTTGTTGTTTTCTTACTAAAGCAGTTTCAGGATTTTTGATGTATGCTAACCATTTTTTAGCGCCTTCAAAGTCTTGTTTTCTTAATTTAAGGAAGGCTAAAAGGATAAATTCGTTTTTAAAATAAAGAAAAATTGGAATAGCAGACAATAATATAAGGAAAATACCATTTCCGGTTTCTTTATCGATAATTTGCCAAATCCCTGCAACTACAAGAAGTCCGGCTAAAATAAGTTTGATAATTTTATTAAACATAATAGATGTATATTTGTTATTGCAAATATAGTAAAAGGAATTAAAAATATTTTTATAAAACTACTTGCCAGAAAAAAAAGTCTTTGTATATTTGCACTCGGTTTTTGAACAACGATATCCAAAACCAAAACAAAGAGTTAATAGATACCATTTTTAAAGATACAAAGCAATGAGCAAAAGAACATTTCAACCATCGAAAAGAAAAAGAAGAAATAAGCACGGATTTATGGACAGAATGGCTTCTGCGAATGGAAGAAAAGTTCTAGCGCGTAGAAGAGCAAAAGGAAGACATAAATTAACTGTTTCTAGCGAACCTAGACACAAAAAATAATGTTTTTATAAACATACATAAGGCGATTACTTTCTTAGTATCGCCTTTTTTTATACCTTGTCGGTAAAAATTTTCTCAACTTTCTAGTTTTTAGCACACTAGAAAAGTTTTTTAAAGCACTTATATAACTACACAATACATAAAAAATGCCTAAAGACACATCAATTAAATCCGTTTTAATAATAGGTTCAGGACCTATCGTTATTGGTCAAGCTTGCGAATTCGACTATGCAGGTTCTCAATCTGCACGTTCTATTCGTGAAGAAGGAATTGAAGTTATCTTGATTAACTCAAATCCAGCGACAATTATGACCGACCCATCTATGGCCGATCATATTTATTTGAAACCATTAACTACAAAATCGATTATTGAAATTCTTAAGGAACATCCACAAATTGATGCTGTTTTACCAACGATGGGAGGGCAAACAGCCTTAAACTTGTGTTTGGAAGCTGAGGAAAAAGGAATCTGGCAAGATTTCGGAGTAAGATTAATTGGTGTTGACGTAAATGCAATTAATATTACTGAAGACAGAGAACAGTTTAAACAGCTTTTAGAAAAAATCAACGTACCAACTGCACCGGCAAAAACAGCTACTTCTTACTTAGAAGGAAAAGAAATTGCTCAAGAATTTGGTTTCCCGCTTGTAATTCGTCCTTCGTTTACACTAGGAGGAACTGGAGCAGCTGTGGTTTACAAAAAAGAAGATTTTGATGAGCTTTTAACTCGTGGTTTAGAAGCTTCTCCAATCCATGAAGTTTTAATTGACAAAGCTTTAATGGGATGGAAAGAATACGAATTAGAGCTTTTAAGAGATAAAAATGACAACGTTGTAATTATCTGTTCAATAGAAAACATGGACCCAATGGGAATCCATACAGGAGATTCGATTACAGTAGCGCCAGCAATGACATTATCGGATACCACTTTCCAAAAATTACGTGACTACGCTATCTTAATGATGAGAAGTATCGGAAACTTTGCGGGAGGATGTAACGTACAATTTGCAGTTTCGCCAGACGAAAAAGAAGATATCGTGGCCATCGAAATCAACCCTCGTGTATCTCGTTCTTCTGCTTTAGCGTCAAAAGCAACTGGATATCCAATTGCAAAAATTGCTTCTAAATTAGCTTTAGGATACAACTTAGATGAATTACAAAACCAAATTACAAAATCTACTTCGGCTCTTTTCGAACCAACTTTAGATTACGTAATTGTAAAAATACCACGTTGGAACTTCGATAAATTTGAAGGTTCAGACAGAACTTTAGGTCTTCAGATGAAATCGGTTGGGGAGGTTATGGGAATCGGACGTTCTTTTCAAGAGGCACTTCACAAAGCCACTCAATCTCTTGAAATTAAGAGAAATGGTTTAGGTGCTGATGGAAAAGGATACAAAGATTACGAATTAATCATCGACAAACTGACTCATGCAAGCTGGGATCGTGTTTTCGTAATTTACGATGCAATCGCAATGGGAATTCCGTTGAGTACCATTCATGAAATCACAAGAATCGATATGTGGTTCTTAAAACAATATGAGCAGCTTTATACTTTAGAAAAAGAAATTTCAAACTACAAAGTTTCTAATCTTCCTAAGGAATTATTGCTTGAAGCGAAACAAAAAGGTTTTGCTGACCGACAATTAGCGCACATGATGAATTGTTTGGAAAGTGAAGTGCACACTTTACGTATGGAACAAAAAATCAACCGTGTATTTAAATTGGTAGATACTTGTGCGGCTGAATTTAAAGCGTTGACTCCATATTATTACTCAACTTTTGAGGCTGAAATTGAAAAAGCAAATGGAGAACGTTTTGTGGATAACGAAAGTATTGTAACAGACAGAAAGAAAGTGATCGTTCTAGGTTCTGGACCAAACCGAATTGGACAAGGAATCGAATTTGATTACTCTTGTGTACACGGAGTTTTAGCAGCAAAAGAATGTGGTTATGAAACGATCATGATTAACTGTAATCCTGAAACAGTTTCTACAGACTTTGATACTGCTGATAAATTATACTTCGAACCAGTTTTCTGGGAGCATATTTATGATATCATCCAGCACGAAAAACCAGAAGGTGTAATCGTTCAGTTAGGAGGACAAACAGCGCTTAAATTAGCTGATAAACTTTCTAAATACGGAGTAAAAATTATTGGAACTAGTTTTGACGCACTTGATTTAGCAGAAGATAGAGGACGTTTCTCTGACTTATTGACTGAATTAAACATTCCTTTCCCAAGATTTGGAATAGCTGAAACAGCAGATGAAGCTTCAAAATTAGCAGATACTTTAGATTTCCCGCTTTTAATTCGTCCTTCTTATGTATTAGGAGGTCAGGGAATGAAAATTGTAATCAACAAAAAAGAGCTTGAAGAGCACGTTATCGATTTGTTGAAAGCAATTCCAGGAAACAAATTATTGCTGGATCACTACTTAGCGGGAGCAATCGAAGCTGAAGCTGATGCCATTTGTGATGCTGATGGAAATGTTTACATCATCGGGATTATGGAGCACATTGAGCCTTGTGGAGTTCACTCTGGAGATAGTAATGCCACGTTGCCTCCTTTCAACTTAGGAGAATTTGTAATGCAGCAAATTAAAGATCATACACATAAAATTGCTAGAGCTTTAAAAACAGTTGGATTAATCAATATCCAGTTTGCGATTAAAGATGATACAGTTTACATTATCGAGGCAAACCCTAGAGCTTCTAGAACAGTTCCGTTCATTGCAAAAGCTTACGGAGAACCTTATGTAAATTACGCTACTAAAGTAATGTTAGGTCATAATAAAGTAACAGATTTTGATTTCAACCCGCAATTAAACGGTTATGCAATCAAACAACCGGTTTTCTCTTTCAGCAAATTCCCGAATGTAAACAAAGCATTAGGACCTGAAATGAAATCAACTGGAGAAAGTATCTTGTTTATTGACGACTTAAAAGACGATCAATTCTACGAATTGTACTCTAGAAGAAAAATGTATTTGAGTAAATAATCTCAAATTCTATTATAAAAAAAGGCTGTCCGAAAAAGACAGCCTTTTTTGTGTAAAATTTATCTTGTAAATGAGTTATTTTAGAACTTCCAGCGCTTTTAAAATTACTGGATCAGATTGGTTCTCAATATCCTTTTTGGTATTCTTGATTTCGATTTTTACAGGAACACCAACATCTTCAAGCAATTCGTTATTGGTTGAATAATATCGCTGATTCGATAGGGTGAAAGAAATTTTATTCGATAAATCAGCGCCAAACATATCCGACATCATTCCAGAGGTGTTGGTTCCTATTGTAGTAGCATTTTGCTGCTGATACAATGAAATGGTAAAATCTTCGGCGGAGCTTGCAGTTTTGTCGTTCGTTAAAATCACGATAGGTTTTAAATATCGTATTCCTTCATTTGGGCTTATGTAAATTGGTTCGGGATTAGTGAAGTTTTCATAATCTCCTTTTTGTCTAATGCTTTTGTAATGCGTTATTCTTTTTTCAGATGCAAATCTGGATGCTAAAAGATCACCGCCATGACCGCCGCCGTTTGATCTCATATCAATTATAATAGCTTTTGTTTCAGCAAAGGAATTTAATATACTATCGAAAAGTGTAAGCATTAATTGGATATCTTCTTTTTCTTTATTATCATCAAAAAGGCTTTCAAGATTTCCAAAACATCTTGAAATGCGGATATACCCTATATCATTGCTTTTGGCAGAATTGTACAAATAATTGTTTTTGAATATTGGTCCGCTGCCTTTGATTTTCGAAAAACCATTGTTTTCTAATGTGGTAAAACTGGTTTCCCATAATTTGTTTTCTATTCCTTTAAATTCGTCAAGAAAAGCCGATTGTTTTTTTACTTTATAAACGACTTCATCTCCTTTTGAAATTGTAATATGACCATCTTTTAGCGGCGTAATCATTTCTTCAAATATTTCAAGAAGTTCTTTTTCTTTCGTTTTTGAGCTTACTAAAGGACGAAACTTTTTATAAGTATCATCCCAGTTTACTTTTTTAAGTTTAAAAAAAGCATAATTATCCTTAAATGCGGTCCAAAAAGTTTCGAAATCTTTTTCGGGTTTGCTGAGTTTTTTTGAGGCTTGGCTGGTGGCAGTAAAGCTAATTATAAGAAGGGTTATTGCTAAAAACGATTTTAATTTCATTTTGATTTTTGATTGATTGGTTTAGTTTTGGCTAATAATTAATACATTAAATATAAAATTAAAAATAAGAAAAGCTCCGTTGTTGGAGCTTTCTTTATAAATGTAAGATGTATTTATTTTATGAGCTGTTGTAAAGGCTCTAATTGTTTCATGTCGATTTTTGATTTTTGCAAAACCGACATTAATGTCATGATATTATTTGGATTCATATTTTTACCTAGAACACGAACTACGGCAAAACCATTTTCTTTTCTGTTGGCAAAAACTACAAACTCGCTGATATTTTCATCTGAACCTACATAGCTGATTGAAGCACCGTCCTTACCAGAACCAAATTTCATTAGTTCCTGATATTTTGGATTTTTTAAAATGGCAGTCAGTTTTTTACGCTCAGCGTCATATTCAGCCTGATTAGTGCCATTAGCTTTAAAGGCTAGAATGTTCATTTTATCAAATGAATTTACAGCTTCTTTCTGCTCTGCTGACAGCTTGGTCTGTTCCAGATTTAAAATGCTCGACGAAACATCAACTGCAATAAAATTTTTTTTCTCTGTATTCTCTACAAAATACTTTTGTAATGTAGGCTCAGAATTACAACTTACAAGAGTTAGTAATGCCAGCAGGACTGAGGTGAAAACACTGACTTTCATATTATTTTTTACCTTTAGAAGCTTTTTTCAAATCAGAACCACCAGGGAGCTGCATTTTATCTGTTAATACAGAAATCTCGTTAAGATCGAAGTTACCTGTAAGAGACAATAAAACCGTATCGTCATTTTTGGCACCGTCAACAAACATCAGTAATTCTTTAATTTGTGTGTCAGTAGCGCCAGATTTTACCATTATTTTTACGTTTTTACCGCTGTCATTTACTCGCATTAATTCTTCTAAACCAGCTGTTTTGATGTATTTATCAGCAGAAGCTTTCATGTCGGCTTCGATTTTAGGATTTTTGGTTGTAAACACTTTTAGGTAATCTAATTTTTTGATAAGCTTGATGTATTGTTGTGTTTCTTTATCAGAAGCATCAACTTTTACTTTACTCATTAAGTCGAACATCTTTTTGTTTACAATTACAGAAGTTACGTCGTCTTGACCATCAAATTTGTCAAAAGCACCTTGTGCATAAAATACATTTGTTACAAATGCGAAAACTAAAGTTATGATGAAATTTTTACTCATGTTTAGTTTATTATTTTTTCTGTATTCGTGAATCGTTGATTTCATATCTATTTTAATTACTGTTTAAAAATTTTATTTTTTGTTTGCTCGTATTCTTTAATGTACTGCATACTTTCAATGCCTACATTAACATTGTTCGACAATAATGCCAAAGCTTTTTGTGTTTCTTTTAAAGCTTCTTCAGGATCGTCGTAGGTTCCTAATTCTGATTGCGCTGTAAGAGCAGGAGCTGCACTTTCTTCACTAACCAATAAATAGGTTCCAATTCCTAGTAAAACCACAACTGAAGCTGCAATCGATAGCCACGCCACGTTTCGTTTCTTAGTTTTTAGTGGAATCGTTTCGCTTAAAGCAAGATTTTCCAAATTCTGCGTTGACTGCTGTTGTTTTACCTGAGAGAAATAACCAAACATAGGTTTGTATTGTTCTAGATGCTGCGCAACATCTGATGAAGAAAAATATTCTTTTAATTGATTTTCTTCGGCAATCGTTGTTTCTCCCTGAAAGTATTTTTCTAATATATTTTCTATTTTATTTAATTCCATAACTGTGTGCATTTACCATTGATTCTCTAATTTTTTTTCTCGCTCTTGAAAGCGCAACTCGAATTGCGGTTTCGTTCATATTCACAATTTTTGCAATTTCTTCAAATTCATATTGTTCAACATCCCGAAGCTGAATTAATAATTGCAGCTGTTCTGGTAGTTGGTTTATAATTTTTTCAACCCATTCTAAACTGTTCGAATCTTCGAGTTTTTTGTCTAACTGCGGCTCACGATCGGTGTAATTATTATGAACTAATTGAAGATTTCCTGCTCTTTTTGATTTGAGCTGATCTAAACAATAATTCTTAGTCATCGTCATCGCAAGTGCTTCGACATTATTGTACTCCTCCAGATTTTCTTTTTTATTCCATAATTTAACCATTACTTCCTGAGTAGCATCTTCAGCTTCCTCAGTGCTGGTAAGTAATCGTTTTGCCAGACGAAAAACTTTGTCTTTGAAAGGATTAACTAATTCTATAAACACATTCTGGTTCATAAATTAAAGGTTATTCGTTAGCGTTATATAGTCAAGACGAGCCACTATTATTTTTGTTACAGCCAAAATTGTTTTTTTATAAAAAAAAAGAGAATAAACATAAGACTGTTAAAACTAAAGGTAGTATTTTTACGTTAATACTCTAAAGCACCAAACCAAAATACAGTTTATATGAAAACAATTTTAAAGAGTGTATTACTTTTGTTTCTGTTGGCATTTTCTTTACAGTCCTGCGAAGATCAGGATGATGTAGAATCTCCTGCAGACTTACAGATAAATGATTTTATATGGAAAGGACTGAATCAGTTTTATTTATGGCAGCCAGATGTTCCTAATTTATCTGATGATCGTTTTAGTACACAAAATGACCTTAATTCTTTTTTAAGAGGTTATTCTGATCCAGAAGATTTGTTTCAGAATTTATTATACAAACCTATAAGTAAATTTCCAAAAGGGCAGGCGGTTGACCGTTTTAGCTGGATTGTAGAAGATTACAGCGTTTTGGAACAAGAACTTCAGGGAACTTCTAAAAATGATGGCGTTGATTATAGATTAAGCTATAAACCAAACAGCACAACAGAACTTGTAGGTTTTGTGCGTTACATTCTTCCAAACTCTAATGCTTCAACCAAAAACATTAAAAGAGGTGATTTGTTTACTGGAGTAAACGGAACACAACTTACGGTTTCAAATTACCAGTCGCTTTTAAATGCTGATAGTTATACGCTAAATATGGCAACTTATGACGGAAGTACTGTTAAAACAAATGGAGTTACAGTTCCGTTAGTGAAAACTACTTTAGATGAAAATCCAGTATTTATTAATAAAGTGATAGTTTCTGGAAGTCATAAAATTGGTTATTTAATGTATAACGGATTTTATTCTAATTATGATGCACAGCTTAACAGTGCTTTTGCTTCTTTAAAAGGAGAAGGAATTACGGATTTGGTTTTGGATTTACGATACAATGGAGGAGGTTCAATCAATACAGCAGCACGTTTGGCAAGTATGATTACCGGACAATTTAAAGATAAGATTTTTGCTAAAGAAAAGTGGAATCCTAAAGTGAACGAGTTTTACGAAAATGAAGATCCAGAATCGCTAAATGTTAGATTTGTTGATAAAATTGATGGCGCGGCAATTAACAGCTTAAACTTAAATAAAATTTATATTATTACAACTGACGGTACGGCTTCTGCAAGCGAATTGGTAATCAACGGACTTGTGCCTTATATTTCTGTTATTCAAATAGGAGAAACAACAGTAGGGAAAAATGTAGGTTCTGTTACTTTATATGATTCTCCAACTTTTGGAAAAGCAAACCGTAACTTGAACCATAAATATGCGATGCAGCCATTGGTTTTGAAAATTGTGAATGCAAATGATTTTGGTGAATATACAGATGGTTTAAAACCTACTTACGAACAATTAGAATACATAACTAATATGGGAGTTTTGGGTGATGCATCTGAACCATTATTAAATCTAGCAATTTCAAAAATTACAGGTTCAGCTGCAAAAAGAATACAACAAGATCGTAAAGAAGCTTTACAAACCTTTACGAATGTTAAAGCAATGAATGGTATACGCAATCAGATGTATCTTGAAAAAGCTCCGGAAGGACTTTTAAAATCATTAAAATAAAAAAAAAGGCTTTCAGAAATGAAAGCCTTTTTTTTCCAAAAACTAATAAACTAATTCTAAAACAAATTAATCATTAAAATAGAAACCGTTAGTACCAATTCCGGTAGTTAACGTTTTCTGTAAATCTCCATTTAAACTGTAGATGTATGCTTTTCCATCTGCTGTAAAGCTTCCATCAGCCATATAAATACGATTGTTGTTAACTGCAAATCCATATAAGTAACTTACTGGTGAAGTAAGAATTGGAGTTGTAGAAGGTGTTGCGGCTGTTAAGTTCATTACATAAGCAGATTTATTAACTGTATAATAAATTTTGCCATCTTCAATATCCATGAAAGAAGCACCGTCTAAGCTTTCAGGGAAAGTAACATTAGAAACAGATTTGTCTGATAATTTTACTTTTACAATTTCACTTCTAGCGCCAAAAGGACCTCTTAAAATATATAAAGTTCCGTTCTCTTCTTCGATGCAATCAGCATTATAACCTACTTCGATTGGAGCTTCTAATGTTTTTGTTGCAATATTTACAATTAATAATTTGCTGTTGTTATATGGTTCAGTGATGTATAATTTGCCATCTTCTAAAACTAAACGGTTGGCCGTAGCATTTAATTGAATTTTAGACTCAACCGTATTGGATGCTAAATTGATCACGGCCACATAATCATCAGTATTTCCATTTGGATTTTGTTCCGGTTTATCATAGTCAAAGTACGTGTTTGCATTTGTTACATAGGCTTTTCCATCTTTAACAACACCATATCTTGGATTAGCAAGTCCGCTGTCGATTTTAGCGATTAATTTAAAAGTGTAGCGGTTTACTACATTAATAACATTTGAACCACCTGCAATGATATAAGCTCTATCTCCGTCGAAAAAGATGTTTTGGGCAAATTTTCCAAGTAAATCAGTTGGGTTTGCTGCTGAGTAAATGTCTTTTACAAAAACATTTAAATCGTTGCTTGCAAATGAAACAGTTCCTTGTCCTGTGCTTCCTTCATTTAAAATAAAAAATCCGTTGTCGTATTCTCCTTTTGATGTATCATTATCGTCATCGCTCGAACAAGAAGCAAAAAAGCTAATGCACATTGCTATTAAAAGTAATTTACTAAGTTTCATAAATATTAAAATTTTAGAGTTAAATACACGTTGAAATTGGTTCCAGGCATAGGTCTGTCTTCCAGACTTTCATAATTCTCATTAAAAAGATTTAGAACTTGAAATCCGAGTTTAAAGGAATCCAAAAATTTAAAATCATAGTCGATCCCGATATTTGAGATCATATAATCTTTTACAATTTCGTTTGGATCATTATCGGCTCTGGTATAAACAAAACCATTGTATAAAAATTGATAGTATGCCGAGATTCTGTTTCTAGAATAAGCAACAGAAGCGGTTGCTTTGTGGAATGGAACGAAAAAAAGCTGTTTTTCGGTTTCTTCATTTTTAGAAACGGTATAAGCATAAGATGCGTTGGCACTTAAATGATTTTTACCATATTGTTTTTTCCAGCTTACCAAAGTTTCGGCTCCATAACTGTTTACTTTATCGGTGTTTTGAGGAGACCAAATACCACTTGATCCTGGAATCCATTGCAATAAATCTTTTATTTTCATGTAATAAAAGGTTTGTGTAAGCGAAATGTTTCTGAATGTAAAAACGTTTCCAATTTCAGCCTGATAAGAACTTTCAGGTTTCAAATCCAAATTTCCTCCTGGTTCCCAATATAAATCATTGTAAGTCGGAATTCTGAAATTTCGAGATACATTTAGTTTCAAATTATATAACGGACTAAATTGATAAGAGGAACCTAATGAAAATAACAGCGGTGATTCATAGTTATTTGTAAATTCTTTTCTAATGCCAAATTCATTTTTCCAATTCGCTCCAATATCTTGTTTTACCAGTAAAGATGCAGAACTAATTTCGCGAACATGATCTCCAAAACTTGTTCCGTAGCCTTTGGTTCTATTATAATCTACAATACCATTTATCTGAGTAGTTTTAAAAAGAGTATATCCTAAATCCAGTTTGGTGATTAAACTTTCAGTATTGCCAGAGCTGTAATAGTCTTTCGTATTATCGGCGTAATATTTATAGTTTTCGAATATGTAAGCCGTTTTGAAATTGGTTTTAAACTTTCCGAAATCACCATCGTATTCTAATAAACTTCGATTAAAACCATTCACATATTTGCTTTTAGTTTCACTTTCTGTTACTAAAGATGTATTTCGATCTGTATTTGAAGTCTGGCTGTACAATTTTAGAGTGTTTTTATCGTCAATTTTATACCCCACATTAGCACTCATAGTTATAATATCGAATTGGCCGTTTTGGTTCCAGCGCTGTTCGCCACGCCAAGTATAACGGTTTAGATATTTATAATCGTTTGTAGAACTATTTTTGGAAAAACCAATCTGTGCGCTCCATTGCTTATTAGAAATGTTGGTTTTATAATTTATTCCAATTGTATTAAAACTTCCGTAGTTTAGTTTTAGGGTATTCTCAAAACGATTAGAAAACAACAAATCGTTATTTAGGTGTACAGTTCCTCCAATCGCTCCACTTCCATAAATAACACTTCCGCCTCCGGCTTTTACACTCACAGAATTATAATCAGATCCTGAGATCGTATTAAAATCCGTGCTTCCATTCATTTGTGAATTAATGTTGATTCCGTTCCAGATAACTGCAGTTTGCGAAGAAGTCGTTCCGCGAAAAGAAACTGTAGAAAGCATTCCGCGTCCGTATTCTTTGAAATAAAGCGTAGAATTAAAGTTTAGTAAATCAGTCAGTAAAGCTTCATTTTTATTGATGATGGAATCATTCAATTTTAAAACCGACTGCGAATTGGAATATTTTTTCAGATTAGAATCAGAAACAATAATTTCTTTCAGTTTGGTAATAGAATCGTTCTGCGCCGAAGTTAATTGGCACAACACGAGGAATAAAAAAGCAAAACGTAATCTTAAAATCATAATTTCTACACTCTTTTTCCCGAGAGCTCGATATTTTGTTATAAAGGCAGGTCTCCTGGCTTGCGTTTTGTTGTTTACCTTCCCATTCGCCTTAGCGAGCAGTGGCATCGTAGTTTACAACAAACATTCGTTTAGAACTAAGCTTACAGTTGCGGGTACAGCTCAAGATTTTACTTGATTCCCTTTTAATGTGTTAATAAAACACAACCTTAAATTTGCAGCAAAGATAAAATTAAAAATATTGATTATTCAAATTTCTTTTGCGTTTCGTATAAAATTATAAATTATTCGCTCTAAATTTCAATTTTTATAACTTGTCCAAAATCTACTTTATTCGTAAAAGCATCTTTTAAGGGCAGTGAAGTCTGATGGCAAATGATGCTTCGGATTATTCCGGCATGTGCGACAATTATGACTGGAACATTTGTTTTTGAAATTTTATCAGATAAAAAATCGCCAACTCTTTCGTGTAATTCTACAAAAGATTCTCCATTTGAAACTTTAATGTTTACAAAATCTTCCATCCAAGGATTGAGTTGTTCCGATGGAATTTCATCCCATTTTTTCAATTCCCAATCGCCAAAATTCATTTCTTTTAAACGTTCATCTTCCTGAAAAGAAATCGTTTTGATGTTTTCCTGAATATGTTTGGCTAAAATTACACAGCGTTTCAACGGACTTGTAAAAATCACCGCTTCAGATGGCAGTTCAGAAATGATACTGCCGAATATGTTTTCAAAAGGTTCTGCAATATCAACATCAGACTGACCATAACAGATTCCTTTTTCGCAGATCGTTTCGGTATGGCGCACTAGATACATTTCCATATAAAAAGAAAACTTAAGTAATATACAACTTCACAAACTTGCTGTGTAGCGCCTAAACAATCGCCAGTGTAACCGCCAATCCATTTTTGAAAATAACGTGCCAGAAAATATCTTGTAATAAAAACAGGAAGTAATGCTAAAAGAATTTTATAATTAAAGTAGGAGAGTGCTGCCAAAGGAATCAATCCAAACAAAGAAGAACCAAGAACTTCTTTCCAAGTATGTTTTTTGGCAATAGGTTTGCTTTTACTGGAAGCATCTTCACGAGAATATTCATGTGTAAAAATAATGCTGATTGCAGCTAATCGGCTTAAAGAATGAGCAGAAATGAACAACAGATAAATCAGAATATTTTGATTTGTAATAATTGAAACAGATTCTGAAAGCAGTTTAAATTTCGCTAGAAAAAGCAAAACAAGTCCAATTGCGCCATACGCTCCAATAGCACTGTCTTTCATAATCATTAGGATTTTTTCTTTCGTCCATCCGCCGCCAAATCCATCGCATACATCTGCAAATCCATCTTCATGAAAAGCTCCAGTTGTTAAAATAGAAGCAATGATTGCAAAAATAACCGCAGATTCTATCGAAAGAAAAAAAGAAAAAGCATAGAAAAACAAAAATGAAATACTTCCCACAATCCATCCCATAAAAGGAAAATAGCGCGTGGCTTTGTTTAAATAATCAGGATCATGAGTAATGTTTTTTGGACAAGGAATGCGGGTGTAAAACATTAAACAGGTAAAAAAAATGTCGAGTTGTTTTTTCATTTGAAAAATGAGGATTTTATATAATTTTTATTGAATCTGAAAACTAGAAACTGAGACTGGAAACTTATTTTTTACTAATTCCAGCACTTTCAAAGCTAGCCATTTCATTCAAAAATGCTTCTGCCGATTTTAAAATAGGAAAAGCAACTGCGCAGCCGGTTCCTTCACCCAGACGCAAATCTAAGTTTAAAATTGGTTTACCTTCGAGATAATTCAATAATTTTTGATGTGCTTTTTCGGCGGAACAATGACAAAAAACAGCATTTTGTTTAATCGCCGGATTGATTTTGTGAGCAATTAAAAAAGCTGTGGTGCAGATAAAACCATCAACAAGAATCAGCATTTTATTTTCGAAAGCATTCAGCATTCCGCCTGCCATTTGAAGAATTTCAAAACCGCCAAAATAGGCGAGTTGCGACATTAATTCGGCTTGACCGGAATAATTATCGATGGCTTTTTTGAGTAAATTTTGTTTGTGAAGTAATTTTTCATTTTCTACACCAGTTCCTTTTCCAACACATTCTTCAATAGGAAAACCACTAATAACGCTCATTAAAACAGAAGCTGTAGAAGTATTTCCAATTCCCATTTCACCAAAACCAATACAATTAGAACCTTTTTGTGCAATATTTTCAACAATGCTTTTTCCTTTTTCAAAACACAATTGAACTTCTGTTTCGCTCATGGCAGGTACGTGGAGGAAAGATTGTGTTCCTTTGGCGATTTTGGCATCGATTAATTTTGCATTGGTTGGAAAATCATAATTAACACCCGAATCGACGATAGATAATTGAATATCATTTTGCTTGCAGAAAACATTTATAGCTGCGCCGCCATCAAGAAAATTATTCACCATTTGGCGTGTAACATCTTGCGGATAATCACTTACACCATGATTGGCGATACCATGATCTGCAGCAAAAACAACGATATTGGGTTTTGTTATTTTGGGATTTAAAGTTTCAAAAACGGTCGACATTTGAAAAGCCAGAGTTTCTAAAGTTCCCAGAGAACCAACGGGTTTGGTTTTGGAATCTATTTTTTCCTGTAAAAGTCTGTTGAAATCAGATTGGTTCTCAATGTGGTTTTCTGATTTCAATGCAAGTTCAGGAATATATATATGATGAATCTCTTTGATTTCTTTACAATCTGGAATCTCTGATTTTTGTTTCCAATGTAATTGCTGCAACATAGGCTGATTGCCATAATTGGTAGCCGGTTTTCCTATGCAGAAATATCCAAGTGGTTCTATATGTTCGGGTAAATCTAGGATTTTTTTGAATTGATGATAATTAAGAATCGAAACCCAGCCCATTCCGTAACCTTGTTCAGTAAGTGAAAGCCAAATATTCTGAGCAGCACAAACCGAGCTGAATTTGACAGCTTCGTTACTGCCAATAGTCCCAATCGTAAACTGATTGAGAACAGAGCGATCATATGCAATTATCAGTCCAATAGGAGCTTCTTCGATTGCTTCTAATTTTAAAGATCTGTAAAGTTCTTTTTGTTCGGGATTATCGGTAAGTTCTTCGGCTTTTTTATTGTATTCTAAAAATAGGTTTTTAATAGCCGTTTTGACTTCATCAGCTTTAATGACATAATATCTCGTAGCGTCAGTCAGACCAACAGATGGTGCCCAATGTCCGGCCTGTAAAGCTTTTTGAAGTACTTCATCAGGAACCTCATCGGTTGTAAAATGTCGGGTGTCACGTCGTGATTTTAATATGTCGTCTAGATTGCTCATTTTTAAAAATCAATAAGAATTTCAAAAATCAATGCCAAGAAAGGGAATTGAATCTCAAAACTTTTTAGTTCTAGTAAAATTAAAATATTCGTTTTGGAAT
Source organism: Flavobacterium sp. H4147 (assembly GCF_029360735.1). NCBI lineage: Bacteria > Pseudomonadati > Bacteroidota > Flavobacteriia > Flavobacteriales > Flavobacteriaceae > Flavobacterium > Flavobacterium sp. H4147. The sequence goes on along the minus strand of NZ_JARKNB010000005.1, from coordinate 55,275 downwards.
CAGAATTAATATTTATACTTTATTCAAGTGATTACATCCAGATTGAAAATATTGTTTTTTGAAATTGCATTGAGTTTTTTATCCTTTTATTTTGACTGGAATTCCCGAAACCATTAAAACAACTTCATCAGCATTTGAAGCCAGAAACTGATTCATCCAGCCTTGCAGTTCTGTAAATTTTCTTCCAATTTCGGTAGAAGCATGAACGCCCATTCCAATTTCGTTGGTTACAATAATTAGAGTGGCATTTTCCTGATTGGCTATCGAAAGAAATTCTTTTTTAGCTTCTTCCAGACTTAACGCGACATCATTTTTATGGTCAACGAAAAAATTGGTCAGCCAAAGGGTTACGCAATCAATTAAAGCCACTTTTCCAGAGAAATCAATTTCGTTTAAATATTTTTCTTTTTCAATATTGGTCCAACGTTCATCGCGTTCCTGCTGGTGACGATCGATTCGGTTTTGAAAATCCGAATCCCATTTTCGTGCCGTAGCCACATATAAAGGAGAGTTAGAAAGTTCTAAAGCCAATTTTTGAGCATAACTGCTTTTTCCAGATCTTTCGCCGCCGGTAATTAAATAAATCATTTTTGAGGAAGTTATGTGTTATAAAGTTATTTGTCAAAGGTATAAAAACTCATAACTTATAACTCATAACTTTTAATTTCTAATATGGGCAATGCCTGCATTTATTGCCGCAGCAGCTGCCTCTTTTAAGATGAAACCAGGCTTTGAACACGTAATTTCCATCTTCTAAATAATAATCAATTCCTTCAATTAATTTTTCTGTTTTGGGTAAATGCTGTGCTTTGTTTTTAGGTGCATTTTTTGTGGTAATAGTCTCTACGTAAGCGTCTATTTTATCTTCACAAGCTTCTTGGAAGCATGAAGGACAAAGGCAGTCGCCTCCCTCTGATAGATTGAAAATAGGCGGATAATCATTGCACCAGCATTTATTTTCAACCGAAATATCTCCGCAGCTGAACTCGGAATCACAGCTGGAGCAGATTTTTGTTTTTGTAACATTCATCAAATAAAAATATTATTTGTTTAAAATTGTAGAAATAAAAGTAAACAAAAAAAATAGAAATTCTTTTACCTTTGTTGTCATACAAAATGTAAAATATGAAATATTATTTCTCTAAATTAATTGTCGTTTTTTCGCTTTTTCTCCTTATTGGCTGTAAAAAGAATGAAACGCAGACAGTCGTAAAATCTGATAATCCTAAAAATAGTATTGAATACGCTTCTGGTTTTTCTATTGTGAAATACGAAGGTTATTCTGTTGTAAATGTGGTGAACCCTTGGCCAAATGCTAATGAGAAATTTACATATGTTTTAACAGAAAATAATACTGAAATCCCTGATAGTCTTCAAAAATATACTTCAATTAAAGTCCCTTTAGAATCTGTTGTCGTAACCTCAACCACTAATATTCCTTTTTTGGAAATGCTTGAAGTAGAAAATAAATTAGTTGGATTTCCACACACCGATTATATTTCTTCAGAAAAAACAAGAGCTTTAATTGATAAAGGTTCGGTTAAAAATGTTGGACAAAATGAAAAATTGAACATCGAACAATTAATCGAATTATCTCCAGATTTGATTGTGACTTTTGGAGTTGACAATAACAACCCAATGCTGAATAACTTGAAAAAAAGCGGTTTAAAAGTTTTAATTCAAGGCGATTGGATGGAGCAATCTCCGCTTGGAAAAGCAGAATGGATCAAACTTTACGGAGCTTTATTTGGAAAAGAAGACAAAGCAAAAGAATTGTTTGATAAAATTGTTGAAAGTTATAATCAGGCGAAAAAGTTAGTGAATGATAAGCCCGCTACTTCAAAAGTTTTATACGGTTCTATGTACGAAGATGTTTGGTATGTAGCAAAAGGAAACAGCTGGGTGGCGCAGTTTATGAAAGATGCTAAAGCTAATTATCTCTGGGCAGATTTAAAAGGAACAGGAAGTGAAGGTTTGTCTTTTGAAAAAGTATTGGACAAAGCTAAAACGGCTAATGTTTGGATCGCTTCAGGATCATTCAAAAGTTTGGATGAATTGCAAAAAGCAAATCCGCATTATTCTCAATTTGATGCTTTCACAAATAAAACTATATATACTTTTGAAGGTAAATTTGGAGCGACAGGCGGAACTGTTTATTATGAATTAGCACCAAGCCGTCCGGATTTAGTTTTAAAAGATTATATCAAAATCTTTCATCCTGATTTATTGTCAAGCTACGAATTTACTTTTGCTTCTAAACTTAATTAAGAATAATTGATCAATAGAAAGCGAAATATAATTCTCTTTAGCATACTTGGTTTAGCACTTTTGTTTGTCTTTTTTCTAAACATTAGTCTGGGATCAATTACAATTCCGTTTAAAGAAGTGTATACTAGTATTAGCGGAGGTCAGGCAAGTAAATCGACTTGGGAATATATTATAATTAATTACCGACTGCCAAAAGCTCTTACAGCCGTTTTAGTGGGCGTTGGATTATCGGTAAGTGGTTTGCTGATGCAGACTTTATTCAGAAATCCTTTGGCAGGTCCTGATGTTTTAGGATTAAGTTCGGGAGCGATATTGGCTGTAGCCATTGTGATTTTAGGAGCAGGTTTTCTGCCGTCCTTCTTAAACTCATTTTTATTATCCTCATACGGAATAGTATTGGCTTCTACTTTAGGAAGTGTTTCAGTTTTATTACTTGTTTTGTTGGTAGCACAGCGAATGCGAAACACCATGGCAATCTTGATTATCGGACTTATGTTTGCCAGTTTTACGAGTGCAATTGTTGGAGTTCTGACGTATTTTAGCTCTGCAGAACAATTGCAGAAATTTACTTTTTGGTCCTTAGGAAGTTTGGGAAATCTTTCTTGGACTTCAATTTCAATTTTGGCGGTTTGTGTTGGTTTTGGTCTGCTTTTAAGCGCGAGCAGTATAAAACCTTTAAATGCATTGCTTTTGGGTGAGAATTACGCCAAAAGTATGGGGCTGAATTATAAAAGAGCACAACTGGTAATTATTTTTGCAACCAGTATTTTGGCAGGAAGTGTTACTGCTTTTGCCGGTCCAGTGGCTTTTATTGGTTTAGCAGTTCCCCACATTGCAAAACTGACTTTTAAGACAAGTAATCATTTGGTTTTATATTGGAGTACTTTTTTTTACGGAGGCATCATCATGCTTTTTTGTGATATTGCATCGCAATTACCAGGATTAGAAACGACTTTGCCAATCAATGCTATAACTTCTATCATTGGTGCACCAATTGTAATATGGCTGTTAATGCGAAAAAGTAATTATCAGTAAAAAAACTTAGAACCTTAGAATCTCAGGACCTCAGAATCTTTAAAAAATGAAAACAATCTTAAAGACTTCAGATTTAAATATTGGATACAAATCCAAGAAAGGCGTTGTACCTATTGCTGAGAAATTGAATTTAAATTTCAACGAAAGAAAACTGATTTCTTTAATAGGCGCTAACGGAATTGGAAAATCTACTTTGCTGAGAACTATTACTGGAATCCAACATCCTTTATCAGGAAATGTCTTTTTGAATGAAAAGAATCTTTCAAGCTATAAACCTTTAGAATTAGCCCAAAATTTAAGTGTTGTTTTAACCGAGAAATTACCGCCAAGCAATCTTTCCGTTTTTGAACTTGTAGCTTTAGGGCGCCAGCCGTATACCAATTGGATTGGGACTTTAACGCCGGAAGATATTACGAAAGTAAATGAAGCTTTAGAACTTACTCAAATCAGTCATCTGGCTCAAAAAAGGCATCATCAAATAAGTGATGGGCAATTGCAGAAAGTTTTAATTGCAAGAGCTTTGGCACAAGATACACCATTGATTATTTTGGATGAACCTACAACACATTTGGATTTGCTTCATAAAGTTTCGCTATTCAAATTACTGAAAAAGCTGACTCAGGAAACTCAGAAATGCATTTTGTTTTCAACTCATGATATAGATCTGGCAATACAATTAAGTGACGAAATGATTATTATGACTCCAGAAAATGTTGTGCAGGACCAACCTTGTAATTTGATTTCAAATGGAAGTTTTAGCAACTTATTCAAAGATGAACATATTATTTTTGATGCTGAAAAAGGAAAATTTATCGTGAGTTAAGAATTTTTATCCTGCAAGGTTTTCAAAACCTTGTAGGTATTTGTGCTTATCAGGATGCTATTCAAACCTACAAGGTTTTGAAAACCTTTCAGGAATTAAATAATTATTTACGTAATCCAATCTGCCTTTTTGCTTCTCCGACAACAAAAGCAACGGAATTCGCAATATTAAAACTACGAATAAGCGGCGACATAGGAATCGTTAAATGATTCTCGAATCTTGCCATAAATTCTGGACTTAAACCAACACTTTCTTTTCCGAAAACCAGCCAGTCACCATCTTGAAATTCATTTTCTAAATATGATTTTTGAGAATGCGAACTCATTAAAAATACTCGCGAATGGTCTGGGATTTTTGCCATCCATTCCTCTACATTTTGATATTCGGTTACATCAAGATGAACCCAGTAATCCAACCCAGAACGTTTTAGATTTTTATCATTAATTACAAAACCGAAAGGATGAATTAAATGAAGCCTGCTTTCTGTGCCCACGCACAATCTGCCGATATTTCCGGTATTATTTGGTATTTCTGGTTCTACAAGAACTACGTTTAGCATTTTTTGTTTAGTTATGAGTTATAAGTTGTGAGTTATGAGTTATGAGTTTCCAATAATTGTCTAATTGTCACATTACCTGATTATCACATTATCTAATTACCACATTTCTAATTATCTAATTGAAAATCAGAAACCTCTTGAACATCTCCTGCTTTTAGGTTTTGCAAATATACATTCCCAATTCGAACACGAACCAGACGCAGCGTAGGAAAACCAACTGCAGCAGTCATTTTTCGAACCTGACGAAATTTCCCTTCATTAATGGTGATAGATGCCCATGAAGTTGGGCCATGACGCTCGTCCCGGATTTTTTTGGCTCTTGGTCCAAAATCAGGAATTTCGGTAACGATAAAAGCAGAACAAGGTTTGGTTTTGTATTTACCTCCGTCAAAACCAATTTCAACACCATTTTGCAATTGTTCAATTGCCTCGGGGGTTATAATGCCATCAACTTGAACATAATATTCTTTGTCGACTTTTTTGCTTCTAATTTGTTCGCTTACTTTTCCGTCAGTTGTCAATAAAAGCAAACCTTCAGAATCTTCATCGAGTCTTCCAATTGCCATTGTTCCTTCAGGAAAATCATATAATTCGCCCAAAAGCTTTTTCTTTCTTTTTAGTTCATAAATAAATTGGCTTAAGTAGCCATAAGGTTTAAAAAGAAGGAAGTGTCTGTGCATTTTTTAATTTTTTGCAAAGATACTCGCTTTATCACATTAATTAAAGAAAGTTAAATTCTTTCTGATTTCATCTTTTTTAGCCATTGGTAAACAAACCAAACAGCGGTAACTATAAAGATGATTCCTAAAATTGGATAATAGGCAGAGAAGAAATCGTGAAAATAACTTCCCACAAAGATATAGGCAGAAGCCATGCAAAGTTTTATCAAGATAAATTCGGCATTCGACCAGCTGGTTTTGATTTTAAAAAAGCCCATAATTATGTATTTTAAGATTAGAAATATAAATATTAAAAATAAGAAAATCCTGTAATTATAAACTAAAAGCAATGTTAAACCATTTAGATTTAAAATTTAGAATTCGTAATATTATAATAGAAACTCAAAATAATACAGTTATGGGAACGAATAATTTAGGCTCCAAGAAAATAAACGGAGTACAAAAAGATATAGACGAAACAAAAGGGAAAAATATTTCACACGATGGTAAAGCCGATGATGCCAACCTTAAAAAAGAAGTTGTAACAGACGAAGAAGGGAATAAAAAAGTGGTAGATCGTGCTCGAAATGAAAATGAAGATATTCAGAAAGCGCCTCATCAAATAAATCCTGATAATCCGAATGCCAATCGCGGAGTCGAAACGGAAGAAGAAGCCGAAAAAACGGTAGAGAACAAAGACCGTAATTCTGATATTGCTTCCAATAGATATCCAAATTCTCATCCCGACAATCATGAAGATAGAGGAAACATGAAATTAGATGAAGATAATTAACAGATATTACAATTTTTTTTGGACATAAAAGCGATCTTAACATCAAATAACATATGATTAGCACAATCCGTTAATGTTATGATAAACTCCCGTTTTTAGGGTATTCCGCCGTTTTATCTTCGTAAATTTAGAAAACAAATTTAAATACCTAATAAAATGGCACTTTTAGAAAATAAAGTAGCTTTTGTATCTGGCGGCGGTTCAGGAATTGGACGTGCCGTTGCAGAAGCCTATGCTCGAGAAGGAGCAAAAGTCGTAGTTTCGGATATTAATGTGGAACACGGTGAAGAAACCGTAAAAATTATAAAAGATAGTGGCGGAGAAGCTTTTTTTGTAAAAGGAGATTCGTCGAGTGCAAGTGACAATAAACATATGGTTGAGGTTACCGTTTCAAAATACGGCCGACTTGATATTGCATGTAATAATGCAGGGATGGGAGGTCCGGCGAAACCAACTGGAGAATATGAGCCAGAAGCTTGGGATCGTGTAATTGCATTAAACTTAAGTGGTGTTTTTTATGCCTGCCGCTATCAATTAGAACAAATGGAGAAAAACGGGGGAGGAAGCATTGTAAATATTGCCTCTATTCATGGGCAGGTTGCAGCTCCGCTTAGTCCTGCTTATACCGCTTCTAAGCATGGTGTTGTAGGATTAACCAAAAATATTGCGGCGGAATATGCTCAGAAAAAAATCCGTTGTAATGCAGTGGGTCCAGGTTATATTGAAACCGCTTTATTAAAAGATAATCTTAATAGCGATGCCATGAATGCCGTGGCAGCTAAAGCACCAATGAATCGTTTAGGAACTTCTGAAGAAATTGCCGAATTGGTTACTTTTTTAAGTTCTGACAAATCTTCCTTTACAACCGGAAGTTATATTATAGCCGATGGTGGATATACAGCAGTGTAAAGAAAAAATAGTATCAAATATGTCAAAAGCCGTCTGATTTTTCAGATGGCTTTTTGTTTTTAAAGGTGATCTATTATTTGTAATAGTGTTTTTTCCTGTTAATTTAAAATGCTGTTTGTTTTTTTGAAAGAAATTATAAATGCATTCTCAGACAGCATAATTTCTATCATTTATCGCAATTGGAAAAGTGGTGGATTTATTTTTCTGACACTTTTTTATAAAATACCTTACAATTAATTTATGTTTTTACAATATTCTCTTAACTTTAAACGAGATAAATTTGAATTCTAAAAACTCTATTCTACAACGTATGAAAAACAATTACTCTTTTCGTCATTTAATGACTTTTTTAGTTTTTTTTTATTGCTTCTCTTTACATTTAAGTGCGCAGACCATGCCCGCTGCTCAAAATCTGCCTTATGTGCAGAATTTTGACGGATTAGCAGCAAGCTCTACAACTTATCCAGCAGGTTTTCAGGGTTGGACGGCTGCCACTGCTCCAAGCGCTTCTTTTAATACCAATGGAATTTTAGTAGCCGACAGAGCTTTGGTTGCCAATAGTGGTGCAAGTACAAATAGTGGAAATTTCCATAATTATAATGGGAAAATTGGTTTTCTAAACACAGGTTCACTAGACTTAACAATTGCTCTTGCTGTTAATACAACAGGACAATCTGCTATACAAGTTCAGTACGATGCAATGACTATTCGTAATCCTTATGACGGGACAAATAATACTCGTGTAAACGAAATGGTTTTACAGTATAGAGTAGGCACTGCTGCGGCATTTACAACTTTAACAGAAACTGTTTATTCTAATAATACTACATTACAAACGGGTTCAGGAGTTACTACTCCGCAAAATCCTCAAACTATATCAATTACACTTCCAGCAGAATGTGAAAATCAGCCTGTAGTGCAGCTTCGATGGATTTCAAGACAAGTTTCTGGAGCAGGATCTCGTCCTTCATTTGCCATAGATAATATTACAATAGGAAGCGATGTTGATGCGCCAGTAAATGTTGCAGGTTATCCAAAAGCCGATAATATTTTATCTGAAAGCTTTGACTTTATTAATAAAATCAACGAAATCGGAAAAACGTATTTTGTATTACTTCCGGGAGGAAGCGCAGATCCATCTGCAGCTCAGGTAAAAGCGGGGCAAGATGCAACTGGAACAGCAGCGTTGCAATCAGGATTTTTAGATATTACAGATGCTTCTCAAGAATATATAAAAAACTTTGCTGGACTAGCCTTAAACGCCACTTACTCTGTTTTTTCTGTTTCAGAAGATGCTCATGGCAATGTACAGTCGGCTGTAGTTAAAGTTGATGCGACTACTTCAAGTGTTGCTATTCCTTCTATCACGACAACTGAAACTTCTTTAGATTTAGGTTTTTCTGAAGTAAATTACGATTCAGAAACTTTAAGTTATCAAATTCAGGCTGCTAACCTTACCAATGATGTTATAGTGACAGCTCCTGCTAATTTTTCAATCTCAAAAGATAATACCACATTTTCTTCATCGTTAACTTTCGCTGTGGCTGATTTCGCTTTAAATGCTTCTCAAACCGTTTACGTGAAATTTATTCCAGATGTACTAACCAGTTTTTCAGGGTCAATTACAAATGAATCTACTGGAGCTGGAACAAAAACAATTGCTTTAACAGGAACAGGAATTAATCCGTATGTTCAAAATTTCAATGATGCAAATGTTTTAACAAACAGTGGATGGACACAATATAATGTAGCTGGAACTGTAAACAAATGGACTTATACGACTACAGCAAGAAACGTAAACAGCGCTCCAGGTGCAGTTTTAATGAATGGATATTCTGACAATGGACCAAGTAAAGATTGGTTGATCTCACCAAAATTACGTTTGGATAATTTTGGAGCATTTCCATTGTTATCTTTTTATTCACGTAAATTTTATGCAGGACCATCTTTAAAATTAGTGGTTTCTACAGATTACGATGGGAAAAGCAATCCGGAAACAGCAACATGGGTAGAATTAAACGGTAATTTTCCAACGGTAACCGGAACTTACACACCGTCACAATATATAGATTTAAGCGGTTATAAAACCAGTCATACCTATGTGGCTTGGGTTTACGAAACAACAGCTGGTGGAACAAACAATGCATCTGAATGGTCATTTGATGATTATGCGATTACAAATGAAATAGGTTATGTAGATGCTAATCCCGTTTTGGATTTTGGAGACGTAAGTCCAAATACACTTTCTGCAAGCCAATCCTTTATTTTTAAAGCAGAAGGTTATGGAGATATTACGATTTCTGCTCCAGCAGGATATCAATTATCATTAGATAATACGACTTTCCAATCAAGTGTAGTAGTTGATGCTGCAGATGCTGCTAATAATAAAGTGGTTTATGTAAGATTTGCTCCAACAACTAAAGAATTGTCTATTACAGGAAAATTGACGGTTACAGGAACTTCATTAAACAAACAAATTGGTTCTCTAACTGGATCATCTTTACCAAAAGCAGATACTTTTGATGTAGTAACCTATAATTTAGAATTCTTCGGAACAGATGTAAAAGGAACAGACGGAGTAGAATTTGGCCCTGTAGATGATGCATTACAAATTGAAAACGTTGCTAAAGTAATGAATAAACTAAATGCAGACGTTTACGTGGTTCAAGAAGTTTCAGATGATCCTTCAATTGATATTTTAATTCAGAAAATTAATATAAACGGAAAAACATTCGACAAAACAATATCAACTTCTTGGTCGTATTCATTTCAAGCACCAGATCCTAATTTCCCTCCTCAAAAATTAGTCGTGCTTTACAACACTCAAACCACTACGGTAAAAAATACACGTGTAATGTTCAAAGAATTTTACGATGAATTACGTGCCGGAACCAAAACATTGGCGAATTATCCTGGAGGAAACAGCAGTAGTTTTTTCTCTTCAGGACGTCTTCCATACATGGTAACAATCGAAACAAATATTGCAGGAGTTAAAAAAGAAATCAAATTGATAGACCTTCATGCTCGTGCAAACAGTGGTTCAGATCTTTCTCGTTACAACATGCGTAAATACGATACACAAGTGTTGAAAGATAGTTTAGATGCGAATTATCCAAACGCTAATCTAATTATTTTAGGAGATTATAATGACGATGTAAAAGCTTCTGTAATTGCAGGGCAACCTTCATCTTATGAAAGTTTTGTAACCGATACAAACAACTACAACGCGCTTACTTTAGGAATCAGCCAAGCCGGTGCTTACAGTTTTTTAAGTTCAGGCGGATTCTTAGATCATATCATGATTTCTAATGAACTTAACGACGAATATATTGCCAATTCGATTGCGGTGTATGATCCGCGAAATGATATTGCTAGTTATACAACAACGACTTCAGACCACGGACCAGTTATTGCGCGTTTCGAATTAAAAGAAGATGTATTATCAACACCAGATTTTGGGGTTAATAACGGATTCTACGTGGCATCTTTCCCAAATCCAGCGTATGATGTTATAAATGTTGCGGTGAAAACCAATGACAATAAAAATCTTAAATTGAGACTTTACGATATTAACGGACGTTTGTTAGGAAACCCAATCGAGATTAAAAGCAGTCAAGAACTTTCGACTACTGTACTTTCAGTACGCGATTTATATCCGGGACTTTACGTTTATACGTTATCTGAAAACAATAAAGTGGTTTACAAAAACAAAGTGCTTAAAAAATAATCGTAACGATTTAAATACATAAAAAAAGGCAGTTTAAATTTGAACTGCCTTTTTTGTTTTTTATGCGAATATTTTTTTCAATTCTTTTAAATCAATATTGCTTTGATGTGTAAAGAGAAAGAAATAATCTAATTGCCATTTCTGAGTTTTTTGTGCTTGTTTGCTTGTGGTTTCATCCCAAGGCGGATACACTCTTGTCGCTCTGATTCCTTCTTTATTTTGAGTAGAAAAAATGCCTTTTTCTAATAATGCTTTCTTTGGAAAAATAAATTGTCCCCAATTTTGATCTTTTCGAACATTGACAATCACAAAATCAATATCATCAGAATAATCAAAGGGTTCAATAGTTCCTCTTTGATTGCGTTTCCATAGAGTAACAAATTGTCCCGTTTTGGTTGGAGTAATTTTCGCTTCTCTGTAACAAATGTTTTTATGGTTTAACACAAAACGATATGCACTATATTCTTCGCTTTCAGTTTCTTTTTGCAACGAAGCTGGCTGTAATTCGGCTTTATCAAAAACAATTTCTTTGCTTAATAATAAATCAGATGAAGCAATAGCAAAATTCATAAAAAATCAATTCTAAAATTTTTCTGAAAATTACTACAAATTAACTTTAGAAAGAAACATTTAGACCAAAATTCAATCCCCATTGAAACTGGTTGAAAGACTGGCTGTTTAATGGATTGATGTAATAATTCATTGCAGGTTCTACAAAAACATTTGTTTTTTTGTACACGCGATATTGCAAAGTACTGCTTAATGTCGAACCGTAAACATAATCTTTTGCACTTATATTTTCTCCAATAGAATGTCCGTCTAAAGCCACATTATTCGAAATAAGTTTACCAACAAAACCTCCTGTATTAATATTGATAGTCGCTTTATTTCTGTTGAAAACAGAATACGAAACCTCTAATGGCATTTCGATATAACGAAGACTTTGATCCAGATTACCACTTTGTACATCATCATTTTTAAATGCCTCTTTGGTAGTATTTGAAATAAGTAAATATTCTGAACTGCTTACAATTTGCTTAGGTTGTGCAGGCGAATCATAAACATTGCTTGGTGCAATTAGAGCAAAGTTTCGAGCGCTTAAATACGATACATTAGCCACGCTTTGACCTAATTCATTGACTTTTAAACCAGAACCTACAGCCCACTTTTTGCTGATCTTATAAGTAGTCTTAACTCCGTAGGTATTAGATTGCTTAGAATCGTTTGAACTGCCCAGCGTTTTTTCATTTTTATAATTTTCAGAATTGTTAATTCCGGCAAAAACCGCAACAGCCCATTTATCTGTTTTAGCGGCTAATTTTTCTTCAATATTCTTTTTGTCTTCCGGCGTTAAAATTCCTTTTTCAAGATTATGAAGTTCTGCAAGCTGAATAGAATCTTTGTGGCTTAATACATCTTGCTTTTTATTTATTGAATTTACATTCGGAAAAGAAGAAGTACTTTTTGAGTTTTCTTTTTGAACTACACTAGCCATTTCTCTGCTTTCAATGGCATTTTGAGCAGTTTGCTTTTCGATACTTGATTTTGCTGCATTTTGATTTCCGGTTAAAGGAATAAACGCAAGTGCATCATTATTTTTTGGGTTTGAAGCTTTTTCAAAAACAGAATTTGAAAATTGGTTTTTAGAAGCCTCATTGAATGTTTTCTTTTTTCCAGAAGAAAATGTTTTTTCGGCAAGTACCTTATCTGCATTTCTTTTTTCAAGATCGGCTGATTGAGTTTTTGAATCAAAATTAAAGCTGTCAGATCGATTTGGGACAAAAGATTTAGCAGCAACCTGATTAGATTTAGCAGTTTTAGAATCGTTATATTGATTTTTAGAAGTCTGGTCGAAAGCATTTCCTTTAGCCGAAGAAAATGATTTTTCTGCAACGGTTTGATTAGAAACGCCTTTTTTAGAATTCAAAATCTGATTTTTTGAAACCGCATCAGGTTTATTTTCTTGAGCTGAAACAATTGCCTTTTCAGCCGAAATTGAGTTGTTGAAATGGTTTTGTTGTTTTTTTGAATCGAAAGTATTTTTAAGTTTAGAACCAGTTTGAGCATTAATTGATTCCTGTGTTTGGTTTTGGTTTGATTGATTACTAGTTTTTTCTGATGATGAAACCCGGCTGTTATTCATAAGCTGTTTTTCCAGTTCTGCCTCTTTAGTTTGAGCATCAGATGCAGCTGGAATAGATCTTTCATGATCTTTTTGATCAAGAACAATAGTATTTTGGTCTAAAACATTCGGAACAGTTGTTTTAGTTGCAGAGTTAGAAGTAAAATGCAGAACAGAAGGAAGTAATAAGCCCAATAACAAGCATGCTGCCGCCGACCACCAAAGAACTGCTCTTCTTTTCTTTTTTGGTTTGTCTAATTTTTCTTCAATTTGGCTCCATAATTCTGGAGGAGGAACACTTGAGAAGTCTTCCATTGATGAAAAAATATCTTCTATTTTTTCCTTCTTCATGCTGTTTTAAAATTTTTTATGCTCAATATTCTCTTTTGCAAAATATGCTTGGCCCGATTTAAATTTGATTTTGATGTTCCTTCAGAGATTTTTAATAAATCGGCTATTTCTTTGTGTTTCATTTTTTCAAAAACGTAGAGGTTAAAAACCGTCCGGTATTGATCGGGTAAATCCCTAATATATTCCAGTAATTTTTCCTGATCTATCGAAATGACTTCGAGTTCTTCCTCCTCAACAAAATCAGTATCGGGATCAAAAACATCCAAAAAGAAACTCTCTTTTTTCTTCTTATTTAAGGTTTCGATAAGTTTGTTGATAAAGATTCGTTTTAACCATCCTTCAAAACTTCCTTCAAACTTATATTGGTTTATTTTTTGAAAAACAATGACAAAGGCTTCTTGAAATACATCTTTGGCATCATCTTCATTTTTCATATATTTTAAGCATATACCATATAAAACAGGAGAGAACAACTGATATATTTTCAGTTGTCCTGCTCTGTCATTTTTCATGCATTGCTTAATATATTTTTCTAAATCGTCTTTCAAAAAATGAATTAATTTTGGTTTTGCAAAAATAGTTTTAATAAGCTTACAAAAGAGGCTTTTGTAAATACTTTTAACAGCATATTTCTTTGTTAGTCTTTGGTTGTCAGTGTTTTGTTTCTTTTTAAACACATAAGACTAATGATTTTTAGACGATTATTTTAAGCTTGTAATTTTATCTTTAACAGCTTTTTTAAACGCTTTTACCTCAGCGCTTTGATCTGCTGTATCGTTGTTGTCAATATAAATTTTTGTTATACTTGTGCCTTGGCGTAGTTCAAAATAAACTCCTCCCTGACCTGAAGAATCTGGTGTTCCGTATGTTTTAGTCTGACCTTTTAAAGCTAAAATCTCAGCAGGAACAGTTTTTAAGAATAAAGTATATTCACTTCTTTTAGTTTTAGCAGTATATTGATATTGCCCAAAATCATACATTCCAGCTTTTACATTTAGAAATTTCAAAATGTTGAAATCATTAATTTGAAAGAAATTTTGGCAATCAGCTCCTGTACAACCAGCATTGAATGTTCCAATTACAATATTATCTGGGCTTTCATTTGTTCTGTTGAAAAGTATTCCTTTACTAGTTTTTGGAATAACAATAAAATCAGATGGATAGGTTGGCGTTTGCGTTACATTTTCTCCTGTTAATGGTGCTTTTTCATAGAAATTGATTACAATTTCGCAGTTGTTCTCTACGATTGAAGTCATTTTTATAGCATAACCATTTGTTGGTTTTGCTCCTGCGAAAATTCCAATTATAAAATTTTTAGAGAAATCAATGTTAAGATCACCCGAAGCAGGACAAGTACTTTCATGCTTTGTAAAATAGGTTTCCAGTTTTTCCTGAGAGTTTATCACAAGCGCAGTTGGAGTACTTGGCAGTGTTTTTACACTATAAGTGCACAAAAGAGGAATACCTGTAAAAGGAAGTTCAGCATTAGTTCCGCAGTTTACATTTGGCAGATCATCGTTTCCAAGTGAACAAGCAGCAATTCCAAAAGCTACAAATAAGCACAGCATTAATTTTTTCATGATACTATTTTAATAGGTTATACTCATGTAGATGACGACTTATTGAAAAGGTTGCGTAAAAAAAGAAAGAATTATTAAAAAATGTTCGTTTAATTTAAAATCCAATAGTAATTCGTTATTTTTTAATTTTATAAACTTTCAACTCTGTATTATTGTGTACTTTTATTTTAAAATAAACTTAAATATGATAGATTTTCTTCCGGTTTTATTGGCTTTTGTAATCGCTTTACTAATAGGTATATACTTAGGAAAACTGCTGTTTTCGGCTCGATTTCAATCAGAAAAAGTAAGTTTGGAAGAACGATTGCAGGCATATGCCAATCAAATGCAGTTGCAGAAAGAACAATTTGAAATGGAACGAAATAATTTCCAAAAACAGTTGCAATTAGTCAATTCTGAAAAAGAAAATATCCGTACTGAAAAAGATAGTCTTGCCATTCAGCTTTCGAAAAAAGAAGTAGATTTTGAAAACTTATGGGAACGTCATAAAGAACAAAAAAGTGAGATAAACGAGCTTCAAGCTAAATTTACCAAAGAGTTTGAAAATCTAGCCAACAAAATTCTCGAAGAAAAGTCGGCTAAATTCACTGAACAGAATACCTTGAATATGAAAAGTATTCTGCTTCCGTTGCAGGATAAAATTCAAGGATTTGAACAAAAGGTGGAACAGACACATAAAGAAAGTATTGATTATCACGCCGCACTCCGCCAGCAGATTATTGGTTTAAGCGAAATGAATGCTCAAATGAGCAAAGAAACCTTGAACCTGACCAAAGCTTTAAAAGGCGATAGTAAAATGCAGGGAAATTGGGGCGAATTGGTTTTGGAACGCGTTCTCGAAAAATCAGGTTTAGAAAAAGGACGCGAATACGAAGTACAGCAGAGTTTTGTAAACAGTGAAGGAAATAGGGTTTTCCCTGATGTTGTAATCAATTTGCCAGATGGGAAGAAAATGATTGTCGATTCGAAAGTTTCGCTGGTTGCTTATGAAAAGTGGGTCAATGAAGAGTCGGAACTATTAAAAATTGAATTGCTCAAGGAACACGTAATTTCCATAAAAAGACATGTTGAACAATTAGGAAGTAAAAATTACCACGACTTGTATCAAATAGAAAGTCCGGATTTTGTTCTGCTATTCATTCCTATTGAACCTGCTTTTGCCATTGCCTTAAACGAGGATTCAGCTTTATACAATAAAGCTTTTGATAGAAATATTGTTATCGTAACGCCAAGTACTTTATTAGCAACTCTGCGAACGATTGACAGTATGTGGACGAATCAGAAACAGCAGGAAAACGCTTTTGAAATTGCGCGTCAGGCTGGAGCACTTTATGATAAATTTGAAGGTTTTGTAGTCGATTTGGTCAGAATTGGAAACAAAATAAAAGACACAAAATCAGAATATGAAAATGCGATGAATAAACTCGTTGATGGAAAAGGAAATTTAATTTCCAGTGTAGAACGATTGAAAAAGATGGGAGCCAAAGCTAAAAAATCACTTCCAGAGAATATTATCAACAGAGCTTTAAACGCAGATGAAACTGAATTATTAAATTAAATTGTAACACATAGGCATATAGAAGTTTAGATTGACTAAAAGGCGTTATTTATTAAAATAGCATAGATAGGTGACAAACTAGTTTCTTTCTTTTACTCTTTTCACAAAAATCTAATCTATGATTCTATGTGTTGATGCATATAATTAATCAAAAATACCAAAAACAAAAACATGACATTAGATTACAAACCCGTTTCATCATCAAAAATTAGTATTTCAGAACTAATGCTTCCTTCGCATACCAATTTCAGCGGTAAGATTCACGGAGGTTATATTTTACAATTACTTGACCAGATTGCCTTTGCTTCGGCATCAAAATTTTCAGGTAATTATTGCGTAACCGCTTCTGTAGATACCGTGAATTTCTTAAAACCAATTGAAGTTGGAGAACTGGTAACGATGAAAGCCTCTGTTAATTACGTGGGAAGAAGTTCAATGGTTGTAGGTATTCGTGTTGAAGCAGAAAACATTCAGACAGGTGTAATAAAACATTGTAATTCGTCTTATTTTACAATGGTTGCCAAAGATAAAGATGGTAAAAGTGTACAAGTTCCAGGACTCATTTTATCTAATCTTGAAGAAGTCCGCAGATTTAGAAAAGCGATTAAACATATAGAAGTCCGTAAAGAAATTGAAGAACACGAAAAAGTAACTACAGTAAGTTCAATCGAAGATTTGGCCAGTTTAGATAAATATAATGTTCTTTTAGAAATCAGCTAAGTATTCTTATATTTAGTTTTTAAACTCATTAAATTTAGAAAACATGGTAAAATTTGGATATACAATTTTATACGTTGATAATGTCGAAGAATCGATTTCGTTTTATGAAAATACTTTTGGTTTTTCGAGAAAATTTGTCTCGCCAGATAACGATTATGGGGAATTAATTACAGGAGAAACCACACTTTCATTTGCTTCAAAAAAATTGGCAGCAACTAATTTAAAAGATGGTTTTATAGAAAGCAGTTTAGAAGACAAACCTTTTGCAATAGAAATTGGTTTTATTACAGATAATGTACCGGAACTTTTGCAAAAAGCAACTTCTTTTGGGGCCGTTATAGTTGCAGAACCGGTAGAAAAACCTTGGGGACAGATTGTAGCATACGCAAGAGATTTAAATGGATTTTTAATTGAGATTTGTACAGAAGTAACTTCTTAAGAATTTCTCTACTAAAGGTATAAATGCAAAACCTATATTTTAAACCTTATTTTCTTCTATAAAATTTAGTTGTAATAATTTAAAATATGGGTTTTTTAAACCAACGAGATACTTTTCTATTAGTGTTTTATCCTTTTAATAAATAGAAGAATTTAGGTTTTGGATTTTTTTCAAAACATGAAAAATTCACAAACATTTGGCAAAATTCTGAAAACCATTTGGTTAAAAAATCGTAACTTTAAGTATATGTTTAACCAATAAAAATTCACTGAATACTGCCGTTCCATTTTTATAAATTAATCTGATTTTTAGAATAATTTTTTGCTTTCTTATTAAAGAATAAAAATAGAATGACATAATTGTTTAACTGTAGACGATTATGAAAACAACTACTTTATTATTTTTACTTTTTACTACTTTTTCTGTCATTGCCCAAGATAAGTTTTTTACTAACACAGGGACAATTAACTTTGAAGCGTCTGTTCCTTTGTTTGAGGAAGTCAAAGCTGTAAATAGACAAGTTGCCATACTTTTAGAACCAAAAACAAGTACATTTATCTGTACTGTTATAATCAAAGATTTTCGTTTTAAATTAGATTTAATGCAAGAGCATTTCAACGATAATTATATGGAAAGCAATCGTT
This sequence comes from Flavobacterium sp. H4147, assembly GCF_029360735.1. Classification (NCBI taxonomy): domain Bacteria; kingdom Pseudomonadati; phylum Bacteroidota; class Flavobacteriia; order Flavobacteriales; family Flavobacteriaceae; genus Flavobacterium; species Flavobacterium sp. H4147. Next base: position 37,088 of record NZ_JARKNB010000005.1, on the reverse strand, counting down.
ATCCTAAAGCAATATTTAAAGGAAAGATTGAAAAATTTGATTTGAAAGATCTTAGCGAACAAGAAAAAGAATATCTGATAAAAGGCAAACTAAATTTACGCGGAAAATCAAAGGAGATTATTGTGAATGCTTTAATTAAGAGAGTTCCAGAAGGAATTCAAGTTATTTCAGATTTTCCAATTGCGATATCCGATTTTAATATTAGTATTCCAGAAACTATTCTGGGTAAAATTGCAAAAACAGCCAATACAGAGCTAACGGGCGTAATACGAAGCGATGATACAATGTTAACCTTGAAGTAAACTTACTTTAGGCAATTGATTAACGCTTTTTCTAAATCAGTACATTGAAATTCAAATCCCGTTTTTTGTATTTTTTCAGATGAAACCCTTTGCCCAGTTAAAATAGCTTCACTCATTTCTCCTAAAACAATTTTAAGAATAAAAGAAGGAGCTTTAGGAAGCCAGATTGTATATCCGTACAATGATGCCAGTATTTTGGAGAATCTCGAATTGGTAGTATTGTCTGTTATAGCAGCATTGTACGGGCCATGCAATTGATCGTCAGTAACTGCTTTGCAATATATCTGGCATAAATCTTCAATATAAATCCAAGGGAGATATTGTTTTCCCGTTCCTAAAACAGCGCCAAAACCGGCTTTAAAACTGGGTGCCACCTTTTTCATAAAACCTTCATCTTTTCCTAAAACAATTCCGGTTCGAATTTTAACGGTTCGAATGCCTAAACTTTCAATAGTATCTGCGGCATTTTCCCAAACCTGACAGGTCATGCCTAAAAAGTCATCAGCAGGAGGCGTTTCTTCGGTACATATTTTATGACTTGTAACCGCACCGTAAATTCCAATTCCCGAAGCAGAAATAAAAGCGTTAAGTTTTTTATCATGCCGTTTTAAAACAGAATGAATCAATTCAACTGGTTTTACGCGGCTTTCTACTAGAACTTTTTTTCGTTTCTTCGTCCATCTTTTTTCCACTATTCCTTCTCCAGCAAGATGAATGATATAATCTGCATTAAGAACGGCATTTTCATCGATATAATCTTTGTTTAAATCCCATTTATAGTACGTTACGCGAGGTGTGTTTTCTCTATCAGAACGGCTCAAAACAGATACGGAATATCCCGCTTCAATAAGAACATCAGTTAAATGTTTTCCAATGAAGCCAGTTCCGCCTGTTAATAGAACATTTTGAGTCATAATAGTTTATAATATATTTAACAGTGTCTAAGGTTTTGTTAGTAGTAAAGGTACTTAAACAATGTTTACCTTTATACCAAATTCTAAATTTTAATAAAATGGCATCTAAAAAGAAGGTAATTACCAAAGATGAGATCGTTTCAAAATATATGGAAGAAGTGTTAGAAAAAGGACAAAAACCAAAATCAGTGTATCATTTTGCCAAAGGAAATGATTTTACTGAAGCCGAATTTTACTCCTTTTTTGGAACATTAGAAGGTTTAGAAAAAGAAATATTCCGACTGTTTTTTGAAAATACTGTAAATCTGCTTCACTCCAACGAAGAATATCAGCAGTATGATATGAAAAATAAAATGCTGAGCTTCTACTTTACTTTCTTTGAGATTTTAACTGCTAATAGAAGTTACGTGCTTCAATCACTTAAAATCGACAGAAATCCACTTAAAAACCTAGTTCAGTTAACGACACTGCGAAATAGTTTTAAAGAATATGTCTCTGAAATTTTAACGGATGATTACAGATTAGAACAAGAAAAATTGCAGAAGTTTCAAGAAAAAGCCATTCAAGAATCGGCTTGGCTGCAATTGATGCTGACAATTAAATTCTGGATGGAAGACGAATCAGCCGCTTTTGAAAAAACAGATATTTTTATTGAGAAATCAGTGAATGCGTCATTCGAACTCATGAATGTAGCACCAATAAATCACTTAATAGATTTAGGAAAGTTTCTTTTTAAAGAAAAAATATACAGCAGATCATGAAAACCATCGATTATATTCCAACTTCAAAAATAGAAAGAGCAGGAAAACTGGTTCAGACTGGAGCCAAAATTGGGGTAAACTATGTGAAACATTATGCTGAAAAAATAGTAAATCCTGATTTGACCCGTGACAAATTAAATGAAAATAATGCCGAAGATATTTACGACGGATTAAAAAGCTTGAAAGGAAGTGCTCTGAAGGTGGCTCAAATGCTGAGTATGGATAAGAACTTTCTGCCTCAGGCGTATGTAGAGAAATTTTCACTTTCGCAGTTTTCTGTTCCGCCGCTTTCTGCGCCTTTGGTTTTAAAAACATTCAAAAATAATTTTGGCAAAACACCGACTGAAATTTTTGATGAATTCAATCCAAATTCAGTAAACGCAGCCAGCATTGGCCAAGTGCATTTGGCTAAAAAAGGAGATAAAAAATTAGCGGTTAAAATTCAATATCCTGGAGTTGCCAACAGTATTTCATCCGATTTGGCTTTGGTAAAGCCTATTGCAATCAGAATGTTTAATCTGCAGGGAAAAGATTCGGATAAATATTTTAAAGAAGTTGAAGACAAACTGATTGAAGAAACCAATTATTTGTTAGAATTAAAACAAAGCCAAGAAGTCGTTGATGCCTGTAGTAAAATTGAAAACATCATTTTTCCAAATTATTATCCTGAATTTTCGTCAGAGAAAATCATAACAATGGATTGGATGACAGGGATTCACCTTTCTGAATTTACTGCCAAAAATACAAACCAAGAAGTTGGAGATAAAATAGGGCAGGCGCTTTGGGATTTTTATATGTATCAAATTCATGTTTTGAGAAAAGTTCACGCAGATCCGCATCCGGGAAACTTTTTGGTGAATGATGAAAACCAATTAATTGCTTTGGATTTTGGTTGTATGAAACAAATTCCGGATGATTTCTATACTCCATATTTTGAATTAATAAACAAGGATGTTATTACAGATGCAAAGCTTTTCAACGAAAAATTATTTGAATTAGAAATTCTTCGTAAAGATGATACGCCGGCGGAAATTGAATATTTCACCGAAATGTTTCATGAATTATTATCGCTTTTCACCAAACCTTTTCAAAACGAAACTTTCGATTTTGCCGATGAAAAATTCTTCAACGCTATTGCCGAGTTAGGAAAACGTTTCTCAGAAGATACAAACCTTAAAAAAATGAACGGAAACCGTGGTTCTAAACACTTTATTTACATGAATCGTACTTTCTTTGGTTTGTACAATTTAATGTTTGATTTGAAAGCAAAAATTGTCGTTGATAATTATTTGAAATATTAGACTTCGAAAATTCCAAATATTTAAATTCCGAATTCCAATTTTAAAAACATAAGCCTTTGTCAAAGTTTAAACTTTGACAAAGGCTTCAGCATATTTGAACATAGCCCAAGGTTCAACCTTGGGTATACAATGTGTTCCATTCCAAGCGTTCCCAAGGTTGAAACCTTGGACTATGTTTTAGTATTGGGGTTAAAATTTTTGTCGAATTCTTAGTTCGGCCGTCCGTTTATAGCAATGACAAGATTGCGGGTAAATTTTTGGAATTTTGAAATTCATTTAATAATTCTCTTTTTGTAAGAATTTGTTTTTTTTATTTCATTTTGTTTGTATTTCGATTGTCTTCCTGAGCGAAGTCGAAGGATCGCTATGCATTGTCAATACTATATGTCCTCACTTTGTGATCCTTCGACTTCGCTCAGGAAGACAAAAAATTGCGTCTACTAATTGGAATTTGGAATTTTTAAAACTTGGAATTTTACTTAACGATTCCCTTCTTGTAAGTTTCAATCGCACGATCTCTCGCAAAAGCGTGATCGATCATTGGTTCGTTGTAACCTAAATCAAATTCAGGAATCCATTTGCGGATGTATTCTCCTTTAGAATCAAATTTCTGTTGTTGAATTTCGGGATTAAAAACCCTGAAATAAGGCGCCGCATCACAGCCAGTTCCTGCTGCCCACTGCCAATTTCCCACATTAGATGCTAATTCAAAATCTAGAAGTTTTTGTGCAAAGTACGCTTCGCCCCATTGCCAGTTGATGAGTAAATGTTTGCAAAGAAAACTCGCCACTACCATACGCACACGATTGTGCATATATCCTGTTTCGTTTAACTGACGCATTCCAGCATCGACCATTGGATAACCAGTTGTTCCCGAACACCAGCGTTTGAAATCTTCTTCATTGTTTCGCCATTGAATTCCGTCGTAATTGGACTTGAAATTATGATTGACACATTTCGGGAAGCTAAACAGAATTTGAATAAAAAATTCTCTCCAGATTAATTCGCTTAAAAAAGTTTGGTTCTTTCGATCTGCCCAGTTCACCAATTTCCGAATGCTGACAGTGCCAAAACGCAAATGAGGTGAAAGATAAGAGGTACTGTCTAAAGCAGGAAAATCTCTGGTTTCTTTGTAATTTCCAATTTGTGTTAAATTGTGAGGCTGTACTTTTATTGAACTTCTTTCAAAACCAATTTCGGACAATTGGGGAAATTTGAAGCTATGTTTTGCAAAATTAGATTGAAGTTTTACAGTATCATATTCCGAAACAGGCCCAGAAAGCTTATATTTTTCAAGCCATTTGTTTTTATAAGGCGTGTAAACAGTATACGGGCTTCCGTCGGCTTTTGTGATTTCTTTTTCTTCGAAGATTACATGATCTTTAAAAGAGAAAGATTTGATGTTATTTTCTTTTAAGATAGACGAAATTGCAGTATCACGCGCAATAGCAAAAGGTTCATAATCTTTGTTGAAGAAAACGTCTTGAATGTCAAATTCTTCAATTAGGGATTTCCAAACGTCTTTCGTCTTTCCTTTTTTGATTAAAATAGAAGAATCAAGCTTATGTAATTCTGAGTTTATTTTTTCAAGCGAATCGTATATAAAAGTTACTCTGGCGTCGTTTTTTGGGAGATGTTCTAAAATATCATCATCGAAAATGAAAAGAGGCACAACAGGAAAATCAGATTGCAAAGCATGAAATAATCCAGTATTGTCTTCTAAACGTAAATCACGTCTAAACCAGAATAAAGTAACTTTTTGTTTTGTCATTATTGTTTTGTTTTCTGCAGATTAAATGGATTTATTTATTTTCTGAACGTTTTATTTTAACACATGAGATATAGATTTTCTTTTTATTAAAAAGGGAAAGTAAAGAAACCAGTTTCTAACACATAAGCTATGTGTATATTTTAACTATGTTTATTTATACAAGTGAAACGCCTTTTTTTTCATCTAAATTCTATGTTTCTATGTGTTTAAATTTTATTTTTTAGCAAAGATTAAAAGGATTTCAAATCATTTATTTTTTCTCTGAACGTGTTTTTTTAACACATAGAAACATAGTTATTGTTTTTCTTTTAAAGCCTTTAGAAAGAAACTAGTTTCTAACACATAGCTATGTGTATGTATGTGAGTGAAATGCCTTTTTGCTTCCTCTAAATTCTATGTTTTTATGTGTTTAAATTTTTAAGCTTTTTTAGAATTAAACAATTCTTCAATTTTGTTATATCGATAATCGAAGATGTTTTTTAGTTTGGTTTTTACGACCAATCGATTCATGATCCGTCCTAAAATTCCGAAAGGAAGAGCATAATGAACAATGTCGGTCATTTTGGTGCTGCCGTCTTCTAATCGTTCAAAAAAGTGTTTGTGATGCCAAAGTTTGTAAGGGCCAAAACGCTGAATATCTATAAAGTACTCTTTTTCTTTACAAGCTGTAATTTCGGTAACCCACGAAATTTTGATTCCAAAAAGTGGTTTTAAGGTATAGGTTATAATCTGTCCGTGATACATTCGTTTGTCATCGTAATCCTGAATTTGGAAATTCATGTTATCGAGCGTAATGGTCTGCAGGTTTTTCGGGCTTGAGAAAAAATCCCAGCATTCTTCTACACTGGCATTGATATGTTGTACGGTTACTATTTTATATAATTTCATAATTACAAATTATTCTTGAAACAGGTGACCTCATCCGCTGCCGCGGAAAACATCTAATAATTTTATATTTTATAATATTTAAAGGGTACGAACAACATCCCAAAGCATTCTCCTTTTTCTTTGTTGAGGTGTTTGTGGTGAATTTTATGTGCTTTTCTTAATCCGATGAGGTATTTGTTTTTGGTGTTTTTAAACCATTTAAAGCGCTGGTGAATCAAAACATCGTGAATTAGAAAATAACACACTCCATAAAGAGTGATTCCGCAGGCAATGAAAAACAAATAGTTGAATCCGCCTTGTACACCAAGATAGAACAAGATTATACTAGGAGTAGCAAAAATGACGAAGAATATATCGTTGCGTTCAAAAGTGTTTTCGTATTTCGGTTGATGATGATCGGCGTGAAAGTACCACATAAAACCGTGCATGATGTACTTGTGCGTAAACCAGGTCACACATTCCATAAACAGAAAAACGCCTAAAAAGATTAAGAAGGAAATCATTTTACAATTATTCAAATATTAAAAGTATCATTTTGTGCATTTTGAGTTTAGCTTTATATTATAAAAGGTTAACTCAAAAGCATTTCGTTTTTTAAACACATAGAGACATATTTTTATTTTTCTTGAAAAGATTGTGGAAAGAAACTAGTTTCTAACATATAGCTATGTTATACAAGTAAAATGCCTTTTATGATTCTATGTATTTAAATTAAACCAATTTCAGTTTATACGTTACAAAAGACTGCGCTAAAAGTCCAGCTTTTGTGTAATTCGAAACCCTGATTCTGGAATTTCCAATTTCGTAATACGGTGTATTCTTCAGCTTTTTCAGCAGTTTTTTATAATATACATAAGCGGTGTAAACCCCAAATTTGGCTTCGATTGGCAGTTTTACAATTCCTTGATAAGCAATTCGGAAATCTTCTTCAATTTCATTGATGATTTGTGTTTTAGAATCTTCGTTGAAATTGTTGAGGTTAATTCCCGGAAAATACGTTCGGTTTAAAATCAGGTTGTCGTCTTTTAAATCTCTTAAGAAATTTACTTTCTGAAAAGCCGATCCCAAACGCATGGCTTCGTTTTTTAATTGTTCGTATTTATGTTCTTTTCCTGAAACAAAAACTTTTAGACACATCAATCCCACTACATCAGCAGATCCGTAGATGTAATCTATATATTCTGATTGGGTTTGATAATTTGATTTGATAAGATCAAGTTTCATGCTTTTTAGAAAAGCTTGAACCATATCATCGGTAATATTGTATTGTTTTACAGTTTGCTGAAAAGAATTTAGAATCGGATTTAAGCTGATGCCTAATTGCATTGCTTTGTAGTATTCTTTTTCAAAATCATCAATCAGATATTCTTTTTCGTAATCATGAAATGAATCTACGATTTCGTCAGCAAAACGAACAAATCCGTAAATACTGTAAATGGCATCGCGAATACTAGGGGAAAGCATTTTTACCGCAATCGAAAAAGAAGAACTGTAATTTTTGGTTACTAGTTTGCTGCATTTAAAAGAAACGGCGTCGAATAGTGATTTCATTTTTTAAGATCTTAAAGATTTTTGAATTAATTCAGCGGTCAGTTTTCCTGAAATTAAGGCTGGAGGAACTCCCGGCCCCGGAACGGTTAATTGTCCTGTGAAATATAAATTTCGGACTTTTTTACTTTTTAATTTGGGTCTTAAAAACGCGGTCTGCAATAAAGTATTGGCCATTCCGTAAGCATTTCCTTTGTACGCGTTGTAATCTGTTACAAAGTCATTTTTACAGAATGATTCCTTAAAGATAATGTTATTTTTAATGCTCTGCTGTGTAAGTTGCTCAAAACGAGCGATTATTTTTTCGAAATAGAGAAATCGTAATGCTGGTGTATCTTCAATTCCCGGAGCTAACGGGATCAGAAAAAATCCAGATTCCATTCCGTCGGGTGCAGCAGTTGTATCTGTTTTAGATGGGAAATTGGCGTAGAACAAAGGTTCTTTCGGCCATTTTGGATTGTCGTAAATATCGGCTGCATGTTGATTGAAATCAACATCAAAGAATAAGGCGTGATGCGAAATGTTTTCTATTTTTTTATCAAAACCAACAAAAAATAGGAGTGAAGAAGGAGCAAAAACGCGGCTTTCCCAATATTTTTCAGAATAAGCCCGATGCTCTTTTTCTAGTAACGTTTCGGTATGTTGATAATCGGCTCCGCTTACAATAATATCTGCCTTTATAATTTCACCATTGATTAAAATTCCTGTTGCTGATTTATTTTCAACTATAATTTTTTCAACAGAAGAATTCGTCTTTATGGTAACGCCCAATTCTAAAGCTAGTTTTTCCATTGCTTTTACAACATCGTGCATTCCCGTTTTGGGATGCCAAGTTCCTAAGCCGAAATCGGCGTAATTCATGAAGTTGTAAAAAGAAGGTGTTTTAGTGGGTTTCGCGCCTAGAAATAAAACAGGAAATTCTAAAATCTGGATCAGTTTTTCGTTTTTGAATTCTTTCCGAATATCAGCGCTTACGGAGCTGAAAAATTGATTAAGTTTTAAAGCTGTCTGTGGTGTAACTAATTCCAGCGGAGAAACTCCGGGACGGTATACCAAATCTTTTATGGCGATATCGTAATTGCTTTTTGCTTGATCAATAAACTTTTGAAGTTTTACGGCACTTCCTTTTTCAATAGCTTCAAAAGCTGATTTTATATCTTCTAAATTATCACAAATGCTAATGAAATCATTAATACCAAAATAAACCCTGTAAGCAGGATTTAACTTTATGAGTTCGTAATAATCAGAAGGTTTTTTATTGAAATCCCGAAAGAAACGTTCAAAAACATCAGGCATCCAATACCAGCTTGGTCCCATGTCAAATGTAAAACCGTCTTTTTTGAATTGTCTGGCACGGCCGCCAATTGTTGGATTTTTTTCATAAATAGTTACTTGGTTTCCCTGCTGTGCAAGGTAACAAGAAGCGGCTAATGAAGAAAAGCCTGATCCTAATATTGCGATAGTTTTTGTCATTTGTTTAACAAATATAACAAAAACTTTAAACAAAACTTTTAAAAACGTTCCATTGTTTCTTCCATCGAGTCGAAAATATGGATTCTTTCGGGTAAAACCTTTCTATCAATATGTTCAACCATTTTACCCATAAGCCATATTTCATTGTTATTCTGCAATAATTTCTGCCCCATAGAACGTACGTATTGATTAATTACATTTCGATCCGGCTGAATGGTCATGAAGGAGACAAAAGTGATATTTTCAAAATGTTTGGTCAAATCCTGAAGGTTTTCAATAGGCATACTTTCGCCCAGATAAATGGTTTTATACCCTCTTGATAAAATTTCGTATTGCAGATATAACAAACCAATTTGATGAATTTCATTCAACGGAAGTGAAAGCACAAAAATTCGGTCTGTTTTTGTTGGTTTTTGAATCTGAAGGCTTTCGGTATAAATCAGGATTTTCTGTTTGATCAAATGGCTCATGAAATGTTCATTTGCCGGAGTTATGGTTTCTGACTGCCATAATAATCCTAATTCTTTTAATAATGGTAAAAAATGATCTTTGAAAACTTCTTTAAAAGTTTTCTCAGAAATAAGCCAGTCAAAAGTATTGAAAAACAATTCCTGATCGAAATTCATCATTGCCATTTTAAATGAAGTAATGGCATAATTCTGAGAGTTTTTCTTTGATATAATTTCGCGAACCAGCTGCGGAATCTTTTCTTCCGGATATGTAGCGATCTTAGAAATTTTATAACCGTATTCGTGTAATAAGGTAATATTTAAAAGCTTCTGTAAATTTTGCAGGTTGTAAAGCCTTATATTCGTATCTGTACGCATGGGTTCCAGAATGTTGTATCTTTTTTCCCAGATACGAATGGTGTGTGCTTTAATACCAGATAAATTTTCGAGATCTTTTATACTGAAAACAGTTTTAATATTGTTTACCATTTTATGTAATTAAGTGAACAAAAGTAAAATAAAATCTTAAAAGCAACATTAAAACAATCTTAAAAAGAAAAGATTGTTAGAGGTTTACGATTTGGAGAATTAAACCTATATACGAATTGTATTGTTTTAAGATTCGTAAGGTATTAAAAAAAATAACAAAATGATATATTATAAAAAAGAAATGTAGTATGTGAAGATATTGAAATCAAATAATAGTTGAAGATAGTGTAGATATTCTTTTTACTTCTGAAAAAAAAAGGAACTTCTGTAGAAAAATTAAGGAATATATTTAGGCGAAAATTCGATTATGAAAAAAGCGCAAAGTCAAAAACTTTGCGCTTTTTGTTTGAATTATTTTAAAAAGGTTATTTGCATATCGAAGCTTTATTCACAGCGGCACTTTTACTGCCAAGCTCAATTGCTTTAGAAAAATCAGCACAAGCGTTTTTCTTGTCTCCAATTTTATTGTAGGCAAGTCCTCTTAAATTGTAAGCGATATAATCTTTAGGATTTAAGCCAAGTGATGAGGTACAGTCTTCGATTGCTTCATTAAAATTTGAAAGCGTAAAGTTTACATTGGCACGACCCGTATACGCATCGGCATTCATGCTGTCAAGATCGATTGTTTTGCTAAAATCAGCCAAAGCGCCTTTGTAATCTTTTAGTTTGAATTTTGCGACACCTCTGTTTTGGTAGGCTTCAACAAATTTCGAATTCATGCTGATGGCTTTGTTGTAATCGGCAATGGCGCCTTTGTGGTTTCCAGCTTCGGCTTTTTTGAAAGCTTTGTCAAAATAAGCAGTTGCGGATTGTGCCCAGATCGAGCAGCTGATCATAAGAAATGATACAAGTAGTAGGTTTTTCATAAAACTAATTTGGGATTAGTGATTAATTATTCGAAAACGAATTTAAGAAAGTTCTGCTTTTTTGAAAGAATTATACGTAAAATAATTAGGATTATTTGCTGCTAAATTTCGCTTTGTATTTGGGATGCTTAAACGGGTTACTTAAAGATATTGGTAATAGTTTAGCTTAAAACAAAAAAAGGCTGAGTAAAATAAATTACTCAGCCTTTTGTGACCCGACTGGGGCTCGAACCCAGGACCCCATCATTAAAAGTGATGTGCTCTACCGACTGAGCTATCGAGTCTTCATTTCTTCAATGAGGGTGCAAATATAAGGTCTTATTTTAGCTTAACGGCACTTTTTTAAAGCGAATTTCAAATAAATTTTACCTTATGGTTCTAACTGCTTATTTTGCAGTGAAATATATTTTTATTTTTTTTAAATGCTGATGCAGAGTTTAACTTCCTAATGCTTTTGGAATTATTATTCTCTTTTGAGATTTTTGAAACGTACGATAAAAAGAAATTTAACCTCAAAGAAAAACGGGACAAAGCAGAAAAAATCTTCTTTGTCCCGTTACGTGACCATGGAGGGATTTGAACCCTCACGCCCTTACGAGCACCACCCCCTCAAGATGGCGAGTCTACCGTTTCTCCACATGGCCTAAAATGAAAAAGGTCAAGTAAATTAAATTACTCGACCTTTTTGTGACCCGACTGGGGCTCGAACCCAGGACCCCATCATTAAAAGTGATGTGCTCTACCGACTGAGCTATCGAGTCATTGCTTTCAAGAAATTTAATTTGTTTATTACAAAATTTGTGACCCGACTGGGGCTCGAACCCAGGACCCCATCATTAAAAGTGATGTGCTCTACCGACTGAGCTATCGAGTCATTTAATTTCTTGAATGCGGGTGCAAATATACGGAGTTTATTTTATAATTTGCAAGCGTTTTTATTATAATTTTGTCTTTTTTTAATTAACTTTTACAACGCCCTAGTTTATAGGGTTTTATTGAAATGAAAAAAATCGTTTTATTAGGATATATGGGATGCGGAAAGTCAACGATCGCCCAAAATCTGTCAAAAATTACCAATATTCCGTTTTTGGATTTAGATATTTGCATCGAAAAAAGAGCAAATTTGTCCATAAAAGAGATTTTTGAAAAGCATGGAGAGATCTATTTTCGAAAATTAGAGCATGAAATGTTTCTAGAATTGCTTCAATCTTCAGAAAATTACATTATTGGTTTAGGCGGAGGAACCCCATGTTATGCCAATAATCATTTGTTATTGCAGCGAGACGATATAATTTCAGTTTATTTAAAAGCTTCGATTGAGACTTTATATAATAGATTAGTGCATAACAAAAGCAAGCGCCCGTTAATTGCTGATATGAATGAAGAGGAAATGAAAGAATTTATCGCAAAGCATTTGTTCGACAGAAGTTTTTATTACAACCATGCACAGCATAAAGTGTCAGTTGATCATAAAACAGTCGAAGATACGGTAAACGATATATTGGCAATATTAGCTTAAGAAAGCATAATTGTCTCCGTTTTCATCAAAAACAACCTGAACGTGTTCTAATAGTGATGTTGAAAGAGAAATTCCTTTGAAATCAGCTTTTACAGGGTATTTTTTATGGTTTCGGTCAACTAGAACTGCAGTCTTGAATTTTTTAAGTGGTACATCTAAGAAATGACGGACTGCATATATTAAGGTAGTTCCAGAATTTAATACATCATCAACCAAAACTAATCCTTTGTTGGCATATTCTTCTTTTGTTAAAGAAGTCTGAATTGGCAGTTGCGGATTCTGTTTGTCGACTTTTACTTCGCAAAGTGAAACTTTTAAAGTAGAAATATCTTTTAAAGCCGAAGCAATTTTTTGAGCAAAAATAGAACCGCTAGAAGCAATTCCGGCAATTACAACTTCTTCTTCGTCAACAAATGTTTCGTAAATCTGATACGCGATACGTTTTATTTTGTGTTCGATTTCCTGATTGGTTAAGATGATATTCTTGCTCATGATGTAATTTTTTGGCTAATGTACAAATAATAAATTCCAAAATTTAAATTCCAAATTCCATTTTTTGGGATTAAAAATCACTGATGAAAATCAATGATGGAATTCCAAATTCCAAGTTTCAAATCCAATCTCGTAGTTTGAAATTGGGATTTCATTATTGAATATGGATTACTTTGGAATTTGAAATTTTTAAAAATTGATAATTAATTTTCTAAATCTCGTCGTCGTCGTCAATAAAATCATTTCCGTAGTCGTCAATATCACGACGATCTTTTTTGGTAGGCCTTCCTGTACCGCTTCTGCGATAATGTTCTTTAGAAAGTTTCAGCATTTCTAAATGTTCGAATGCTTCAGGCGGAGTTTCGTTTTTACGATAAATATCGACAAGTTTTGCTCCAACACGATTTTCTGGAATATCCAGTACAGTTATTATATAGGTAATCTGATCTTTTCTAAAGGTAATTCGGTCGGTAGGAAAAACTTCTTTCGATGGTTTTGCAACCTGCCCATTTACAGTAACCTGATTCTTTTTGCAGGCCTCGGTTACCATATTTCTGGTCTTATAATAACGTACGCACCACAGGTATTTATCTATCCTCATAATTTTTCTAAAATCCAAGTTAAATTCTTTACAAAAATAAATCAATATTGTATCTTGCGCACCTAAAAAAATAACAATAATGAATAAATTTAAATATTACTTTGTTTTATTACTTGCAGGTATTGCAATGGTTTCTTGTAATAAAGATCATGATGATCCTGAAACAGTTCCTTTGAGAGATTATAAGGAGCAGTATAAAGCAGACAAAGACTCTATTGAGGCATATTTAAAAACCCATTATATTGAAGAAGTTACGGCTAATTATGATATTAAAATAACTAAGATTCCTGCGGGTGGGACTCAGGTTTCTATCTGGGATCAAAAAGTTTATCCGTTGCAGACCAGAAAAGTTTACAATCATGATGTTAATTATGATGTATATTATTTGAGTTTAAGAGAAGGAACAGGATTAGCACCTACAAACACAGATCGAATTTCTGCTTCTTATGAAGGAACTTTATTAAATGGAAAAGTTTTTGATTCTTCTTATGGAGTCGCGAGAAGTTTTGAATTGTATATGCATGCTGCTTCATCTGTAATAGATGGATGGGGTGAAATTTTTCCTAAATTTAAAACTGGAACTTCAACAACTGGCGCAGATGGTTCAATTACCTATGATAATTACGGAGCTGGGGTTATGTTCCTGCCTTCAGGATTAGCATATTACGGTGGTGGAGTTGGAGATATACCTTCGTATTCTTGTTTGGTATTTAGTTTTAAATTGTTTAACCTGCAGCGATTGGATCATGATTTTGATGGTGTTTTTGATGTAGATGAAGATATTAATAAAGATGGTTATCTATATGATGTAAGAGATACATCAAGATTCCCAACTCCGCCAGCTGGTTTTACAGATGATACTGATGGCGATGGTATTGCTGATTTTGTAGATACAGATGATGATGGTGATGGATTTTCAACGTATTATGAATTGACAAAACCTGCAGGACAAGTTGGTATTGTTAATGGGTTTAATTACGGTATAAGTACATATTATCCTTGGGATCCGGTTGTAGACAATCCAAATACACCAAATACAGATGAAACTGAACCTAGAGGAATTCCGAGAAGACCAACAGGTGCTCTTACAGATCCTTCTCAGCCAGAATCTATATCAAATCCTAAGAAGTTTGTGGATGAAGATTATACTGCGGCGGGAAGATTAAGAATACATTTAGATAAAACATATCCTTATCAGAAAAAATAGTTTCAAGGATTAATTAGAAATAGAAAACCTCAAAATTCAATTTTGAGGTTTTTTTTGTCTTTATATGAAACTAAAAATTCTATTTCACAATTAAATAATGGATAAGAAAAAAGACCATAAAATAAAAAACCTCGAAATGTGAATTTCGAGGTTTTTTTATGAGATGAGAAAATGAATTATTTTCTTTTGATTACTCTTTCTACAGCTTCAACAATTGCTTGGTTGTTTAACTTGTATTTCTCCATTAATTGCTCAGGAGTTCCAGATTCTCCAAAACTATCTTTAACTGCTACAAATTCTTGTGGCGTTGGATTGTTTAAAGCTAATACTCCAGAAACACTTTCTCCAAGACCTCCAAGGTAGTTGTGTTCTTCTGCCGTAACTACACATTTGGTTTTAGCCACAGATTTTAAAATAGCTTCTTCGTCAAGAGGTTTAATAGTATGGATGTTGATTACTTCAGCAGAAATTCCTTTTGCTTCAAGAGCTTCAGCTGCGATAAGTGCTTCCCAAACTAAATGTCCTGTTGCAATAATAGTAACATCTGTTCCTTCATTTAACATGATTGCTTTTCCAATTACGAAAGGCTCATCAGCAGGTGTGAAGTTAGGTACAACTGGACGCCCGAAACGTAAATAAGCAGGACCGTGGTGATCTGCTAAAGCTAAAGTTGCAGCTTTTGTCTGGTTGTAATCGCAAGTATTGATTACAGTCATACCAGGTAACATTTTCATTAACCCGATATCTTCTAAGATTTGGTGTGTGGCACCGTCTTCACCTAGTGTTAAACCAGCGTGAGAAGCACAAATTTTTACGTTTTTATCTGAATAAGCAACAGACTGACGGATTTGATCGTAAACTCTTCCGGTAGAAAAGTTAGCAAAAGTTCCTGTAAAAGGAATTTTTCCTCCAATTGTTAAACCTGCTGCAATTCCAATCATGTTCGCTTCTGCGATACCAATTTGGAAAAAACGCTCTGGGTGATTCTTTTTGAAATCATCAAATTTTAATGATCCGATTAAGTCAGCACATAATGCTACTACATTTTCGTTTTTTTGACCTAATTCAGTCATTCCCGCTCCAAAACCAGAACGAGTATCTTTACTTCCTGTATTTGTATATTTTTTCATTTTTTATTTTTTGAGATGCTAAGCTTCTAAGTAACTTGGGATTCTAAGCTGAAAACCCAACACTGAAACGGCACACTTTTTAATAGTCAACCTGATCTGCAGAATAGTTTTGAGCAAGAGCGTTTTCTAACTGCTCGTTGTTTGGAGCTTTACCATGCCAAGCATGAGTGTGCATCATAAAATCAACTCCGTTGCCCATTTCTGTATGTAATAGTACACAAACTGGTTTTCCTTTTCCGGTTCTTGATTTAGCATCTGTATATCCTGCGATAATAGCATCGATATTGTTTCCTTCTGCAATTTCTAAAACATCCCAGTCGAAAGCTTCAAATTTAGCACGAAGGCTTCCCATTGCTAAAACTTCATCAGTTGTTCCGTCAATTTGTTTTCCATTAACGTCTACAGTTGCAATAAGGTTGTCTACTTTTTTAGCAGAAGCATACATGATAGCTTCCCAGTTTTGTCCTTCTTGTAACTCTCCATCTCCGTGTAATGTAAAAACTAAATGTTTATCACCATTTAATTTTTTAGCTTGAGCCGCACCAAGAGCAACAGATAAACCTTGTCCTAATGATCCAGAAGCCATACGAACTCCAGGTAATCCTTCGTGAGTTGTAGGGTGTCCTTGTAAACGAGAGTTTAATAATCTAAAGGTTGCAAGTTCTGAAATTGGGAAATAGCCGCTACGAGCTAAAACGCTATAAAATACTGGTGAAATATGTCCGTTTGAAAGGAAGAAGATATCTTCTCCAATTCCGTCCATGTCAAAACCTTCTTTACGTTCCATAATATTTTGGTATAATGTTACCAAAAATTCAGTACAACCTAATGATCCACCTGGGTGACCTGAGTTGACAGCATGTACCATTCTAAGAATATCTCTTCTTACCTGGATCGTTAAATCGCTTAATTGTTGTGTGTTAGGCTTCATTTTATATGTAAAAGTTAAACTGGTAGCAAAAGTAATTTTTATTTTGCGGGAAGACAAATGATTTTCTGCTTTAGTTTTACAGCAATTGTTAAATTTAGCCGATTTTCTTACATTAATTAAAAAAATATAACGACCGTTTCGTCTTTGAGTCCTTAATAAGTGTGGTTTTTACAATTTATTTTCAATCCTGAAAAAAAAAAATTGTTAATAAAAAAGTCCTGCGTTTAGGCAGGACTTTTAAATACAATTTTTTTATAAGTAAAAACAGCATCAGTTGTCACCTTCGCTGTAATAGTTGTTTTCCTCGTCTTCAGAACCAATTTCTTCTTGTTGGTCATCAAGTTCAGAGCCGGGAATGTCTAAATCGTTTCCTAGTTTGTCGCTATTCTGTTTCCATTCATTATTATTTTGAGTGATGGTTTTATCGGTAGAAATTTCATCAGCGTCAATATCTTCTAATTTATCTTCATTGTTGTAAATGTCTTCGCTGGTCGGATAATTCATTTCATCCAGATTGCGTTCGATTTCATTCTCATTCGTTTTTTCAGAATTTTTCATAATCCTACGGTTTTAATAATGGCTAAAGCAAGTCGAAATAACGTAGTTGGTTATCTCTTTATGCTTTGTAAAATTATATAATTCATGTTTTGAGAATGTTATAATATTACGTTTGGGAATTCTACCTTTTACATGTTTTGTGAAAGTTCCAATTTTTTAAAATTCCAAATTCCAAATCAAGAATTATAATTTTCCTTCCACATAACTGGCAATCTGTGAATCAGTAAAAGAACTGAAAGTTGATCCTGCCAGTTGAAAATTTAAGAATAGAGTAGAATCTTTTAATTCCATTTTTACCTCATTGCTGTCGTCAGTGTTTGTTAGTTTGATAATCGACATACTTTCTTTTAAAGCTTCTTTTCCTATTTCATCGCTGCAGATTTTTTTTACAAACGATTCGATATCATCAAATACAATGTCTAATCTTGATAATGGATATTCATCATAAGCTGTAAAAGTTGCCCAGTCAATATCTACCGTAATATTATAGCCTGAGCGTTCGTATAGTTTTTGTTCAAAAGCTGGAAGTTTTTCTGTTTTAATCGATTCTGCTAATCTTTTTTCTGCTAATCCCATATATATTAAAATTAAAAAGTGTGAAGCAAAAATAGATTCATGATTTTTACTCGGCATCACCATTTATAATGATTTTGATAGTTTATTTTTCAAAGGTTAGAGAATTAAAAAATGAAGAGCTATTTAAAAATAATGATTTGAAGTATGAAAAATTGGAATAAATGGAATATCGATTTTTATAATTATCTAATTGACAAATTTTCTACTTAAATTTTCCTCAAATTGGTTTATCTTTGCCGTCCCGAACGATAGGGAGAAAAACGAATTTATGAAGTTTGATTTATTACAGAAAGATCCGCAGTCGAAAGCGAGAGCGGGAAGTATTACTACAGATCACGGAGTTATAGAAACTCCTATTTTTATGCCCGTTGGAACGGTTGCTTCTGTAAAAGGAGTGCATCAGCGAGAACTTAAAGAAGAAATAAATCCTGATATTATTTTAGGAAACACCTACCATTTATATTTACGTCCGCAGACTGAAATTCTTGAAAAAGCAGGAGGATTGCACAAATTCATGAATTGGGATCGCAATATTTTGACTGATTCTGGCGGATATCAAGTATATTCTCTTTCTTCAAATAGAAAAATTAAAGAAGAAGGTGTGAAGTTTAAATCGCATATCGACGGTTCGTACCACTTTTTTACTCCAGAAAATGTAATGGAAATTCAGCGTACCATTGGTGCTGATATTATTATGGCATTTGACGAATGTACCCCTTACCCTTGTGATTACCGTTATGCACAGCGTTCTATGCATATGACGCATCGTTGGTTAGATCGTTGCATTAATCATTTGGAGAAAGTTCCTTATAAATATGGATATGAGCAAACGTTTTTTCCAATTGTTCAAGGAAGTACATATAAAGATCTGCGTCGCCAGTCGGCTGAATATATTGCTAATTCTGGACAACAAGGAAATGCAATTGGCGGACTTTCTGTTGGTGAACCTGCAGAAGAAATGTATGCTATGACAGAAGTAGTGTGCGAAATCCTTCCAGAAGACAAACCACGTTATTTAATGGGAGTGGGAACTCCAATCAATATATTAGAAAATATTGCGTTAGGAATTGATATGTTCGACTGCGTTATGCCAACCCGTAATGCAAGAAATGGTATGTTGTTTACCGCAAACGGAACGATCAATATTAAAAACAAAAAGTGGGAAGCTGATTTTTCTCCAATTGATGAAATGGGACATACTTTTGTTGATACAGAATATTCTAAAGCCTATTTACGTCACTTATTTGCGGCCAACGAATATTTAGGAAAACAAATTGCCACAATTCATAATCTTGGTTTCTATATGTGGTTGGTTCGTGAAGCCAGAAAACATATCTTAGCCGGAGATTTTAGGCCATGGAAAGAAATGATGGTTAAAAATATGAGTCAAAGACTTTAAAAGAGTTATGAATTATGAGTTATGAATTAGCTGTTGGCGCAATTCATTAACTCATAATTTATAATTCATAATTCATAATTTAAATATGCTGTCAATAATAGATAAATACATCTTAAAAAGATATCTCGGAACTTTTTCTGTGATGCTTCTTTTGTTTGCACCAATCGGGATTGTAATCGACGTTTCTGAAAAAGTAAACAAGATGCTCGAAAACAAGATTCCGTTTATGGATATTGCGTTCTATTATTACAATTTTACCATTTACTTTATCAACTCCTTATTCCCGATATTTTTGTTTTTATCGGTAATTTGGTTTACTTCGAAATTGGCTAATAATACCGAAATCATTGCCATTCTAAGCTCAGGTATTTCATTTACACGTTTTCTTCGTCCTTATATTATAGGAGCAACAATCGTTTCGCTTTTTGTATTGTTAATGGGATTTTTTATTGTACCGGCAGCTAGTGAAGGTTATAATAACTTTAGATATACATATTTAAAAGGTGGCGGTAAGGAACTCATGCGGGGTGAAAATACCAATGTTTACAGACAAATTAACGATCACGATTTTATTTTCGTAAACAGTTTTAATGAAGAGTCTAAAACCGCTTTTAATTTTACATTAGAACATTTCGAAAAAGAAAAATTAACCTATAAAATCACAGCAAGCCGTATTAAATGGGATCCGAAAGCGAAAACCTATATTTTATACGATTATACCAAAAGAACGCTTGGAGAGTTAAATGATGTTATTGAAAAAGCGCCAGAGAAAAAAGAAAAATTTAAATTCGAACTGGCTGATTTAACTCCTGTTGTTTACATCGCTGAAACACTGACTTTAGGTAAACTGATTGATTTTATCGAAAAAGAAAGAAAAAGAGGTTCCGGAAACATCAATACTTATTTGGTGGTGCTTTATAAAAAATACAGTATTCCAGTTTCGGCTTTTATTTTGACAATTATTGCGGTTTCGGTTTCTTCTATGAAACGTCGTGGAGGAATGGGAATGAACCTTGCCATAGGAATTGCAATTGCGTTTTCATTTGTATTTTTTGATAAAATATTCGGGACACTTGCCGAAAAATCGACTTTCTCACCTTTATTAGCTGTTTGGTTCCCAAATATTGTTTTCGGAATTTTGGCAGTTTACTTATTACGTAATGCGAAACGATAATTTTAAAAGTTATTTAAATCTTCATTTAATTGTTTTTATCTGGGGTTTTACAGCCATTTTAGGTGCTTTGATTACTATTGATGCCGAAAATCTAGTTTGGTACAGAATGCTGATTGCCATGATTTTTTTAGGTGGATTTATCGCCTTTAAAAAACAGTCTTTCCAAGTTCCTGTAAAAGAATTTTTTAAATTAATTTTCGTTGGATTATTAATTGCATTGCATTGGATTTTCTTTTTTAAAGCAATACATGTTTCCAATGTTTCTATTACGCTTTCGATCTTTTCTTTAGGAGCATTTTTTGCTTCTTTGTTAGAACCCTTATTCTACGGCCGAAAAGTGCTTTGGTATGAAGTTTTCTTCGGACTTGTTATTATTGCAGGTTTAGGTTTGATTCTGCAAGTTGAAATAAAATACCTTACGGGAGTGTATTATGCATTGGCAGCCATTATTTTGGGAGTTTTATTTACTTTAATGAACGGAAAATTAATCTCAGATCACGAACCTTCTGTTATTACTTTTTATGAATTTGGAGCGGGTGTTTTCTTTATCACGATTTATTTTTTGTTTCAAGGAAAATTCACTGCTGATTTCTTTCAAATGTCTTTAAATAACTGGGTTTTATTATTGATTTTGGCATCGATTTGTACGGCGTACGCATTTACAGCTTCGGTAAAAGTAATGCAGCGATTAACGCCATACACCGTAATGTTAACCACTAATTTAGAGCCAGTTTACGGAATTGTTCTGGCATATTTCATTTTAGGAGGAAAAGAAAAAATGAGCGTCGAATTTTATATCGGGGCAGTAATAATTATTATAACGGTTATTCTAAACGGCGTTTTCAAACATTATCAAAACAAAGAAAAATAGTAATATAAATCTTATTTTTAAATTACATTATTATATTTTAAGTACGAATTAATTATACGAATACTATAATATTTTTATATTTGCGGTTCGATTTAAAAACAAAATTCAAAAATCCATGGAATATTTAGATTTTGAGCTTCCAATAAAAGAACTTGAAGAACAGTTAGAAAAGTGTGTCATAATTGGAAAAGAATCTGATGTTGATGTTACACCTACTTGTAAAGAAATCAACAAGAAATTAGAGCAAACAAAGAAAGATATATATAAAAACCTTACTGCTTGGCAGCGTGTACAATTATCAAGACACCCAAACAGACCGTATACTTTAGATTATATTAAAGCGATCTGTGGAGATACTTTCTTAGAACTTCACGGAGACAGAGGTTTTAAAGATGATAAAGCTATGGTAGGCGGACTTGGAAAAGTAAACGGACAGTCGTTTATGATCGTTGGTCAGCAAAAAGGATATAATACAAAAACACGTCAATACCGTAATTTCGGAATGGCAAATCCAGAAGGATACCGTAAGGCTTTGCGTTTAATGAAAATGGCAGAGAAATTCGGAATTCCAGTTCTTACTTTAGTAGATACTCCAGGTGCATATCCAGGACTTGAAGCAGAAGAAAGAGGGCAGGGAGAAGCAATTGCA
This sequence comes from Flavobacterium sp. H4147, assembly GCF_029360735.1. Classification (NCBI taxonomy): domain Bacteria; kingdom Pseudomonadati; phylum Bacteroidota; class Flavobacteriia; order Flavobacteriales; family Flavobacteriaceae; genus Flavobacterium; species Flavobacterium sp. H4147. Next base: position 15,219 of record NZ_JARKNB010000005.1, on the reverse strand, counting down.
AGAAACATCTTCGAAATGGTTCGTCTGCAAGTACCAATCATTACGATTATCGTTGGTGAAGGAGCTTCAGGTGGAGCATTAGGAATTGGTGTTGGAGACAAAGTTTATATGTTAGAAAACACTTGGTATTCTGTAATTTCTCCAGAATCATGTTCGTCAATTTTATGGAAAAGCTGGGAGTACAAAGAACGTGCTGCTGAAGCTTTAAAACTGACTTCATCTGACATGAAAAAGCAAAAATTAGTTGATGACGTAATTCCTGAACCACTTGGTGGAGCACATTATGACAGAGAAACTACTTTTAAAACCGTAGCGGAATATATTACTAAAGGATATAATGAATTAAAAGACTTATCAACAGCCCAGTTAATTGCCCAAAGAATGGACAAATACAGTAATATGGGCGAGTTTAAAGAGTAAATTCATAAGATATGATTAAAAGATCCGAAGCCCTGCGGTTTCGGATTTTTTTTTGGTTATGAACAACCTGAATGAATTTATAAACAATATAATAGTTATAACTAGCTGACATTATTTTTTTAAATTTTGTTACTTTCGCTATATGGAAAATTTCAAAAATGTAAACCCTGTAAAGGTAGATAAAACCACTATTATTAATCTCGAAAAAGGTAAGCTTCCTCCTCAAGTAATTGATTTAGAAGAAGCCGTGCTTGGAGCGATGATGATTGATAAAAAGGGAGTAGATGATGTAATTGATATTTTACAGCCCGATGCTTTTTACAAAGATGCACATAAGCATATTTTTGAAGCAATCTTACAGCTCTTTACCGAAACACAGCCAATTGATATTTTGACTGTTTCGACTCAGTTAAAGAAAAACGGAAAGCTGGATTTGGCTGGAGGTGATTTTTATTTAATTCAGCTTACACAGAAGATCGCGTCTTCTGCACACATTGAGTTTCACTCACGTATTATTCTTCAAAAATTTATTCAAAGAAGTTTAATTCGAATTTCTTCGGAAATTATCGAAGAATCGTATGATGAAACAACAGACGTTTTCGATTTGCTAGATAAAGCTGAATCCAAGTTGTATGAAGTAACACAAGGAAATATCAAGCGTAGTTCTGAAACAGCACAGAGTTTGGTTCTTCAAGCCAAAAAACGTATTGAAGAGATTGCCGGTAAAGAAGGTTTGAGTGGTATTGCCACCGGATTTGAAAAATTAGATGAAGTAACTTCAGGATGGCAGCCTTCGGATTTGATTATTATTGCGGCACGTCCGGGTATGGGTAAAACAGCATTCGTACTTTCGATGGCGCGAAATGTTAGTATTCAGTTTGGACATGCGGTAGCCATTTTTTCTCTTGAGATGGCATCTGTTCAGTTAATTACGAGGCTTATTTCTTCTGAAACTGGATTGTCTTCTGAAAAATTAAGAACTGGTAAATTAGAAAAACACGAATGGGAACAGCTGAGTACTAAAGTAAAAGATTTAGAAAAAGCCCCATTATTTATTGATGATACGCCATCGCTTTCGATTTTCGACTTACGTGCAAAATGCCGTCGTTTGGCATCACAACATGGAATTAAATTAATCATTATTGACTACTTGCAGTTAATGACTGCGGGAGGTAGTGGTAAAGGAGGAGGAAACCGTGAGCAGGAAATCTCGACTATTTCGCGAAACCTAAAAGCATTGGCAAAAGAGTTAAACGTACCAGTAATTGCACTTTCACAGTTATCCCGTGCTGTTGAAACCCGTGGATCTAGTAAACGTCCGCTTCTTTCGGATCTTCGTGAATCTGGAGCGATTGAGCAGGATGCCGATATTGTATCGTTTATTTATCGTCCGGAATATTATAAAATTGAAGAATGGGATGATGATGAACAATCATCAACAACAGGTCAGGCAGAGTTTATTATAGCCAAACACCGTAACGGTGGACTTGAAAATATACGATTGAAATTCTTAGGTCATTTAGGAAAGTTCGACAACTTAGAAGAATTTACAGGAGGTTATGATGATCTTCCATCTAAAATGAATCACGATGACAACCCGTTTATCACTAAAAATCTGCCTTCTGCAAATGAAGCTTTCGGCAGTAACCTAAATGATGACGACGATGACAGCGATGTTCCGTTTTAATTCCAAATAAAATTAATTTCTAAAAAAGTCTTTGTAAATACGTTCTTACAAAGACTTTTTTTTGTTTAACTTTTATTAGAATATTGGCATAATTTACAGAATAATATTTCTTACATAAAAATTAATTCGGTAGTTTAGCAAGACCATAAACAATTAACTAACTTTTAAATTCTTTAAAACTATGAGTGAAGAAATCTTTCCAGGACCTATTAAAGTTCCATTGTCTATTGCTAAAGAATGGGAAAAAAGATACGACGAAAGTGTCAGTACCATTGAAACTGCCAGAGGGGTTCAAAAAGTAAAAGGATTTCTAATTCCTAGAGAAACTTTAGAAAATGTTTTAAAACTAGAGACCACAGCCGTTCGTGCCTATTTAGGTATAAACGATGAAGGCGAAAAAAACTTATTTTTTGTAGGAGCAGAAAAAGATGACGCTGGTAAATACATTGATGTTTACGGAGTTGGTGCTTCAAACGGTATAAATGCCAGAGCTGGGGAAGAGGCTGAAGAAGTAGTATATGACGGTACACGCCCTAGTCCGCCATATTGATTTTTTATGTATCTAAAAAATGGATGATTTTTTAATATATTCAGGTTATTTGATTTTATTATTAAATCTAATACTCTATTCATATAGCTTTTTCCGAAAGGAAAAAGCTAATGTTTTTTTTGTGTGTTATTTGGCTTTTTCATTTACAATGCAGTTTTCTATGGAACTGTTATATCATTTGGGAATTAAAAATTTAATAGTTGTAAATCTATTTTTTATTGGACAAATGATATTACTGGGAATGTTTTACAATTCATTAATGCAGATTAAAAGCCAAAAGATATTCGTAAAATCTTGTTTAGCTGTTGGATTATTAGTGTTAACAACACAGCTTATTATGGATTCTGCAGAGTTTTTTAAATTTAATTTGTTCGAAATCACTTTTACATCACTTCTTATTGTGGTTTTTGCCTTGCTTCATTTTTACAATATGCTTACAGAAACTAAAACCTATTATTACGTTACTGTTGGTATTGTGATTTATTTATTGGCAAGCACTGTTTTGTTTATAATAGGAAACCTTTCTTTAGGGCTTAGTGATGATCTAAAGTACTTAAGCTGGAAACTAAATGCTTTTTTAATGGTCATTTATCAACTCTTTATATTATATGATTGGATAAAAAGTTTTTTCAAAAAGACCCTACTAACTTAATACGATCCTCTTATTGCAATATGACTACTCATTCAATTCCAGAAAAAGAACTTGTCGCTATAATTCTCTACATTTCACTGTTTTTAATAATAGTTGCTATCATATTGATTATATTTTTCTATTTCTCAAGAAAAAAAATCATTCAAAAGGAACTAGAAAAGAAAGATTTGATATTACAATACCAAAAAGAACAACTTCATGCGATTATTGTAACTCAAGAAGAAGAACGTAAACGTATAGCACAAGATTTGCATGATGATATTAGTTCAAAATTAAATATCGTTTCGCTAAACACTCATTTGCTTTCTGCTCCAAATTTAACAACCGACGAAACCAATGAAATTACTGAGAACATCATTAATTTAACCGCAAAAGCGTTGGAAAATTCCAGAAAAATTGCCCATAATTTACTTCCGCCTGTTTTTGAAAAATTTGGATTAAATGCTGGAGTTGAAGAATTGTGTGAAGAATTTGAAAGCAGTAAATCAGTAAAAACGCATTATAAAAACGAAATTGATTTTGATCAGAAAGATATAGATCGCCACTTGCATATTTTCAGAATACTGCAAGAATTGATGAATAATTCGCTTCGTCATGGAAAAGCAAGCGAAATATGGATTGCTTTTACAAATGACAACGGTACCAATACCTGTCATTATGAAGATAATGGGATTGGTTTTGACAGCAGTAACCTCGAAAACCAAAAAGGTCTGGGAATGAAAAACATAGACAGCCGAGTGTCTTTTTTAAACGGAACCATTAAATTTGACTCACAAATAGGCAAAGGCATTGCGGTAAATTTTACTTTTTAAGATAAAAACAGGAAATAATCGCTCTTTAACATCAATAAAATAAGGTTATTTCATTTTTATTAATTCATATTTTGTACTTTCGGTAAACCAAAATGACCAAAAACAAAAAAAAATGAATGCCCTGATCAAAATTGCTTTAGTCGATGACGAAGTTTTGTTCCGGAAAGGAATAGCTTTTTTATTGCAGAGAGAGGAAAATATTGAGATTATTTTTGAAGCCTCAAACGGAGAAGAACTCATTACCAAATTGGATAATAGCGAGGTAAAACCCGATATTATCATTATGGATTTAAAAATGCCGATTCTTAATGGCGTTGAAGCCACAAAAATTATCAGAAAATCATATCCCGATATAAAAATTATAGCTTTAACGAGTTATGATACTAAATCTTTTATTGCCAATATGATTCAAGTTGGAGCTGTGGCGTATTTAATAAAAAATACTACTCCAAAAGATTTGATCAAAACAATCAATGAAGTCAATAAAAAAGGTTTTTATTACAACGAAAGTGTTTTGAAAACAATTCAGGAAACGATTGTTTCTTCAAAAAATTCAACAAAAGGCAATCTGGAAACCAGTTTTCTTTCTCCACGCGAAATTGAAATTTTACAGCTTATTTGTAAGCAAAAAACAACTTCAGAAATTGCAGAACATCTCTTCTTGAGTCCGCGAACTGTAGAAGGACATCGTAATAATTTATTGCTAAAAACTGAATCCAGAAATATTGCCGGTTTGGTTGTGTATGCTATTCAGAACGAAATTGCAGTTTTAACATTGTAATTTAGCTTGTCAAAAACTGAATTGATAGAACATAATAAAAAACGATTGTAATAATAAGTACCCCAATACCTATTTTTTGCATAATGTTTAATCCTTTTTGCTGGTCTTTACTTTGGTTAAGTTTCATAATTGTGTTTTTTCCTCGATTAGTATTCCGATTCAGGATTTCAAATTTAGGCAGAAAATCTTTCTATAGTTTACGTATTTTTACCTGTTTTTTATAAAATTAACAAGCAAAGTAAGCGTTTTAATCTATTTAACGTTTTGTTTAGTCATAAATCCTCTGATTCTATTGGGTTTTTGGCTCCTTCCTTTATATCTTTACTAAAATAATTTTCTGATGAGAAAAAGTTTAGTCTGCATTTTTATACTGCTGTTATCATTTAATGTTAAAGCATCTTTTCTATTGCTTCCAATGGATGAAACTACACAGCAAAATCACTTAAAAGCATACGGAATTACCTACTGGTGTTTGAGCCGCGATTATAAAGCAAGCTGGCTTCTTAATTACAGAGGTGGTTCATTTTTATTGCCTGATGCAGATGAAATTCGCAGAGAATGCAAAATTCGCGGAGTGAGTTTTGAAGTATTGTCGGATAGTGAAGAAGCATCGATTTTAAATGATATTTCGAGTCCTTCACAAAATATGGAATCTGTAATTCTTGAAAAAGCCCCCAAAATTGCGGTTTATACTCCAAAAGGAAAACAACCATGGGATGATGCTGTAACCTTAGTATTAACGTATGCCGAAATTCCGTTTACACCAATATATGATGAAGAAGTTTTAAATGATCAATTATTGCTTTATGATTGGCTTCATCTTCATCACGAAGATTTTACAGGACAATATGGAAAATTTTATGCAGCTTACAAAAATACTCCTTGGTACATTGAACAGAAAAAGGATGCTGAAGCTTTGGCCGCAAAATTAGGATATTCAAAAGTTTCAGAAGAAAAAGGTGCTGTTGCAAAAAAAATACGTGATTTTGTTATTGGCGGCGGATTTATGTTTGCTATGTGCTCTGCAACAGATAGTTTTGATATAGCTTTGGCAGCAGATGGTGTCGATATTTGTGAAACGATGTTTGATGGCGATCCGAGTGAATCCAATTATCAATCCAAATTAAACTATTCGAATTCCTTTGCATTTAAAGATTTTATTTTAGAAAGAAGACCTGAAGTTTATGAATTCTCAGATATTGATATGACTGGGAAAAGAAGAGTTCCTATGGAAAAAGACTATTTTACATTGATGGAATATTCTGCAAAATGGGATCCAATTCCAAGTATGTTGTGTCAGAATCATACACAATTGGTAAAAGGATTTATGGGGCAGACTACTTCTTTTAATGAAACACTTGTAAAATCGAATGTTTTAGTAATGGGGACTTGCGAATTAAACGGTGAAGCAAGATATATTCATGGCGAAAAAGGAAAAGGAATGTTTACCTTTTTTGGAGGTCATGATCCTGAAGATTATCAACATCAAGTGGGCGACCCGCCAACAGTTTTAGACTTACATCCTAATTCTCCAGGTTATCGTTTGATTTTAAATAACGTTTTATTTCCAGCAGCGAAAAAGAAAAAGCTAAAAACATAAGATTTAGTTCAAAGAAAATTCAAACCAAATAGGAATATGGTCTGAAATTTTTCTCGCTTCTTGTAAAGATTCGAACTTTTTATAGAATAAAATAGTTCCCGAATTGATGTGTTTTAATGTATTTGGCTTGTAAAATATGTTGTCGAATTCAGAAGCGAGGCAATTATCTTCTTTGCATTTTTGTTTTAAAGTCGTTTTTTCTTTTTTCAACATAGAAGAATACCCCATTTTTTTCAATGGATTAAAAACGGTATGCGATTCCGGACAGTTAAAATCTCCTGCAAAAACTAAATTAAGATCTGGATATTCAGCTGGAAGAAATTTGAAATATTTAATTTCAGTTTCAGGTTGTTTACTTTTGGTAATAGCATGAAAATTAACCAAAGTAAAATTCTTTTTATTAGTTTCAAATGTGGCAAAATAAGGCTCACGGTCAATTTCGAGATTGTATTTTTTCTCCAGCCAGGCATCACCCTTAAGTTTTACTTTATTCGTTTTCCAAATAAAAGCATATCGCTCCCTTTTATAACTGTTTCCGCTTGTAGGATCACTAATTCTGTAATCCCATTTAGTTCCTTTCTGATTGAGTAAATTAACAAGTTGTGCCACAGCTTGAGCACCTCCGTAACCAGCAACAACCTCTTGTATGGCTATCACATCATAATTATTAACGGTATTGGCAATAAAATTTAAAGTAGATTGAGATTTTGACTTTCCAAGGTTTTCGACATTCCACGAAATAATTTTGACCTGAGAAAAAGACTGGAATGTAATGAACAGTAAAAGCAAATAACCTGTAATGTTTTTCATGTAATGGTAAAAGTCAAATATATGAATTCTTGATTCTATCTCAGGAGAAATTATTATTTTTTTTAAGATAAAACCGACAAATATTTAAAGGGAATTAGGAGTGCTTTTTTAATGTTTTTTATATCTGTTTTTGAGTGCAGTAGATATAATTATAATTTGTAACACGAGAAGAGTTGGAATAAAAACAATTTTCCACTCAACCTCAAGCCAGCCTGATTTTTCAGAAACAAATGCGAAACTTATGGATAGAAAAAGACAAAGAAATACGGTTTTCAAAATAATCTTATTGTTTGAAGTGTTGATTTTAGAAAAATTAAATTTGTATTTTGGTTTCATAAGCACAATAAATATTTGTTCAGAATTAAACTAAACCAAAGTCTTTGGCGATAGCAATTAAATGTACATTGTTGTTTGCTTTAAAATATATTTTTAGCTTGTTGATTCTTTTTTCGATACTGCTGGTGCCATTGGGTACAATCGAACGTTCTCTAAATTCTTTAGCAATGCTTTCTAAAATATATCCTTTTGCCAAAAGCTGTAAAATATATATATCATATTGCTCAATTTCCAATAAGGATTTATCATTAAAGTTGAAATCTAGATCGGAAGAAAGAATTCTTTCTTCATTGTTAAAAGTTCTTTTTAATGCAACTTTAAGTTCATCAATACTATTTCTTCCTTTTGAAACATAAGCATTAACTCCTAAATCATTAAAAAGATTTTTGATGCGGTATGATTTGTCCTCAATAGAAAAAACCAGTTTTTTAATCTTTGGCTGTACTTCATTAACTGCCTCGATAAGTTGATCGCCATTTAAAAGATTAGTTTTTCGATGATCATTTTTAAAAGATAAATCAGTAATTAGTAAATCATAAGGATCTTTTTCATGTAAAGCCTTTTTTATTTTTAGTATTCCATCGTCACAATATTTTACGTGATCAATTACAGGGATTTCTAATTCTTCCAAAACCTGAACTATTGACAAACTGATACTGTCTAAATCTTCTGCAACTAAAACTTTTTTAAACATAGAATTGTATTATAACCTAAAGTAAAATTTATTTTAAGGGTTTTATTAAATCAAAATTAGCAGTTCCTGTACGCTTTCTTTACGGTTTTCCATATTTTAAGAATTCTGGAATGCTTTAATCTTTTTATGAAGGAAATTTAAAAGACAACTTAAATCCATTCCCTGGATTGGTATCAATAATGATTTCTCCCCGTATATTCTGAATACGGTTTTCTACACTCTGAAGACCGTTATTGTATCTTAAATCTTGTATCGCAACACCTTTTCCATTATCCGTATAAGTAATCATGATTTTCTTATTGACTTCCTTAAAATTGATTCCTGCTAACGTCGCCTGACTGTGTTTTTTCATGTTTACCAACAGCTCTTGAAGAACCCTGTAAACTGTAATTTTTTTATTTTTCTCTATACGGTTCCAAGAAATAGAATCGAGACCATTTATTAGAAGATTAATATTTGAGGTGTTAAATCCCGAAATCATTTCTTTTAAATAAATCACGAATTTTTCATTGGTTACCACCAAACTGTTTTCTTTAGAAATATCTCTCGTTCTTGTATAAATCGCCTCGAGATTGTTTAAAAGATGTTCCTTGTTTTCTGCTTCCGAAAGATTTTTGTTTTCGGCAAAAGCCATAGTGTGGAAAATATCATTGGCCAGTTCATCATGCAGTTTTTTAGCAATTCTGATTTCACTTTGATAAGCAGCTTCAATTTTTTCCTTATTAGTCCTTGATCTAAAATAAAAGTATAAGGCTAAAACCAAACTAAGTGTAAAGCCAATTATGATATAAGAAGTAATAGTGCGGTTTCTTTGCCTTTCAAGCTGAAGTTCATTTTCCGTTTTATAAGCGGCTAGTTTTAGATTAAATGCTTTCGAATTTGATTTAGCGGCTAATTGGTTGTATTCTTTTAATTGTACTTTATTGATACTGTCATTTAATTTCATATACCTAAGTACGTTCTCTTTAAATTCGTTGTCTTTACTATTATTTATTAATAGCTTTAATGAGATCAGCTCGTTTTGTAGTTTTATAAAATCTTCTGATCTTGAGTCGGAATTTATAGATTGAGAAGAAACGTTTTCAATGCTGTTTTCAGAAATTGAATACGTTGAAATATCCGGTTTACTTTTTGTAAAAGCGGCTTCCTGACAAGAAAAAACAATTACAAAAATTAGAATTAAATAGAGAAAAAGAAACTGGTATTTCGGAATCATGAACCAAAAATAAAAATTACAGATTCCTGGCATAGCGTATAAATACGGTATTTTCAAAAACAGCTAAAAAACTTTTTTCCTAATTTTCATTTACAGCTATATACAACGAAACCCTCTGAAGAGAGGGTTTTTGCTTTAGTAAAATTTCATACAAAAAATCTTTATAAAAAATTATACAGCTCTTAATCCTGTTGTAATGGCAAGTCTGTTCCAAGAGTTAATTGTGATAATGGCAAGTATAATTTCTGCCAGATATTTATCATCAAATAAACTCGCTGCATTTTGATAAACTTCATCACTAACATGATTAGGGATTAAAGTTACTTGTTCAGTTAACGCTAAAATTGCTTTTTCTTCTTCAGTGTAAACATCAGCTTCACGCCATGCGCTAATTAAATATATTCTTTGTTCAGAAATACCATATTTTCTAGCATCAGCTGTATGCATGTTAATGCAGTAAGCGCAGCCATTAATTTGTGAAGCACGAATTTTGATTAATTCTTTATGTTCTGGAGTTAATGATGTAGAAGAAATATATTTTTCTAAATTTACTAACGCTTGATAAGCTTTTGGAGCTGCTTGCGGAATAACGATTCTCGGTTTCATTTTTATTGTTTAAAAGTTCATTACAAAGGTCAGCAATGTATACTCTTAAAAACTTGAACTACTTCAAGAAATGAAATCAGACCTTTCCCGCTCTGATTTTACTCATAAATTCTGCAGAAAAATCCAGATAGGAGGCAAGCATATATTGAGGAACACGTTGTACGAAATCTGGTTGTTGGTTTTTAAAATGATTATATCTTTCTTCTGCCGACATCGTAAACAAAAACTTAATACGCATTTGTGCAGCTCCAAATGATTTCTGAGAAACAATACGGAAATACCTTTCCAATTTAGGAATCTGTACTAAAATAGATTCTAGAACATTTTTTTCTAGCACAACGATTTCGCAATTTTCTACTGCCTGAATATAAAAGTGTGAAGGAACATTATTATGATAACTTATATAATCAGTCATCCACCAGTTTTCTATACCAAATTGCAAGGTTTGTTCAATACCTTTTGAATTAATTATATACTGTCTGGCACAACCTTTTGCGATGAAGTACATCGTATGGCAAATCTGGCCTTCTTTTAGCAAATGATCTTTCTTTTTTACTTTTGATGAAAGAATACTCGATTCCAAAAGATCTATTTCTTCAGGTTCTAATGCAACAAACTTTTGTATATGATTTAAAAGTGCAGTAATCATAGATGTTTAAATTATGTTTTAAAGATAAATCAGATTAGCTGTAAAAGCAAAAAACCACTCGTGAGAACGAATGGTTTTTTTATGATAAGTAAGTAAAATCTAAATTGAGTTTATAAAACGTTTATTTTACTTTATTAAGTATTGCTTTGAAAGCTTCTGGGTGGTTCATAGCTAAATCTGCAAGAACTTTACGGTTCAATTCGATTCCGTTAGCTTTAACTTTCCCCATGAATTGAGAATAAGATATTCCTTCTAATCTAGCTCCAGCGTTAATACGTTGAATCCATAATGAACGGAAGTTTCTTTTATTCTGTTTTCTGTCACGGTAAGCGTAGCTCATCGCTTTCTCTACCGCGTTCTTAGCAACTGTCCAAACGTTTTTACGTCTTCCAAAGAAACCTTTGGCTTGCTTCATTATTTTTTTTCTTCTTGCTCTTTTAGCAACTGAATTTACCGATCTTGGCATAATTTTAATGTGTTTTTGTAGCAGGCGTCCTGAATTGAATCAAAGGAACTTAATGGCCATACTCCAAGGTTATATAAATAATTTTTTAACCTAAAGAAAATCTTTTAGTCTAATGTCCTAAAGTCAAATGTCTAAAGTCAGCTGCTGACTTTTAAACTTTATGGCTTTCAACTTTTGACTTATAATTAGATAATTCTTAATTGTTGTTTGATGCTTTTCTCATCAGTTTTGTGAACTAGCGCTGAGTGTGTCAAAGCTAATTTACGTTTTTTAGATTTTTTAGTCAAGATGTGACTTTTAAAAGCATGCTTTCTTTTAATCTTTCCAGAGCCAGTAACTTTAAAACGTTTCTTAGCGCTAGATTTAGTTTTCATTTTAGGCATTTTTCCTAGTGTTTTAATTTATTCTTACTTACTTATATTTTTGTTTCAAGTTTACAGTTTCAGGTTCAAAACTGAATACTGAAACTGCAAACTGAGACTATTTTTTCTTCTTCGGAGCAATGAACATAATCATTCTCTTTCCTTCAAGAACTGGCATAGCCTCAACTTTACCATATTCTTCTAAATCTGTTGCAAGACGTAATAATAAAATCTGCCCTTGATCTTTATAGATGATTGAACGGCCTTTAAAGAAAACGAATGCTTTTAATTTAGCACCTTCTTTTAGGAACTTTTCAGCATTTTTTCTTTTAAATTCATAATCATGTTCATCTGTTTGAGGACCAAAACGAATTTCTTTTACTACAACCTGAGACGATTTAGCTTTTAATGCCTTATCACGCTTCTTTTGTTCGTAAACAAATTTCTTGTAATCCATGATTTTACAAACCGGTGGTTCTGCATTTGGCGAAATTTCAACTAAATCCAATTCAAATTGGTCAGCTAAACGTAACGCATCAGCGATTTTAAAAACCCCAGGTTCAATGTTTTCACCAACAAGACGTACTTCAGGAACACGAATAAGATTGTTTATTCTGTGTGCATCTTTTTTCTCTACTCGAGGTTGAAAACCTCTGTTACTTTTTATTGCTATGACTTTCTAATTTAAGTTAAACTGTAAATACTTTTAATGTCTTTTTTATTTCTTCGTCTACAATCGAAGCGAACTCTTCGATAGAGACTGTGATATTTCCTTTTCCTTCCTGTCCGTGACGACGAATAGAAATCGTACCATTTTTCTCTTCTTCTTCACCAACGATAAGCATAAATGGAATTTTCTGCATTTCTGCATCTCTAATTTTCTTACCGATAGTTTCATTTCGGTTATCAATTAGGGCGCGAATTTCGTGATTTTCTAGCAAATCTAAAACTTTTTTAGCATAATTTTCGTATTTCTCGCTCAAAGACAAGATAATAGCCTGCTCAGGCATTAGCCAAAGTGGGAAATTTCCTGCTGTATGCTCAAGCAAAATTGCTATAAAACGTTCCATAGATCCAAAAGGAGCTCTGTGAATCATAACAGGGCGATGTAATTCATTATCAGCACCTTTGTAAGTTAATTCAAAGCGCTCAGGTAAGTTGTAATCCACCTGAATAGTTCCTAATTGCCATTGTCTTCCTAAAGCATCTTTAACCATGAAATCAAGTTTCGGACCATAGAAAGCAGCTTCGCCATATTCAACCACAGTATTTAGACCTTTGTCTTTTGCGGCGTTGATAATTGCATTTTCAGCCTTTTCCCAATTTTCATCAGTTCCAATGTATTTTTCTCTGTCTTCCTGATCTCTTAATGAAATTTGAGCCGTAAAGTTTTCAAAACCTAAAGAGCCAAATACATATAATACAAGGTCAATTACTTTTTTGAATTCCTCATCCAATTGCTCTGGAGTACAGAAAATGTGTGCATCATCCTGTGTAAACCCTCTAACACGAGTTAAACCATGTAATTCTCCAGACTGTTCATATCTATATACAGTACCAAATTCAGCATAACGCTTTGGTAAATCTTTATATGACCAAGGTCTTACATTGTAAATCTCACAGTGGTGAGGACAGTTCATTGGTTTTAATAAAAATTCTTCACCTTCTGCTGGAGTATGAATTGGTTGGAAACTATCTGCTCCATATTTAGCATAGTGACCAGAAGTTACATACAATTCTTTCTGACCAATATGTGGGCTAACAACTTGCTCGTAACCCGCTTTCTTTTGAGCTCTTTTTAGAAATTGCTCTAAGCGATCTCTTAAGGCGGCACCTTTTGGCAGCCACAAAGGCAAACCTTGGCCAACTTTTTGAGAGAAAGCAAACAATTCAAGCTCTTTTCCTAATTTACGGTGATCACGACGTTTTGCTTCTTCAAGAAGTTCAAGATATTCGGTTAAATCTTTTTGTTTAGGGAAAGAAGTTCCGTAAACACGAGTCAGCTGTTTGTTTTTCTCGTCACCTCTCCAGTAAGCACCAGCCACACTCATGATTTTTACAGCTTTGATAATCCCAGTATTCGGAATATGTCCACCTCGGCATAAATCAGTAAAAGTAGAATGATCGCAGAAAGTAATGGTTCCATCTTCAAGATTAGAAATCAATTCAGTCTTGTAAACGTTGTCTTTGTACATCTCTAAAGCTTCTGCTTTAGTTACAGGGCGCATTTTAAAATCGTGTTTTTCTCTTGAAATTTCTAGAATACGATCCTCAATCTTTTTAAAGTCAGCTTCAGAAATCTTCTGATCTCCAAAATCTACATCATAATAGAAACCATTAGCAATTGCAGGTCCAAGGGTTAATTTAATTCCAGGATACAATTCCTCAAGAGCCTGAGCCATTACGTGTGAAGTTGAGTGCCAGAAAGCTTTTTTACCTTCCGCATCATTCCAAGTATATAATATAAGATTACCGTCGGTCGTTAATGGAGTTTCGGTTTCGATAGTTGTACCATTAAAAGATGCTGAAATCACGTTTCTAGCAAAACCTTCGCTAATGTTTTTAGCGACCTCCATTGGAGTTACACCTGAAGCGAACTCTCTAATTGACCCATCGGGTAAAGTAATCTTGATCATTGTTTATAATTTTGTGAATGCAAATATAGGTGATTACAGAAATACATACAATATATATGTACAAGTTTACTTTATAATATAGGTTGCGTTTTTTCTTCTGCTATATATATAAGAGTAATTCTCATTTCAAATCCAACAGGTTTTTAAAACCCGCCGGTTTTTTTTATACATATATAATATATAAGTACAGTTTGTCCAGCTGAGCGGAGCGAAGCGATACAGTTTTGGAAGTTAAGACTTTTAATTTCAGTAAAGATAAGGAGTTTATTCCCGCTGTCGGCTCCAGTCTTTTTAGGGCGGACCCCGCCATAAAAGGATTTCCGCTGCTGCCGGGGCTGGAAATCCAGTTTCCAGAAGAAAGTTTCCGGAAACAGATGTTTTCAAAACCATAATAAAGAGCGGAAAACGGCTGTAAAGAATAAAAAATCCTCAGAAATGCCAATCTAAACGATGGGTAAAATAAGAAAAATACAGATCAATTCAGAAAAACCCCACAGAAAATTAAAAATAATCAAAATGTAAAAGCACTTCTGCCAGCGAGTTAAGAAAAACATCGAAAAAACATGAAAAAAATATAAAATAAAGTCTTGTAAATGTAAATAAAGGTTCTACTTTTGCACCCGCATCAGCGAAACGCTCTTAGAAATACCGTCAGGCAGCTGAATTGAAATGAAAAGAAATTTTCGAAAAAAAAGTTCAAAAAAAGCTTGCGGGAATTGAAAAAGCTTTTTACATTTGCACCCCGCAAAACACGGAAAGTTCCTTGGCAGACTGGAAGAAAAATTGAAAAATGAGACGAAAAAAAAGTTTCAAAATTTTTTTAAATTTTTCTTGCAGGTTTTAAAAAGAAGTTTTAGTTTTGCACCCGCTTTGAGAGATAAGCGGAAAAGAAAAGAAATTACGTTCGTAGACATATTGAATTGACAGCCGTTCTGATGAAAA
>NZ_JARKNB010000004.1:0-664331 GCF_029360735.1 Flavobacterium sp. H4147 | reverse complement strand
GTTACGCACCCGTGCGCCGGTCTCAAGGCCCGAAAGCCTCTACCCCTCGACTTGCATGTGTTAAGCCTGCCGCTAGCGTTCATCCTGAGCCAGGATCAAACTCTTCATCGTATATTTTTTATATTATTATGCGATGCTTACTATCGGTTCTTTTCGAATCTAATCGATTCTATTACTCTTATTTTATCTGTTCTGATTTTCATCAGAACGGCTGTCAATTCAATATGTCTACGAACGTAATTTCTTTTCTTTTCCGCTTATCTCTCAAAGCGGGTGCAAAACTAAAACTTCTTTTTAAAACCTGCAAGAAAAATTTAAAAAAAATTGAAACTTTTTTTTCGTCTCTTATTCCTAAATTCTCTGCCGGTATTTCAATGAACTTCGCTTCGTTTGCGGGGTGCAAAGGTAGACTCTTTATTTACATTTCCAAGTCTTTTCAATAAGTTTTTTTCAATCTTTTTTCGGTTTTTCAGCTAACCAACTGACAACATTAAAATTAGAATTTCAAATTTTATTTCCATACAAAAGTATTTTCTTACTTTATCTATTTAAATCCATAAAATACACAATTATTGAGTCGCCATTTTGAAATTAAACATTCCACTTACTATTGATAACATGCTATTGAATGCATTAAACATAACAATTAAAAATAATATTTAAAACACACATATTATATTAGAGTAAAGCCCAACTTACTTATTATAGACAATTAAACAATCCGAAGCTTGTTAATCCTCCAAATCATTTAAAATTGAGGTTTAAGTATACATCTCCAATTATTCAATACTTACATCCTTATATTATTTTTTCGGTTTAACTCCTTTATCTGATTTATTCAGCTTCTACTTCTTTAAATAATAAATAAAATAAAAAAATTATAGACAGACTTGTCTGTTCAATATTTTTTATATCTTTGTCCTATATTTAAATCAATATGAAAACAGCGAGAGAACGAATTTTAGAAACAGCTTCTGTTTTGTTTCATAAACAAGGATATAATAGTACTGGAATTAATCAAATCATAAGTGAATCAAATGTAGCTAAGGCAAGTTTTTATATGCATTTCAAATCTAAAGATGATTTGTGTATTGAGTTTCTAAACAAAAGACACGATTATTGGTTTTCTGAACTATTAAAATTTACTTCAAAACCGATTGAGCAGAAGGAGAAAATAATCGCAGCATTTGATTTCATAATTTATATGAATGAAAATGAAGATTTCCGCGGGTGCAGTTTTTTGAATATTATGTCCGAAATTTCAAAAAATCAGGATAACATCTTAAAAGTTATACAAGCTCACAAACAAGATTTGATTGTTTTTTTTAAAGATTTAATAGAAGACGAATTATTGTCGACACATATATATCTTCTATTTGAAAGTTCGATTATAGAAAGCCAGTTATTCAAATCGAATGAAATCATTAAAAAGTCAAAATTGATAATTCAAAACTTATTATAAAATTTTAAAAACATGGAAAAAAAACATCCCCTTCCTCCTTTTACGCTTGAAACAGCAAAGGAGAAAATACAACTTGCTGAAGATGCTTGGAATTCACAAAATCCAGAAAGAATTTCATTAGCTTACACAATAGACAGCGAATGGAGAAACCGTAATCAATTTGTTAACGGACGTGAAGAAATTGTACAATTTTTAGCTGGAAAATGGCAGAAAGAATTCGATTATAAACTTAAAAAAGAATATTGGGCACATACTGATAATCGAATTGCAGTAAGATTCGAATATGAATACAGAAACAAAGAGGGACAATGGTTCAGGGCTTATGGTAATGAAAACTGGGAATTTGACGAAAACGGACTAATGCAGAAAAGATTTGCAAGTATTAATGATCTTGAAATTAAAGAATCAGACAGGCATTTATAATTCAAAAAAATAACCATATAAGATATTTAAGCTTATAACGTAAATATCTTATATGGTTAAATATTAAAATATTCTGAAAGTGATTATTCGATAAAAAGTAATTAAACTATTATTAGTATTTGAAAGATTTAAAACTATAGGGTTAACAATTCCCAGCAGTTTTAAAGGATTCAAAAAAGGCGTACGCTCTTTTTTCTGCGTATGAATACGTTGAATTCTGCATTGGAAAAGCACAGTGTCCGCCGTATTTAGGAGTTTCCAAATAGACATACTCACTCGTTTGAGCAATCGCTCTCGGATAACATCTTTCACCCAAGAAAGGATCGTCCAGCGAATTAACAATTAAAACTGGAGTTGTAATATTTTGAAGTGAAAATTCAGGAGAAACGCGCTCATAATAATCGTCACGGCTTGCAAAACCATGAAGCGGCGCTGTAAAATACTGGTCGACTTCATCAAATGAAGAAATATTATCGATCTGATCGCTGTTTATAAAATCAGGGAATTGTTTCGCTTTATGTTTCAGTTTTCTTTTAATGTCGATTGTAAAGTTCTTCAGATAAACTCTGTTGAAACCTTGTTTAAGCACTTCCGCACTAGTCGCAATATGAGTGGGAACTGAAATCGATACAGCCGCTTTTATGCGTTCATCTACTTTGGTCCAGCCTAAATAATTCAACAGCTGAACGCCTCCCATAGAATATCCAATTAGATAAACATCTTCGAATCCTTTTCTCAGAACAAATTGCACTACCTCATCTAAATCGTCAACAGCACCGTGATGATAAAGTCTTGGAAGACGGTTCATTTCTCCTCCACAAGTACGATTGTTCCAAGCAAAAACTGAAAAACCTTTCTGCTTAAAATAATCTGCACAACTGTTGTTGTACGTTCGGCGTGAATCACCTTCCAGACCATGACATAAAATGACTGCTTTTTTTGAATCATTTATAATGAAATCAATGTTGATAAAATCGCCATCATTCAATTCCAATTTTTCTCTTGTGTATTCTGGAACTTCAAACTTTTTAAACAAAGCTGCATAAATAGTCGAAACATGTCTGTTGCGATGAATAATAGGTGGAAAGATATATTCTGATTGTTCAATTATTGGCATGACAAAAAGTTTTTACAATGCTTATACAAATCTAAGAAATCAATCAATATGTAGTGTAATACTGTCAATTTTTATTTCTTTTTTATGAGATTTTTAAACATTCATAAATTTCGTGTGCCAAAAAATTTCAAAAACTGAATTCCAAATTCCAAAAAAAGGCTGGAATTTGGAATTTAAAATTTTGAGCTTAATTTTTAAAAACTCTTTTCTTATTTCACTACAGTAGCTTCCAATTCTACTTTTAAAGTTTCAAAAAGGCTTTTTACTTCCAAAACGGTGCTTGATTGTTTAATTTGATGTTTTTGAATCCACGTTTGTACAACATCAAAATTTTCAAAAAATGAAGATGAATCGGTTGTATAGATATTAAGCCTTACTATATTTTTAAGTTCATAATTGGCTGTGAGAATTACTTTTTCTAGATTTTCAATAGTCTGAATTATCTGAGTTCTCATATCTGCCGTACTTGAAATTCCGTTGTCATCAATAGCTGTTTGTCCCGAGACATATAAAGTTCCGGCAACATTTGTAACTTCTACCGCTTGAACATAATTTCTGGCATCCTGCCATTTCCAAGGATTAATTGCTCTTTTTTCCATCTTGTATTTTTTTTAATTAACAGATGCAAAAATCAGCACAATTTACTTTTTAGAGGTGTGATAAATATCACTATTTTAAAATACGAATTAAAAAAGACGGCTTAGCGTTTCGCGCGAAACTCCTAAATAAGAAGCCAGCGAAGATTTAGGAACTCTTTGCAGTAATGATGAATTTTTAAGCAGTAACTGTTCGTAACGTTCGCGGGCATTTGAAGTTAAAAAGGACAAAATACGTTGCTGCGAACCAATGTGACCTGCAATTGATTTTCTAAGAAAGAAGCGTTCCATCTTAGATAAATCCGAACAAAGTTTTTCGAAATTTTCTAGAGAAAGACTATATACAGTTGTGTCCTCTATACATTCTAATGTCAATTGCGCTTTACTTTGGGTATAAAAAGCCTGAAAATCGGTTTCCCACCAGTCTTCCATTGCAAACGAAACAATATGTTTTCTGGCGTCTTTATCTTCATAAACTAGTTTAATAAGTCCTGAAAGCACAAAATAAACATCTTTTACTTCGTTTCCTTCTTCAATAATGAAATCTCCTTTACGGAATTTTTTTACTTCGAAATGAGAAACGATAAAAGCGACTTCTTCATCGGTTAAATCAACAACTTTTTCAATATGCGATCTCAGAAATTGTTCAGGGTTATTCATGAAAATAATTTTAGAGTAAAAGTAAATATTAATCTCATTTAGAAACAAAAAATCCAAACTCCAATTAAATTGGAATTTGGATTTCAAATATTGTAGTTTTAAAACTTTTTAGTCTAAAACAAAACTTACGCTCACATTGGCTGTAATTTCGATTTCTCCAATTGCCAATGTTTGGTTTGAAGCACCTGATGCATCCATCATTTCGGTTTTCATCGCTGCGTACATTGGTCTTGGCTGATAAACCTGAGAATTATCAGAAATAGTAAATGCTTTCCCTACTTTTTGACCTAAAACAGATACATACTCTTCAGCTTTCAATTTAGCATCTTTGATCGCTATTTTTCTAGCTTCAGACTGGTATTGAGCCAATTTAGAAGATTCAAAAGAAACATTATCAATTCTGTTGATTCCTTGTTGTACCAAACCTTCCATTAATTCATCGTATTTAGTCAAATCTTTTAATACGATTTCAACAGTTTGAGTGGCATTGTAGCTAGTTTTCTTTTTCTCGTAGTCGTACTGCGGATTAAGAGCTACTTGTTTTGTTTTAAAATCAGCTGTTGGAACATTCATTTTTTTGATGAATTTCAAAACAGCATCCATTTTTTCGTCATTTTGTTTTTTGACATCTTTAGCATTATTCCCTTTAGTTTCAACAGTTGCTGAAATACAAACCTGATCAGGTGCTACTTTTACTTTTCCTTCCCCGTTAACGTTGATTAATGGGATTTGTTTTATTTCTTGGCCGTAAGACATAGTCATAAACATGATTGTTAAAAATAATACTAGTTTTTTCATTTTTTGTGATATTTAAATTATTTGATAAAGGCATTTCAAAAGTTATGCCAGCATTACAATTTTCCCAATTTTGCCATTCCAAAAAGTATAATAATTGGGATAGCCAATAAAATCGTCATTAAACTGTGATCTGTAATTAATGACGGCATTTTTATTAAAGTAATCAAATATCCTCCTACAGCACCTCCAAAGTGAGCCGTATGTCCTATATTATCATTTTTTGCTTTCATTCCGTAAATTGAATACAATAAATATAAAATTCCGAAAACATATGCCGGCATTGGAATAACATAAAAAATTCCAAGCATCATATCCGGCTGTAATAAAATAGCCGAATACAAAACTCCAGTTACAGCACCAGATGCACCCACTGCACGATAGCTGTAATCATCTTTATGGAATAACATCGTCAGCAGACTTCCAAAGATTAAACTTCCGAAATAAACCAGAACAAAAGAAAAATCACCAAGTGCATCCGAAACCACTGGAGCAAACATCCAAAGCGTATACATATTAAACACCAAATGCAGGATATCAACATGTAAAAATCCAGATGAAAGCATTCTGATTTGTTCTCCCGCTCGAATGCTTCCTATATGAAATTCATACTTTCTAAAAAATGCATAATCGTTAAAACCTTTATAACTAAAAAGAACGTTGGCAACAATAATTCCAATTAAAATGGTATTCATAAATAATGTTTAATGTGAGATGTAAATATAGTTATATTCGGACATAAGTTTTAGATCCAAATTCAAAAATATCTCTCATTACCCATTTTTACGTTATATTTGCAGAAAAAATATTAGATGCAATTTATTGTTTATATACTAGCCTATCCACTTCTTTGGCTAATCTCTATACTTCCTTTCCGAATATTTTACTGGTTTTCAGATTTTGTGTATTTCATCATTTACAGAATCATTGGTTACCGTAAAAAAGTGGTTCGCGAAAATCTCGCGCTTGCGCTTCCTCATTTAGGTGCTGCTGAAAGAAAAGAAATAGAAAAAAAATTCTATCAGCATATGTGCGATATGTTTTTGGAGATGGTAAAAACAATGAGTATTTCTCCTGAAGAAATGGAAAAAAGATTTCATGTAACGAATATCGAATTGGTTCAAGATTATGCAAGAAAAGGCAAAAGTGTTATTCTAGTTGCTTCTCATTATGCTAGTTACGAATGGCTTTTAACTATTAATCCAAAATTAGGTTTTCAGGGAATTGCTGTTTATAAAAGACTTGCCAATCCGTATTTTGATAAGCTGATTCGAAAAATCCGTTCGAAATATAAAACCGAAATGATCGAAACCAGACAAGCAATTCCAACAATGGCTCAAAACCAAAGAAGCGGAAAATTAAGCATGTACGGTTTAGCAAGTGATCAGTCACCAAAACTGGATAGAATTTTCCATTCGATGAAATTTATGGGTGTTGAAGTTCCTGTACATACCGGTGCCGAAATGCTGGCTAAAAAATATGATTTAAGTGTCATTTCTGTAGAAGTACGTAAAGTGAAAAGAGGATATTATGAAGCGACTTTTGTACCAATAGCAGATGATCCGAAAGAATATAAGGATTTCGAAATCACCGAAAAATATTTAAAAGGAGTCGAAAAGCAAATTTATGAAGCTCCTGAGTTTTATTTATGGACTCACAAAAGATGGAAACATCGTGTAAAATAAAAAAATCTAAAAAGTCTGAAATGCAATTGCTGTTTTTCAGACTTTTTCTTTTTAGAAAATAAAACTGTTTTAAAGAAATACCTCTTTTGAAGTATTCTGAAATCGTTTGATGTGTTTTTGTAATGATTTTTTTATTCTGATAAAAAACAGAAACCCTATACATTTGAAATAACTAAATAATCAAAACCTACTAAATCATTAACCATGGTCAAAAAGCTACTTTTTACATTATTAACCTTAATTTGTTCAGCAATTATATTTTCTCAGAGTCCTAAAAGAGGAATTGCATACGGAAACAATTCTACTGCCGATTTACAGGCTTTAAAACCCGGAATTTCGTGGTGGTACAATTGGGGATCTCTACCTGAAAATGACGTTAATGCTAATTATGCTTCGCTTGGCTTAGAATATGTTCCAATGGCTTGGGGAAAAGTAAACGATGGCGATGTACAAGCCTTTATTGACCGTATTAAACCAGGAGCTAAATATCTATTAGCGTTCAATGAGCCTAATTTTACTGATGGCGCTCGCTTAACACCTCAGGAAGCAGTAAATGCATGGAAAAATGTTGAAAAAATTGCCGCAGCTAAAAATCTAGAAATTGTGAGTGCTTCTCCGGCCTATAATGGTCCTAATAACTATGGCGGTTACAGCGATCCTGTAGCGTGGCATAACCAGTTTTTTCTTTTATGTCCAGACTGTAAAGTCGATTATATTGCTTTTCATACGTATGATAATACAGCAGGAGCTGTTATTGGTGTAACAGGACTTTTAAAAAACTTTAATCGTCCGGTTTGGGTAACTGAGTTTGCAAACAGAGTTATTCAAAGTGAAACTGATAAAATTAACTTCATGAAAACCATCGTGAGCAGTTTTGAAAACGATCCTGATATTTACCGATATTCTTGGTTTACAGGACGTGTTCCTTCTGATTGGACTGATATGCTTGAAGGGCAATTACTAAGCCCAGCTAGTGGTGTTCTAAAACCAATTGGAACGGCTTATATCAACGAAAGTTATACTTCTAAAAAAATGAGTGTGCCAGGAAGAATTACTGCCAATAAACATTACAGAAGAAAAGGAACAGGATTGCAAAACACAACCGATTCTGGAACTGGGCAAAATGTTTGTTTTATAAACGACGGAGACTGGAATGAATTTATGCTCAATGTAGCCGATGCAGGAGTTTACAATTTAACTTTTAGAGTTGCTTCGCCAACAAACACTGGAAAATTTGATGTTCTGGTAAATAATGTAGCAGTAAAAACAGACGAGACTTTTCCACCAACAGGAGACTGGCAAACTTATGCTGACAAAGTTGTAAACGGAATTACACTACCAAAAGGTGAAGTGTACCTTAAAATTAAATTCAAATCAAACGATATGAATTTTAATTATATTGATGCTGTAGTTTCTAATTTAGGAGTAAACGATCACCAAAAAGAAAATGGTTCTTTTACTATTTATCCAAATCCGGTAAAAACCCAATCAACGCTTCATATAAAATCAGATACAACAGAACAATTGACGATCAAAATTGTTGATATGAAAGGAGATATATGTTTTTCTTCAGATGATTATTTTACAAATGAAGATATTAAAATTGGCGATAAACTGGCACCGGGAGTATATATCGTAAACGCTTCTTACGGCACTATTAAAAGATCGATTAAAATCATTAGGAACTAACTTAAATGCAAAATAAAAAATCCTCTTTCGAAAATTTCGAAAGAGGATTTTTTATTTTTAAGAAATTGTGAATTAAATTCCAGCAATTACTTTTATTTCGTCAATAATTCTAAGTGCTAATTTATCAGCAGCATCTTGAGAAGGCGCTTCTGTATAAATACGAATAATTGGTTCTGTATTTGATTTTCTTAAATGAACCCATTCTGTTGCAAAATCAATTTTTACTCCATCGATTGTTGAGATATCTTCGTTTTTATATTTATCTGTCATAGCAGTTAAAATTGCATCAACATCAATCTGCGGCGTTAATTCAATTTTATTTTTGCTCATATAATATTCAGGATATGAAGCTCTCAAAGCAGCAACTGATGTTTTTTTGTTTGCCAAATGTGTTAGGAACAAAGCGACACCTACCAAACTATCTCTACCATAATGAAGCTCAGGATAAATAATTCCGCCGTTACCTTCACCGCCAATTACAGCATTATTTTTCTTCATTAATTCAACTACATTCACCTCGCCTACTGCACTCGCCTCGTAGCTTCCGCCGTGCACTTTAGTAACATCTCTTAATGCACGAGAAGATGACATATTCGAAACTGTATTTCCTGGAGTTTTGCTTAAAACATAATCTGCAACAGCAACTAAAGTATATTCTTCACCAAACATTTCACCATCGTCACTAATAAAAGCTAGACGATCTACATCTGGATCAACTACAATTCCTAAATGTGCTTTTTCTTTTACCACTAATTCTGAAATATCAGTTAAGTGTTCTTTTAAAGGCTCCGGATTATGAGGGAAATGTCCGTTTGGTTCACAGTACAATTCTACTACCTCAACTCCCATTTGTTTTAATAGTTTCGGAATAATAATTCCACCTGATGAATTTACACCATCAACCACTACTTTGAATTTTGCCTCTTTTACAGCCTGAATATCAACCAAGGGAAGATTTAAAACTTCATCAATATGAATATCCATATAAGCATCATTTGGAATAATTTCTCCTAAACTATCTACATCCGAAAAATCAAAAGCTTCGGCTTCGGCAATTTCAAGAATTTTAGCACCATCAGCACCACTTAAAAATTCGCCTTTTTCATTTAAAAGCTTTAAAGCATTCCATTGTTTTGGGTTGTGTGATGCTGTTAAAATGATTCCACCATCAGCTTTTTCAAGCGGAACAGCCACTTCAACCGTAGGTGTAGTAGAAAGTCCAAGATCGATTACATCGATTCCTAAACCAATTAAAGTATTTACAACTAGATTATGAATCATTGGTCCTGAGATTCTTGCATCACGGCCAATTACAACTGTTAGTTTTTCTTTTGAAGTATTGTTTTTCAGAAAGGTTCCGTATGCCGAAGCAAATTTTACAGCATCAACTGGAGTCAGGTTATCTCCTACTTTCCCCCCAATCGTTCCTCGAATACCTGAGATAGATTTTATTAAAGTCATTTCTGTGAGTTATGGTTATTTTTATTACAAATATAAAAAAGTTACCAAGGTTCTCAGATACTAAGCGGTTAAGTTTTTTTCTTATTAAAAAAATTAGAGGCTAAATCACTTAAAAACACTACGATTTCAAAATAATCGTTAATTATTAAAACCGAAAGGTTTATATTATAATAAAATCATCTGAAAAAGTTTTCATACTTTTACTAAATAACTTAGCGCCTTTGTATCTTTAAAAATGAATTTCCTTGCCCATATATATCTTTCTGGCGATAATGATTTAATCAAAATTGGCAATTTTATGGCCGATGGCATTCGCGGAAAACAATTTGAACACTTTCCCCAAGATGTTCAAAAAGGAATTCTTTTACACAGATTTATAGATACTTATACTGATTCTCACGATATTTTCAGACAAAGTACCAAACGTCTTCATGAAAAATACCACCATTATTCGGGCGTCATTGTAGATATTGTTTATGATCACTTTCTGGCCAAAAACTGGATACAATATTCAGATGAAAAGCTGGAAACTTTCATCAATCGATTTTACAATTCGCTTCATGATAACTACGACATTTTAACCGAAAAAACACAGGGATTAATGCCGTATATGATCGAGAGAAACTGGCTTCTAAGTTATCGTACTGTTGAAGGAATCCATCAAATCCTGACCCAAATGGATCGAAGGTCTAAAAATAGGTCTAAAATGCAGTTTGCCAGCGAAGAATTAAAAGAATTTTACAATGAATTTGAACAGGAATTCACCACTTTCTTTGAAGATCTGCGACAACAAGCCAACCAAAAGTTACTTACTTTATAAAATCAACCGGTTTTAAAACATACTCACTATGAAAAAAATTTCTCTGTTATTTTATTTCGTAACCATTTCTAGTTTTGCGCAGCAAACGGCGGCGCCAACAGGTTTAACAGCTTCAAAAGCAATGGTCGTTTCGGCTCGCGAAGAAGCTTCAAAAATTGGTGTTGAAATCATGAAAAAGGGCGGAAATGCTTTTGATGCCATGGTAGGAACCGAATTAGCACTAGCAGTTGCTTATCCCTTTGCAGGAAACCTTGGCGGCGGCGGATTTATGGTTTATCGAAAAGCAAACGGAGAAGTTGGAACCTTAGATTATCGCGAAAAAGCACCAATGGCAGCTTCTAAAGATATGTTTCTGGATAAAGAAGGAAATGTAATAAAAGGAAAAAGTACCGATAGTCCGCTTGCGATTGGTGTTCCGGGAACTATTGCTGGTGTTTTTGCCGTTCATAAAAAATTGGGCTCGCTGCCAATGTCAGAAATTTTAAAACCTGTAATTGCGCTTGCAGAAAAAGGAGTTGTTGTAACTCAAAAACAACAAAAACAATATGATTCCTATCATGACGCTATTGTAAAAGCAAACGGCCCAAACGGATTCATGTCGAAAAGTTATAAAGAAAATGATACTATAAAATATCCTGCTCTTGCTAATACTTTAAAACGAATTTTAAAAAATGGAAAAGATGAGTTTTACAAAGGAAAAACCGCGCAGATTCTTGTTGACTATTTAAAGAAAAAAGGCGGTATTATTACACTTAAAGATTTAGCATCTTACGAAGCAAAATGGAGAAAACCATTACAGTTTACTTATAAAGATTTAAAAATTACTTCGATGCCGCCTCCAAGCAGCGGCGGAATTTGTCTGGCTCAGATTATGAAAATGATTTCCCCTTTCTATCTTTCAAAAATGGGGCATAATTCAGAACAATCTATTCAGGTAATTGTAGAAGCTGAAAGAAGAGCTTACGCAGATAGAAGCCAGTTTTTAGGAGATCCTGATTTTGTAAAAATTCCAATTAACGGACTTTTATCGGATGCATATTTAAAAGAAAGAATGTCAACTTTTGATTCAGAAAAAGCTTCTCTATCTTCAGAAATAAAAGAAGGAAAAGTGACGTATAATGAAAGCACCGAAACGACACATTACTCAATTGTAGATTCATTTGGAAATGCCGTTGCCGCTACTACAACACTTAATGATGGTTTTGGTTCGAAATATTACTGCGATGAATTAGGTTTCTTTTTAAACAACGAAATGGATGATTTCAGTGCCAAACCGGGTTCTCCAAATATGTTCGGATTAGTTGGAAACGAAGCCAACAGTATTGCGCCACAAAAAAGAATGTTGAGTTCTATGACGCCAACGATTGTAGAAAAAAACGGAAAACTTTTTATGGTTGTGGGTTCTCCTGGAGGTTCAACAATCATAACTTCTGTTCTTCAAACCATTTTAAATGTTTACGAATACAATTTCAGCATGCAGGAAGCAGTAAATGCACCTCGTTTTCATCATCAGTGGCTGCCGGATTTAATTACTTTTGAACCAAATGCTTTTAGTCCAAATACTTTAGACAGCCTGAAAGCTAAAGGCTACCTAATCAATGAGAAAACAACTCCTGTAATTGGAAAAGTAGATGCTATTTTAGTTTTACCAGACGGTAAACTCGAAGGAGGAGCTGATTTTAGAGGCGATGACAAAGCAGCTGGATTTTAAATTAAAAAGTTTTTGCTTGAAAAATTAGACAAAATCGAATGTTTACACTTAAATTTGTATTCTCGGTAAATTTTTTAAAAAATAATGATAAAAAAACTTTTTCAAAGACTAGAAAGCATAATTGCTTTATCGCAATCTATATTGACGCCAAAGCAATTTATTTTTTTATCAAGCGTATTGGTTGGGATTTCATGCGCATTTGCCGTAATTGTCTTGAAAACTTTTGCTCACAGCGTTTTTTCTTTTGCCACTTATATTAACGGAATTTTAAAATTGAGTTTCATTAACAGTATTCTTCCCATTATTGGAATTGTACTGACCGTTTTTGTGGTTAAAAAAGTTTTAAACGGAACTATTCAAAAAGGGACTTCTCAAATTTTATATGCGGTTGCCAAAAAAGCAAGTATCATTCCGAAAAAACAAATGTATGCGCAGATTATAACCAGCTCCTTAACTGTAGGTTTAGGAGGATCTGCCGGATTAGAAAGTCCTATCGTAATTACTGGAGCTGCATTTGGCTCCAATTATGCACAAAACTATAAATTAGCGTATAAAGATCGAACATTGCTAATTGGCTGTGGAGTTGCTGCTGGAATCGCTGCCGCTTTTAATGCTCCAATTGCAGGTGTGCTTTTTGCCATCGAAGTATTGTTAGTCGATGTGAGTATTTCTGCTTTTACACCTATTATGATTTCTGCCGCAACAGGTGCTTTAGTATCTGCAATTGTGTTAGACGAATCGATCCTTTTATCTTTCAAAAAACAAGAAAATTTCGATTATCACAATATTCCTTTTTATCTCATATTAGGAGTTTTAACAGGGCTTGTAGCCATTTATTATTCAAGGAATTTCCAGAGAGTTGAGCATTATTTTGCCAAACAACAAATTGGTACTTATAAAAAAGCCTTAATAGGTTCGTCACTTTTAGCATTATTGATTTTTATTTTTCCAACACTTTTTGGTGAAGGGTATGAAAGCATTAAAATTTTATCCGAAGCAAATCCAGGCCAATTACTAAACAACACCTTGTTTGGTGATTTTAGAAACAATGAATGGGTACTACTTCTGTTTGTTGGGGCGACCATGATGGTAAAAGTATTTGCATCTGGACTTACAATTGGAAGCGGTGGTAACGGAGGAAACTTTGCCCCTTCTCTTTTCTTAGGATCGTATCTGGGATATTTTTTCTCCAAATTAATAAGTCTCACAGGTCTATCACATTTACCCATCAGCAATTTTACAATGGTAGGAATGGCAGGAATCTTAAGTGGCTTATTTCACGCACCGCTGACAGCCATATTCCTTATTGCCGAAATTACAGGAGGTTACGGATTAATGATTCCGCTTATGATTGTTTCGTCTATTAGTTTTGCTATTTCTAAACGATATGAAAAATATTCGCTTGACGTAAAAAATCTAGCAAAAAAAGGTCACGCTTTTACCAGCAATAAAGACTCAAACATTTTATCTACTCTGGATATTGACACCATCATTCAATGTGATTATTTAACCGTTCATCCAGAAGAAAATCTAAGCAAACTGGTTGATCTTATTTCACATTCTAATCAAGTCGTTTTTGCTGTTGTTAATGATGAAAAAGATTTGGTTGGTGTGGTTCATTTCAACGATATCCGTGAAATCATTTTCAATGCATATCGTGTAAAATACACCCAGATAAAAGACGTCATGAAAACTCCTGCTGAAATAATTCTATCACACGATAGTATGGAAGTTGTAATGACCAAATTCGAAAGATCTAAAACTGCATTTCTTCCTGTTTTACGAAATGAAAAATACTTCGGTTTCATTTCAAAATCTATAGCATTAGAGGCCTACAGAATGAAGCTACGTTCAATGACAATTGAATAAAACATTTTTTGAAGATCTTAATCTGCGACTTCATTTTGTTACTATTTGTAACATAAACTTTTACGATCGAGTACAAAAAGAACAAATCAAAGTGGTAACTTTGCGTTTTTGCTAAAATTTATGTTAGATAAAGACAACACTATTGAAGTTCTTGGTGCAAGAGTTCATAATCTAAAAAATATTGACATTTCCATTCCGCGTGAAAAATTGGTTGTAATTACCGGTTTATCAGGTTCGGGAAAATCTTCTTTGGCATTTGATACTATTTATGCTGAAGGACAGCGTCGTTATATTGAAACTTTTTCGGCGTATGCCCGACAATTTCTTGGCGGTTTAGAACGTCCAGATGTTGATAAAATCGACGGCCTTTCGCCGGTAATTGCTATTGAACAAAAAACTACCAGTAAAAGTCCGCGTTCTACCGTAGGAACTATTACTGAAATATATGATTTCCTTCGACTTTTATACGCTCGTGGCGCTGATGCTTACAGCTACAATACAGGCGAAAAAATGGTTTCGTATTCTGATGAGCAGATTAAAAATCTGATTATTCAAGACTACAAAGGGAAACGCATCAACATTCTTGCTCCGGTCATTAAAGCCAGAAAAGGTCATTACGCCGAATTATTCCAACAAATCACCAAACAGGGATTTTTAAAAGTCCGCGTAAATGGTGACGTTCAGGATTTAATTGCCGGAATGAAACTTGATCGTTATAAAACACACGACATTGAAATTGTAGTTGACAGAATGGTTATCGAAGATAATCCGGACACCCAGAAAAGATTGGCCGAAAGTATCAATACAGCCATGCATCATGGTGAAGATGTTTTGATGATTTTAGATCAAGATTCTAATGAAGTCCGCTATTTCAGCCGAAACTTAATGTGTCCTTCAACGGGAATTTCATATCAAAATCCAGAACCAAATTTATTTTCATTCAACTCTCCCAAAGGAGCTTGTCCGCATTGCAACGGATTAGGAACAGTTCATGAAATTAATGTAAAAAAGATTATTCCAAATCCTAAATTATCGATTAAGGCCGGTGGTTTTGCTCCTCTTGGCGAATATAAATCATCATGGATTTTCAAACAATTAGAAACTATTGGAGAAAAATTCGGTTTCAAACTTACTGATCCAATCGAGAAAATTCCTGAAGAAGCTATGACCATGATTTTACATGGCGGAAAAGATAAATTTTCGATCAACTCAAAAGATCTTGGCGTAACAAGAGAATATAAAATTGATTTTGAAGGAATTTCAAATTTCATCAAAAATCAATATGACGAAAGTGCCTCTACAACTTTAAAACGCTGGGCTAAAGATTTCATGGATGAAATTGCGTGCCCTGTTTGCGAAGGCTCTCGTCTTAAAAAAGAAGCTTTATTCTTTAGAGTAAATGAAAAAAATATCACCGAATTGTGTGATATGGACATTTCAGATTTAACAGCTTGGTTTTTGGATTTAGAAAATCATTTAACCGATAAACAGCTTTTAATTGCTTCTGAAGTAGTAAAAGAAATCAAAGACCGTTTGAACTTCTTAATGAATGTTGGTTTGAATTATCTGGCTTTAAGCCGAAGTTCAAAATCACTTTCTGGAGGTGAAGCACAGCGTATTCGTCTGGCAACCCAAATCGGTTCGCAATTAGTAGGTGTTTTATATATTTTGGATGAACCGAGTATTGGTTTACACCAAAGAGACAATGAAAAACTGATTCATTCATTAGAACAATTACGCGACATCGGAAACTCGGTTATTGTAGTCGAACACGACAAAGACATGATTGAAACAGCCGATTATGTAATTGATATTGGTCCAAAAGCTGGTAAATACGGCGGACAGATTATTAGTACGGGAACGCCAAAAGAAACTTTAGCTTCAGACACCATTACTGCTCAATATTTGAACGGTAAAATGAAACTGGAAATTCCGAAAGAAAGACGAAAAGGAAACGGAAAATTCTTGAAACTAACAGGAGCTACTGGAAATAACCTAAAAAATGTTTCTATAGAAATTCCTTTAGGACAATTGATTTGTGTAACAGGAGTTTCTGGAAGTGGAAAGTCAACTTTGATTAACGAGACGCTCTACCCTATTCTAAATGCTCATTATTTTAATGGTGTAAAAAAACCACAGCCTTATAAAAAGATTGAAGGTTTAGAACATATAGACAAAGTAATCGATATTGACCAAAGTCCGATTGGTCGTACGCCACGTTCAAATCCCGCAACCTATACAGAAGTTTTCACTGAAATCAGAAATCTATTTACAATGACTTCTGAAAGTATGATTCGCGGTTACAAAGCCGGACGTTTCAGTTTTAACGTAAAAGGCGGACGCTGCGAAACGTGTGAAGGTTCTGGTGTAAGAACAATCGAAATGAATTTCCTTCCAGATGTTTATGTAGAATGTGAAACGTGTCAAGGAAAACGTTTCAATAGAGAAACACTGGAAATTCGATACAAAGGAAAATCAATTTCGGATGTTTTGGATATGACGGTTGACGAAGCCGTTCCTTTCTTTGAAAACATTCCGAAGATTTACAGAAAAGTAAAAACCATTCAAGACGTTGGTTTAGGATATATCACGCTTGGCCAGCAAAGCACAACACTTTCTGGCGGTGAAGCGCAGCGTATTAAATTAGCCGGAGAATTATCTAAAAAAGATACGGGAAATACGTTTTACATTCTTGACGAACCAACAACCGGACTTCATTTTGAAGACATTCGCGTTCTAATGGACGTTATTAATAAATTAGTCGATAAAGGAAACACCATATTGGTTATCGAACACAATATGGACGTTATCAAACTTGCCGATTACATTATCGATATTGGTCCAGAAGGAGGAAAAGGCGGCGGACAATTGGTTGCCAAAGGAACTCCAGAAGAAGTGGCACAGAGTAAGAAAAGCTATACTGCTAAGTTCTTAAAGAAAGAATTAGAATAAAACTAAAAGGGATAAAGCAATTTATCCCTTTTATATGAATTGGAATTTAATTTTACTCCATAAGTAAATTTCGTAGAAACAAATCCTTTTTGCCACAACAATTTTAATAGATTTAAGGTTATTGAATCGCCCCTATTCAGTTCCGTAAAAACAAAACTTTTTTCCAGAAATATTCTTTTTTAAGATATTGATAATGAATCAAAAAACTCAAATTGATTATTATCATAAGATTACTTTTGGATTATAATTTGTGTTTCCTGTAACAATTCTAGAAAAAAGAGTTAATTTAGTATCCGCTTTTTTTGAAAAAATCAAGCATTTAAAAAAGTTAGAGCGATATCGAAACAGCTCTTCCAAAACAAAAACAATGAAATAAAATAATAAATTAAAATACCTAAAATGAGATTAGAAGATTTTGATAATGATGAAGATAAAGTAATCCAAGATAGTTTAAAGCAAAAAACCTGGAATGAAATTAAAAGTAATGACAGCTGGGCAATTTTTAAAATTATGGCTGAGTTTGTTAACGGTTACGAAAGCATGGGAAGAATTGGTCCTTGTGTTTCTATTTTTGGATCGGCGAGAACGAAACCAGATGACAAATATTATTTATTAGCCGAAAAAATTGCTTTCAAGATCAGTAAAGCTGGTTATGGTGTAATTACAGGCGGTGGTCCCGGAATTATGGAAGCCGGAAATAAAGGCGCACATTTAGGAGGCGGAATTTCGGTTGGTTTGAATATCGAACTTCCATTTGAACAGCATTTCAATCCATACATTGACCACGATAAAAATTTGAATTTCGATTATTTCTTTGTGAGAAAAGTAATGTTCGTTAAATATTCTCAAGGATTTGTGGTAATGCCAGGTGGTTTTGGAACCTTGGATGAGATGTTTGAAGCAATTACTTTGATCCAGACTAAGAAAATTGGGAAATTTCCAATTATTTTAGTTGGTGTTGAATTCTGGTCTGGTTTGATCGAATGGGTAAAAACAGTTTTAGTCGAGAAAATGCATACGGTAAGTCCAGAAGATTTGAACTTATTCAAGATTGTAGATACTGAAGATGAAGTAGTTGAGGCTTTGGATAAATTCTACAAGAAATACGACTTAAGTCCGAATTTCTAATCAATATAACAACATAAATTCACTAAATATTCTTACTTTTTTAGCATAAAACAAAGCTGTTAATGTGAAATTATATGAATTTTATGGTTAATTTTAAAAAGCTGTTTTTTAAACAGCTTTTTTTATGCTATTTTTACAGAGAACCGAAAACATTTTTATGCACGTAATTTAAATTTGCGCCAAATCTTTGAAGCCATTATATAAAATTATAATCCTGTTTTTTGTTTTATTCAGTTCGATAAAACAGTACGCACAACATCGATCTAAGATGGAAGTGGCGGTTAATCTTGAACTGAAGACACTAAATGTAAAACAAGATATTACATTTTATAATACTTCAAATGATACTTTGGTTTCAATTGTGTTAAATGACTGGAACAACGCGTTCGCTGATAAAAATACACCTTTGGCAAGACGTTTCTCGGATGAATTTTATAGAGGTTTTCACTTAGCAAAAGCTGCAGAAAGAGGAAATACAACCATTTTAAGTCTGACCGATTCTAATTTTATGGCGTTTGAGTGGGAACGAACCGAAAAAAATCCTGATTATATCGTAGTCCGATTGAATCAAAAACTACCTCCAGGCGAACAAATTGATCTTCATCTTACTTATATTTCCAAAATTCCAAGTGATAAATTTACGCGTTATGGTTTTGATCAGAATGGCGGGATGAATTTAAAAAATTGGTTTTTAACTCCTGCCCGTTTTGAAAATCACACTTTCGTGAAAAACAATAACTTCAATCTCGACGATATTGCCAATGCTATTTCTGATTACGAAGTGAATATAAAAGTGCCTAACAATTATTCCATATCAACCGATTTGGATTCGGTTGCAAAAGACATTACCAATACTGCTTTTACCAACTACAGTTATACAGGAAAGAACCGAAATGATTTCAGCTTAGTCATTCAAAAACAAAATACTTTTATGAGTTATGACAATGGCACAATCGAAGTACTTTCGGACTTAAAAAACAAAAAGATAACCGAAATTGAAAAAGCCATTATTATAAATCGAGTAGCGACTTTTGCAAATGATTTTATTGGAAAATATCCGTACAGCAAAATCATGGTTTCGCAGGCAGATTATGAACGTAATCCGTTTTACGGTTTAAATCAGCTGCCTTCGTTTTTGAGTCCGTTCACCGATGATTTTATGTTTGAAATTACATTTTTCAAAACTTATCTGAATAATTACTTAAAAAACAGTCTTCATCTGGATCCAAGAAAAGACAACTGGGTTTATGATGGAATTCAGATTTATGCCATGATGAAATATATGGAGCAAAATCATCTGGATCAGAAAATGCTTGGAAGACTTTCGAGAATGAAACTTTTTAAAAGTTATAATATCACCAACTTAACTTTTAATGAGCAGTACAGCTATTACTACATGTTGATGGCTCGTAAAAACTTGGATCAGCCTCTTGGTGATCCAAAAAACACTTTGATCAAATTCAACGAACAAATTGCCAGTAAATATCGCGCAGGTTTAAGTTTAAGTTATTTAGATGACTATTTAGATCAGAATATCGTACCCGAAAGTATTCGGGAATTTTACAATCTAAATAAAAAAGAACAAACCAATCGATATGATTTTGAAAAAATCTTAATCAATAAAAGTCCAAAAAACATTGATTGGTTCTTTAAAACCATTATTGATTCAAGAGATATTATTGATTATAAATTTGGACATGTTACACGAACTCCAGATAGTGTTCAATTTGCTATAAGAAACAGAACCGGCGTATATGCTCCAATTTCAATTTACGGTCTCAAAAAAAATGAAGTGGTTTTTAAAGAATGGATTGAACCTTTGAAAGCAGATTCAATTTATCATTTTGATCGCAAAAATGCCGATAAACTAGTAATTAATTACGATAATGAAGTTCCAGAATTCAACCAGAGAAACAATTGGAAATCATTAAAAAGCATTGCCATTACCAATCGTCCTATTAAATTTAATTTTGCGAAAGATTTAGAAGATCCGTATTACAATCAAATATTGTATATTCCAACTGTAACGTATAACTATTATGACGGAATTACACCGGGAGTACGTTTTCATAACAAAACCATTTTAGACAAACCGTTTACATTTGATATTAATCCTGCTTATTCTATCAAAGCAGGAACTTTGTCAGGTTCATCTGCTTTTTCGTGGAGCCAGTATTACCGAAACAGTACTTTATACAATGTTCGGTATTCTTTAAGCCAGAATTACTTTCATTATGCACCTGATGCTACTTATTTAAGATTGAATCCGATGATTCAGATTCGTATTCGTGAAGAAAACTTCAGAGACAATCGTAAACAATTGATTTTACTTCGCCAAGTAATTGTAAACCGAGAAGAAAGCGAATATATAACTGATAATTCCAAACCCAATTATTCGATTTTTAATGCTCGTTATGCCAATACGAAAACAGAACTCATTAATCATTTTAATTTCATGACCGACGTTCAGTTTTCAAACGGTTTTGGAAAAGTTTCGGGAGAAATAGAATACAGAAGATTATTTGAAAACAACCGTAAACTAAATTTGCGATTATTTGCTGGAAGTTTCATTTACAATACAACAAATTCCGATTATTTTAGTTTTGGTTTAGACAGACCCACTGATTATTTATTTGATTATAATTTATTGGGAAGATCAGAAAGCACTGGACTTTTCAGCCAGCAGTATGTAATTGCAGAAGGAGGTTTTAAATCACAAATCGAACCTTCGTATGCCAATCAATGGATGACGACTTTGAATGCCAGTTATGCAGTCTGGAACTGGGTTGAATTATATGGAGACGTTGGATTTTTAAAAAACAAGCATCAAAATGAGTACTTTGCATATGATACAGGTGTGCGCTTAAATCTAGTTCCTGATTATTTTGAACTTTATTTTCCAGTGTATTCAAATAACGGATGGGAAATTGCACAAGACAAATACACCCAAAAAATTAGGTTTATAATTACAATCGCTCCAAAAACATTAGTTACTCTTTTTACTCGAAAATGGTTTTAATTAAATAAATTTTAATCAAAAACATAAATTATTAATAACAAAAACACAAAATCAATAAAAATTACATAAATAAAACACCCAGTTTTTTCGTTTTAAATACAAATAATTGAATTATATTTATTTTAAAGAATTATGATTATTGATTGTTTTTAAGTAATTTCGCAGTCTAAACTTGACCCTCAAGATTATGATATTAGAAAAAAGCAACACTACATTAACGTTTGAAGATTTCAGAACTGAAGTTTTAAATGACTACAGAATTGCAGTTATCAGCCGTGAATGCAGCCTTTTAGGTCGTAAAGAAGTATTAACCGGAAAAGCTAAATTTGGAATATTTGGCGACGGAAAAGAGGTGCCTCAGCTAGCTATGGCAAAAGCCTTTAAAGAAGGAGATTTCCGTTCTGGTTACTATCGCGATCAAACTTTTATGATGGCGATTGGCGAATTAAACGCAAAACAATTCTTTGCAGGTTTATACGGCCACACTGATTTAGCTTACGATCCAATGTCAGCCGGAAGACAAATGGGCGGACACTTCGTAACACACAGTTTAAACGAAGACGGATCTTGGAAGGACCTTACTAAACAAAAAAATTCAAGCTCAGATATATCGCCTACTGCAGGGCAAATGCCTAGATTATTAGGATTAGCTCAGGCTTCTAAAATTTACAGACACGTTGACGGAATTACCATCAAAGACAAATTTTCTGTAAATGGAGACGAAGTAGCATGGGGAACTATTGGAAACGCCAGTACTTCTGAAGGTTTATTTTTTGAAACGATAAATGCCGCAGGAGTTTTACAAGTTCCGATGGTAATGAGTGTTTGGGATGATGAATATGGAATTTCTGTTCACGCAAAACATCAAACTACAAAAGAAAATATCTCTGAAATCTTAAAAGGATATCAGCGTGACGAAGATTCTAAAGGTTATGAAATCTTTAGAGTAAGAGGATGGGATTATGCCGAATTGGTTTCGACTTATGAAAGAGCCGGCGCTATCGCACGCGAAGAACATGTTCCAGTTTTAATCCATGTAAATGAATTAACGCAGCCACAAGGTCACTCAACTTCAGGTTCTCATGAACGTTACAAAAACGCAGACCGACTTGCCTGGGAAAGAGATTTTGACTGTATCCGCCAGATGCGTTTGTGGATGATTGCGATCAATATTGCTTCTCCAGAAGAATTAGCAGAATTGGATTTACAGCTTAAAAAAGAAGTCCTAGAAGCTAAAAAAGAAGCTTGGAATGACTTTATCAATCCAATTATTGAGGAGCAGAACAATCTTTTAAATCTATTAGAGCAAATTGCTGAAGCAAGCATTAATCATAAAGAAAGAATCAAAAAATTAATTTCTGAATTGGCTGCTATTAAAGCACCTTTAAAGAAAGAATTATTGGTTTATGCGAGAAAGATTCTTCGTTTTATTGAAGTTCCAAACAGCAAAATGCTTTTATCAGACTGGATTACGAGATTCTTAAATGAAACTCAAGAAAAATTCAGCAGTAATCAGCATTCTGAATCGGCTCAAAATGTATTTTCTGTAGAAAAAGTACTTCCTGAATACGCGGAAGATGCAAAACCGGATTTAGACGGAAGAATGGTAATTCGTGACAATTTTGATGCTTTATTCCACAAATATCCAGAACTTTTAATATTTGGAGAAGATGTTGGAAACATTGGTGACGTTAACCAAGGTTTAGAAGGCATGCAGGAAAAATACGGAGAACTTCGTGTTGCCGATGTTGGAATTCGTGAAGCAACAATTATTGGTCAGGGAATTGGAATGGCATTACGAGGTTTACGCCCTATTGCCGAAATTCAATATTTAGATTATTTACTGTACGCTATTCAAATCATGAGTGATGATTTAGCGACATTACAATATAGAACCGTCGGAAAACAAAAAGCACCGTTAATCATCAGAACACGCGGACACCGTTTAGAAGGTATATGGCATTCTGGCTCTCCAATGGGAATGATTATTAATGCTATTCGTGGTATTCACGTTTTAGTTCCAAGAGATATGACACAAGCAGCAGGATTCTATAATACACTTTTGGAATGCGATGAACCTGCTTTAGTAATCGAATGTTTAAACGGATATCGTTTAAAAGAAAAAACGCCTCTAAATTTTGGTGAATTTAAAACACCAATTGGTGTGGTGGAAACATTAAGAGAAGGTACTGATATTACTTTAGTGTCTTATGGATCGACTTTAAGATTGGTTCAGCAGGCAGCTAACGAATTATCTGATTTAGGAATTGAATGTGAAGTTATTGATATCCAATCTTTACTTCCGTTTGATATCAATAAGGATATTGTAAAAAGTATTGCTAAAACAAATCGTCTTTTAGTAATCGACGAAGATGTTCCTGGAGGTGCTTCTGCTTTCATTTTACAGCAGATTCTTGAAGAACAAGATGCTTACAAATATCTGGACAGCAAACCACAGACTCTTGCCGCAAAAGCACACAGACCTGCTTACGGAACTGACGGTGATTATTTCTCTAAACCTTCTGCTGAAGATATCTTCGAGAAAGTTTACGAAATGATGAATGAAGTTAATCCTTCTAAATTTCCAAGTTTGTACTAAAAAATTAAATCACGTTAATTAATACAAAGCCTCAGATTATTTCGATCTGGGGCTTTTTTTATGTACAATCCAGCAGTAATTGGTTATTAATAACCATCAAAAAACATCTTTATTTTAACAAGATAAAGTCCAATAAATATTATTTTAGCCCCAATTATTAATTGAGGCATACACCCAATTTTAATACTTCAGTAAACCAAAAACAACTTATTCCCAGTATTATGAAGACCAGTAAATTTTTGCTTATTTTACTTCTATTAGCACTAAATATTCAAAATGCAAACTCTCAAACCTCATCCATCATTGATACAGAACAAGATCTTATAGGATCAACTTATGCGATCTCAAGATCTAACCTGCCTAAAAGTAAAGACAAAAATTCAGAATATTATTTAGCTCTTGCCAAAGCATATTTACAAGCTTATAATAATCCTTATCAGTATAAAAACGCGTTGATTAATCTTCGTAATTCTTTACTATTAGAAAAAAATAATAGCGAAGCTTTTAATCTGCAATCGCAGACCAATTATGATTTCGCAATAAAATCATTGGAAGAAGGAGAAAAAGAATTAAAAAATGGCTACTGGAGTGAGGGTTATTTCTTTTACCGCGCTTTAGAACACTTTTCAAATGCTTATCTTAATGAATTTAAAAAAGAAGATATTCTTTCCCATATCGATAAAATCAATTTATTAGCTAAAAATTCAGATCATGATCTTAAAGCATTTAATGAATCCAATCTGTTTAAAATTTCTACTGCATTTCAAGAAAAAAACACGGCTGATTACAAAGATTTAAAAAATGTTTATTCAGAAAAAAAAGCCAATCCTAATGCCGATAAAAATGAACTCCTTGATATTTTAAAAAAGCTTGAAGAATACGCAGAGTATTATTTTGACAATAGTAAATTCCAATACCATATTTCCAAAGACCTAAAAATAGAAGAAGCAAAATTAAAAATAGAACTAGGAGATACCGATAATGCATGTTCATTATTATACAAAACAGATATGCTGTTTTTTCACAATAACGGATACACTAAAAACGCCTGCAAAACATGGTACGATAAATTTTCAAAAGCAGAACAAACACGATATACTTTAGAAATAAAGGCTGCTGTAAAAAAATGGCGTACAGAACATCCGAATATAATAAAACTACGTTCTCTTATAGGAGAAAATGATGATATCGCTCAGAGTTATTTAGGACTTCCTGTTGCAAAAAATTTCAAAATAAATGTTGGTTCAGGTATAAACAAAAAGGAATATACCGCAAACAAATACAAAACTAAAGATGGTATTTATGAAATTGTTTTAAAAAATGGAAAAGCTTTTCGCATTCAATTTGCGCCAACCGCATTCATCAAATTTGATACAGAAACTTTCAGAGAAAAAAAGACCAATTTTGATCTTGAAATAATAAACAAACCTACTTCTTGTTTTGGAGATTATAACGAAAGTTTCGTTGGAAAAACAAAAATTTACTCGATGGATTATACTTGCGAAGATTACCATTCCAGTATACAATTTTACGGATTAAATGGTAAAATTATTTCTGTGGTTGTATATTAATTTCTGTTGGTTACATTAAAAAAGCTCCAAATATTTGGAGCTTTTTTAATTAAATATCTCTAAGCATAGCTCTCGCCTTCTCTAAATCTTCTGCTGTATCGATTCCGATTCCTACGTGTGTGGTTTCTACCATTTTAATACGTTTTCCGAATTCCAAAT
Source organism: Flavobacterium sp. H4147 (assembly GCF_029360735.1). Taxonomy (NCBI): domain Bacteria; kingdom Pseudomonadati; phylum Bacteroidota; class Flavobacteriia; order Flavobacteriales; family Flavobacteriaceae; genus Flavobacterium; species Flavobacterium sp. H4147. The sequence goes on along the minus strand of NZ_JARKNB010000004.1, from coordinate 638,615 downwards.
AACGTAATTGTTCCAATTTTTCAGAAGCTTCCAAAGATTTCATTGGCAGACTGTAAAAGTCTAATAGCGCTTGTTTTCTGAAAGCATAAATCCCGATGTGCTGAAAATACCTCACTCCCACATTTTTTTCTCTTGGATACGGAATAACCGATCTTGAAAAATACAACGCAAACTGCGACTGGTCTACCACCACTTTTACATTATTCGGATTATTGATTTCGTCTTCACTGGTAATTTCATGCATTAACGAAGCCAGATCAATCTTTTTATCTTTATCATCTTTAAAAACCGACAACACTTGCTCCAAAGGTCCGGCTTCTGTAAAAGGTTCATCGCCTTGAACATTTACCACAATATCAACATCAAGATTCGCTACAGCTTCAGCAATTCGGTCACTTCCTGATTCATGTTCTTTGATACTCATAATGGCTTTTCCACCATTAGAAACAATTTCATCAAAAATCAAATCAGAATCAGTTACCACGAAAACATCGTCAAATAATTTTGTCGAAACTGCGGCCTCGTAGGTTCTAAGAATTACTGTTTTACCTCCCAAATCCTGCATCAGTTTTGCAGGAAAACGAGTTGAAGCATATCGTGCTGGAATTACCGCTATTATTTTCATTTTTATATTTTGTTATGAGAAAAGTTTTTCTCGTTATTATCGTCTCTGCTTTGCAATTTTTTCCGCCAAGAATTCACGATTTGTCGTATAATAATTCGTGAATTCGTGGCGGAAAAAAATTAATTACTCTTCAAAACTTTCGTCTTTAAATCCTATCAAATATAATTTATTTTTAGCTCTTGTCATTGCCGTATAAAGCCATCGTATGTAATCGCGATCAATTCCGTCTGGCAGATAAGGCTGTTCGATAAAAACCGTATTCCACTGCCCTCCCTGCGATTTGTGACAGGTTATAGCGTACGAGAATTTTACCTGAAGTCCGTTAAAATATTCGTTTTCTTTTACCTTTTGAAATCTTTTGTATTTCGTTGGTTCATCTTCATAATCTTTCATAACCTCTTCATACAAACGATTGCTTTCTTCATAAGTTAAAGACGGTGATTCGCTTTTTAAAGTATCTAAAATTAAAACCGTTTCGAAAGGTATTTGATCTGGATAATCGACCATTCTGATTTTTACTTTTGCAAAAGTAAATCCATAAAGTTCTTTGATTCCAAAAAGTTCCAGAACTTCAATAATATCTCCGTTGGCGATAAATCCAGCAGCATCTGTTTCTTTCAGCCAGAAATAATTATTTTTTACCACCATTAAAAAATCCCCAACCGAAAGTTCACTTTCTTTAAACAAAATTCGGCTTCTGATTTGTTCGTTATATTGATTCGCTCTTTTGTTCGAGCGAACAATAAACGCGGTATCTTCAATACTATAATTGCTGTAGGCTGTGTTTATAGCATCTTGAATATCGTATCCATCCGTTAGACGAACAATATCTTTAAACTTTTTTACATTAAATCGGAATTCCGTTATAAACGATTCTTTCAATAGTTCACGTAATTCAGTTGCATTGTAAAGAATTCCCGAATTTTCTTCCTGACGCATTACTTCATCAAGTTCGATATGTTCGATTTCTTTGTCATAATGAACACCAAGCGTCTGAATATCAAGAGCAGGACTAATATCAAGATTTACGGGCGGCAGCTGAGCCGTGTCTCCCAACAGAATCATTTTGCAATTGTTCCCCGAATATACGTAGTAAATCAAATCGTCAAGAAGCGAACCGCTGTCTAAAGTACTATCAGAAATCATCGAGGCCTCATCAACGATAAAAATGGTGTTTTTATGTTTATTGACCTGTTTGGTAAAAGCCACTCCGCCTGCCGATGATTTTTTCGGGAAATATATTTTTTTATGAATTGTAAAAGCCTGAGTATTTGAGTAATTCGAAATTACTTTTGCGGCACGTCCTGTTGGCGCAAGGAGCACAAATTTTTTATTGATATCACCAAGATTGTTTACGATTGTCGAAATCACGGTTGTTTTTCCGGTTCCGGCATATCCTTTCAATACAAAAATTGTATCGTTCTTGGGCTCTGTTAAAAAAATGGCAATTTTCTGAAAAAAAACATCCTGTTTGTAAGTAGGTGCAAAAGGAAATCTTTTCTGTAAAATACCGTAAAATAATGATGAATTCATGAGATTAAATTGGCCGGCAAAGTTCGGTTTTTTAAATGGTAATGGCAATAACAATATCAATGACAAAAGACAATGGCAATGTAAATATAAATGATTTAAATTTTACAGATTGAAATGAAACGAACTTATATCATTTATAAGGTTCAGTTAAAAAAGATAAGTTTAATAATACAAAAATAATATTTGGATAACCTTTTTGTAATATTGATTTTTAAAATTGCAATTATAATTGTTCCTTTTTAATTTGTAAGTTTGTGGTCGTCTAAAATTCTTTATTTTTCAGCGCTGGTAACGAATTGTAAATCAAATATGTCATTACACAACACAAATATCACTTCAAAAAATTATAAAAAACTTTCGATTCAAGTTTCACTGAATGGATTTTCATTTTGCTGTTTTGATACTTTAAACAATACAATAACTGCATTTAATGAAGTTGTATTTGATACCCAGCAGAAACAAAACAAAATCGAAGAATTGTATGCCGATGCTTTTAAAAAATATCCTGAGTTAAAAGAAACGTACGATGATATTTTAGTCATTCACAGCAATAACCTTTCGACTTTTGTACCAGCTGCTTTGTTTGATGAAGATTATTTGGGAAGTTACCTTCAGTACACTACTAAAGTTTTTGATACTGATTTTTTTACTTACGATACGATTTCAAATTACGAAATGCACTCGGTTTATATTCCGTACATCAATATCAACAATTTTCTAATCGATACAGTTGGTTCATTTGATTACAAACATGTAAACAGTATTTTGGTTGAAAAAATCTTGGAAGCCTCAAAAAACAATGATGATAAAAAAATGATTGTGAATTTTAATCCCGATCATTTTGAAATCATAGTCGTTCAAAACCAAAAACTTTTATTATTCAATTCGTTTGAATATGAAAAACCAGAAGATTTCATTTATTATGTACTTTTCACTGCTGAACAGCTTAATTTAAATCCTGAAATTTTCCATCTTGAATTATTAGGCACCATTACCGAAAATGATCCTTTTTTCGAAATTGCTTACAAATACATTCGCAACGTTTCATTTCTTGACGTAAGTGCATTACAAGAGAAAAACCATTATACAACAGCTCAAAATCAAAAACATTATATCTTATTTCAATCATGAGAATCATTTCAGGCAAATACAAAGGGCGTCGGATCTTTCCACCAAAAAACCTTCCTGTAAGACCTACAACTGACATGAGTAAAGAAGCATTATTTAATGTTTTGAATAATCATTTTAGTTTTGACGGTTTAAAGGTTTTGGATTTGTTTTCGGGAACCGGAAATATAAGTTACGAATTCGCTTCACGCGGCAGCGCACCAATTACGTCAATCGACGGTGATTTTGGATGTGTAAAGTTTATCAAACAAGTTTCATCTGAATTTGATTTTGATATTGCAGCTACCAAAAGCGATGTTTTTAAGTTTTTAGAAAACTGTAAAACTTCATACGATATCATTTTTGCAGATCCGCCTTATGGTCTTGACCAGGCCACTTTTGAAAAAATTGTATTGACAGTTTTTGAAAGAGAATTGCTTTCTGAGGATGGAATGATGATTATCGAACATTCAAAATATACCAAACTGGATCATTTAAGTAATTTTTCGTTTCAGAAAAGTTACGGTGGTTCGTACTTCAGTTTCTTCGAACTGAATTCTACCGATGATGACGAAGAACTCTGATAAGTTAGCCCATTACTTTAGTTTAGAACTTAAATTTATCTTTGCATTGTCTGAAAAGGTGCTTCCCCCGGTAGATGTACAGTTTGAGCAATTGAGAAAATTATGCCTTAGTTTTTCACAAAACGACCTGCCAATCCATGAATGGTATCCATCGGCATCGAGCATTAAGAAATCGCTTCTTTCCCCAGCTTTCGAAAATGACAGGGTTTCTCAGCGAGCGATTGACCTTGAAAACGATCGTGATGACATGATTCGAACAGTCGGGGTTTGGAATGGTCGCGAAGGAGATGGAAGCGCTGCACTTACTTTAATGTATAATACAATGGGAGTTAGCGATGTATCGTTCTTATCCGATGAAATTTCCAGTCTAAAACACTATGATTGTGTAGTAAAAATTATTGAAGATGCTTTACAGATATGGCCTCTCAAGATTGCAGAAGCTGCTCCATTCGCCTATTCCGCTGATTTGAAATTATTCCCTAGTCACTCAGGTGTAGGCTGGATGCTCTATCTACCAAATCGAATCGAAATCGAACAGGTTCCAGAAGCACGAATGATTAAGCATGTCAAAGATCTAAACGGCACCGAGGGAACTATCATTATCAGTGAAATTGATGGTCCTTTTTATGCTGAAAATTCCGAGCATGTCAAAGTTGCTAATGTGATCGAGACTCGACTCGCTGATCTTGGCTTATTACCATGTTACGCTGACCTTTTCGCACAAATTTTCAATAGAAGTCTAAAGTTACGAATAAGCGAAGACGAAGAAGACGAAGGATAACTTCCTTCTAAAGTTTTCAACTTTTAAATTCCAAATTCCAAGCATTAGAGTTGGAATTTGGAATTTTTAATTTGGATTTTTTTTAATTGGATTTTTTTTAATTGGACTTTTTTTAATTGGATTTATCTAATTCGATTCTGGTCTTCGTTAACCTTTTTTTCTTTGTATGCTGAATCTTTTATTTTTCCGAAAGAATAACGAAGTGTAATAGAAAGTTCATTGGCATCTACCAAATATCGAGCTCTTGAACTCACATTGTTTACCGTAAATCGTTCTGTATAAATGGTATTTTTGAAAACATCATTATAATTCAGTGTACAATTCCAGTTTTTACCGAAAGATTTCGCAAGCGACAAATCAAAAATCAATTTGGCATTTCGTTCAAAAACACCTTCTTTCTGCTTGGTTGATCCCCAAAATGACAAAACGAAAGTAAAATTTTGTGGAAGTTTAAAAGTATTATTGGAGTAATAATACAAATACGGTTTTGACGAAGTAAACAATGCCGAATCGTCTTCAATTTTATTCTTCGAAAAAACCAAAGAATTTGTAGCACTCCAGATTTTATGCGTAAACGGAAGTGTTAATTCGATATTGTAACCCGATTCTTTTTGAAAATTTTTCTCAGTAAAAGTCAGCACATTATTCTGACTGTCAAATGAGAAATCCTGATAAATTGAATTCTTGTTTTTGTACAATGTCAATTTTAAAGAAGTGTCATGATATTGAAAAACGGTAGAAACAACATCCATCAATGTCGGTCCCAAATTGATATTGCTGCCATAAATAAAGTATGGATTTATATACACTCCAATCATGCTTAACGAAGAATAATTGGGTCTCGAAATACTTTTAGAATAATCTACACTCACACTTTTTGTGCTGTCTATCGAAAATGAAAACTGCGCTTTTGGGAAAAGATTGGTATAATTTTTATCGACCAAAGCTGTACTTTCTGTGCTATATTTTCCGTTTACATTGGTATTTTCAACTCGTAATCCAACAGAGAAATCTACTTTTTTAATTTTACCAGAAAGCTGAGAATAAGCTGCTAAATTTGATTCTCTAAAATTGTAATCGAAACTTGTCGTTTCATTTTTATCATAATCAAAAACATCATAATCTGATTTCGATTTTGCAGCCGAATATAATCCACCGTATTCCCAAAGCATTTCGTTTTTAAATTTTCTTTCTAAATCAATTCTTCCCGAAAAAACATCAACATTAAATTTCTGATCACGGTTTTGCGACAATTCTAATTTTGTTTCATTGAAATTATTTTCAACTAAACTCCATAAATGTTGATTAAAGTTTGATCCTTGAATTCCAATAAAAAGCTTTGTATCAATGGATTTTATCTTTTTGGAATAATTCAAAAATGAATTTATGAAATTCTTTTCGCTTGTATTATCACTAAAAGTAAAAACGTGATTTTCCTGATTTTGATTTTTATTGAAGGTGAAAGTATTGATATCGAAAGTATCATTTTGGCTTTTGCCGTTTACATTAATCGAAAAATAATCTTCATCGTTGATTTTATAAAACAAACCGCCGCCAAAAATATATTGATTTCGTTTTGTAAGCGCCGTAACATCATAATCAGAAACAATTGAAGCTTGCGGAATCTGATAGGCAATACTGTGATTTTCCCACGGTTCTAATTTATTGTAATTGAAATTGGCTTTCCATTCGAGTTTATTCTTTTTAAAACTGGAATTAAAACCTAAATAATTATTATAGTTCTTTTTAAAAGAAGCAGTTTCAAAAATATCGGTTTTAAAACTGTCTTTTTTACTAAGTTTTCTAGTAATCAGAATTACGGCTCGACCTTCAGCTTCGTATTTAGAAGAAGGATTCTGAATGATTTCAATCGTTTTGATATCGGCGACAGCCAAAGCATTTAAATCGTTCATTCCAGCTCTTTGATTGTCGATATAAATAAGCGGATTTCCTTTTCCCACAATCGAAATGGTTTCCCGATCTGAACTTACTTGCACCAAAGTCAGTTTTGAAAGTAATTCAACCGGATTAGGAACTGAATTGTAAACCGAATTAGCGACATCAACTTTTATAGTTCCGTTTGAATTGGTAAATGTTTTTTTATTCTGATGGATTACGACTTCGTTTAATTCATTTGAAATAGAATCTTTTGGCGTTTCGTTTTGCGCCTTTGCCAAAAATGACAAACAAAAAAGCAGGAATGCCAAAATAATTTTCATGGGCAGATAAATATTCATTTTTAAAGAAATTGGATTAGAGTTGCTGCAAAAGTGCTTTGAAAAACCATTTCCGAAAGTTAATCGAAGGTTAATGCAGCGTTAATCTGCCTTTTGTTTCGTAAAAGCCGTATTTTTGAAACCAAATTTCAAATGAATATGAAACGAAGAATAAATTTATTAATAGCATTTTCGGCAGCTGCACTTATTGTTCTGACTACTGTGCAATGTTATTTGGTAAAAACCGCTTACGATTACAAAGTGGCGCAGTTTCATACGCAGATTAAAAACGAAATTGCACGGATCACGAATAATTATAGTGATATCGATTCGGCGTTGGTTTCTAAAAAAGAGATTTTATACAAAACACTTTCTGAGAATTATTTTCAAGGAAAAAAGACCAAACTGGATCTTAAAAACGGTGTTCTAAAAAACGAATATCAAAGTAGCATAACAGAACAGCTTCGGCGAAAATTCGAAAGGGATTTACCTAGTTTTAAAATTGATTTTGCGATTGTTTTAAACAAATTCATTTTGTACAAAAACACACAAAAAGCAGATACTATTTTTTCTGAAAAACCTTTTATCCAGAATAAATTATACGGAAATCTGGCTTCGTTAAATCATGCTTTTTTGGTTCGAAGTTATGTGGGAACGACAAACGGAACTTTTGAAAATCAAGAGTATAAATTATTGACCGAAGATTCGATGTACGTTTCGGTAATTGATTGGGAAATGATCATTTTAAGACGAATGACTTTTATTCTTATTTTGTCTTTATTGTCTATCGCAACTCTTATAAGTCTTTTTGTAATTGCCATTAAGGCGTTGATTAAACAGAAGAAAGTCAGCGATGTAAAAACAGATTTCATCAATAATATTACACACGAATTGAAAACGCCGCTGGCCACTTTGGGAATTTCAACCAAAATTCTGGAGCAGAAAAACATTCGCGAAAATGATGAAAATTTCAATGCTATTGTCAACACAATTTCGCGCCAGAATAATCGTCTTCAGAATTTGATCGATCAGGTTATGGCCAATTCTCTAGCGGAAAATGAAATCGAACTGAAGAAAGAAAAAATTGAAGCCGAAGATTTTCTGCTTTCTATTGTAAATGATTTTAAACTTGCATTTCCGAAAATTGACATTAAAACCAATTTTAAAACTTCGAATACAATTTTAGTTCTAGATAAATTTCATGTCACAACTGCTTTTTTAAATGTTTTGGAAAATGCTGTGAAATATGGTTCGAATACCATAACTATAACCACAAAAATTATCGAAAAACAATTCTCAATTAGTTTTGAAGATAACGGAATTGGTATCGCTAAAAATAAACAGGCACTGCTTTTTGAGAAGTTTTACCGTGTTGAACAAGGAAATCTTCACAATACCAAAGGTTTAGGATTAGGATTGTATTATGTAGATCAAATTGTAAAAGCGCATCAGGGTTCTGTAAACGTTATCAGCGATTTAGGAAAAGGAGCTCAGTTTACTATTTTATTAAAAGTTTAATTCTCTTTATTTTGAAAAAATTACTTTTAGCCGAAGACGATTTTGATTTTGCGGCCATTTTAAAGCAATATTTAGAACTGCATGAATTCGAAGTAATCTGGGCAGAAAATGGAGAAATAGCGTTAGACTATTTTAAAAAGAAGACTTTTGATATTTGTATTTTTGATGTCATGATGCCCAAATTGGACGGGTTTTCTTTGGCTGAAAAAATAATCACCATCAATCCCGAAATTCCTTTTATTTTTCTAACAGCTAGAAAGTTAAAAGAAGATAAACTTATTGGATTAAAACTTGGTGCCGACGATTATATCGCAAAACCGTTTGAAGTTGATGAACTGGTTTTGCGCCTGCAGAATATACTTAAGAGAATTGAACAAAAGAGAAGTTTAAGCGGAACTCATATAATTGAAATTGGTTCGTATGTTTTTGATAACGAAAGGTTAACACTCAACAATAAAAATCATGTGCAGCAGCTTACCGAAAAAGAAGCGGCTCTTATTGAATATTTATATCTAAACCATAACCAGCTTCTGAAAAGAGATCAAATTTTAATGTCGGTTTGGAAAAAAGACGATTATTTTTCAGGACGAAGCATGGATGTTTTTATCAGCAGACTTCGAAAATATTTCAATTCAGATCCTAAAATCAAGATCGAAAGTGTTCGAAATATTGGTTTGGAATTTAAGATTCAGAAATAACATTCTGCAAATCATATAATTTTCATAAACAATTGTATAACAAGTATTAAAGTTTCTAAATATAAATTTGTTAGAGAACTTTAAATTTTAAAATCATGAACCTAAAAAGATTTTTCGGTGGATTATTGACAATCCTCGGAATTGTAGGACTTATTTATACTGCCGTGATTTTTGCCGGCACATCGGGAGCAACAAGAGATATTAAATCACTAGTTATTTATGGAATACTTGGAATCGTCTTTTTCATGTCAGGCATTAGCTTGGTGAGAACTACAAAAGATGAAGCTTAATAGTTAAGAGGCAAAGGTTCGAAGGTGAAAAGAACTCAAAGAATTTTACTTGGCAGCTTTGAACCTTTGCCATTAAAAAATTTACTCCGAAATAAGTTCAAGATTCAATTCAGTAAAATCTCGTTCTGTTTTTGAAATTATAATGGTTGCGACTGTGTTTCCAATTAAATTGGTAATAGCTCTGGCTTCGCTCATAAATTTGTCAACGCCCAATAAAAAAGCCAATCCTTCAACCGGAATTTTATGCAATGCTGTTAAGGTTGAAGCTAACACAATGAAACCGCTTCCAGTTACTCCTGCCGCACCTTTTGAAGTAATCATTAAAATCCCGATAACGGTTAGGATTTCAAAAAAACTTAAATGCACATCGTATAACTGTGCTAAAAATATAACCGACATTGAAAGGTAAATTGAAGTTCCATCAAGGTCAAATGAATAACCAGTTGGAATCACCAATCCCACAACTGATTTACTACAGCCCATTTTTTCAAGTTTGACCATAATACTGGGCAGTGCAGCTTCTGAAGAAGATGTTCCTAAAACGAGTAACAGTTCTTCTTTAATATATTTTAAAATAGACCAGATACTTATTTTATAATATTTCAAAATACTTCCTAAAACTAGAAAAACAAACAGTGCCATTGTTACGTATACGCATAGCATTAATTTACCAAGCGGAATTAAGGTTGCCAAACCAAATTTACCAATTGTATACGCCATTCCTCCAAAAGCACCTATTGGAGCGAGATACATGACGTATTTTAAACCTGTAAAAACAACATTTGAAAATCGCTCTAAAACCAAAATGGTTTGTTCTCTTTTTTGATAAAAATTTAAGGCAATTCCGCAGACGATTGCAGCTAGTAAAACTTGCAAAGTAAAATTGGATAGGAAGAATTCAATCCACGAGAAATCTTTTGAAGCTCCATTTGTATACTGACTTGCATCTCCAATCGACAATCCTGATTTGTCAATTTTTCCAGGCTGAAATAAATAGGCAATGGCAACACCAATTGCGAGTGCAACCGTCGAAACAACTTCAAAATATCCAAGTGCCTTTACTCCAATTCTACCCACTTTCTTTAAATTTCCCATTCCGGAAATTCCCAAAACAATGGTTAAGAAAATAATTGGACCTATAAAAAGTTTGATTAAATCGATAAACCTTTTACCCAATAATTCCATTTTTACAGCATTTTCAGGAGAAAAATGCCCGAGTAAAATACCGGCAATAATAGCTATTAAAACCCAGAATGTAAGATTTGTGATGATGGTTTTAAAAAGGCTTTTCTTCTTTTTAGGAGAAGAATTGGGAATGGTTATATTCATGAAATGGTTAGTCAGTTCACAAATATAAATAAAAAAAGCAGACCTATAAGCCGGATTCTGTTCTTGCCTCGTTCTGCAACAAGACAATACCTTATCATTTATCTAGATTCAGCATTACTGCTGAACTCAATCTACCTACCCTTCGGCAACGAACGAGAAGCCCTTAAATGCCGATATACTTGGTATTTCACCGCATAGAGTTTACCTGGTTTCACTACAGCATTACCTGTACATACTTTCTGCTGCACTTGTCCTAATCCTCTCGTTCCTAAAAACGAGAGAACCGACGGGCGTTACCCGCTATGCTTCTCTATGGTGTCCGGACTTTCCTCCCTCCCGATGAATCGGGACGACGATAAGGCGGTCTGCGCGGCAAAAGTACAATTTTATCATTTAACTATATTGAATTTAAATTTCCGATTTTATGAAATTTATCATAACTTTTTAATTTTAAAATAGTTATCTTTAAAAATCTATAATTATTAAATTCAGTTATCATGAAAAGAATGTATCATTACGCAACTGTTTCAAAAGCTTTAGATCAATTGAATGAAAAAGGATTTACGTTTGACTTTAATCGAAACTGCGAGCAGATTAAAAAGAATCCTGAGAAATTTGAAATTGTTCATGTGTATCGATACGAAGGGGAATCAGACCCGGCGGATGAGGCAGTTGTATACGGAATTAAATCCACTTCAGGCAAAAAAGGGGTCTATGTTGCCGGCTTTTCAGCAGATTCTGATCTGGAAACAGCTAAGTTTTTATTTGATTTAAGCATTAGGGGAAGATAGTTTTTAAAAATCCAATCCGAAGCTTGAAAATAAAAATCCAAATTCCAATTTGCAGCTGCATAATTGGAATTTGGATTTTTTTTATTGGTATTTGCCAATATATTAGACTGTTGGTATTTTTAATTTCCATCCCGGCTGAATTAAATCAGGATTGGAAATAATATCTTTATTCGCTTCGAAAATATCCTGCCATGAAACTCCGTAAGCTTTTCCAATTTTAGAAAGCGAATCTCCTATTTCAACCGTGTATTCTCTTGAAACATGCTGTGTAACATCGATATTCATAACCACATCTGCTGATCTGAATTCAGGATCTATTTTATTATACGCATTCCACAGTTTTTCTTTATCCGCTGCAGATTCTGCTGTTCCATCGATATACAACACATTGTCTTGTTCCCTTACTTGTAAATTTGTTATTCCTAATTCAGAAGCTAAATCTGTTACTTCTCTGTATTTATCTTGCAAACTCATAACTTGATTATTTTATGATTAGTTTATTATCTACTTTCTTTGGTTTTAATTCTTGTATACTTTGAATTAAAGATTGCAGCTTTTCTTTTTCAATTTCGCCCGAAAGTGTTACCACACCCCCCACGACAGTAGCACTGACTCCGTCATACGATTTTACAACTTTTCCAACTGATTTATCCAGATCGGCATCAGAATTAATAATAACGGCAGCTGCTGCTGGTTCTACATTTGGATCGGGAATCTGGCAGTTGTTTACTACTGTTTTAACGCCTTTAGTAGCTTTTACAGTACGTTCGATATTTTTTTTGAAAGCCTCGTCGTCACAAGCTCCAACGATAGTCGCTACACCTTCATGTACAGTAACTTTAATTTCGGGTGTATCGCTTAATTTTTCACTAATTGTTCTTTCGATATCGGCATCTTTAGGAGCACATGATACTAACGAAATAACAAGTCCCATTCCTAATACGATTGATTTAATTTTCATAATGATTTATTTTAATAATTAATCATCTAAAATTAAACAGATTAGGAGAGATAAAATTACAGGATGGTATTTTAGCTTTTATATTTTTTCCAGTAAAATGAGGTATTTTAACTCAAATTACTAATACAAGTAAAAGCTTAAAGCGTATTTTTTAAATCCATTCTTCCATGGAGGATTCTGATAATTTCAATTTCGTTCTCAGAAATAATGTGATAGAAAAGGATATGTTGATTTGATTTATAGCCTAACAAATTGGGAGTTACTATATCGTATTTTCTACCTAATTCTGGATTATCGGCAATTTCCTGACAGGAACTTAAAAGCAAAAGATAATATTTATCAGCTTGTTTTTTTTCTGACCACTCATCATACGTATAACTCCAAATATCTTCTAAGTCTTCAACTGCTTTGTTGGTTAAATAATATTTAGCCATTAGTATTTCTCTTTGCCTTTAAACTTGCCAGATGTTTTTTAGGATCAAAGTTTTCATTTCTTCCACTCTCAATACCGTCTTTAACAGACTTCTTTAAAACCATCAGCTTATTTTCCTCTTCTTCTAAAAGACGAAGTCCAGCCCTAACAACTTCACTCGCATTTTTGAATCTTCCATCTTTAAGACTATTTTCAATGAAACTTTCAAAGTGATTCCCAAGCGATATTGAGGTATTCTTTCCCATAATACATTTATTTAGCAAATGTAAAGTTACCCATTTTTGGTAATATTTCCTGAAATCTTACTTTATATTTTGAAGCAAATCAAAATAACCTAATAATACATCAGGAATCTCTTTTATGGTTTTCTGATAAGCATCAACATAATAAGTTTCGTTTTCCTGCATTCCGTTTAAAATTCCTTTTTTAGAAGCCTGAATATCTCCTTTTCTAACAATCAGAATTTTATAATACTGATTATCATCTTTTAAGGTAAGCTCGTTGAAATTTGATAACTGAGGATCATTATTGATATTCTGCTGTCCGATATCAGCTCCCAAATAGGCTTCGAACTTCTTAAAATCATAATACGGATTATGATTATCGTAATTTCGATAGGTTTTTCGCTGTCCTTTTTCTAAAATAAAACCTCGGACTTTTTCGAAATCATCTATCGAAAATTGATTGGTTATTTTTAGAAAATTAGTCTGGCTTGATTTCATAGTTTGTAATATGGATTTTGAAAAAACACATAAAACTAAAACGAAAAGAATTGGTTTTAAAGCTTTCATTTACTCTTTATGACATTATTAAATCTAATAATTTGTTTTACGTTTATTTCTTAAAGTAAAAATACAGCTTTCTGTGAATTAAAATAAAAAAGTGTTACTTCCTCACATTCAAACCACTCGAAAAAACAGTCCAATATTTATGATTTTCAGATTTGTGATTTGGTAATTTTCAGCCTATATTTGCTATCGAATAAAAAGAGAATATGGAACAATTTGTAGTATCGGCACGTAAATACCGCCCGCAGACGTTTAAGGATGTCGTGGGACAAAAAGCCATTACAAACACTTTGTTGAACGCTATTGATACCAACCACTTAGCTTCTGCTCTTTTGTTTACTGGACCGCGTGGAGTTGGTAAAACTACCTGCGCTCGTATTCTGGCAAGAAAAATAAATCAGCCAGGATATGACGATCCCACTGAAGATTTCGCTTTTAACGTTTTTGAGTTAGATGCTGCTTCAAACAACTCGGTTGATGATATTCGTAATCTTATCGATCAGGTTCGAATCCCACCACAAACCGGACAATACAAAGTATATATCATTGACGAGGTTCATATGTTGTCTTCGGCCGCTTTTAATGCTTTTCTGAAAACATTAGAAGAACCGCCAAAACATGCTATTTTTATTTTAGCAACAACAGAAAAACACAAAATCCTTCCAACGATTTTATCTCGCTGTCAGATTTTTGATTTCAAAAGAATTACTGTAAAAGATGCCAAAGAACATTTGGCTGATGTTGCAGAAAGTCAAGGAATCAGTTTTGAAGATGATGCTCTGCATATTATCGCTCAAAAAGCGGACGGAGCTATGCGTGATGCTTTGTCTATTTTTGACCGTGTAGTTTCTTATTGCGGAACTAACTTAACACGTCAGGCCGTAACTGAAAACCTAAACGTTTTAGATTACGAAACCTATATCTCGGTTACTGATTTGATTCTGAATGCTAAAATCCCAGATCTTTTGATTGCATACAACGACATTCTTGCCAAAGGGTTTGACGGACATCATTTTATTGCCGGACTGGCTTCTCATTTTAGAGATTTGTTAGTAAGCAAAACGCCTTCGACTATAGCTTTACTTGAAGTTGGAGAACAGGCACAGCAAATGTATGCGGTACAATCTCAGAAATGTTCACAGGAATTTTTACTAAAGGGAATTGACTTAGCAAACGACTGTGATTTAAAATACAAATTGAGCCAAAATCAACGTCTATTAGTTGAGTTATGCTTGATGCAATTGGCCTCTATCAACTTTGATGGAGAAAAAAAAAAGTTGAGCAATTCATAATTCCGCCCGTTTATTTTAAAAACGGCGGCTATTCTATTGTTGAAGTTCAAAACCAGAAACCGAAAGTTGAAAGTTCTGTTACAGCTGAAAATCAAATTACTGAATCTGCTGTAACTGAAAATAAAACCGTAATCCCACCACAAGAACAAGTTGTTGAAACTCCAAAAGTTGAGACTCCAGCAACTCTAAAGACAGAGTTAGATGGAACACCAAAAGTTTCTGCTTTTTCTCTTGCTAGTATTCGCAAGAAAAAAGAAATGGAACAAAACAGTAAATCCTATATCAGACCTTCTTCTGTTTTACCAACTGAACCGTTCAATGAAACTGATATGCTTCTTCATTGGAACAAATATGCCGAACGTTTAGGTCAAAAAGGGTTAAAGATCATGGAATCTATCCTGCTTATCAATGATCCGGTTTTGGATGGAACTAAAATTACTTATGAGCTTCCAAATGAAGGTTCTAAACTTGAATTTGAAAGCCAGATGAATGGATTATTAGGGCATCTAAAAGGTCATTTGCACAATCACGACATTACAATCGAGGTAGTTGTAAACGAAACTATCGAAATGAAAAGAAGCTATAACAATCAAGATCGTTACAATCGTTTCTTAGAAATCAATCCAAACATTGAACTTTTACGAACTACATTTGGATTAGATTTAAAAGATTAATCTCTGCATTAGCAATAAATTTCACGATTTATACAAAATGATAATTTCCTAACCAATAAAGAATTAGCGGAAATTCGGAAAATTTACGGCATTACATTTATTTATTTATTTTGAAGTCCAAAATTGTAGACTTTTTCAAGCCATTTTTTTCTTTGTTCTTCTGTAGAATTTTTAATGATTCCGATATAATTGACCTTTACAGGTTTTATACCACAGAATTCTAGTGTTGATTTCTTTAATTGGTTTACGCTTGGTCTTCCAAAAGCAAATCTATAATACCATCCTGGCTGATCTAAAGTGGTAATGATATGAGCTGTTTTTCCTTTAAGCAACTTATCCCACCAAACGGAATTTTCACGATACTGAAAAGCCATTCCTGGAAGAAACAATCTATCTATAAAACCTTTTGTAATAGCTGGTAGTCCACCCCACCAAACGGGATGAATCCAAACTAAATGATCTGCTTTTTTTATTTTTTCCCAAGATTCTAACAAATCAGGTTCTAATTCGGTTCGTTTTTGATATCCAAATTTTAAATTGGGATTGAAGTGTAAATCTGCAATTGTAATAGTTTCGACTTGAGCACCAGAAGCTAAAGCGCCATTTTTATAAGATTCGGCTATTCCGAAATTGAAACTTTCGGCGTTAGGATGTCCGTTTATAATCAGTATTTTTTTCATATCAATGTTTTTACAAAAATATGATTTGTACGATTTATTTTACTAGACAAATGTCCTATTCGTTTTTTTCGCAGATTTAGCACATAAAGCAGATTCAAAATTGTTAACATTTGCATAGATTTTTAATGCAAACAACGAAGAAGTTTAAGAGAAAAAATTATAAAATAGCTTTACGAATTCGGCTTAAATGTCTTGGTGTAATTCCTAGATAGGAAGCTAAATATTGCAGTGGAATTAACTGTAGGTATTTTTGATGATTCTGATACAATTCTTCGTAACGTTCTGCACCTGATAGTTTTTGAAAAGAAACCATTCTTTTATGGAGATTTACGAATTCTATTTCAGTCAATTTCCGGCCTGTTTCCTGCCAGTTAAATCCAGATTGATACAGTTTTTCTAAACCTTTACGATCTAAAATCTGCAATTCGGTTTCGGCAAGCGCCTGAATATTTTCTTGGGCTTTTTCTTGGGTTATAAAACTGGCAAAAGATGCCATGAATTCATTTTCGAAAGCGAAACAATTGGTAATTTCGTCGCCTTTATGATTGATGAAAAAGGAACGAAGAATTCCCTTTTTTATAAATACAATTTCATTGCAAATCTGATTTTCAGTCAATAAAAGCTCTCCTTTTTTCAAAGTTCGAAACGTAATTAAATCATCTAAGAGATTTAATTCATCGGCAGAAAAATCCTGAATGGACTGGAAAATTGATTTCATTATAAAAATATTCGCCACAAATTCACAAGTG
The DNA here is from genome assembly GCF_029360735.1 of Flavobacterium sp. H4147. NCBI lineage: Bacteria > Pseudomonadati > Bacteroidota > Flavobacteriia > Flavobacteriales > Flavobacteriaceae > Flavobacterium > Flavobacterium sp. H4147. The sequence continues at coordinate 621,566 of NZ_JARKNB010000004.1, read as the reverse complement.
AAAATTTAAAAATAATTCGTGAATTCGTGGCTAAAAAAATTAAATCTTACCGTAATACATTGCTTTTACGATACCATCAGAAAGCCCTATTTTAGGAACATAAATCTGGCGTGCCCCACTCCATTTCATCGCATTAAGATAAATTCTTGTTGCGTGGATAATTACGTCGGCGCGGTCGGAATTTAAACCTAATTCGGAAATTCTCTGCTCGTAAGTCAATGAATTTAAGAAAGCATATTGCGAATTGATATATATGTACGAAAGCGGTTTTTCCTGTTGCTTTCCAGACATTTTAAACAACTTATTGATGTTTCCTCCAGATCCAATAAGAGTAACTTCTTCATAATCTGCAGTATTGGTTTTAATCCATTTTTCGATTTCATCCCAAACTACATCGTGCACCATATTATTCAGCAAACGAACTGTTCCGGCCTTGAAAGATCTTGAATTGATCATTTTACCAGAAGAAAAAAGTGTAAACTCAGTACTTCCACCTCCCACATCTACAAAAAGATACGTTTCATCTGATTTGATTAAGTGATGCAAGTCTGTAGAAGCAATAATTGCAGCTTCTTTTTTACCGTCGATAATCTCTATTTTAATGTCGGCTTTTTTCTTGATCAAAGCCACAACTTCTTTGGCATTATATGCCTCACGCATTGCAGAAGTTGCAAATGCCATATAACGTTCAACTTTGTGTACTTTCATTAAAAGGTTAAATGCTTTCATAGCATCTACCATTCGGTCTATATTTTCAGGAGAAATTTCTCCAACAGTAAAGGCATCCTGTCCCAAACGGATTGGTACACGAACTAACGAACTTTTATTAAACTGCGGTTCTTTACCTTCTTGTTCTACAACATTGGAAATCAGAAGCCTCATGGCATTTGATCCGATATCTATTGCTGCAAACTTCCTAATATTAATCATGCTCACTTTATGATTTTGAAATTGGTTTTAGTTATTAATTTACTTTTTGAGGAACTTCTTCGAGAACCGCTGCCTTATTCTGATAATATTTATAGGTCTCAAATTGTGCTCTAAATGGGGCATGATTGTTTTTTGGCTTATACTTATTATCTAATTTATACGAATGATATCTTACTTTTACATTTCCTTTCCAGGCAAGATTGAAGTTATCAATTAATTCTTTTTTGATTTCAAGATCGTAAATTGGACAGGTAACTTCTACTCTTCCGTCGAGATTTCTGGTCATGAAATCGGCTGACGAAATATAAACTTCGGTTAAACCGGCATTTCCAAAAATGTACACTCTTGAATGTTCTAAATAATTATCGACAATACTTATCGCTTCGATATTTTCACTCATTCCTGGTATTCCCGGAATCAAAGAACAGATTCCTCTTACCTGAAGCTGGATTTTGACACCGGCATTACTTGCTTCGTATAGTTTATCTATCATTTTAAAATCAGACAAACTATTCATTTTTAATTTGATATGTGTTTTTCTTCCTGCCAAAGCGTGAAGAATTTCACGATCTATTAATTTGATGAATTTCGTTCTTGTATAATGAGGTGACACAATCAAATGTTTGTATCTGTGAACTCGGTAATTGATATCGAAAAATTCAAATATTTTTGAAGTATCTTTTAAAATTCCTTGATGGCAGGTTAAAAGCGTAACATCGGTATAAATTTTAGCTGTAGACTCGTTAAAGTTTCCGGTTGAAATAAATCCGTAACGACGGTTTTTTCCATCTTCTAATCTTTCGATCACACATATTTTGCTGTGCACCTTAAGGCCTTTAATTCCAAATATTAGCTCAATACCTTCTGTCTGCATTTGTTCTGCATACGAAATATTTGAAGCTTCGTCGAAACGTGCTTGAAGTTCAATCTGAACCACAACTTTTTTACCATTTTTAGCCGCATTTATTAACGAACTGATAATCTGCGAGTTTTTTGCCAAACGGTATAAGGTAATTTTTATACTGGTTACTTTTGGATCTAAAGCGGCTTCACGCAAAAACTTGGTTAAATATGAAAATGACTGATATGGAGCGTGAACCAAATAATCTTTTTTAGAGATTTTTTCTAAAATACTTCCATCAAGACTTAAGCCGGGAACAGGCATAGGCTCATTTGGTTTGTACAGCAAATCGTAACGTCCAAGATTTGGAAAACTCATATAATCACGGCGGTTGTGATATCTACCTCCGGGAATAATACTGTCGGTTTCAACAATTTTCATTTTATCTAAAAAGAAATGCAGCGTATCTTCTTCAATTTGGCTGTCATAAATAAAACGAACTGGTTCTCCAATTCGACGGTCTTTTACAGATGTCGCAATTTTTTCAAGCATACTTTTACTCAAATCACTATCGATATCCAATTGGGCATCACGAGTAATTTTGATCATGTGTGCCGAAACACTTTTAAAATCAAATATATTAAAGATGCTTTTCAATTTGTAACGAATTACATCATCAATAAGAATGACATATTGTTTTTCATCTTCTGAAGGAAGAACGACAAAACGATTGATATTTTTAGGAATTTCAATTAAAGCATAACGAATTTCGTCATTTGCCAATTCTAAACGAACAGCCAGATATCCTAAAGTATCTTTTAAGACCGGAAAGACAGCAAGATCATTCAAAATGATTGTTACCAGTTCAGGACTCAGCTTCTGCATATAGAAATCCTTTAGGAAACATTCTTGTTTTGGCGTAATTTGTGTTTCGTTAATGATGAAAATATTTTCAGATTCAAGCTCTGATTCAATATTTCCTAAAATACGCAAACTTTCAGATTGCTGCTGAATTACGATTTCGGTAATATCTTTAATTAACTGATGAGCAGAAATACCCCCTAAATATTTTTCTCCAGAAATTCCTGAAAGACTTAATCTTCTAATTGCAGCGTACCGAACTCTAAAAAACTCGTCTAAATTGTTTGAAAAAATTCCAACAAAACGCAGTCTGTCTAAAAGAGGAACGGTATTGTCTGCCGCTTCCTGAAGCACTCTTGCATTAAACGCTAACCAGCTTTTTTCTCTATCGATATATTTCTGTTCGTACACTTTAATTATTTTAAATCTTTGGGGAAAATTGTTTTATGTGTTTTGCCTTTATCAATGCCATCCCAGCTTTCCGAGTCAAATTGCAGCGATACAAATCCAGAGGTTGGGACATTATCAATAAAAACATCTCCAAATTTATTAACAAAATTTGTAATAGCCTCGTTATGTCCAAAAAGAATAACGCTTTCTAAACTATTATCACATGATTTAATAACCTTTTCCAATTGTTTAACATCGAAAGTATACAATTCATCTTTAAAAACGATGCTTTCAATAGGGTATGAAATATTTTGGGCAAAAATCAGCGCCGTTTCTGTGGCACGTGCTGCTGTACTGCTCCAAATTATATAGGTTTTAGGAAGGTAGTCTGAAATATTTACTGAAACTTCATGGGCATCTTTAATTCCTCTCTTCATAAGCGGCCTGTCGAAATCTTTCAAAGGAGCTTCCCAACTTGATTTTGCATGACGTATTAAAATTAAATTTTTCATAGGCTAAAGGTTTGAAACCTCAACATCGAGGCTACGATTTTTATTAAGTTCTAATTTACAAAAGTTATTTTAATACCGATTGATTTTTTATTTCTGTTAACAATTAATAGAAATTTTAACAAGAATAAATAATTCGTAAAACATTAACATTTTGAAACGAAATTCTTCCTTTTTTTTAAGATAAGGTATTTCGTCTAGTAAACCCAACACTTAATCGATTTGTGTAAAAATACACATAAAAAAATTAAATTACTGATAATCAATTACTTAAACACAAAAATCCTCTGTGAAAATTTCTAGAAAAAAAAGTTTACATCAAAAGTCAAAATAGATTCAAAAGAGTTAAAAAAATTTTTTTTGAGGTAATATTTACATCAAAAAATGTCATTTAACGACTTTTTAGGTTAGTTACAGATAAAAAAATTAAATCAAAAAATTAAGTATATACCTTTAATTATGTTAAAATATTAAAGATATCATAAACAGAGAAATAAATTATACGAATTTAAAACCTACCATTTCTGAAGAAATAAAAGTATCAAAAATTGTAAGTTATTTTTCTGCTAAGAACGTAAGATGTGATAATGCATTGTTTATCCATCAGAAAGTGAAACAGTACCATTTTTTACATCTCTCACAGAATTTATTCAACGTTAACTTTAAAACCAACTCCAAAAAAACAAAAGAATAAAGTGGAACCCAACACCAACTGTTCTTTTTAAAATTAGTTCTGCCCGCCCTCTCTTCTACTATTTTTCAACCAGCTATTTAATAGTCAGTTAAACTGATTATTGCTAAGAATCTCAAATAAATTATTAAAGTTTAAAAATTAGAGATTATGAAAAACATTACTTTTTTGATGAATATTACTATTAAGCGCGTTTTCATATCGTTACTTCTATTTAATATTCAATTATCTTTTTCACAAGTAGATTTAAGAACCTGTGGTTATAGCTGTACCTCAAACAATTACACTTTGACAGACGTTTACCTTAGTTTGTCTAATGTAAACGGAACTCCAATAACGAATACTACCTGTACGATTGGACAAGTACAACAAGTGTATATTTATCTTAATTATTCTTCCAATTCAAATTCGACTATTCATTTTACAAGGTTAAATTCTGATTTAATCATAAACGGAGTAAGTACCTTTTTAAATGTATTGTTAGGAGATATTGCACCAGGAAGCAACAAAAAGTTAATATATGGTCCATTTAATTGGACTTGTGGTGATGAATTAAGTCTTAGCAATACTATTATTGCTTGGAAAACAAGCAGTAATAATGACCCCGGACCTAATTATACCTGTTCATCTTATAGCAACTCACAGTGTGATTTTACCAATACTTTTACTATTTCAAAACCTCTGGCTGTTCAGTTTACTTACAAAGCATGTAAAGTTGGCACCAATACCACCGTTACTTTCACATCGACAACTAATGGAGGAAAAACGCCTTACACGTATGCTTGGGATTTTAGAAATGACGGCGGGGCACCAGATTCCACTTCGCCCAATCCAACTTTTACGTATACTACGTCAAACAATACTGCTAAATTAACGGTCACTGATGCTCAAAATTTATCAAATACTTATATTCTTCCTATAGTGGAGCCAGCAGAATTGATGTTAAGCGAAACGCATACTGCGGTAAATTGCAGTGGCGGAACTACGAATATTACCTTAAACGTAAGCGGTGGAACCCCTAGCTACACGTATTTATGGAGTAATGGAGCGGTTACAAAGGATTTAACCAATGTCGCTCCGGGAACTTATACCGTTACAGTTAAAGATAGTAATAATTGTTCGAAACAATTGACTGTAAACATATCTGGCGGCGATTCTGTTAAACCAGTTATTGATCCACTTCCAGCCCCCAGCACAATCAATTGTCCTGACATTCCAGTATTTGCTCAGGCAACCGCTACTGATAATAGCGGCACAGTAACATCATTGACGTATAGTGATCAGAATACCCCAGGTTCCTGCGCTGGTACTTATTCAATAACCAGAACATGGACTGCAAAAGACGCTTGCGGCAATACTTCACTTCCAGTAAGTCAAACCATAAATGTAGTAGACGTTACTGCACCAACATGGACAACTCAAGTAGGTTTTCTAAATGTAACTTTAGAATGCAGTGACGCAGCAGGATTAATTGCTGCGCAGGCACAAGCTCCAATAGCAACAGATGTTTGTAGTGCAAACATCATTTACACAAAATCAAGCGGAGCTTTTACAGTATCTCAATCCTGTGTAAATGCAGGAACCTACACCAATACCTGGACTGCGAAAGACGAATGCGGGAATACTTCAGACACTTTCACACAGGTTATCACTATTGAGGACACAGCAGCGCCGGTATGGATTACCCAGACAGGTTCTCTAAATGTAACTTTGGAATGCAGTGATACAGCCGGACTTACGGCTGCTCAGGCTCAATTCCCTGCTGCTTCTGATTTGTGCGATGCGGATGTAACCAATATCACCAAAACCAGCGGACAGTTTACAGCTTCCGAAGGATGCGGCAATGCAGGAACCTACACCAACACATGGACGGTGAAAGACGACTGCGGAAATACTTCCGATACTTTCACCCAGATAATCACTATTCAGGATACAACAGCGCCGATATGGATAACTCAGGCGGGTTCTCTAAATGTAACTTTGGAATGCAGTGATGCTTCTGGTTTAATAAACGCTCAGGCGATGTTTCCTGCCGCTTCTGATTTATGCGATGCCGATGTAACGAATATTACAAAAGTAAGCGGACAGTTTACAGCTTCCGAAGGATGCGGTAATGCAGGAACCTATACCAATACATGGACCGTGAAAGACGACTGCGGAAATACTTCTGATACTTTCACACAGATAATCACCATCCAGGATACAGCAGCGCCGGTATGGATTACCCAGGCAGGTTCTCTAAATGTAACTTTGGAATGCAGTGATACAGCCGGACTTGCGGCTGCCCAGGCGATGTTTCCAGCAGCTTCTGATTTATGTGATGCCGACGTAACCAATATTACAAAAGTAAGCGGACAGTTTACAGCTTTTGAAGGATGCGCAAATGCAGGAACCTACACCAATACATGGACTGTGAAAGACGACTGCGGGAATACTTCCGATACTTTCACACAGATAATCACCATTCAGGACACAGCAGCGCCGGTATGGATTACCCAGGCGGGTTCTCTAAATGTAACTTTGGAATGCAGTGATACAGCCGGACTTACAGCTGCCCAGGCAATGTTCCCTGCTGCTTCTGATTTATGCGATGCCGATGTAACGAACATCATCAAAACCAGCGGCCAGTTTACAGCTTCCGAAGGATGCGGCAATGCGGGAACCTACACCAATACATGGACGGTGAAAGATGACTGCGGGAATACTTCCGATACTTTCACCCAGATAATCACCATTCAGGACACAGCAGCGCCGGTATGGGTAACTCAGGCGGGTTCTCTAAATGTAACTTTGGAATGCAGCGATGCTTCAGGTTTAATAAATGCTCAGGCAATGTTCCCTGCTGCTTCTGATTTATGCGATGCCGATGTAACGAATATTACAAAAACCAGCGGTCAGTTTACAGCTTCTGAAGGATGCGCAAATGCGGGCACTTATACCAACACATGGACCGTGAAAGACGACTGCGGGAATACTTCAGATACTTTCACCCAGATAATCACCATTCAGGACACAGCAGCGCCGATATGGATTACCCAGACAGGTTCTCTAAATGTAACTTTGGAATGCAGTGATACAGCCGGACTTGCGGCTGCTCAGGCTCAATTCCCTGCCGCTTCTGATTTGTGCGACTCTGATGTAACCAATATCACCAAAACCAGCGGACAGTTTACAGCTTCCGAAGGATGCGGCAATGCAGGAACCTACACCAACACATGGACGGTGAAAGACGACTGCGGGAATACTTCCGATACTTTCACACAGATAATCACCATTCAGGACACAGCAGCGCCGGTATGGATTACCCAGGCGGGTTCTCTAAATGTAACTTTGGAATGCAGTGATACAGCCGGACTTACAGCTGCCCAGGCAATGTTTCCTGCCGCTTCTGATTTATGCGATGCGGATGTAACCAATATCACCAAAACCAGCGGACAGTTTACAGCTTCCGAAGGATGCGGCAATACAGGAACTTACACCAATACATGGACCGTGAAAGACGACTGCGGAAATACTTCTGACACTTTCACACAGATAATCACCATTCAGGACACAGCATCACCGGTATGGATTACCCAGACAGGTTCTCTAAATGTAACTTTAGAATGCAGTGATACAGCCGGACTTGCGGCTGCCCAGGCGATGTTTCCAGCAGCTTCTGATTTATGCGACGGCGATGTAACTAACATCACCAAAACCAGCGGACAGTTTACAGCTTCCGAAGGATGCGGCAATGCAGGAACCTACACCAACACATGGACTGTAAAAGATGACTGCGGGAATACTTCCGATACTTTTACCCAGATAATCACGATTCAGGATACAGCTGCTCCAACTTGGACAACTGCTCCAACAGCTTTAAATATAACTTTAGAATGCAGTGACGCTTCTGGTTTAATAAACGCTCAGGCAATGTTTCCTGCTGCTTCTGATTTATGCGATGCCGATGTAACCAATATTACAAAAACCAGCGGACAGTTTACAGCTTCCGAAGGATGCGGCAATGCAGGAACCTACACCAATACATGGACTGTAAAAGATGACTGCGGCAATACTTCTGATACTTTTACACAGATAATCACCATTCAGGATACAACAGCGCCGATATGGATTACCCAGACAGGTTCTCTTAACGTAACTTTAGAATGCAGTGATACAGCCGGACTTGCTGCTGCCCAGGCGATGTTCCCTGCTGCTTCTGATTTATGCGATGCGGATGTAACCAATATTACAAAAACCAGCGGGCAGTTTACAGCTTCCGAAGGATGCGGCAATGCAGGAACCTACACCAACACATGGACGGTGAAAGACGACTGCGGAAATACTTCTGACACTTTTACACAGGTAATCACTATTCAGGACACAGCAGCGCCGGTATGGATTACCCAGGCAGGTTCTCTAAATGTCACTTTGGAATGCAGTGATGCTTCTGGTTTAATAAACGCCCAGGCGATGTTTCCCGCCGCTTCTGACTTATGCGATGCGGATGTAACGAATATCACCAAAACCAGCGGACAGTTTACAGCTTCTGAAGGATGCGGCAATGCAGGAACCTACACCAATACATGGACGGTGAAAGACGACTGCGGAAATACTTCCGATACTTTCACACAGGTAATTATCATTCAGGATACAGCAGCGCCGGTATGGACAACTGCCCCGGCAGCTTTAAATGTAACTTTAGAATGCAGTGATGCTTCTGGTTTAATAAATGCCCAGTCAATGTTTCCTGCTGCTTCTGATTTATGCGATGCCGATGTAACCAATATTACAAAAACCAGCGGACAGTTTACAGCTTCTGAAGGATGCGGCAATGCAGGAACCTACACCAATACATGGACGGTGAAAGACGACTGCGGAAATACTTCCGATACTTTCACACAGGTAATTATCATTCAGGATACAGCAGCGCCGGTATGGATAACTGCTCCAGCAGCTTTAAATGTAACTTTAGAATGCAGTGACACAGCCGGACTTGCGGCTGCCCAGGCGATGTTTCCTGCTGCTTCTGATTTATGTGATACCGATGTAACCAACATCACCAAAACCAGCGGACAATTTACAGCTTCCGAAGGATGCGGCAATGCAGGAACCTACACCAACACATGGACGGTGAAAGACGACTGCGGAAATACTTCCGATACTTTTACACAGATAATCACCATTCAGGACACAGCAGCGCCGGTATGGGTAACTCAGGCGGGTTCTCTAAATGTAACTTTGGAATGCAGTGATGCTTCGGGTTTAATAAATGCTCAGGCAATGTTCCCTGCAGCTTCTGATTTGTGCGACGCCGATGTAACCAATATCACCAAAACCAGCGGACAATTTACAGCTTTTGAAGGATGCGGCAATGCGGGAACCTACACCAATACATGGACGGTGAAAGATGACTGCGGGAATACTTCCGATACTTTTACACAGGTAATCACTATTCAGGATACAGCTGCGCCGGTATGGATTACCCAGGCAGGTTCTCTAAATGTAACTTTGGAATGCAGTGATACAGCCGGACTTGCGGCTGCCCAGGCAATGTTCCCTGCTGCTTCTGATTTGTGCGATGCCGATATAACTAACATCACCAAAACCAGCGGACAGTTTACAGCTTCTGAAGGATGCGGCAATGCAGGAACTTACACCAACACATGGACCGTGAAAGACGACTGCGGAAATACTTCCGATACTTTCACCCAGGTAATCACTCTTCAGGATACAGCAGCGCCGGTATGGGTAACTCAGGCGGGTTCTCTAAATGTAACTTTGGAATGCAGCGATGCTTCAGGTTTAATAAATGCCCAGGCAATGTTCCCTTCCGCTTCTGACTTATGCGACTCTGATGTAACCAATATCACCAAAACCAGCGGACAGTTTACAGCTTCCGAAGGATGCGGCAATGCAGGAACCTACACTAACACATGGACCGTGAAAGACGACTGCGGAAATACTTCCGACACTTTTACACAGGTAATCACTATTCAGGACACAGCATCACCGGTATGGATTACCCAGACAGGTTCTCTAAATGTAACTTTGGAATGCAGTGATGCTTCGGGTGTAATAAACGCCCAGGCAATGTTTCCTGCCGCTTCTGATTTGTGCGATGCCGATGTAACCAATATCACCAAAACCAGCGGTCAGTTTACAGCTTCGGAAGGATGCGGCAATACAGGAACCTACACCAATACATGGACAGTGAAAGATGACTGCGGGAATACTTCTGATACTTTTACCCAGATAATCACCATTCAGGATACAGCAGCGCCGATATGGATAACTCAGGCGGGTTCTCTAAATGTGACTTTAGAATGCAGTGATACAGCCGGACTTGCGGCTGCCCAGGCGATGTTTCCTGCTGCTTCTGATTTATGCGATGCCGATGTAACCAATATTACAAAAACCAGCGGACAGTTTACAGCTTCCGAAGGATGCGGCAATGCAGGAACTTACACCAACACATGGACCGTGAAAGACGACTGCGGAAATACTTCCGAAACTTTTACACAGGTAATCACCATTCAGGACAAAGCAGCGCCGATATGGATAACTCAGGCGGGTTCTCTAAATGTAATTTTAGAATGCAGTGATGCTTCTGGCTTAATAAACGCCCAGGCAATGTTTCCTGCCGCTTCTGATTTGTGCGATGCCGATGTAACCAATATCACCAAAACCAGCGGTCAGTTTACAGCTTCGGAAGGATGCGGCAATGCGGGAACTTACACCAATACATGGACCGTGAAAGACGACTGCGGAAATACTTCTGACACTTTCACACAGATAATCACCATTCAGGACACAGCTGCGCCGATATGGATTACCCAGGCGGGTTCTCTAAATGTAACTTTGGAATGCAGTGATGCTTCTGGTTTAGCAACCGCTCAAATGGTTACACCGACTGCAACAGACAGCTGTAACAGCAATATTGTATATACTAAATCAAGCGGTATTTTTACTGCTTCTGAATCATGTAACAATGCTGGAACTTATACCAATACATGGACTGCTAAAGATGAATGTGGCAATGCATCAGAAATTTTCACTCAAGTGATCACCATTCAGGACACAACTGCTCCTGTACTTTTAGGTAATCTTCCTGCTGATATTACTGTTTCATGTGATGCTGTTCCTCAACCAGCTGAAATTACGGCTTCTGATACATGCAATGAAAACTTACCCGTTATCTTTACCGAAGTAAAAAGTGGTATTGTAAACGGATGTCCAACCAATTACACATTAACACGTACTTGGAAAACCAGTGATTGCAGTGGAAATATGGCAACATATACCCAAATCGTTACTGTAAGAGACACTACTCCACCAACTGGTACTGCCCCAGCCAATGTAACTGTTCTGCATAATATAAATGAAATTCCTGCACCTAACCCAGATGCCATTACAGATGCTGCTGATAATTGCAGTGAAAATGTAACCATCACGATTGTTGATTCCACCAATGAAGGAACCGGCTGCGATGGAAACACTTATATCCTGACAAGAACATATACTTTGTCTGATTGTGCAGGAAATAAAACAGAATTAGTTCAAACCTTCACTGTTGAAAGTGTAACCAATATTACCAGTGAAGCTTGTAGTGACGATTCGACTTTGATTAATCTTTCTAATTTACTTCCAAACGGTACACTTACAACGGGAGTATGGACTGATCAAACTGGTACCAATGCATTGCAGGGAAGTATCTTAAATCCTTTTGGTCTTGCACTAGGAAACTACACATTCGAATACCGAATTGCCAATGAAAATTGCACCAGAACAATTGTCTTAACAATGGAAATAAATGACGATTGTAAAGTCTTAGCATGCGGCAATATTATAATTCATAATGCCTTCTCACCAAATGGTGACGGAATAAATGATGTCTTTGAAATTGATAACATTAATGATTTGGCCTGTTATCCCGGAAATACCGTTGAAATCTACAACCGTTGGGGAATATTAGTTTTTGAAACCACTAACTATAACAATGCAACCAACGCATTTGACGGTACTTCTAGAGGAAGAACAACAATTAAACAATCTGACGGATTACCTACAGGTACTTATTTCTACATTTTAAATTACCAATCAATAGATGGAAATAATGTAGTTCATAACAATAAAAAAGATGGGTATTTATATCTGTCCAGATAGAGTAACAAAAGTAATGCATTATAAAAATGCCCTTTTATAATGCATTACATACTAATCAATAATAACATCTATTATGAGAACAAAATTATTTTTTTTCGTCATTATGTTTGCAACCATCTTCGGTTATGGACAACAAGATGCACAGTATACTCAGTATATGTACAATACTATCAATATAAATCCAGCTTATGCAGGATCACGTGGAGCATTAAGTGTTTTTGCTCTATATAGAACGCAATGGGTAGGTCTGGATGGAGCACCTCAGACCTCTACTTTATCGGTAAACTCTCCTATTAACAACAGCAATATTGGAGTTGGACTTTCTCTTGTAAACGATAAAATTGGTCCTACAAACGAAACCAATATCTCAGCTGATTTATCATACACTATTCAGACTTCTGCCGATACAAAGCTTTCTTTTGGAATTAAAGGAACCGCCAATTTATTCAATTTAGACATTAACAAACTGAATCCGGCTAATCAGAACGATCCACAGTTTCAGGATTTTGACAACAAGTTCTCTCCCAATGTAGGCGCTGGTGTTTACTGGCATTCAGATAAAGCTTATGTGGGTTTGTCTGTTCCTAATTTTATAGAAAGCAGTAAGTACAATGACAATGATATTGCTATTTACAAAAGCAAAATGAACTATTACTTAATGGGAGGTTATGTATTCAATCTTGACAAGTACGAATATTACAAATTTAAACCTGCTATTCTTGCTAAAATGGTTGAAGGAGCACCGCTTCAGGTAGATATATCAGCCAACTTTATGCTGCTGGACAAAATAACATTGGGTGCAGCTTATAGATGGAGTGCTTCAGTTAGTGCAATGGCTGGTTTTCAGGTTACTGATGGACTTTACATTGGATATGGATACGATCGCGAAACTACAAATCTGAAAAATTACAATTCAGGATCTCATGAAATATTCCTGCGTTATGAATTCTTTACCAACAATGGTAAAATGACAACGCCACGTTTCTTCTAAAATTATGTATCATGAAAAATTTTACACTTCTTTTAATCACTTTTAATCTTTTCTTCTGTTATGCACAGGAGAAAAAGATGAATTCAGGAGATAAAAAATTTGATGGTTATGCCTATATAGATGCCATTAAAACTTACGAAAGAGTAGCCAAAAAAGGGTATAAATCGGAAGAATTGTTTAAAAAACTTGGAGACGCCTATTATTTCAATTCTGAATTTGAAAATGCAGCAAAATGGTATGGTGAAATGTTTGCCATGAACCCTTCTCCTGCTGCCGAATATTATTACCGATATGCACAATGCTTAAAATCAATTGGCGAAACTGATAAAGCCAATAAAATTCTGGATGAGTTTAACGCAAAGTACAAAAACGATTCTCGAGGAATTCTTTACAGAAATGATCGGAATTATCTGGATCAGATTAAAGCCAATTCTGGGAGATATAAAATTGAAGGTGCTGGGATAAATTCTAAATATTCCGATTATGGGAGTTTTATATATGACAATAAAATCTATTTTGCATCAGCGAGAGATACCGGGAATTTTAGTCAGCGAAAACACAAATGGACAGGTGAATACTTTACCAATATTTACAACGCTAACTTAGATGCTGAGACTGGAATGCCATCCAAAGTAAATAAAATAAAATCCGAACTCAATGGTCGGTTTCACGAAGCTACTCCTGTTTTTACCAAAGATGGAAAGACCGTCTATTTTACCAGGAACAATTATGTAGATGGAAAAAAGGGAAAAGATGCTAATAAAATTACATTGGTAAAAATTTACAAAGCGACTCTTCAAGATGGAAAATGGAAAAACATCACACCGCTTCCTTTTACCAGCGATAATTACAGCACAGCACATCCATCGTTAAGTCCCGATGAGAAAACGCTTTACTTTGCTTCAGATATGCCTGGCTCCGTTGGACAATCTGATATTTATAAAGTAAATATTAATGAAGGTAATTTTGACACACCGCAAAATTTAGGAAAAGTAATAAATACAGAAGGGAAAGAAACCTTTCCGTATGTAACTAACGAAAATGAGATTTACTTTTCTTCAGATGGTCATCCTGGGCTTGGAGGTTTGGACGTTTTCGTGGGGCAGATTGAAAACAATGGAACCATAAGTGATATTCAAAATCTGGGAAACGATATTAATTCTCCCCAGGATGATTTTGCGTACATCATTGATCCAGTTACAAGAAAAGGCTATTTTAGTTCAAATAAAGACGGCGGATTAGGTTCTGATGATATTTACAGTTTTTTAGAAACCCGAAGACTAAAATGTCTTCAGGAATTAGAAGGTGTGATTACTGATGCCCAAACCGGTGAAATACTTCCAGATTCGAAAGTTACTTTATATGAAAATATGGAAATTAAAAATTCCGTGGCCGCTGACATTCAGGGAAAATACAGTTTTTCAGTCGAATGCGGAAAAACCTATTACGTAAGAGCCGAAAAACCAGAATATTCAACCAAAGAAGTTAGCATTACCATTCCAAAAACAACTGGAAAAACAAACCTGCCAATTGCGCTGGAAAGATCAATTTGTAAAGTGGCGATTGGTGATGATTTAGGAAAATGTTTCGGAATTAAAATGATTTATTTTGACTTGGATAAATCGAATATTAGAACCGAAGCAGCTTTAGATCTAGAAAAAATACTTGATGTATTGAACCAATTTCCAACTATGAAACTGGATATTCGTTCACACACCGACAGCAGAGCGAGCTTTAAATACAACGAAGCTTTATCTGACAGAAGAGCCAAATCGACTATCGAGTGGCTTGTTCAAAACGGCGTAGCTAAAAACCGCTTAACCGGAAGGGGTTACGGTGAAACACAATTGGTTAATCGTTGTTCTGATAATGTAAAATGTACAGAAGAAGAACATCAAATGAACAGACGAAGTGAGTTTATTGTTACGGGATTATAATCTCATAGAGTTAAAAAAATAAAAGCTGTCTACGTAAATAGACAGCTTTTATTTCAAAACGCCGCTGCAACTCAGGTATTGCAACGACAACTAACCAACCAGTTCAATGTACTATCGTTTAAATTTTTGCGAATATATTCGTGTAATATTTTCTACCTGCAGAATCAGTCGTAACTGAAATTCCAAAATGTGTATAATCTCCTTCGATATTTTCCTTATGCCCTTGACTTTCAAGCCATGCTTTTACAGCAGCTTCAGAAGTTTTGTAATTATAAGCAACATTTTCACCTACTTTTTTCGCACCTAGAACACTCATGATATTATTAGAACGTGCTGTAAAATCATTATGATTCACAACATTGTTTGCAATCATATATTGGTTGTGCTCTTCGCACTTAAATGAAATATGATTAATTTTTTCCAATGCTTTTAAACCAATACTAACTCGGTATTCATTTATTAACTGCATGGTTTCCAATTCAGAAGAATTGTATTCGTAGTTTGTTACTATTTTTTCCGTTGATGCATTATTTTCATTTTCAACTGCATCGGCATTATCAGCAGAGCATGAGCTCATTGTGACAGACATCACAATGAACATCATGGCGCACATAATTTTCTTCATAATCAAAAGTAGTTAAGTTCTAAAGTAAATGTTGGGGCAAATGCTTTAAATAGTATTATGTGACTAATTGCTCTTTAAATTTCTGGGTCAAACGTATTTAATTTACCGTTAAACTACAAAAATAATCGATGAAATACACTAAATATTTTTAAATAAAGATAAAATTCTTACAAATTTCAAGATGAAAGTCGTTCTATTTTCCATAAAAAATCGGATTGGCTTGTATAACGAATTCTGTCGTGTAATCTGTTGGGTCTTCCCTGCCAAAATTCAACTTGTAAAGGCGTTACAAGATATCCTCCCCAATTTTCAGGTCTTGGAATAGGTTTTCCTTCAAATTCGGCTTCAATCTTTTTTAAATTCTCTTCCAAAAAAGTTCTCGAAGGAATAACTTCACTTTGGTGAGAAACAATAGCACCTAATTTACTGCCATCCGGACGTGAGTTGAAATAATTATCAGAAATAATTTCAGACGTTTTTTGCGCTATTCCTTTTATAATCACCTGACGTTCCATTTCCTGCCAGAAAAATGACAAACAAACATTTGGATTTGCGTCAATTGCTTTTCCTTTTTCAGACTCATAATTGGTATAAAATATAAATCCTTCTTCAGAAAATTTCTTCAATAAAACCACACGAGATTTCGGAAAACCATCCAATCCAATTGTAGAAACAGTCATTGCATTCACTTCTCCGCTTCCGCCAAAATCTTCCACTTCATGAAACCATCGGTTAAAAAGATTAATTGGATCTTCTGGAATGTTAGTTTCCAGTAATTCACTTTTCTCGTATGATCTTCTGTAATTGCTTAAATCATTCATGATTTATTATTTTAGATTGTTGATTTTAGATATTAGATTTAGAAAATTCAACTCATAACCCATAACTCATAACCCATAACTCATAACTCAAAACTCATAACTCAAAACTCATAACTCAAAACTCATAACTCAAAACTCATAACTCAAAACTCAAAACTTACACCGTCATCCGCCAGCAGAACATTTGGAAATACTTCTTCTGCTTCTTTCTTAAATGGCTCTATACCATCATATCGTGTAGAATAATGCCCTAAAATCAATTGTTTTACATTCGCTTTTAAAGCTATTCTTGCTGCTTCTTTTGCTGTTGAATGTAGTGTTTTTTGAGCCAGTCCAGCTTCAGATTCCAAAAACGTAGATTCGTGATATAAAATATCTGTATTTTGAATAATTGGAATTACGTCTTCATGATAAACTGTATCAGAGCAAAAAGCATAACTCTTTGGAGGTGCAGGATCAAAAGTTAATTTTGCGTTTTCTATTACCGTTCCGTCATCAAGTTTGATATCGCCTCCGTTTTTTATTTTCTGATAATAAGCCACGTGAATATCATATTGCTGTACGGCCTCTACATTTAATTTTCTTTCATCTGGTTTTTCCTGAAAAAGATAACCATTTGTATACACACGATGTTTTAACGGAATGGTTGTTACAGTAACGCGATTATCTTCAAAAATCACTTCACTTTCTTTCGATTCTAATTCGTGGAAAAACAAAGAATAAGTTGTCCAAGATTCTGTCAATTTTAGCTGCAACAGAATCAGCTCTTTAATTCCTTTCGGGCCGTAAATATGTAAATCAGTAGTTCTTCCCAAAAGAGAAAAAGTCGAAATAGTCCCGATTAATCCATACAAATGATCCCCATGAAGATGGGAGATGAAAATATGATTGATTTTTGAGAATTTAATCTTATTTTTTCGAAGCTGTACCTGAGTTCCTTCACCGCAGTCAATTAAAAACAAACGGTTTTTAATTTCTAAAACCTGCGAAGTTGGGTTGGTAAGGGTTCTGGGAGTTGCGGCATAACAGCCAAGTATTGTTAATTTCATTTAGTGATTTTAGATTTTAGATTGCAGATTTTAGATTTATAAACATTTTAGATTTAGCATTCAAAAATCTAAAATCTAAAATCACAAATCTAAAATTAAAACCCTAGGTCTCTTTCAATTTCTTCCATTTCAATAATATCGTGAGCTTCCAAAAGAGAAGGAACAACAACTAGTTTATCTGAAATAGCATTAAAATCAAGATCAGTAGCAACAATTACAAACGATTTTTTTCCTTTTTTCTGAAGTTTAACAAGCGGTAAAAAAGCTTTTAAATCATTTTCCGAAATTTCCGTGTCTGATGACAAATCGATTATAACGTTGTGCTTTTCAAAGGTTTTAAATTGCTGCGTTACTTTTTCTACAAAGTCATTTAAATTACCCTGTGTGTCTTTAATTGTAACCGTATGTCCTTTTTGATCTACTTTCATTTTTTAATTTATGGGGCTAATATAAAAATTGATTTTTGAAGGCTAAGGTACGAAGTTTTTTATAGTTTTCAGTCGCATTCTCGGTTTTCAGTATTCAATGTCCGTTTACAGATTGTCAGGCTGAGCGAAGTCGAAGCCCTCATTTACAAAGACGCACTTATCGCAAAAGCCCTTCGACTTCGCTCAGTGCGACAACGTATAACTGAAAACTGTCAATGCGACTGAACACTAAACCTATTGAATTTTCGAAGCCAAAAGATAAATAACCGCCATTCTAATCGCTACACCATTCTCAACCTGATTCAAGATTACAGAATGATCAGAATCAGCAACTTCAGAAGTAATTTCTACTCCTCTGTTGATTGGTCCTGGGTGCATGATTACGATTTCTTTTCCTAGAGAATCTAAAAGAGGTTTGTCTACTCCGTACTGTTGTGCATATTCACGTGTTGATGGGAAGAAATTCACATCCATACGTTCGTTTTGTACACGAAGCATATTGGCCACATCACACCATTCTAAAGCTTTACGTAAATTAGGTTCAACCGTAACGCCAAGCGATTCGATATATCTCGGAATCAGCGTCTTTGGTCCGCAAACTTTTACTTCTGCACCTTGCATCTGCAAAGCATATATGTTGGATAAAGCTACTCTCGAATGCAGAATATCGCCCACAATCACCACTTTTTTCCCAGCTACATCACCTAGTTTTTCTCTGATCGAATAACTGTCTAATAAAGCTTGAGTTGGATGTTCGTGTGCACCGTCGCCTGCGTTTACAATACTCGCTTTGACATTTTTAGATAAAAAATAAGCCGCTCCGGGATTGGAGTGGCGCATTACAACCATATCCACTTTCATCGAAAGGATATTATTTACAGTATCAATCAAAGTCTCTCCTTTTTTAACTGATGACTGAGCTGCAGAAAAACTGATTACATCAGCAGATAAACGTTTCTGCGCCAATTCGAAAGAGAGTTTGGTTCTGGTACTGTTTTCGAAGAAAATATTAGCAATGGTAATATCTCGTAATGAAGGAACTTTTTTAATTGGCCTGTTAATGACTTCTTTAAAATGATCTGCCGTTTCAAAAATCAGGTTAATATCATTCTCATTGATATATTTTATTCCTAATAAATGATCTACGCTTAATTCTTTCATGTTTAATGTTTAACTGTTTATTTGTTGAATCGTTTAATCGTTACTTTGCGATTAAACAGTTAACCGATTTAACGATTAACTATTTTTATAATTTTTAATTGAGTAATCGAAATGAATCGATTAAACAATTAACCGATTAAACGATTAACCAAATTTAATTTGTCACTAAGTGAACAACATCTTCACCATCATTTTCTTTCCAGCTTACAATCACTTTTTCGCCATTAATGGCATCTACCTGACGACCGCGATAATCGGGCTGAATTGGTAAATGACGACTGAAACGTCTGTCAATTAAAACTAGTAATTCAATTTCTGAAGGTCTTCCGAAAGATTGAATAGCAGTTAACGCAGAACGAATGCTTCTACCTGTAAACAAAACGTCATCAATAAAAATGACTTTTTTGTCTTCAACTATAAAATTGATTTGAGTTTTGTTGGCTTCAAGTGGCTTTTCTGTGCGACGAAAATCATCTCTAAAAAAAGTGATATCCAAATAACCCAAAGAAATTTCAGGAACTTGGTATTCGTTTTCTAAAATTTGTTTTAAACGTTCAGCTAAAAAAACGCCTCTTGGCTGAATTCCCACTAAAATAGTATTTGAAAAATCAAGATGTTTTTCGATTAACTGACAAGCCAAACGGTGAAGTATGATAGTAACTTCTTTTGAATTAAGTAATACTTTCTGGCTCATAATTAATTGTAATGATTGGTCGGGCAAATATACGGAATCTGATTTTATTTGTTGGGGTGTTGGCGTTGGATTTTTTTTTAAAAAATAGAGTCAATCACTTGAAATAACAAATATATTTTTAATCTTTATAATACTAAATTCTTAATTTATATTTAGCAATTTTAGTTTAAAATATATTTAGCAAGTAATATTAACTGTTATCAAATACTAAAAATTATTCTATTATTCAATAAGAAACATATGAATGAAATATCAAGACGAATTACCAAAATCTTACGTGAATTAAATGGAACCGCGAGCTTATCTCAAATATATGAAAGACTTGAACATAAATATACCCAATAATATATACGGCAACAAATTCAAGCACATTCAAGCGACACATTAACTTATAATAATTATCCAAATAATGAAGACTTATTCTTTTCTGTAAATGGATTAGGGAATGGAATATGGGGTCTTAGAAATCATATTATTATCGATAATAATGTAATTAACGGCAATAAGAATCCAGGAAGAAAGTTAACAACTATAAATCGTATAATTCGAGACACAGCATTATCTAATGACATAAAAAGATTAGTCAATTATTGTTGTCAATTATGCGATATTACTATAAAACTACCTAATAATAGCTATTATATCGAGGCCCATCACATCAAACCTCTTGGAAGTCCATATAATGGACCTGACACTCGAGATAATATACTAATTGTTTGTCCAAATTGCCACATTAAATGTGATTATAAATTGATACAACTATCTCTTTCTATTATTTCGAACAACATTCAAAAAGTTAATGAGGAATATATTAATTTTTACAATAATGAATACAAAGTAGTAATTGATTGAAAACTTGTTCAAAAAACAACTCAAATAGAACAATATTTTATAAAAATTTATAATTCCATCTCCAAATCCTAAAACACTTACCTAAATTCTGCAACACATTTCTCTAGTTTTTAAGTACTTTTAAATCGAATTCAAGAACTCAAAAAACAGAGAAAAATAAAATGAATTTTTACCAACAAGAAATAAATCGCATCAGCAAAATCTGCTATAAAAACGAAGGACAAATTAAAACTGTAATTCGTACGAAGAAATTCATTGAAAACAACTTTGAACAAGAACTGAATTTGGATGTTCTTTCTGATTCTCAATTCACATCTAAATTCCATTTATTACGTTTATTTAAAAAATACTACGGCATGACGCCGATGCAATATTTGATTGATAGAAGAATAGAAAAATCTAAAGAATACTTACGAAATGGGATGCCTGTAACTCAAACTTGTTTTGCTGTTGGATTCGAAAGTCCGAGTTCGTTTAGTACTTTATTCAAAACCAAAATTGGAATCGCTCCAATGGAATTTCAAAAAAGAGCAATTTTCGCAAAGTGAATCGGAATTGATTTTACAAACTTTGCATCAATCAATTTAAAAACATAAAAAGATGAGAGTAAAAGTTATTGGAATCCCAGTTCAAGATCAAGAGATTGCATTACAATTTTATACAGTAAAACTAGGTTTTATAAAAAAACATGATGTGCCTTTGAGTGAAAACAATAGATGGTTAACAGTCGTTTCTAAGGAAGAGCAATTTGGAACTGAGATTTTATTAGAACCATCGCCAAATCATTTTGAACCAGCTAAAACGTATCAGAAAGCCCTTTTTGAAGCTGGAATTCCATACACACAATTCAACGTTGACAATATCGAAGAAGAATATAACCGACTTATAAATCTCGGCGTCGAATTTAGCATGAAACCCACTGAAATGGGAACGGTTAAAATTGCTATTTTAAATGATACTTGCGGCAATAATATTCAGCTAATTGAAATGTTGTAAAACCCAACAAATCGTATGAGAAAAAGTAGTAAACAATTTATATCTAAACCCAAAAATATTTTTCTATTAGACAGCTTTGGAGCTTTGCTTACTACTATTCTACTCTATTTTGTCCTCAGAAATTTCAATGATTTTTTCGGTTTATCAAAAGATGTTTTTGAATACCTTACAATTATTTCATTTACTTTTTTCATTTATTCGATAAGCTGTTATTTGCTGGTTAAGAAAAGCTGGAAATCATTTTTAAAAATAATATGTACAGCTAATATTCTTTATTCTCTTTTGACATTGGGAATTATACTTTATTATTGCCAAAGTATTTCAGTTTTTGGTATTGTTTATTTTTTAGCAGAAATTGTGGTCATTATAGGTTTGGTGTTTTTAGAAATAAAAACAATAAAACAACCGTGATACTTTTTAAAATTCCATAGGAATGAACAATTTTGTAGCAATGGATTTTAATCCGTTGTAAAATTTAACGATTAGAATAGAGTTCCGTCGGAACGATTCATTTTTATAAATATGTAAAAATATATCGAACCTACGGCTCTTTTTATCTTGCGATTTAATCTAACCGGATTAAAATCCGGCCCTACAATATTTTTCGAGCCGATGGCTCTTTTTTCCATTTCTTTCTATTGAAAGCCAAATCAAAATCCTAAAACATTTCCAAAAAATTCTATAACACATTTTCTTGATTCTTGAAGTAATTTTAATAATGAACTTAAAAACTCAAAATCATGCAAAATAAAATACTAAGATTGTTAATGGTATTCGTTATACTGTTTTCATTTACAAGCTGTGAAGTTATTGGAGACATTTTTAAAGCCGGAATGGGATTCGGGATTTTTATCGTAATTTTTATTATTGCGATTATCATTTGGATCTTTGCCAAGGTTTTCAGAAAATAAAAAACAAAAAAAATCCCAAATTCTATATTGAAATTTGGGATTTTTTATTTGTAGAACTTTATCAAAGTTTAAAACTTTGACAAAGTTGTAAGTTCAGTTTGGAATTTGGAATTTGGACTCGAGCGTTAGCGAACAGGCGAAGCAATTTCCAAAATTGTAATTTTATAGATTGTACATCTTCTTTCTTTGTTCCTGAATCTTTTCATCATCAAGATATTCGTCAAATGTCATGTAACGATCGATAACTCCGTTTGGTGTCAATTCCACAATTCTATTACCAACAGTTTGTGCAAATTCGTGGTCATGAGTTGTGAAAATTACAGAACCTTTAAAGTTTTTCAATGAGTTATTGAAAGCGGTAATAGATTCCAAATCTAAGTGGTTTGTTGGTTCATCCAGCATTAAAACGTTGGCACGCTCCATCATCATTCTAGAAAGCATACAACGTACTTTTTCTCCTCCTGATAAAACTCTTGATGTTTTTAAAGCTTCTTCTCCAGAGAAAATCATTTTTCCTAAGAAACCTCTAATAAATACCTCATCACGTTCTTCTTCTGTTTTAGCGTACTGACGTAACCAGTCTACTAAAGTTAAATCATTTTCGAAGTATTTGTGGTTTTCAGCTGGTAAATATGCTTGGTTGGTTGTAATTCCCCAATCGAAGTTTCCAGAATCTGCTTTTTGTTCGTTGTTTAAGATTTCATAAAAAGCTGTTGTAGCACGTGAATCTTTAGAGAAAAGAACGATTTTATCGCCTTTTGCCATATTTAAGTTAATATCCTTAAATAAAACTTCTCCGTCTACAGAAGCAGATAAGTTTTCTACGTTTAAGATTTGATCTCCGGCTTCACGATCCTGATCGAAGATAATCGCAGGGTAACGACGGCTTGAAGGTTTAATTTCTGAAATATTTAATTTCGAAATCATTTTTTTACGAGAAGTTGCTTGTTTAGATTTAGCAACGTTTGCACTAAAACGACGAATAAATTCTTCCAGCTCTTGCTTCTTCTCTTCTGCTTTTTTGTTTTGCTGCGCACGTTGTTTTGCCGCTAATTGGCTAGACTCGTACCAGAAGGTATAGTTTCCTGAATAATGATTGATTTTTCCGAAATCAATATCCGAAATATGTGTACAAACTGCATCTAAAAAGTGACGGTCGTGAGATACAACGATTACAGTATTTTCGTAATTTGCCAAGAAGTTTTCTAACCAAGCGATTGTCTCGAAATCCAAATCGTTGGTAGGCTCATCCATGATCAGCAAGTCTGGATTTCCGAAAAGTGCCTGCGCCAAAAGCACACGTACTTTCATTTTTCCTTCCATATCAGCCATTAAAGTATAATGATCTGCTTCTGTGATCCCTAAGTTAGATAACATCGCTGCAGCATCAGAATCAGCATTCCATCCGTTCATTTCTTCAAATTGAACTTGAAGCTCTCCAATTCGGTCTGCATTGGCATCATTATAATCTAAATAAAGTTCATCCATTTCTTTTTTAACAGCGTACAGCACTTTATTTCCCATTAAAACGGTTTCCAAAACAGTATGCTCGTCGAACATGTTGTGGTTCTGGTTTAAAACCGACATACGTTTGCCCGGCTCCAAATGGATGTGTCCAGAAGTTGGGTCGATATCGCCCGAAATAACTTTTAAGAAAGTTGATTTTCCAGCACCATTGGCTCCAATAACTCCGTAAATATTTCCATGAGTGAAAGTTGTATTTACTTCATCAAATAAAACTCTTTTACCAAATTGAACTGATAAATTATTGACTGTTAACATGAATGTCTTTTTAATTAATTTGGTGCAAAAGTAGTGAAAAAGGTTCTAAGTTGCAAAGATGCTAAGGTGCTAAGGTTTTTTTCTTTGAATGAGTATTTTCTCGCAAAGGCGCTAAGTTTTGTTCCATAACGTATGTCATCCTGAGCGAAGTCGAAGGACACACACTTTAAGCTAATAAGTACGAATCTAGCATGCAATCCTCCGACTTCGCTCAGGATGACAAAAATGGGGCTACTTTGCTTAAAAACTTAGCGACTTGGCGAGATTTAACTATAGCTTACTTTCATTCTCTAAAGCTACTTCTAAACTTTCGAAATTTGGAAGCACTTTTGAAATCATTCCTTCTTTGTTGATGATAAAATGTGTTGGAAACGAATTCAGCTGTAAAGCAGTATTCATATATTCTTTCATATCTGGAATTACAGAATAAGATAATGGTTTTCTTTCCAGAAATGTTTTTAATTGTTCTGGAGAATCTTCGGCTAAACTCATGAAAACAATGTCTTTTCTGTCTTTGTAATCTTCAACTAATTTATTGACTTGCGGAAATTCTCTAATACAAGGCGTGCAGTGAATGTACCAGCATTTTATTACGATGATTTTTCCTTTCATGGATTCATTGGTCACCAAATTTCCGTTTAAGTCTTTAAAAGAAAACTGCGGAAAAGCAGTTCCTTCCATTTTGAAGTTTTTGTACGCATCAAAACCTATTTGGTTAATGGTTGCTTTTATGCTTGTATCTGTTTTTGGCTGGATTTTAAAAAGTTTATAAACGTAAATTTCTGCTTCTGATTTTAATCGAACTGGAATGAAGTTTCCGTTTGCCAATTGATCTAAGAAAGTTTCTTTTGAGATTTCTTTTGATGATGAATCCAAAGCGGTAAAATCTCTGGAAAGCATTATTTTTTTACTTTGATAAACGGACCAATCTGTAAAAGTTTTTTGAATTTGAATGGGATCAACTTCTGGATTTCCGAATTTATTTTGAGCAAAAGAAGAAGTAGAAATTAGAAATGTAATTATTATAATGATTGAATTTTTCATGAAGATTTATGCGAAAATTATGGTTTCAAAAGTACGATTTTTTTTAACCGCAAAGACGCAAGGGTTTACGCAGAGTTCGCAAAAATTTTTAATCTAAAACATACTCAAAAATCTCCATAAAACAAACATTTATAAAGCTTTGACACAAATCTGTGTCACACTTTAAATAATTACTTTTTAAATTTGTAAAAAAACAACACAATGACTACACAAAACCTTTCAAACAAAATTGACGCCAGATTAAATGATTTTTTTACTGATAAAATCGATAGTAAAGAGATGGCAAAAATAATCCGAGAAGTAAATAATGCGCTTTCATTATGTGTTATGAGAGGATGTGAAACTATAGAATCTGAAATCAAGAATATTGATGATAATTTTTATTGGCTTAACAAACTTGCAGAAGTTTTAGATCCTTATTTGGAAACTTAATATTTATAAACTTCCATTGGATGAAAAAAATAGATTTTAACACATAGGATCATAGCTTTTGTTTTGAAAAAAGAGAGCGGAAGAAACAAGTTTCCAAACATAGCTAAACTATCTGCATTTAAATTAGTGAAACGTCTTTTTAAGTCCTCTAAACTATGCTTGTATGTGTTGAAAATAATTTCGCCGAACTGGTAAATCGAATTCTTTAAATAAAAAAACCTGGCAGTAAAACTACCAGGTTCATAATGCGCATCTTTAGGCAAAAACCAAATAACAAATTACCTAAAGCCGCATTTGTTCGAAATAAAAATCAGCTAAAAAATAAATAACCAAACTCAATTTTAACCGTCCCATCTTTTTATTTCTAATTTTTCAATCAATTCTTTTAGTTTAAAAAGTTCATTACTTTGAATGATTTTTTGTTTCCTGCTTTGTCTGTTACTACTACTAAAAACAATTGTTTAGATGAGAAACTATGACTTTGAAGCAGTACTTCTTTATTATTTTGAATATTTCTGTGGCTTACTAAATTTTGCCCTAAAACATTAAATACCTCAACCTGAGCGATTTCTTCATTTTCATTTGAAACTGATAATGCATTGTTTTTGAAATACGCTATCGTTGCATTGTTTTTTGAAGAAATATCCTCAAGCGCTAATGTTTTTGCTGCTGACTGCGAAGCGAAATAATTTGCATATGCTTTAGATAATTCAGATGAATTTCCGCAAGAAGATGCATCCCAGTTTACAGACCAAGTCATTAAACCTCTTAAAGAAGGATATGGTCCGCCTGGCTGCATAGTGTATGTTCTGCCAGAGAAAGTAGTTCCGGTTCTTAAATAATGCATTGCATTAATTCCTTCTGTTGGTGTTAGATAACCGCTTCCTGCCGCACTTGGACAAGCTGGTAGTGCAATAAGGACTTTTGAGGCTGGAAGACCATCAAAATGCATTCCTGTTGAAGCAATGTTATATCCTTTTATAATCATATCAGTTAGAGCTGTTACCATGTTTGACTTCTTAGCTGTGCCATAATATTGGCCGTCTAATCCGTTTTCTCCTCCTGTATTGTACAATTGTACTGCTAACAAATCCAATTCATTACGTAAGTTTTGAATAATTGGAAGGAACGAGCCAAAAGTATCTGTATAAGTAGTATATCCTCCTTGAACATATTGTGTTTCTGGAGCTGCAGTTAACAAGAATCCAGGACCGTAATACGCTTTTAATTCTTTGAAAGCATCTACTACGTTTTTCAATCTTGGATAAGCAGAAATACCTGCATAAGAAATATCTCTTAAACCTCCAGCGCTAAAATTCATCGATCCGCCTTCAAAATCAATATCAACTCCATCAAACTGATATTCATCGATAATTGCTTTTAGACCATTAACGAAAATATTTTTCTGAGTTACATTTTCTAAAACAACATGACCATTTTGACCTCCAATAGAAACAATAACCGGAACACCGCTGTCTCTTAAGGATTTAATATCATTTTTCAGCAATTGCTTATTGAAAACACCATTAGTCAAATATCTAGTGTCATTCGTAGTCAATACTGGTGTATAACCATCACGATTAACGGTTTCTACGAAAGAATAATCCACTACGTTAAATTTACTTCCCACCATTTGAGAGAAATATAAAAATGGAGCAGATGCATTTTCCCAAGAATGTGCATACCCTAAAATAATTTTAGAAGGAAGCGGAATGAATCTATTAGTGCTTACCGGAGCAATTTTAATAGTATTGTTTAAAGTAGTAACAGCAGCTTTATTATCGGTTGCTTTGATTACAACTGGATAATCTTGATAAGCAGATGGTGTAAAATTATACGTATAGGTATTATTTGTACCTGCTGTCATGTTAAACGTACCTCCATTTATGGTAATTGTAACACCAGAAACAGTACCATCGCTATCTACAGCTGTAACTGAAATTGGCACAAATTGAAAAGAGCTTTGGGTAACAGTAGTATTCGATGGTGAATTCCATGTAATTACAGGCAGTGAATTAGGACAGTTTGAACCTGAACAATTTAGTGTAAAACTATATGTTTTTGCATCTGTTGTTCCGTTTGATGCTGTAGCCGTAACAGTTAAAGTATGAGAAGCCGAAAACTGATTTGCTGCTGGTGTCCAAGTCGATGTATAAGTACCTGAAGAATTTGTAGCACTTATGGTTTGTCCATCTAAACTAAATACAACAGATGATATTGTAGTGGCGTCTGCAGCGCTTAATCCAACAGTTGCCACAAAATTAATTGATGATCCTAAATTTATAGCAATCGCCGAAGCTGTTGGTGCTGTAATGGTTACGACTGGTTTAGTTGCAACCGTAGCTTGTCTATTAAAATTATAAGTTGTTGGACTTGTTGGAACTGCAAAGTTGGCCAAATTATTTGGGTAATACGTTACTTCACCATTTTCCCATGAATTTAATTTCAAACTTAAAATTTGCGTATAACCTGCTACAACTGAATTATCAAAAGTATAATTTCCTGATGCATCTGTTGTGGCTAAAACGCTTTTCCAGTTGTGTGTGTTATCTGTCCAAGGCAAAACAATTTCTACTTTTGCACCTGCAACCGGAGTTGTTCCGTTTTTAACACTTCCGCTGATTAAGTTTGCCAAAACCTGTGCAGATTTTGCTGTTGAGCTTGTATTAAAGTTGTAAACCGTTGGATTTGCAGGAACTGCGAAGTTGGCCAGATTGTTTGGATAATACGCTACTTCTCCATTCTGCCATGTGTTTAGTTTTAAACTTGTAATTTGCGTATAACCATCAGTAACTGAATTATCAAAACTGTATTTTCCTTGTGCATCTGTTGTTGCCAGAACACTTTTCCAGTTATGCGTATTATCTGTCCAAGGTAAAACGATTTCTACCTTAGCGCCTGCAACTGGATTTGCACCATTTTTAACCGTTCCGCTAATTTTACTTGAACTTACTATAACATCTTGTGCGAAGTTCAATGTTTTATTTGCATTCAGATTCGAATATACTGTTGAAGCCGGAGTAAAAGTTTGTCCTGTTAAAGCAGCTGTTACCGTATAATTTCCTCCTGAAGGTAAACTTAAAGAATAGGCACCACTTGAATTTGTAACAGCTGTGAAGTTTCCTCCTGTTGAAGATGCTGTAACTGTTACACCAGAAACTGCAGTTGTTCCGTTAAGAACTGTACCGCTTACTGTGTAGTAAACTATTGCTGCGCCTTGTGTAAAATTCAATGTTTTGTTTGCATCAATTGCATTGTAAACTGTTGATGCTGGAGTATATGAAAATCCAGTTTTTGCAGCTGTAACGTTGTAATTTAGTCCAGCTGTTAAACCTGCAACACTGTAAACACCGCTTGCATTTGAAGTTGCTGTTAATGTTGTACTGCCAGAAACCGCAGAAACGGTTACACCAGAAACTGGAGTTGTTCCGTTAAGAACCGTTCCGCTTACTGTATATGTTGGCTGTGTTCCGTTAATTACAACAGCAGTCTGGTTTACCGTAACATTTGTTAACGTTACTGGAGTAAAAGTATAACTGCTTTTTGATGCTGTAAGTGAATAGTTTTGTCCCGAAGTTAAGCTGTTGAATGTAAAGTTTCCTGTTGCAGAAACTATTGTTTGAATCACAACATTAGAAGCATTACGTAATTCTACCGTAACATCGGTTATTAAAGCCGATCCGTTTTTAACCGAACCCGAAATGCTTACTGTTCCTGGAACAGCGCTTCCAAATGAAGTATCTACCTGAGTTAATAATGAATTAGGGATTGAACCTCTCGTATCTTGAGATAATTCCCAAATCATACCCCCAGCTAAATTTCTAGATTTAATGTATTGCACTTTTAAATCCATGGATTGTTTATCTTCATAAGAGATAAACTCTTTTGTTGTAGCATTATATAAATAAGGAACTTTTGTGGTATTGTCAAAATATCTTACCCATCCGGCTGAAGCTGCAGATGGCGTTACTAACATCGTATTTGGATCTAAATAAGGATGTGAATTCGTAACTGGATTTCCAACTAAATCGCAAATTTCGATACTTCCAGATTTCTCACAAGCACCAGAACCATCCCATGTTCCTGTTGGATTCTGCGGGTTAGTACATCCTCCCACAATATCTCTTGGAGCAGAAACGAATAATCCGTTTGTTGAGTTAGCAGCAACGTGATCGAATTTTTTTCCGTAAAAAGGCAGTCCCATGATTAATTTATTAGCAGGAAAACCAATTACGTTTAAATATTGATTAGTTAATTCGTCTAATGATTCTGATTGTGTTGCACCATACAATGGATCGTTTGGATTTCCACTTGCGTATAAAGGAGCATTGTAGCATGTTTTATCATACCAGTTTCCACCAAAATCATATCCGAAATAGGTAATATAATCACAGTAAGTCGAAATATCTTCGGTCATACCATATTGTGCTCTATTGTTTGGCCCTAAATACTGTTTTGAAACGTTTCTAACATTGTTTCCTGCAGCAATAGTAACTAGTTTATTCGGCATTGCCTGACGCATGGCTTTCAGCAGAAGAACTAAATTTTTATTATCATCTGGGCTGTATTTTTGTGGAGGCACAGGTGATCCATTTACTATCTCCGTTCCATCAGTTCCGCCAGAAAGAGGATATTCCCAATCAATATCGAAACCATCAATAAACGGATAAGTCACAATGAAGTTTGCCATATCTGCTGCCAAAGCGGCTCTTGCAACCGGGCTGGCTGCAATTGGAGAAAGATCCTGACCTTTTGTCCATCCTCCCACAGATATTAAAATTTTAAGATGAGGATACTTTTCTTTTAATTTTTTCAAATCATAAAAGTTTCCTTTAACCGGAGCATCCCAAGGAATTCCGCCTTCCATATGCTCAAAATCAGCATACGTGTCAAGGCATTTTAATTTTGTGTTCTCAGGATGAGCGGGATCAAAAGTGGTCCCGTAAAAAGAATAATTTAAATGCGTCAATTTGCTTCCATCAATTTTCGGAACGTTGAAATCCCGGGCATAAATAGACCATTGCGCATAATATCCCACTACTTTTTTTCCGTGAGCCGGCTGGGCTAACGCGAGTAAGGGAAACAATAACAAAAAGAGTAATCTGTAATAATGTTTCATAATTAATAAATATTGGTTAATAGAAAATAAATACTTGGGCCATAGCTGTTTATTTATCAGCCAGGTTTCACTCAACTGCAGGTTGGAAGGCTGCTGTTGGTTGGAAATAAACTCAAATTACATTCTATAGATAAATATTACTATTTCTGATTCATTCGTAATCATTAGCAAATAGCAGTGATTGATATTTATTTATAATTCTAAAAATTAATCGTAAATACAAATGATAAATTTGGGACTACTCATCAATCTATACTCTCGTTTGTCATGTTTTGTGGAATTCTTTTTATTTGGTTTTTAAGGGTTAATAAATTATTTCAAGGGCTTATATTTTTCGTTTTGATTTTTTGTTGAGTGTTTTTCGTTTTTTTGAAATCTAGCCATAACTATCTCTACTGCAGAATACAGTAGAGATAATTAAAGACTAAATCAATGGATAACTACTAAACACTAACTCAACCAAAATTCTAAATTAGTTTCTTTAAACTTTCATAAACTGATAATTCTACGTCAGCATGATCTTTTGTATTGCATTGTTCAATCAGGTTTTTTAAATCAGCTGTTTTCAAAGTTGATTTGTTTTCTAAAACCAGTAATAATTCGTGCGATGCATCACTTAATTTTTTTGACAAAGGCAGAATTGGCTGCACTAATGGAGCATTGGCTCCTAAATCAATCAATTCTTTATGAAGAGCAATCCATTTATTAAAAAATGCTGCCACTTTTGCTTTGTTTTCTGGTGTTTTGTTTGCTAAATACTGATTTACTGCTTCATTAAAAGCAAGTGAATCTTTGGCATCTGGCGTACAAGCATCTGCAAAAAGGGTAAATGGTGAATACATTTGGTATTCTGTACCTCCTTTATTTCTTGTATATCCTTTTAATGGTTCACATACATTTGTAAATTCATTTAGTGAACTTATGTTTTGGTTATTAGCAATATTTCTAAGAATTACATCTTTATTTTTAAGGTGTGTAAGACCTAATTCTTCTAGTCTAAACGAAACATTATCCAAACGTTTACGCATACTTGCTAAATCGGTAATGTTTTCTGCTGACCAAAGTCTTTCTGCAATTGCCGCTGTTCTTGGCCAAATTCTAGAATCAATAGTTTCTGGCGTAGTTAGTTCTGTCCACATTGTGGCTTCACCGCCTAAAATTCTAGCTTTTTCCTCAGCAGATAAATCGGCACCTTTCGGCATTGGATCATTTAAATAATGACTTGCTACGGGATACATTAAATCAATATAATAACCATTTGAAAGAACTGTTTTATAACCTTTTTTTACAGCATCAACTAACGATTGGCCAGCGGCAACTCCTTCGTTTGGTCCTCTCCATGAATGTACAATCGCTTCTCTTGAAAGGTCTTTGGTTAAAATTTCTTCCCATCCCATTAACTGTTTTCCATGTTTTTTAAGCATTGGTGCCAGCTGCATGGTAAAATAAGTTTGTAATTCGTGGTTGGTTTTTAAATTATGTTTCTTTTTGAATTCTTGAATTTTTGGGTTGGCATCCCAGTCTTTCCCTTCATTTTCATCACCCCCAATGTGAAAATAAGCTCCAGGAAATAATGGGCATACCTCATCAAAAAGTTCACTTAAAATTTTATACGTTTTAGGATTTGAAGGATCTAATGTTGGTGAAAAAATCCCAGCATTTCTTTCAATTCCATAGGTACTGATTGCGGTACCTTCAATATTTTTTTCGGCTGTTCCTCCAGTCAGTGTAATCACTTTGCTTCCTATTTCTGGGTAAGCCGTAAGTATTGCCGATCCATGACCTGGAACATCTATTTCTGGAACTATTAAAATACCGCGCTCATCGGCATATTTTACGATATTTCTAATTTCTTCCTGTGTGTAATACAATCCATCCGAAGCGAGTTCTATTAACTTTGGATGTTTTTTGGTTTCTATTCTCCATCCTTGATCATCCACTAAATGCCAATGAAAAACGTTCATTTTCATGGCTGCTAATCCATCTAAATTTCTTTTGATGACATCAACTGGCTGAAAGTGTCTTGAAGCATCAATCATTAAACCTCTCCAAGTAAATCTTGGAAAATCTGAAATTTTAGAAACTGGAAAGTAAAATGATTTACTGTCATTTTGCAGCAACTGCAACAAAGTTTCTAATGCATGCAGAGCACCTAAATCGCTGGTGGCATTAATTGTTATTTTATTTTTCTGGATATCTAAATGATAACTTTCGTCTTCATATAGACCTATCTTTCCGTTTTTATCGCAGTTTATTTGTAATTCTGCATTAGGGAATTCGTTTAATTTTGTAATAAAACCTTGTTCGAAAAAAATACCTGTCCTACCATCCAACCGGCGCAGAAAACGAGTTACCCCACCAAAAATTCTTGGGTTTGGATTTCCAGAAATGTTTACTCTAAAGTTTTTAGTTACAGTAAAATTCCCTTCGTTTACAACAACATTTTGAGGCCATGGCATTAAATTTAGCTGCTCTTTTTGAACTTGAGCACTGGCAGTTACACCCGCTAATAGTAGTACAAATAAATATTTCATTCTTCTTTTTTTTGGCTGGACACTTCAAAGAGTATCCTTGTAAATTAGATAAAAAACAAAACTCAGAAAGACTTCAGTTTACCTCACTACTTGTTCTGAGGTCGATCTGAATTTTGCAGTTTGATTCGCTCTCACCCGAATCGGTTTTAAAACAACTTTAATAATCAAAACGTTTAAAAGCTTCAATAGCTTCATATTCAGCCAATCCTAATTCATCGTATAAAATGGCTGTATTTTTATTTCGGTCTTCTGCCCTAACCCAGAATTCTCGAGAATCATTTCCTTGAAACATAACCCTGTCTTTTTGAGACTGATGGTATAAAATAGCGTGGCGTTTCAATAATACTTCTGATGGAGAAAGCGGCACTGCCATATCGATTTCATGTATATCCCACTCATGCCAAGCTCCTCTATAAAGCCATAACCAGCAGTCATCCATATATTTTTCTGGTTTTAATTCCTTCATTGCTGCAAAAATGGCATTTAAGCAAACTTCATGAGTTCCGTGCGGATCAGCCAAATCACCAGCTGCGAAAACTTGATGCGGTTTGATTCTGGCAATAATTTCTTTTACAATTGCAATATCTTCTGGCCCAAGCGGATTCTTTTTAACTTGTCCGGTTTCATAAAACGGAAGGTCTAAAAAGTGTGTATTTTCATCTTTTAATCCGATATATCTTGTTGCAGCATACGATTCTCTTCTTCTGATTAATCCTTTTAATTTTCGAACTTCAAGAGAATCGATTTGATTTTCTGATTTGTTATTCAAAAACTCAATTACTGATTTGAAGTTGATGTCCTTTGGCAGATCTGCGCCTACAAAATCATTACATACTTCAGCAAATTTTAAAGCTTCGTCATCAGTAACGGCAATATTTCCAGAGGTTTGATATACAACATGTACATCGTGGCCTTGTTTTATCAATTTTGAAAAAGTTCCTCCCATCGAAATCACGTCATCATCTGGATGCGGACTGAAAAGAATCACTCGTTTTTTAGCAGGATTAGCTCTTTCAGGTCGATGCGAATCATCTGTATTTGGTTTTCCGCCCGGCCATCCAGTAATAGTGTGCTGCAGGATATTAAACATATTGATGTTCATATCGTAGGCAGAACCTTCCTGTGCCAGTAAATCAGACATTCCGTTGTTGTTGTAATCACGGTCTGTCAATTTTAAAATAGATTGTTTGGTTTTCTGGCAAAGCCAAACAATTGCTTTACTTTTTAATTCTTGTGTCCATATACATTCTCCAACAAGCCATGGTGTTTTAAAACGTGTTAGCTCTGATGCGGCTGACTGGTCCAAAACGAAAGTTGCGTTTGGATGATTTTGTAAAAAGGTAGCAGGTACTTCAGAGCTAATATCACCTTGAATAGTTCTTTTGATGATATCGGCTTTGTTTTGCCCCCAAGCCATTAATACAATTCTCTTAGATCTCATAATGGTAGAAACTCCCATGGTAATGGCACGTTTTGGAACGTTATCAATACCATTAAAATCAGAAGAAGCGTCGACTCTCGTAATATGATCCAGAGTAATAATTCTTGTTCCAGAATTGATGTGAGATCCCGGTTCGTTAAATCCAACGTGACCCGTACGACCAATTCCTAATAACTGAAAATCAAGTCCACCGGCTTGTTTAATATTCATTTCATAGTCGATGCAATACTGATTCAATTCTTCAATTGAAACTGTACCATCAGGAATATTAATATTTTCAGGGTTAATGTCAATATGATTAAAGAGATGCTGATGCATGAAATAATGATAGCTTTGATTATTCTCTTTATTCATTGGATAATATTCATCCAGATTAAAAGTGATTACATTGCTAAAACTTAGTCCTTCTTCTCTGTGCATTCTAACTAACTCCTCGTATACTTTTATAGGAGAAGATCCTGTTGCTAAACCAAGCACGCAAGATTTATTTTTTTCCTGCTTAGATCTAATTAATTGAGCGATTTCCTGCGCAACAATTACCGAAGCTTCAGCAGAACTCTTGAAGATTTCGTTGTGAATTTTTTCAAATCTTGTTTCTTCAAATTTACCGGCGCTCTTATAGCTGATATCAGGTTTTATTTCTAAGGCACTTTTCATTTTTTTCTTTTTTTGGTATGTACAATTTTGGTTTTTGAAATGGCGCAAGCAATTTTCATACTTGCACCATTTTCTAACCAAACTTAAAATCTGTAATCTATTTTATTTTTAGAAGTTAGGAGCATTTACATCCCACCAAACTCTTGTTCCACCATTATCAGGTCCGCCAAGTTTTGATACTCCAGAAGCAACACCACCAGAGTTACCTGCTTTTTCAGATTGAACATAGTTAATTCTTCTTACACCATACTGAGTTGTAATTGATCCTCCACTATAATTTTTAAGCACTGGGAATAATTTAGGATATCCAGTTCTTCTGTATTCAGACCATGCTTCTTGTCCTTCAGGGAAACCTGCAATCCATTTTTGAGTGATAATTTTTTGTAATTTAACCTCATTTGTAGCAAGATCGTCCCAAGCAACAGTAATATTGTTTACTGCAAGTGAATTGTTTACTGGGAAGTTTGGATCTACATAGGCTTTTGGTAATTTTACATTATCTGCGATATATGCTGCGGCTCCTGCAGCTCCGTGCTGTTCGAAAGAAGCTGTAATTCCTTTTTTGTATAAAGATTCAGCATTGTCTCCCATATTCCATCCTCTTAATGCTCCTTCAGCTCTTAAGAAATAAGCTTCTGCAGTAGTCATTAAAATAACTTCTTTTGATCTAATAAGTGCTCCAAGTCCAGAAAAATCTTGGTGATCTGACTTAGCAGCGATATCGATACCAGTACGAACTCCTTTATACTGTCCAGGGAATTGAGTTGAAACATCAAAATAAGATTCGATTCTTGGATCTTGATATCCTCCTAAAATTGATTCCATATCAGCCGACATTCTAATGTCTAACCATGCGCCACTAATGGTTGCAAGTGGGTTTGTATAAACTGGAGATACGATTTTAAATAAATCAGCATTTGTTGTGAAAACTCCAAATTTATGCGCCACGGCTTTTTCAGCTTGCGTTTTTGCTAGTGCCGGATTCTTTTTTACAATACGCATTGCTAATCTTAAACGTAATGTGTTTGCAAATTTTACCCAAGCTTTATAATCTCCTTTGTAGTTAGATAAATCCGTTGATGTAAAGCTTGAAGCTTCTCCGGCATCGACTCTTTTTGTTAATTCTGCAACAGCAAAATCTAACTCACTAAACATTTGGTTGTATACTTCTTCTTGAGAATCGTATTCAATTGTTGATTCAGTTGATCCAAATTTAGAATAAATGATTGGTCCAAAAGTATCTGTCAATCTGTGCATTCCTTCAACTTTTAAAATCAATGAAAGAGCGTAAAACTGATCGTACTTCCCTTTTGATTTTTGTGCAATATCGTAAGCATTAAACATTACGTTACTGTATGCATAATCCCAGATAAATCCATTCCATCCATCAACTAATGAATAAGTGGTATTGTTAATTCCTCCAGCAAAACCTGTTGGAGTTGCCATGTAACCAGACCAGATATCACTGTTTAAGTTTTGCTGTAACTGGTAAACCCATTCTGGAGTGTATACATAAATGTTGTTAAACATTGGAGCAAAACCTCCTTTAATATGATTGAAGTCTTGTTCAAATAGTTCAGGTGTAATACCATTAGGATTGGTATTAATATCTTCAAAATCACCTGTACACCCAACTGCTGCGAGTAATGATATACAGATAGCTGTTCTTTTAATAGTATTTAATTTCATGTTTTTAAAATTAGAATGTTACATTTAAATTAAGCCCGATACTTCTTGTAGATGGTAATCCATAAATATCAACACCTTGTAATCCTTCGCCTGTACTTAATGCAATGTTTGGGTCAAACGGAGCATCTTTATAGATAAAGAATAGGTTTCTAGCTATTAAAGAAACGCTTGCCGTTTTAATAAATGGTAATTTTTTAGCATTGAAATTATATCCGATAGAAACTTCTCTCACACTTACATTTGTTGCATCATATACATACTCACCAGTAATACCTGCTCTACCACCCACTTGAGTATAATATAATTGAGCATCCATTGTAGAAACTGCAGTTCCGTCACTAGCTCTCACCGCATTTACTTTTACACCACCTGCATTTCTTGCATCTCCAGTAGCTCTAGACACCCCGAAAGAGTCATTTTGTGCTTCAGTTAAACTCATTACTTCTCCTCCAAAACGACCATCGATTAATACGTTAGCGAAGAATGAACCAATTTTAAATGAGTTAGAAAAACCTAACATGAAATCTGGATTAGAGTTTCCAACTTCTTGGAAATCTGTTTTCTGGATAGTTCCGTCATCGTTTAACAACATTCTGCCTTGAGCATCTTTTTTGATGTTGATACCTTCAATAACCCCAAACGGTCTACCTTCAATTAATGCATATCTGTAACTGTTTACACCTGCTTCTGTTAAGTTTACTCTTCCTCCTAATTCTGTTGGAATTTCTTTTACTTTATTTTTGTTTTGTGAGAAGTTTACGCTTGAATCCCAAGAGAATTTATCTCCTCTAAAAATTCCCGCAGTAACAACTGCTTCAAAACCTTTGTTTTCGATACTTCCTGCATTGATTCCGTAGAAATCTACTCCTAATGCATTTCCTTTTGGAGCAACAACTTGTAAATATTGGTTTTTAGTTTCTGAATTGTAGTATGATAACTCAAAAGTGAATCTGTTATTGAACATTCTCCACTCTGTACCAAGTTCATACTCTGATTTTAATTCAGGCTTTAATGTAGTTCCTTCTTTTGGAGCCACTTTTGGTTTTGGATCCGTTACTCCTGGAGTATAGTAGTAAGTTGGAACTGTTACGAAAGGATAAATATCATTACCTACTTCAGCATATGTAGCACGAACTTTACCATAGTTAATAAAATCAGGTAACTTAGTCATTTCACTAATGATAGCTGTTACCCCAACAGATGGATAAAAATAACTTGCAGAACCTGTATTTGCTAAAGTTGATGACCAGTCATTTCTTGCCGCAAGATCTAAGAATAACATGTCTTTGTATCCAAATGTTGTAGCTGCAAATACTGACTGTACTTCTTTTCTTGAATCAATTGTCTGGTAGTTTCCAGAATTGTTGTTGAAGTTTTGTAATGTAAACCAGTTAGCATATTTTAAACCTCCTCCAATTCCAGAATCAAGAATTGTTTTTTGATTTCCTAAAGTGTTATTAATACTGGTACCAACATTGGCATTAAAACTAAAGTTGTCACCAAATTTTGTGTTAATTGTAGCAATTAAATCTCCATAACGTTGTGTACTTAAAGCATTTTCTACATAATATCTACCATTTTCGTGAGAAATTGTTCCTTGTGTAGTAGCATAGATTTTTTTGTCAAAAGCACTTTCAATTCTATTATAACTATATCTGGCAGCGATACTTAACCAATTGTTCGCTTTATAAGTTAATGATAATGCTCCGTTGAAGAAATTATTATCATCTTCAGATTTATTTCTGTTGATTCCCCAATATGGATTCTGCATAATATCTCTATTAGTCATCCAGTTTTGAGCCATTAAATTTCTGTTAGCATTAAAAACTTCAAAATTGTTTTTATAGTAGTTGAAATCGTTTCCTCTTGGCATTAAATAAACACCTGTTAAAGGGTTAAAGTAGAAACCGTTAACTGGTTTGTTTATGATAGTTTGTGTAGTATAGTTTGCGTTTGCAGCAAAATTTAATTTATCATCAAAGAATTTTGCTGTCTGACGAATACCAAAGTTATTTTTCTTAATACTGTTTCCAGGCATTACTCCTGAACCAGATGTGTTTGCGTATGTAAATGCTGTAGAAGAATTTTCAGCTGCAGTTGAATAACCTACTGAAGTAATTTGAGTATTACCTGTTTCGAAAAAGTCTTTTACGTGATCTTTTGTTTTTTGCTTAGCTCCCCAGCTTTCATCAGCCCCAGTCGCAGCAACATAATCAGATTGGAATTTTGGTAAATAAGCAGCTGTTTCGAAAGTAGTTACAGATGATGCTGTAATTGTTGGCTGACCTGCTTTTGCTTTTTTAGAAGATAATAAGATAACTCCGTTTGCTCCTTGGCTTCCGTAAAGAACAGATGCTGCAGCACCTTTTAAAACTGTCATTCCTTCGTAATCATCTGGGTTTATTAATGAAACAACATCACCACCATCACGGTTACCAGTAGAAGTACTACCAAAAGAATCGTTTGGTTGTCCAGAAGTACCGTTATACAATGGAATACCGTCGATTACATACAAAGGCTGATTATTAGAAACTGAAGAGTTACCTCTAATTACAACTTTTGTAGATCCTCCTGTACCGCTTGAACTTTTAGTTACAGCAACACCGGCAATTTTACCTGCTATTGTATTAATAACGTTTACATCTCTAACTCTGGTTAACTCTTCTCCTTTAAGCTCCTGAGCCGCATAAGTCAAAGATTTTCTTGTTTTCTTAATACCCAGAGAAGTAACTACTACTTCGTTAAGAGCATTTGAAGCTGCTTGTTGCATTTTTACATTAATTGTAGCAGCATCTCCTACAACTATTGATTGTGTTTCAAGACCTACATAACTAAAAACTAATGTCTGGCCTTTTTGTGCTTCAATAGAGTACAATCCGTCAAAATCTGTCGTAGCTCCCTTTTGACCTCCCTGCACAGCAACAGACGCCCCTGGTAA
This sequence comes from Flavobacterium sp. H4147, assembly GCF_029360735.1. Lineage (NCBI taxonomy): Bacteria > Pseudomonadati > Bacteroidota > Flavobacteriia > Flavobacteriales > Flavobacteriaceae > Flavobacterium > Flavobacterium sp. H4147. Next base: position 581,098 of record NZ_JARKNB010000004.1, on the reverse strand, counting down.
TGGCATCCCATCAGCATCTGTAATCACACCTTTGATACTTTTTACTTGTGCAAGCGTAACTTGCGCCGTAAAAGCAATCATAAAGATTAAGAAAATTTTTTTCATGTTTATTTATTTTGTTAGTTATGAGGTAAAATTATTCTTAAGGGATTGTTAAAAAAAATATATTATACAAACTGCATCATATTTTAAACGAACGACATAAAACATTCAATAATCCGTTACGCGAAAACGTTTTCCATTCTATAAAAAGCATCATTTTATCTATTTGTAACAAATTATATCAATGTTTAAGGTTTTTTATTGATAATTTTTAAATAAAAATAAAAAGCTATAAATCTGGGTTTTATAAAATTAAAAAGCATTTTCGTCTTTTAATTTGTTAATATTAAAAGATGAAAATGCTTCTGTTTTTAAATAATTTTAAGAAATTTTAATTACCGCACAATCCTGATGTTTTTGTTTTTAATGCTGTATATTTTTTGTGAACAACATCTAAGAGAGAATATTCAGTAAATGAATCTTGGGTAAGTTCCCATATCATTATTCCTCCCGTATTTTCAGAAGCATATTCAACTTTCCGAGCAATTGTAGGTCTACCATTATAATACAACTTACCTAATTCGTCCTGATCTGCTAATTGTGTTCCTGCGACAACTATGTCTCCGTATGTTGAACTTGTAACAGGCGTAAATGTAAAATTGTATCCATAAAAGGGAACACCAAGTGTTAGTTTTTCTGAAGGTACACTTTGAAGTTTGTGCCAAAATTCGATACCATTTTTTGCAAAATCAAACGAACTATGCTGCTCCACTTTGTTTGGACTCCAAGGTCCAGTGCTGTCATAAGCCATAATGTTTAAAAAGTCAAAAGCATTAAGAGCCGAGTTGCTTATGTTTACAAATCGGGTATTATTGGGTAATGCAGCCGTTAACAGCTTATTTATTGGAAGAGCTTTTCGCAATTCGGTTACAAAACCGCTGTAGCCTGTTGTAACAGCATCCCATTCGAGATCAACATCAACACCGTCTAATTTGTGAATTTCGGTAAACTGAATAATATGCTGAATAAAAGCGGGTCTGTTTTCTGATTTATCAATTAGTGCCGACCAATTTGCAACTTGCTCTTGCGATATAACTCCGCCTGCCAGAGAAATACAAATTTTAATATTAGGATTCACTGATTTTGCGTATTGAATCACAGCATCAATATTTCCGTTGAAAATCAAATTTCCGTCTTTATCCGGATTTGCAAAAGCAATATTTAAGTGTGTCAATTTACAATATTCAATAGAGGTCATTTTGTCAAAACTATCCGATGATAAATAACCAACAACTCTTGCTGTTTTTGTTTTTGATTCTTCTGGATTATCATCTTTTTGAGTTGTACAACTGTAAACTGAAAAAAGAGAACTGATATAAAAAAGGATGCCTAATAAGGCTTTATTTTTTATCATAATTTTTTAAATTTTAATTAGAATGAAAATAGCACCTTATTAGGCATAACTCTATATTTTTTTAGGATTTTTTAATTGGCATCCCACCAAACTTTATTCAACCAATCATTTTTACCTCCCATTCTTGATAAAGCTTCTAAATAATTTGCTTCATTTTTCTGCATTTCATCATTAGGATAATACAAACGTTTTGGTGTAATTCCTCCTGTTTCAGAATCTGGATTTGTAATTGGAATCAACACAGGGAATCCTGTTCTTCTCCAGTTTGAATACGCTTCAATACTGTTAAAGATATAAGTAATCCATAATTGTGTTGCAATTTGTTTTTTCTCTTGTCCTGCAACCAAAGGTTTAGCATTTAAATACGTGTCAATAGCAGCTTGAGTTGCTGGTGTTGCTCCGTAAATCTCTAATTGCTTAATACCTGCTTCAACTCCTTTTCTGTAATAATCTGCTGCTGAACCTGAAACCCATCCTCTAAATGCCGCTTCTGCAAGCAGTAATTGTGTTTCTGAATAACTTACATGTAAAAATGGTGTTGTTTTTTGTTTGAAATACGATTGGATTCCAGAAGTCGAACTTGCTCCCATTGGAACTTCCCACTGAAAAAGTCCTGGTTTTACGCCTTCATAAGGTGTTTCTCCCGGCTGTAATGGCGCTCCCCAAGCAAGACTGCTGGTTGTTTTTGGAGTTGCATACATTGGTAATCTAGGATCTCCGTTATCTCTTAAAAAGTCAATAACCAAAGTACTAAAATGATCTCCATTTTCATTTCCTACAAGTGCATAAGCTAATCCATTTCCTCTAAAATCGATTGATGCTGGATCATCATTAAAAGTAGCATCTAAATGGTGCATTATACAGTTGTCATCGTTACTTGCAAAAACACCTGCTTGTAAAGCTGCTTTCACTTGTTTTTCTGCTTCTGCTGGTTTTACCTCAGAAAGTCTCATACCTAAACGTAAGCGTAATGTATTGGCTAATTTTTTCCATTTAGAAATATCTCCTTTGTAGAATAAATCACCTTTTACAGAGCCACCATTCGGATTTAATTGATTATAAGCTTCTTCTAAATCATGAAAAAATGAAGCATAAATATCTTCTTGTTTATCATATTTAGGAGTTACAATTCCTTTTGAAAAACCTAAACCAGCTTCAGAGTAAGGAATATCTCCATACAAATCCGTAATACGGTGCGCCACCATTACTCTCATAATTTTAGCAACGGCATTCATGTTGACAGCTGCTGGATCGCCATTTGTTTTTTCAAGAATATCAACCACGTTTTTTAATTCGTTTTGATACCCATTTCTCCAAAGAGCGGTTGCATATCCATCGTCTTTTTTGAATTTGCTTCCAAATTCAGTTACGTTCCAAGCACCTGCATAATGCTGCACAAAGCCTCCTGAATAAATTAAATTGGCTCTCCATTGGTAAAATCCATCACCCGACATACATAATTGGGTGAAGGTAAGCTGCCCAGCTGGATTTGCTGACAACGCAACCGGATCTTTCTCCAGTTCTTCAAAATTATCGGTACAGCCTACTGCAATAAACAATGTGAGTACGGCTATAATTATTTGATTAAATTTCATAATTTCTTTTTTTAGAATGCAACTTTAATATTAAAACCGTAAGATTGTCTAAATGGCAATGAACCATATTCAAAACCTTGTCCGTTTCCAGAAGTATACATTGATTCTGGGTCAATATTTGGAAGATCTTTATTGAAAGTCAACAAGTTTCTTGCAAATGCCGAAACATAAATTGAACTTATTTTTGCTCCTTCGAAAACACTTGAAGGAATAGTATATCCTAAACTTACCTCTCTTAATTTCACATAAGATGCATCGTAAACAAATGGCGCTGGTGAGTTGTTAAATACTGTATTCCAGTAATCTTGTGGATTAATAGGTTTTGTATTTTTTACATAAACCGGATTTGCTGCTGTTCCTGTATTTACAACACCTTCTGCCACATATCCAGCTGTTGGAACCCATGTAGACTGGCTAAAGTTAGGATCATTTGCAATTGCTTCTGCTCTTGCATGATTGTAAGCATCTCTACCATCAGTAGTTACATCCAAAAGTCCTTTTGTTGCCGCCAATGAATTCGTCATAGAATATACATCCATACCAAATTTCATATCAATTAAGAATTGAAGCGTGATTCCTTTGTAAGTAAATCTATTCGTTAAACCAGCAGCCCAATCAGGAAGTCCTTTTCCTAAGGCTACTTTTTCATCTGTAAACAATGGTAAACCATTTGCCGCAACTACTTTTTCTCCATTTTCATTTCTTAAGAAATCTCTACCCATAATAGTTCCGTATTGGCCGCCAACCTGCGCAACAACAGCTGCTCCAGCCCAACGAGCCTCGGATATTGTATAGGTATTAATGTCTGGATGCAATGAAATGATAGAGTTTTTGTTTTTTGAGAAGTTCAAATCAATTCCCCATTCAAAACTGTTTGTTTTTATTGGAGTTCCAGATAAGAATACCTCAATACCTTCGTTACGTAATTTTCCAGCATTTACAGAAACAAATTCATATCCTGATGTTGCTGATGAAGGTAAGTCAAGTGTTTGATCTGATGTGTCTTCACGATATAAAGTAACATCTGCTCTTAATCTGTTTTTGAAGAAAGCTGTTTCAAATCCAAACTCAACTCCTGTTTTTGACTGATAAGTTAAATTAGGGTTTGGTGCCGCAGTATTTTTAATATTTACAACACTCTGACCGTCATATGAAGAAAACGTAGTATAGTTTAATGCATTTTTATAAGCCCCTGGTGAGTTTGAAACCTGAGCCCAAGATGCTCTAAATTTACCATAAGAAAAAGTATCGTTTTGAATGTTAAATGCATCAGAGAATACAAATCCTAACGAACCCGCAGGATAAAATGCACTTTCATCTCCGCTGTAAATTACACTAAACCAGTCATTTCTTCCTGTAAACTCAGCATAAAGATACCCTTTGTAATCAAATTTCGCAGATCCGTAAACTGAATTTGTTCTTGTTTTTGTTTCAACGGGAGCGTTTTCTGTTTTATTTACAAAGTTGCTGATGTATTCAGTTCCCGGCTCAATAATTTTTGTTCCAAATCTTGAATTTTGCTCTCTTCTAAAATCTCTTCTTGCTGTACCTAAAATTCCAGAAAAAGTTAAATCTTTTGCTAACTTAATATCGCTCAAAGTGGCAATAATATCAGTATTCATTTCAGATACATTAATATTATTTAAACCAAGATAGCCTTCATCTCTTCCCGGCCAGGTGCTTCCTGCCGCCATGAAATCTTTTGCACTAAAATTGTAAGTGTCAAGACCTGTTCTAAAAGTTAAAGCGATCCATTTTTTCAATTGATATGTTCCTGTAACATTTCCAATGAAACGATTTTTAACTGATGTATTATGATTTTCTTCGGTTACAAAATAAGGATTCAACAAATAAACATTGTTGTTCCATGGATAAATCTGTCCAGTGTCTTGATTTTTATAATTTTTCAGCCAAGCTTGATCAATATTTGGCGCTAAACCACTTAATGAATATCCAACGTTATTTGGAGAATCTCCTAAAGCTGGTCTATTGTTTGTATTTTCAGCGATATAATTCACATTAGCATCTAACGTAAATTTTTCTGATTTTAAAGTCGCATTTAAAGTCGCGTCGTTTCTTTCTAATCCAGATCCTGGAACGACATCATCGTTTTTCAAGTTATTGAAACCAAAACGCACAAATCCGCTGTCATTACCTCCAGAAACCGCAATTCCGTTTGTAGTAGTAAAGCCAGTTCTAAAGAAATCCTGAATATTGTTTTCTACTCTAGCGTAAGGTCTCATAGAACCGTCGAAAATTTTAACCTGTTGTCCTACACTTTCAGAAAATTTAGGTCCCCACGCATTAGTAGTGTACCCATAAATTTCAGTTGGTGCTTTTGCAGGATCTGGAAGAGCACCGTTGGATCCTGTTCCGTATTCTGTTTGATAATCAGAGTATTTTGCATTTACTCTGTCAAAATTTACTCCGCTTGTTAATTCAACGCGAAGTTTACCTTTGCTTCCTTTTTTAGTTGTAATTAAAACTACCCCATTTAAAGCTCGTGAACCGTATAAAGCCGCAGCAGCAGCTCCTTTAAGTACCGTTAAACTTTCGATGTTGTTTGGGTTAATACTTGAAATCCCATCTCCGTTATCACGGCCATCAAACCATTTGCTGGTAGCTGCCTGATCGTTATTTAAACCTGAGTTATCAATAGGAACACCATCTACAATGTATAGAGGCTGGTTACTTTCACCAATACTAGAAATACCTCTAATAATAACTCTTGTACTTCCTGCGATTCCTGTTGCTGGTATAGAAACATCTACACCGGCAATTCTACCTGATAAAGCAGAAGTTACATTGGTTGTAATTGCCTTATTCAATTGTTCACCTTTTACATCTTGAACAGCATAACCAAGTTCTTTCTTTTGTCTTTTGATACCTAAAGCCGTAACAACAACTTCATTCAGATTTTGTGTGTCCTGAGTCAACACTACATTTACTGTTGCTGAAGTCCCAACTGTTACTGTTTTAGTTTTAATACCTATATACGAGAAAACCAGAACATCTCCTGCTGATGCCTGAATCGTATACATACCGTCATAGTCGGATTGACTTGACGTCTTCGTACCCTGAACAAGAATACTTACCCCTGGCAGCGGCAATCCATTTTGATCGCTTACCAAACCTTTAACTGTCTTTACTTGTGCAAGCGAAACCTGCGCCGTAAAGGCAATCATAAGGATTAACATAATTTGTTTCATTTTTATCATGGTTTTGATTAGTTAGGGATAAATTTATTGTTAAGGTACTGTTAAAAAAAATATTTTATACAAACAGTCATTATCTTTAAACAAACGACATAAAACATTCAACAATATGTTTCACGAAAACGTTATTCCAATTAAATAAAATATCAATATCGTTTTATTTCAAAATTTTCTTCAAAAGAATTGCGTTTTATCAACTAATTATGTAAAGTTGCACAACTATTCGAACCATCCAAAACAAATAATAAAAAGTTAAAGAAAAAGTTGAAAGAAATTCAAAAACTAAAATTTGACATCAAACTTCAAAATCACATTTGGTTCTGGGGAACTTACTTTACTCTCAACTTTTTACGATGGGGAGCTTATTTTAACGACTATCCCTATTCGTTTAAATCAAACCTTATTGAATTTTCGCTTCATATTCCACTTGTTTATTTTAATCTATTTATTTTAGTTCCGAAATATGTCTTAAAACAGAAGTACATTACTTATACACTGGCGTTATTAGTTAGTCTTTTCGGAATTTATTTATTAAAAACTGCTCTTACCTATTATATAGTATCCGAAAATATCTGGCCGGAAGCCAATAGAGAATATCATCCATTTGAAATAAATCATATTGTAGCAGTTTGTATTGGAGAGTTGTATGTACTTGCAATGGCTTCTTCAGTTTATCTTACATTAACGTGGCTTCGCGAAAGGGAAAGAAACCGATCGCTACGAGAAAATCAATTTAAAATCAAACTGAAATATCTTGAAAATCAAATCCAGCCTCATTTTTTCTTCAATACTTTAAATAATCTATATGCTTTATCTTTAGAATCTTCAGATAAAGTTCCAGATGTCATTATCAAACTTTCCAATTTGATGGAATATGTATTGTATGATGTAAAAGGAACCAAGTTTGTACCGCTGATAAAAGAAATAGATTACATTCAAAATTATATTGAAATAGAAAAATTACGTTTTGAGAATGTTGAAGTTACGATCAATTTAGAATCGAATATTGAAGATGTTGTTGTCCCCCCGTTAATTTTTATTTCATTGGTTGAAAATGCCTTTAAACATGGCGGAGTTAACAACAATAATTTCAAAATCAAAATCAACTGCAAAGTTGTCGACAATAAAATGTTGTACTTTGAAATCTTAAATAATTTTGTAATTTCACAAAATCGAAAGTCCAAAGGCGGTATTGGTTTAGTTAATACAAAGAAAAGACTAAAGTTAATTTACAAAAATCATTTCAGTTTAAAAGACACAACAAAACTAAATTACTATATAATCCGTTTGCAAATACCAATTCAGAATGAAAATTAGATGCGTATTGATTGATGATGAGCCTTTAGCTATTAAAGTTCTGCAAAATTATTTTACTAATTTCACAGATTTTGAAGTTATAGGAACATTCAATAATTCTTTAGAAGCACTGGATTTTATAAACAGCACTTCTGTAGATGCCGTTTTTTTAGACATCAATATGCCTATGATGACTGGTTTTGAATTGATAAGTCTTATTGAAAACAAAACCAAGGTTATTATAACCACAGCTTTTAGGGAATTTGCCGCAGAAAGTTATGATCTTGATGTTTTAGATTATCTTGTAAAACCCATTCCGCTGCCAAGATTTATAAAATGCATCAACAAGATTACCACGGAGTACAACTTAAAAAACAATATTAAAATTGATGCTGTAAAAGGCGATTCTCATATTTTTATTAAAGTCGATAAAAAGATGATGAAAATTAATATTGAAGAAATTCTTTTTATAGAAGGAATGAAGGAATATATCAAAGTTGTAACACCAGACAAAACCTATATTACTCATAAATCATTAACATCATTATCCGAAGAATTGCCTGGCGACCGTTTTCTGCGTATTCACAAATCGTACGTAATTGCTGTAAATAAGGTAAAATCTATTGAAGGAAACCGCATTCAAATCCAGTCTTACACGATACCAATTGGAAGAAATTACAGCAAAGACGTAAAAAACAGAATTTTCGAATAAACTTTAACATTTCTAACTCTGTATAAACTAACACATTGTTGAATAAATAACGCTGTTGGTTTAAATTTAACATTATTTTCAATCAATAATTTTTTTTTGATTAACGTAACAAATATATTTACGGTCTTCAAAAAACAATTTTTATTAAAAATTAACCTTAATTACAATTATGAGTTCAGAAAATGTTCAAACCAAGTGGGGGCAGTTTATCTCATTGATAATCGTCTTCTTCTTTTGGGGTTTTGTTGGTTCTGCCAATGATATCCTGATACCAGTATTCAAAAAAGTATTTACTTTATCACAAGTACAATCACAGTTAGTAGCCTGGGCATTTTATGCTGCTTATTTTGTGGGATCAATTATCTTCTTTTTAGTTTCTTTAAAATTAGATGTCCTTCAAAAATTTGGATACAAAAAAACACTTTCAGCTGGTTTAGTTCTTTCAGCAGTTGGATCGTTTTTATTTGTTCCAGCAGCGACAATGGAAAGCTTTCCATTCTTTTTAACTGCTTTGTTTACTGTTGGTTTAGGATTTTCAATTCAACAAATTGTAGCCAATCCATTAGCTATTAAAATGGGAAGCCCTCAAACCGGAGCGCACCGTTTAACATTGGCTGGAGGTATCAACTCGTTCGGAACCACAATTGGAGCTATCTTATTAGGTATCGCTTTATTTGGAATGGGAGATAACAAAAAAACAGCTCTTTCCTTAGAAGATATCAAATTACCATTTATTATTCTTGGTCTTGCTTTTATCGCAGTTGCTATTTTCATGAACTTCTCAAAAATCGAAGATCCTGAAAAACTAGAAGAAGCCGTTATCAAAGACGCCCACAGCAGCTTTAATATCCTTGATTATCCACAATTATATCTTGGAATGCTTGCGATCTTCATTTATGTTGGAACAGAAGTTACTATTATTAGTAATTTACCAGCGTTATTACATACTCACGAATTTGGAAATATTTTAGAAGATGCCGTTGCGCCATTTATCGCCCTTTACTGGGGAAGTTTAATGATTGGTCGTTGGAATGGTGGTGTTAACGTTTTTGACACATCAAAATTGGTAAACACAGCACTAAAATTCATCGTACCGGCTATTGCATTTGGTGTAATCATTGGTGCTAATATTTTTGCTGCTCACGATGTATCTTCATTTTACATTTACCCAATCTGGATTTTATTATTCATTGGAGTAAGTTTTATAGGAGGAAAAAATGCAGGAAAAACGTTGATGCTTTTTGGTCTTTCAGGAATCACAATGATGATTGCTGGATTAGCTTGGCCAGATCCTGAAATTGCTAAATTCTTCTTTATCTCTGGAGGTTTATTTTTATCGATCATGTGGCCTTCTATCTTCGACTTAGCAATTGCTGGTTTAGGAAAAAACACCGGAAAAGCTTCTTCATTCTTAATCATGATGATTCTTGGTGGTGGAGTTATTCCATTGATTCAAGGAAGTATCTGTGATTTTGATATTACAAAACCAGAAGGTATTTTAGGAATCTCATGGACACACTTCTCTTATATTGTACCATTATTAGGTTTTGCATATTTAGCATTCTATGGTTTCTACTGTCCACAAATACTTAAAAAACAAGGTATCAGCCACGTCGAAAGTGAAGGCGGTGGGCACTAAAAAATTAAATATAAAGCATAAAAAAACTCCCATTCTCTCAATGGGAGTTTTTTTGTGTCTTATCCGAAAAAAAAAAATCACCTATTTATTCTGTAATAAAAATCCATTTGGGAGAAAATAAAAATCGCCTTTTCTTATTACAGAAAAGACGATTTTAAATTATAATATACTAAGTATTACTTATTTCCTTTTTCGAAATCAGCAACAAACTGAGCCAATCCAATATCAGTTAATGGGTGTTTCAACAATCCGTAAATTGCAGAAAGTGGTCCAGTCATAACATCAGCACCAATTTTAGCACAGTTTACAATGTGCATAGTGTGACGTACAGAAGCGGCAAGGATTTGAGTTTCGTAACCGTAGTTATCGTAAACTTCTCTAATTTCTTGGATTAAGTTTAATCCATCTGTAGAAACATCATCTAAACGTCCCACGAATGGAGAAACATAAGTAGCTCCTGCTTTTGCTGCTAAAATAGCCTGCCCTACAGAAAACACAAGTGTTACGTTAGTTTTGATTCCTTTATCAGAAAAATATTTAGCTGCCATAACACCTTCTTTAGTCATAGGAAGTTTTACAACAATCTGCTCATGTAATTCAGCTAACTCCTCACCTTCTTTCACCATTCCCTCAAAGTCAAGAGCGTTTACTTCAGCACTTACATCACCATCAACAAGATTGCAAATGTCCACATAATGTTTAAGGATATTGTTTTTTCCAGTAATGCCTTCTTTTGCCATCAATGATGGATTAGTAGTTACACCATCCAAAACACCTAAAGCTTGTGCTTCTTTAATTTGAGCTAAATTAGCTGTGTCTATAAAAAATTTCATAATTATTTGTTTAATTAAAAATGGTTTGTTCGTATTTATATCTTAATAAATTTTCTTCAAATAAATCATCAAAAGAAAATCTAGCTGCAAAATTACAAAATCAATATCAATAACGTTTTTAAAATCAAAACCATTTTGAAATTATATGTTAAAAATAAGTGTGTTTTTTACATTTTTCTACAGCTTATAATGATTCATAAGCATTTTCTCATACATTTTATCAGGAAGTGCACGTTTTAAAACAATTGAAAACTTCTGCATAAACACTCCAACTTTATAATGAACTTTCGGCTTATCATTTTGTATGATTTTATAAATTGCTTCTGCCATTTCATTTGGATTACTTCCAGCATCAACATGTTCGTTCATAGTGGCAAGTACATCACCATATATTTTTTCGTAAGCAGAATCTTTTACCACTGGAGCATGATAACGACCTGCTGCAATATTTGTAGCAAAATCTCCCGGAGCAACGTTTGTGATTTCAATTCCAAACTGTTTTACCTCCATTCGTAAAGCTTCTGTAATCAATTCTAAAGCCCCTTTTGAAGCGGAATAAACGCTTCTATAAGGCAACCCCATATAAGCTGCGATGGAAGTAATGTTGATAATTAAGCCTGATTTCTGCTCACGCATTTGAGGCAAAACCGATTTTATAACTTCTATAGGACCAAAAAAGTTGGTTTCGAAGTTATTCTTGATTTCCTCCATCGGGATTTCTTCAAGCGGACCAGTGATTCCTACTCCGGCGTTATTAATTACAATATCCAATCTTCCTGAAAGCTTAATAACTTCTGCAACAGCAGATTTAATAGTTTCAGAATTTCGAACATCTAAAGCCAGTAAAGGAAAAACAGAGTTTTGTATTTTTTCAGGATTTCGGCTTGTTCCATATACTACAAAACCTTTTTTATGCAAAAATTCACCAATAGATTTTCCAATTCCTGAGGAACCTCCGGTAATTAAAACGACTTTACTCATTTTTTAAGTTATAAGTTAGAGATTATGAGTTATAAGTTTTTGGATTTTGTTTTTTTGAAAACTGAAATCTGAGCAGTTAACATTGAACTTCTAACCAATAACATGTAACATCAGAAAGGTTCAAAAATAAAAAAATCCTCCCGAAGGAAGACTACATTTAAATAAATTCTAAAAAAAATCCTGAAACAGGTTCAGGAAAAACAAAAAATAAAAAATGGCAAGCGACCTACATCGCACCGCTCAACCGCGTACCCTTGCTATGTTCCCATCCTGGGGGAGTCTGCAGGAGCTGGTCGTGTAGGACTTGCCGGTGCAAATATACAATCTTTTTATATTTTTGCAAGACCTTTGTTGCTATAAAAATATCGTTGTATATTGGCTTATTCAAATTTTAAACTATGAAAAAATATAACTTCCTATCTGTCATTTTATTAGGAATCACTTTAATTGGATGCGGAGATAAAAATAAAGGTGAAAATTCTTTATTTAATATTGATGATTCTGCTTTTCCAGCCCATTTTTTACCTCAAGAATCAGTTTCAATAGGAATTTTGAACCCAAATTCGAAAGAAATCGACAGCATTGTGTACTTCAATAATGATAAAAAAGTGGGAAGTACAAAAGGTGCTGAAAAATTTAAGTTTGAATTAAAAGATCAAAAATTAGGGTATCAGTATTTAAAAGCAACCGTTTATTACGGAGGAAATTCATCTGATGCGACAAAACGTATTGAATTAGTTTCTAGTGTTGAACCAAAACTTTTAAACTATAAAATCGTAAACACTTTTGCACATGACACAACTGCTTTTACAGAAGGTTTAGAATTTCACGATGGTGTTTTATTTGAAAGTACTGGTCAAAAAGAAGATTCTTATTTTAGATCTGTAGATTATAAAACTGGAAAAGTAATTAAACAAATAGATCTTCCTAAAGAATATTTTGGAGAAGGAATCACTTTCTTTAATGATAAAATCTATCAGTTGAGCTGGCAGGAAAAAACAGGTTTTATCTATGATGCCAAAACATTCAAATTAGAAAAAACGTTCAAATACGATAAAGATATTGAAGGCTGGGGAATGACACATGACGACAAATATATTTATCATTCTGACGGAACAGAAAAAATCTGGAAAATGGATCCACAGACTCAAAAATTGATTGATTATATCAATGTGTACTCTGGAAGTTCTAAAATTAAAGCTATAAATGAATTAGAATTAATCAACGGAAAATTCTATGCAAATGTGTGGCAGAAAGATGCTATTGCAGTTGTAAATCCCACATCTGGTGCTGTGGAAGGTATTATCAATTTATCAGGTTTACGTAAATTCCTTAAAGCTAAAAATGCTGAAGTATTAAATGGTATTGCTTACAACCCTGCCACCAAAACTATTTTTGTAACTGGTAAATACTGGGATAAAATGTTTGAAATAACAGTTTCAGAATAAAAGGACAAAACAATAAAAATACGAATTTCACAAATGGCACGCATTAGTTCGTGATAATTTGTGACTCGACCGTAGGGAATAGGCGAAGCAAATTTGTGTTTTACAACCACGCTAATGATAACATTAATAAAAAACATACAAGAGTTACTCCAAGTTCGCGAAACCTCTATAGAGAAAATTTCGGGAGCAGAAATGGCGAAACTTCCAACCCTAAAAAATGCATTTTTAATTATAAAAGACAATTTGATTGAAGACTTCGGTTTAATGGAAAATCTTCCTCAAATCAATGCTGATACCATTATAGATGCTTCTGGCAGAGTTGTTCTTCCTGCTTGGTGCGACAGCCATACCCACATTGTTTACGCAGGAAACCGCGAACAGGAATTTGTAGACCGCATCAACGGACTTTCTTATGAAGAAATCGCAAACCGTGGCGGCGGAATTTTAAATTCGGCTAAAAAATTAAACGAAACATCTGAAGAAGAAATTTACGAACAGTCAAAACTTCGTCTCGAAGAAGTAATGCGGTTAGGAACTGGAGCTGTAGAAATAAAATCAGGTTACGGATTAACCATCGAAGGCGAAATGAAAATGCTTCGTGTAATCAAAAAATTGGCTGAAAACTATCCGGTTTCAATTAAGGCCACTTTTTTGGGTGCTCATGCATTTCCTGCACATTATAAAGAAAATAAAACAGGCTATATCGATGAAATCATTACCAAAATGATTCCCGAAATTGCGCAAAATAAACTGGCAGATTATATTGATGTTTTCTGCGAAAGCGGTTATTTCTCTGTAGAAGAAACTGAAAAAATTATGCAGGCTGGAATTGAATTCGGCTTAAAGCCAAAAATTCATGTTAACCAATTTAATTCTATCGGCGGTATTCAGGCAGGAATTAAGTATAATGCTCTTTCTGTAGATCATCTTGAAATTATGAATCCCGAAGATATCGAAGCTTTAAAAGCGACTGAAACGATGCCTGTGGCATTGCCTTCTTGTTCTTATTTTTTAAGCATTCCTTATACACCAGCCCGAGAAATGCTAAAAGCAGGATTACCACTCGCATTGGCTACAGATTTTAATCCCGGTTCTACTCCATCAGGAAATATGAATTTTGTTGTTGCCACAGCTTGTATCAAAATGAAAATGACTCCTGAAGAAGCTATAAATGCAGCGACCATAAACGGTGCTTATGCTATGGGATTATCGCAAACACATGGAAGTATTACAAAAGGAAAAAAGGCTAATTTAATTCTTACCAAACCTATTTCTTCTTATTATCAAATTCCATACGCTTTTGGAAGCAATTTGATTGAAAATGTTTTTATAGAAGGAAAACTTCTAACATAATAAATTGAAATTTTACCATAATAAAAAAGGTCTGTGAAAATCACAGACCTTTAATATCTTAAGTGGTATTTTTATCCCTTTGGCTGAATTATCTTAAGCTGAAGCTTGTTTTAGAAACTAATTCATCATTATCGAAAACGTTGATAAAATAAGTTCCTTTTGCGAAATCTTTTCCAGGAAGATCTTCTGTTACATTTACAGATTTATTCTCGTATTTTACAGTTGTTTTAAAGCTGTAAGTTAAAGAGTTATCTCCAAAATTTTCTGTTTTTTTCTCGCCTAAAACATTGTTTTTAGCATCAATAACCTGAACATAATACGTTTTATCTCCAGATTTAGCAATTTGGTTTTCAGCGATTGTAAAACTAACTTTTAAGATATCTGCACGGCTTGCTTTATCTGTTTCGATTTGTTTTCCAGAGCTTTTTAACTTGTAAGCAGATGTTTTAGTGTTCAAAATCGATAATTTAGAACCTCTTTCAACTGTTTTTGCTAACTCCTCGTTTTGGCCAACTAGTACTTCATTGTATTTTTTAGACTCTCCTAAAACCACAATCGTACTGTCTCTTTGAGTTGTTAAAACACCATTTTGTTTTTTCAACTCATCGTTTTCCGCAACAAGAGTTTTCATTTTGCCCTGCATAGCCTGAACTTGAGCTCTATATTTAGAAACGTCCCCTTTTGATTTATTTAAATCATCCATCAAAGCGACAACTTTATCTCTTTCCTGAATTAATTCATCAGACATTGAAGTATTTTCAGCAATTGCAGCATCGTAAGTTGCTTTTAATTCCTGTAAATCTTTCATAACAGACTCTTTTTCTGTCATAGTTGTTGTTAATTCTGTTTGAACTACGTCAGTATCAGAAGAAAGTTTAAAAATATACACTAAGCTACCAATCAGTAGGACTGCTAGAACGGCGATTACCGCTTTTAGACTCGAATTGTTGTTGTTCTTTGGGTTTTCCATATTTAAATAATTTTCTTTAAAACAAATTTAAGAATTAATATATCGTAATAACGTAAGTTGTAACAATTATATTATTTTTGGAAAATATTTTTTTTTAATGGAGAAATTGATTCCTTTTACTGTCAATGATTTGGCAAAAGTCACAAATCATCGTAGTGGTGAAATAAAATTCGGTGAAAAAATGATTATCATTCCAACAGGAACTGACAAAATCAAATTTTTACAAGAATCTGAGGCGAAGTATGTACTTTTTGGTATTCCAGAAGATATTGGCGTGCGTGCTAACTACGGTCGTCCGGGAACAGCTTCAGCTTGGGAAAATGCAATTAAAAGTATTGCCAACATACAGCACAATCGTTTTGCCAAAGGCAGTCAGATTATTATTTTAGGACAACTGAATGTAGCGGAAGAAATGCGCGAGGTAGAAAATCTGGACTTTAATGATATTGACGATCGTTCTAAATTAAGCCAGCTGGTTGAAAAAATCGACAAAGAAGTTTCGCATATCATTTTTAACATCATAAAAGCCGGAAAAACCCCTATTATTATTGGCGGCGGACATAATAATGCTTATGGCAATATTAAAGGTTCGGCTTTAGCCAAAGGAAAACCTATTAACGCTATCAATTTTGATGCGCATTCTGATTTCAGAATTTTAGAAGGACGACACAGTGGCAATGGTTTTTCATATGCTTACGAAGAAGGTTTCCTCAAAAAATATTTCATCTTTGGTCTACATGAAAATTATACTTCAAAAAGCGTTTTAGATATCATCAAAAAACTTGAGGATCGTGTTCGTTACAATACTTATGACAGTGTGAATATTCGCAAAGAAAAAGATTTCACTAGAGAAATGGCACTTGCACTGGAGTTTATTAAAACAGATGCTTTTGGAATTGAGATTGATCTCGATGCGATACCTAATATTGCAAGCAGTGCCATGACAATCAGCGGGTTTTCGGTTGAAGAATTACGACAGTTTATTTCTTTCTTCGGGCAAAACAGAAATGCGACCTATCTGCATATCTGCGAAGGCGCTCCGGATTTAGCAGATTCTCCAAATAATAATTTAATTGGAAAATTAATTGGTTATTTAATCACGGATTTCATAAAAGCCAATAACGAAAAAGAAAAACTTAACTGAAGGTCAACTGGCTTAAAACCGCATATTTCCCAAATAATACGAGATTCAAATAAACGATTGGCTGAATAAACCTATCTTTGCACAGATTTTAGTACTTAAAACTAAAAATCTTAATTTGTAAGATATGTTATTCGAAGATTTATCACTTTCAAAAAGTATACAAAAAGCCGTATTTGAAGAAGGCTATCTAAATCCTACTCCAATTCAAGAAAAATCCATTCCGATTGTTTTGGCTGGAAGGGATTTAATTGGCTGTGCACAGACGGGAACGGGAAAAACGGCAGCATTTGCTATTCCAATTATACATCAATTGCACCGAATTGTAGGCTCATCAAAAAAAGCCAAACAAATTCGCGCTCTTGTAGTTACACCTACACGAGAACTCGCAGTACAAATCGGACAAAGTTTTGACACGTATTCTAAATATACCAATTTAGTACAACTCACTATTTTTGGAGGAGTTTCGCAAACTCCGCAAGTTGAAGCTTTAAAAAATGGTGTTGACATTCTGGTTTCTACTCCAGGTCGTTTATTGGATTTACACAAACAAGGTTTTCTAGATTTGAATCATCTGCACACTTTAGTATTAGATGAAGCCGATCAAATGCTGGATATGGGTTTTATAAATGATGTAAAAAAGATTATAAAACTGACTCCAAAAAATAGACAGACATTATTGTTTTCTGCTACAATGCCTTTGGCAATACGCGAATTGGCAGAAATGTTTTTGCAGGATCCTGAAAAAGTAGAAGTTTCTCCAGTTTCATCAACTGCAGAAAATGTTGAACAGCGTATTTATTTTGTCGACAAAACAGAAAAAAGAAATCTGCTGTATCATTTAATTAAAAATGAAAATTTATCAAACGTGTTGGTTTTTTCAAGAACTAAACACGGCGCTGATAATGTGGTGAAAGCATTGCGTAAAAAAGATATTCCAGCAGAAGCTATTCATGGAGACAAATCTCAAAATGCAAGGCAGCGTGTTTTGGATGCATTTAAAAACAAAGAAGTAGGCGTTTTAGTAGCAACCGATATTGCCGCAAGAGGAATTGATATCGAACAGCTTCCTTACGTAATCAACTTTGATCTTCCGAATATTCCTGAAACCTATGTTCACCGAATTGGTCGTACAGGCCGCGCTGGAAATGGAGGAATTGCTATTTCTTTCTGTGGAAAAGACGAACATCCGTACTGGAAAGACATTCAAAAATTAATTAAGGTTGATGTAAAAGTCATTTCAGATCATCCTTATCCGTGGCATGCTGGAAGTCCCGAACCGGGAGAAAAACCTAAAAATTCAAATAGAAGCGGTGACGCTCACAAATCGAGAAAGTCAAACGCATCAAAAAGAAACAAAAAACGCTGGTATTAACCAGCTTTTTTTGCTTCAGTAATAAGGTAATTTAAAATTTTGAATAGTTTAACTGGTTCAAACGGTTTCACTATTATATCATTCATTCCCGCAGAAACAGCTTCATCTGTAATTTCATCTTTATCAAAAGCAGTAAGTGCCACAATAGGTGTTTTCACTCCTTCTAAACGAATTCTTTTAGTTGTTTCAAATCCGTTCATTAAAGGCATATTAATATCCATCAGAATAAGATCAAAATGTTCTTTTTCTAATATTTTAAGCGCGGCAAACCCATCATCTACAACCTTACATACATAGTTGTTTTTTTCGATGATTTTTTTAGTCACCAGCTGGTTAATCAGATTATCCTCGACAATCAGTATTTTATAAATTTCATTTGAGGTCAAATCAACTTCTATATCTTCTATTATTTTTTGTGTTTTAAGCGTATTGTATTCGAAAGGAATTTTAAACGAAAATGCAGTTCCTTTACCCAAATCGCTTTCTAATTTAATTGAACTGCCAAAAAGCCCCAACAAACGTTTTACGATGCTAAGCCCCAATCCTGTTCCTTGATAATCTTCATCTTTCCGCCCTACTTGAACAAATTTTTCAAATATTTTATTCTGGTCGACAGCCGCGATTCCAACACCATTGTCTTTAATTAAAAAATCCAGATGATAAAAACTTCCTTCAATTTTGTCAATCTTAATAATGACATCGACTTGACCGTCTTTTGTAAATTTTAGTGCATTACTCACTAAATTAATTAAAATCTGCGCAAGTCTTAGCTTATCTCCAATTAAGTATTCTGGAATTTCTTCATCAATTTCAATATTGAAATTATTATTATTTTTCTGAGCTAAAAACGACAGTGAATTCTTAATCATTGTGATCTCATCACACATATTAAAAGCAAGACTTTCGAGTACAACTTTGTTTTCTTCTATTTTATTAATTTGTAAAATATCGTTGACCAGTGAAAGTAAATACCTTGCAGAAAACTTCAGGGCACTTAAATGTTCACTTTCTGAAAGTTCTTTATGTTCTTCTAAAAGCATATTAGTGATTCCAACCACACCATAAAGCGGTGTGCGTAATTCATGGCTTATAGTCGAAATAAATTGTGTTTTTAACAGAGAAGCTTCTTCCGCAATTTCTTTTGCTTCCAGAAGCTCTAAATTGTGTTTTTTCTTAAACCTGATATTTTTAATTAACGTAATAATTAAAAAAAGGAATATAAATGAAATCAGAATAAACAAAATCACTATAATTCGTGATTTTTTAAGACTTTGTGATTGTGAGGTTTTTTCGTTTTCGATTTTCTCAATCTGTCTTTTATATTCATCAAGTTCTAAATTTAAACCTGCAATTGAAGCTTTTTTAAGTTTCGTTTCGTTATACAGTTCGCCGGTTATGGTATTATACATCAAAAGGTTATCGTAAGCTTGTTTGTATTTTCCAATTTTGTTTAGAAATTTAGAATACTCCAAATGCGCAAAAGACAAATCCTGCTTATCTTCTGTCGATTTGCTGGCAGAAACAGCTTTAGAGAAATACATGTTGGCCTTGGCAGTATCATTTACACTTGACCAATACATTCCGTTTAAAAAATTCAAAGCAATATCATCTGATTTTCCCTTTAAATCATTTTGATGAGCATTAATATAGTTTAGATAAGGGAGACCTTCTTTGTAGTTTTCAACTTTAAAATAGGACCAAACTATATTAAGATTTGTTATGGCAACTTCTTTGAGATATTTTTCCTGCTGCCCAAATTTTAAGGATTCTTTGTAATATGCAATCCCTTCTTTGTACATTTTCTTTTCAAAAAAATGCAGATTTCCAAGATTACTGGTAATCATCATTTTGAGACTGACAATATTAGATCTCTCTGCGTAGAAGAGTGCTTTTTTATAGAAGAAAATAGCTTTTTCTATTTCGCCTAAATCATGAAAATTAATTCCGATGATGTTATAATTCCTCGAAATCAAGGTGTCATTTTTCAGGTCGAAAGCATACTTAAGAGCAATTCCGGATTTTTTTAGGGATTTTTCATAGTTGGTTTGATCTAAATAATCACAAGATTCTTTTGTTAATTCTTTAACTTTTGCTATTGATACAGCACTGTTCTGAGCAGACAAGTCAGGACAAACCATAAAAAGAAATAGAAATAGAAAAAAACTAACCCTATAATGATGCATAATTTAGAATATCGATTTTCAAATATACATCATTATAGTAATACAAAATAACAGTATTTACCTTAATAAGATAAAGATTTAACATTGGACAGCAGAATGTTCCAATTTGAATGTTGGTTACAATTTAAATCCTTCTGAAATTTCCATTTTTTATGCTGAAATATTTAGTACCTAATATCAATCACTTCTGCTATTTCAATACAGTCCCCGAAATTAAATTCACAGTTTCAAACCTGTATTGTTAATAAATATCAATAAAAACCATCAAACAAATAAAAAATATTTTTAATTTTAACAAACTTACCAACACAAACTTCAAGTGTTATATGAGATTGAAGTACTAAAAATCAACCCAATTATGTCTGAAAAATTTTTAAAATTCGCAGAAGCAGAAAAATTAACCAAAGCACAGCAAAAATCTGTTACAGGTG
This sequence comes from Flavobacterium sp. H4147, assembly GCF_029360735.1. Lineage (NCBI taxonomy): Bacteria > Pseudomonadati > Bacteroidota > Flavobacteriia > Flavobacteriales > Flavobacteriaceae > Flavobacterium > Flavobacterium sp. H4147. Next base: position 560,470 of record NZ_JARKNB010000004.1, on the reverse strand, counting down.
GTGAAGAACCAGTTGAAGATGAAAGCATACATCCTAGAAAAGGAAAAGTAGCCGCTAGTTAGTAAAAAATGCTTTCTAAACGTTATAAATTAATAAAGCCGTAACAAATGTTACGGCTTTATTTTTATGGCAAAGGTCGTATATTTATTATTCTACCGAATTTAAATTTTCTTCCTTATTATTCTCCCATTGTCCCACTACCGAAGTTGCTAAAGCATTTCCTAAAACATTTGTAGCACTTCTAAACATATCGCAGAAATGGTCAATTGGCAGAATTAATGCAATTCCTTCAACTGGAATATCAAACATTCCGCAGGTTGCAGCAACCACAACCAAACTAGCTCGTGGCACACCTGCAATTCCCTTGCTGGTTAACATTAATACCAAAAGCATCGCCATTTGTGTTCCTAAATCCAGATGCACATTGTAGAATTGTGCAATAAAAATACTAGCAAAAGTCATGTACATCATACTTCCGTCAAGGTTAAAAGAATAACCAAGCGGCAGCATAAAAGATACAATTCTATCCTTCACACCAAAACTTTCCAACTCTTCTGTTAATTTAGGAAAAACAGCTTCAGAACTTGTAGTTCCAAAAGCAATTGCCAATGGTCCAATAATTCTTTTTAATAAATTGGTCATTCTTCCTTTTAAGAAAATATAACCAACCGCAATTAAAACCACCCAAAGTGTCCCAATTCCTAATAAAAAAGAACCGAAAAACTTGAAATAAGTAATAATTAATTCTTCTGCATCTCTAATTGCAAATACTCCTGCAATGGCTCCAAAAACTCCAATTGGAGCGAAGTTCATTACATAGTTTACCATTTTTAATACAATATGTGATATTTTGTCTAAAGCTCCGATAACCGGTTTTACAGTAGATCCTAATGAAGCCGCCGCTAATCCGAAAAAGATTGAGAAAATTACAATCTGAAGAATTTCATTAGTTGCCATCGCTTCGATGATACTTTTAGGAACAATATGTTCTACGAAGTTTTCGAATGATAAATTTTGCGTTTTTGCTGTTACTTCTGTAGCAGCTCCCATATCAACGTGTCCTAATTTCAAACCTACTCCAGGTTCTAAAATATTTACGTAAAATAATCCAATTAATAAGGATATAAAAGAAGCTGTAAAAAACCATCCAAGTGCTTTACCTCCAATTCTTCCTACTGTTTTTATATCTCCAAGTTTTGCAATTCCTACTACCAGTGTAGTAAAAACCAATGGAGAAATAATCATCTGCACCAATCGGATAAAAACTGTAGCAAGCATTTTAATTTTGGTACTAAATGACTGCGCTGCTTCAGGTGAAATATAATTATGCAGTATAATTCCGAGTGTTGCACCAAGAACCATTGCAATTAAAATCTGCCCTGTTAATCCTGAAAGAAATGATTTTTTTTTAGTTTCTGTAACTTGCATTAATTTATTTTTTAATTATTAAAATTTAAGACCCTCACTGCCTTAACTTTATTAATATGTTTTGTTGATTAGATAAAAATCAGCCAAAACAATGGCAGCCATTGCTTCCACAATTGGCACTGCACGAGGCACCACGCACGGATCATGACGTCCTTTTCCGGTCATTGGTGTAATATTTCCTTGATTATCTAATGAATCCTGAGTCTGCATAATAGTAGCAACTGGTTTAAAGGCTACTCTGAAATAAATATCCATCCCGTTGCTGATTCCGCCTTGGATTCCACCTGAAAGATTTGTTTTTGTACTTCCGTCAGGATTGTATAAATCGTTGTGTTCGCTTCCTTTCATTTCAGAACCAGAGAAACCGCTTCCGTATTCAAAACCTTTAACGGCATTTATAGAAAGCATCGCTTTTCCTAATTCAGCATGAAGTTTATCAAAAACCGGTTCTCCTAAACCAACAGGAACATTTTGAATCACACAAGTAACGACACCTCCAACAGTATCACCTTGTTTACGGATGTCACGAATATATTCTTCCATAATCGCCGCCTGTTTTTCATCTGGACAACGAACTGGATTGCTTTCAATTTTTGAAAAATCCAATTCCTGATAAGGTGTTTCTAAATGAATTGGACCAACAGAAGATACATAAGCATTAATTTTAATTTCAGGAAGCATTTGTTTCGCAATAGCACCTGCTACTACTCTGCTCGCTGTTTCACGTGCAGAACTTCTTCCGCCGCCGCGGTAATCACGAAAACCATATTTCTGATCGTATACATAATCAGCATGACTTGGTCTGTAGTTATCTTTTATATGAGAATAATCGTCTGATTTTTGATTGGTATTTGGAATAATAAACCCAATTGGAGTTCCAGTAGTTTTGCCTTCGAAAATCCCAGATAAAAATTGAACACTGTCTGGTTCTTTTCTTTGCGTCACAATTGCTGACTGACCTGGTTTTCTTCTTGCCATATCAACTTCAATTGCTTCAAAATCAAGTTGTATTCCTGGAGGGCATCCGTCAATAATACCGCCTAATGCTTCACCATGAGATTCTCCAAAAGTTGTTACTTTATATAGGGTGCCGTAGCTGTTTCCTGCCATTGTTTATAGTTTTGAGCAAATGTAAGTTTTATGAATTAAATTAAAAAATTTAAAATTGGTATTATTAACTAAACATTAAACAGTTTAAAAATCACAATTTGGTAAAATTAAAGTGTTTTTAATAACCTTTTGATAAAATAAATCCAGCTCAATTTTCTTTCATTTGCTAAACTTCAAATTAGGAAAAATTGAAAAAAAGAAACGTCGAATTGGTCATAATTTCAGATGTCCATTTGGGAACTTACGGAAGTCACGCTAAAGAACTAAACAACTATCTTTCAAGCATTAAACCCAAAACTTTAATCTTAAACGGAGATATAATTGATGCGTGGCAGTTTAGAAAATCCTACTTTCCAAAAGCGCATTTAAGAGTTATTCAACGTATTATCGGGATGGCTTCAAAGGGTACAAAAGTGTACTATATTACTGGAAATCATGACGAGATACTTCGAAAATTCAGCGACATGAGTATGGGAAATTTTTCTTTGGTCGATAAATTAGTTTTAGAATTAGACGATAAAAAAGCCTGGATTTTTCACGGAGACGTATTTGATGCTTCTGTTCAGCATTCAAAATGGATTGCCAAATTAGGAGGCTTAGGTTACGATTATCTGATTCTTATGAATCGTTTTGCCAACTGGTGCCTGGCTAAATTAGGTCGTGAGCCTTATTCTTTTTCAAAAAAAATAAAAGCCAGCGTCAAGAAAGCGGTCAAATTTATTTCGGATTTTGAAACTACTGCAACCGATCTGGCTATTGAAAAAAAATACGATTATGTAATCTGCGGTCATATTCACGAACCAAAAATCTTAAATAAGGAAAACAAATATGGATCGACTTTGTATTTAAATTCTGGTGACTGGGTTGAAAATTTAACTGCTTTAGAATACCATAAAAAACGCTGGAAATTATATTCGTACACTCATACCAATTTTACTGAAGAGGAAAATTTATTTGAAATGGAAGATATTTTAACTTCCCAAATGTTATCAAATATCATTCTTAAAAAATAGAAAACCTTGTTTTAAAGCCCTGTAAGCAATGTTTTTAACTTTTGATACCAGCGAAATTGCCAAAAAATGTGAATTATATAACAATTTCTAAAAATATTATACGTTCTTCATAAACAAGTAAAATTAAATTTGACGAAAATTAATAACCATTTTTATGAAGAAGATAATAGTATCTGCCATTATGATCTTTGGTTTTGCATTTACCGCACAATCACAAGAAATTTCAAAAAACGCTTTAGGATTACGTCTTGGAGACAATAACGGATTTGGAGGCGAAGTATCCTATCAATTAGGATTAAATCAAAAAAACAGACTTGAGTTTGATTTAGGATGGAGAAACAGCCGTGATGTAGATGCCATAAAAGCCGTTGCGCTTTACCAATGGGTTTGGAACATCGATGGAGGTTTTAACTGGTACGCTGGTGTAGGTGGTGGAGTTGCTGCCTGGGACTACGATCACCGTTACAACAATTTAAGATATAGCGACAGCGGAACTTATGTGTTTGCTGCCGGAGACATTGGTATCGAATATAGATTTAAAGAAGTGCCAATTACATTATCATTAGACGGTAGACCTGAAATTGGTTCAGGATATTATGATGATGATAATTTTGGATTTGACGTCGGATTAGGAGTTAAATTCAGATTCTAAACAGAATAAAAGATAAAAAAAATTGTAAGAAGAAACCTGTCGCTTAAACGACAGGTTTTTTTTATGAGTTAATGAAAAAATAACATTTCGCATTTATCTATTTTCTTTTTACTCTTTAATAATAATTTCTTTTTTAGAATGTACTTTAACCACTGTATACGGATATGAGATTACCTGTATTACCATTGCATCAGGCGATGGATTGTTTTCTTTAACCGTAATAATGATATTTTTATCAGTTTCTTCCACTTTCTCTACTCCAATAGAATATCCTCCTGTGTTTTTCTCACCCATATTAAGGATTACATAATTGGAATTTGCAATATCGGCATCTTTCATTTTATGAGCCAAAAGCGGATCATTCTGCAGCATTTTAATTTCGTTTGGTTCTGTTAGAATTTCAAAGAACTTAATATTACCGCCTCCATTAGACTGCTCGGTTAAAACTTCGTACAATGCAGTGGAACCAGTTGTCTTTTTAGCGCCACAGGAAATCAAAACAAAAACTATCAAAACTGAAATTATTTTTTTCATACATTTAAATTTTAAATTAATGTTTTAATCTTTATAATCGTCAATTGCTTTTTGATACAAAGCTTCATATTTAGGAAGTATATTTTTAATATCAAACTTTTTTGCCACTTCTAATGCATTCGCTTTAAATTCATTCAAAGTATCTTCGTCTTTCAAGATTTTAATTGCATTTGCAGCCATTGACTCTACATCGCCAACGTTGCTTAAATACCCCGAAACGCCGTCAAAATTAACTTCAGGCAGACCGCCAGAATTACTAGAAATAACAGGAACTCCGCAAGCCATAGCTTCCAAAGCTGCCAGACCAAAACTTTCAGTTTCAGAAGGAAGCAGGAACAAATCGGTCATACATAAAATTTTGTCGATCTCATGGCTATTCCCAAAGAAAATAACTTTATCTAAGATGCCTAATTCTTGACACAAAATTTCTGCTTTTTCTTTTTCAGGTCCATCTCCTACCATCATCAGTTTAGCAGGAATTTCTTTTTGAACACTATAAAAGATCTTAATAATATCTGGAATGCGTTTTACTTTTCTAAAATTACTGATATGGGTAATAATACGCTCGTTCTCATTTGCCATTACATAACGGTGGCAAGGCGCGCTAGGATCTTTTTTTACTTTATCCAATTCGATAAAATTAGGAATCACTTTGATTTTATTCTTGATTTTGAATAATTTCAAAGTATCATCTTTCAAACTCTGAGAAACCGAAGTCACATAATCTGATTTATTGATACTGAAAGTTACCGCAGGTTTATAAAACGGATGATTTCCAACCAATGTAATATCTGTTCCGTGAAGAGTTGTAATCATCGGAAGATTAATCCCTTCATTTTTCAACATTTGTTTTGCCATATACCCTGCATACGCATGAGGAATGGCATAATGTACGTGTAGAAGCTCAATTTTATACAATTTAACCATATCAACCAGTTTACTTGACAATGCCAATTCATACGGTTGATAATGAAACAAAGGATATTCCGGAACGTTTACTTCGTGATAATGAACATTTGGATTTAAAAGCGCCAATCTAACGGGCTGGCTGTAAGTTATAAAGTGTATTTCGTGTCCTCTTCTGGCTAATTCGAGACCTAACTCTGTGGCTACTACACCACTACCTCCAAAAGTAGGATAACAAACAATTGCTATTTTCATGTATTTAATTTAATTCTACGAAAATACTCAAAAATAGCGTTGAATTGACCGTTTAAATTGTTAGATTTTTGTAAATATTAGAGCAGTCAGATTATTAGACAGTTAGATTTTTTGATTAAAATTTTCTCCTATTTTTATAAGGAGCAGTAAAAACTGTTTTCAAAAGAACCAACCTTCCCGCTGTCCGCTTTATCTTTTTCTGTCTAAAGAAGCCAGAAAAAGGATATCGCTCCCATCGGGGCTAAAAGAGACGTTATTGTTTTCAAATGAAATTAACTCACTAAATCAACTTTGTCAAAGTTTAAAATTTTGACAAAGTTAGACCCACAAAAAAAGGCATAAAATTAAATTTCATGCCTTTTAATACTTTAAAAATTTCTCTTAGAAAAATCTGCTGTGCCAGCTGTCGGCAGCAGGAACTTCCCAAGCATCGTTAAATTCTTCAATATTAGTAACCAAGTTATTAAATACTATTGTATTTCCAGTTACCGCCTTGTCTTTTACCATTTTCTTGAAGTCAATTAATGGTTTATGAGCAATATGTTCTCCTAATTTAAAAGTAACATTCATTTTATCCAATAAATCAACATTGTACTTTTTTTCTAATCCTTGAATAAATTCTACAGAACTATCGATTGAACAGCCTGTCGCTGCTTGTACATCTTGATTTACAGCCAATATAATGAATCGGTTGTATTTCAATAAAAAGGAAGCTTCAAGACTGGTGCCGTGTGCTGCCCATTGTTCTACAAAAGCTTTTAAGTCAGTTTCAATTTCAGAAAACTCTTCCTCAGAAAATTTTCTGTTCGACTGGTAAATCCAAACTCTTGATTCACCCGGTAAATTTTCAAAAGGTATATACATTTTTAATTTTAGATTTTAGATTGTTGATTTTAGATTTCTTAAAGTTTAAAATTTCAAATAAACCTTTGAGCCTTTGTCACTATGTTACTTTGCAACTTTAATTAAAGATCCTGCGCATTCGCAATTAGCTCTGCCACATCCATTACCTTTACTTCGCCTTCTTTATGTGCATGTTTAATTCCATCAGTCAGCATGGTATTACAGAAAGGACAACCAGCTGCAATAATATCTGGTTTCGTTTCTAAAGCATCTTCTGTACGTAAAACATTCACCTCTTTGTTCCCTGGTTCCGCGTCTTTAAACATCTGCGCTCCACCAGCACCACAACATAATCCGTTTGCTTTAGAACGTTTCATTTCAACCAATTCAACGTCTAATTTCTGGATTAAATCTCTTGGAGCTTCGTATACTTTATTCGCTCTTCCTAAATAGCAAGGATCGTGGAAAGTGATTTTTTTACCTTTAAATTGTCCGCCTTCCACTGTTAATCTTCCTTCATCAATTAATGATTTCAAGAATTCAGTATGATGAATAACTTCGTAATTTCCTCCTAATTCAGGATATTCATTTTTTAAAGTATTAAAACAATGCGGACAAGCGGTTACGATTTTTTTTGCTTCATAAGCATTTAGAACCTCAATATTCATCATAGCCTGCATTTGGAACAAAAATTCATTTCCAGCTCTTTTTGCAGGATCGCCAGTACAACTCTCTTCTGTACCTAAAACCGCAAAAGAAACATTCGTACGATTTAAAATACGCACAAATGCTTTAGTAATTTTTTTTGCTCTATCATCAAAACTTCCTGCGCAACCTACCCAGAACAAAACCTCTGGTTGTTTTCCTTCGGCCAGCATTTCTGCCATTGTTGGCACTACTAAACTTTCTGACATTTCTCTCACTTTTGTTTAATCGGTTTGTAGTGGAATTGTTTAATCGTCAAAAACAAACTGACAATTCTACAAAACCGAAATATTATTTTTAAAATTGATTAAACGGTTAAACAATTAACCAATTAAAATATTTTTAATTCTCGTTTTTCCAATTTAAACGATCCTGTTGGCTGTACTGCCAAGGCGCACCGTTATTTTCAATATTGGTCATCATGGCGTTTAATGACATTGGAGCAGCACTTTGTTCCATCACCAAATAACGACGCATATCCATAATAATAGATAATGGACTGATATTTACTGGACATTCTTCTACACAAGCATTACAAGATGTACAAGCCCATAATTCTTCCGGTGTGATATAATCGTTTAACAACGTTTTATTATCAGGTACGAATGTTCCTTTATTGGCATCAATATTTTTTCCAACTTCAGTCAAACGATCTCTAGTATCCATCATAATTTTACGTGGAGACAATTTTTTACCAGTTTGATTAGCTGGACAAGCTGAAGTACAACGTCCGCATTCTGTACAAGTGTATGCGTTTAACAACTGCACCCAGTTTAAATCCTGAACATCGCTTGCACCAAATTTAGCCGGATTTGCATTTTCATCAGCTGGAGCTGCTGCAAACGGATCAGCATTTGGATCCATCATCAGTTTTACCTCTTTTGTAACTGATGCTAAATTATCAAACTGCCCTTCAGGTTTTAGGTTTGCAAAATATGTATTTGGAAAAGCCAATAGAATATGCAGGTGTTTTGAGAAGTATAAATAGTTCATAAAAACTAAAATACCCGTAATGTGTAACCACCAGAAAGCTTCGTATAAAAGCCCGACCAAATCATTTGACATTCCGTTAAAGATTGGTGCAATAAATTGGCTTACAGGAAAAGTTCCTGCTTGATGAAAATGAGAATATCCTCCTGGAACATTCTGCAAATGCAGATCTGAAGCATTCATTAATAAAAACAGAATCATTAAAACGGTTTCGAAATACAAAATGTAGTTCGCATCGCTTTTAGGGAATCCGTTTAAGTCTGAATTTATAAAACGTTTTAATCGAATTACATTTCTTCTAATCCAGAAAGTCACTACAGCAACAATAACCAGAATAGCTAAAATTTCAAATGAAGCAATTAAAACATCGTAAATAACACCTAAATAAGGTGCAAAAATTCGGTGTGTTCCAAATAACCCGTCAATAATGATTTCGAGTAATTCGATATTAATAATGATAAAACCTACATACACAAATATGTGAAGTATCCCCGCCACGGGACGTTTTACCATTTTTGACTGCCCAAGGGCAATCAAAGCCATATTTTTCCAACGAGCTTTAGGATTATCTTTTCGATCTACATCAACTCCCAACTTTATATTTCGGATGATTTTTTTTACGCTCGCTGCAAAAAAACCGAAACCAGCTATAAGAAGTATAGCAAATAAAATATTATCTAAATAACTCATTTATGTCTATTTTTTATCCGTTGAATTTGTTTCTTCTTTTGGTGCTACGTAAGGTTTGTTTTTCTTTCCGAAAAGCGAAACGTTTACATAACGTGTCGGGTAAAGACGTACGTCTTGTAATAGCAATTCAAGTTCTTTAGAAGTTTTAGCTAAGTTATTATACAATGCATCGTCATTTAATAATTTACCAGCTGTTCCTTTTCCTGAATTCAAATTAGCCATTAATCCATCCACTTTAGCTAAAGTTTGGTTTAGGTTACGTACTGTTTTTCCTAAATCAGCTTTATTTAAAGAATCAGATATTTTATTGAAGTTATTTGACATTTTATTGAAGTTACTCACAACTCCATTAATCTGCCCTTTATTCGTATCTAAGATGTTATTAAGACTTCCCGATGCTCTGTGAAACTGTTCCATTGTCTGACTCAATTCAGCAATAGTTTTCTTTAAATTTTCTTGTGTGTTTTTGTCTAAAGTATTGTTTAGGCCTGTAACCAGCACATCAATATTTAAAAGCATTTTATCCAGTTTAACCTGCAGCGGTTCGATCTTTCCTCCTAAAGATTCAGTAAGTCCCAGCTCTACAGAAGACTGTAATACTTGTCCGTCTTCTGCAAGTTCTTTATCAGCAAGATTTGGAATAATTTTGATTTGCTTTCCTCCAATCAAGCTTGGAGAATATAATGCTGCTGTACTTGTTTTAGAAATTGGAAAATCAGTTTTAATCTGAAGTTCAACAGATAGTTTTCCTGTGTTTTCATCAATTGTAATCTTGCTTACTTTTCCAATTCCAAGTCCGTTTAAAGTTACCGGAGCTGAAGATGAAAGTTCTTCAACATTATCATATTGAACATATAATACTTTATAATTCGTAAAAAGGTCTCTGCCTTTTAAAAAACTGTAGCCCCAAATAAATAATAAAATTGACGCGATGACTAATACAGCCGTTTTAATTTCTCTTGTTACTTTCAAAATTCTTAGTGTTTATACAAATTTAATATAAATATTCGAACTTGTGCTTAATTATTTAATCGCGTCCTGAATACTAATCTTTTCTCCATCTTTAGTTGCTACTAAAAAAGCGGCGCCATATCCCTTATCCTTAGCCTCTTCCAAATATTTTTTAGCAGCTTCATAATTTGAAGTTTCTTGGTAGAAATATTTATACATATTGTTTTCAAAAACCATTGTTACGTTTTTCAAACCTTTAAAATTTTTAGGTTCTAATGGCGTATTTTTAATACTAGCAATCAACTGTACTTTAAAGAAAGTTCCTTTAGGTGTATTTTTTGTCGGTGGTGGTGTTACCTTTTTTGGTGTAGAAGTGTCTTTTACTGGTTTTGCTTCTACTACTTCTTGTGCGCCAGAACCGAAATATTCTCTTTTGTAACTTAAAATAGCTTCTGCGATTGCTTTTGCAATATCATCCTGACCTTCGTCTGAATTTAATATATTCCCTTCTGTTGGATTTGAAACGAAACCAGTTTCTACCAGAACTCTTGGCATATACGCTTTGTGAAGAACCATAAAAGGTGCTTGTTTTACACCACCATGGCGGATTTTTTTGCCTAATCTTTCAAAGTTATCCTCAATTTTACTTGCTAAAGAGATACTGTTGTCTAGATATTCTTCCTGCATTAATGTCATTCCAATCATTGATTCCGGTGAATTCGGATCAAAACCTTCATATTTACGTTTATAATCCTTCTCTAAAGTAATTACCGAGTTCTCTTTTTTCGCCGCTTCAAGATTCGATGCAACTTTGCTCAAACCCATTACATATGTTTCTGTTCCGTCTGCTGCGGTATTTTTATTGGCATTACAGTGAATAGAAACGAAAATGTTTGAGTTGGCTCTATTAGCAATATTGGCTCTTTCTACTAAATCGACAAAAACATCGGTTTTACGAGTATAGATAACATTAACATTAGGACTCTGCTCTAATATTTTCCCGACTTTTAAAACAATAGCTAAAGCAATGTTTTTCTCAATCCGGCCACTGTAAACTGCTCCAAAATCGTGATCACCGTGTCCCGCATCGAGCGTAACCTTAAAAACATTTGATTGACTGTAAGCAAAAAATGACGATATAGTTAGAAAAAAAGCAAAGATTACTTTAATTTTGTTTAGTTTATTCATAAATGTAAAAGTTAATTTTAATAAAACGCAGCTGTTATAATTTTTACAATTGATTATTTTTGCCAAAAAATTATATGTAAGTTTGACATGTCAAAAAACAAGCCATAATTTTACAAAAATAGTATTTAAACCTTTGCATACAAACTTATTTAATATCGTTTTAATATCATTTTTCCTATCTATAGGATGTGGTAATTTATATTCGCAAGAGATAAAATCTAAAAAAAAGCCTTTACCTTCTGGAAAACAAACAGATAAACCTGAAATAATTCCAAATGATACTATAAAGCTTGACACCGTAAGGGCTACCAAGACTTTTTTGGATGGGAAAGTAAGATACAAGGCCAAAGATTATGCAAAAATCGACCAGAAGAAAAAATTAATCACTCTTTATAATGAGGGTGAATTATATTATAAAGATGTTGAGTTAAAATCGGGTATCATTGTTCTAAATTACGAAAAGGACGAAGTATATGCTGGAAGAATAAAAGATTCTTCGGGAGTTCTAGTCCAATATCCTAATTTCAAGCAAGGTACAAGTGAAGTCCAGCCAGATTCAATTCGTTTTAACTTTAAAACCAAGAAAGCTTTAATCTACAATTCAAGAACCAAACAGGGAGAATTAAACATTAAAGCTGCTGTTACAAAAAAGGAAAATGATTCTGTTTACTTCTTAAAAGGCGCCAGAATTACAACTGCACAAGATATTGACAATCCCGAATACTATTTTCTAACGAGCAAAATCAAATTTATACCTGGAAAAAAAATCGTTACTGGTTTAACCCAGATGATTATTGCTGATGTACCTACTCCACTGGCTTTACCGTATGGTTATTTTCCATTAAGCCAGGAAAGAAGCGTTTCGGGTATTATTATCCCAAGTTATAATGACTCCAACACAAGAGGTTTCTCGTTACAAAATGGAGGATATTATTTTGCCTTGAGCGATAATTACGATTTAACGGTTTTAGGAGATTATTATACGAATGGTAGTTATGCCATGCGTTTCGAATCGTCTTATGCCGAACGGTATAAGTATCGTGGAAATGTGAATATTCGTTTTGAGAACTTAATCAGCAGTGAACGAGGTTATCCTGATTATTCAAAACAAAACATTTATAACATTCAGTGGTCGCATTCTAAAGACACAAAATCGAACCCAAATTCAAGCTTCTCTGCTTCTGTGAACATGGGTAGTAGTAAGTACTTTAAGCGTTCGATTAATCAAGCCAATATTGGTTCCAATCTGAACAATACTTTGAGTTCTTCTATTTCGTACAACAAAACATTTAATACCATTCCAGGATCTCGTATTTCGCTTTCTGCAACACACCAGCAGAATACGCAGACAGAAGAAATCACGATGACGTTACCTAACTTTCAGGGAAGTATTGACCGTGTTTACCCATTTGTTGGCAAAAACGGCGTTAAAAAAGGTTTTTTCAAAAACATCAACTTACAATATAACGTAACAGGAAAAAACAATTTTAAAACTACTGATTCGCTTTTTTTCAAGCCTCAGATGTTTAGAGATGCTCAAATTGGAATGCAGCATACTATTCCAATCAGCACCAACTTTAAAATCTTTAAATATTTTAGTGCTGGAGCTTCTACAAACTATCAAGAAACTTGGGTAACCAAAACGATTGATAAAAATTACGACGATGCCAAAGGTCAAGTGGTTGATAAAACGGTTAATGGTTTTGATTCATACAGAACGTACAACTTCAGCACGAACTTAGGAACTACTATTTACGGTACGTTCAATTTTGGAGCAGATAAAAAAATCCAGTCTATTCGTCACGTCATGAGACCAAGTATTACGTATTCGTATACACCAAGTTTCGAAAGATATTACGATCATTATACTGTGGATGCTGCAGGAAGAATCTCTACAGATGAATACAGCCGCTTTGCAAATGGAATTTACGGCGCACCAGGAAAGGATAATTCAAGTATTGTTGGTTTTACATTGAGCAACACATTTGAAGCAAAAGTAAGAGACAGCGACAGCACGAAAACGGAACCAAAGAAGATTATGCTTTTAAACAACTTAAACTTCAATACAAGCTATAATTTTAATGCAAACGGAAAAGAAACTCTAGCTTGGCAGCCAATTGTAGTAAGTGGTGGAACACAGTTTTTTGACAATAAACTAAATATGAATTTCGGGGCAGTTTTAAACCCGTATGCGATTGATAATGCTGGAAACGTAATCAACAAGTTCAACATCGACAATGGCGGAAGTTTATTTAGAATGACGAGTGCAAACGTTACGATGAATTATTCGTTTTCGAATAAGGGAACCGGAAAGGAAAAAAATGCGCAGAGTCAGCGAAATGGTGGTCGTAATGACGACTTATTCGGAACAAATACTGACCTAAACGACAGCCGAAACAGCCAATTTGCAAATGAACCGGAAAGAGACGATGATGTTATCAGCGAATTTTTCAGTGCAAAAATACCATGGGATATGACTATGGCGTATTCATTGACGTATTCGAACGCGGCCAGAGAAAATAAGATTACTGGAAACTCCATCATGATTTCTATCAACACTGATATTACGCCTAAATGGAAAGGTGGTGTATCTACAGGATATGATTTCGTACAAAAAGGAGTTACTTTTACTCAGTTCCGTTTTGAAAGAGATTTATTAAGCTGGAGAATGGCTTTTAACTATCAGCCGCTTGGAACAAATTCTAACTGGAACTTCTTTATTGGAATTAAATCTGGAATGTTGAGCGACATTAAATGGAATAAAAGAAGTGTCTCAAACCGATAAGATATTTATAAATCAACAACTATCATGAAAAAAATAATCTTTACAGAGAAGGCTCCAGCTCCAATTGGACCTTATAATCAGGCTGTATTAGCTGGAAATACACTTTATGCTTCTGGCCAGATTGCTATAAATCCGACTTCAGGCGAACTTGTTACTAACAACATCAACGATGAAACGAAGCAGGTAATGGAAAACATCGCTGCTATTCTTGAGGCTGCAGATATGACTTTTGAAAATGTGGTTAAAGCTACAATCTTCATTATGGATATGAACAATTTTGGAGCGATCAACACGATTTATGGTTCATATTTTAACGAAAAAACCGCTCCAGCACGTGAAACGGTTCAAGTGGCATGTCTGCCTAAGAATGTAAATGTTGAGATTTCTATAATTGCTGTGCAATAGCATCTAATAATAATTGTGCCGTTGCTTCATTCGTGGCCAGCGGCACATTATGTACATCACACACACGAATCAGCATATTAATATCTGCTTCATGCGGATGACTTGATAAAGGATCTTTAAAAAAGAAAACCATATTAGTAATTCCCTCCGCTACTCTTCCTGCAATCTGCGCATCACCTCCTAATGGACCTGAAAGCATTCTTTGCGTTTTAAATCCAGCAGCTTCGGCTTTTCCTCCGGTTGTTCCGGTACCAATTAGTTTGATTTTCTCATTATGAAGAATATCAGCATTTTTAATTAAAAACTCTATTAAATCTGCCTTTTTACCGTCATGAGCTATAATTGCAATTTCCATAAATCCGGAACTATTGGTTAGCAACATGGTACGCAATTAAACCGTCGATTGGTCTTCTTAAAACATTTCCTAATTTAAGCTCGTATTTATCAAAAGTTTCTTGTAATTCATCTTTTAAATAGAATGCAATAGAACCTACAAAGTGAACAGGAACTTCTTTACAGTTATCAAACTGTTTGATGTAGTTTTTAACGAAAGACTTCATTCCTTTGAAAATAATTTTTCTGCAGAAATCTGTATCTTTATGTTTGATTAAAAACTTAGCGTAAGTTGCTAAATACGCGTTTGGATTTGGCTCTTTATAAAGCTTATTTTTAATAAAATCTGGATCAACGTCGTATTCTTTTTCAAGTTCAACAGCTAATTCCTTAGGCATTTTATTAAAGTAATATTTTCTAATCAATTCTTTTCCGAAAACATTTCCGCTGCAGTCGTCCATTACGATATATCCTAATGACTGAACTTTTTGATGCAATACTTTTCCATCAAAATAACTACAGTTAGAACCTGTTCCAAGAATCGAAACAATAGCTTCTTCTCCTTTTGGAGTCGTAGCATAAACCGCTGCATAAGTATCTTCTTGAACGTCTACAATTGCGTTAGAGAAATATTCTTGAAAAACTTGTTTCAAATATTCTTTCATTCTGTCTGTTCCACATCCAGCTCCGTAAAAGAATAAGTGAGTTGCATTTTTTTTATTTTGTAAAATATCAAAACGATCATTTAATCTTGTAATGATTTCAGGACCGTCAAGTATTTCAGGATTTAATCCTAATGTTTGTGTCGTGAATAATACTTTTCCATTATCATCTATTGCAATCCAATCGGCTTTAGTAGACCCACTATCAACTATTAATTTCATTTTATTTTTTGTTTTTTGGTTTAGTTTTTCCTCAATAAGTGTATTTTTTACATTAATTAAAGACGCAACAAAATAAGAAAATCCCGTTCGACGCATCGAACGGGATTTTGCAAAAATATATAATATTATTTTAAACCTGCGATATGAACAGATAAATCGATCAATTTGCTTGAGTATCCGTACTCATTATCGTACCAAGATACTAATTTGAAGAAAGTTGAATTTAAACCAATTCCTGCAGTAGCATCGATGATAGAAGTTCTTTTGTCAGAAATGAAATCTTGAGAAACGACTGCATCTTCAGTAAATCCTAAGATACCTTTTAAGTCAGTTTCAGAAGATTTTTTCAATACTGCCATAATTTCTTCGTATGAAGTTTCTTTAGCCACTTTTACAGTTAAGTCAACTACAGAAACGTCAGCAGTAGGAACACGGAAAGACATTCCAGTTAATTTTCCATTTAAAGATGGAATAACTTTTCCAACCGCTTTAGCAGCACCTGTTGAAGAAGGAATGATGTTGATTGCAGCAGCACGTCCACCTCTCCAGTCTTTTCTAGAAGGTCCGTCAGCTGTCATTTGAGTTGAAGTAGTTGCGTGAACAGTTGTCATTAAACCTTCAACGATTTCGAAATTATCGTGGATAACTTTAGCTAAAGGAGCTAAACAGTTTGTAGTACAAGAAGCGTTAGAAACAACTAAATCAGAAGCTTTTGCAGTTTCGTGGTTAACTCCCATTACAAACATTGGAGCATCAGCAGATGGAGCAGAGATGATAACTTTTTTTGCTCCTCCTTTTAAGTGCTCGCTTGCAGTTTCGATAGTTGTGAAGATACCAGTACATTCAGCTACTACATCTACATCAACTTCGTTCCATTTTAAGTCAGCAGGATTTCTTTCTGCAGTAATACGGATATTTCTTCCGTTTACATACAATTTTCCTTCTTTAACTTCTACAGTTCCGTTGAAACGACCGTGAACTGAATCATATTTTAATAAGTAAGCTAAGTGATCTACATCTAATAAATCGTTGATCGCTACTACTTCTACATTATCTCTATTAAAAGACTCTCTAAAAACGATTCTTCCGATACGTCCAAATCCGTTTATTCCTAATTTTACTTTTGACATTTTACTAAATTTTTGCTTTTGTTTTTATTACACTATTTTCAAAGTCTAATTTCCTCACAATAAACTTCTCTTCTTTTTAAACTTTATATAGATTATGTAGACATGATGTCTGACACTCTTAATAATTCTCTATCAATTTCTGATTTTCCTTTAATAGCTTGTTCTAATGGAGTTAAAACTACTTTATCTTCTTTTAAACCAACCATATAGTTTGATTTTCCTTCTAATAAAGACTCAACTGCTTTTACTCCTAAACGGCTTGCCAGTACACGGTCGAAGCAAGATGGAGAACCACCTCTCTGCATATGTCCTAATACTGAAACTCTTACATCGTACTCAGGTAAATTAGCTTCAACGTAATCTTTTAATTCGAATACATTTTTACCAATTTTATCTCCTTCAGCAATAACTACAATACTTGATGATTTTCCTGAAGCTTTACTTTTTTGAAGAGAGTCTAACAATCTGTCTAATCCTAAATCTTCTTCAGGAATAAGGATTTCTTCTGCTCCTGCACCAATTCCGGCATTAAGAGCGATATGACCTGCATCTCTACCCATTACCTCTACAAAGAATAAACGGTTATGAGAACTTGCAGTGTCTCTAATTTTATCAATACAATCAACAACAGTATTTAAAGCAGTGTCGTAACCTAAAGTAAAACTTGTACCATAAATATCATTATCGATTGTACCAGGAATTCCCATTACAGGAAAATCATATTCAGAGTTAAAAATTAAACCTCCGGTAAAACTTCCGTCACCACCAATTACAACCAAAGCATCCACTCCAGCTTTTAAAAGGTTTTCGTGCGCTTTCTTTCTACCTTCAGGTGTTCTGAAATCAACTGAACGAGCCGATTTTAAAATCGTTCCTCCTTTGTTTACAATGTTATTAACGCTTCGAGGGCCCATTTCTTTGAAATCTCCTTCGATCATTCCTTGATACCCTCTATAAATCCCTATGCATTCTATATTATGAAAAGCACATGTTCGAACAACAGATCGTATGGCAGCATTCATTCCAGGTGAATCTCCCCCTGAGGTTAGAACACCTACTTTTTTTATTGTTTTTGACATTATTTAAGTATTAAAGTGTAAAATTAGCAAACATTCAGCACTTTTCCGGTTCTGTTTATTATAAATTAATAAAATCTGTTAAATTCAAACGTTTTCGTTAATAAGTTTTTTAGCGGTAAAAATTTCATTTAAAATAATAAAAGCCACTTTTTTTAATTAAATGTTTAAAATTAACAATACCCAAATGAAGTGTTATAAAAATAGCATCTTATGGTTTAGAAACCAAAAAGTTATAAAAAGTTTAAAAGTAGCATAAAAACCCCATTATAAAAATAATGGGGTTAGATATAGGTTTCTTTTAACAGTCATTTAAAAATCATTATCTGGAATCACTGCTTCATTATTGCTTTTTGGCGGCGTCTTTTTTTCCTCTTGTTTCTTTTCAGATTTCTTTTTATCCTTCTCTTCTTCTTTTCGTTTATTGAAGTTAATAAAGTCAGGATTTAAATTCGAATCTTGAAAATCATCAGAGTTTTTAATCGCTCTTTCCAATTTATGACTCTTGAATATTTTGTTTACCAATTCGCTGAAAGTATCAAAATCGACTTCATATGAAATACCAACACCTTGTGTGTAGCCAATTCCTTGTCCTACGTAATTGATATCGTTTTCTTTATTGAACAATCGAAGATTCATCGAACCGTCTTCGTTTACACGATACAAAATTTCTATATCTCCCACAATCGCCGATTCGTTTACTCCTCCAACCGGAACTCCAAGTTTTCCGTTGATGGTAATTCTTTCATTAACTTGAGATGAAATATTAGCTACAAATTGTCCGTCAGCCTCCTGCCCCATTCTTCTATCTGCAGACACATAATTCAAGTCGATATTTACTTTATCATTATCTGATTTAATAATACCGCCTAATAAACTTGAAGCCGTTTCAGTAAGCGTTCCTGAAAAATCTCCCTGACTAAAACCATCGGTACTCATAAACGAACCGGTAGACAATAGATACAAGGCTTGTGTTTGACGAATATCTTTATCATCCAGTTTGTACTGAATCTCTGATTTCAATACATTACTTACGGATGGAAACTGAATATCAAAATTAGGTTCCGGGCTTGCCAAATCTCCTCTTAATCCAATCACAACTTCTACTGGTACTTTTTTATTGAAAGATGAAGTGTTATCTAATAAAACTGCAGGATTCGCCGTAGTTTTATAAACGGCTTCTAAATTCAGCTGTGCACGCATAGGGTTTCCTTCCCAAATAATAGAACCTCCCTTTTTAACTGCGAATTTTTTATCGATTAAACCGCCGTATTTAAAATTATAAGTTCCTTCGTATGCCTGGAAATCTCCCCACATATTAAATTTACCGAGTGTATTAATTTTAAATAATAACGATCCGTACCCTTTTCCTTTCATACCGTGGCCGGAATTTCGATCAAGAATTACTTCTACTTCGGCATCTGGCGTAATATCAAAATCAAATTCAAGTTCCAAACCGTTATAGTTTCGGGTTCTTTCTACAATGCCATTGGCGAGATTGTATTTTTCTTTTGGCGTTACAAAATGAATCCAGCTGCTTTCTCCAACACTTTGCGCGTTGTTAATAGGAATTTTTACTTCGGTTCCTTTTTCCGATTTGGCATCTACCTTAATAAATAAACTTTCTGTTGGTCCTTTTATACTCGCAGTTCCGTTTATAAAAGCGGTTCCAAAATACGCCGCATCTTCACTATCTTTTGTATCAAGAGCTAATAACCGTTTGGATGTTATGGTAAGATCGAGTTTCCAATCGCCGAAATTATGATGTTCTATCGTTCCATTTAGCAATCCTTTTGTTTTATACTTAGTATCGGTTAACTGATTATTTCTAAACAAGAATTTTTCGTCGGTCAAATCGATTACGGTTCGATCGCTTAACTCATAATCAGTATTTAGATACGGAATTGTCATTCCGGCTTTTTCCACATACAAACGTCCGTTTATTTCCGGCTTATTTAAATTTCCAACAACCGAAGCGTTTCCTGAAACAGATCCTCTAATATTCGACAAGACATCTCCTCCAACCGTTCCTAACGTAGCCAGATTGAAACCTTCGAGTTTTAAGCTCATATCCAGTATGGTTTCTTTGTTTTCGATTGCAAAAGTACCATTTGCCCTAAACGATTCTGCAAAACCATTTACAATAGAGGAATTTACAGTAAACTTTCGAAAACTTTCATCACCAGAAATATCAAAATTCAAAGTTCCGAGATCGACTTTATTTAAATTTAGATGATCAATTACAATAGTTGCCGTGGGCTGATAGACATTTTTATTCTGCTTATAATTAATCTTTCCGTTCAAATTACCATTAAAGACAAATTTGGAATTAAACGGTGTAATCTTATTGATATCAACATCTTCAAAATTGAGGACAACATCTTTATAATCTTTACCTTTAATAATACCATTCAAATCGATTTTTTGATTCTCATGCGACAAGACTATATTATTAATGGTAAAGTTTTTAAAATACTGATCAAAAACAATTTGATTATCTTTTTCTGCATTTTCATTTAAATACCACAAATAATCTTTAAACTTCATTTCGGATTTCTTAATTCCTACAATGTTGTTTTTATTTTTATCGATAGTATGAAACAAATCGAGATTGAAATAATCCTGTCCTTTATCTCCACCTTTAAATTCCGAACGAACAAACAAAGTATCTTTTGAAGTTACATTGATTAAATTAAAATCACGGATCTTATAATAAGGTGTTTTAATACTGTCCAGCTCTACATAAGCATTATAAAGCGGGTTTTTATTATCGATATTGATTCGGATATTATCGAATGTATTTTTATCAGCGGTAATTTGCTGAGATCTAAATCTGAATTTAAATTCCTGCTGATCTGAATCTATTTTTCCGCGCACAACGGTACTCGAATCAATTTTCATATCAGGATACAGCATTTCGACTACCTTATTATATACGTGGAAATTGAAACGTAAAAATTGTCCTTTTTTAACTTTATACGGTTTGTAATTGGTATACAAACTTCCAACGGAATTCATAACCAGTTTATCCAACTGCCCAAACTGAAATTTCCCTATAATTTTACCATTTACAACATCATTAGAGTTTATGGTTATAGTTCTCAGTTTATCAGCATCGAAATTTGAACTTACAGTAATTTCATCAAAAGCATACGTTGCTTTTGGATTTTGATATTCAGCATCTTTAATATAAATATCACCCTGAAGATTCTCGATTGAATTTCCAGTTACCTGCACAACCGCATCTCCTTTAAAATAAGAAATAGAATCGTTAATAAACTTCAGCTTACGCAAATCTGAATTTTCGACATTGATATGAAAATCGTAACGGCTTTCACGTTTACTTAAATCTACCAATCCGTCAAATGTCAAACTCAGGTTTGGGTCGCTAATATTTACTTTACCTTTATAATAAGGAAGTTTGAAATTACCATTTACTACAATATTATTATAGGTATAATTATTATAGTACAATTTACTAATGTCTCCTTTTACAATGGTATTTAGATATTTTTTTGTAAAACCAACTCCATCAACATCCAGATTAAGAGTTGTTCTTCCAAGGTCTTTTCGATCTAAAACAGCACCAATATTAAAATTATCCAACACGATATTTCCAGAATACGAAGCTTTGTCGATAAAATCCATATTATTCATATGAAGATCGACTTTTCCGTTTCCTAAATCGGTTGCCATTTTAAAATTCGTTTCGAGATCTACAGTTGTAACTTTCGCTTTACCTATAATATTAAACTTCCCGATTTTTTTAAGTTCCTTTGGAAGACTTTTTCCCAGAATTCCAGGAAGCAGCACAACTAAATTATCATAACTGGAAAGCAGTTTATCAAACTTTCCGTCCATTGAAAATTTCTGTGTTTTATCGCCTAAAAGATTTTTGAAATTAATCGTTCCGTAAATTTTAGAACCGTTGGTATCGCTAAGTCTAAGATGATTTAAATTCAGATTATTTAAGGGTCCTTTGATTTTGGTTTTTACTTTAAAATGCTGGTTTTTACCCAAACCATCGTAAAAATAACGAATGTCATTTGAAGCAATAGAAGAAGAATCCAGAGCCACATCAAACTTTACTTTATCTGTAAACTCGAGGAAATCGCCAACTTTATAATTTAAGATTGCCTTTCCGTAAATCCAAGACCTTTTGGTTTTAATAGCTAAATTTTCAACCTTAATTTGTTTTTTATTATAACTGAATTTACCGGCAAAGTTGGAAACATACAATCCTCTGTGATCTAAAAATGAAAAACGGTGAATCGTTGTATTTACTTCTGGTCCGTATATTTTAAAATCACTGATGTAAGCGTTTAGCTTTTTGAAATCTAAAAATTGAGGTGTTTTTTTGTTTTCATCTACCACAGAAAAACTTCCGTTTGAGATGTAAGCATTTCGTGCTGTCATCAAAAAATGTCTTTTTGACTGACTCTTTTTTCCGGTTTCAAACAATTTAATAAACTTATTAATATTGTTTTCATCCTCGTTTTTATAGGTTTTCAGATTAAAAATCAATCCCGTCAAACGAAGATCACCAAAAATCAAATCACCGTCGAGCATCCTTTTAATACTCAAAATATCAGTGGAAATAATATCCGAATAAATCAAAGTATTTTTATGATGATCGCGTATAAGGACTTTTTTAAGTTTTACACCGCCAAAAATATTAATAGCAGTTCGCTCAACTGTAATATCGGTTTTAAAATCGTTATTTAAGGTATTAGTAATATAATTGGCAATTTTGGTTTGTACAACCGGAAGGGACAAGGTGATAGCAAGTACCAGCAAAAGTAAAATTAAGCCAATCAGAGTTCTGGATACTATTTTTTTTACTTTTTTGATAACCTTGTTTTATTATTGTTTTTGTTAATTTAATTTGAACAGACAAAGGACCGCTGTTATTGATAAAAATTCTTTAATTTTGGCATCTGCTTTACACAAATAAAATTAATAAATTTATTTGTCAAATATAATCCAAAATCGTGCCTTTATATGCAAAATTCAGAGGTTTTTATTTTAGCCATCGAAAGTTCGTGCGATGATACTGCTGCTGCAGTTTTACATAACGATAAAGTACTCTCAAATGTTGTGGCCAATCAGTTAATTCACAATCAATATGGTGGTGTGGTTCCAGAATTAGCTTCGAGAGCCCATCAACAAAATATAGTTCCCGTAATCGATGCTGCCCTTAAGAAGGCAAATGTACAAAAAGAACAGCTAAACGCCATTGCCTTTACACAAGGTCCGGGTTTAATGGGGTCTTTACTCGTGGGAACTTCTTTCAGCAAATCATTATCATTAGCCTTAAATATTCCGTTAATTGCTGTTAATCACATGCATGCTCATATTCTGGCTCATTTTATTGATGAAGAAGGATATGACAAACCTGAGTTTCCATTTTTAGCATTAACTATCAGCGGCGGACATACACAAATCGTAAAAGTCAACGGTTTTTTTGATATGGAAATCATTGGCGAAACGACTGATGATGCCGTAGGAGAAGCTTTTGACAAAAGTGCCAAAATTTTAGGACTGCCTTATCCAGGCGGACCTTTAATTGATAAATATGCTAAAGAAGGAAATCCAAAAGCATTTGCTTTTACAAAACCTAAAGTTCCGGGATTGGATTTTAGTTTCTCTGGATTAAAAACGGCTATTTTATATTTCATTCAGAAAAACAAACAGGAAAATCCTAATTTCATAGAAGAAAACCTCAATGATATCTGCGCTTCTATTCAGCATACGATTATCGAAATTTTGATGGACAAAATAAAATTGGCTGTCAAAGAAACCGGAATCACGCAAATTGCGATTGGCGGTGGTGTTTCGGCCAACTCAGGAATTAGAAACACGCTGAAAGAAAGCGAAGGCAGATACGGCTGGAAAACTTTTATTCCGAAATTTGAATATACTACAGATAATGCTGCTATGATTGGAATTGTAGGCTATCAAAAATTTTTATCTAACCGTTTTGAAACGTCTGCTGTGGTTTCAAAAGCGAGAATTCAATTTTAAGTATGCAGTTATTTTTTAATCCTGATATAGACGAAACAACCCAAAGTTTTTCTTTTGATAAAGAAGAAAGCCGACATATTATAAAAGTTTTACGTAAAAAAGATTCAGATATACTGCATGTTACTAATGGAAAAGGTATATTGTTTGAAACCGAAATCACGTTGGCTTCAGACAATAAATGTATTGTAGATGTTATTTCGATTACCAAATCGCCCGAACCAAAATTTCGTTTGCATCTGGCAGTAGCACCAACCAAAATGAACGATCGTTTTGAATGGTTTTTAGAAAAAGCTACTGAAATTGGCATACAAGAAATCACGCCTATAATCTGCGACCGCTCTGAAAGAAAAGTGGTGAATTTAGACCGTTTTGAAAAAATTATTTTGTCTGCTATGAAACAATCAAATGAAACGTTTCTGCCTAAATTAAATGAAGCAGTTTCATTTAAAGAATTCATCAAACAACAAAATCAAGGACTTCAATTTATTGCACATTGCGAAGAAACAGACAAAAAATCTTTGAAGGAAACTTTAAAGCCAAATGAAAATGTGACTTTGTTAATTGGCCCTGAAGGAGATTTCTCCGAAAAAGAAATAAAACTGGCAATAGAAAACCATTATCAGCCAGTAACTTTAGGAAATACACGTTTACGAACGGAAACTGCTGCTGTTGTGGCTTGTCATAGTGTGGTATTTTTTAATGAAACCTCAAACTAAATTATTGTTGCATAAACTATGAAAAAACTACTGCTTTTATTTTTATTAGTTTCTCTTCCATCCTTTTCTCAGGAAATCGCTTTATTAAAATACAGCGGCGGTGGTGACTGGTACGCCAATCCGACTTCACTGCCAAATTTGATTCGTTTTTGCAATTCGAATATCAATACGCGTATAAAAACAAAACCTTCAACAGTAGAACCAAACAATCCTGATTTATTGTCCTACCCATTTGTACACATGACTGGACACGGAAATGTGGTTTTCAGCGATTCTGATATTACGAATCTGAGAAATTATTTAAACGGAGGCGGATTTCTTCACATCGACGATAATTATGGAATGGATCAATACATTCGAAAAGAAATCAAAAAAATATTTCCTAATAATGATTTAGTTGAAATTCCAGCCAATCACGCTATTTTTCAAAAGCCGTTTTCTTTCCCAAATGGACTGCCGAAAATACACGAACACGACGGAACACGTCCGCAGGCATTTGGAGTTTTTGTAGAAAATAAACTGGTTTTATTATATACTTACGAATGTGATTTAGGAGACGGCTGGGAAGATGCCGAAGTACACAACGATCCCGCAAATGTTCGCGAAAAAGCCTTAAAGATGGGTGCGAATATCATTAATTATATTTTTACCAATTAACATTTAAAAAGTGCAGCTTACCCACGAAGAAAACCAGTTTGAACGAAAAACTTTTCCGATAACTTTAGTCTGCGATCATATTTATTTTCAGCAGAATATTGGTTCACTTTTTAGAATTTCAGAAGCTTTTGGCGTAGAAAATATCATCTTTTTAGGAAAATATATTCCGCTTACGCCAAGAAAAATCAACAAAACATCCCGAAGCACACATCTTCATGTACCGCATCAGATTATTGAAGAAAATGCAGCATTAATCGAATATCTGCAGAAAAATGATTTCGAAATTATTGCCTTAGAAATCGCAAGTAACAGCAAACCGTTGAAAGAAGTTGTTATACCTCAAAATAAGAAAACTGCACTTTTAATAGGCAGCGAAATCAGTGGCATTTCAGAAGATCTTTTAGAAATTTCACATCAAATTGTCCACATCAATATGTATGGAAAAAACAGCAGCATGAATGTAGTTCAGGCAGCAAGTATTGCTTTATACGAGATTACTTCTTTATAAAATATCTTCCTACGTAAAAAGACGGTCCTTACTGATTTCATTTCCAATTAGTGTTTAGAAATTGGGAATAAATCTTAAAATTAAGTTAAACAATCTTCTGGTAAAGTATTTTTAAGATGATTTAAGGACTTTTTTAGGTGTTAAAACATTAAATAATAAGAAATTACATCATAAAAATAAATTTAACATTTTTGTAAGAACCAGAATTTACAAGGCTTTGTAAAATTCTCACAAATAAATCATTATAAAAATTTGGCTACAAAATGAATTTGTTATAAAATTGCGATCTGGTTAACCAAAACTAATATTTTATAACAAAAAACCCCGATTATTATGAAAAAAGTTATTATTTCTGCAATTACAGCATTAGTGCTGTTTTCTTGTCAAAATGACCAAACTGAATCTTCAGCTCCTGAAGCAGCAGTTGCAAGCCGTCGTGCCTGTGCCACCCAGGACGTATTAGAAGCTCAATTGAAAGCTAATCCGGCTCTTGCCATTACAATGAATGAAATCGAAGAATTTACAATCCAGCATGGTGACAAAAAATTCCAAGGCCGTCTTGTAAATGGTAAAATTGAAATTCCTGTTGTGGTAAACGTTTTGTACAGAACAACTGCAGAGAATATCTCAAACACTCAAATTCAATCTCAAATTGATGTTTTAAACAAAGATTTCAACGCTTTAAACTCTGATTACAATAATGTACCAGCATTATTCGCAGGCGTAAAAGCAAACATTGGAATTTCATTTGTTTTAGATCAGGTAATTAGAAAATCTACTACTAAAACTTCATGGGGAACTAACGATGCCATGAAAAAAACAGCTCAGGGAGGAATTGCTCCTACTTCACCAACTACAAAACTTAATATGTGGTCTTGTACAATTGGAGGAGGAATTTTAGGATATGCACAATTCCCTGGAGGAGCTTCTTCTACAGATGGAGTTGTAATTGATCCAAAATACTTCGGTTTATCTGGTTCTGCTAACGCGCCATTTAACTTAGGAAGAACTGCTACTCACGAAGTAGGCCACTGGATGAATTTACGTCACATTTGGGGAGATGCAACTTGCGGAAGCGACTTAGTATCAGATACACCAACTCACAATACTGCTAACTATGGTGTTCCTGCATATCCTCACTACAGTACTTGTTCTGGTACTCCTGTAGAAATGACAATGAACTACATGGATTATGTTGATGATGCTGCAATGTACATGTTCTCAACTGGACAGAAAAACAGAATTGCTGCCATATTTACAAGCGGCGGAGCAAGAGCTTCTTTTGCACAACCTTAATAAAAAAAATCTAATTAAAGGCGAGATGAAATCATCTCGCCTTTTTTTTTGCTCATTATTTAGAACGCCCAAAACATTAGAAATATAAAAGCTTTTTCCTATATTTATAATCTTAAAATTTAAATATGATAACGTCAAAAACTATCTCTAACGGGATCTTACGAGCTTTAGCAACCATCTTAATAATTGGTATCGTTTTATACTTCTTATACTCAATACAAACTGTAATCGTTTACTTGTGTGTTTCGTTACTACTCTGCCTAATTGCAAATCCTTTAGTACTGTTTTTAAAAAATAAATTAAAATTCAGTAATTCAATGGCTGCCACCACTACCATTGTCTTTTTTATCTTTCTAATTGTGGGCTTTATTTTACTGTTTGTTCCTTTAATTATTTCTCAGGCAAATAATTTAGCTTTATTAGATACGGCTCATCTGCAGACTAAATTTATGGAAACAGAAAAGCATCTTGAAGAATACTTTAATATTCAGCATATTGATTTAAATAAAGTTATAAAAGATTCTAAATTGACTTCGGTATTAGATTTTAGCTATTTTACTGGATTTATTAATTCAATTATCAATTTTATGGCCGACATGGGAATGGGATTGGTATCGGTATTTTTTATTACTTTCTTTTTTATAAAAGACCAGACTATTTTTAAAGATCAAGCCAGAAGAATTCTTCCTGATTCTAATGAAGATAAAATCCTGAATTCAATTACAAAAATCAATCATTTACTAACCCGATATTTTATTGGTTTATTACTGCAGTTAATCGTTGTATTTGTTCTTTATCTGATTGTATTACTGATATTTGGAAATAAAAATGCTTTTGTAATTGCTTTTTTATGCGCCATACTAAATATAATTCCGTATTTAGGGCCAATTATAGGAACTACTTTAGCGGCAATCTTAACCATGATTAGCATGATTGGAATGGATTTTCAATCAGAAATTCTGCCCAAAACTATTTATGTCGTAATAGGCTTTTTGATAGTTCAAGCAATCGACAATAATATCAGCCAGCCTATAATTTCATCAAAAAGTGTAAATTCGCACCCGTTAGAAATATTCTTAATTATCTTAATCAGCGGTATCACGTTTGGAATTGTCGGAATGATCATTGCCGTTCCTGCTTTTACCATGATTAAAGTAATTTTAAA
Organism: Flavobacterium sp. H4147; assembly: GCF_029360735.1. Classification (NCBI taxonomy): domain Bacteria; kingdom Pseudomonadati; phylum Bacteroidota; class Flavobacteriia; order Flavobacteriales; family Flavobacteriaceae; genus Flavobacterium; species Flavobacterium sp. H4147. The sequence continues at coordinate 532,226 of NZ_JARKNB010000004.1, read as the reverse complement.
AGAATTTTTTCCTGACAATAAAATTGTGTCCGTATTAACCGAAAGAATTTAGCTTTGAATACCTCTATTTTGCATCCCGACATTCAGGAATTTATAACCCGAAACAGCGGTGCAGATATTAAAAAATTAGCGCTTCAGAAAAATCCATTTCCGGAAACGGATTGGATTTTGATTTTAAATCAGATTGAAGCCAAAGCTAAAGCAAAAGAAAAACTGCCCACTTGGTTTAGTGCTGAAAACATTATTTATCCGAGTAAAATTTCGGTTGAACAAACCTCATCAGAAAAAACAGCTGCTTACAAAGCTTCCTTAATAAACGGTAAATCAATAATCGATCTTACAGGAGGTTTTGGAGTGGATGATTATTATTTTTCGAAGAAATTTGAAACCATTGCACATTGCGAAATCAATCCGGATTTATCTGAAATTGTAAAATATAATTATGAGCAGTTAAAGGTTACCAATTGTACTTTTTATGCCGATGATTCTTCGAATGTTTTAAATAATTTAAACAAAAAATGGGATTGGATTTACATTGATCCTTCCAGAAGAAATGATGCAAAAGGCAAAGTTTTTATGCTGAAGGACTGTTTACCGAATGTTCCCGAAAATTTAGATTTTTATTTTGAAAAAGCCGATTCTATTTTAATTAAAACAGCTCCATTATTGGATATTTCAGCCGGTTTATCAGAATTGAAATTTGTAAAAAACATTCATATTATTGCTTTAGAAAATGAAGTAAAAGAACTTCTTTTCGAAATTCATAAAAATTATAAAGGCGAAATCACTTTAAAAACAGCCAATATTCTAAAAGATAAAGTAGAAACATTTGAATTTATTCTAGATGCTCAAAATCAGTTTTCATCTTATAATCTGCCGCAGCAATATCTTTATGAACCCAATTCGGCCATTATGAAATCTGGCGGATTTGATGAAGTCAGCGCGTTTTTTCAAATAAACAAACTGCATAAACATTCGCATTTATATACTTCGGAAAATTTAATCGATTTTCCCGGAAGAAGTTTTGCTATCGAAAAAGTCATTTCGTACCATAAAAATGAAATGAAAAAAGAACTTTTAAACCAGCAGGCAAACGTTACCACACGCAACTTTCCGGAAACGGTAGAAAACATCCGCAAAAAGTGGAAAATAAAAAATGGAGGAAATACATATTGTTTTTTTACAACTGATAAAAATGATAACAAAATAGTTTTAATTTGCACAAAAATTACTTAGCAATGAAACAACTAATTACATTCACTCTTTTTTTATTAACCTTTACCGCATTTGCCCAAAAACCATGTGAGTACAGCGTAAACGTAAATGACTCTATTGGATCTTATAAAGTAACCAACGAATATTTAATAAGCGAGAAAAACTTTGGAGGAACTTTCAGTTATGTTTTCTTTTCTCTGGCACAAACAGACGGACTTCCAACATTGAATTTACAATTGATTCAAAAAAGTAAAGATTTCATCAAAGCGAATTGTTTTGATAAAAATTCAAAAATCTTTCTTCAGTTAGAAAATGGTAAAATTGTGACTTTAATGCACATTGACCAAGAAAGCTGCGGAACGCTTATCCGTGACGATAAAGGTTTTGACAACCGCGTTAACACAGGGATTTTTATGTTTATGAAAGACAATTTTGAAGAACTGAAAAAATCTCCAATTTTAATTATGAGAGTGAAATACTTAACGAATGTAGAAGATTATATTGTTAAGCGTGAATTAGTTTCGGAGCTGAATGGCAAAACGTATCAGCCAAACACCTATTTCATGGAAAACATTAAATGTGTTGAGTAATTAATTGCAATTCCATTTTTGGTTCGAAACAGCATCTTTCAAACCTGTTTTTAAATTATAATGCCACCATTCAGAATCAAATGAATTGAATCCGTTTTGAATCATTATTTTTTTCAAAAACTTTCGGTTTGATAAAATATTTTTAGAAAACTTAGTATAGTTGTGACCGGCTTCGGGACCAAAAAAGTCAAAAGAAGTTCCCATATCAAGTTCTTTTCCGTCAGCATCAACTAACGAAATATCAACGGCTCCTCCTCTATTGTGGATGGAGCCTTTTTTTGGATCTGCCACATAGCTGGGATTCGATACAATTGCCCACATTTTTTTTTGAATCGACAACGGACGATAACAATCATAGAGCTTTATTTTATACCCTTTTTTAATAAAATCTTTGTTGGCAGCAACCAATGCTTTCACTGTTTTTAAACGCAGCAAACATTCGGCACAGTCATATACTTTGGCTTTCAAGAAATTATCTTCAGTGGCATATTTCATATCATACACAAAATCTGTACTGTAATCTTTTAAGTTTACAAAAGTAGTATCAGCAATTTGTTGTTCTGTTGGAACTTCATAAGCTTCATGCTGTGCGCAGACCGAAATCGTTCCTAAAAGAAGAAGTGATAAAGATAAAGTTTTGATAAAATGTAACATAAAGTTATAATTGACGTCTTTTATGTAAATATAGAAATAATAATTAACTTCCTTTAACCCAAAAAACTAGTAATTATGATTCATAAAGCGCTATTATTATTTCTGAATTTATTTTTTGCGGTGATTTCTGTTTCTGCACAGCAAACCAAAACTGCAAAAGCAGCAGATCAAGAAAACACGTATGACATTCAGGACAGCGTGTCGATTAAAACTCGTGACGGTGCCATATTATCTGCTATGATCGCCCGAAAAAAGAACGATGCCCAACCACAACCTGTAATTCTGCAGTACACCATTTATGTTCGCGATAAAGGCAGAGATCTTAAATCCATTAAAGAATCTGTAGATAAAGGTTATACTGGAATTATCGTATATTCAAGAGGAAAACGCTTCAGTGCTAATGAAATTAATCCATACGAAGACGAAGCTAATGATGTTTATGATGCTATAGATTGGATTAGTAAACAAAAATGGTGCAACGGAAAAGTCGCCATGTACGGAGGCAGTTACAACGGATTTACACAATGGGCAGCCTGCAAAAAAATGCATTCCGCACTTAAAACAATCGTTCCTGCTGTAGCAAACAGACCCGGAATGGGACTTCCTATGGAAAACAATGTTTTTATAAATCCAAACTATGAATGGGCATTTTATGTGGGAAACAACAAATACCTTGATACTGTAACCAATAATAACCGACCTCGTTTTAGAGGTTTAAAATTTAGATGGTGGGAATCTGGAACAGCGTACAAAACATTAGACAGCATTGACGGCGAACCAAACAGATGGTTTCAAAAATGGATAACGCATCCTTCATTTGATTCCTACTGGCAGAAAATGGCGCCTTATAAAACCGATTTTGCTCAGATCAATATTCCTGTTTTAGCTTTTGACGGTTATTATAATGATTCTCAAAACTCGAGTTTGTACTATTTAAAAGAACTTCAAAAATACAGTCCAAAAACGCCTTTTTATCTGGTAATTGGTCCTTATGGACATTTTGGAACCCAGATTGGTGGTGAAGCCGTTTTAAACGATTACAAAGTCGATCCTGTTTCTTTAATCGATATAAAAAAAATCACTTATGAATGGTTTGATTATATTTTGAAAAATGGAGCCAAACCAGAAATCCTGAAAGACAAAATCAATTATGAAGTTATGGGCGCCAATGAATGGAAAAGCGCTCCTTCATTTGAAAAGATGCACAATGAATATCTGACTTTTTATTTGACTTCGGCTCCATCACAAGATTTTCGTTTAGCAGATTTTAAAAAACCAAAAAAGAAAGAATTTCTAACACAAGAAGTTGATTTTGCTAATAGAGAAATCAGCAATAACAATTACTATCCGAGTCCAATTATTCAGAAAGAAGTCAACAAAAATGATGGTTACTTTTTTATCAGCGAACCTTTGACTGAATCTTTAATAGTAAACGGTTCTTTTCTGGGAGAAATTAAACTAAGCATCAACAAAAAAGATTTGGATGTAGGCATAACAGTTTATGAAGTCACACCAAACGGAGAATATTTTCATCTTTCCTATTACATTGGCCGTGCCAGTTATGCAAAAGATATTGAAAAAAGACAGCTTTTAGAACCGAACACAATAGAAACAATTTCTTTTTCGAATACCCATTTTGTGAGCAAAAAATTAAGTAAAGGAAGCCGACTTTTGATTGGTTTGACCGTTAATAAAAATCCTTTTTCACAATTAAATTACGGAACTGGAAAAGACGTTAGCGACGAAACTATACGCGATGCCAAAGAACCTTTAAAAATTCAGTGGTATAACGACAGCTTTATAAAAATTCCGGTTTTAAAATAATTTACCTATCTGTTTTTTAACAAAATATAAAATGAACAAACAAACCATATTAGCGTTACTTTTTCTTAATTCACTTTTCATGTCGAGTATAGTCGCACAGAACAACAAAAGTGAAATCGAAACTCAAAAATCTATTCAGCTTGAAACAGATAAAATTTTCGACAAGCTCGTTGGAATTAGAAGGGATTTTCATGAGACCCCAGAACTTGCCGGAAAAGAAAAAAGAACGCAGGAAATCATAAAAAAACAATTAATTGATTTAGGTCTTAAGGTTGAAACCGATATTTATGGTTATGGCGTTGTAGGTATTTTGGAAGGTGCCAAAAAAGGAAAAAGAATAGCTTGGAGAGCCGATATGGATGCTCTTCCAAATGATTTTCCTGATAAATCTAGTTTTAAATCCAAAACAAAAGGCGTTCAGCACGGTTGTGGACACGATGTGCACATGGCAATTGCACTAGGAATTGCAGAAGTTTTAGTAAAAAATAAAAAGTCACTTCATGGTACGGTTTACTTTATTTTTCAACCAGAAGAAGAGACCTTTATTGGAGCTAAAAAAATGGTCGAAAATGAGATTTTTTCAAAATTTAAAATCGATGAGATTTTTGCGCTTCATGTAACGGCTTTACCAACTGGACAAATAATGGTAAAACCAAACGAAATGTTTGCTTACCAAAAAGAAATAGGAATACAATTTAAAACTGCATTATCGAACGAAGAAGTAAAAGATCTTTCTGCCAAAATCCGCAAGTCTTTGGTTAGAACTATTAATGATAGTAACCCTTGGGAAATTCAATCTATTTTAGATCCTAAAATTGGATTAACGAATCCAAACACCATATTTAAAGACTATTTAATTACTGAAGAAAATTTCAGAAGTTATTCTAAAAATGATACTTTTCGTGTAAATGCAGAAATCTATGAAACCGATGCAACACGATTGAAAAATATTATTCCAACTGTTGAAAATGTAATTACAGACAATAATTATGGTTCAAAATTGCTTTCTGTTTCGTTTATAAAAGAAAATCTAACTGTTTTAAATCATCCAAACTTAACAAAGACTTCTATAAATATTTTAGATAAAATCTTCGGAAAAGGATTTGTTGTTCCAGATTACGGACAAGTTCCTTATTTTAATGATGATTTCGCTTATTTTCAGCAAAAAATCCCTGGCGTTTATTTTCTCCTTGGAGGTTCTAATTTCCAGAAAGGAATCATCGCTATAAATCATGCTCCAAATTTTGAAGTCGATGAAGAATGCATTAGAACTGGAGTTAGGACATTTTCGTCATTACTATTTGAAAGAGGGAAATAAAAATATCTTATGACCATGGAGGGATTTGAACCTCAAATTTCACCCGTCATTAAAATATTTTCTTTAACTCCTTTGCCTTTCAACATTCTAAAATGGGAACGTACGGCATGATAAAAAGGATATGAAGTATACGGAAGATCATATTCTTCAGCATAACGCATTATAATCGGTGTTATGTACGGATAATACGTATGTCCTACTCCCGGAAAAAGATGATGTGCCACATGATGCGTAAAACCGCCATATAAAAAATTCGCCAATTTACTATTGGTGCTAAAATCTTTGGTCACAATCATTTGATGCACGGCCCAAGTTGCTGAAAGATTTCCTTCTTCATCCGTTCCCGGAAATTGAGCATCTTCATCAACGTGAGTAGATACCAAAGCTACAACTCCAAGAACACTTCCGCATAGGTGCATCGCAAACCAGCCTCCTAAAACAATATACCAAGGCTGATTGAGAAAAAACATTGGGATAAAAAGGATATAAAAAAGATTGATAATTTTAGCCGTGAACAATAGAAAAATTTGCCTCTTCGGAATTGTATCGACAACCTTCTTCACATAATTATTTTTAGTTCCGAAGAAATCCTTAAAATCCCGAATATAAATCCAGTTCAAGCTGTAAAGCGGGTAAATAAACCACATATAAATATGCTGGTATTTATGATAACTAAATAACGGACTGTTAGGAAAAATACGAATGATATTGCTTTGTTTAATATCGATATCCCAGTCTTGTACATTTGGGTACGCATGATGCAGATTAATATGACGGCGCATCCAAAGCCAGTGATTGCTCCCAAAAAGTTCCAGCACATACAAAAACCATTCGTTATGCTTTGCTTTTTTAAACAATGCTCCGTGAGCCGCATCATGAAAGGCATTTATAAAAAGCACAATCATGGTAAAACCACACAAAACATAAAACAAATACAAAAGAGAAGTAGTATTGCCGAAAAATAAAATACAGCCATAAAACGCAAAATACAAAACCAATAGACCTATAGATTTTACAACGTTTAAACGATAGAGTGATTCGTTTTGCAAAACAGTTTCGTTGACTTCTGTGCGCATCTTCTTAAAAAAATCATCTGAACCAGCTTTGGAATAAACCGGGCGTTTTAATTTTTCCATAATCGTATTGGCTAGAAATTGTACTATCAAATTTAATAAAAAAAAGTTAAAACTCACATAAGCAAACCATTAGAAGTAAAACTATAACCATTAAAAATGAGTAAACCAATCCCTGTTTTGAGATAAACACTTATTCTTTAAAATAAAATATCAGAATTTCATAACTTTACTATTCCGTAAAATCTACCATCTGCCTGAAACGGAAAATTCAAATTTCTTAAAATGAAAAAAAGAGAAAAACTAGAAATCATTAGAAAATACTATCCTAATGCTTTAACTACTATTGACTTCATTAATAAAATAATCGATTACGTTGAAGAAAAACTAGATCTCGAACCCGGACAAATTATGTATGCAGACAGTATTTGCAGCGACGATGTAAACAGCATACAATATCCTGTAAGAGCAAATGAATTTCTCGGCCCTTTTAAAATGGGAGGTTTAGATGGATTTCCATTTACTGGATTAACCGGAATGCAGGCATTTGCAAGTCATGTTCCAGATGATGGCGCAGTTTTCATTTATTATGGTCCACACATTGGTATTTCGAAAGAAGGCAAAATTGGAGAAATCAACCGTTTTGGGCAAATGCACGCTTCAAGCTGTTGCGGTGCAGCTCATGGCGCTTTAAGTAAACTTCAGAATAACGACATTCTGCCTGGTCATATTACCGAAATGGATTACCAGATGAACACCATCGAACAGATTCTTTACCATCAGAAAGATAAAATCCTGAATGCTGAAATTCCCCTTTATGAAACCACTGAAATTATTTATGAATCCATCGATAAAAGAATCGAAGAATTAGTATCGGCAACCCAATACAACTGCCGATACATTATTCTTGTTGGTGCAGTTTTAATTAATAGCGATAGTGATATTGGCTCATTTTCATCGACCAAAAAATTCGATGTCATCCATTTAAAAAATGGAAAGAGAGAAAATTTATTACCACTTATTAACAGCTTTTAAAAAATCCCCATATTTTCAGGCTTGATTGTAAATCCTAACCGGATCATGCTTTTATGTTCTTTATAGTCAATTAAACTTTCGGTGTAGCCCACAAACCATTGAAGCGTGACATAATAATTCTCATTTCGATACGGTCGCCAGTTTAGCTGTGTCTGCAGCGATCCGTAATTAATAAGTCCACTTCCTTTTCTAAAAAGTACATCGGCGCTCCAGCGTCCGGGTTGTATTAAATAACTCGCACTGGCTTCTCCATAACCAACGTATTGAGTCAATCCGGGATTATCATCTTTATCAACCAGCGGCACCCATCCTCTTATACCCACAGTCCATCTTGGCGAGACCTGAGATTTTAATGAAAACGCCAGCATATTCCAAGTTCTGGAATAAATAGAATCTCTTCCGTTTGATTCGTGTTCAAATGAAATCGCAGCATACGTAAGTCGTCCGCCTTTTAAATAAAACGGACGAACAATAGCAGCACCGGGATTAAAATTAATTTCCGAAAAAGGTTTTGAACTGGCATAAATATCCCAAAACGCTTTTTGTGTGTATAACAAATAAGGGAAAAAACTGCCAAACAAAGGTTTTGAAGTCAATCGAAGTTTAAAACTAACTTGGTATTTTACGTCGGCAGTATTTCGGGTAATATCCGTATTTATTGGAACTCCTGTTAAAAAGTAATTGTCACGATGAACCGAAAAGCTGTTTTCTTTTAATAATGAATCTGCCGCGCGGAAGTTTTTCTTTTCTTCTATAATTTGGGAATTTACTTTAATTGAAAAAAAAATAATAAAGAGTATAAGGTATCTAGAGTGCATTTTTATAGATTAAATTGGTATTAAAATTTTAGTATTTACACTAAGTTACACTATTTTACTCAATTCGTAAAAAATTTGCGAGCACTTTTCTAGTACATTTTTAGGTCCTAAAATCCCATCAAATACACATCATTTTGATCGTTTATTTTCATCAAACCTCAGCAAAAACAAGCCTTTTCTATAATCACTTTCATTTTTTAGTTTGATTTATAAAATGATCTAAACTTTTACTTTTTTGTAATTTGCTTTTTAAAAACCATTATTTCATTCTCTTATTTCTAAAAAACAAACTATGGTAAAAACCGGTACACCATTAAAATTTCTGGCAGTAGTTTTTTTAATTTCTGTATTTGCGTATAGTCAGCCTTCTATTTATGTCAATCAAATTGGTTTCGATCCAAAAAGTCCCAAAATAGCTCTAATAGAATATGATAGCAAACTGCCTAACACAAGTTTTGATATTATTGATATTTCATCTCAAAAAGCTGTTTTTAACGCTGCCGTTGGTTCTCCCGAAAGTATAGACGAATGGAAGCCTGGAAAATTATTTTTCAAAGCCGATTTTTCATCTTTCCAAACACCCGGAAATTACAAAATCACAATAAAAATTGCCAATCAAACTTATAGTTCAGCCACTTTTTCTATTGAAGATAATATATTGGCAAAACGAACTATTTCTTCGATTGTACATTATTACAACAAACAAAGAGCCAACACACCCGAAGAACTTGAAGCTGATAAAAACATTCTTTTGTACGGAAGCACAAAAAAAGTCGATGTACGTGGCGGATGGTGCGATGCATCTGGTGATGTAAGCAAATACTTTTCGCATCTCGCGTATGCCAATTTTGTATCGCCGCAGCAGACCCCTTTGGTAACTTGGTCGCTTATTAATACTTCTGAAACCATTTCGAAAAAACTCGTACAATGGAACATAAAAGATTCATTAGATAACGAAGCGCTTTGGGGCGCTGATTACATGATGCGTTGTTTATCTGATGAAGATTATTTTTATATGATTGTGTTTAGCTATTTTGATAAAAATCCCGCGGCTCGAAGAATTGTGGGACTGCATGCCAACAGCGTAACTACAGATGAATATCAGAGTGCTTTTCGCGAAGGCGCAGGAATGGCAATTGCGGCTCTTGCCCGAATTTCACAATGGAAGAAAAACGGCGAATTTACCTCTCAGCAATATCTCGACGGAGCCAAACGTGCTTATGCCCATCTTTTAAAATACAACACCAAATATGACGATGACGGAAAAGAAAACATCATCGACGAATATTGTGCCTTAATGGGAGCAACCGAATTATGGATCGCCACGAATGATAATTTCTACAAAGAAGAATCTCGAAAATGGGCACACAAACTCGAAAACAGAATGACTGATAAAGGCTGGTTTAAAAGCAATGATGGCAATCGTCCGTTTTGGCATGCCGCAGATGCCGGTTTACCTGTAGTGGCTTTAACCCGTTATTTGAAAAAAGAAACGGACACCAAAGAAAGAAACGCCGCTACAATGGTTATCAAAAAAGCTTTAGATTATAATTTAGCCGTTACAAACAATGTCAGCAATCCGTTTGGATATGCGAGACAAAGCTTTTTATTTCAAGGCAAAATTAAAGATGGATTTTTTATTCCGCATGAAAATGAAACCGGCTGGTGGTGGCAGGGCGAAAACGCCCGATTAGCTTCTCTTTCGACTGCAGCCGTTGAAGGTCCAAAAGTATTATCTTTCAAAAAGAACGACAGCACCAAAAAATCACTGGACCTATTTGCTTCGCAGCAGCTTTCTTGGATTTTAGGCTGTAATCCGTATTCGGTGTGTTTTATGTATGAATTTGGAGAAAAAAACGTTCCTTACATGCATTCTAATTACGGACATGGCTCCGAAAAAGGAGGTATTTCAAATGGAGTTACTGGAAAAGAAGGAAATCCAGATGGTTCAGGAATTGATTTTAAGATGGATGTAGAAGGAAATGATGAATGGCGCTGGACAGAACAATGGATTCCACATTCGGCTTGGTTTTTACAAGCCATTACAGCAACTGTTGAACCGTAATTTGAAATGTTTAAAAAACAATTACATGAAAAATTTAATACTGCTAGTTTCTTTACTGTTTTTAAACTGTTTTTCGCCGGCAGACAGTCTGGCTCAAAAAACAAAAAAATCACGCTTTAAAGCTTTAGTTTTATACGAAAATGGCGGACACCATTTAGCTTTTACGAAAGCGGCAAAACCGTGGCTGAACAAACTCGCTGCCGACAGCAGTTTTACAATTGATTATATCGAAAACACCAAAACTATAAATGAAAAACTTTTAAAGCAATATCAGGTTTTTATACAAATGGATTATCCTCCTTATACTTGGAGCGAAGAATCGATGCAGGCTTTTCAAAATTATATGTACAGCGGAAAAGGCGGATGGGTTGGATTGCATCATGCCACTTTATTGGGAGAATTTGATGGGTATCCAATGTGGAAATGGTTTTCTGATTTTATGGGCGGTATTCGATTTGTCAATTACATTCCCGATTTTGCAGGTGCGAAAGTTCATGTAGAAGATAAACTTCACCCTGTTATGAAAGGTATTCCCGCAGATTTTCTGGTTCAAAAAGAAGAATGGTATACCTATGACAAAAGTCCGCGAGAGAATGTTCAGGTTTTGGCTTCAGTAGATGAATCGACTTATGAACCGGATTCAAAGATAAAAATGGGCGATCATCCTGTAGTGTGGACAAATGATCATTTTACCTCCAAAAATGTCTATATTTTTATGGGACACGCTCCCGAATTATTTGAAAACGAAGCTTACACTACTCTGATTCGAAATTCTATTTTCTGGGCAGCAGCAAAAAGATGAAGTTGTTTAAAAACTAAATTAGAAAAGTCCCTCAAAAAAGAAAACTAAATCCTTTATTTGAATTTGATGAAAAACCATCTTCAAACTTTTTGATTTCGTTTAAAAGGTATCGCTCATATTGATTTCTCATAAAATCTCTAAAAATCTGAATATTATCTTCTTTTCGAGTATCAATTAACGCTTGGATATATTCTTGTTTATCTTCACTGTTCACAATGGCGAGTGGCAGATCGTAAAAAGCTTGAATATAATTCATAAGTAATCTTGACGTTCTTCCATTACCATCATAAAATGGATGAATACTTACTAGATTAAAATGTGCATCAAATGATAAATACAATTTTTCATCAATCGTCAAATTATCATTCATTTTAGCATTGATAAATTTAGTCAATTCATCAGTTAATCTCTCAACCTTATCATAATTGGGAAAATAAGAAACTCCTGCGGTAACATTTCCTTTTCTAAACATTCCTTTACTGGCATCTACTTCTCCTAAAATAGTATTGTAAATACCTCCAGTACTTTTCATGACGTAAGAATTAATTTCTTTAACCAAATCTGTAGTAATAGAAACTTGGTTTTTAGCTTTATCAATAATAAAATGGAGTGCTTTAAAATGATCTGTCACCATCAAAGTATCATTAATAGGTTTTCCTTTGGGAGTTAAACCATTATCTAACAGAATTTGGGTTTCCAATTCTGTTAAAGTAGACCCTTCAATTTTTGTCGAATGGTGGCTTATAGAAATCAAATTGAATTTCTCGTAATGCAATACATCAGTAATTCCTAAACTTTTATATTTTAATATAAGAGATTCCATTGATTTGTGGTATTAGAAAAGTTACTATAAAAATACAATTCTAAACTCAATTAAATAATAAAAAAGAGCTAGATCGCGTAAAAACAAAAAAGCCACTCAAATTGAGTGGCTTTTTGTGATCGCAGAAGGATTCGAACCTTCGACCGCCTGCTTAGAAGGCAGGTGCTCTATCCAGCTGAGCTATGCGACCATTATTTCAGTGTAGTCGGGGTGGCAGGATTCGAACCTGCGGCCTCCTGCTCCCAAAGCAGGCGCGATAACCGGGCTACGCTACACCCCGAGGCAAAATTTAAGCGGAGAGACAGGGACTCGAACCCTGGCGACGGTTACCCGTCGACAGATTAGCAATCTGCTCCATTACCGCTCTGGCACCTCTCCTTGCTCAAGGAATTGCTTCCCGTTTTGCGGTTGCAAATGTATAACAACATTCTATTTCTCACAACTATTTTTGCGCTTTTTTTAAACTTTTTTGCATCTTTTTTTTAAAACGCTTCACAATCAAACGAATAGAATTAACAAAAATTTCACCTTAAATTTAAAATCTACCCTATTCAACACAAAATTTGAATTTATTCAAATAAACAGTAAATTTGCTTACTAACTATTATTAAACAGAAAATGAACAAAAGAGTTGTTATCGTTTCTGCCGTTAGAACACCTATCGGAAGTTTCATGGGCGGGTTATCTACTGTACCTGCACCAAAATTAGGCGCTGCTGCTATAAAAGGAGCCCTTTCAAAAATTAACCTAGACCCAAAATTAGTGGATGAAGTTTTCATGGGGAATGTAATTCAGGCCGGAGTTGGACAAGCACCAGCACGCCAAGCTGCATTATTCGCCGGATTATCAGAAGAAGTTGCTGCCACAACAGTAAACAAAGTCTGTGCCTCTGGAATGAAAGCTGTAATGTTCGCTGCACAAGCAATCGCATGCGGCGACGCTGAAATTGTAGTAGCGGGCGGAATGGAAAGCATGAGCTTAATTCCTCACTATGTACAAATGCGTGCCGGAAACAAATTTGGTCCAGCAACTATGCTTGACGGAATGCAGAAAGATGGTTTGACAGATGCTTACGACAACAACGCAATGGGAGTTTGCGCTGACTTATGTGCATCTGAATACAAAATCAGCCGTGAAGAACAAGACGCTTTCGCCATTCAATCGTATGAAAGAAGTGCAAAAGCTTGGGACGCTGGAAAATTCGACAACGAAGTGGTTCCTGTTGAAGTACCCCAAAGACGTGGTGAACCAATCATTTTTTCTAAAGACGAAGAATACACTAATGTAAAATTAGATAAAATTCCGTCTTTAAATCCTGTTTTTACAAAAGACGGAACCGTAACTGCTGCAAACGCTTCAACAATCAATGACGGAGCTGCTGCTTTAGTTTTAATGTCTGAAGAAAAAGCAAGCGCTTTAGGGCTAAAACCTCTAGCTTACATAAAAGGCTATGCAGATGCTGCACAAGAACCAAAATGGTTTACAACAAGTCCAGCAAAAGCGTTACCAAAAGCGTTAGACAAAGCAGGAATTTCAATCTCAGACGTAGATTTCTTCGAATTCAATGAAGCTTTCTCTGTTGTTGGATTAGCCAATGCAAAAATATTAAACCTTGATAACGATAAGGTAAACGTAAACGGTGGTGCAGTTTCTTTAGGACATCCTCTTGGAGCTTCTGGAGCACGTATTATCGTAACTTTACTGAATGTTTTAGAACAAAACAATGCAAAAACAGGAGCTGCTGCCATTTGCAATGGCGGTGGTGGTGCATCAGCAATTGTTATCGAAAGAGCTTAAAACAATATCTTAAAAAATCAGGAGTTATACCTATAGCTCCTGATTTTCAACTAATAAATTTCCTTAGATGTTTGGAATTTGCAATTTAGCCATAGTACCCGTTCGAGCCGAAGCCAGCGATAGAAGTGAAATTGTCACACAGCTTTTATTTGGCGAACATGTTGAAATTTTAGAACGCCATAATCAATGGGCTAAAATCAGAATTCAATTTGATGATTACGAAGGCTGGATTGATTCTAAACAAATTCAGGAAATTACCAAAGAGCAGTTTAATCTTTTAAGCAAAGAAGCAATTATTTTAAATGCCGACTTAATCGATTATATCACAGCTCCTAATAATTTATTACTTCCAATTCCGCTTGGGGCTTCCTTATCGTTTTTAAACAATAACGAAATTAATATTTCAAACTTTGATTTCGAAGGCACCAAAACCAGCGGTACAAAACCTAAAAGTAGCTTAATCAAAACGGCTTTTATGTATTTGAATGCTCCTTATTTATGGGGTGGAAAAACACCTTTTGGTATTGATTGCTCTGGTTTCACCCAGATGGTTTATAAGTTAAACGGTTATAAAATTCATCGCGATGCATCACAGCAGGCACTTGAAGGAGATCCGTTAAGTTTTATTGAAGAATGTGAACCAGGCGATTTGGCTTTCTTTGATAATGATGAAGGAAATATTACCCATGTAGGTATCATTATGGACAATAATTACATCATTCACGCAAGTGGAAAAGTCCGCATTGACCGTTTGGACCACACCGGAATTTACAATCCCGAATTAAACAAACACACTCACAAACTTCGGGTAATTAAAAAGATTATCTAAAAAAAGCAGGCGGATAAAACAGATTCGCTTTGCGAAAACGCGAATTTTTTACCGATTTTTTATTTTTTTCGCTCGTAGATTTAGCAGATTTATTTTTTCTCTTTTTAATCTATTTAAAATCCGCTTAAATAATATAGCTAACTATTCGTGAAATTAATCATTTACTACTCTTATTGTGTACAAATAAATTCGTGAATTCGTGGCTAAAAAAAACTAAGCACTCAATCGAACTGTCTTTCTAAACTCAGACGGACTATTTCCTTTTTGTTTTTTAAAGAATTTATTAAAGTGGCTTTCATCCGTAAAACCAAACTCATAAGCAATTTCATTAATACGCTTATCACTGAATTGCAAACGATGTTCAATCAGTTTTGTTTTATAATTGCTGATGTATTGCTGCATCGTTTCGCTCGCATGTTTCTTAAAATATCGTCCTAAATACGTATTCGAAATCCCGAAATAATCGCTGATCGATTCCGCCTTAATTTTTTCAGGGTAGTAAATATTGTTTTGAATATATTGCAGAATATCCATTGCTTTAGCTTCCGTATTTATCGTTACTTGTTCCGGCAGATATTTCGCAATATTTCTCGCCACAATAATAATCAGCGTATTGACCAACTGCTGAATCAATTCCTGATTATACACATCTTTATCCTGATGTTCACGACAAATCGCTTCAATCATCACTTTTACCAAACATTTATCAGGATCGTTTTTTAAGATACAGCCCGGCTGGTGATTGGCATTTTGAAGAATATATTCCAAGCGCTGAATATTTTCATTCTGCAGACTCGAATTTTTCAAATAAATATCATTGAACCTTAAAAAGAAGAATTTCGTTTCCGTTTCAATCGTGAAATTATGACAATCCTCAGGCGTCAATAAAAACAAATGCCCCGGATCATATTCAAAAATATTTTTGTTAATACACTGTCTTCCTGTTCCTTCCAGAATATAAACTAATTCGAAAAAATTATGACGATCTCCCACATCCGGATATTCACTAAGCGTTTCAAAAGAAACTGTAAACGGCTCATATAAGTTTTCTTTTTTCATAATTCTATTTATTTGAAGATGCAAATATACCTAAAAAAGACAAATATATACCAAATAAGAATCTTAAAAACAGTATAATTTTGCCTCATCAATTTTAAACAGAAAAAATCACTATCATGGAATATAGAAAATTAGGCAGCTCAGAATTGGAATTATCAACCATTACTTACGGTGCTTTTGCGATTGGTGGAACTATGTGGGGTGGAACAGAAAAGAAGGATTCAATCGACTCCATCCACGCTTCAATTGACCACGGTGTAACTACAATTGACACTGCTCCTTTTTACGGATTTGGTTTAAGCGAAGAAATGATTGGAGAAGCCATTAAAAGTCAAGATCGCTCTAAAATTCAATTGCTTACCAAATTTGGTTTGGTTTGGGACGGAAGCAACAACGGAAAAGGCGATTTCTTTTTTGATGCTGATGACAACGGTAAAAAAGTTCCGATTTACAAATATTCATCAAAAGCAAATGTAATTAAAGAAGTTGAGGAAAGCCTAAAACGTCTTCAAACCGATTATATTGATTTACTTCAAATTCACTGGCCTGATTCTACTACTCCGATTTCTGAAACAATGGAAGCAGCAGAAAGCTTAATTCAGCAAGGAAAAATTAGAGCTTTCGGAGTAAGTAATTACAACGTTGCACAAATTCAAGAAGCGCAAAAAACAGTTCAAATCGCTTCAAATCAAGTGGCATACAGCATGCTGAACCGCAAAATTGAAGACGAACTAATTCCTTTCACTGTAGCTGAAAACATCGGAATCATTGCTTACAGTCCAATGGAAAGAGGTTTATTAACTGGAAAATATTTCACAGACAGCAAACTAAAAGAAAACGACCATAGAAACGGTTATTTCGGTCAATTCGATCTTCAAAAAGTAAAAACTTTAGTCGAAGAATTAACCTCTTTAGCACATGCCAAAGAAGCAAGTTTATCACAATTAGTTTTACGCTGGACCTCTTTACAAAAAGGAATTGCAATAGTTTTAGCAGGAGCAAGAAACGCAGAACAAGCCATTTCAAACGCCAAAACAATGGATTTCGATTTATCAGCTTCAGAATTGGAATTCATCAATCAGGCAATTTCTAAAATAAAATAAATATTTAAACACATAGAAACATAGATCCCCTTTGTTTACAAAGGCGTTTCACTTTCATAATCACACATAGCTATGTGTTAGAAACTAGTTTCTTTCAACTTCCTTTCCAAAAAAGAAAAACCTATGTTTCTATGTGTTTAAAAAATCTCAAAACTTAAAACATAAAAATAATTTGGGTGTGTTCGCCGCGGCGAACTGGGCTTTCGGCTATATCTTTTGCTCCATTTCATTTCGCAAAAGGATACCGCCTCTATCCCTCACACATCCGTTTTCATAAGAACAATTAAAATGAAAAAGATATTTATAATTAACGGCGGACAAAAATTCGCACATTCAGGAGGAAAATTCAACAAAACCGTTCAGGACTGGACAGTAGAATTTTTATCTAAAAACAACAATTACGAAATCAAAACCACTCATGTAGAAGACGAAATTGACCTTCAAAAAGAAGTAGAAAAATTCGTTTGGGCAGATTTAATTATCTATCATACACCAGTTTGGTGGTTTCAATTGCCAAACCTTTTTAAAAAATACATCGATGATGTTTTTACACAGGGGCACAACAACGGAATTTACAAAAGCGACGGAAGAAGCCGTGTAAACCCAGATATCAACTACGGAACTGGCGGACTTCTACACGGACGCAAGTACATGCTTACCACAAGCTGGAACGCACCAGCAACGGCTTTTACACTTTCTGGTGAATTCTTCGACGAAACTTCTGTTGATGATGGCGTAATGTTTGGTTTTCATAAAATGAACAAATTCACAGGAATGGAACGCATAAACGGATTTCATTTCCATGATGTTGAAAAAGGCGCAACACCAGAAAATATCGTTATCTTTAAAGAGAATTACACAAAACATTTAGAAGAAACTTTCAAAAACTTATAATTATGATCTCAATTACCGCAATTTTAAAAAGCAAACCAGAGCATTTAATTGAAGTTCAAAACATGCTGACGCATCTAGTAACCGAAACTAGAAAAGAAGCCGCATGCATTCGTTACGATTTACACACTTCAGAAAATGTTTTTATTCTTTGGGAAGAATGGAAAGACCAACCCGGTTTAGATTTACATAACAACCAGTCTTACCTGCAAGATTTCATTAAACAAACTGAAACATTGGTTTCAACACCAATTCAAGTATATAAAACCGCTCAGATTCTGTAAAGTTTTCCGCCACGACCCGAGCGATAGCAAACAGGCGAAGCAATTCACGAATTAATTTTAAATACTTTACGCATAGATTTTAAAAAAATAATTCGTGAATTCGTGGCAGAAAAAAAATCCTACATAATATTCAGAAAAAAGCTAAATTGCCTCTCATTCACAAAAATAAAATATGAGTCATTATCATCTTGCAGAAATTAATGTTGCCAAAATGAAAGGAGTCGATATTAACGACCCAATAATGAAAGAATTTGTAGATAATTTAGATGCTGTAAACACTTTAGCAGAAGAAAGCGAAGGTTTTGTCTGGAGATTAAAAGACGATACCAACAGTTACAATGCCACAAGTCTGAATCCGTACAACGATGAGCAGATTATCATCAATGTATCGGTTTGGGAAAGCATCGAAACTTTAGAACATTATATGTACAAAACGTTTCACAGCGAATTTTTAAGACGCCGAAAAGAATGGTTTCATAAATTCGGAAAAGCACATACAGCCATGTGGTGGATTCCAAAAGGTCAAATTCCAACCATGGAAGAGGCTGTAGAAAAATTAGATTACCTACAGAAAAATGGCCCTTCAGAATTAGTTTTCGATCTAAGAAACAAATATCCGATGCCGATTGAAGCGTAGATTTTTCCGCCACGAATTCACGAATTAATTTAAAATCTTTACGCAAAGATTGTAAAAAAATAAATTCGTGAATTCGTGGCTATAAAAACTACTTAATTCCTCCAAAAGCTCCGAAACACATGTTTTTGTGTAAAATTTCGACTTTTGAAAAACCTACTTTTTTCATCAAATCTAACTGGTAATTCATCGATCTCGGAGAATCTTCTTTTTCAATGTAATCCAAAACCTTTTGGCGATACTCTGCCCCTCCTATTCCTTCCAAATATTCGCCATAACGCTGCCATGTATATTCATTCAACAAATCAGTATCTTGTGTGATTAAATCTGAAATCATCAAACAGCCGCCTGGTTTCAATAATTTGAATAATTTAGTGAAAGTCGTTTCCCAATCGTTATCATCACGTAAATGATGTAAAACAGCACCCGCCAAAATAATATCAAAACTTTCTTCTTCTAAAGCTACCTCACGAATATCACCTTGTTTTATTTCTACTTTTCCATTTGTTACTGCCGAAACCCGTTCAAAAGCACGATCCAACATTGGCAAACTCAAATCAACTAAAGCGCAGTTTAAATTCGGCACTTTAGACAACATCATCAAAGTGTAATTTCCTGCGCCACAGCCCACATCCAAAACGTTTTTGGCATTCGGAACAATTCGTTTTGAAGCTTCCGTTATTAATTCTAAAGAAATAGTAGCGTCGATTGTAGCCACCTGTCCTGTTTCTAAATTTGAAAATCGTTCGACATCATTGTCAAATCGTTCTTTGATTTCTTCGATGGTTGATTTTTTCATGGTTTTTTATTTTTTTTTAAAATTTTCACGCAGATCTAAAATAGATTAACGCAGATTTAAAATGATTCTCTTTTTTATTCTTGACGATTCAAATAAAAAAATCTGATTTGATCAGCTTAAATTTGTTAAATCTGCGAGAAACTTATTTTTTTCTTTTTTAATCTCCCGCAGATCAAGCAGATTGGGCGAATCTTTTTGCTATTATATGATCGGGTATTATTATGATTAAGATGATTTATCTAAAAATTAATAATCTGCTAAATCTGTTTAAATCTGCGAGAGAAATATTTTATTTTTTCAAAACTACTTCTTTCATAAATACTTTAAAAATACTATTTTTATCAATTAATAATACTTTAAAAGTATCATGGAATTACGTCATCTAAAATATTTCTTAGCTGTAGCTGAAGAACTAAATTTTACTAAAGCTTCAGAAAAACTATTCATTTCTCAGCCGCCGTTAAGCCGGCAAATAGCGGAACTGGAAGAAGAACTTAACGCCAAACTTTTCATCAGAAACAATAAAAAAGTAGAACTTACCGAAGCAGGAAAGTATTTTAAAGAAGAAATTACCGCAATTTTTCAGAATCTAGATCGCATTTCATCCAAAACAAAAAAGATTGCAGAGAACGTTTCGGGCGAATTCAGAATTGCTTATATCAGTTCGATTTATTCTTCTATTATTTCCGATTTAATAAAACATCTGAAAGCACAATTTCCTTACGTCAATTTCAAACTTTTCGAAATTTCCACCACCAAACAAATCGACGCTTTAGAACAAGGAAAAATCGAAATGGGAATTATTAGATCGCCCATTCATTCGCCAAAAATAAAATCACATTTATGGTTTAAAGACGGATTTTCATTGGTTTATAATAAAAACGCTTTTCAGATAAAATCGGAAAATGATATTTTAAAATTAAAAGATGAAACGTTTGTTTTTTTCAATAAGGATTACGCGCCGCATTATCATGAAGTTTTGCTGGAACTTTGCGCTTTTTATGGCTTCACGCCGAAGATTATTCACGAAGCCAATAATATCAATTCAATAGTGCAATTGGTCAAAAATGGATTGGGAATTTCGATTGTTCCGTCAAACATTGCGAAAAACAATCAGGATTCAGAAATTGCTTTTATCGAATTGAAAAAAGTTAATTTATATACAAATGTATCCATAATAACTTCAAAAGACGATCATTCTGAAATCACGCAATCTGCTGTTGCCTTTTTGTTAGCGGAAAAATAGCTACGAATTCACGAATTTATTTTTTTAAAATCTATGCGCAAAGTTTTCAAAATAAATTCGTGAATTCGTGGCTATCTATAACAAAAATTCGTTACAATTTAGTACAGAAATCCACATCAGAAAAAGAGAACTTTTAAATACCTTAGCAAATTATAATTCCATTCCATAAAAATCAATACAAAATGGCTGAACAATCTTCAATTCAGTGTCCAAACTGCGGAACTCCTATCGATGTCAATGATGTTTTAAAGCATCAATTGGAAGATAGCATCCGTAAAGAATTTCAACAAAAAGCAAATATTCAAAACCGTGAATTGGAGCTTAAAAACGAACAATTGGAAAAAGCCAAATCCGAATTTGAAGCGAAGAAAAAACAGGAAAACGAACTTTTTGCTGAACGTTTGGAGCGCGAGAAAAAGACAGCTGAAAAAGAAATTTCAGAAAAATTAAAAGCCAAATTGGAAGAAGAAAACAGAGATCGTTTACTACTCATGGAAAAGGAACTCTCTGAAAAGTCTGAAAAAATTAGGGAATTGAATAAAATGGAAGGTGAAATCGCAAAATTACAGCGCGAAAAACTGGAAATGAAAGAAGCCATTCAGGCCGAAGCCGAAAAGCAGTTAAACGCTCAATTGGCTTTGGAACGTGAAAAAATCAGAAAACAGGAAGACGATAAAAACGAACTGAAATTCAAAGAACTTCAGAAACAGCTGGAAGAACAAAAAAAGCTGACTGAAGAAATGAAACGCAAACAAGAACAAGGTTCGATGCAATTGCAAGGCGAAGTAATGGAATTAGCAATTGAAGAATGGCTGGCCAACAATTTCCCGCTTGACAGTATTGACGAAGTTAAAAAAGGAGCCAACGGTGCCGACTGTCTTCAAGTGGTTAATACAAGAGAACATCAAAATTGCGGTTCTATTTATTACGAAAGTAAAAGAACCAAAGCGTTTCAGCCATCTTGGATTGAGAAATTCAAAAACGATATTCGAACCAAAAGAGCCAATATTGGAGTTTTGGTTACCGAAGTAATGCCTTCGGGAATGGACCGAATGGGAATGCGAGACGGAATTTGGATTTGTACATACGAAGAATTTAAAGGTTTAAGTGCGGTTTTGCGTCAGTCTTTAATTCAAATTAATCAAGCGGTTCAAGCGCAAGAAAACAAAGGCGACAAAATGTCGATGTTGTATGATTTCTTAACGAGCAACGAATTCCGTTTGCAGATTGAGGGAATTGTAGAAGGTTTCACCCAAATGCAAAGCGATCTGGATTCTGAAAAAAGAGCCATGCAGAGAATTTGGAAACAAAGAGAAAAACAAATCGAAAAAGTAGTTCATAATACTTTAGGAATGTACGGTTCGATTCGCGGTATTGCCGGAAATGCAGTTCAAAGTGTAAGAGCTTTGGAATTGGATTTTATTGAGGGAGAAGAACCGGAAAATGATGAAGAACCTAAGGAATTGTTTGAGTAAAAGATCAAGTTTTGTCATTCCGAGGAACGAGGAATCACACTCGAAACTCCGCAAAGAATATTTTCAATCTTTGTCGACAAACTAGTGTGATTTCTCCTTTCAGTCGAAATGACAACAGCAACTTGAAACTTTAAACCTGAAACAAAATAAACAAAACTTTTAATCCACCTTCTTAAAAACAACCAATTTCCCTGAAGGATTCGACAAAGTCAATTGATTATTTCCTATAGAATATGTTGTTGTGCTTTGTAAAGCTTTCAAAAATTCGCCCTCTTTATTTCCTTGCGGACAAGCCATTAATGTGGAAACTACTTTTGTAAAACGAAGGAGATCTTTTTCAAAAAAGATTTGTCCCGTTATTGAATTACAACCGCCATATCCCATAAACTGATTTTCTGTTGAATTAATCTCAATTCTTGGGAATTCCTTTTGAAAATCGGTTGCAAAAACCTTATAACCGTTAAGTTCTTCCAAAACCCAAATATCGTGTAATCGATAATCCGTTAGATATTTTCCACAACCGCTTAATTTTTTCGCTTCTAATTCCGAATTATTTTTAATTTCGACTTTTACACTATACGGCGAAATCGCACCAGACATCGAATCCTGACAATCTAACTGTTGTATTGTAATAGTTGCCGAAGTGGTTTCGTTACTTACCTTATACATTTTCACATTAGCATCCATTGTCCTAATAGCTTCAACAGATGGAAAAGAGATTTTTTCTTTCCCTGGAATTAATGATGTAAAAACAATTTCTTCATTCCCTATTTTGATTCCCCAAAAAGGTTCATTTCCGGTTCCTTTAAAATAATATTTTAAATCTTCTTCTGTAGAACTTGTTGTCGAAGTTGCAACAGAATCTTTGTTTGCTGCCGTTTTGCATCCCAAGACTAAGAATGATAACAACAATATTGAAAGTACTTTTTTCATGAGATTTAAGTTTAAAATGCTCTTTTTGTAAAATAGCTATAAAATTCTTATGAATTTACGATTTTTTTTGAAACGTTTATTTAGAATTCTTTCAAATTTAAAAACTAATTAAGCGAAATTCATTCAAACCCGCACTAAATATAAATCTAATTAAATTGTAGAAGGCGAAGTTTTGTGGGGATTGTAAATTAGACCTTTTTAAGAAGAAAGATGAAAGAAGAAAGATTAGAAAGTAAACATAATTTTTCAGATATAATTTTTTTCACTATTTCAATCTTGCCTCTTTCTTCTTTCATCTTTTCTTCTTCCATCTCTTTATCCACCTTCCTACTTAATTACGTATCTTTGAAAATCTATTATCCAACCCAAAAAAAATGAGTACACCTTTTCAAAAAGCAAGTGAATGGATTGATGCTGAAAACGCTCAGGATCCAAACATCGAATTAGACCACAATACTGAATATCCAAAAGAATTATTGTATTCGAATAGGATGTATAAAAAACTAATGCAGTTTGAACCAAATGCTTCAGAAGAAATTCAGATTGCTTCAAAAGCGCAGCATATCTGTCGTTGGAAAATTGCCCGCGAATCCTATCCGATGGATCGCGTTGGTTATTTAAAATGGAGAGAAGAACTCAAAAAATTTCACGCCAAAACTACTGCTGCAATATTAGAGAAGGCTGGATACGAACAAATTTTCATTGATCGTGTTACCTTTTTAATTGAAAAAAAACTGCTTAAAAAAGATGCCGAAACCCAATTATTAGAAGATGTGATTTGTCTAGTGTTTTTAGAATATTACTTAGAGCCTTTCGTTCACAAACATGATGAAGAAAAGCTAAAAAACATCATCAAGAAAACTTGGGATAAAATGTCAGACAAAGGGCATCAGGAAGCTTTAAAAATCAATTACTCTGAAGAAAATTTAAATCTTATAAAAGCTTCTTTGGGATTGTAAAAAGATTTAAATGAAGAGATGTGATCGAGAAGCATTAATCGATATAAAAGAACATTCAGCCAAAGAATTAAAACTCAATTATGCGATGGAAAACGCTTTATTGTATTGCCGAATTTCTCCAAATGGTTCTATCGTTCATATGGGAGAAAAATTTGCCAAACTTTTAAATTATACCGAATTTTCATCTAATAAAAAATTCTCTGAAGTTCTTACTTCCAATGAAAAAGAACAGCTTAATTTCGATCGTTTGATTTTCGAAAAACAGAGCAGCGGCTGGCAGGGCGAAATCAAGATTGTAAATAAAGAAGAAAAAGAAATCTGGCTCGATTTATCGATGGTTCCTGTAATGATCGAAAAAAAAGAATTGGAACTTTTGATCGTATGTTGTAACATCACAGAATACAAAAAAGCAGAACGAGAAATTAAACGTTTGAAGCTAGAATCTATAACTGAAAAAATCAATCAGCAAAAGATAATTTCAAGCAAAATTGTTGAAAATCAAGAAAACGAACAAAACCGAATTTCTAGAGAAATTCACGACGGAATAGGCCAGATGCTTACGGGATTAAAATTCATTTTAGAAAGCATCAATCTGGATGACAGAGAAAAATCGGAACAAAAAATTGAGTATTTAAAGACTCTTTCTTCGGATATTATAAAAGGCGTTCGCACAGCAATTTTCAACCTAATGCCTCCAGAATTAAGCGATAACGGAATAGCTTCTTCTCTTTCTAAACTCACTCAAAAACTATCCAAATTAACCGGAAAAGAAATCCTTTTCTACAACAAAACCAATTTTGACCAACGTTTAGATTCTTTAATCGAAATCAACATTTATCGTCTTGCGCAAGAGGCGATTAACAACGCCATCAAATATGCAGAATCATCGCATATTAGTCTACATCTTTCACACAGCGATACGTTTTTGAGTATTATTGTAGAAGATAATGGAAAAGGTTTCGACATCAATTCCGTCAACAAAAAACACAACAGCGAATCTGGAATGGGATTTTTGTTTATGAAAGAAAGAATTCAATATATGAACGGTCAAGTATTTATAAATTCTATTCCTGAAGAGGGAACTAGGATTACTTTCAACATCCCTATTCTTAAGTAAATTCCAATTTTTGGAATTTGGAATTTCAAAAATTGGAATTTACTTTTCTAAGGATTTTTTAATCTTGGAATTTACTTTAAAAAAAGTACGTATATTAGCGTCTTCGTTATAGATGAATATACGTAAAAATCCAGATTCTAAATTAAGTAAACTATGAGTAATATCATTCGTGTAGTATTGGCAGATGACCATGTTTTTGTTAGAGACGGAATCAAATCTTTACTAGAAAACGAAGCAAATATCGAGGTTGTAGGCGAAGCAATCGATGGTGCAGATACTCTCGAGGTGGTTGCCTCTACAAATCCTGATTTACTTATAGTAGATATTCGTATGCCAAATTTAACGGGTATTGAGGTAGTAGAAAAACTTAGAAACGAAAAAAACAACGTAAAAAGCATCATGCTCTCAATGCACGAATCAGAAGAATATGTATTGAAATCTATAAAAGCGGGAGCTGACGGTTATTTATTAAAAGGTTCAAGCAAAGAAGAATTCTTAAAAGCATTACACACTGTTGCTGCCGGCGGGAAATATTTCAGTGGTGACATTTCTTCGATTTTAATCAGTCAGCTGACCAATTCTTCTATATCATTAGAACCTAAACAAACCTTAAGTCAAGAAATGATGATTACTAAAAGAGAAAAAGAAATATTGACTCTTTTATTATCAGGAAAAGGAAATAAAGAAATCGCCGAAGCACTTGAAATCAGTAAACGAACTGCAGAAGTACACCGTTTCAACTTAATGAAAAAGCTGAAAGTAAAAAACTTAATGGAACTTTCGAATAAGGCAGCAGAGTATTCTTTAATCTAAAAAACACATATAAATACGTATTTATTTTTCAAAAACTGCGTTTTAGCACTTTCTAACTAAGTTATAGTACTTACTTTTACAATTCTAATGTTTCTCTATCGCTATTCTAACAGCTAGGGAATATCTTCATGGATTTTCATTTTAATCTTTCGGCTATTAGTTTTTGATTGTAGTACACTATTACACAACTATCTAAACCAAAATAAGTTAAATAAGTAAGGCAAAAGTAGAACTTGTATATTAAATTTAAATTAAAAAAAAATTAGAATTATGATTTAAATCATAGTAACCGCGGGTTTTTTCTTATAAATTTACCCTAGAAAAAACTTACCAATTTTATGAAAAAACTTAAACTAGTTCTACTACTTTTCGCAGGATTGAGTTTCGAAATTCAGGCGCAAGAGTTAGATGTAAATTTACAAATTAGACCACGTTTTGAATATCGTAACGGGTACAAAACTTTGCTTCCAGAAGGACAAAAAGGTACTTCTCAAATTTCGCAGCGTTCGCGCTTAAATTTCAATTACAAACAAGACGATTTGATTGTAAAGCTAACTCTTCAAAATACCAGAACCTGGGGCGATG
Source organism: Flavobacterium sp. H4147 (assembly GCF_029360735.1). NCBI lineage: Bacteria > Pseudomonadati > Bacteroidota > Flavobacteriia > Flavobacteriales > Flavobacteriaceae > Flavobacterium > Flavobacterium sp. H4147. Next base: position 505,485 of record NZ_JARKNB010000004.1, on the reverse strand, counting down.
TGGCTCCCACAGCAGTGGCTGATAAAAATGGAGTGGCTGTTTTTGAAGCTTGGGCACAATATAACTTCACAGAAAAATGGAGTGCGAGAATGGGACGCCAAGTACTTTCTTATGACAACCAGCGTATTCTTGGTGAAATGGACTGGGCTCAGCAGGCAGAAAGTCACGATGCATTGACGGTTTCATTTCATACAGAAACACAAAAATTAGATTTTGGTGGTGCTTACAATTCAACAGCTGAAAACACTGTACAAACACCTTATACCGTTGCTAATTACAAAACATTACAATATGCATGGTACCACAATCAATTTAATGAACATTTAGGAGCAAGTTTTTTAGTATTGAATACAGGTTATGAATATGCTCCTAACCCAAATCCTGATAACAAACTAATAGTTGATTACAAACAAACTTTTGGACCTTATGTAGCATATAAAACAAGTAAAATAGATACCAATTTTTGGCTGTACGGACAAACTGGAAAAAGCACTGATTTGCAAGTAAGCGCTTGGAATGCTGCCGCTAATTTTGGTTATAACGTAACTGAAGCTTTTAAATTAGGATTAGGTTATGAGTTTTTATCTGGAAAATCTACAAATGACGGAAGTACTGTAATCAAATCGTTCAATCCCATTTTTGGAACCAACCACGGATTCAATGGTTATATGGATTATTTTTATGTTGGAAATCACTTAAACAGTGTGGGTTTACAGGATGCATTCCTTAAATTAAATTACAATACAAACAAATGGCAATTTGCTTTAATTCCGCACGTATTTTTAGCAGCTGCTGATGTAGTTACACCTTTAAATGAAAAATTAAATTCTTATTTAGGAACAGAGATTGATGCAACTTTTGGATATAATTTCAAAAAAGACATTACAATAACAGGAGGTTATTCTCAAATGTTTGGTTCTAAAACTTTAGAATTTATTAAAAATGGAGATGCTAATCACACCAACAATTGGGCTTGGTTAATGATTTCTGTAAATCCTAAAATTTTTAGCTGGAAAAAATAAATTTTATTCAAAATTAACATCTATAAAATACCCTTTTCCTAAAATAGGAAATGGGTATTTTTTTTTATCTCTAAAAGTTGTTTATATGGTTTAATTATCTATATTTGAAACGATTGTGAACCCCAAATCCTATCCAAATGAAACCATTTCTAAAATTATCTATGCTAACCTTTATGGTTACCCAAACTGGTATTGCGCAAAAAATTAATGACGCTTTAATTTCAAAAGGCTCAGAAATAAATTTTGCAAAAACTCAAAAAAGAGGAATCAAAAAAAACAACATGATCTATTATGTTGAAAATGATTTACAAACCATATCTGCTTACAAAAGAAGTAAATTGAAATGGCAGACCAATGTAATTTCTGTTTGCGGAAAACCAAAAGTTGGAAATCCCGAAATACGATACGTTGGTTATAATACAGACAAATTACTTATCGTTATGGGAAAACATCATTTTGCAGAAATTGATATAAACAGCGGACTAACAAAACTTGTTGGTTAAGATTTAAATACAAAGCAATTTTATAATCGAATTTTATACAAAATACCCTTTTTCAGGTTTTGAAAGAGGGTATTTTTTTGTCCTAAATTCTATAGCAAAATATTTATATTTGAATTACATTTTTATTTTTAAAAGTGAATCCAAAATGGATTATAGATAAAATTGAAGAAACTTGGATTTCTTAAATTGTTTTTAAAAATTTAATTAAATTATTAGTGAACACCTGGACTCAAAGATGGGATGACCGTTACAAAAATGAAGAATTTGCATACGGCACAGCACCCAACAATTACTTAAAAGAACAAATTGAAAAATTAGAAACTGGAACCATACTTTTTCCTGCTGAAGGCGAAGGTCGAAATGCCATATTTGCTGCAAAATTAGGCTGGCAAGTTTCGGCTTTTGATATTAGTGAAGAAGGCAGAAACAAAGCGCTTCTTTTAGCAAAAAACAATAATGTTTCAATCGATTATCAGGTTGGCGAATTGGAAACTTTAGATTTTCAAACTGAACAATTTGATGCCATTGGGTTAATTTATGCACACTTTCCTGCTGCTATAAAATCTAAAATTCATAAACAGCTTGATAATCTTTTACGCAAAGACGGAATTCTAATTTTTGAAGCTTTTAGCAAAATGCATTTAGAATATGTAACCAAAAATGAAAAAGTTGGCGGACCAAAAGACATTGAATCTTTATTTTCAATAGAAGAAATAAAAGCTGATTTTCCTAATTATGAAATCATTGAATTAGAAGAAAAAGAAATCGAACTCAGCGAAGGTTTATTCCATAACGGAACGGGTTCCGTAATTCGATTTGTAGGAAGAAAAAAATAAAAACGGCAGTTAGAGACGCCCGAATGAGCGTCTCTGCAAAAAAACTTCGAACTTTTGAACTCCAAAAGCGATTTCAAAATATTATACAGCAAAATGGCTTATTTTTCATGTAGAATTGTTAAGAAATTTGGTTTTTAATTTTTAGACAAAAATCTAACTAACTTATGTTCAGATAATTAATTGTAAAAATTATCAAAAAACTTAACATTAGAAAGCTTGTTTTATAATTATCTTTACTTAACTGAAACTTAACAATTTAGTTACATTGATAATTACATCCTCATCAAAATAACATTAATATGGAAAACAAGAACGAAGAAATTACTCCTGAGAAGATTGATTCGCCAGCTGCTGAAAACAATCAGTCTGCTGAAGAAAATGTAAAAACGGAAAGCGCTGAACCTTCAAAAACACCTGTACGCAAAGCTCCTGCGAGAACCGCACCAGCTGCTAAAACTACAGCAGTAAAAACCACAGCGGCAAAAACTCCTGTAAAACCAGCTGCAGCTACAACCTCAACTAAAACCACAGTTCGCAGAACTCCTGCTAAAAAAATTACCGCACCAACTATTAAACCTATTGTAGTTGAAACACCAGTTGTTGAAGAAAATGTGGCAACAGTGACAGAAGTGATTTCTAATGAAAAAACTGCTGACAAGAAAGAGAAGAAAGTAAAAGACAAAAAGAAAGCAGATAAGAAAAAAGAAAAGTCTAAAAAAGATAAAAAGAAAGCAAAAGCTAAAAAAGCAAAACTTAAAGCGAAGGCGAAGAAAAAGGAAAAAGCCAAAAAAGCTAAAGACAAAGCTAAAGCTAAAAAAATCGCTAAGAAGAAAGCAAAGTCTCAAAAAAAGGCAAAAGCTAAAAAGAAAAAATAATACATAAAAAAAGCTCAACTTAAAGTTGAGCTTTTTTTATGCATTCTAATAATTCATTGTGAACAAAGAAGCAATCACATTAAAATGGATTCGAGAAAAGTGAAGCGCTCTTAAATAATTCTAGCCGCCAATCGCAATCATACTTCGATTGTCTGAATGCAGTGCAGGATCGTTTATTTCATTAACAGTCGACATTCCTGCTCTGACTTTCTTTTTATTTTGAATAGATGCTGAAATCAAATCGTTGATGGATCCTCCATTTCTAAAAGCAGTCAATAAATCAGTTTCAGAATTTGAGAAAAGGCAGTTTTTTATTTTCCCGTCCGCCGTCAAGCGGATACGGTTACAGCTGTCACAAAACGGATTGGTAATCGAACTGATGATTCCGAAATCGCCTTGGAAATCTTTTATTTTATAGTTTCTTGAGGTAAAGTTTTTTTCGTCTTCTAGTTTTTGAATATCATCTGATGAAAAATTGTCTTCAACTAAAGATAAAATCTCTTGCTGTGAAACCATTTTGCTCCTATCCCATTCGTTTCCAGCAAACGGCATAAATTCAATAAAGCGAACAGAAATCGGCAGAAACTGAGTCAGTTTTACAAAATCGGCAATTTCATTATCGTTAAAACCTTTCATCAAAACAACATTTACTTTTACCTGAAAATCATTATTCAAAAGTAAATGCAGATTATTAATTACTGTTTCAAACTGATTTCTAAGCGTTATAGACTGAAATTTTGAAGCAACCAACGTATCTAAACTCAAATTGATTTTTTTGACATTAAATTGCTTCAAAACATCTATATGTCGGTCGATTAAGATTCCGTTTGTGGTAATAGAAAGTGAAATATCTAAAGTCGATAATTTTGAAATAATTTCTGGAAAATCTTTTCGAAGCAAAGGCTCACCACCGGTTAATCGTATTTTGTCAACACCATTTTTCACGAAAGTTTCAGCAATTGCAAAAATCTCCTCAGTGGTCATAAGACTTGCTTTTGGAGAAAGTGCAATTCCGTCAGCCGGCATGCAATACGTACAACGCAGATTGCATTTTTCGAGCAACGAAATACGCAGATAATTATGTCTGCGCCCGAAACTATCCGTTAAAATAGTGTTATAGGCTGTCATGGTTTTTTCCTTTTAAAATATGAAAAACATGCAATACATGCGGAAAAATGGCATCCATCGATTCTCTCACTCCATTTGTTGAACCTGGCAGAGCCAAAACCAATGTTTTTCCTAAAGTTCCCGCAACGCTTCTAGAAAGCATTGCATACGGCATTCTTTCTTGTCCGTAACTGCGAATGGCTTCTTCGATTCCTGGAATTTTGCTTTCTAATAATGGTGCTAAAGCTTCTGGAGTTACATCTCTTGGAGATAATCCTGTTCCGCCTGTAAAAATTACCAGCTGATTTTCTTCAGCGAAAGCTTTTGTTTTTTCCTGAATAATATCCAATTCGTCTGGAATGATTTCGTAATGAGAAGTTTCGACTCCGTGTGATTCTAATTTTTCTACAATTACTTTTCCAGATCGGTCTTCTTTATCGCCAGCAAAAATCGAATCGGAACAAACGAAAACTGCGGCTTTTATTGCATTCGGAAATTTATTTTTGAAAGACGATTTTCCGCCTTCTTTATTGATTAATTTGATGGTCGAAATTTCGATTTCTTTATCAATTGGTTTCAGCATATCGTACATTGTGAGTGCTACAATCGATGCTCCATGCATGGCTTCAACCTCAACTCCGGTTTTGTAAACGGTTTTTACTTTAAAGATAATATGAATGTCTAAACCCTCGATATTATATTCTACCGAAGTAAATTCAATTGGAAGCGGATGACAATCTGGAATAGATAAATGCGTGTTTTTTACCGCAAATAATCCGGCAGTTTTTGCCATTTCAAACACATTTCCTTTTGGCACTAAGTTGTTCACAATAGCATCAATTGTTTCTTGTTTGCTGACTTTGACAACTGCGGTTGCGGTTGCAACTCTTAACGTGCTTATTTTATGCGTAATATCTACCATTATAATTTCTTAGGTATTTTGTTTCCAAGTGAAGGTATCATTTTCAAACATTTCTTTACCAAAAATCGGCACATCGGTTTTTATCCAATTTACGATCGCTTCCGTAGCTTCATAAACTTGCTTGCGGCGTGTTGCCGAAACAAAGACAAACAAACAGATTTCGCCTGCTTTTACAACGCCTAAACTGTGGTAAATGTGCATGCAGGTTAGATCGAATTTGGCAAAAGCTTTTTCACGAATCGTGTATAAAGCTTCATTCGCCATGTCTTTATACGCCGAATAATCAATTGCTACCACTGTATTGTCGTGAATAACATCGGCGCGAACTTGCCCCAGAAAAATATTATGCGCTCCAATTGTATGTTTGGATTGGTGTTTCGCGATCGATTCTGCAATAAACTCTGGAGAAATCGGTCCTTCTACAAATACATTTTTACTCATTTTTATGTTTTTTTTCTGCCACGAATTCACGAATTATCACTTAATCATTTGTGTAATTCATATTTCACGAATTAATCCAATACTTTGCGTATAGATTTAAAAAATAAAATTCGTGAATTCGTGGCTATCCTTTTTTTCTTCTAATAAATTTCGCATTGCTAAAGCTCCGCCAATAATGCTTTTTACATTTTGAAATTGATTTTTCTGAAGCAATTCAGCTGCCACTTTACTTCTGATTCCAGATTGGCAGAAAACATAAATCGTTTGACTTGAATCCAGTTTTTTTATTTCGTTTTCTAGACTCATTAACGGAATCTGAATGCTGTTTTTCAATTTGATTTTTGGCAATTCGTCTTCATTACGAACGTCTAAAAACAAAACGGCATCATTTTCTATTTCATCCAAAAGCAATTCAAATTTTACTTCTTCTATTTGATTTTCATCTGAATTGTATTTTTGATCAAAATCTTCTTTAGTCATTTCTAAAATTGAATTCTTTTCGAAATTATATGTATGCTGTTCATTCTTGAGAACATTATAAACTAATATTTTCCCACTTAACACTTCTCCAATTCCGAGAATCATTTTAATGACTTCATTGGCTTGAAACATTCCAATAATACCAACTGAAACGCCAATTACTCCTGCATCTTCACAATTTAAAGCATTCGAATTTTCATCTGGATATAAACATCTATATGTGGGTCCGTTTTGATAATTAAATACTGAAACTTGTCCCTGAAATCGAAAAATAGATCCATAAACCATTGGTTTTTGGGTTAAGATACAAGCATCATTAATTAAATATTTGATGAAAATATTGTCTGTTGCATCAACAATAATATCGTATTTTTCAAATAATGCAATAGCATTTTTTCCTGATAATTTTTCAGAAAGAGCGTTGACTTTTATTTCCGGATTTAATTCTGAAATCATCCATTTGGCTTCTTCTGCTTTCGATTTTCCAACTGCCGAAGTTTTGTAAATTACTTGACGATGCAGATTCGAAACGTCAATAACATCATCATCTACAATTCCGATTTCACCAAGTCCTGCCCCTGCCAAATAAGGCAAAATTGCAGCGCCCAAACCTCCCGCACCAATTACCAAAACTTTAGATTTTGATAATTTTTGCTGGCCTTCTGCTCCTATTTCAGGAAGAATGGCTTGTCGGTTATATCGTGTTGATTCTTTCATTTCTTCTTTAGTTCAGCCGGCGCTTATATTTTTTTAACACATAGAAACATAGTTTTTTATAACTTTTAAAAAGGCGTTTCACTACTCTAAATACAAATAGATTATCTATGTGTGGAAACTTGCTGCTTCTAATCTCTTTTTTTCAACCCAAGAAACTATGTTTCTATGTGTTAAGATATTTTTATTTCACATTATCCTCCAGCGAACGGCGGCAATAAAGCCACAATATCACTAGTCTGCAAAGTATAATCCGCCGATTTTGAAACTATTTTTTGATTTACTGCAACACTAAAAGTCAGCGATTCGAATTCGTATTTTTCATTTAAATCCCGCAATAATTTTTGCAGTGACATTTCTTCTGAAAAAAATAATTTTTCGAATTCACATTTTGTCTTTTCGGCAACAGCCCCAAAATATTTTACCTCGATCATTCTTCTAAATTTAAATTTTGAAAAATAAATTCATCATCAAAATGCTCTTGAAAATATTCAGTTAGTTTTGATGTATTTTTCACTACTTCACCGATCACAATAATCGCTGGTGATGAAATATTTTTTTCGGATACCAATTTAGTAATTGTGTTGATAGTTCCGATTACTTTTTGCTCAGAATTTTTCGTTCCATTCTGAATAATGGCAACTGGAAGGTCATCTGTTCGGTTCTTTTGATAAATCGAAATGATTTCATCCAATTTATGCATTCCCATCAAAATCACAACCGTCGCAGCTGATTTTGAAGCCAAATGAACGTCGTTTGATAACTCGTGATTAGAAGTGGTTCCCGTGATTACCCAAAAACTATCGGCAACTTTTCGCTGCGTCAGACTAATCCCTGCAGAAGCTGGAACACCTAAGGCCGAAGAAATTCCCGGAACCACAGCTGTTTCTAAACCAAATTTTACTGCATAATCAATTTCTTCGCTTCCTCTTCCGAAAATAAATGAATCACCTCCTTTTAAACGCACCACATGTCCGTAACGATTTGCCATCGAAACAATCAATTCATTGATCTGAGCTTGTGTGTAAGCATGACAACCCAAACGTTTTCCCACAAAAATAATTTCTGCATTTGAGGCATATTCCAGCAGTTCTTCGTTTACGAGAGCATCATACAAAACGACATCGGCGCTTTCTAAAGCTTTAATTGCTTTTAAGGTAATCAATTCAACATCACCTGGACCTGCGCCTACAATCGTCAATTTTGGTGTTTTTAAATTTCGCATAGTCTTTAAGTTAATTGATATTCAGGTCATTTAATTCGTCGGCCGAATTGATATTGGTTAAAGGAGAGTTCTCACTTTCTTCTATATTGATAATCTGGTGCGGTAATTTCGCTAATAAATCCATTAATCTCAATTCATTGTTTTCGATTGCTTCTTTTACAATTGGTAAAATTTCTTTCGAATAAATTCCGATTAAAGGATGTGTTTTACTTTCAGAAGCAAAAACTGTAATTCCTGCTTCTTTTGTATGTTTTGAAATTAATTCCTGCAATAATTCGGTTGAAATTAACGGAATATCACAGCTTAAAATCAAATTAAATTCGGTTTCAGAATGCGATAATGCGGTGTAAATTCCGCCTAACGGACCTTTGTCTAAAATTAAATCTGGGATTTTTTCATATTCCAAATAATCATATTCTTGTGATGCCGTAATTAGTTTTATATTATTTGTAATAGGCAGAATCGCCTGAATGATATGTTCAATAAACGGCTTATTTTGAAACAAAACCAATCCTTTCTCTGACTGCATTCTGGTGCTTTTTCCTCCGCAAAGAATAAATACTGATAATGTTTCCATAATTCTTTTTGTTTACTTCGTCAGTTAGGCTTTCAGCCTTGAGTCAGGTTTAAAGTTTCAAGTATGCGAAAAAATTTACCGCAAAGGGCGCTAAGATTTTTTATTCATCGTTAGCCTTAAATAAGTTCGCAAAGCTAAATCTACACAAAGCTTTGCGTGCTTTGCATTTTTCTTAACCGATTGGCAAAATTCCTTGCGTACTTTGCGGTTAATTTTAATTTATTCTCTCAAGGAAAAATCAATTTAACGCTTGCCATTAAAATTACGGTTCCTAAAACCATTTTTAAGGTTTTGTTTGAAAATGACCCGCTTCCATAAAATCCGCCTAACATTCCTCCTACAATGGCAATTGGCACCAAATAAAAACTCTCCATTGGGATTGTTTTTCCTCCTAAAAAGAATCCTAGCATTCCGGCAAATGAATTCACAAAGATGAATAAACTCGAAATCGCCGCTGATTCTTTCACCGAAGCCCATCCTAAAAACAATAAAATTGGGCTTAAAATAATTCCGCCTCCAATTCCCAGCATTCCCGATAATAATCCGATGGCAAAACCAATGGCTAAAGCAAACGGAAGGTTTATTTTTACTTCTTCTTTTTCTTTAAAATTAAATATTCCGAATAATCTCAGCGCTGCAAAAACCAACACAATTCCGAGAATGATTTTATAAATTGCATTGTCCAATGTTACAAAACCGCCTATAAATGCTGCTGGAATCGAAGCAATCGCAAACGGATAAAAGAGCTTTGGTTTGAAATAATTGTTTCGATAATAAAACAAAAACGAAATACTCGACACAAACAAATTAAGCAGTAAAGCCGATGGTTTCATAACCGAAACCGGAAAAGCAAAAATGCTCATCAATGCCAAATATCCCGATGCTCCGCCGTGCCCCACACTTGAATATAAAAATGCGATGACAATTAAAGCAAAACTGAATAAAAATATATTTTCGGAACTTAGCAGACTCATTTTCGTTTAATCGTTTATTTGGTTAATTGTTTAATCGTTTTTCTTGACTATATGTTTTTATTTATATAACGGTTTTCATCATCTTTCTAAAATCTATCTTCTCCCGAATTCTTCTTTCTTCTTTCCTCTTTCTTCTTTCTTCTTTCTTCTATCCTCTTCCCTCTTCCCTCTATTTTCTAAAAAAACTAATCAATCGGCAGTAACGTAACGGATTGTCCTTTTACATAATTTTCTATATTCTCAGGAACGATTAGCAAGCTATTGGCAACAGAAAATGTGTTTAGCATGGCAGAACTTTGTCCGTCTAAAACCGTCACATTTGTCTCGTCGTATTTTGCTTTTAGAAATAATGTTTTTCCAATAGTATTTTTAACATCCGAAGTTAATTTTCTAATTACTTTTGTTTTATGAATTTCAGAAAGTCCCATTCTGCTCTTAACCGCTGGTAACACATAAATGTAAAAATTAGTCAGCGACGAAGCTGGATTTCCCGGAAGGGCAAAAATCAATTTTTCTTTTTTAGAACCAAAGAACATTGGTTTTCCAGGTTTTTGATTGACCTTGTAGAAAAGCTCTTTTACATCATTTTGCAGTAAAGCTTCTTTTACAAAATCATAATCGCCAACAGAAATTCCGCCGGAAATAAGAATGATGTCATATTTTTTTAGAATTTCTTTTAAGGCTTTTTTTGTCGATTTCAGATTATCCTTTACTCGATACACTTTTGTTTTTTCAATTCCGGCTGTTTTAAGTCCTGCCTGAAGCATGATAGAATTGCTTTCGAATATCTTTCCTTTTTTTAGTTTTTTACCAGGAGCGACCAATTCATTTCCTGTAACTAGAATGGCAACTTTAGGTTTCTTATAGACTTCAATTTCAGTAATTCCCAGACAAGCTAAAAATCCAATGGCAGCAGGCGTTATTAACGTATTGGCTTCAAAAACCACATCGTCTTTAGCAATTTGTTCTCCTTTCGGACGCACATTAGCCAATTTTTCAGGCATTGTGGCAATCAGAATAGAATCTTCATTGGCCATTACATTCTCCTGCATTACAATTGTATCAGCATCATCGGGAACAAAAGCACCTGTAAAGATTCTAATTGCTTCGGTCGGTTTTAATTTTATATTCGAATGATCTCCAGCTTGAGAAGTTCCTACAATATCGTACTGATGTCTGATGCTGTGTGTAAAAGCATATCCATCCATAGCCGATTGTCGAAAAGGAGGCATATTAATAGGCGAAAGTATTTTTTCTGCTAATACATACCCCAAAGCTTTCTTTACGGATATTTTCTGAACAGGCATTTTAATGCTATTGGCCTCTACTATCTCAATGGCTTTGCTGACTTCTATCATTTTTGAAAATTAAAACTAAGTACAAATACTTATTAAACAAATATAGTATTAAATTATAGCTTGATTAGAAATTTAAAATTTATTTTAATATTATAAAATTACTTCATTTTACTTAAAGTCAATCTTAAAAATAGCGTAATATATTCATTAAAAATCATAATTGAAGACAAAAAATGAATCTTTACCGCTCTCATTTTGAATTTTTTAAGGGATTAGCAACTGGAAAATTACTGATAAAATACTACAATTTTATTTCTAGATCCATAAATTTTTAACAAATTCATACACTACAAATACAAACATAAATAATTGATTTACAATGATATAAATAAAAATAAATTTATGCAACTTGCTTCAGAAGAATTTTATTTTCAAAAAAAATGCGTTAAACTTTTGGTTTTTATTATATTAAAATTAACTTTGTCTATAGAGTTAGTAGAGTTATAAATCATTATTTAAAACCTTAAAAAACTATATCGTGAAAACAACCGAAAGCATATCGTATTACATTCTTCCGAAAAAATACACTTATAACACCTTTTGTTATATGTGCTTCTGTTGTTAATTCCTAGCGTAACTCTATTCGTTATTAGATTATTTCTAAATCTAAAGACGAAATCTCAATTTCACAACCTATTTAATATTGAACATACACTATCAATTTGATGCCTCTGGTGCGTTAAAAGGATAATTGAATTGTACCTGCATTTTAAAAAAGAAAATAATTAACCAACTAAAAAAGACAAAATGAAAATAATGACAAGCTGCTGTTGCAGATAAAAAAAAGCCATTTCTGCGGCAACAGAAATGGCAAGGCTAAAAGAATATTTATCACTAAATCAAGAAACCCATTGCAGGATGCTGAAAAATCAGTGTCCAGGGCGCCTTGTTAATTACTTAAAACCATTACAAAGAAATGAAAAAAAATATAAACCTCATTTTATGGGTTACATTTTTGTTGACATCCCTGCAATTTCAGGCGCAAAATACGACACCGCTTATTCAGTCTAAGCTCGATGGAACGGTAGTCGATGACATTACAAATCAGCCGATTATAGGCGCTTCAGTAAATATAAAAGGCACAACTCACGGGGTACAGACAGATACTGAAGGAAAATTTTATTTTCAGACGGGTCAGAAATTTCCTTACACTTTAATCGTAAGCTATATAGGTTATAAAAAACTGGAAATTGTAGTAGAGAAAAATCCAGTTATTATTCATTTAAAAGAAGAAAGACAGGAATTAGACGAGCTGGTTGTTGTGGGTTACGGAACACAAAAACGAAAAGACATTACAGGTTCTGTAGCTTCTGTTCCAAAAGCTAATTTATCTCAAGTTACTTCATCAGCAGATAATTTATTACGCGGTGCTGTTTCGGGTGTGGTAGTTACACAAAGTTCGGGTCGTCCAGGCGCTTCTTCAAGTGTGCGTATTCGTGGAGGAAACTCTATTACAGCAGGTAACGAACCGCTTTATGTTGTAGACGGAATCTTGATTTACAACGACAATAATAATAGTTCTGCCGGAGTTGCAAATGCCGGAGCAAGCTTAAACGTTTTGTCAACAATTAATCCATCGGATATTGAATCTATGGAAGTTTTAAAAGATGCTTCTGCTACAGCCATTTACGGTTCAAGAGGTGCGAATGGAGTTATCATCATTACTACAAAAAAGGGAACCAAAGGACAAGATAATATTTCGTATCAAGGATATTTTGGTTTTCAAAACGTTTCAAAGAAATTAAAACTTATGAATGCCAGCGAATGGGCAAGCTTACGTAATGATGTTCAGGCAAGTATTGGTCAGGCGCCTTCTTTTTCAGATGCTCAAATTGAAGCTTTTAAAACTTCTGGAAACTACGACTGGCAGTCGGCAGCTTTTAGAACAGCGGCTCCAATTCAAAATCACCAACTGTCTTTTTCAGGCGGTGACGAAAGATCAAGATATGCGATTTCTGCTGGATATTTTGATCAGGAAGGAATTGTTATCGGTTCTGATTTCAGAAGAATTTCACTTCGTGCAAATTATGAAAGAAACTATTCTCAGAACTTCAAATTTGGGGTTAATTCTAATTACAGCAATTCTATTTCTAACGGTATTGCATCAAACGGAAGCGGTGGAAGAAATCCAAATCCGCTTGTAAGTGTGAATCTTACTGCTCCGGTTGTTCCTATTCGAAATGAAGACGGAAGTTACAATGTGACTAACAACCCATACGCTACTTCTGTAAACGGTTATGTTCCGAACCCAATTAATGATTTGGAAAATACGATCAACGAAACTAAAATCAACCGAATTTTAACGAGTTTATTTGGTGAATATAAAATCACTAAAAAACTAACCGCAAAAGTGGCTGTAAGCGGTGACGTATTGAATACCAAACAAAACTATTATGCTCCTGCAAATACTTCAAATGGAGCGGGAACAAAAGGTTCTGCTGCTGTTGGAGATCGTGTAGTAAGCTCGGTATTAAATGAAAACACACTGAATTACAATACTAACTTCGGTGAAAACCATAAATTTTCAGCATTGGCAGGTTATACACTTCAATATACTCAGGGAGAAGTTGTGACTGCGGGCGCTAATACTTTTATTAATGACAATACTACATATGATGCCCTTCAAGATGGAGTACCAACAAAACCTGGAAGTGATGCTTTCGAAAGTGTTTTAAAATCATGGTTGGCGAGAGTAAACTATTCGTATAAAGGAAAATACAACTTTACGCTTTCAGGTCGTGCCGATGGTTCTTCACGATTTGGTTCTGAATCACTTTGGGGGTATTTCCCATCTGCTGGATTTTCTTGGAATATTACAGATGAAGAATTTGCAAACAACATTAAAGGCGTAACCGAAGCAAAACTTAGACTTACAGCTGGAACAACCGGAAACCAAGAAATTGGAAACTACCTTTCATTAGCTTCTATGGGTTCTGTAAATTACTCTTTCGGAGGAACAACTTATACGGGATTAGCTCCTACCCGATTGGCAAATCCTGATTTAAAATGGGAAAGAACCAATCAATATAATGTTGGTTTAGACTTATCATTATTAGATCGAAAAATCAATTTTGTGTTTGATGTGTATTACAAACAAACTAAAGATTTATTAATCAATGTTCCAGTACCGTTAACATCGGGGTATGCAACTGTTCTTCAAAACATTGGAGGCGTTGAAAATAAAGGTATCGAAATTGGTTTAACTACTGAAAATCTTAAAACAGAAAATTTCTCATGGAATTCTAATCTTGTTTTTTCTGCCAACAGAAACAAAGTAACTGCCATAGGAAATGGTGTAAATCAATTTTTTCCAGTAGTACCAAACGGTTCCTTATTACAACAGCAGCCCGTTATTGTAAAAGTAGGCCTGCCATTGGGAACTTTCTGGGGATACAGAACAAATGGAATCTTCCAAACGCAGCAAGAAGTAAATACACAGCCTAAAATCAACAGTTTGGCTAATACAAAAGTGGGTGACCGAAAATATGTTGACACAAACGGCGATGGTGTAATTACAGCTTTGGACAAAGGAAGTTTAGGTTCTTCACAGCCAAAATTTGTGGGAAGCTTCAGCAATACGATTTCATACAATGATTTTGATTTGAACTTCTCTTTCCAAGGATCTTACGGCGCAAAAATCTTCAATGCTTTAAACCAGCAGTTAGAAATCTCAACTCTTGGAACGAACGCGGCTGCGACTTTAAATGACCGTTGGACGCCAACAAATCCTAGCAATGAAATTCCGAGAGCAACAAGTTCTCCTTTAGGAATTGTTTCTGAAAGATATGTAGAAGATGCTTCTTTCTTACGATTGAAATTAATCACTCTTGGCTATACACTTCCAAAAAGTGTTTCTAAAAAACTGGGAACCAAAAGCGTGAAGTTTTATGTCTCTGCCGAAAATCTAATTACATGGACAAAATACACTGGATATGATCCAGAAGTAAGTTCATACGAACAAAATAACTTATATCCTGGAATCGATTTTGGTTCGTATCCAAACTCTAAAACATTCATTTCAGGTCTGAACGTAACATTCTAAGAAAAAAAATATACAATGAAAAAGATTATCCTAACATTCCTTTTAAGTACCGTTTTATTGGTATCGTGCACGGAGCTGGAAGTAACACCAACTTCCTTTACTACCGAAGATAATTACTTTAAAACTCAGGACGATGCTGTGGCAAGTGTAACTGCTGTATATGCTTCTTTAAACATAGATCCGGGTGAGCAAAGTTTATTTGGAAGAAACCTGTATTTCTTAACCGATATGGCAACAGATTATGCTGCTGCCGGAGTTTCGGCAACGAATCCGCAAGTGAGAGCTTTGAGCAGTTTAACACATGATGCAACTTCAGATCGTGTACAAGTAGCTTGGAGACAAATTTATGCCGGAATCAACAGAGCCAATGTTTCTATTGACAACATTCCGAAAGTTTCTGGATCAGAAGTAATAAAAACAAGATTAATCAATGAAGCAAAATTCATAAGAGGGCTTCTATACTTTCAAGCAGTTCGCCTTTGGGGTGGTGTTCCAATTGTTTTACACGAGCCAACTTCTATTCAGTTGGAAAGTTTAAAATCAAAAAGGGCTACTGTAGACGAAGTATATGCGCAAATCATCAAAGATTTAACCGATGCTGAAGCTTTACCCCCTACCTACACTTCTGCAGATGCTGGAAGAGCAACTTCTGGAGCTGCAAAAGCAATTCTGGCAAAAGTCTACCTAACGAGAAAAGATTGGGCTAATGCTATTGCAAAATCAAGAGAAGTAATAAATGGGGGTTACGGATATGCCTTGTTCGAAGACTTTCAAGATATTTTTACCAAAACTAAAAAGAACGGAAAAGAACATATCTTCTCAGTGCAGTTTGAACCTAATCAAGCTGGAAATGGTTCTAGCGGAAGTACTTTTCAAGCCACTTCATTTACTGGATTTACAGCCACAGAGCCTGCAGATATTATCTCGGATGTAGCTTTATTTTATGATATCTATGAAGCTGGAGACAAAAGAAGAGATGTAAGCTACGCAAAACAGCTCCTTAACCCAACAACTGGAACTTTATACACATTCCCGAAACCAATTTTCAAAAAATACTTGGATTTAACCAATCTCGCAACTCCTTCAAATGTGGCAATCAACTTTCCGATAATTCGTTATGCCGATATTTTATTGTCTTTGGCAGAAGCCATAAACGAACAAGGAACACCAACTCCTGAAGCATTTGAGCTAATTAATCAAGTACGAAGAAGAGCATACGGAAAACCTATTACAACACCGGATCCAACCGTAGATTTGGTAGGTTTAAACCAAACAACCTTTAGAGCAGCGATTCAGGAAGAACGAAAAAAAGAATTTGTTCAGGAAGGACAACGCTGGTACGATTTAGTTCGTTGGGGAACTTTGGTTACCGAAGTTAAAAAAGTAACGGCTAAAAACTCGGTTTCAGAAAAAAACAACCTATATCCAATTCCGCAGAGCGAAAGAAATATTGATCCGATTGGTTTACCACAAAACCCTGGTTATTAACAGCGAATGATATTAACACGTAGAAACATAGGACTATTTCCAGATAAAAAGACTCGAAACAAAACGATGATTCTATGTGTTGAAAAAACGCTTATCCAAAAACCCTTAACTAAAAAACTAGTAACATGAAAAAATTAAAAATCAATAGTATAGCCAAAAGTTCTAGAAAAGGACTTTTGCTTACTGCTTTTCTAGTTGCACAATTAGGAACAGCACAAGAACAATCAGAATTTAAAGGAACAATTGGCAAAACCTTAGCCGATTCTAAAGAATACTGGCCAGATCCAGTAACAGCGCCAAAAGGAGCTCCAAACATTGTCTGGATTTTATTAGATGATGTTGGATTTGGAGCATCAAGCGCTTTTGGAGGTTTAATCTCTACTCCAACATTTGAGAATCTGGCTAATAACGGTTTACGTTATACCAACTTTCACACAACTGCAATCTGTGCCCCTACGCGTGCCGCTTTATTAACGGGAAGAAATTCTGGAAGAGTTCACGTAAGCGGATTTTCTCATACTATTTTATCAGCTGGTTTTCCTGGCTGGGACGGAAGAATTCCTTCTGATAAAGGAACTATTGCAGAAATCCTTCGTGACAACGGTTACAACACATTTGCTGTTGGAAAATACGGAGTTACACCAGATGAAGATGCTTCAGATGCTGGTCCGTTTGACAGATGGCCAACCGGAAAAGGGTTTGATCATTTCTACGGATTCTTAGGTTCTCAAACCGATCAGTACAATCCTGATTTAGTGGAAGATCAAGTTCATATAAAACCAGATGGACGTCATTTAAATGAATTAATTACTGATAAAGCGATCAGCTACATTCAAAAACAACAAAAAGCAGCGCCGGGAAAACCATTTTTCTTGTACTATGCTCCAGGAGCCGTTCATGCACCTCATCAAGTTGCTGAAAAATGGGTTGAACCGTATAAAGGAAAATTTGACGAAGGCTGGGATGCTTACCGCGAAAAAGTATTGGCAAACCAAAAGAAATTAGGAATTTTTCCTCAAAACGCTGTGCTTCCAGAACGTAATCCTCTCATCACAGAATGGAAAAAGCTGACTCCAGATCAAAAGAAAGTATATGCAAGATTCATGGAAGTGTATGCTGGATTCCTAACATATACAGACGCTGAAGTGGGAAGAGTGGTTAATTATTTAAAAGAAAGCGGTCAGCTTGACAATACCTTAATCTTTGTGGCTATTGGTGATAACGGAGCCAGTAAAGAAGGAACTTTACAAGGAACCATCAATCAAAGTTTATTCTCTCAAGGAAAAACCGATGAAGAAAATTTTCAAAGCAACCTAAACAATATTGGAGAAATTGGAACTGCAAAAGGTTTAAATACCAATTATCCGTTAGGATGGGCGCAGGCAACAAACGTTCCTTTCAAAAACTGGAAACAAGATGCTCATTCTGAAGGAGGAACCCGTAATCCGCTGATTGTTTTCTATCCAAATGGAATTAAAGACAAAGGCGGCATCAGAAATCAATACAGCCACGTAACTGATATTCTGCCTACAACTTTAGATATTGTGGGAATCAAAGCACCAGAATACATCAAAAATATCAAACAAGATATTATTCAGGGCTCAACTTTCAAAGCTTCTTTAGACAATCCAAAAGCTGAATCGCTGCATAAAGTGCAGTATTACTACATCTTCGGAAACAGAGCAATTTATAAAGACGGATGGAAAGCAGCGGCAGCACATTTACCAGATTCATTTGCCGTGAAAAAATCGTTAGGAAACAACGAAAAACCTGCTCCAAGTAATTTCGATACAGATGTTTGGGAATTATACAACCTAAATGAAGATTTCAACGAACGTAACAATCTTGCAAAAAAATATCCTGAAAAACTAGCTGAACTTCAAAAATTATTTGATGAACAGGCAAAAGAAAACAATCTATATCCGTTGATTGACTGGCAGGATGTTTACAACAGAAGAATTCATAATACAGGAGCTGATAAAGGAAAAACAGTTTCTGATTTAATCAAACAGGCTTCAAAACCTGGAGGTACAACTAATTAAAAAAAACTTTTTCAGAGCTATTTATTTATAATAGCTCTGAAATTTAAATCAAGTAAAAAGATGGCAGCAACTAAACCAATTATTAAAAAAAGCATTTTCGCTTTGGTTCTTGTAGTAATTGCAGTAAGTTTTTACTACTTAACGATATGGGCAACGCCGTATTACGTTCAAAATAAATTTGCTTCAAAAAGCGAAGGTTACATCAATACACCCCGATTTGGAGAACAGCCAAATGCAGAAAACAGCAGAGTGATTCCGTTACCAAATCCTGATTTTTTATATTCGACGATTAATTACGATTTAAAAGAAAACATTCTCAAAATATCTGGAATTGTTCCTGATTCAACCTATTGGTCAATATCTGCATATCAGGAAAACACAACCAATTATTTTGTTGAAAACGAAGAAAAGGTAAAATCAAAATTCGAATATTATCTGGCTCCCAAAGGAAGTACCTCTGCAGCATTAAAAGATATTCCAAAAGAAAAAATTATCTACAGCCCTACAACAAAAGGATTAATCCTTTTTCGCTATCTAGTTTCAAAGGCTTATCCGGTAAAAACGTTAGCGCAATTGCAGCACGGCGTAAAAGTCGAAAAAATAGCCAATTAATATTTCAACTTTAAAATTAATTCAAATGGCTTTAAATCAAAAAATAAAGAAAATAGCAGCAGCGATAGGATTAATTCTTCTGGCTGTAATTCTAGGAAGCGGTATAGGCATTTATAAAATAGCATCAGGAAAAAGCGATTCGCAGCGCACAATTGGAAATTGGAAAACAGTCGATAAAGATAAAGACTTAAATACAGCCGATTTGCTTACAATTGCTCAAGTTGCCGTGTACGGACCTTATGCTCTAACTAAAAAAGAAGTAATTTATTTAAGCACAAATACCGACAGTGAAGGAAATGCAATAGACCCAAAATCAGATTACATCATTAATGGAAAAAAGCTGGATGCAAAATATTGGAGCATCACCGCTTATGATGAAAATGGATTTTTAATTAAAAACCCAATCAACAAATACAGCTACAATCTAGAAGATGTAAAATTTGAAGCCGACAGTACTTCTTATAAAATAAATCTTTCGGGTTCAGAAAAGAAAGAAAACTGGCTCCCAATCAATAATGTACAAAAAGTAACTTTAATTATCCGTTTGTATTTACCTTCAGAAAAATTGAGAGAAAATCTAACGGTTGAAACGCTTCCAAGCATTCAAAAAGTGAAATAACATGAAAATTATAACAAAAAACTAAAAAAGTAAATGATTAAATTCTATAAAATCCATAGAATTAGCAGTTATTTTATTTAGTTTTACATTAAAGAATTAAAATTCAAATAGATATGAAACGAGTAGATTATGAAATTATAGGAAAAAAGATTGTCGTTGGGATAATCTTGTTTTTAGTTCCGCTGGCCATTTTAGCTGGAGGATTATCACTAGTAAATCAATTTTTAAAATAAGAAATCATGGCAATAGTTCAAAAAGAAAAACTAACGAGAGACTTAACAATAAGCTTCTTTATTTATTCATTGCCGGTCGTGGCAATTTATCTTTATTTTAAATTAACAGGCGGAGCTGTAAGTGAATCGCACTTAACACTGCCTCCTTTTCTAGAGTTTGCGCAGCCTGTTTTTGCTAATATTCGAACTTGGGGATTAACGGTGTTTATGATCGTTTTAGGAATTATAGAATTTGCTGCAGGTTTATACGATGACGAATGGACTGGCGAAGAACGTAAAATAGACATTGTTTGTTTCTTAGCGCCAAAATTACTTTTACCTCCTGTAATTGCATTTTTCAGCTTAACTGCTTTGCCGTATTTATTACCAAATTTGGCCAATTCATTATCATGGGTTCCGTTTTGGGGAGGTTTCTTCCTAATCGCAATTGCCGATGATTTAACACAGTATTGGTATCACAGGCTTCACCATCAGGTTCCGTTTTTGTGGCGTTTTCATAGAACACACCATTCTGCTCCGTATATGGGAATGGCAATGGCTTCTCGACAAAATTTTATCTATACAGTTTTCTTTTCGCAGATTTACCTAACAGCAACACTAACCTATTTAGGTTTAGGACTTCCAGCTTTGTTTGTTTTAGTAATTAAAAGTTTCATCACTTTGGGAGCGCACTCAAGTATTCCATGGGACAAACCTTTTTACAAATACAAAGTTTTACACCCAATTGCATGGGTTTTAGAAAGACTAATTTCTACTCCTGCAACACATCACGCACACCACGCTGATACGAGCGGAGACGGTGTTGGCCATTTTAAAGGAAATTTCGGAAACATGTTTTTTATCTGGGACGTTATTTTCGGAACAGGATTAATCACACGTCAGTATCCAAAATCTTTCGGAACAAAATCATATAAACAGGAAGAATGGTATGCACAATTTCTTTGGCCGATTTTTAAATCTAAAAAAGAAGGAAGTTCTCTTGCCGAAGGTGTGCTTTCACTTCCATCAAAACCAAAAGCCATTCCAATTGAAGAAACTCCAGTTCCAGTATTAGAACAGGTTCAATAGTAAAATGAAAAGCTTAAAACTAAAATTCAGTTTAACAGCAATTGTATTCTTCATTACAATTGCTGTTTTTTCACAAGGACAAAGCGCCAATTTACTGCTGGATGCTTTTTACACAAAAGTAAAAGCCCAAAAACAACCGCAGATAATTGACGCAAGAGGTCCCGAAGAATTTGCACTTAATCACATTGAAGGTGCAGTTAATTTCAATCTCAAATCAGAAGATTATGAAAAACACGTTACAGCTTTAAATCCGTCAAAACCCGTATTTATTTATTCGATTGCAGCTTATAGAAGCGGACTTTTGGCTGCTGATCTTGGAAAAAGAGGTTTTACAGAAGTCTATATTCTAGAAGGCGGTATTGCCAGCTGGATTGGAGGCGGGAAACCTTTTTACAGCAATTTAAAAAGCAAATTATCATTGCCCGAATACAAAAAAATACTTTCTGAAAATCAATATGTTTTAGTAGATATTGGTTCAAAATATTGTGCGACGTGCAAAACCGTAAAGCCAATTTTAGAATCACTTAGAAGCCAATACGGCGAAAAGCTAAAAATTATCGAAATTGAATTGGAAGAAAGCCCGCAGGTCATTGCCGATTTAAAAAACGTAAAAGTATTCCCTACCTTAATTCTGTATCAAAACGGTAAAATCATTTTCAAAAAAGATGGTTTAGGAGATTTGAAAAATGATGTCGATACGGCTTTGGCTTCCCGATAAATGCTTTAAAACTTTCACAAAGCATTTATTACACAATTAATAAAATATTTTAACACATAGAAACATAGTTTTAAAGTTTATGTCAAAGGCATTTCGTTGCGAATAAGCCATATAGTGCTATTTTGAAATAATCATTCCCTATACCTTCTCTCAAATACGTCAAATTCTATGTTTCTATGTGTTAAACCACTAACAACCAACCAAAAACCATGGCAGCATATAAAAAAATAACCAAGATTGTTGTATCTATTTTAGTCGTACTTCTGCTTCTGGCGGCTTTCTTTTTCTGGCCTATAAATACCAATGAAAATTTAATCCAAGACAATAAAAAACTAGCCGAAGGAAAAACTGCTTTTCTATCGCAGAAAGATACTTCTACAATAGAAAAAAGACCCAATATTATCATTCTCCTTGCCGATGATTTAGGCAAATACGATATTTCGTTGTACGGCGGAAAATCAACACCAACACCTCAGATTGATTCTCTAGCTGCATCAGGCGTTACTTTTACCGAAGGTTATGTTTCTGCTCCTATTTGTTCACCATCGCGCGCCGGATTACTTACAGGCCGTTATCAGGAACGTTTTGGACATGAATTTCAACCAGGAGACCGTTATCCAAAAAATAACTTAGAATATTATGCCTTCAAATATTTGATTAACACCAACAATTGGAGACTTAATCCAAAAATCGAATATCCAAACGATGCTTCTATTGCCACGCAGGGACTTCCTCAGTCTGAAATTACCTTTGCCGATTTAGCTAAAAGAAAAGGCTACAGTACAGGAATTATTGGAAAATGGCATCTCGGACATAACAAAGGATTTTTCCCTTTAGACAGAGGTTTCGATTATCATTACGGATTTTATCAGGCCTTCTCGCTTTTTGCTCCAGAAGATAATAATCCCGATATTATCAATCATCACCATAAAGATTTTACCGATAAAGTAATCTGGGGACAAGGAAGAGTTGGGATTGGACAAATTCGCAGAGACAATACAATTATTGACGAAAAAGAATATCTGACTGAAAAATTTGCAGACGAAGCCGAAGCTTTCATCGATAAAAATAAAAACAAACCGTTTCTGCTGTATGTTCCGTTCAATGCACCGCACACGCCGTTTCAAGTCCGCAAAAAATATTACGACCGTTTTCCAAATGTAAAAGACGAAAACAAACGTGTTTATTTTGCTATGATCAGCGCATTAGATGATGCTATTGGAAGAATTCGCGAAAAAGTGCGAAAAGAAGGTTTAGAAGAAAACACGTTGATCTTTTTTGCCAGCGACAACGGCGGCGCCGATTATACTTTTGCCACCACAAACGCACCACTAAAAGGCGGAAAATTTTCTCATTTTGAAGGCGGTATCAATGTTCCTTTTGCACTTTCGTGGAAAGGAAAAATCAAACCGCATACGATTTACAAAACACCAGTAATTTCCCTAGATATTTTCAGCACTATTGCTGCAGCGATACATTCTGATCTTCCAAAAGACCGTGTTTACGACGGAATTGATTTAGTTGATGTTGTAAACAACAATAAAGAAGCGCATAAAAATTTATACTGGCGTTCCGGCGATGCAAAAGCTATTCGAAGCGACAACTGGAAATTAATCATCAGCGGTAAAACGCACGAAACCTGGCTGTATGATTTATCGAAAGACAAATTTGAAAAAACCGATCTTGCAGCTCAGAATCCTCAAAAAGTAAAAGAACTTCAGGCTGCTTTGCAAACTTGGGAAAAAGGACTTGTAAAACCTTTATGGCCTAATTTAATGCATTATGAATTTGATTTCGGCAAACAAAAATACTTTGTCGATTTGTAACTAACATTTTTACTCCTGCAAGGTTTTGAAAACCTTGCAGTTTATTTTTAAGGATATATAATCAATATTTTCAAGGTTTAAAACCGTGAAGGAAATACACATACGATGTCAAACTCAACAAAACAATTTAATATCCACGAAGACTGGACAGTCGTAATTTTAGGATTTTTAATAATTGGAATTTCGCTTTTTATTTTTCTTCCTGAAATTCCTATTTTCATCTGGTCAAGTGTATCAGACTTAAAAGAAAAAGTTCTCAATTCCGAAAATCTGCAAATCATAGGCATCCAGTTCTTGTATCTTATTGCAATAGGAATTGTTGGCACCTTTTTGGTCGGAAAATCAGTAAAATACTTTCTTGCAGTATTCCCAATAGTATATATTCTAACACTTTTGGCACTTCTCGCTGCTGGAAATTCTGAAATAAAAGCACTCAATTTAGAAGCCGTAATTTTCAGTCTGCTTATCGGTCTCGTTATTGGGAATTTCTTCAAACTTCCAGATTGGTTCCGAAATGCACTTTCGACCGAATTATTCGTAAAAATTGGATTGGTCTTATTAGGAACCAGTGTTATCTTTTCAGACATTCTAAAAGCCGAGTGCAGTTTCAATCTGTGGTGTTTCTGCTGCCATTGCCACTTCGGGAGCTATAAAAGGGGATTCTAAAAAACTCTCGTATGTTATTTCCATCGTTTTGGTTACGGCAATTCCCATGATGATATTCATGCCGGTAATCGCACGGTATTTCAATTTCCCCGAAGAAGTTACGGGAGCCTGGCTTGGAGGAAGCATCGATACATCTGGAGCAGTAGTTGCTTCTGGCACTTTGGTTGGCGAAACGGCTTTAAAAATCAGCACGATTGTAAAATTTTCTCAAAATGTTTTATTAGGATTAGCTGCTTTTGCTATTTCAGTTTATTGGACCTATAGTCACAACACATCGGCTGAAGCGGTTGAATCAAAACCAACTTTAAAAGTAATCTGGGAGCGCTTTCCAAAATTTGTAATTGGTTTTATTGCAGCATCATTAATTTTTTCCTTTCTAATTACACCTGAAGTAAGAGATACTGTAAAAGACAGTTTAAAAACTCTGCAGGGAATCTGGTTTGCGTTAGCCTTTACCAGTATTGGGCTAGAAACTAATTTTAAAGATTTACTAGCTCATAACAGCCGTAAGCCCTTATTCGCTTTTTTATAGCCCAATTATTTAATGTAATTGTAACGCTGATTATTGCCTTTTTGCTTTTCGGCTGATTTTAAAAATAAAAAAACAGTAATCCAACTTATTCCAAACTAACAAAGCCTACAGATTTTAAATTCCTGTAGGTTTTTTCATTTTAACCTTTTCAAATAAAAACCATAAATACCTATTAATCAGAGTATAATTTTCTTTTTTCAAAAAAAATGAAAGATTAATTTGGATTTCACAATTTTAAATATAATTTTGTCTATAGAATTAGTAGAGTTTAAAATTAAAAACTTACATTTTGAAAACAACAGCAACCAAAACGTATTACATTCTTCCTAAAAAATACACCTATAACACCTTTTGTTATATGTGCAGCTGTTGTTAATTCCTTTACCTGTCCGTTATGATTCTTTTGAAAACCAAAATCAAAAAACACAAATCTAACGGAACTTATATTCCAATTTTTATTGATCCGTAAATAACTGTTTGAGACATTTTGTTTCAGGAGAAGTTACGCTGTTATAAAATCAAAAATGAAATGAAGCCGACAAACTAAAAATTGTTTTTGATTACTCCGGATCATTTCTGCGGCAACAGAAATGATCCTTTTTAAAAAGAATATTTATCACTAAACAAACAAAAAACAGAATACAATGAATACAAAATTTACCAGATTGTTTTTTTCTATCGTCGCGTCAGGAATGTTAGGTTCACACAATTCGAACGCTCAAACCACATCATCAAAACCTAATATTATTTTAATACTGGTAGATGATATGGGTTATTCTGATTTAGGAAATTACGGTTCAGAAATCAAGACGCCAAATTTAGATAAACTGGCTTCAGAAGGTTTACGTCTACGCGAATTTTACAACAATTCGATTTGTGCGCCTACAAGAGCTTCCCTCCTAACCGGACAATATCAGCATAAAGCCGGAGTTGGTTTCTTCGATGTTAATCTAGGACTTCCTGCCTATCAAGGTTATTTAAACAAAGAATCTTTAACATTAGGCGAAGTTTTCCGTTCTGGAGGTTACAGCACACTTTTATCAGGAAAATGGCATGTGGGTTCCGAAGATCAGTCGCAATGGCCAAATCAAAGAGGTTTTGACAAATTTTACGGAATTCTAAAAGGGGCTTCTAACTACTTTGACACAAAACCGCTTCCTTTCGGAAAAACACCTTATCCGGTAAAATTAATCCGCAATAATGAAGAACTGCATCCTAAAGATGATTCGTATTATTTTACAGATGAAATTGGAAACAATGCCGTTACTTTTTTAGACGAGCAGAACAAAGAAAATAAGCCTTTCTTTTTGTACTTGGCTTTTACAGCTCCGCACTGGCCTTTACAAGCCAAACCAGTTGATATTGCAAAATACAGAGGAAAGTTTGATGAAGGCTGGGATGTTTTAAGAGAAAAAAGAATCCAAAAACTAAAAGCCAGCGGCCTTTTACCAGCAGATCAGACGATAGCGCCAAGAGATCCTGAAGTACCCGAATGGAATAAATTGACGTATGACGAAAAACAATTCTGGAAAGCCAAAATGGAAGTCTACGCCGCAATGGTCGACAATATGGACCAGAATGTTGGAAAGGTTTTAGACAAACTAAAAGCACTTAAAAAAGATAAAAACACCCTGATTATTTTCATTTCAGACAATGGCGCTCAAGGCGGATTCAACACTTACAATCCCCTTGGAAGAGGTTTAGTCCGAAACGATGGACCTGTGGGAACGTCGGGCTCATTTGATTATCAGGAACAAAACTGGGCTTATTTATCGAACACTCCGTTACAGCAATACAAAAACAATATGCACGAAGGCGGTTTCAGTTCGCCGTTTATTGCTTGGTTTCCATCAAAAATAAAAGCTGGAAGAATCGATAAAGGAACGGGACACATTATTGACCTTGCTCCTACTTTTTATGAACTTGCCGGAATAGAATACCCAAAAGAATATAATGGTGTGTTAACAAACGCTTTGGCTGGAAAAAGTTTGTTGCCTGTTTTATTTGATAATGTTTCGCAGGTAGAAAGAGACACACCATTATTTTGGGAAAGAGCGGGAAATAGAGCTGTTCGTGACGGAAAATGGAAATTGGTTTCTATTTATCCTTCTTACGAATGGGAATTGTACAACCTTGAAACTGACCGAGGTGAAACCACCAATGTCGCTCAGCAGAATCCGGGAATTGTAAACAAACTTTCTGCCTTATATTTTGACTGGGCAGATAAAACCGGAGTTGTTGAATACAGTAAATTCAAACTTAAACCCGAAACCATGCCGGGCGGTGCCGCACTGAAAAAGTAAAGCCTCGCACAAAACTTATTTAGTAAAATATCAAACACATGAAATATCAGAACATTTTAGAAACCATTGGCAATACGCCGCACATAAAGCTCAACAAGCTTTTTAAAACCCACGAGGTATGGATTAAATTAGAAAAAGCCAATCCAGGATCAAGCATAAAAGACCGAATTGCTCTGGCTATGATTGAAGATGCCGAAAAAAGAGGAATTTTAAACCCTGATTCGATAATTATTGAACCAACGTCTGGCAATACCGGAATTGGATTATCGCTGGTGGCGGCCGTAAAAGGTTACAAAGTAATTATTGTAATGCCGGAATCAATGAGTGTTGAACGACGTAAAATTATCGAAGCTTACGGCGCAGAATATGTTTTAACTCCAAGAGAAAAAGGAACTTCTGGTGCTGTTGAAAAAGCAAACGAATTGGCTTCGACTATTAAAAACGCTTTTCTGCCATCACAATTTACTAATCGTGCCAATGTTGAAGTTCACGAACGAACTACTGCACAGGAAATCCTAGCCGATTTTCCAGACGGAATTGATTATCTCATTACCGGCGTAGGAACGGGCGGGCATATTACCGGAGTTTCTAAAATTCTGAAACAACATTTCCCTAATTTAAAAACCATTGCGGTAGAACCAGCACTTTCGCCTGTTTTAAGCGGCGGAATTGCGGCACCTCACCCTTTACAAGGAATTGGAGCTGGATTTATTCCTGAAGTTTTTAACAGAGATTATATTGATGAAATTATCACAATCGAAAAGAATGATGCTTTCAATTTTGCCAAAAAACTAACGAAAGAAGAAGGAATTTTTGGTGGAATTTCCACAGGAGCGGCATTAGCAGCTGTTTCAAAAAAGATAAAAAATATCCCTGAAGATGCCGTAATCCTTACATTTAATTACGATACTGGAGAACGTTATCTTTCTGTTGAGGAATTATTCGATTTTTTCTCATAAAAAACTAAATACCAAACCATTACACTAAAATAAAATCTTTAATTTTAACAATTAAATACTTAAAATTAGAAGAAACAAAAAAATTAACCGAAAAACCTTAAAACTATGGCAGATTTACAAAAACAACAGACCGCTTTAGGCGATGTTGCAGCGAGACAACTCGCAATTGCAACCCGTACCGTTCCTCAAATTGGAACTATTACACCACGCTGGCTGACACATTTACTGCATTGGGTTCCAGTAGAATCAGGTGTATTTCGTTTGAATAAAGTGAAAAACGCAAATCACATCGAAGTAGATTGTTCGGCACGCGACGAAAGAGTTTTACCTAATACTTTTGTCGATTATGTAGAAAACCCAAGAGAATACAATCTGGCAGCTGTTCAAACTATTGTGGATGTTCATACCCGTGTTTCTGATTTATACAGCAAACCGTACAATCAGATTTCAGAACAGCTTCGTCTGGCAATCGAAACCATAAAAGAGCGTCAGGAAAGCGAATTAATCAACAACAAAGATTACGGTTTATTAAGCAACGTAGCACCTTCTCAAATTATAAAAACACGTACCGGCGCGCCAACTCCAGATGATTTAGACGAACTGCTTACGAAAGTTTGGAAAGAACCGGGATTCTTCCTTTTGCATCCTTTGGCAATTGCCGCTTTCGGACGCGAATGTACACGCCGTGGTGTTCCGCCCCCTACGACTTCTTTGTTTGGATCTCAGTTTTTAACATGGAGAGGAATTCCGCTTATTCCATCTGATAAACTGCCAATCAAAAATGGAAAATCAAAAATCATTTTACTTCGTACCGGAGAAAGCCGTCAAGGAGTTATTGGATTAATTCAGCCTGGTTTACAAGGAGAACAATCTCCGGGATTATCAGTACGTTTTATGGGTATCAATGAAAAAGCCATTGCTTCTTATTTAGTTTCTCTTTATTGCTCACTGGCTATTTTGGTAGATGATGCTATTGCTGTTTTAGAAGATGTAGAAATAGGAAAGTATCATGAGTACAAATATTAACAACAACGGTTTACCAAATATTGACGATCTGCAGTTGTTGGCTAACGAATTGTTCAAAGCCCTGCCTAATGAATTTCCAAAAGAAATTTCATTAAGTCCAGACAAAAGCGAACATCCTCGTGCTGCAAAATTGGCAGAAACGATATTGCATACCGGAAGTACTGATTCTTTAAATCAGGTACCGCTGGCAGTTCCGTCAAATGTACAGACTGCGCAGCATTCTTTCAGTGGTTTTGGCGTTTCTCCTTCAGTTGTCGATTATGGTCATACAGGAGCCTCTGTTTTATATCCAAATGCTGGTGCAGGATTTGATCCGCAAAGTGAAAATTATTCAAAAGGAATTCATGACAATCAAAACTTAAATCTGAACAATCCGCAAACAGGATTTTACGATATCAATTTGAATAACGGAACACCGCAGCTGAATGAAGAAAGTATTTTTTCATCCATAGCATTGAATAATCAATACCTTCCGTTTCAGACTGAAAGTTCTTCTTTTGAAATAGAATTACAAACCGCATTAGCTTCTGTTGATACACAGTTTAGAAAGCGTGTGGATTTCCCATTAAATGGAAATGAAACTGCCGCTGCTTACTATTTTTTAGAACAGAATCCTTTTGCTTTTGACAGAAGAAGTTCCAATATAATTGTGGGAAATTCATTCGACACAAAAGAAATTCCTTTGTTTAAAGCAACTCATTTTGATGCTGCATTGGTAAAAAAGGATTTTCCTATTCTAAATGAAACCGTAAACGGCAAACCATTGGTTTGGTTTGATAATGCGGCAACAACTCAAAAACCAAAATCGGTTATTGATCGTATTGCGTATTTCTACGAACATGAAAATTCAAATATTCATCGTGCGGCACATGAACTGGCAGCACGAGCATCTGACGCTTATGAAGCGGCACGTGAAAAAGTAAAAACTTTTTTGAATGCCAATTCAGTTAACGAAATTGTATTTGTACGAGGCGCTACAGAAGGAATTAACTTAGTAGCATCGACTTGGGGCGAACATAATTTATCTTCTGGAGATGAAATTATAGTAAGCAATCTGGAACATCACGCCAACATTGTTCCGTGGAAGCGACTGGCGGATAAAAAAGGATTGAAACTAAGAGTAATTCCAGTAGATGATGATGGTCAGATTCTTCTTGATGAATATGCAAAACTACTGAATTCGAAAACGCGTTTAGTTGCTTTTACCCAAGTTTCAAACGCACTTGGAACGGTTACTCCGGCAAAAAAAATAGTCGAAATGGCTCATGTCGCTGGAGCAAAAGTTTTAATAGATGGCGCACAGTCGGTTTCGCACATGAAAGTGGATGTACAGCATTTAAATCCAGACTGGCTGGTTTTTTCAGGTCATAAATTATTTGGCCCAACAGGAATTGGAGCTTTATATGGAAAAGAAGACCTTTTAAATGAAATGGAGCCTTACCAATCTGGTGGAAATATGATTCAAGATGTCACTTTTGAAGAAATCAAATACCACAAAGCACCAAATCGTTTTGAAGCCGGAACAGGAAACATAGCTGATGCGATTGGACTTGGCGCTGCAATAGATTATGTTTCCAAACTTGGAATTGAAGCTATTGGACAGTATGAACATTTTTTACTAGAATATGCTACCCGACTTTTAAAAGAAATTCCGGGCGTTCGTTTAATTGGAACGGCAAAAGACAAAGCCAGTGTATTGTCTTTCAATTTACAAGGTTACAGCAACGATCAGGTTGGACAAGCTTTAAACCGTGAAGGTGTCGCGGTGCGAACCGGACATCATTGCGCGCAGCCTATTCTAAGAAGAATGGGAGTTGAAACCACTGTACGGCCTTCACTGGCATTTTACAATACAACCGAAGATGTCGATACGTTTATTAAAACACTTTGGGAACTTAAAAAAGTAAAATTCTAAAATCTATTCCTCCCCCGATAACTACTTTTTTTTGATATTTTAAGTAATTACGACCAAAAGCGATAGTTCAATCACTATCGCTTTTTTATTTAAAACCTAAATTATTATCAGTAAAACGGTTTAAAATTGCGGTTTTAAAGGCCATTTTATGTTAAATATCATCATATAAAACGCGAATGATTCTTTTTTGTTTAACATTTTATCAAAAAAGGGCTTTTCTTTTAACAGAAACTTACAAAAATATTTTATTTAGTTACAAATAACACAAAAACCAATCCTATTGTGAAATTTATTGTTAAAAAACCTTTAAAAATTAACAGTAATTTAGGATATTTGAAAGAACTAATTTAAACGAAATGAATATGAAAATTAACCTAAAGCATTTTTTATGGCTGATCTCAATACTATTTGTACAGATTGCCGCTGCTCAACAGGAATCAATTTCCGGAAAAGTAATCGATAAAAAAGGAATGCCAATTCCTGGTGTAAATATCATTTTAAAAGGCACAAACATAAGTACTCAAACTGATTTTGACGGTTTGTTTAAAATTGCGGCCAAAAAAGGCCAGATCCTTACCGTAAGTTATGTAAGCTTTAATACGGTAGAAGTTCCAGCTGCTAACCAAATGACTATAGAACTGGTTGAAACTCAAAACGAACTAGAAGCTGTACTCGTTGTAGGATACGGAACACAATCAAAAAGAAACCTTACTGACAATATCGCTAGAGTAACTGCTAAAGATATTCAGCAGATTCCAGTTTCAAACGTGCAGAACGCATTAGTTGGAAAACTGGCAGGGGTTCAGATTACACAGACCAATGGTAAAGTTGACGGAGGAATTAACATTCGTGTGCGCGGTGCGGCAAGTATCAGCGCCGGAACACAGCCATTGTATGTACTAGATGGAATTCCTTTGATTAATGATGATGAATCTAGTAACGGTGCGCCAACCAACCCATTGCTGACTTTGAGCACCAACGAAATCGAATCGATAGATGTATTAAAAGATGCTTCTTCTGCTGCGATTTACGGAGCACGTGGAGCCAACGGGGTGGTTTTAATTACCACTAAAAAAGGAAAAGAAGGAAAAGGATCTTTTACTGTAAATCTTTCTCAAGGGGTTAGCGAAGCTACACATAAAAGAAAATGGCTTAACGCAAAACAATACGTTGAATTATTGCAAGAAGCAGGACGTAACGTTGACGATTTGGAATCAGTTGAAGATGAACTGGAATATCTTTCTCAAGGAACAGACTGGAGAAATGGCGCAGTAGATACCGACTGGCAGGATATCGCTTTAAAAACAGGTTACACAACAGATGCTGATTTTTCTGCTTCTGGAGGAGACGATAAAACAAAATATTTCTTTTCAGGTGCGTACAACAACACAATTGGTATTGTAGACAGTAATACTTTAGAAAGATTTACAGCAAGAACCAACGTATCACATAGAGTTACGGATCGTCTTACTTTAGGAATGAACCTTGGATTTTCTAGATCTTTAATTCACAGAGTTCAAGATGACAACTCGTTTTCTTCACCGTTGCAGTCAGTTGCACAAGCACCAATTTCGCCTGCAAGATTAGAAGATGGAAGTGCTAACCCAAATACAGAATATTCAAATTATCTTTTAGCAAAAGACAACACTTTCTGGAAAACCATAATGCGAAGATTAACCGGAAAAGTTTTTGGAGAATTTAGAATCTTGTCTTCTCTAAAATTTAATTCTGACTTCTCATATGACCTTTTATCCCAAACAGAAGATTACTGGCAGGGTAAAAACGCTCCTTTTATGGCAACAGATGGAGCTGTATTTGCAACTTCTGTAAACACAGAAAACTATGTTTCGAGTAACTACTTCACATTTGATAAAACATTTGCTGAAAAGCACAATTTAAATGTGGTTGCAGGTATGGAATTCAACAAATACCACAGAAGATATCAAGATGTAAACAGTATTTATTTCTCAAGCGATGATTTTCAAACTGTTGATGGTGGTGCCGAGGTAAACGAAGGGCACGGAAACGAAACAGATTATGCATTTGTTTCTCAGTTTGGGAGATTAAATTATTCGTACATGGGTAAATACCTTTTAAAAGCTAGTATTCGTCGCGACGGATCTTCTCGTTTTGGTAAAAATGAACGTTTTGGAGTTTTTCCAGCCTTTTCTGCCGGATGGGTTATTTCTCAGGAAGAATTCTTAAAAGACAATAATGTCCTGACGAATTTAAAAGTTAAAGGAAGCTGGGGAAAATTAGGAAATGCCGAAATTGGAAATTTTGCATCACGCCAGCTTTACAGACCAAATCCGTATAACTTGAAATCTGGACTAACATTCGATCAGCCGGGTAATAATGATTTAACTTGGGAAAAATCAGCTCAAACTGATTTTGGTATTGAAGTTGGATTTATCAACAGATTCTCGCTTGAAGCAGATTATTACCAAAAAGATACTGACGGATTGCTTTTCGAAGTACCGCTTCCAATAAGCTCTGGAGCTGCATCTATTAATAAAAACATTGGAAAAATTAGAAGCAATGGTTTTGAAGTCACTTTAAATACTAAAAACATTGACAAAGAAAACTTCAAATGGAACACAAGCTTTAACCTTACTACAAACCAATCGAAAGTAAAATCACTTCCGAATGACAACAGAGATATTATTGTTTCATACAACATCAATAGAGTTGGCGAAAACATTTCATCTTTTTATTTAGTAGAATACGCAGGTGTTGATCCAGAAAACGGAGATGCCTTATTTTACAAAAACACTAAAAAGGCTGATGGTACACTTGACCGCACCAAAACAAACGATTATAGTGAAGCACAACGTGTTATTATGGGGAATCCATTCCCAACTTTAATGTCGGGTTTAACAAACACGATTATTTATAAAGGATTTGATTTTTCATTTACTTTCCAAGGAGAATGGGGAGCTAGCATTTACAACTCGGCAGGAATTTACCAATCAACTGCTGCTGATTACTTTGATAACCAAACAGCAGATCAGTTAAACAGATGGCAGAAACCTGGTGATATTACCGATGTACCTCAAGCGCGTTTTGGAGGTTCAAACGGGACACAGGATTCTTCCCGCTATCTTGACAAAGCCGATTTTGTTCGTTTAAGAAACCTTACTTTAGGATATACACTTCCTAAAGATGTATTGAAAGATTTAGGTATGAGCAGCTTAAGAGTTTATTTCACTGCTGTAAACCTTTTAACTTTTACTAACTACAAAGGTAACGACCCAGAAGCAAGAAGAGATGATACGGGAATTGGGGAAGATTTTTACTCTGCACCACCGGCAAGAACAACAGCAATTGGTGTAAACTTTAATTTTTAAAAAGAACAAGATGAAAGCAAATAAATTAATCCTATTGATACTTTTTGCAGTATTTTTTACAAGCTGTGAAAACGAACTAGATATAGAACCTAAACAACGAGAGGATGCAGACAAAACTTTAAGCACAGAAACTGGTGTAACTAATGTGCTTACTGGTACTTATGCACTTGCCGCAAATGGAAATGCTTACGGAGGAAGAATTTTATTATATGCAGACTTACTTGGTGTAAGCGGCGCATTAAATACAACGGATTTAAGATGGCGAGGTACCTTTGGTGAATTAAGACAGATGTACATCAAGAATATGTTAGCAGATAATGTTATCATCGAAGGAACGTATGCGAGATTATATCAAATTATAAATGCGTCAAATACTGTAATTGAAAACATCGACAAAGTAAAAGATCCAGACAGACGCGCGGTAATGATTGGTGAAGCTAATTTCCTTAGATCATTAGCTTACTTTGATTTAGTGCGTTTCTTTGCAAAACCATACGTAAGTGGCCAGACCAATAATCAATTAGGAGTTGTAATACGACCAAATGCCATTTATGATTTCAGTGTCGATTTATCTAAAGAAAGAAGCAGCGTTGAAGAAACATACAAAGTAATCATAGACGGTTTAAAACTAGCGTATGCCAATCTGCCTGCTGATAATAGTTTTTACGCTGATAAATATGCAGCTCAGGCATTACTGGCAAGGGTTTATTTACAACAAGGAAAATACGATTTAGCCAGAGACGCCGCAGATGATGTAATTGAAAACAGCGGTCATGGATTATCTCAGACTTATGGCGCTGCATTTAATCATGACACGGATCAGACAGAAGACGTATTTGCAATCCAAATTACCAAACAAACAGGTGTTAATGATGCTGTAACTTTCTATGCTTCTGAAAACAATGGAGGCCGTGGCGGAGATTTCTCTATTAGAGATGCTTATTTAGCTAAATTTAGCGATCCTGACGATAGAGCGGTATTTAACTATGAGAATGACGCAAATGGAAGAATTTTAACTTCTAAGTTTACCGATCAGTTTGCTAATGTTGGAATCATTCGTTTGGCCGAAATGTATTTAATTAGAGCTGAAGGAAACCTTAAAGAAGGTACAGCTGTTGGAAACACTCCACTTGACGATATAAACATCATCAGATCAAGAGCACATGCTGATAATCTAACTGCTGTTACTATAAATGATATCTGGTTAGAAAGAGAATTAGAATTAGGTATGGAAGGATTTCTTATTCATGACATCAGAAGAACACAACGCTCTATAGATGTTAGTACAAATGGAGATGGTTCTGATTTAATTCCTTTTGATGACGATATATTAGTATTCCCAATTCCGTTAAAAGAAAAAGATGCTAATAAACTGATTACTCAAAATCCGGGTTACACAGGAGCTAATTAATAATTTCAAAAACTTAAATAAAAAAAACCATTCGTTGGCAGCGAATGGTTTTTTATTTGAATTGAATATATAGATAAGTAAAATTGAAAAAATTAGGTCTCTTTAATGTTTTAAAAATTTAAGCTTCTGCTAAAGTTTCTATAGAAGCATGGGCAATCGACAAAGTAATTGGATCTGAATATCCTGAAAAGAACGCATCTAGTACTTCCTGAAAAATAGGATTCGCATTTTCAACCTGAGAAAAAATCGTCATAGACGAACGCAGTTTACGAGCATCAAGTTCTCCTAGAATGGTTTCAATTGATTTATTTCTGAAATTCAGCAAAAGCTGTGAAATTTCAATTAAATGTTTTGACAAAATCGGATGATTTAAAAATGCTTCTGCCTCTTTCAAATCTTCAATTGCATAATATTTGGCAAGATCGCTTTTTCCCAAACCTTTAATCTGAGGAAAAATACACCACATCCAAGGTGTTTGTTTCTTTCCTTTCTTAATCTCTGAATAAGCAGTAAGATAAAGTTTATTCTGCGCATCTAAAAAACGAGTAATACTATTTGCATAAGCCATCTTTTTACAAGGTATAAAGTTTACAATTCAGTTTGGGTGCTTGCGTATCAATTCAGCTTAAAATCAATAAACTGGTATTGAAAATTATTTTTGGTTTTATCTTTTAATCAGGTTCAAATCTAATCTAGAGACCCATTTTAAAATTTATATAATTAAATTCCATTGTTATATAATTTAGACTTCTGCAAAATGGTATTTATAAAAAAAGCTGTGAATGAATTTCCACAGCTTTCTATTTTTTGATCTTGTAAAGAAATATTATCTAAACTCGTTCAACGATTTCTCAATGATTTCAAGACATTCTTTGATTTGTTCTTCGGTCATTACCAATGGCGGAGCCAATCTGATTTTATTTCCGTGCGTTGGTTTTGCCAATAATCCGTTATCTCTAAATTTCAAGCAGATTTCCCAAGCCAGATCAGAATCCTCAGTACTGTTAATTACAATCGCATTCAGTAAACCTTTTCCACGAACCAGTGTAATTAAATGATTTCTTCCCGCAATTTCATTCAGCCCATTTCTTAAAATAACACCAAGACGTTCTGCATTTTCAGCTAGTTTTTCGTCTTTAATTACTTCAAGTGCGGCAATCGCTACCGCAGCAGCAACCGGATTTCCTCCAAAAGTAGAACCATGTTGTCCCGGCTTAATTACATTCATAATTTCATCGTTTGCCAAAACTGCAGAAACTGGATAAACACCTCCAGAAATGGCTTTCCCTAAAATCAAAATATCTGGCTGTACATTTTCGTGATGAACTGCTAATAATTTTCCGGTGCGGGCAATTCCTGTTTGAACCTCATCAGCAATAAATAAAACATTATGTTTTTCACACAGTGCTTTCGCTTTTGCCAAATATCCTTCAGATGGAACATACACTCCTGCTTCACCCTGAATTGGTTCTACTAAAAACCCAGCAATATTTTTTGATGATTCAAGTGCATTTTCAAGCGCAGCTAGATTATCATATTCAATTTTTATAAAACCATCTGTAAAAGGTCCGAAGTTTTTGCGTGCCGTTTCGTCATTAGAAAACGAAATGATTGTAGTCGTTCTTCCATGAAAATTATTCTCACACACAATTACCTGCGCTTGATTTTCTGGAATTCCTTTTACTTCATATGCCCATTTTCTACAAACTTTAAGCGCAGTTTCAACGGCTTCTGCACCAGTATTCATAGGGAGCACTTTATCGAAACCAAAATATTTCGTGATGTATTCTTCGTAATTTCCTAATTTATCATTGTAAAAAGCACGTGAAGTAAGTGTTAGTTTTTGTGCTTGATCTACCATTGCCTGAACAATTTTAGGATGGCAGTGTCCTTGGTTTACAGCAGAATAAGCCGAAAGAAAATCAAAATACTTTTTCCCGTCGACATCCCATACATACACACCTTCTCCTTTTTCTAAAACCACAGGAAGCGGATGATAATTATGAGCTCCGTATTTATTCTCTTTTTCTATCAAAACTTCAGATTTTGATGAAAGTGTATTTTCTGTATGTATCATAATTTGGTATTTTTCAAATACAAAAGTATCAAAAAATATCAAATACAAACTTTAAAAATTAAATTTAACCGCAAAAACACACAAAATAAGTCAAAATTAATTTTTATACACGTTTTTTAAATCAAATTACTTCAAACACCAAATTCAATTTTATTGCCCATTATTGAAAAAAATGGTTACTTTTATGAATCAAAAAAGATTTAAATCACTTGTAAAGAATGGATATATTAGACGAATTCGATATTAATATATTGAAGGAATTAGAAAAAGACGGAAGAATGGCTTTTTCTGCAATTGCGGCCAATTTAAAAATATCAAACACAATGGTGCATCAGCGTATTAATCGAATGATTGAGCAAGGTGTTATTGGCGGTATAAAACCTATTATACAAGAAAAAAACATTGGTTACGACTGGGCTTCCTTCACGGGAATCACACTGAATAAAGACTCTGATTCCGATCGTATTATCGAAGAAATGAAAAAAATTCCTGAAATTACGGAATGTTATTATGTAACGGGGTCTTTCACACTTTACATTAAAATTATTGCCAAAAACCACGAACATATGCGTAAAATTCTTTACGAAAAAATCGACAGTATTCCCGGAATTGCCAAAACCGATTCGATTATTGAATTAGGCTGTGCTTTCAAAAGAAATATCACTTTGTAAAACTTTATAAATAAAAAATATGCGTTTGCGAATACTGTTTTTATCGGCTTTTTTTTGCTGTACTTCAGTACTGTTTTCGCAGACTGTAATTCATAATCCTTCCAAAAGTGATTTTTCGGGAACACTTTCCTTTTTAGCTTCCGATTGGATGGAAGGACGCGGTTCCACACAAAAAGGCGGTTTTATGGCGTCAGAATACATTGCTTCCTTGATGAGTTTGTATCAACTGAAACCGTATAATTCCCAAACCGATT
Source organism: Flavobacterium sp. H4147 (assembly GCF_029360735.1). NCBI lineage: Bacteria > Pseudomonadati > Bacteroidota > Flavobacteriia > Flavobacteriales > Flavobacteriaceae > Flavobacterium > Flavobacterium sp. H4147. Next base: position 466,642 of record NZ_JARKNB010000004.1, on the reverse strand, counting down.
ATTACCAAGATTTTAAAATACAAGAACATACTGTTCAAAAATCAACTTTTCAAATCAAAAAAGGAAAAGAAACTATTTCACTTTCTGAAGCTGATTTTCGCGTTATGCCAATTACAAAATCAATACAAAACGAAACTTCCTTACTCTTTGCAGGATATGGTTTATGCATCCCAAATGAAGGTTACGACGATTATAAAAATCAGAATGTTAAAAATAAAATTGTAATTGTTGTAAAAGGTTTTCCAAGTCACAGAGATACTACGACGACAACCTTTCAAAAATTTAAAAAACTATTTCCAGAAGAAAATAATTTAGAAGAAATAAAATTGCAGACTGCCATCAAAAATGGCGCAGCAGCTTTGATAATTATCGATTCTAAAGAAACATTCAAACCAAGTAAGCATTCCGAAGATGCTGTTTTTCATTCTTTAGAAAATTCAGAAACAGTAGCAATTCCGGTTTTTAAAATTAGCAAATCGGCTGCAGAGAAGCTTTTTCCTCAAACCTATATAACAACGTTTGAAAAGAAAGCCCAAAAATTACAGACTTCTTCTGCCCTGCTTAAAAATAGTACAATCAATTTTTCTATCGAATTACAAACCGAAACGTTTCCGGTTCGAAATGTTTTAGGAATGATTACCGGAAAAGACACCACTAAAACCATAATTATTGGTGCGCATTACGATCATTTGGGCATTATTAAAGATTCAATTTATAATGGTGCCGATGATAATGCATCTGGAACTTCGGGAATGTTGGCTTTAGCCAAAAAATGGTCGGAATCTAAAACCAAACCGCCTTGTAATATCCTTTTCGCTTCTTGGACCGCTGAAGAAATGGGACTTTTAGGAAGCGAATATTTTGTTCGAAATTTTGATTTCAGTCGTCAAAAAATAATACTTGCCATCAATATGGACATGATTTCGAGAAGTGCACCAGAAGATAAAACACATCGAATTTTAAGCATCGGCACCGAAAAAGAAAACGACAATTTGAGAAAAATAGCCACTGAATGCAACGTCCAACTTAAAAATCCATTTTCGTTGGATTTATGGGAAACCAACGGTCATTCTGGGAGTGATTACGCTTCTTTTACCACAAAAGAAATTCCTATTATGACTTACTTCAGCGGTTTTCACGACGATTATCACACCCCAAACGATAAAGCTTCAAAAGTAGATCTTGATAAAGTTCAGGACGTGCTTTTTATTGTCAATAATTCTCTTTTAAAGTTTTTAGAAAAACCGCTTAACTAAATCCAAAATACCATGAAAAACCAATTTCATTTTACGTTTTCGTTTGAAAAAATCATATTGATTTTATTGTTCGTTTCATGCGGAATACTGCAGGCGCAAAATCCCAAAGGAAAACTATTTATTATCGGCGGCGGCGATCGTTCTGACGAATTAATGAAACAGGTTTTGGCTGTAGCCGAATTAGGAAAAAAAGATTATATCGTCGTTTTGCCAATGTCTAGCGAAGAACCAGACAGTTCGTTTATCTTCTTTAAAACCCAAATGGTAAAATTGACACAGCATCCAATTGTAATGCTGAATTTCAATAAAGAAACTGTTCAAAATAAAAAACTAACCGATTCTGTTCAAAAAGCAAAATTGATTTTTATAAGCGGCGGCGATCAAACCCGATTCATGTCAGTGGTACACAATACTCCTATCAAAACAGCGATTTTGAAAGCATACGAAAACGGAAGCACCATTTCTGGAACCAGCGCTGGTGCAGCCGTGATGTCTGAAAAAATGATTACTGGAAATCAGAAACTACAAAAAGAATATTCTGGAACTTTTGACAATATTCGATATGATAATCTTGAAACTTCCGAAGGTTTGGGATTATTGAAAACTGCCGTTATTGATCAGCATTTTTTAAAAAGAAATCGTTACAACAGATTGCTTTCAGCTTTGGTTGAATTTCCTTCTTTAACCGGAATTGGTATTGATGAAGCTACAGCAATTATCGTGAGAAACAATCAGGTTGAAGTTGCCGGAGAAAGCGAAGTTATTGTCGTTCGAAATCCAAAAGGCATTCAAAAATCAAAAAAGAATAATTTGATTTCAATTGAAAACCTGCAAATGAGCATTTATACTCCCGGACAAAAATTTAACATCAAGTAATTATGCATTTTTACTCCAAAATACTACCGCTGGCTTTTGTTTTTCTGAGTTTTCAGATTTCGGCACAAAGCCTCAATAAAAAAGAGATTGACCGACTGGAAAAGCTTTCCAAACAAGTAACTATAATCCGAGACAATTGGGGAATTCCACATATTTACGGAAAAACTGATGCTGATGCTGTTTTCGGGCTTTTATATGCACAGTGTGAGGATGATTTCAAAAGAATCGAAATGAATTATATCGAAAAACTGGGTCGTCTGTCAGAAATCAAAGGACAATCCGTTTTGTATAATGATTTAGAAATTAAGCTTTTAATTGATACCGAAGAAGCAAAAGCCGATTATAAAAAAGCGCCGGCTTGGTTAAAAAAACTATTAAACAGTTATGCAGATGCCATCAACTTTTATTTGTACAAACATCCAGAAGTTAAACCAGCGCTTTTAACGCATTTTGAGCCGTGGTTTCCGTTGCTTTGGACAGACGGAAGTATTGGAGCCATAAGCACCGCCGATCTTTCTACAGCAGAATTAAAAGCTTTTTATTCTGGAAATAATGATAAAGTGGCGTATGTTGAAAGAGAAAAATATGTTCAGACAGGTTCTAACGGATTTGCTTTTGCGCCATCAAAAACAGCCGACGGCAATGCAATTTTATACATCAATCCGCATACAACTTTTTATTTCAGACCTGAAGTTCAGGTAACAAGTGAAGAAGGATTAAATGCTTACGGAGCAGTAACTTGGGGACAGTTTTTTATCTATCAAGGTTTTAACGAAAATTGCGGCTGGATGCATACTTCCTCAAATGTTGATGTTGCCGATATGTATGCTGAAAAAATTGTGGAGAAAAAAGGAAAATTATTTTACGAATTCGATCAAAAACTTTTCCCAGTAATTACAAAAGAAATCACAATACAGTATACCGAAAATGGAAAACTGATTCCGAAGAAATTCAAAACCTATTTTACAAATAATGGTCCGATTATGGCCAAAAGAGATGGAAAATGGATTAGTTTAAAATCGATGAACCGCTCGATGACAAGTTTAATTCAAAGCTGGGTTCGAACCAAATCAAAAAGTTTTGATGATTACAAAAAAGCAATGGATTTAAAAGCCAATACTTCCAATAATACGGTGTATGCTGATAACAAAGGAAATATTGCTTACTGGCATGGCAATTTTATTCCTATCCGCGAGAAAAGCCTAAACTGGTCAAAAGTAATTGACGGATCGATTTCTGCCACACAATGGAAAGGTTTACATGAAGTCGATGAAACGGTTCATGTGTACAATCCTTCAAACGGCTGGTTACAAAATTGCAACTCTACTCCTTTTTCTGTGGCGGGTTCAAACAGCCCAAAAAAAGCAGATTATATTCCGTACATGGCGCCAGATGGTGAAAACTTTAGAGGCGTAAATGCCGTTCGAATTTTCAGCAAAGGCGATCATTACACTTTAGACAAAGTCATAGCCGATGGTTATGATACTAAATTATCTATTTTCGAACTTCTGATTCCGAGTTTGGTAAAAGTCTTTGAACAGAATATTAAACCAGAATCTCCAGAATATGAAGCTTTAAAAGAACCCATTTCTATTTTGAAAAACTGGGATTATTATGCCAAAGAAAACTCTGTTGCTACAACTCTGGCAGTAGAATGGGCGTATAAATTAGACCCGATTATTCAAAAAGCCTATATTGACGAAGGAGAATTAGATCAGGTCGAAAACACAACTAATTTTGCTAAAAACGCAACGGTTTCGCAAATGATTCCGCAATTGCAGACCGTTTTAAAAGAACTTCAATCGAAATGGGGAACTTGGAAAGTCACTTGGGGCGAAACAAATCGTTTTCAACGTTCCAGCGGTAACATTGATTTAAAATACGACGACAATCTTCCAAGCTTGCCAATTGGTTTTGGTCCGGGATCTTGGGGAAGCCTTCCTTCTTTTAAAAGCAGTTATCAAAATGGTTCTAAAAAACGTTACGGTTACAACGGAAATAGTTTTGTATGTGCGGTAGAATTTGGTCCTAAAATAAAAGCAAAATCATTACTAGCAGGTGGAAACAGCGGTGATATTCATTCCAAACATTTTACCGATCAAGCCGAAATGTACCAGAAAGGTCAATTTAAAGAGGTTTTATTTTACAAAGAAGATGTAGAAAAAAACGCTGAAAAAACATACCATCCAGGCGAATAATTCCGCCCAAATAAATCTGTTAAATAACCTCACAAGAAATAGCTTTTGAGGTTTTTTTGTAACATAATATTTCTGATATTTGTTAAAAATTGTAAAAAATGAAAAATACAGCTACACTTATTTTTGCAACCTTATTGTTTTCTACTACAATTATGGCACAATTAAAACCCGTAAAATATTCTGAAGGAAATCAAACTCTTAATGGTTTGTTTATAAAATCGGCTAAAAAAAGCCCTAACAATCCGGGAATTTTAATGCTTCCAGCATGGCTTGGAATCGACAACGCTTCAAAAGGAATTGCAGAAGAATTATCAAAATTAGGCTATCATGTTTTTATCGCTGATATTTATGGAGAAGGCAACTATCCTAAAAACACAGGCGAAGCAGGAAAACAAGCCGGATTTTACAAAACCAATTATGAAGCCTATCAAAAACGAATTGATGCCGCTTTAAAAGAACTGATCAAATCTGGAGCAAACGCAGACAATATTGTCATTACAGGATATTGTTTCGGCGGAACGGGAGTTCTTGAAGCTGCCAGAGGACATTTGAATGTAAAAGGCGTTGCGTCATTTCATGGAGGTTTAGGCAAAGATGCTTCTAGACCAACAGAACCCATTACTACTAAAGTTTTAATTTGCCACGGAGCAGATGATCCTTTTGTTTCTAAAGAAGAAATCGCTTCTTTCCAACAGGAAATGCGTGATGCAAAAGCAGATTGGCAAATGATTTATTATGCAGATTCTGTTCACTCTTTTACCAACCCTGAGGCAGGAAATGACAATTCAAAAGGTGCTGCTTACAACCCAGTTGCTGCTAAAAGATCTTTTGAACATTTAAAGCTTTTTCTGAACGAGGTTCTTAAAAAGTAAAATCAAAACTCACCAAAACCAAAACAACCCAAATAAACCAATGTCACATAACAAAATTAGAGAAGACAAAACTTGTTTGAACTGCAGACATGTTGTCGAACAAAAGTTTTGCCCAAACTGCGGACAGGAAAATAGTGATACACGAAAGACCTTTCACCACTTATTTATTCATTTCTTTGAAGATTTAACCCATTACGAAAATGCGTTTTGGAAAACGATAAGAAATCTTCTTTTTAAACCCTCAACGCTTACTAAGGAATATCTTTCAGGAAAGAGATTATCGTATCTGGCACCCGTTCGTTTGTATATTTTTATCAGTTTTGTGACCTTCTTGCTTATTTCTTTTTTTCCCAGTAAAGTAAACAAACAAATTGATGACAACGAAGAAAAACTAAATGAAAACATTGTAAATCCGGTTAAAGAAAACGCTGAAAAAGAAGACGATAAAAAGTATTTCAAATTAAGGCCGATGAAAGAAATTGATTCGATCCAGAAATACGGAAAAGAAAATGAAAAATTTTCTGATTTCGAATATTGGGTTTACGAAAAAGCATCTCATGTTACGGAACATAATACCAAAAAACAGATTATTGAAAAATTTGTAGAGTCTTTTTTCCACAATATCCCGAAAATCCTGTTTATCATTATGCCGTTTTTTGCATTTACTCTATGGATTTTCCACAACAAAAAGAAATGGTATTATTTTGATCATGGTATTTTCACACTGCATTATTTTTCGTTCCTGCTGCTCATCTTCCTGATTATGTTTATTGTAGACCGAATATGCGGCATATTTGGTCCCGAAAATCCGTTGAAGTTCATTTCTGGAATTACCACTTTTGCGGGAACCATCTGGATGTGTTATTATTTCTATCCCGCTCATCACCGCTTTTATGGCGAATCTAGATTGGTATCGTTTGTTAAAAGTGTAACATTATTCATCATAAACTCACTTTTTATCCTATTTTTACTGATCTTTTACGTTTTATATACATTTATTAATTTACACTAAAATAAAGAATGAAAAAATTACTCATTTTATTTTTAATTGCCTCAACAACGTTTTCCTGCAAAAACTCACAGTCGGCAGCTTCAAAAGACAATTCAGATCCAACCAAATATGTAAAATATATTTCTGAAAAAGATTTAAAAGAAATGCTTTATGTTATTGCTTCTGATGAAATGGAAGGTCGTGAAACTGGATCGGCTGGACAGAAAAAAGCGGGTCTTTATATGATCGAGCAATACAAAAAAAGCGGTATTTCATTTCCAAAAGGTGCTTCAGATTTTTACCAGCATATCCCAGCATCTTATTTAAATGCAAAACGCAACCAAAATTTACCAGATTCTGAAAACATCTGGGCGTATATCGAAGGTTCTGAAAAACCAGATGAAGTCTTGGTGATTTCAGCGCACTACGATCACGTAGGTATTAAAAATGGTGATGTTTACAACGGAGCTGATGATGATGGTTCTGGAACTGTAGCGGTTATTGAAATGGCAAAAGCTTTTGCTAAGGCTAAAAAACAAGGCCACGGACCAAAACGTTCTATTTTATTCCTGCATGTTACAGGTGAAGAACATGGTTTACACGGATCTCGTTTTTACTCAGAAAATCCATTATTTCCAATTGCAAACACCATTACGGATATCAATATCGACATGATCGGACGCCGTGATGTAGAACATGCGAATACTAATAATTACGTTTATGTTATTGGTGCCGACCGTTTATCATCTGATCTTCATAATGCCGTTGTGGCACAAAATGACAAATACATCAAAATGGACTTAGATTTCAAATTTAATGATCCAAAAGATCCAAATCATTTTTATGAGCGTTCTGACCACTACAACTTCGCTAAAAATGGTATTCCTTCTATCTTCTTCTTCAACGGAGTTCACGAAGATTACCACGGAAAAGGCGACGAACCTCAAAAAATCGAATACGACGCTTTAACCAAAAGAACAAAACTAGCGTTTGTACTGGCTTGGGATTTAGCCAATAGAGAAAATAGACCAGTAGTGGATAAGAAATAGTTTTTTTAGACACAGAGGTTCTGAGGGGCTAAGGTTCTGAGATTTCTTCTCTAAGCAAAACAAAAAAGGATGAGTAAAACTCATCCTTTTTTGTTTTTATATCTGTAAAGAAAAACCTCTGAACCTTTGAACCTTAGTCCCTCAGAACCTCTCTTTTAGTCATTCATCGAAATCAAAAACTCCTCGTTGTTTTTGGTTTTCTTGAAACGGTCGTTTACAAAATCCATTGATTCAACTGGGTTCATGTCTGAAAGGTATTTGCGCATGATCCACATTCTTTGTAATGTTTTCTCGTCAAGTAATAAGTCATCACGACGTGTACTTGAAGAAGTAAGATCGATAGCTGGGAAAATACGTTTGTTAGCAATTTTACGATCTAACTGAAGTTCCATATTTCCAGTTCCTTTGAATTCCTCAAAGATAACCTCGTCCATTTTAGAACCAGTTTCAGTTAATGCTGTTGCGATAATACTTAACGAACCACCGTTTTCTACATTTCTAGCAGCTCCAAAGAAACGTTTTGGTTTTTGCAATGCATTGGCATCCACACCCCCGCTTAATACTTTTCCAGATGCTGGCTGAACTGTGTTGTAAGCTCTAGCAAGACGTGTAATTGAATCTAAAAGAATTACAACATCATGTCCGCATTCTACCAAACGTTTTGATTTTTCAAGAACGATATTAGCAATTTTAACGTGTTCCTGCGGTTCTCTGTCAAAAGTTGATGCGATAACTTCACCACGCACACTACGCTGCATATCGGTAACCTCTTCAGGACGTTCGTCAATTAGCAGAACAATTAAATACACTTCAGGGTGGTTAGCCGCAATTGCATTTGCAATGTCTTTTAAAAGCATGGTTTTACCCGTTTTTGGCTGTGCCACGATCATACCTCTCTGTCCTTTTCCGATAGGAGAAAATAAATCGATAATACGGGTTGATATAGAACTGCCTTTTTCGGCTAATTTGAATTTTTCAGAAGGAAAAACAGGTGTCAAATGTTCAAAAGAAACTCTGTCACGAACTACCTGCGGATCATGTCCGTTAATTTTTAATACACGAACAAGAGGGAAAAACTTCTCGCCTTCTTTCGGCGGACGAACCACTCCTTTTACAGTATCTCCGGTTTTTAAACCAAATAATCGGATTTGTGAAGTTGATAAATAAATATCATCTGGAGAAGCTAAATAGTTATAATCCGAAGAACGTAAAAATCCGTAACCGTCAGGCATCATTTCGAGAACTCCTTCACTTTCGATAATTCCATCAAATTCAAAGTCTGAATCTCTGAAATTATTGTTGTTCTTTTTATTCTTGTGATTTTGGTTAGGATTTTGATTTCCATTGTTCCCATTACCATTTCCGTTGCCATTTTGATTTTGGTTCTGATTCGGATTTTGATTCTGGTTTGGATTTTGGTTTTTATTCTGGTTAGGATTAACCTTTTTAACCGGTTGTGCAGGAGTTTCAGTTTTTTCAGCTTCTGTAACTGTTGAAACGGTTTCTTCAGTTTCTAATTTCGGCTCTACTTCTTTTGGAGTCAAGTCCTTAACAGCTGTTTTCTCTTTTTGCTGTGCAACCTTTTTCTCGTAGGCCTGTTTATTAAATTTACCTTTCGGTGCTTTTTTATCTGTAGTTTTTTCTACTGCTTCCTCTTCTTTTGCTGGTTCTGCAGCAATGACAGGAGTTACAGTTTCTTTTATTGGTTCCTCTACTTTGTCGAATTCCAAAACAGGTGCGTTTTTGGCAGCTGTTTTTTTAACTGGAGCAATTCTGGCTCTTTTTGGTTTTTCAGCATTTACTTCAGTAACTTCTTTTTCTGCAATAGTAGCTGCCGGTGGTGCTGTAGTCGCCTCCTGATGCGCTAAAATCTGAGTAATCAGGGTATCTTTTTTAACGCCATTAATCTTTATAGTTTTAGCTAGCTTAGCTATTTCTTGAAGCTCAGAAAGCTTCATTTCTTTTAATGCAGAAATATCAAACATGAATGTTCTATGAGTTTAATTATTTTAAAGGAAATACTGTAAAAAGAATAGGTAGATATTTTTTTTCAATTGACCGCAGAGTATGAAGTGCTTACGGTATTTTGATGCAATAATACGAATAAAATTTAATCATACAATAGTATTTTAAAAAAAGAAAATATATTTTTGTAAAACAATTTCAAGTTATGTTACAGCGAATTCAGACCGTATATTTAATTCTTGCCTTTGTAGTTACTGGGGTTTTACTGTTTTTTATGCCGCTTTGGACATTAAATACAGGTAAGCCTTTTTACTTTATGCAAGACCAGGTTTACTCAGTATTGCTAGCATTAAGCACAATGCTTACAATCGTTAGTATTATATCATTCAAAAAAAGACAAAATCAGTTTGTGATGAACAGACTGAACATAATATTAAACTTAATTTTGTTAGGATTATTTGTATATCGCTCTCTAAATTTATCTGGAGAAACGGTTAACGCTGTTTCTGAGAAAGGTATTGGGATGTTCATGCCGATTGTTTCTATCGTGTTATTAGTTTTAGCTAATAAGGCCATCAAGAAGGATGAAGATCTTGTAAAATCTGTAGATCGTTTGAGATAAACCTATAAACTTAATTTTTTGTGCGACGAAAACCCGGATTTTTATTCGGGTTTTTTTATGGAATAAACTCTTCTTTTTCAAGTCTCATTAAAATCAGCCGCAAAACCATTTTGTAAGATAATTTTTTCATAAATTTGCATTTTTGTACCAAAAACAATTATGTCAGATAAAATTAAAATACATCTTGCCGATGATCATCAAGTACTTATTGATGGATTGAGCAACTTACTTCAAACTGTTCCAAATTTTGAAGTTGTGGGCAGTTCATTGAATGGTTTATCTATATATGATGATGTGGTTAAAGATGAAGCCGATATTTTAATTCTTGACATTAGTATGCCTCAAAAAGATGGTATCGAAGTATTAAAAGAATTTACTCAGAAAGAATTTCCCTGTAAAGTCATTATTTTATCGAGTTATGATGATTTGAAAATCATAAAAGAAGTAATGAAATTAGGTGCAAAAGGATATCTGACTAAAAAATGTGCCGGCGAAAATATCATTGAAGCCATTATTGCGGTCAATCAAGGACAGGAATATTTTTCGGATGCTGTGCGTGAAAAAATTTTCAGCATCTTTTCAAAGAACAATCCCAAATTAAATAAAAATGTTTTAATCGAAAATCCTGTTTTAAGTCCGCGGGAAATGGAAATCGTGACTTTAATTTGCTTGGAATACAGCGGGAAAGAAATTAGTGAACAGCTTTTTATCAGTCAAAACACCGTGGAAACTCACCGCAAAAACATTATGAAAAAGCTGAATATCAAAAACACTATCGGACTGGTAAAATATGCTTTAAAAAACAATTTGATTAACCCATAAATTCGATTAAAAAATTCAGTTTATGTTTATTAGAATTTTCATTTTATTTCTCTTTTTTACTTTCAACGGGACAAAGGCCGCGCAGCTTTCTTCGGCTGATCCAAATTATGTGGCACAGCAAAATGTAGAAAAAACGACTGTTTCTAAAAATCAAAAACTGGAACAGCTTCGAAATAAAAAAGTGGTAAGTTTATCTATCATACTGATTATTCTATTATTTTTTCTTTTCTATTATGTGTATCAAAACAATAAACTGAAACAAAAAATAAAGCGGAAAGATACCAAGCAAAAAATACTCCTAAACGTTATTGATGCAGGAATTGACAGTCAGGAAACCGAACAGAAAAAAATAGCTTCATTTCTTCATGACAATGTTAATTCGCTTTTGTCTTCTGCTGGACTGCATTTGAATGTCTTTACAGCTAAGAATAATATTCAATCCGAAGAAATTCAAAAAGCCAAAGCAATTTTACAGGAAGCGCACGTTCTTTTACGTGACATTTCCCACGATCTGATTCCTACTCTTTTGGTGCGTTTTGGGCTAATTTACGCATTAGAAGATTTATGCGAAAAGAATTCAAATTCAGATATCCAGTTTCGATTTTCAAGTTCGCTTTCTACAGAAACACGTTATTCCGAAAAGTTTGAAATGAAACTGTATTTTATTATTTCAGAATTGTGCAGTAATATTATCAGACACAGCGGTGCCCAGAAAGCGCAAATTTCACTGCACGAACATCATAATAAATTAATCATCATTATTCATGATAACGGCAAAGGTTTTAATGCCGAAAAAATAGATGAAATCGAAGGTTTTGGCTTAAACCGAATCCGGGTGAGAATAAAAAAACTGAAAGGTACTTTCTCTATTATTTCAAGACCTGATGAAAACAGCGGTACTTCTATCAAAATAAAAGTTCCGATTTCGTAAATTTATTTTTTACCAATCTCGATAATTTCCAGATCTTTTATTTTATCACCTTCAATTACGAAACGAAGCATTGTTCGCATTTGATGAAAACCACTTTTTCCTGCTGCTCCGGGATTCATATGCAGAAGATTATTCTTTTTATCAAATATCACTTTCAATATATGCGAATGTCCGCAGATAAATAATTTCGGCGGATTCAAGGCCATTTCTTCTCGTATTGCCGGATTATATTTTCCCGGATAACCTCCAATGTGCGTAATCCAAACAGAAACATTTTCACACATAAACCGGTTATGAAGCGGAAATTCAATTCTGGCTTTTGCATCGTCAATATTACCATAAACACATCTCAACGGTTTTAGCTTTTTTATGGTATCGGTAACGTTCAAATCTCCAATATCTCCTGCATGCCACACTTCATCTGCTTGAGCGACATATTTTAAAATAGTATCATCGATGTGGCTGTGTGTATCTGAAAGGAGAAGGATTTTAGTCATTTTTTAAGGTGCAGAGGTTTTGAGAGGCAAAGGTACAAAGGTTTTTCTTTGCAGGGGCAAAGGTTCAAAGTAACAAAGTTTTTTTTCTGAATGAAAAATTTAAATCAAAAAAATCCGATTTGTTTTCACAAATCGGATTTAAAAATATGCTGATCACAAACCTAATAGATTTTAAAAACCTCTTAGGTTTCTTTAAAAATAATTATTGTTTTTTAGGATTTTTACCGTCTTTTAATTCTTTGGTATCCATCATTTCCATTAGTTTTAATCCTAACAATCCGCTGATAGAACCATCAGAACCACCATTGCCAGTAATCAATACATCTGGAATTACTTTAATGTTTCCTTTACCAATTTCTTCGGTAACTTTATAACGGGTAAAGTTATCGCCGCCCATGGCACTAACTTGCAACTGATACGCTTCGGCAGTTGATTTACCAATTGCCATAATTTTCTCTGCTTCAGCCAAACCTGTTTTTGAGATTTTTTCGGCTTCTGCACTGGCATTTAATCTTGTCGCTTCTGCCTGTGCTCCTGCTCTTGCTTTGGTTGCTTCGGCTTCGGCATTAGCACGCATTTTTGTAGCTTCAGCCTCAGCATTTACATTTAATTTCAAGCTGGTTGCGTCTCCTTCTGCTTTCTTAACTGTAGCATCTGCTGTACGCTGTGCGATTTCAACACTTTGTGATGCACGTACAATTTCTTTCTGCATATCTGCAATTGCCGTTTCTTTTTCCATTCCTTGACGCTGTTCTTGTGCCATTCTTTGGGTTTGATACGTTTTTTGTTCCTCTTCTGCCAGTTTTCTGTCGGTCAAAGTTTTCATTAACGAATCTGGCGGAACAATATCTCCAATTAAAGTATCAACTGCATTTACGTTATATTCATCCAAAACCAGTTTAATATGATTTTTTGCTGATTCCTGACGTTCTTTTCTGGTTGTTAAAAACGAAATTACATCGCTATCCTGAGCCGAGTTTCTAAAATAGTTACCAATAGTAGGTTCTAAAACCTGAGAAACAAGATTGTTCATGCTTCCAAATCGAGCAATTACTTTCGGCGCTTCTGCAGCTGGCACATGAATAATCTGCGCAACATCTAGATTAAATGGGAAACCATCTTTTGATCGAACGGTAATTGTCGACAGGTTTTTATCTAAATCATGCGATTCGCTTCTTGCGTTTGCCCAGTTTAAAACTAAGTTAGTAGTAGGAACTGCTTCTAGTTTTGTTGTGTATTTATTCAAAGCGTATTTTCCAGGACCAAACGGTTCCATCCAAACGCCTCGCTGTCCTTTTGAAACAATATTTCCGTGTTTAAAAGTATCTCCAGTAACATCTTGACCATCTTCGCCAATATAAGAAATCACAACTCCCACATAACCAATTGGCACATCTGTCATTGGGTTCTGTTCAATCAAGATTCCCCAAGTATTAATATAGTACGATCCAGCAAGCATAACCTGTGGTTGCAAACCACGATTTCCGCCATGTTCAAGGAACTTATCAAAGTCCTGAAAGTTATTGTGGTCTTCAACAAATTTACCGGCAATTTGTCCCTGCGGAATGGGTTCTCCATCAAGCGCCGTTACAATCCCGATCATGTTTTCGTAAATCTTAATTTGATCTGTAATTACAATCTCAAACAAGAATGTATTAATACGATACGATCCTGTTGTAATAAAAGCAGTCTGACGTCCTTTTTGACCACCATTGTCCAAAAACGCTGTAGCATCTTGAAAGTTGTCACTTTCGACTCTTCTTGCCAGAATTCGTCCAGTTGGAATTTCTTTTCCATCCTTACTTAAAACCAATCCAATTTTCCCTTCTGGAATCAATGTAAAACTGGTCATATCTATTGAATACTGCCAGATCCACATTCCCCAATACAAACCTGGGGCAAGTGTTTTCGCCTGATAACCAGCCTCGCCTTTTGTGGCAATAATTCGGCCGTCGGGTAACGATTTGTCGGCACCAAACAAAACGAATTTTTTGGTTACTAAACCAATTTTATCTTCGGGAACTATTACCATTCCGAAGAAAACGCGTAAAATAAATTTGTAAAAAAGTATGGCAAATACGATTAACAGTATCCACCAATAAGAGGTAATTTCATTCATAGTTTTTGATATTTAGTGGTACAAACATAGGAGAAATACGAACTGTTAAAATGAAATATTTTAAAAATTAACATTTGGAATTTTCTTCCTAAAAATGTTAAAAAAAGTTTTATTCTACATCGTTGGAATTGTCAATTTCTGACCTCATTTTCAGCTAAACAAACTATGATTTGTATTTTAGGTTTTGATCGGTTTTAACAATATCTGGAGCTTTTAAGAGACTAAGGGTCTCGGTTTTTATTTTTGGATTTTTATTATAATGGTTTAAATCATTTTCAAAATATTACACCTATATATAATAGGTATAATTTGTTTACCATAATTGAAAGAAAAACTTAGAACCTTAGTATCTCAGAACCTTAGCAGCTTTTAAAAAAAACCTTTGTACCTTTGCCCCTTTAGAACCTCTGTCCCTTAAAATGAGATATTTTATTCAATTTGCTTACAACGGAACGCAGTACAACGGCTGGCAGTTTCAACCTAATGCTCCTTCTGTTCAGGAAACTTTAAATAAAGCACTTTCTGTTTTATTAAATTCAACAATAAATGTAATGGGAGCTGGAAGAACTGATAGCGGAGTTCACGCTTCTGAAATGTATGGCCATTTTGATTTTGAAACTCCTTTAGACATTTCGGTTTTGGTTCACAAACTCAATTCATTTTTACCAAAGGATATTGCTGTTTTTAATATTATTCCGGTTCATGATGATGCACATTGTAGATTTGATGCCACAAAAAGAACTTATGAATATCATATTAATACTGTAAAAAATCCGTTTTTAGAAGGATTGAGCTGGTATGTAAACCAAAAATTAGATGTCAATATGATGAATGAAGCCGCAAAGATTTTATTGAAACATACCGATTTTCAGTGTTTTTCGAAAGTAAATACGGATGTAAATACTTTTGACTGCACGATTTTTGAGGCATATTGGAAACAAGAAAACAACAAATTGGTTTTTACGATTTCGGCTAACCGCTTTTTACGAAATATGGTTCGTGCCATTGTAGGAACACTTATTAATATAGGTTTACACAAAATCACGCTGGCAGATTTTGAAACTATCATTGCCAGCAAAAGCAGAGAAAAAGCCGGATTTTCGGTTCCGGCGCATGGTTTATATTTAACCAATATTTATTACGATTATTTATAAGCCGTAAGTTTTACGGTATAAGCAGTTTGACGTTAACATTAATGTTACACGTATTGCCTAAAACTTACAGCACTAAAAAAAATAAATGAAAGCAAAAGCATTTGATACTGGATTATTTAAACGAATTTTAAAATATACCAAACCTTATAAATGGCGTTACTACGGTGTCATTATTTTTGCCGTATCGCTATCTATTTTTGCAGCACTCCGCCCTTACTTATTAAAGCAAACGGTTGACGGCTATATCAAGACTCATGATAAAATGGGGCTGTTGATGTACATCATCTTAATGGGAGCAGTTTTACTGATGGAAGTTTTCTCTCAGTTCTATTTTGTGTATTGGGCGAACTGGCTCGGACAGGATATTGTAAAAGATATTCGTAACAAACTTTTCAAACACATTTTGAGTTTCAGAATGAAATATTTCGATTTGGTTCCAGTTGGGCAATTGGTAACCAGAGCGGTTTCGGATATTGAATCAATTGCTCGTATTTTCAGTCAGGGATTGTTTATGATTATAAGTGATTTGATGAAAATGCTCGTGGTTTTGATTTTTATGTTTTACATGAACTGGAAACTTACCTGGATTGTAGTTGTTGCAATGCCAATTCTGGTTTACATTACTAGAATTTTCCAACGCAAAATGCAGGTAGCTTTTGAAGAAGTGCGAACACAAATTGCCAACATGAACTCATTTGTTCAGGAACGAGTAACGGGAATGAAAATCGTACAGCTTTTTAACCGAGAAAAAATCGAAGCCGAAAATTTCAGAGTGATTAACGACAAACATCGTGTAGCTTGGATTAAAACAATTCTGTATAACTCTATCTTTTTCCCTATTGCCGATATTATTTCATCGATTACTTTAGGTCTGGTTGTTGTTTTTGGAGGATTTAAAATTTTAAACGGAGACAATTTTACGACTTTTGGAGATTTATTTTCATACACCATGTTTATTGGAATGTTGTTTAATCCGCTACGTCAAATTGCTGATAAATTTAATGAGATGCAATTAGGAATGATTGCGGCCAATCGTGTTTTTGATATTATAGATACGCAGGATCATATTCAGGATACAGGAACTATTGAAGCTCCAGATTTTGAAGGAAGCATCGAATTTAAAGATGTTCGTTTTGGGTACATTCCAGAAGAAGAAGTTATAAAAGGAATTGATTTATCGGTTTCTGCTGGACAAACAATTGCTATTGTAGGTTCGACTGGTGCAGGAAAATCTACGATTATAAATTTATTGAACCGTTTTTATGAAATAAACAGCGGAACGATATGCATTGACGGACACAATATCGAGAATTATACTTTGGCTTCACTTAGAAAACAAATTGCGGTAGTTCTTCAAGATGTGTTTTTGTTTGCCGATACGATTTACAACAACATCACACTTCATAACCCCGAAATTACCCGTGAACAGGTTATAGATGCTGCGAAAAAAATCGGAGTTCATAATTTTATCATGAATCTTCCGGACAATTATGATTTTGATGTTAAAGAACGTGGCGTTATGCTTTCGTCAGGACAAAGACAGCTGATTGCATTTTTACGTTCGTATGTCAGCAATCCGAGTATTTTGATTTTGGATGAAGCGACTTCGTCAATCGATACCTATTCTGAAGAGTTAATTCAGCGCGCAACCGAAACGATTACCAAAGGAAGAACATCTATCATTATTGCACACCGTTTGGCTACAATTGTAAATGCCGATAAAATTGTAGTAATGGACAAAGGTTTAATTGTAGAACAAGGGACACATCAGGAATTATTAACCAAAGCCGACGGCTATTATAAAAACTTATATGATTCACAGTTTTCGGCAGCGAATTAGATTAAACATACGCATTTTTGAAATTTAGATTAAAAAAAATAACATCACAACGTGCCTTCGTAATTTACGTCATCGTTTCTATTCTTATTACGGTTTCTTCTGTTTACATGCTCAGTAATTTAATTACTGATCTTACTGAGAAAGCAAATGAAGATACGGCACAGCGTAACTTCGTAAAAAAGCAGGAATTCATGTCGCAGGAATTTTCAAAATTTCTGGAGCAGGAAAACCGAATTAAACACGTTTTAAAAATAAGCAGACCAGAAGATCTCGCTTCGAACATACATGTATTGTCTTCGGTACAAAACATAAATTTATTAGTAGCTGATAATTGGTTTCAGATTAACGATAATCAAATTCAGTTTGGAACAGATTCAATTTCCGATGCTGTAAAAAAAGATGCTGCAGATTTTATTCAAAAAAATAAAGATCAAGAGCATATCAGCATTATTATTCCGCAGGGAAAAGAATGGGTCTGGAGAATTTATTTCAAACTCACTTCAAAAAACACAACAGTACGTTATGGTTACGACATCAGTTTAAAAAAACTTCTTGCTTATTTTTCTACTTTAGATATTAGATCGACTAATAATTATGCTTTTATTTTTGATAAATCAGGAAGATGTATTTTTCATCCCGAATCGAATTTTATAGGAAAAAATATTTATGAGATCTCTTCTACCCGCTCAATCGACACAATCTTTACCCAAAAGCAAGATTATGTAAAAAGAGTTACGATGTCTGAATATTTAAAATTGGACGTTATCCGATTTACCAAAAAATTAGACCTTAAGAATTCACATTGGTTTATATGTGTAAATTTCCCAAAAAATGTTGTTGATGAAAATGTAACGTCGATCAAAAAGTATTCGACATGGATTTATTCGATTACAACGGTAATGCTTCTGCTTATTTTTTATTTGTTCTCGTATGCCAACAGACGTGCTTATCGAGAAAAGGGAATTGCAATTAAAGAAAAAAACCGACTTCTCGTAGAGAATGAAAAAATCGTGAAAGAAAAAGCGCTTATGCAGCTTCAGCAATTAAAGGAGCAGATTAATCCGCATTTTTTATTTAATTCGCTTAACTCTCTTTATATGTTAGTGGGAAGTGATGTAAAAACAGCACAGAAATTCACACTCAACTTATCTCGTATTTATCGTTATTTAATTGATCCGCCACAAAAAAACATTGTTCCGTTAAAAGACGAATTATTATTTATTGAGAAATACATCTTTTTACAGCAGACACGCTTTAAAGAAGAATTATTCTTTTCGATAAAGATTGAAAACGAAACGGCTTTAGAAAAACACATTCCCTATTTGGCTTTCCAGATAGTGGTCGAAAATGCCATTAAACACAATAGAGCAACTCAGGAAAATCCGTTAATTACTGGAATTCTAATTCAAGAAAACCAAGTAATTATCAGCAACAATCTTCAAAAAAAGGCTCAGAGCGAACCAGGAACTAATTTTGGTTTAAAGTACTTATCGAGCATTTATAATTTTTACTCCAGAACCAATTTAACAATTTCAGAAAAAGACGGCAAATTCGTATGTATTCTGCCATTAATATCCATTCACTCCTAAAAAAAAGCCATTCACTCCGTTTTGTTTTTTTTCTGAATCAAAATCGAATAGTTTCGACGAAAATTAACTTAAACTTAACACCAAAATGAGGGGAAAGGCATTCCTGCATACTATAAAATTATTCTGCTTACTAATTTTATTATTGTTCATTCCTGTTACAGTTCTTGCCCAAAAGAAAAAGAAAAAAGAAACAGAAAGTGAAGTTGTAAAAAAAGATTCTACTGACGCCAAAAAAGGTAAAAAATACGATGATCTTGTAAAAAAGGGAACGGTTAAAAAAGGACTTTTCAACATCATTCAAGTTAAAACCGATGTTTATTTTGAAATTCAGGACAGTTTATTTAAAAGGGAATTTCTAGTTGTAAACAAATTGTCGCAAGTTCCCTTTCAAGTTAATGAAGCCGGATTAAATAAAGGAATGAATTATGAGAATAAAGTTATTTCCTTTTACAAAGATACAATTGCAAAGAAAGTCTGGGTAAAATCATACGTACCTAAAGTTTCTTCACCTAAAGAAGATGCCATCACAGCATCGGTTATTGATAATTTCTCTGAATCTATTATAGAAGTTTTTGACATTGAAACCAAAAATAATGACTCGAGTGCAGTAGTTATTAAAGTAAATAAGATTTTCGACGGAAAACAAAAAAGTTTCAATGATGTTTTGAGCAACATTGGTTTTGGTGGTTCTGTAAAATCTGATTTGTCATATATAGAAGGATTAAAATCTTTCCCTAAAAACATAGTGGTTAAATCACAACTTACGACTTCAGTGAGTGAAGGCGGGCCAACGTTATCGGTTACACTAGGTGTTACAAGTAACATTATTCTATTGGACAAAGAGCCAATGAAACCTCGTTATGCCGATAACCGAATTGGTTTTTTCAGTGAAAAACACTGGTATTTTGCCGACGCGCAGCAGGCAATGGTTGAAAAAGAACTGATTACACGCTGGCGTTTAGAACCTAAAAAAGAAGACGAAGAAAAATATTTAAAAGGAGAATTAGTAGAGCCTAAAAAACCAATCGTTTACTACATAGATCCATCTACTCCAAAACAATGGAGAAAGTACATCATTGACGGGGTACACGATTGGCAGGCTGCTTTTGAAAAAGCTGGTTTTAAAAATGCCATTATTGCAAAAGAACCTACTGAAGCTGATTTGGATTTTGACATTGACGACGTACGTTATTCAGTTATCACTTATGCTGCATCTCCAAAATCAAATGCTATGGGCCCATCGGTTGTTGACCCAAGAAGCGGAGAGATTATAGAGGCAGATATTATCTGGTGGCATAATGTGATGACATCTTTACAAAGCTGGATGCGTATCCAGACTGGACCTATCGACCCAAAAGCGAGAGGAAATACATTTAGTGATGAACATATGGGAGAAGCAATCCGTTTTGTATCATCGCATGAAGTGGGACATACTTTTGGTCTAAAACATAATATGGGTTCTTCTTTTGCTTATGATGTAGAATCATTGCGTTCTAAAGAATTTACAGCAAAAATGGGCGGAACAGCTCCGTCAATTATGGATTACGCTCGTTACAATTATGTAGCTCAGCCAGAAGATAACGTAACGGTTATTACTCCAAAAATTGGAGAATATGATAAATATGCTATTGAATGGGGTTATAGATGGTATTCGCCTAACGAAAATGAAACTGCAAGACTGAACGCCTTAATCACAAAACATCAAAATGACCCCATTTATTTTTATGGCGAACAGCAGGAAAACGTAATCGATCCTCGCTCTCAATCAGAAGATTTAGGTAACGATGCGGTTAAAGCCAGCGAATATGGTTTAAAAAACTTAAAACGTGTGGTCGATAATATCTTAAACTGGTCCTACGATAAAGATCAGTCTTACTACCAAACTGGTAAACTTTATATTGGAGCTATCGGACAATGGCAAACGTACAATGGTCATGTATTAACCAATATTGGCGGTGTTTACTTAAACCCAACGGTTCATGGCGATAACAAACAAAGTTATGTTCCGGTTCCTGCAGCAATGCAAAAAAGAGCGGTAGATTATTTAGTTAAAAATGTAATTACAATTCCGCAATGGTTATTTTTTAATGACGTTTTAGACAAAACAAATCCGCTGAAAGATTCTCCTTTTGGGCCTTATGAATACACACCATACACAATGTCAAGAGCATTACAATACGACGTTATGTATAGCTTATTCAGCGATGACCGTTTACTTCGAATGACAGAAAATGAATTATACCAGCGAAATAAAACCAATGAGAAGGTTTTTACCGTAAATGATTTATTCCAAAAATTACATCAAAGTGTATTTGCAGGAACTATTCAAAACAAATCGCTGAGCATTTTAGAACGTATGACACAAAAGAATTATGTAGATGTTTTAATTGTTTCAACAAATAAATTATTTGAAAAAACGGATGTTAAAAAAACAATCCAAATACAAGAAACATTACAAATGCCTCATTTATGCTCTGTAGATGATGCACATATGGCGAGAAACATTAATAATTCTTTCTTAAAAAGAGTTACAGAAGTAACATCTGATAAAAAGGGAGAATTGAATAAAGTGCTTCAATTATTACGAACTAAAAAGAGTACAGGAGACCTTTCTACTCAAAACCATTACCGCGATTTGATACAACGAATCGATAAAGCCCTAAATAATACAACCTTTTAATACATAACCCAAAACATGAAAAAAATTTTACATGCCTTACTGCTGTTCCTGGCCATCGCAGGATACTCGCAGGAAACCCGAACTATTACGGGGATCATTCAAGATGAAGCAGACTTGTCGCCAATTCCGGGTGCGTCTATCTTCGTTGAGAATAATTCGATCTCAAACAAAACTGCTATGGCAGGTATTATTCAGAGTGAAGCTATTGGAACTACTACAGATTTCGACGGTAAATTTTCCCTGAAAATCGCAAAAAATATTACTTCTTTGAGAGTTACTTTCATGGGATACAAATCGTATACTCTTGAATTAGACGGTCAAAAAAATTATACAGTCAACTTAAAATCTGAAACAGCAAAACTTCAAGAGGTTGTTGTAACTGGTTACCAAAAAATTGAGAAAAGAAAACTTACTGCTGCGGTTACAAAAATCGACATGGCTGCAATCCAGCAGACTGGGGTTTCGAGCATTGACCAATTATTGGTAGGACAAATTGCCGGAGTTGCTGTAAGTACGCCATCTGGAGCTCCTGGAGCACCTGCTAAAATTAGAATCAGGGGTACTGCTTCTCTTAATGGTACACAAGATCCTTTATGGGTACTAGATGGTTTACCATTAGAGAGCAATGAAGTTCCAAAAAACTACGATAAGGACAACATTGACAATCTTACTAATTATTCAATCGCTGGTTTAAACCCAGATGATATTAAAGACATTACAATTTTAAAAGATGCCGCTGCAACGGCTATTTATGGTGCACGTGCTGCAAATGGTGTAATCGTAATTACTACTAAAAGAGGTAAAGCAGGTAAAATGGTGGTAAGTTTTAACACCAATACTTTTATTACACAAAGACCTGAGTTTTCTAAATTAAACTTGATGAATGCAAGCGAAAAAGTTGATTTAGAACTTAACATGGCAAGTCGTCCAGAATTAACATACAGAGACACTGGTGGAGACATTTCTCGTATCCTAAACGGGTCTGGTGAATTAGATGCTTACAGAACTGGCGGATTTTCTGCTTTAACTCCTGCAACACAACAATCTATCAATTCTTTAAGAGGAAATAACACAAACTGGGGTAACTTATTGTACCAAACGGCTATCAATACACAGCATGGTTTAAGTCTATCTGGCGGTGGTGAAAAATCAGATTACTACTTTTCTGTAGGTTACTTCGACGAAAAAGGAACAACTGTTGGAACAGGGTTCAAACGTTACAACTTAACATTAAAAAACAACTACGAAATCACAGATAAATTCAAGGTTGGTATTGGTATCTTTGGTTCTGAAAACAAAACTACATCTTACTTAACAGATACAGATGCATTTACAAATCCTGCTAACTATTCAAGAAACGTAAATCCATATTTAACTCCATACAATGCTGATGGAAGTTATAAATACGATCAAGATATCGCGGGTTACTCAGAGCGTTACGTTCCTTTCAACTTCTTAGAAGAAAGAGCAAACACTTCTTATGATTTAAAAACAAGAGCTTTAAAAGCTTTATTAGATGCCGAATATAAAATAACTAAAGACTTAAAAGTAACTTCGCAATTAGGTTTACAGTTAGACAATACATCTAGTGAAAAATATGCTGCTAAAGACACGTATTATACTAGAAAACAAAGAGAAAAAACACGTTATTTTAGTAACGGTGCTTTCAATTATTTCTTACCTGTTGGAGGTATTATTCAAAATACAAACACAGATTTTTTCCAGTACAACCTAAAAACAATGGTTCATTACAACAAAACGTTTAATGAAAAACATGAAGTTGAAGCTATGGTTGGTAATGAGTTAAGAAGAAATTACAATACAAGTGTTTCTACAAAAGGATTTGGTTTTGATAAAAATAATCTAACTACACAGCAGATTCTTTTCCCTAATACTACTAATATTAACAATCCTGATTACAGAACTTATACTAAAACCGATAACGAAAATGCTTTTGCATCATTCTTCGCAACAGCTTCTTATACATACGACAGAAAGTATAGTGTTTTTGGTAGTGTTAGATACGACGGATCAGATTTATTTGGTGTAGATCCAAAATACAAATATTTACCATTGTGGTCAACATCTGCTTCATGGGCAGTTTCTGAAGAAGATTTCTTAAAAGATAATTTAACACTTTCTAACTTAAGACTTCGTGCTTCTTACGGTTTACAAGGAAATATCGACAAAAACACTTCTCCTTATGTAATGGGTACTAATGGATCTGTTGTTATTTTACCAGGACAAACTGAACCAATCATTAATGTAGACAGTCCGCCTAATGAAAAATTACGTTGGGAAAAAACTACAAACACAAACGTTGG
This sequence comes from Flavobacterium sp. H4147, assembly GCF_029360735.1. Lineage (NCBI taxonomy): Bacteria > Pseudomonadati > Bacteroidota > Flavobacteriia > Flavobacteriales > Flavobacteriaceae > Flavobacterium > Flavobacterium sp. H4147. The sequence continues at coordinate 442,857 of NZ_JARKNB010000004.1, read as the reverse complement.
AGCTGATATTGGACTTTTCAACAACCGTATTAGCATTGTAACTGATTTGTACGGAAGAAAAAGTACTGACTTAATTGGTTTAAGATCTCTTCCATTAGAAAATGGTTTTGAATATACAAACATGAACTGGGCACAAGTAAGTAACAAAGGTTATGAGATTACTTTGTCTACAAAAAACATTGACCGTCCAAACTTTAAGTGGAATACAAGTATTAACTTCTCTCACAACAAAAGTAATGTTGATCGTATAGCAGTTCGTGACACAGATTATTTCCCAAGCAGAGAAGGTCGTCCTGTAAATGCTGTATTTGGATTTAAAACAAATGGAATTGATGAAAATGGATATCCTTTATTTGTAAACAAAAAAGGAGAAACAGTAAATACACAAACATTCTTTGGTTTATACGATCCTTTTGCTGACTTCTTCCCAGGAGAACTTACGCAATCAAAATTAACTTCAAGTGAGTTTAGAGATTTGTTTACTTATTTAGGCGACAGAGATCCTAAATTTACAGGAGGTCTTACGAATACTTTTAAAGTTCATAATTTTGATTTAACTATTGCTGCTTCTTTCAATATTAAGCAGACTGTAACCAGAACTCCTCCATACAACGGAACATTAGTAGACAGAGGTCAAAACTACAGTAGAGACATTTTAGATGCATGGTCACCAACAAATACATCTTCTAACTTACCTGCAATTAACGGTAAAGATTTATCAGCTGGAGATTCTTACATGGCATACTTATGGTACTCTGGTGCAAATCAAATTACTACCCTAAATTATTTAGATACATGGGTTAGCGAAATGAGTTATATGAGATTAAGCAGTATTCGTTTAGGATATACATTCCCTAAAGCCTTTACAGACCAAATCAATATTGCCAGCATTAGATTCAATGTTGAGGCAAGAAACTTATTCGTAATCAGTTCTGATTACAAAGGTTACTTTGACCCTGAAACTTTTGGAAATATTTATGCTCAACCAGTTCCTAAATCATTCACTTTAGGATGTAATGTAACTTTCTAATACAATTAAAGATGAAAAAAATCTCACAATATATAGTACTTTTTGTTGCTGCAATTACAGTAACAAGCTGCGATGATTATCTGGATATTCAGCCAGTTGGTCGAGTTATTCCAGAAACTTTAGATCAATATCGTGCCGTATTAACAAATGGATATTATCTGTACCCTGAACACAAGTCATTAACTGCGCTTCGTACAGACGAATTAACAATGAACGAGTTTGCAGATGAAATTACCGTTTTTAAAGACATCTACACTTGGAAAGATACCAATCCTGATCGTCTTACTGCGACTTTTCAGTACCAAGATCTTTATAGTGTAATTTTTTATACTAACGTAATCATTAATGAAGCATCAGTAAAATTAGCTGATTCACCAGAAAAAAATCAATTAGTAGGAGAAGCGTATGCTTTAAGAGCTATGGCTTATTTTGATTTGGTTAACCTATTCGGAAAACCTTACAATGCTTCAACAGCTGGTTCAGACAAAGGTGTTCCTTTGGCTTTAGAAATAGATCTAGAACAAGCTTTCGTTCCACAAAGTGTGGAAGTAATTTACAACCAGATTATTTCTGACACTAACAAAGCAGAAGAATTAATTAATGTTGCTTCTCAAACAAAAGGACTTAATTACCGTTTTTCTAAAGTGGCTTTATACAGTTTAGAAAGCCGTGTTTACCTACACGTACAGCAATGGCAGAAATCTTTAGATGCGGCAAACAAAGGTTTAGCAATCAAAAGTGAACTTGTTGACTTAAAAGCAACTTCTGTTTTTGTTACTAAATACGATTCAAAAGAATCTATTTTAGCACTTGAAGATGGTTACATTAATGGACTTAAAGGAGCTTCATATGCTTCTCCAGAATTAATTGCGGCTTACAACAAAACTGCTGATTTACGTTTCCCTCTTTACTTTTTAGCAAGCGGAAGCCGTTTCAGAATTCAAAAAGGAGGAAATGACGATCAAAAATGTTCATTTAGAACTTCAGAATTGTATTTAACAAAAGCAGAAACTTCATTAAAACTAAATAACATTGCCGATGCAAAAACAACTGTTTTAAGTTTCATCAAAAACAGATATACGGCAGCTGCTTATGTACAGCTTGAAATTGAAGTTAGCGCAATGAATGCTGCTGATTTAACCAATTTCATCTATGCAGAAAGACAACGTGAGTTTGTTGTTGAAGGACAACGTTGGTTTGATTTGAGAAGAACGTCTCAAAAACAAATCGTTCACACATTTGATGGAGACAATTTTACTTTGATGCAAAACGATCCGCGTTACACGATTATTTATCCTGCAAACGCGAGATTAAACAATCCCAATCTATAATACCTATTAAATCTTGAAAAAGGCTCAGTTTAAAACTGGGCCTTTTTTGTTTCTAAACCATAAAATAATTCTGAATTAGAGTAAAAATTAAAACAACATTAAAAACATACTTGTAAAAAAAGCAGAGAAAATTATATTTGCAAAATGAAAATAGGGTTTCACATCAAAAATGAACCTATAACTTATCCAAAAGCAAATGAGAATTGCCATTGTTGAAGACGAATATCTTGCTTCAGATTATCTAAAATCGATTTTAGAACAGCAGGACATTTTGCAGATTGCCGAGATTACAGTTTTAAAATCTGTAAAAGAAGCCGTCGTCTTTTTTAGCGAAAACAATGTCGACTTATCTTTTATGGACATCCATCTAGGCGATGGAAAAAGTCTTGAAATCTTCGAAAAAGCAACTATAGCATGTCCCGTAATTTTTGTTACTGCTTATGATTCTTATGCTATTTCGGTTTTCAAACACTTTACAATTGATTATCTTTTAAAACCTTTTGAAGAACAGGAACTATTAGAAGCCCTGACAAAATTCAAAAAAATAAAAGACAGCTTTAATCCCGATGCTACCCTGCAATCTTTAGTTGCAATAGAAAACCCTGAAACCAATAAAATTCAACGTCATTTTCTGGTAAACCACGGCTATAAACTCATTTCGATAAACGAATCCGATATTACTTTTTTTGCAGCTTCGGGAAAACACCTTTTTATTTACGTAAAATCGGGCAACAGCTTTCTATACAACAGCACACTAACCGATATTATAAACAGTCTCGATCCGTTTCTGTTTTTTAAAGTAAACCGAAAATATATTGTAAGCCGACATATTATAAAAGAGGTTATAAAACACTCTCACCAAAAAATAGAATTGATCCTTACAGTACCTCCAATCGAAAATGATCCAATCATCATTAGTAAAAAAGAAATCACCAATTTTAAAAACTGGCTCGATCAGTAATTTTTAGTTCATTTTTCTTAAAATTTAACTTTTCTTCTAAAATTAGAAAACTGAATTATTCCTAATTTGTGAATTAAAATCTCTCAAAAAAGTATTAAAATCACTTTAAAACGTTAAAATAGCGTTATAAGAATCATAAAATTCAAGGTTTGCAGGCAGCTGTATAGCCATATTCATTTTCCATTTATTTATCTTTGAGAGACAAATTCAAATGAAAAAGAGCTATGCCACACACACGATTTTATCCTGATGAACAATTCAAAGAAATAGAAATAAACGCATCATTGCAGCTTAAATATGCCATTTCAAACAGAGGCCGATTAATTAGTTTTACAGACGAAATTGAAAACGGACGAATCCTAAAAGGAGGTTTAAGCGATGGATATCCAACTTTTAGATTTAAAGTCAAAAAAGACGACAAAATCATCAATAAATATTTGTTTCTCTACAAATTAGTTGCCCAATATTTCATCCCAAAAGATTCTGAAGATCAAACCTATGTACTTCATTTAGATTATAACAGAAGTAACGACGACGTAAAAAATTTACGCTGGGCAACCAAACAAGAAATGATGGCCCACAGTCGCAAAAGTCCGCGTGTAATTCAGGCGAAAAAAAACCTGATCGAACACAACTTAAAAGCCGACGGCAGAAAGTTAACCACCACAAAAGTGATGCTTATTAAAAAAATCCTTTCAAGACCAGAACAAAAAACCCGCTTAAAAATGATTGCCAAACAATTCGGCGTAAGCGAAATGCAGATCCGTAGAATTGCAAGCGGAGAAAACTGGGGACACGTGAAGGTTTAATTTTGTTGATAGTTTTTGGTTGATAGTTGATGGACCAATCATAAATTACAATTCATAAAGCTACAGATTATTAGCATTAACACTGATTTTTAAAATCATTTTAATCCTTATAATCTGTGGCTTATTTTTTTTCAGCAAAGACTAACCCAATTAACCAACAATCAACAATCAACAATCAACCAAAAACTATCAACCATCAACCATCAACAATTACTCACCAAATCCCAAAAATTACTTCACAATTCATAATTTACAATTCACAATTACTTCGGTTTCTGTGAAAAGACCAAAGTCTGTATCGGTAAAAACAAATTTAAAGGCGTTCATTTAAAATAAATCCTTAAATTCGCAATCACAAATAACAAAAGAAATAAAATCGAAAAATGAGTTTCGGAATTGTAAAAAATTCATTTTTCGGTAGCTAATACTAAAACCCAAAAAAATGAAATACGACGTTATTGTTTTAGGAAGTGGTCCCGGAGGATATGTAACAGCGATTAGAGCTTCTCAATTAGGCTTTAAAGTAGCTGTAGTAGAAAAAGAAAATCTTGGTGGAGTTTGCCTTAACTGGGGATGTATCCCAACAAAAGCATTACTAAAATCAGCTCAGGTTTTTGATTATTTAAAACACGCTTCTGATTACGGATTAAAAGTTTCTGAATTCGATAAAGATTTCCCAGCAGTTATTCAACGCAGCCGCGGTGTAGCTGAAGGAATGAGCAAAGGAGTTCAGTTCTTAATGAAAAAAAACAAAATTGACGTTATCGAAGGTTTTGGAAAACTAAAACCAGGAAAAAAACTTGACGTTACAGACAAAGACAATAAAGTTACTGAATATAGCGCTGACCACATTATCATCGCAACTGGAGCTCGTTCTCGCGAACTTCCAAACTTACCACAAGACGGTAAAAAAGTAATCGGATACCGTCAGGCAATGACATTACCAGAACAGCCAAAATCTATGATTATTGTTGGTTCTGGAGCAATTGGAGTTGAGTTCGCTCACTTCTACAACTCAATGGGAACAGAAGTTACTATTGTAGAATTCATGCCAAACATCGTTCCTGTAGAAGACGAAGACATTTCTAAGCAAATGGAACGTTCTATGAAAAAAGCAGGCGTAAAAATCATGACAAACTCTTCTGTAGAAAAAATTGACACTACAGGAAACGGAGTAAAAGCAACTGTAAAAACAGCAAAAGGAGAAGAAATTCTTGAAGCTGATATTGTACTTTCGGCAGTTGGAATCAAAACAAACATCGAAAATATTGGTTTAGAAGAAGTTGGAATCGCTGTTGACCGAGATAAAATCTTAGTAAACGCTTACAACGAAACCAACATTCCAGGATACTACGCAATTGGAGACGTTACTCCAGGTCAGGCTTTAGCTCACGTTGCTTCTGCTGAAGGAATTAACTGTGTGGAAAAAATCAAAGGTTTACATGTTGAGCCAATCGATTACGGAAACGTTCCAGGTTGTACTTATGCAACTCCAGAAATCGCTTCTGTTGGTTTAACCGAAAAACAAGCAAAAGAAAAAGGTTACGAATTAAAAATTGGTAAATTCCCATTCTCAGCTTCTGGAAAAGCAAAAGCTGCTGGAGCTGCTGACGGATTCGTAAAAGTAATCTTCGATGCTAAATACGGAGAATGGTTAGGATGCCACATGATTGGTGCTGGTGTTACAGATATGATTGCTGAAGCAGTTGTAGCACGTAAACTAGAAACTACTGGTCACGAAATCTTAAAATCGATCCACCCTCACCCAACTATGAGCGAGGCTGTTATGGAAGCTGTAGCTGATGCTTACGGCGAAGTAATTCACTTGTAAAAATATACAATGTAAAAACGAATACGTTTTTACGGAGTTATATATAATTTTCAATTTATAAAAATCCGATTTGCGAAAGTGAATCGGATTTTTTTATGGAAATGAATTTCTTAATCTTTAATAATCAATTCCTAATTTGTAATACAAAACTTATATATTTGCAAAAACTATATTTAATTATGAATTCAATATACAGTTTAGATACTCTTCAAGAACTCAAAGAATATCTAGAAAAACAAGATCAAAAATCATTAAGAGAAGAACTAATTAATGAGTTTTTAAAATTTGCAGAATATAAGAATGTAAGTGATTGGAACAATGCAGTAAAAATTTGCGAAAGCCTTGCCATAATTGGATGGGGAGAACATGAACCATTACAAGCTGTAAAAGGAATGTTTTTTAACGGAAATCCAGAAACCTATTTTATAAACAAATTTCGTGAACCAAGATTTGTAGAGGCTATATGGTCAAAAAGAAAAGATGGCTTCACAATGGAAAAAGGCAGAACATCCTATTTTGAAAGTCCAATGTTATCTAAAAAAAAGACAATTCTAAATGAATATAATGTTCAAGAAGATATACAAGATTTAATTTTAGCCAATCAACGAAATTGGATTCCTAAAAATCCTATTTTAATTACACGTACAATTAGTAATTGTTATGAAAATTCTAAATCAGTTATTGAGAGCATAGATAAAGAGCTTCAACCTGAATTAGACTTAAAGATGAAACCTGAAAAATATGGTACAGCTATTAATCAAATAATATTTTCATGTTCTTATAGCTTTCATGACAACAATTCTTGTAAAACAAATTACATTATTGCTGATGAAAGTTTGAAATTAAAACAAAAAGATTTTTATCCGGAACTACTCAAAATATTTTCAAAACAAGAGATTGAAAAGAACGGATATTTTCTAAGAAACCGATACGAATATGGTAATTTCAATTCTGAAAAAGGAAAAATAACAAATGAAATAAAGTTTGAAAAAGAGTTAAGCGATCTGAATTATATTCAACAGAAACAGACTATAGCTGAACATATTTCGATTTCTTTAAATACAACAATTGAGAAGCTTAAGAAGAAAAAAATCATTTATGATTTTGAAAGTATGCGAAATGATTTCTTAGAAATTTTAACAAAGTGGAAATCTAATTAAATTTATAAAAATCCGATTTGCGAAAACAGGTCGGATTTTTTTGGATACTTAGAATGTTTATATAAAAACTACAAATGAATAGTAGTAAAAAAACCATATTTAAATTCATTAAAGAATGAAAGACATCATTAAAAAAAATGCAGATAGAAAAAAGGTTATTATTCTTTTTGTTCTAACAAACATAATTTATTCAATTATGCTATTTATTACTATTCCAAAAGTTATGCAATACACGAATGGAAGTAAATTATTAGACATGATGCCTTTTGGGTACAATTCTGAATATGTGAATTCGCTTTTGAGTATTATGGGCACAAAAGGTAGAAGCGTATACTTATATCAGCAAATACCATTAGACATGATATATCCCTTGTTATTTGCTATAACTTACTCAATTCTTTTCACTTACATACTAAGAAAACTAAACAAGCAAGAATCTTATTGGTTTCCCATCTCCTACCTTCCTATCTTTGCAGGCATTTTTGATTATTGTGAAAATTTAGGAATAATAACACTCTTAAATACCTACCCTCACAATTCAGTCTTGATTTCACAAATTACCAGTATCTGTACAATTTTAAAAAGCTGGATCACAACAATTTTCTTTATCGCCTTACTTATTTCATTAGTAATTTTTATAGTAAAAATCAGTACCCAAAAAATTAATTCATAGATATAGAAAAGCATTTTTTTATAAATATTTAATTAAAAGTAAATTACTCAATTTTTAATTAAGAATTTTATGATATAATGTCGAATTTATTAAATTTTAGTAAATAAAAAATTGTTAAAAACTTGACATAAAAAAGCTTTTTCGTCGTGCTAAAATTCTTATTTTTATTCCTTATAAATAAGCAAAGTGATGAAACTACCTTTTATAGAAATAATCGAAGCCACGACAAGCGATCCTAATTTATTAATGTGGAAGTTTTATGATGAAGATAAAGAAATTAAAAACGGAGCCAAACTTACCGTACGCGAAAGCCAGCAGGTAATGCTTTTAAATGAAGGACAACTTGCAGATGTATACCCGCCGGGACTTCATACTTTATCTACAGAAAACGTTCCTATTTTAAGTAAACTTAAAGGCTGGAAATACGGTTTTGAAAGCCCTTTTAAAGTTGATATTTACTTTTTCAACACACATCAATTTATCAATAACAAATGGGGAACTCCCGCTCCTATTCTGCTAAACGACCCACAATTCGGACAAATCAGAGTAAGAGCCTTTGGAAGTTTTGATATAAAAATTGTAGATGTTGCCAAATTCTTCCGTCAATACGCGGGAACCTACCAGCAGCTTACCATTTTTGAATTGCAAAACCAATTACGAGATTTTGTTGCACCCAAATTTGGAGAAGTGCTGGCTAATGAAAATATCACCGTAACTGATGTTGCTGGAAACATTACCCAATTAGGACAAAAAATCGAACCTTACTTAAAACCATATTTTCTTCAATTCGGGATTGAATTAACACAATTTGTAATCACAAGTGTCACTTTACCGGAAGAAGTAACAGCACATTACGATAAAATCACCAATATGAATATGGTAACCGATATGGATAAATTTACCAAATTCAACACAGCAACCGCAATTGGCGATAAAGGAACAGCGCTTCACGATGCTACACAAAATGCATTGAGTATGGGAATTCTTTTAAATCAATTACAGCAAACAAAAGAAACGCCTAAACAAGAAACTCAGGACGATTTAACTTCTAAACTTCAAAAATTAAAATCGTTATTTGATGCCGGTTTAATTGATGAAGACGAATTCAAATCTAAAAAAACAGAATTATTAAGTCAATTATAATGGAAGAGAAAAAAGTATCATCATTTCTTGACAGACTCAAAGAAAAAGCACAAAACCAGTCTAATTACGGCGGCGAAACCGAAATCAACGACGCCCAAATGAAACTGAAAGATTGTCCAAATTGTGGTGCTGGAAGAGCAAAACAAGACGGCTTAACACATTGCGCCTATTGCGGATTTGAGTTTTTAAATGTAAAACTTACTGACGGAGTATATATTAAAAAAGAAGATAATTCCATTTAAAATCCTATAACGTGTTCGGACTATTCAAAAAATCAAAAAACAACGAAAAAAAAGAAATCCAAAAACAGGAATCACTTCCAGATTGGTATGCTGAACTTCAAGAAGCGCAGCAAAGATGGTTTTCTTTTTCAGAAAAACTAGAAGCCAAAATGGAAGAACTGGCAACCGCTGCGATTCCAGAATTAAAACAGGTTTTACAAGATGACGAAGATCTTTACAAGAGAACCTTTCACAGAGTATATTCGGGTGTAATGGGGCAGCTAAACAATATTAGAGAAAAAGCCAGAGATACTTACGAAGAAAAAATAGACAGCATATACTACGATCTTGATGCAAGAATTTCTGTTTTAGACAAAAACCATGATTTAATTTCAGATTTCAGAAGTGCTTGTTCAGACCGTCACGAAGAGTTTGAAAACAAATACAATTATTGGAGAAAACAAATTGAAAAAGCTCAAGAACGCGATCTGGAAATCGAATACAAAAAGATTCTGGACGAATTTGAAACGGTAAAAGATAAATTCAGCTGTACACAATGCGGAGGTAATCTTACCATCGATAAAATCTTTTTAATAGAAACCTACATTTCGTGTCCGTACTGCCAGACGCAAAATACTTTTGCACCAAGTACACAAGCTCGAAATCTGCAGAATATTGCCAGAGGACTTGCAGAACAACGTACAGCGCATCTGTATGAAGAATACGAAACAGAATACAATCGAGAAAGAGAATTATACCACGAGCGCCACGAATTAAGTATAAGTAAAATTCACGAATCAGATAAAAAAGTGCTGAGTGAAATTCAGGCAAAAATGGACGAACTCGAAGAACAAAGACAATTCGTGATTAAAAATGCTCCAAAACTGCATCAGGTTTACTTAAGAGCCATGTATGACGAATGGAACAAAATCACACCGGATTTAAAAGAACACAACGAAAAAATGTATCAGAATCAATTAAACAATTTATAATTTATTAACCCTCTTAAGAATAGAACAATGTTTAAAAAACTTTTCGGATCTCTAACTGGAGACAACAAAAAAGAAACTCAGAACCACTATGAGCAGCCTGAAACAGCAAATGACAATTATGAAGAAGATGATTACGATAATGGATATCAGGAAGTAGAATACGATCCAGAAACACTGCACGGTACTCATTATAGCGTTGAAGATTTTGATGCAGAAGTTGCTAGAAGATCTGAAGCTTGGATTCAGGATGAGCGCGACAGTGGTGAGAATCTAGATGAGAAAGATATTCAAAACATTTATTTTAACTACAGAAGAACAGTTTACACAGAATGGAACAACTGCGATTCTGATCAAATGATTCGTTTTGAACATGCGAATTCATTAAAATACAGCGGCATTCAAACTTCTGGTTTTGTAAAAGTAGACGATAACAATCCGTATCTTGAGCCGGTTCACGGTGTAGATTTAAGAACATACACCGCTATGTGTCTTAAAATAAGTGCAGGAGTTGATTACCTTGAAGTTTGCAAAGCAATGGGATTTGAACCTGCAATCTGGGAAGAATTAAACACAATCTGGCCTCAGCGTATGGGTGAAGATACTTCGTTTACGGTAACTACTTTATTCGGACAATATTATGCTGAAAATGTAACCGTTCCTCAATTAGAAAACGTAAAAGCTGAAATTTCTGCTGAAGGACAAGCTAATCTTGACAGACTTAAAACAGATCGTTACTTCTATGAAGAACTTGCTGGAGCTAGACAAGCTGCTTACGAATATGGACTTGACGGCGCGCAGTGGATTTTGGATAACTTTGGAATCAATCTTGCTGATTTCCAATCTGTAGCAATGCAATGGCTTACAGAACAAAACCAAAACTGGAATTCTGCTGATATTACAGAATATCACGATTACCAGCAGGCAAAACAAAAAGAATACGCTGCAAAATTTGCTGCAGAACAAGGCGGAAACATTGCAGATGATGTGAATTTCTAATAGAAATTCTTTTTCTATAATTATTTAAAAATCCGACTGTATACTTTACAGTCGGATTTTTAGTTTATAATAAAAACATAAAACCTTTATTATTTTGTAATAAAAATAATACATTTGAAAAATTTTAAATATATAATAATGGAAGAAAATAAAATATTTTTTGCTGACGGAGAAGACCCAAAAATGATTGCAGCCTATCAAAAAGCTCAAGAAACCTTTAAATATTTCTGGAGGGAACTTTCTTGGGAAAACCGTCGTATAATTCCAGCTCTTGATGTTGCCTGTGTAAAACTGGCTTTCACTCAGGAAATCGACGGCGAAACAATTGTAGAACATATGTGGATTAACGATATAGGTTTTGATGGAGAAAAAATCTACGGTGTTTTAGTAAACGATCCTAATGACCTTACCAATGTACAAAACGGTGATGAAATTGAAATCCCAATCAATCAAATCAGCGACTGGTTATTTGCAGCAGATGGCAAAACGTATGGAGGTTTTACTATTCAAGCGATGCGTTCTGAAATGAGCGAAGAAGAAAGAAATGAACATGATGAAGCTTGGGGTATGGATTTTGGTGATTACGATGATATTCAGGTGGTTTTTGAACAAAAAGAAAAACCAGAAAACCTTGTTGAACACCCAATGAGCAAAAACATGAAAGAAAGTCTGATTGATTTTCTAAAAAACAATCCAGACGAAATAACTTCACAAGATCCGTCTGGTTATACTTTTTTACACAAAGAAGCCATTGCCGGAAATGGTACTTCAGTAGAAATTCTTTTACAATCTGGTGCAGATAAAACCCTCAAAAATCATTTGGGAAAAACGGCATTCGATTATGCAAAAGAATTAAAATGGGAACATTTACTGCCTTTGCTTCAATAATAAACAGAAAAATCCGACTGACTTTTTCGCAGTCGGATTTTTTATTTCAAAACTAAAAACTAACCTTTTTTTTCATCTGTTTAAAACAAAGAATATGTTACTTTTGCTCCACCAAATCTAATTCTGCATAGAATGAAAAAATTATTCTTTACGCTTATACTGTTTTCATCAGTTCTTTTATCTGCCCAAACTAAAAATGATACTGATTTTGCTGCCGATTTAAAAAATACATTTGCAAAATCAACTGACTGTGTTAACGACTTCGAAAAAATCTTGACACCAGCTGAAGTTCAATCCTTAAATACAACTTTAAGCGCTTTTGAAAAGAAGTATATATACAAAATTGTAATCATCACAACACCTTCGTACAAACCATTTAATTCCTTTGAAGAATTTGCAATGGATATCGATAAATTTCTTTCTAAAGATCCGAGGCTAGATCCTACTCTGCTTATTATGGTTAGTAAAACATTGAGACAAATCCAGGTCCTAAGTGTCGATTTTATCAAATACAAGTTAAACAACGAAGAAACACAAAACATTGTCAGTACGTATGCAGTTCCTGAATTAAAAAAGGGAGATTATTACAAAGCACTTGAATTGGCTTCAAATGAATTCATGAAGAAATTACAACCAAATTAAATGCTTTGATACGATTATAAATACGCAATCCGGTTTGAAATTCAAATCGGATTTTTTTGTTAAATATTTTTTAAAAACAAATTTCGGTTATTAAAATCGTAGTAAATACTTTACTTTTATTTTTGATTAGAATTTAAAAAACTGTATTTCAGCAATTAAAAAATAAGGACAAATACAAATGACACTAGAACAATATAAAAAAGAATTTTCAGAAGATGATGCGGTTGGGTGGTTGGAAATAGACAAAGAATTTGATCATCTCTATCCAAATCAAGAACCTAAACATTTTGCTCCACCACTTCCATATATGCTCGGAGGAGAGGATCCACTTGACGGAATAAGTTATTACGAAAGCAAAAAACAAGAAGATCATTATCATTTTATTACTTACGGATTCTCTGAGTTATATTACAATGAAGAAAAAGTAAACGGAGAATTCAGTAAATGGGGATTTGAACTTACTTTCAGATTAAAACCATTTGATGCTGATAATGGAAATCCGACTTGGGTAATTTCAATGTTGCAAAACATTGCTAAATATGTTTTTAAAAGTGGTAACTGGTTTGAAGAATTTCATTATATGCCTGCAAATGGTCCTATTCGTCTAGAAACCGACACTGATATTACTGCTATAGTCTTTGTAAACGATCCTGAAATAGAAAAAAAACAAACTCCGCACGGAGAAGTTTCATTTTTACAAATAGTAGGCCTAACCACACAGGAATATGAAGATATCAAAGCGAATCCCGAAATAAGAGAAGAGTTGGTAAACAAATTAAAAGAGAATAATCCTTTACTAATTACAGATTTAAATAGAAAATAGTTTCTTAAATTTCGAAAAACATGGCAAATACGTTTTATTCTTATTCAGCTTACATAACTCCATCTTCAAATGCAGATATTACAGTTTTAAAGGATTATCTTGAAGATTTTTATCAAGAAGAAAATCCTGAAATTTTACTTTCCGACAACGAAATAAAAATAACCTTTGATGATGAATATAACTTTTATATTTATTTAGCAACGGAAGAACATGTCAATCAAGAAGCCTTAGAAATTGCTGATGATTTGGAAACAGATTTCAATGAAAACCTTTATGATAAAGAAAAATTAAAAGCCTCTAAAAAGAGATTTGAAATGTGGGGAGATCCTGATTTAGATATGGATTATTTCAATGACAGTCTTTTTATAATACAACAAATTGAAAAATTTAACGACATTATCATTTTCCAAAATATGTAATACCACAACCAAAGCAATTCTTTTTTTTGAATGTTAAAAAGCTTTTCAAAGTCTTCATTTTTGATAACTTTATATTCAAAAAAATAGGATTATGAAAGAAATATGCATTGTAGAATTCCCTTCTAATCTGGGTTTAAAAGAACCTCAGCCGGGAAAACAGCCCGGCGTAAACCGTCTGCCTGAATGGCTGTCGAGACATAATCTGCATAAATCCATCAATCCAAAAAATATTCTTACCGTCGATCCGCCGAGATATTCCAATCAAAAAGATCCCGAAACCCAAATACTCAATGCCGCTTCTCTCATCGATTACGCAAGAGAACAAGCTTATTTCATAAATAATTTACTGAGCCAGAATAAATTTCCATTTATTCTGGGCGGCGACTGCAGCATTCTGCTTGGTCCGGCAATAGCTTTAAAACAAAAAGGAAATTACGGCCTATTTTATCTTGACGGCCACACTGATTTTATGGATGTTTCTTTGTCCCAAACTGGAGGCGTAGGCGGGATGGCCGCATCGATTGTTACTGGAAACGGACCTGAAAAACTAACTAACATTTTTAATTTAGCTCCTTACATCAAAGAAGAAAATCTCTGGTGTGTGGGCAATCGCGAATATGATGATGAATACGAAAACGAAATTAGAAAGTCACAAGCGACTTATGTCAGTCTTTCTGAACTCCGTAAACAAGGCATAAAAAACTGTGCTGAAGCCTTTCTTTTACAGATACAAAACAGAAATCTCGATGGTTTTTGGCTTCATATAGATGTTGATGTTTTAAACGACTCCATCATGCCGTGCGTTGACAGCCGAACTCCAGATGGACTGACTTACGAAGAATTTAACGAACTTACCTCTATCTTATTTCAAAGTCCAAAACTCAGCGGACTTGAAATTACCATTCTTGATCCCGATTTAGACCCAACTGGGCAATACACAAAAGAATTTGTTTCTAACCTTACCAACACTTTCAATAATTATTTTAACCGCTGATAATAAAATAACATTACTATTCAGCTTTTTAAGTTACTTTTACTACTCACAAATACCATTTTAGTTTAAGCTGAGAAAGTGCCGATTGATTGGAAAATTTAAGAATACATGAAAATAACCGAAGCCGGAAAAAATGATCTTGCACCTTTACGAAAGTTATTTTTAGAAGAACGAAAAAGAACTTTTTCATGGCTTGATACATCAGAATTTCAATTAGAAGATTTCGATAAACAAACACAGGGAGAATTCGTTTTAACTGCTTTTATAAATGATATTCCTGCTGGATTTATTTCAATCTGGATGCCGAATAATTTTATTCATCATTTGTATGTCGATCATAAACATCAGGGAAAAAATATTGGAACTGAATTACTGAAAGCGGCGAATGAAAAAGCAGCATTTCCGCTTACTTTAAAATGTCTTGAACAAAATACAAAAGCGGTTGAATTTTATCTTAAAAAAGGATTTATCGAAAAGGGAAAAGGCGAATCGCCAAACGGAACTTATATTTTATTTCAGTTAAACCGAGAAATAACCTAGTTTACATTTAAAGTTATGAATTCAGAAATAAAAGCATACAACGACTCAAAAAGTCCAGAAGACAAAAAAATATGCGATATCTTAAGCACAGAAATTAATCAATTTCTTCAGGAAGCCGAAAGCAAAATCTGGCACAGCCATCCGGTTTGGTTTTTAGATGGAAATCCTGTTGCTGGTTACAGCAAACAAAAAAATGCTGTCAAATTGTTATTCTGGAGCGGACAATCGTTTGAAGAAAATGATCTGAAGAACGAAGGAAGCTTTAAAGCAGCTGAAAAAAGTTATACTAATTCTGACCAAATCAATATTGAAGATTTAAAAAGATGGCTTGAAAAAGCAAGACAGATTCAATGGGATTATAAAAATATTGTAAAGCGCAAAGGAATTTTAATTAGGTTGAAATAAAAAATGCTCTTCAGATTATGAAGAGCATTTTCTTTTTAATGAACTAAGAAAAGTGAATTGCTAAAAAGCAAAATTCCGTTTTCCCAAAATCCTCTAAAAAGCGGATTATCCATCATATAAATAACATTTCCATCGCCACGTTTCTCGACTGCAAAACTTACTGTTTCGTTTAATTTCTTTTTAATATCATTTCCCACAAAACCATAACTGATATATTCTTTTGGAATATAAACTGCATTAATAGCGTTTTTTAAAAGAGAATACGATCTTTCGTTGCTCTTTAAACTAAAATACGAATTGCCCAAACCAAAAGCCAGCGGATATGTTTTATCCAGTTTATTCTCGATTATCGCACCCGGAATCGAACCCGAAATACCTCGTCGTTCTATCCCTTCAAAATCTAAAAAACGTTTTTTGAGTTCAAGTTCTTTTTGTTCCTTTTCTGATTTTTCTTTGTCTTCCTTGCTGGCAAACAAACTTAAGGCATAACCTTCACGATCTTCAAATAACGATATAGCATTGCTCATAGCGATTACTTTTCCACCATTTTTAATCCAGCCGTCGATTTCTTTTTTCTGGTCTTCAGATAAATCATAAGTACCGTCTGAAAGAATCAAAGTATTGTAATTGTATAATTTTACTCTGTTGAAATTCGACACTTCCACAATACTGACAGGATAACTAATCGTTTCATCAAAATAAAACCAATTGGCGCCAAACTCTGTCGAAACAATTCCTTTTCCAGATAACATTAAAACTTTTGGAGCTTTTAAAAGTTTAAAGTTTTCACTTCCAATATCTTTAGAATTCGTAGAAAAGCCAGTTGTGATAAACGTATAATCAGTTTTTACTTTGACAATATTGCTTACTGTTTTTTCAAAATCAGCCAGTTTTGGATTATCAGCTCGGCTTATAATCAAACCTCCTGGTTCAACGGTAAGTTCACCAAAAACAGCTTTTTTCATTGCCGAACGAACTTTAATATCCGCCTGATGCAGTGCCGAAAGTACTTGAATCGAAACCCTGTTATTCCAAGGAACATAAAATGCATACACACTCGCAGGAACTGTTTTTTCAGCAGTTTCAATTTTCGCTTTTGTTTTTACCGAAAGATTATTTTTTACAGCATAACCTTCAATTCCGTAAGCCAAAGGCAATGCCCAAGCCGTAATATCATACGATAAACTATCATTTAATTTCTGATTTGGTTCGAATAAAACCTGTGCCAGAACCGATCTCGGCTGATCGGCTTTAATAATCAAATCATTCGGTTCGATTTTAAAACTCTCATTTTTCTTATTCTGATAATGAAATCCCGAAGCACCTGCAGAAGCATCGGCATAACTAAATTCGATATCATTTTTCTTCAGTAATTCAGTAAGCTGTTCCAGTTTTGGATTGCTTTTTAAAACATACATATTGTAAATTCCTTTTGCTTTTTTACGCGAATTGACATGAAAATCTCGGAATCCTTTTAAAAGAATCTCTCTTTTTTCTGCTGCACTTTCTACCACTGTCAGAACCGCTGTTGCATGATGTGTCAATCGGTCTTTAATAGTTACGTTGACACCATTTTCCATTGTAACTTCACGTCCGGCACCTATTCCGCCCTGCTCTAGAGTCAATCCTACAGCGCCGTTATAAGTCGGATATGTATCGCCATAACTTGGGTAAAACAAATCAAAACGTTCTCTTGTATTGTACATCCAGTTTTGTTTGTCGAATTTCTGTGAAATATTTTTTCCTAATTCGTTATGAAAATCTTTTTGATACTGTTCTATAAACTCATGCAGAGGCTCAGCTGCAGGCGGGAAAAAATACGGCGAATTATAACTCATTTCATGTACATCAGTATGAACTTGGGGCATCCATTGATTGTACATTTTAATACGCTGCTGGGATTCAATTTGTGTCTGCCAAGCCCAATCACGATTCAAATCGAAAAGATAATGATTGTATCTTCCACCCGGCCATACTTCCATGTGTTCCCTATCATATAACCCCGGATGTGTTTTTTTTCCTGAAATTTCTCTCAGCCAATTTCCATATCGCGAATATCCATCGGGATTAATACATGGATCAAGAATTACGATAGTATTTTGAAGCCATTGTTTTGTGGTTTCATTCGATGGATTTAAAAGTTCATACGCAACTGTCATAGCACTTTCGGTTCCTGCAAATTCATTTCCATGAACATTGAAACTCAGCCAGACGATTATTTTATCATTTACAGCAGCGGGTTGTGAATCTGAAAGTCCAATAGAAGCCAGATTGTTAATCCTGATTTGTTCTAGATTTTTCAAGTTTTCGGTACTCGAAATAAAATACAGATTTAAATCGCGCTGCTCATTGGTCATGCCATACTTCTGTTTTTTTATCAAAGCCGAATTCTCCGTTAGATAATCAAAATAATTTTCTACCTCATGGTAATAACTTATTTGTTTTCCATAATTAGGGATAAACTCCGACGGTGATTTTAACTGCGCCCAAGCAGAAATTGTAAAAGTTACGAGAAATAACGCTGCGTAAAGTTTTTTTATCATAATAGGTTTTTGGTTTGCTGTTGGTTAAAAATAAGAATTAACTTCTACATATTTGAAAGCATCACCAAATAATCATACACCAGCTTGTTAATTAATAAAATTTAATCAATAAAAAATAAATATTTATTGATAAACAATAAATTTTTATATATTTGTAATCTAATTTTCTAAATCAAAAAACGATGTCATCAAAACCAAATTTCATTTTGAAGCTCCTGAATGTTATCTCATGGATTGCTTTTATTGGGCTTTGTATTAAAGCCGGAACTCTTATCGTATCTTACGGAGTGAGTATGTTTATAAACGAAGTGGGTGCCAAAAATCTACAGCTTGGTCTGGATTTATCGCATTTAAAAGCATACGACGTTATCGATTATTCGATTATGGTTTTCTGCCTTACTGTGATTACGATTTTTGAAGCGCTGGTTTTTTACTGCGTTATTCAAATTTTCTTAAAGATTAATTTTATTAGTCCGTTTCATGAAACGATTGGAAAACTAATTGAGAAAATGAGCATTTTTGCCTTTTTTGCGGGTATTTTAAGTAATATTACTTCAGAATACTCGGCAAAATTTACCACATTTGGAGTGCAGCTTCCCAACTTAACGGAACATATTGGTTTGGGCAGTGCATTATTATTTTTTGCCGGAATTTTATATTTCATCTCACAACTCTTTGCGAAAGGAATCGAACTGCAAAAAGAAAACGACTTAACGATTTAAATATGCCTATTATAGTAAATCTGGACGTGATGATGGCAAAACGAAAAATGTCATTAAACGAACTCTCTGAAAAGGTAGATTTAACCTTATCCAACCTTTCTATTTTAAAAACCGGAAAAGCAAAAGCAGTACGTTTTAGTACGCTCGAAGCCATTTGCAAAGTTCTAGAATGCCAGCCTGGCGATATTTTAGAGTTTGTAGAAGAATAACCTAATTAAATTTTATTTGTATTTTAAAGAGAACTTTTAAGTTCTCTTTTTTATTTATTCCAAAATTTCGGGACAAATTCAAAATTAGAGCGACTAAAAGTAATAATATTCTTATAATTAATTAAAAAAGATTTATTTTTGCCTTCAAATTCTAATATTAAAAAATGGAAACAGAAACTGCAGAAAAATCTAATTTTCAAGAAATACCAGATAGAAAAATTTATTCACAGAAGGCAATACGAGTTGGTACATTTTTAGGAGGTCCTTTTGTCAGCGCATATTTTTTAACCGAAAACTTCAAAACTTTTAATGATTTCGACAAAGTCACTAAAACTTGGTTAATTACTATAATTACTGCGGTTATTACTTTTACAATTGCAAGTTTAATTCCGGAAGACATTAATTTCCCTAATATAATTTTTCCCCTAATCTATATGATGATCGCTGGGTATTTTACAAAAAAATATCAAGAAAAGGATATCAACGAACATCTCAAAAATGGTGGGGAAGAATTTGGCTGGGCAAGAACAATTGGAATCTCAATACTAGCTCTTATCCCAACTTTTGTTTTTCTATTTACTTTAGTATTTATAATTTCATTACTTAAAGTATAATCCCTAAACCAATTAATTTTGTTTGCAAAGCAATCGAAGGATTTTCTAATTTAAAGAAATACAATAAAATAGCCTGATTTGAAAGTTAAATCAAGTTTATGTTTCGCAATCTCTGCCCTAAAATCCTTATAATTTGCCTATATTGCAAAAACAAAATTACAACTCATGGTACAAAATATTGAAAGCCTGATTCCCCATAGGGCTCCATTTTTATTTGTAGATGAAATAGCATCATACACTAAAGAGACGATTATTGGATTTAAAACTTTTGACGATAATGACTATTGGCTGAAAGGCAGTTTTCCTGATCTTGATTATATTCCCGGAACCATTCTAATAGAATCTATGGCGCAATGCGGCGGCGCAGGTGTAAAACTTCTAGGTGTTACCGATGGAATATTTGGTTTAGTAAGTATTGAAAGTGCCGAATTTTTTGCAGGAGCTAAATTTGGAGATAAAATAAAATTTGTAGTAGAAAATCTCCGCTTAAGCGAAAAAATCATCAAACAACAAGGAACAGCATACATTGAAGATACTGCTATTTTAAAAGCAAGCTGGATGTGTGTGAAAATATCATAATTCAGACTAAGCACGAAAAAAAGTAAAAAGTCTGACGTCAAAAATCTAAAATTAGAAATCTGTCTGAAACACACCTTACAATTGTCTTTTTAGCACCCTAACGTATTGATTTTAAGAATGTAAATTTGTGTATACAAATCGTAAAAGTCATCAAAATGAATGCATTAGATTTTACCACAGCATTTACAACCGATAAATCTCCAGAGAAAGTTTTTGAAGCCGTTACCAATGTACGAGGCTGGTGGTCAGAAGAAATCGAAGGAAACACAGCCCAATTAAACGATCAGTTTGATTATCATTATGAAGAGGTCCATCGCTGTAGAATAAAACTCATCGAAGTAATTCCCAATAAGAAAGTAGTTTGGCTCATCGAACAAAACTATTTCAATTTTACAGAAGACAAAACTGAATGGACAAACACCCATCCTACTTTTGAAATCACCGAGAAAGATGGAAAAACCGAACTTCGTTTTACCCATTTTGGTTTGGTTCCTGATTACGAATGCTTTAATATCTGTAGAGATGCTTGGACCAACTATATTCAAAACAGCTTGAAAAAACTCATTGAAACTGGAAAAGGCGAGCCAAATGCAACCGGAAAACCTCAAACCGAAAACGAAAAAAAATTATCCAAAAGCTAAAAAACTTAGAATCTAAGTATCTCAGAACCTTAGCATCTTAAAAAAAGACTACACCATTCGTAGATTTGGATAAAATAGGTCGCTAAATGATATACAACTTTGTAATATCAAAAAATAGCGATATGAAAATTACAATCACAGGTTCTTTAGGGAACATCAGCAAACCATTAACCAAAGAGTTAGTGCAGCAAGGACATTCAGTAACTGTAATTGCCAGCAGTACTGAAAGACAATCTGAAATTGAATCTCTTGGTGCTTCCGCAGCGATAGGTTCTGTAAACGATGCCGAATTTTTAACGAAAACTTTTACCGGAGCAGATGCGGTTTACTGCATGATTCCGCGCGCCAATTACTTCGATCCAAATCTAGATCTGGATGCGTTTACCCGTCAGATTGGGAATAATTATGCCGAAGCCATTGCAAAATCGGGAGTAAAACGTGTGGTGTTTTTAAGCAGTATTGGAGCGCATTTAAAAGAGAATTCAGGAATTATCCAGCGTTACAACGAAATTGAAGCCGTTCTAAATCAACTTTCAGATGTTGCGATCACTTTTATGCGTCCAACTTCATTTTATTATAACCTGCTTCCTTATACATTCATGATAAAATCACAAGGAAGTATTAATGCCAATTACGGAGCCGATGAAATGATTCCGTGGGTTTCACCAAACGATATTGCCGAAGCCATTGCCGATGAAATCACCACTCCGCTTGACGGAAAAAAAGTACGCTATGTAGCAAGCGAGGAACTTACAGGACATGAAACTGCCCGCATTTTAGGAGAAGCAATCGGTATTCCAGATTTAAAATGGAATTTAATCAGCGATGAAGAAACTTTACAAGGATTGGTTTCTGCCGGAATGCAGCCTAAAATTGCAAAAGGTTTGGTTGAAATGTATGCCGCACTTTACAACGGTATTTTAGGTGAAGATTATTACCGCAACCGCCCTTCGATGGGAAAAACAAAACTGGCAGATTATGCCGCAGAATTTGCTTCGTTTTACAATCAAAATTAAGTAACTTTAACTATGGCAAATCAGCAACCTCTTAGATTCAAAACTATAAGCGAATTCCACCAGTTTCGGGATTTGCCTAAACCTGAACATCCTTTGGTGAGCGTTTATAATTTTGAAGATTTAAAATATCTGAATGAAGAAGAACCTAAAAGTCTCATTCTTGACTTTTATTCTATTGCGCTGAAAAGAAATGCCAATGCAAAAATGCGTTACGGCCAGCAGGAATATGATTTTAATGAAGGCGTTTTAATGTTTATTTCGCCGGGACAAGTTTTTTCCATAGAAGGTAATTCCGAAATGAAACACACAGGATGGTCATTATTGATCCATCCTGATTTTTTATGGAATACAGCTTTGGCACACAAAATCAAACAGTACGAATATTTTGGCTATGCTGTCAATGAAGCGCTGCATCTTTCTGAAAAAGAAGAAAATATGCTTATTGATATTATCAAAAACATTCAGCAGGAATACCAGTCGAATATTGATAAATTCAGTCAGGACGTTATTATTGCCCAAATTGAATTGTTTCTTACCTATGCCGAACGATTCTACAACCGACAATTTATTACTAGAAAAATAAGCAGCCACCAGATTCTTGCACGTCTTGAAAAACTACTGGAAGAATATTTTAACGATACTGTTTTAATTACAAAAGGACTTCCTACAGTACCCTATATTGCCGACAATTTAAATGTCTCCCCCAATTATTTAAGCGGATTATTAAAACTACATACTGGTCAGAGCACACAGCAGCACATTCACAATAAATTAATTGAAAAAGCCAAAGAAAAACTTTCGACAACCCAATTATCTATCAGTGAAATTGCTTTCGAACTGGGCTTTGAACATCAGCAGTCTTTTAGTAAATTGTTTAAAACAAAAACCAATATTTCACCTTTAGAATTCAGACAATCTTTTAATTAAAAATTATTATGACTAAATTATCAGAAGAAAAACCAGCCAAAATGTGTTACGAACACATTGGTGGTAAATTAGGACAGTTACTTGCCGTAACTTTTGCAGAAAAGGGCTGGATTGCTAAAAAAGACCGAGCAGATAAACATTTTTATATTACTAGTTTAGGAGAAAAAGAATTCTCAAAACTGGGTTTGGATATAAGTCAAATAAAATCCGAAAAAATATAAAAATCCCGCTTTTATTTAATTGAAAAAACTGCCTTTAAATTTCATAACTTAGTTTGCTCTAAAACTTTTAAAGTATGACTAAGAAAGAAATTACCCAAAACTTCCTGCATCTTTGTGCCAGTGGACATTCACACGAGGCTTTCCGACTGCATACGGGAGAAAATTTCAAACACCACAATGCCTATTTTAAAGGTGATGCCAATACTTTAATGCTGGCGATGGAAGAATCTGCCAGAAAAAATCCAAATAAGATTTTCTCCATACATAATATCTTAGAAGATGGAGATTTAGTTTCTGTTCATTCCCATCTCAAACAAAACTCTGATGATCTTGGTTTTGCTGTAGTTCATATCGCTAGATTCGAAAACAACAAAATAGTCGAACTCTGGGATTTAGGACAGCCAATTCCCGCTGAAACCATTAACGAAAACGGAATGTTTTAGTTTAATGGTGAATTGTTAATTATAAATTATTTAGATCGATCATAATCAAATGAATTCAATTTTTAAATTTTCTTATCTTTTATTGCTATTATCTATTCTTTCTGGTTGTCATTCTTCGGCACAAAAAAAAGATACGTATACTTCAAAAATTGACAGCATTATTCAAAATAGTACTTCTCCCGTTTTTAATGGCGTGATTCTTATTTCTAAAAACGGAAAAACACTATATTCTAAAGCGAAAGGATTTGCCAATTTCGAGACTAAAAAACCTTTAACAACAGATTCTCAATTTGAAATCATGTCGAACAGCAAATTGATTGCTGCCACCATGCTTTTGCTCGAAGTAGAAAAAGGCAATGTCGATTTAAATTCTCCTATCAAAAAATACCTTCCAGAATTGACACAAAACTGGGCAGATTCGGTTACAGTTCACCAGCTTTTAAATCATTCGCACGGAATTGTCGATTTGCAAAAACCATTGGCTTTTAAACCCGGAACGGATTATAAATATGGAAATCTAAGTTTTAATCTGGTCGCCAAAATTGTAGAATTCAGCACCAAAAAGAAGTATTCTGAAGTGACAGCAGCGCTTTTTAAGAAACTAAAAATGAACCATACTTTTTGTTATTCAAAAGATAAAACCCAGAATCTCGCAACTGGGTATTTTAATGATAAAAACACATTGCAGCCCGTTACCACAAGTCAGATTACTCCTGAAAGTTTGGGAGCAGACGGCATTATTTCAACCGCTTCTGATTTAGCAATTTGGAATAATAATCTGCATAAAGGCAAAATCCTGAAACCAGAATCGTACAAACTAATGACGAAATACACGATTCTATCGCAGCATAATTTCTTCGGAAAAGAAAAAGAAGGCTATGGTTACGGCATCAGGATTATCGAAAAAGCACCTGTTAAATATCTTGGACATACGGGATTAGGAGATGGATTTTCTTCTGTAAATTTATACTTCCCTGAAAGTGATATCAGTTTGATTGTTTTGGAAAATCAAATGAATGAAGATTCGAATTTGTATTATGCTTCCGAAGCTAAAATCAAAGACATTCTATTAGGAAGCGAAGTATTAAAAAAATAATCTGAAAATGGCTAAAAATAAAACCACCGAAACCGAAAACAGTGTTACTGATTTTATAAACGCTGTAGCAGATGAAACCAAAAGAAATGACGCCTTTGAACTGCTGAAAATTATACAAAAAACAACTGGTTTTGAATCCAAAATGTGGGGACCCAGCATTATTGGTTTTGGAAGTTATCATTACATATACGACAGCGGACATGAAGGTGATGCGCCTTTAGTGGGATTTTCTCCCAGAAAAGATGCCATTTCACTTTATCTTTCTTCTTCTTTTGAAAACAAAGACGAATTACTTTCTAAATTTGGAAAATACAAAGCTGGAAAAAGCTGTATTTACATTAAAAAACTAGACGATATTGATCCTGAAATCTTAAAAGAAATGATTTCAGTTTCGGTTTCTTATTTACAAAAATTATATCCTTCAAAATAAAATGATCACATTTTTAATTCTGTTATTTTTACTAGCCGTTGCCACTTACGGTTTTTTACAACATCCAAAATTCGGAAAAGCACCCAATGGCGAACGTTTAACTTTAATTCAAAATTCGCCGCAATACAAAAACGGAAAATTTGAAAACCTTTCTTTTACTCCCGATTTAGCTGAAGGGGCAAGTTTTTCAAAAGTTTTATTTGAATTCTTTTTCAAAAAAGTAAACCGCAAAATCCCAACCGATTTGATTCCGTCTGTAAAAACCAATTTAAAAGAACTTCCTCTTCATCAAGATGTTTTAGTTTGGTTTGGACATTCGTCTTATTTTATTCAGCTGGAAGGAAAACGCTTTTTAATCGATCCCGTTTTCAGCGGTAACGCCTCTCCTATTCCCGGCACTACAAAATCTTTTAAAGGATCAGATATTTATACGGTTGATGATTTGCCGGAAATCGATTATTTATTGATCACTCACGATCATTACGATCATTTGGATTATAAAACCATTTTAAAACTTAAACCAAAAACAAAAAAAATAATCACCGCACTGGGTGTGGGTTCGCATTTTGAGTTTTGGGGATTTCCTTCTGAAAATATCATCGAAAAAGACTGGTACAATACAATCAAATTAGATGAAAATTTAACGCTGCATACTACGCCTTCAAGACATTTTTCGGGCAGAAGTTTTAAACGCTGCAACACACTTTGGACATCTTTTGTTTTAGAAAGTAACGATTTCAAAATGTATCTGGGCGGCGACAGCGGTTACGATACCCATTTTGCTGAAATCGGCGAAAAATACGGTCCGTTTGATATTGTTTTACTCGATAACGGGCAATACAACAAAAACTGGAAATACATTCATAATATGCCAGAAGATGTGATAAAAGCCATGAAAGATTTAAAAGCCAAAAGAGCTTTTCCTGTTCATTCGTCTAAGTTTGCCCTATCGCTTCACGCTTGGGACGAACCTTTAAAAACTGTAACTGAATTGAATAGTTTATCTGAAAACCCTATTTTATTAATCACGCCAATGATAGGTGAAGCTGTTGAATTAAAAAATGATAAACAAGTATTTCAACAATGGTGGAAAAACATAAATTAATTGTGAATGGTAAGTTGTGAAATGCCTGGCTTGAAACTTTGAAAATTACCATTTTACATGTCTCCCTGAGCGAAGTCGAAGGGCGAAAAGTTTGGTTCTAAATAAAGTTTCGAGTTACTAAATCGGACTTCGACTTCGCTCAGTCTGACATATCTAATCTTAAATCTTTAAACTTGAAACTAAAAATCAATATAACAGCACTTTTGTTTTTCATTACTATTTCCGCTTTCTCTCAAAATACTTACGTCTTTTTAGGATCTTATAATCGTGATAAATCGGCGGAAGCCATTCAAATCTATCAATTGGATACCTTAAATGGAAAGCTGACGAAAGTAACTTCGGCAAAAAACATTATTAATCCTTCTTATTTAACCGTTTCTCCAAATGGAAAATACGTTTATGCATGTACCGATACCAAAACGCCAAACGCCGGAAGCGTAAGCAGTTTTGAATTTAATCCCGAAAATAAAACATTGACTTTTTTAAACAGTCAGAGAAGCGTTGGCGAAAATCCAGTGTATGTCAGCGTTCATAAAAACGGAAAATGGCTCGCCAATGCCAATTATACAGAAGGAAGTGTTTCCGTTTATCCGCTTTTAGAAAACGGCAAAATCGATTCTATTGTACAGAATTTTCAATACATGGATGGAAGCACTCATAAAGAGAGACAAACCAGATCTCACGTGCATTCGGCTGTGTTTTCCCCAGAATGTGATTTTTTGTTTTTACCCGATTTAGGTGCCGATAAAATTCGTTGTTACGCATTCGATTCTAATCTGAAAAAACCTTTAGTGGAAACGCAAAATCCATTCACCAAAACTGATCTTGAAGCTGGACCAAGACATTTTACATTTCATCCCAATCAGAAATTTGGATATTGTATTGAAGAAATGGCAGGTCAAATAAGTGTTTACAAATACGAAAATGGTATTTTAAACAAAATTCAGCGCATTGCGACACATCCTGACAACATAAAAGAAGGTTTTGAAAGTTCTGATATTCATATTTCACCGGATGGAAAATTTCTATACGCCACAAACCGCGGAAAAGAAAACAATATTGCCATTTTTTCAATTGATGAAAATGGTCTGCTAAAAAATATTGGTTATCAATCGACTTTAGGAAAACATCCTCGAATTTTTGCAATTGATGAAAGCGGGAAATTTTTAGTGGCTACAAATGTTACGACTGGAAATATAATCGTTTTTAAAAGAGATTTGAAAACTGGGCTTCTGAGAAAAACAGGAAAACAAATTAAAATGGAAAACGTTTCCTGCGTGCAGATTAAGAAGATTTAGAAATAAAATATTTTTTCACATCTGGACATTTTCACAAATTCACAAAAAATAAAAAACATGAAAAATATAACCGTTTTCTGCGGTTCCAGTTTTGGTACCGATGAAATTTTTAGAGAACAAGCAGCATTACTAGGAAAAACACTGGCAAAACAAAATTTAGGTTTGGTTTACGGAGGTGCAAACGTAGGTTTAATGGGTGCTGTGGCCGATGGCGCTTTAAGCGAAAAAGGAACCGTAATTGGTGTTCTCCCAAATTTTCTAAGATCAAAAGAAATCGCACATCTTGGTTTAACCGAGTTGATTTTAGTAGAGAGCATGCACGAACGAAAAACCAAAATGAATGAGTTATGCGATGGTGTAATTGCGCTTCCGGGTGGTTTTGGTACTTTGGAAGAGCTTTTCGAAATGATTACTTGGGCACAATTAGGACTTCATAAAAAGCCAATTGCCGTATTGAATATAAACGGATTCTACGATTCGCTTATCGAATTACTGCAAACCATGACTGAAAAAGGTTTACTAAAAGAAGCCAACCAAAAAATGCTTTTGGTAAGTGACAATATCGACGATCTGCTGGAGAAAATGAGAAATTATACACCGCCAACCGTTGGTAAATGGATTGACCCGCAAAAGTCATAAGTTATGAAGTTATACGTTATGTGTTAAAAGAGTAAATGTGAAAATAAAAAATTTAGAATTATATTTACGTTTCACTTCTAACACTTAACTTCAAACCTATAAAACAATGAAAACAGAAAACAATAAATATGCAAAGGCCGAAATGCTGATTAGAAAACCTGTTTCTGAAGTTTTTCAAGCTTTTATTGATCCCGAAATCACTCGTAAATTCTGGTTTACAAAAGGTTCTGGGAAATTAGAGGAAAATCAAAAAACAGAATGGACTTGGGAAATGTATGGTTTCTCGCTTTCCGTTACCACGTTGGTTGTACAAGAAAATAAAAAAATAGTGATTGAATGGGGAAATCCTGATGAAATAACTTTAGTAGAATGGGTTTTTAGTCCGCTGGATGAAAACGAAACTTTTGTCAGTATCACGAACTCTGGTTTTCAAGGCGATACTGATAAAATAATCGATCAAGTCCGAAATTCAACGGAAGGTTTTACATTAGTTTTAGCTGGTGCAAAAGCCTATTTGGAACACAATTTACTATTGAATTTAGTTTTAGATCGTTTTCCGAAAGGACTTGCTTAATTCTATTTAATCGAAAAGATTTATCAATTCTGTGTAAAAATTTAACCGCAAAGAACGCAAAGGTTTACGCAAAGTACGCGAAGTTCTTTTTTTGAGGATCATTAAATGAAAAGATCGCAAAGCTTTTTTTACACAAAACTCCTTTGCGAACTCAATATATAGATACAGTTTAAGTTGGTAATTAAAATATCTTAGCGAACTCTGCGTAAAAAATTTAGCTGCAAAGAACGCAAAGGTTTACGCAAAGAACGCGAAGTTGTTTTTTGAGAATCATTAAATGAAAAGATCGCAAAGCTTTTTTTACACAAAACTCCTTTGCGAACTCAATATATAGATACAGTTTAAGTTGGTAATTAAAATATCTTAGCGAACTCTGCGTAAAAAATTTAACCGCAAAGGAAAGTAACTTGAAACCTAAACTTAAAACAAAAAAATGTTATGGAAGTTAAAAAACCAGAAAACATAGACGAGTACATTGGTAGTTTTCCAAATGATGTTCAAGAAATTTTAGAAAAAATCAGAAACACCATTCAAAAAGCGGCTCCAGATGCCAAAGAAAAAATCAGCTATTCAATGCCGGCTTTTGAACAAAACGGAATCGTGGTGTATTTTGCTGCTTTTAAAAATCATATCGGACTTTATGCACTTCCAAGCGGACATGAAGAATTTAAGGAGCAACTTTCGAAATACAAATCCGGTAAAGGTTCTGTTCAGTTTCCTTTAAAAGATCCGATGCCTTATGATTTGATTACCAAAATCGTAAAATTTAGAGTGAAAGAAAATCTAGAAAAAGCGAAAAAGAAATAACTTCAATGAATTTAACCGAACATTACAACGAGCTTTACAAAACATCTTCTGAAACTATTTCAAAAGGGAAGTATTCCATAGATTCTGAGATTAAAAAAGAATCCTATTCACGATTTGGAATTACATTGCTTATTCGTCCAAACGAGGAAATAAAAACCAATATTCAATCTTTCATGCAGGAATTGAAAGAAGCTGAACCCGAACAATATTTTTACCCAGATTCTGATATTCATATTACTGTAATGTCGATTATTTCTTGTTCGGAACAATTTACCTTAAATCAGATTTCGCCAAACGATTACATTCAGCTCATTTGTAAAAGCATGGTAGATGTTGATAAAATCACGATTCAATTGAAAGGGGTTACAGCCTCACCTTCTGCTTTAATGATTCAAGGATTTCCAACTGATGAAACTTTGAATAATTTACGAAATAAACTCCGCGAAGATTTTAAAAATTCAGATTTACAGCAAAGTATCGACAGCCGCTACACGATTTCAACGGCGCATTCTACGATAATGCGTTTTCAGGAAAAACTTCATAATCCAGAAAAATTAATTCAAATTGCAGATAAATTCCGTGATTATGATTTTGGAGAATTTAATGTAAAAAGTTTAGAATTGGTTTACAATGATTGGTACCAGCGCAAAAACAATACAAAAGTTCTAGGCGAATTTTGTTTACGATAAATTGAATTTCGTTTTCATGAAATAAAATGAAAAATTCGTGAATTCGTGGCTAACAAAAATTTACTTTTTAAATACGCCAAAATGCCATAAAACGCCAGAGGGATCGTGCAGAAAACATTCGCTTCCCCAATCTAAATATCGAATGGGTGTCAGTTTTACTCCTTCGTATTTTTCAGGAAGATGTAAAGCTAAAAGTTCGCTGTAATAACGTTCAACATCATCAACTTCTACAAAAATCATTGTGTTTTCAATCCATTCCTTGGCATAATAATCTTGAAGATAAAAAGCAGTTTCGCCGCTTTTAAAAACCGAAAAATTAGATTCTAGAACAACTTCTTCAAATCCCAAATCACGATAAAAACTTCTTGATAATTCAAAATTTTTCGCTCCAATAAAAGGCCTGATTGATTTTATATTGTGATTCATTTTGTATGTCTTTTGAAATTATTATTTAGCAAATCCGAGTTGCTTTCTCAAATCTAAATTCAAACTATATTGTTCTTGAATAGAAATTACTTTTCGTGAATTTTTATTGATATCGCTTCCTTCCGCTGTCCACAAAAACGGATAAAAATTAAAAACTTCGTCGCCTTTTATTTTAGAAACTTCATCTCTCCAGCCGTTCCATCTATTTCCTTCATAAAATTTATCCAGATCATTATTAAAACAAAACCCTAAAAATTCCGAATACGTGATATCAAGCGGTTCGTATTCAAGATTGTCAGGAGAGAAATAGTAAATTTTTCCCGTATCGGCACCTAATCCGCCTCCATTTAAAAGATAAAACCCGCCAATAGCATCATCGGCAATTAACAGATAAGGCGCAGCTTCTCCAAATTCGTTAAAAGCTTTTCCTTTATTCCAATCCGGAAGCGAGCGGTTAAATTTGGCATTTCCAGAACCTAAAATTCTAATCCATCCGTCATCAACCAAAAGTCCGCCAGTCATGTACACAACTGCTCCCATTGATGAACGGGTTGTAACCTGCGTTTTGTACAAAGCGTCTTTTGCTTTAGCAGGATCAACGGGTAAGATTTCAACCTTGTTTTGTGCTGTTTTAATCCAGTCTTCTACAAGTACCCAGCCTGGATCATTTTTATCTATTAGTTCTTCTACTTTCTTCATTTTATTTTGTGCTGTGGTAAAAAAATTTATCAATAGCAATGCGATAAACGAAAATTTTCTTGTCATTAATTACAGGATTATTCTTTAATTCTTTTTTAGGATATTCCCCAAGCCTCGGCTAATCTGTTCGATAGCTTCCAAACCTTTCGTTAGAGGTGTTGCTGTGAAATCTTCATAAGCATCCATGGCACTTTCTTTTCGCTCATCTTGAGGGTAAACCAAAAGAATGTTATTATCACTGAAGAGCTTATCAAATTTTTGGGGCAATCGATCAAAAATAGAAAGATACGATACAGAACCTTTTCTCGACAAATTAAAAACAATTAAATCTGTTGGTTTTATATCATTTGAAATGGAATCAAAACTATCCCAGTCCGAAACATTTTTGAAACCAATTTTAGCATTTAAACGCAGATGATTTGCAATATTCTGAATGGCCTGATTTGTTTTCTCATCGGCATAAAGTACAATCGGAATGCTTAATTCCTGCGATAATCGGGAAATCTTCTGCAATAATAAATGAAATCCAGCACCTCTTTCTGAAAAAGGCGGACATATAA
The DNA here is from genome assembly GCF_029360735.1 of Flavobacterium sp. H4147. Taxonomy (NCBI): domain Bacteria; kingdom Pseudomonadati; phylum Bacteroidota; class Flavobacteriia; order Flavobacteriales; family Flavobacteriaceae; genus Flavobacterium; species Flavobacterium sp. H4147. The sequence goes on along the minus strand of NZ_JARKNB010000004.1, from coordinate 410,761 downwards.
AAACGAGTCTTTTTTCTTCAATAAAATTTTTAGGGAATCGGCAGATGAACAAATTCTTATCGACATTATTAATAATAGAATCGACATTTTCTCCAAAAATTTTATCTAAGAAACCAGTCTTTTTCGGCCAGCCTACAATCACAATATCCGACATGATTTCTTTTGAAGTCCTTGCGATTCCACTTGCCGGATTATGATCGATTCGGGCAATTGTATTTATTTTTACTTCCGAAGCAGAACCTTGAATCACAAATTTATCCGCTGCTTTTCGGTATTTCATGATGTTCTCTTCGGCTTTACTATTATTCGGAACAATCGTTAATAATGTCACAGGATTTGATGATTTTTTATCTTTTATTAGAAGCGCAAAATCTAATAAACTGGCTGCTGCCGACGTTTTTGCCAGCGGAATTAAAATATGTTCGTCTAAAATTTGATCTTTTTCGGCATCTTCATGTGAAAATTCTTCTTCGCAGATCGCAATTTTTTTCGCTGCTTTTTCGGTGGCAAAAGAAGCTACAATACAAGTAATTAAAATTAAAATAATGGTTCCATTCAAGATGTTTTCATCAAGGATTTTAGCTTTAAAACCTACTAGAATTACGGCCAGAGTTGCGGCAGCGTGTGCACTGCTCAATCCGAAAATCAACTGTCTTTCGGTTTTCGAATATTTAAAAACAACTTGTGTAAAAAAGGCTGCAATCCATTTCCCGAAAATAGCCACGACACTTAATGTTCCAGCGACAATTAAAGCAGTTGGTCCGCTTAAGATTACGCTTACATCAACCAGCATTCCCACAGAAATCAGGAAAAACGGAATAAACAAGGAGTTCCCTATAAATTCAATTCGGTTCATTAAAGCAGAAGAATGCGGAATTAACGGATTCAATGCCAATCCGGCCACGAAGGCACCAATGATAGGCTCTACTCCTGCTACTTCGGCTAAAAATGCCGCAAAGAAAACTACCGAAAGCACAAAAATATAATGGGCGTGTTTTTCACTTTCCAGTTTCTTGAAGAACCATTTGGCAATTCTTGGAATTACCAAAAACATAATGGCTGAGAAAATAGCCAGCGAAATGCCTAATTTGATCCAAAATGCCTGATTTAAATTTCCCTGACTGCTTCCCATGATAACTGCCAGAATAATCAAAACCGCGGTATCAGTCAAAATAGTCCCTCCCACTGTTATGGCAACTGCTTGATTTTTGGCAATTCCCATTTTACTTACAATAGGATACGCCACCAAAGTATGCGTGGCAAACATACTAGCGGTTAAAAAACTAGCATTAAAATCGTATTTGAGTAAATAAAAACAAACCGGAAATCCTATGGAAAGCGGCAGTATAAAGGTAAAAAAACCGAATAAGAGCGATTTATTTCTATTGGCTTTAAACTCATTCATATCGAGTTCAAGTCCGGCAATAAACATGATATACAAAAGTCCGATTGTAGAGAATAAATCAACGGCTGAGTTTTTTGCCAGAATATTTAAACCATGCGGACCAATAACAACTCCTGAAAGTATCAAACCAATGATTCCGGGAATATTAATCTTTTTTAATAAAATTGGACTCAGCAGAATTATGAAAAGTATCAATGAAAAAATTAATACTGGATTGCTAAGTGGTAATTCGAATTCGTGTAATAGATGTCTGAAAAATTCTATCATAGGTAACTTCTTGTGGTATTAATAATCGTAGAAAGACTTTTTTCAGAATTAAAACGAAAGAAAAGCATCATCAGAAAGGGTTATTTTTTAGATTCAACTTCCTCACAAAAATACCGAAAAAACGGGAACTTTCTACGCAATCTGCATATTAAGGAATTAAATTTATTTCGTTGCCGAATTATTAAAATTTAATATCTTTTTTAACAAAACCGCAACATTAACAATCAAAAACGATTCATCATTGCATTATTCAATTATCTTTGTAATAACAAAATTGTAACAATGGAAGAATGTATCTCTGTATTTGATATGCTTAAAATTGGTGTTGGACCTTCATCCTCACACACTTTGGGTCCTTGGAGAGCCGCAGAACGTTTTTTGGGAGAGCTGAAAAACGAAGCTATTTTAGATCAGATTTCGAGAGTAAAAGTCGATTTGTATGGGTCACTTTCTTTAACCGGAAAAGGCCATGCTACTGATTTATCAGTAATGCTGGGTTTAAGCGGACAAGATCCTGAATATATTCCGGTAGAAAATATCGCTGGAATTATTAAAACAATTGAAGATACAAACGAAATCAATCTGGCTGATGAATATAAAATTCCGTTTTATTTTCTTCAGGACATTGTTTTCAATAAAGAGTTTCTTCCTTTTCATGCTAACGGATTAAAATTTACCGCATATAAAAATGACGGTTCGGAATACGAATCTACTTTTTATTCTATTGGCGGTGGTTTCGTGGTAAAAGAAGAACGCGAAAATGCAAAGAAAAAAGAAGTCATAAAATGTGCTTTCCCGTTTCCGGTTCAAAACGCGGTGGAGTTATTAAATTATACCGTTTCTGAAAACAAATCGATTTCTGAAATTGTATATGAAAATGAAAAATCAATGCGTTCTGAAGCAGAAATTCATTCCGAATTGATGCGTATCTGGAATACAATGTTGGAATGTATGTACATTGGCTGTCATTCGGAAGGCATTCTTCCGGGCGGATTACACGTGCGAAGAAGAGCTTTTGACATGCACCAAAATCTTATCGGACTTTCTAATTATACTGACCCTCAGTCCTGGCTGGAAGAAATCAGAAAAACGGAAGTTAAATTCCGCCAGATTTTAAAATGGGTAAGTTGTTTTGCTTTGGCCGTGAATGAAGTAAATGCTTCTTTAGGGCGTGTTGTAACAGCGCCAACCAACGGAAGCGCTGGAGTAATTCCTGCCGTTTTAATGTATTATATGGTGATTGAAAACCACAATGCTGGCGAAAAAGAAATCAAACAATTTTTGATGGTTGCCGGAGAAATTGGAAGTATTTTCAAGAAAGGTTCTACTATTTCTGCTGCAATGGGAGGCTGTCAGGCCGAAATTGGCGTTTCGTCCTCTATGGCCGCTGCGGCTTTATGCGAATTAATGGGCGGAACTCCTGCTCAGGTTTTAATGGCTGCCGAAATTGCAATGGAACATCATTTGGGTTTAACCTGCGATCCAATTGGCGGTTTGGTGCAGATTCCGTGTATCGAAAGAAATACAATGGGAGCTATAAAAGCCATAAACGCAGCCGAACTTGCTCTTGAGACCGATTCGAAAAATGCTAAAGTACCGCTTGATAAAGTAATCAACACAATGTGGGAAACAGCAAAAGATATGAACTCAAAATACAAAGAAACCTCTGAAGGTGGACTGGCAATTGCGGTTAATATGGCGGATTGCTAACATTTAAAGTTTGCCGCGAATTTCAAGATTCACACAATTTATTTTTTACACAAATGCATACATTTGTGGAATTAGTGAAATTCGCGGCAAAAAAAAATCAAAATATTTCATGAAAAAACTTTACTTTCTAATTGCATTATTTCTTTCTCTTGTATTGCATTCACAGGAACGTTATTTTCTAAATTCAGATACTCGACTGTATACTTCCCCAAATTCCACTTCTTTTTTAGGATATTTTAAATATGGTGCCGAAGTGCATTTATTATCTGAAAGTCAGAATGGCTGGTACAAAGTGCAAGCAGATAATTTTAATGAAGGATATGTTCAGGAAAAGTTTGTTGCCACAAGGTTAAATGCAAAAGACGTTAAAATAAAAGATCCTGAAAATCCAATTTTAGAAGGCGGCGATAATTATTATGGCGGGAATCATTTTTTTGTTCTGGCAGCAGGTTTAAAAGCAAGAGCTTTACCTGATAAAAATTCAAAAATCAAAGAAATTTTATTTACAGGTGATCCCGTTCCTGTTGATTATGTGCCGGTAAACGAAAATGACTGGGTAAACATTGGCGGCAATTTTAGTGAGGAATACTCAAAATATACCTTAAGAAAGTTTATTGGGCTTCGTCCGAATTTTGATAGTTTAATCAAAGATTTTGACAAACTTGATGTCAATGCACTTGCAGATCGCAAAACACTAAGCGAAAGAATTGTAGAATTAGCCTGGAACAGTGATTATTCGAAATTAATTCCGGCGTATCAAAGATATTCTGAAGTGGTCAAGCAAATAAATGATCCTAAATTAATTGCCGACACTGAACTTTATATGGCTATTGCCAAAGGTTTATCCAAACATAAACTACCAGAACAAATTGCAGCATTTGCCCAAAAAGCTGAATATTCGTTAAAAGGTGTAAAAACCAAATCATTATATTTTACTCAAAAAGATCTGGTAAAAATATTTGGACAACCTACTAAAAAAGAAAGCATTGGCGATGAATGCGGCGTTTACCTAAGTGATTTATTTTACTATTATCCAGATTTACAAGCATCTGTAGATGAAAAGAAAAATCAGGCCGAAATTGTAAAGGTTTTTATCAACGAGAACAATAAACTTATATTTAATCCAAATGCAGTTTTAGATCACACATTGTCTGAAAAAGCTTTCATTGAAAAATACGGAACCTATATTGAAGCTTCGATCAAATCACCGCACAACTACTCTATCATTTTGGAAGACAGCCAATTCAGAATCGAATTTAAAGATGGAAAACTATATTCAATCGAAATATTCTTTTATTGCTGATTCCCAATTTGCAATTATTCAATACTTTTACATCATCAAAAAAAATTAAAATGTCAGTAGCAAAAAAAGATTATAAAAGAATCACAACAAAGTCATTAATTGAAATGAAAAGCAATGGAGAAAAAATTTCTATGCTTACCGCGTATGATTTCACAATGGCTAAAATTGTTGATACTGCCGGAGTCGATGTGATTTTGGTTGGTGATTCTGCTTCCAATGTTATGGCGGGTCATGAAACGACTCTTCCAATTACTTTAGACCAAATGATTTACCACGCATCGTCGGTTGTGCGTGCCGTAGAAAGAGGTTTGGTTGTGGTTGATTTGCCTTTCGGAAGTTATCAATCTGATTCAAAAGAAGCGCTTCGTTCTTCTATCAGAATTATGAAAGAAAGCGGTGCTCACGCTGTGAAATTAGAAGGTGGAAAAGAAATTAAAGATTCAATTAGAAAAATATTAAATGCCGGAATTCCAGTTATGGGACATTTGGGTTTAACACCTCAGTCTATTTATAAATTCGGAACTTACAGCGTTCGTGCAAAAGAAGACGAAGAAGCAGAAAAATTAATGGAAGATGCCAAAATGCTTGAAAAAATTGGCTGTTTTGCTGTTGTTCTTGAAAAAATCCCTGCTGAATTAGCTAGAAAAGTAGCCGAAAGTATTTCTATACCAGTTATCGGAATTGGTGCTGGAGGCGGTGTTGATGGTCAGGTTTTGGTTATTCACGATATGTTAGGAATGAATAATGAATTTAGTCCGCGTTTCTTACGCCGTTACTTGAATTTATACGAAGAAATGACAAAAGCAATCGGACAATATGCTGCTGATGTAAAATCTCAGGATTTCCCTAATGAGAGAGAACAATATTAATTTTTAGGTACTAAGCTGCTAAGGTTCTGAGATACTAAGTTTTTTTCTTAGGCTCAAAGATGCAAAGCAACAAAGGTTCAAAGGTTTTAAAATATAAATTGCCTCCAGCTAAAGCTGGAGGTTTATTTTTAAGGCTTCGCAAGGCTTTAGCCAAACTTCTCCATATAATTGAAATTCTCATTATGAAAATAGTTTCAAACAAAAATAATTTACAAATCCTGCACGAAGACAATCACATTATTGTGGTCAACAAACGTGTAGGCGATATTGTACAAGGCGATAAAACGGGAGATAAACCTTTATCTGATGTGGTAAAGGAATATATAAAAGAAAAATACAATAAACCTGGAGATGTTTTTCTGGGCGTCATTCATCGTTTGGACAGACCCACAACAGGAATTGTAGCTTTTGCCAGAACCAGTAAAGCTTTATCGCGAATGAATGAATTATTCAGCAATCGTGAAACTAAAAAAACCTATTGGGCTGTCGTTAAAAACAAACCAAAAGAAGCATCTGCCAAATTGGTTCATTACCTTAAAAGAAACGAAAAAAACAATACTTCAAAAGCGCATTTAAAAGAAGTTCCTGATAGTAAATCGGCCAGTTTAGATTACACAATAATCAAAGAACTTCAGAATTATACCGCTCTAGAAATCAATCTTCATACGGGGCGTCATCATCAAATTCGTGCACAATTATCAGCTATTGGATCACCCATAAAAGGCGATTTAAAATACGGGGCCGACAGAAGCAATCCTGATGGAGGCATTCATCTGCATGCTCGAAAATTAGTTTTTGTGCATCCCGTTTCTAAAGAAAATATTACCATTATTGCTCCCGTTCCAGATGATCCTGTTTGGAATGCTATATGACTTTTATGGTTAAAATGTAACGTTTTTTAGTTTTTATGGATTAACTTGCATATCCTAAAAACAAGCTGATTTTAAAAATGGACTATAAAAACGACATCGGATACAGAAAACAAACGCTGAAGAAGTTATTATATAACATTCAAAAAAACGAAGATTTAATCGTTAAGGCTTTATATGATGATTTTAAAAAACCAGAATTTGAAGCTGTTTTAACTGAAACGAATTATGTCATTTCAGATTTAAAAGATACCATCAAAAACATCAGTAAATGGGCAAAACCAAAACGTGTTTTCCCTTCTCTCTTAAATTTTCCTTCAACTGATTATATTTACAAAGAACCTTACGGCAGAGTTTTGATTATTTCGCCGTGGAATTATCCCTTTCAGCTTGCTCTATGTCCGCTTATTGCTGCTGTAGCCGCTGGAAATAAGGTTACTGTAAAACCATCAGAATTAACTCCGCATACCTCAGCCATTATTGCCAAAATTGTCGAAAAAACATTTCATATCAACCATGTTGAAGTGGTAGAAGGCGGAGTGGAAGTTTCGAACAAATTACTGGCAGAACGCTGGGATTATATTTTCTTTACCGGAAGTGTTTCGGTTGGAAAAATTGTAGCCAAAGCCGCTGCCGAAAACCTTACTCCGGTTACATTAGAATTAGGCGGAAAAAACCCTTGTGTTGTTGATGAATCTGCTGATTTAAAACTTGCTGCCAAACGAATTGTCTGGGGAAAATTTATAAATGCCGGCCAAACCTGCATTGCACCCGATTATATTTTGATCCAGAAGAATATGAAGGTTAATTTTATTACTTTCTTAATCGAAGAAATCATAAAAGCATATGGCAAAAAAATAGATAAATCACCAGATTTTGCCCGTATCATCAATACTAAAAATTGGGTTAGGCTTGACCAAATGATTGAACGCGATAAAATAATTTTTGGTGGAGAAACCAATCATGATAAGTTATATATTTCTCCAACTTTAATTGAAGAACCATCTTTGGAAAGTGCTGTTATGAGAGAAGAAATCTTTGGGCCTATTTTACCAATTCTTACCTATGAAACTGAAAACGATATTCATAACATAATTACGAAGTACGAAAAACCTCTCGCGTTTTACATTTTCAGTGAAAATAATTCGTTTGCTAAGAAATTAATTCAAAAATACTCCTTTGGAGGTGGTGCCGTAAACGATACAGTAATCCATTTTTCTAATAAAAGACTGCCTTTTGGAGGTGTTGGACAAAGCGGAATAGGGGCTTATCATGGACAAATGAGTTTTGATACTTTTTCACATCATAAATCGATTGTAAAAAAAGGAAACTGGCTTGATTTACCTATGCGTTACGCACCTTACAAAGACAAATTAGCTTCCATAAAACGAATTTTGGACTGGCTGTAACAGCAGAAAAACAATTTCGTAATGTTTTATAGATTTTCACTCGGAATTAATTTAAAATATTATATTTACGACTGATATCACTATATTAAAACACCTGATACTATAAAACAACTTTACACTTAAATGAAATCTACTCGTGATCAGATTGAAGACATCAAAAGAGATGGCTATTCAATAGACTTTGCTGTTATTTTCGGTTATGCTTTTGAAAATTACAAGAAAATTGCACTTTATTCAGCATTAGTAATTGCCGTATTTACCTTTATCGTATTTTGTGCCGTAATGGGATTGGCAACCGCGTTTTATGGATTACAAGCCATACTAAGTGATTTCACTAATGTTTTAGATTTTCAAAAATTAAATTATGGCCAGCAGATACTATCTACTATTTTCGTATCAGTATTTGTCGCTTTATTTTCTCCGTTAGGAGCAGGATTTCTTGAAATAGCAGATCGTGCTGACAAAGGCGAAAAATTTGATTTCGGGAGTGTTTTTGCCTATTACAAACAACCTTACTTTTTACAACTGTTTTCAGCGGCGCTTATTTTGGCACTCGTAAGTAATGGTATTTCTACTATTATCGATAATTTAGGAATAGCTTATGTGGGAATTGGAGTATCGATAGTGATCTCTTATTTTACATTTTTTACAATACCGTTAATCATTTTTGGAAACTTACCAGCTATAGAAGCTATCAAATCAAGCCTTATTGTAGTTAGTAAAAGTCCGTTTACCATATTTGCTTTATTTGTAGTAGGATTCCTTTGTTCATTGACTGGAGTGATAGGATGTTGTATTGGAATAATTTTTACAATTGTTTTTAATACTTCAATCACATATTCAACTTACTATGCTATTTTCGAAGAACAACAACAACCCGATTCTATTGATTTTATCGGAAAATCGGATTTTGAATAAAAACTGAAAATCTCTGATTATAGAGCATAACCAACTCTTCAGAAATTTTCAAAACGCTGTATACTAAACCAAAGTCCCTCAAAATCTATGGTAACGAACTATAGTTTTTTCAATTTATTGGTTTCAGGAATTACCCGCTTTGGTAATACCCTGAAATCAATTGTGACAAACTGGTACGTTTTCAATTCTGATATTATTTTCTACAATAATCCAAAATTTATCATTCTTGGACTTTCGCTGTTTGGTTTCTTGGGACTCCTTGTGTATCAGTTTTTTAGAATAAAAGCGAAAATTGGTAATTTCATAGAAAAGAAAAAAGAAGCCGAAACAGTTAGTAAAGAATATCAGCTTTATATCTTATTTTTTGGAATCGCAGTTATTGTCATAGAAATCATCAATGAAATCTTCAAAATCAGACCCAAAAGCCTTCTGATTGTAAATGTTTCTATTGGTTTTGCAGTTTTGCTCTGCTATGTGATAACTGATAAAGTAAAATGGCTTCGTGATAAAATACAGCAGATTTTTATTTTCTCCTTTTTTCTTTACATCAGTTATGTATGCTTCAATATCATCAATCTAGCTAATGATGTTGTTCCCATTATCGTTTTCTTGATTTCATTTTTCTTCTCATACAATATTCTAAAACCCATTAAAATTTACTGGGCTTTTGTGAGCATTATTTTTATTTTTCTAGTAGCAACGATTGTATTTCATTTAATTCCGTTAAAATCGTCTATTTTACTACTCAATTTCTGTATACTGATTTTCATTATCAATCAAGTAAAATATGCCGTTTTACTAAACAACAGAAATAATTTCCGATTTGCTAATGAAATCGTTCACAAAGGAAATTCTCTAACTATAGCCACAGATCAAAAAGGCCAGATCTTGTTCTGCAGTGAAACTATTACGCCAATTTTAGGATATCAACCCGAAGAAGTAATGGGACTTAACTTTTGGAAATTTACTAAAAGCGACGAATTCAGCGAAAAAAATGATCCCGAAAATCGGGAAGAAAATAAACTTTATACCCGAAAATTAAAAAGCAAAAACGGAGAATTCAAATACATTCAATGGAAAGATAAAAAGTTCTCTGATGATTTGATTATCAGTATTGGACAAGATGTTACGGAACAGGTTAATGTTCAAGACCAATATAAAAACCTTATCCAGACCGCGACTGATATTATATTCGAAATTGATGCAGAAGGTCATTTTACTTTTATAAATGAATTTGCGTATGCGCTTTTGGGGTATGCCGAAGACGAAATAATCAACAAACATTATTCAAACTTTATTCATGAAAAATATTCTTTGAGTGCCGTTGATTTTTATGAAAATTTTGAAAGCAACGGCGCTAATTTCCCTATCATTGAAATTCCGATATTAAAGAAAAATGGTCAGGAATTATGGATTTCCCAGAAAATCATTATCCGTAAAAACGATCTGGGACAAACTATCGGATTTGCGGGAATTGCCCGTGATATTACTGAAATCAAAAATGCTGAAAACGAGAAAAAACGACGACTCGAAAAAATCGAAGCTTTCAACAATTCAACTAAAAAACTCTCGACTACAGATTTCAGCACTTACAATAATTTAGATACAGTTATAGATTACATTATCAAAGAAGCTTCTACAGTCAGTAAAGCCAATAGAGTAAGTTTTTGGAAATATAACAAGGATTTGATTACCTGCAAAAATTTGTACAGCATGGATAATCAAAATCTGAATGATAAAAATATTTTAAGTAAGGAATCCTATCCTATTTATTTTGAAACCCTGCAGAATAAAGCCATTATAAACGCTCCTGATGTTTTTAACAAATTGGAAACTTCAGAATTTGAAAGAGTTTATTTCACCAAAAACCAAATTAAATCCATGCTTGATGTTCCGATATTTTTAAGCGGGCAACTGGCCGGAGTAGTTTGCTTTGAAAGCACAAAAGAACAGCGGGAGTGGGATAATGAAGATATCAATTATGCCAGAACTATTTCAGACGTAATTTCACTTGCCATTTCATCCCAAATGCGTTTGGAAGCCGAGAAGAGACTGGAATTTAAGAGTCAGCTGCTGTCCGCACTTTCGCTTTGTACCGAAAAATTTCTGCTGAGTAAATCAACCGAAGAAATGTTTCAGGAAACGTACGATTTAATTGGAAAAGCTTCCAAAGCAGATCATATGTATTATTACGAAAGGGATTTTTCGACCAATACGGTCAGCCAAAAATACAAATGGTCGCGAAAAGGAATCCGACATCAGATTACGCCTCTGCGACACATGACCGAAGAGAATCTTCAAGAAATCTTTGATGCCGCCAAAAACAAACGCATTTTAAGCTCTTTTACCCGAAAACTCGAAAATGCCTTTTTCAAACAATTACTGCTCGACAATGAAATCAAATCGATTTTGATTCTGCCATTGTACGTTAATGATGAATTTACAGGTTTTATTGGTTTTGATGATTGTACCGAAGAAAGAAAATGGTCTGAAGAAGAAATCTACATCTTCCAGATTTTGGCAAACAACATTTCATCTGCTTTAGAAAGAAACCGAAACGAAAGTAAAATCATTGAAAGTGAAGAAAAATTCAAACTTATTGCCAACAATATCCCAGGAACCGTTTACTTATCTAAGTTTGATGCTTTTTCTACAAAAATCTTTCTAAATGATGAAATCCAAAACCTAACCGGATATTCAAAAACAGAATTTATTGAAAATAACTTATCGTTTTTATCCCTTATTCACCAAGACGACCGCGACGAAGTCATTAACAATCAAATCGACAATCTTCAAAACGGAATGCCTCTGCATAATGTTTACCGTATTAAACGCAAAACAGGCGAATATATCTGGGTGGAAGAATTTGGCGACGTAATTAAGAAAGGCGACGAAATTGAATTTGTGGGTGGAATTTACTTTGACATTACCAATAAAAAAGAAACCGAAGACGCTATTAAAGCCAAACAATTAGCGGAAGCAGCCAATAAATCAAAATCTGATTTTCTGGCTAATATGTCACACGAAATCCGAACGCCGCTAAACGGTATTATTGGTTTTACACATTTATTGATGAAAACCGAATTAGAAGAAATTCAAGAGAAATACATGACTACGATTAATCAGTCGGCACATTCACTGTTGGAGATTATAAACGATATCCTTGATTTTTCTAAAATTGAAGCTGGAAAACTAGAACTTTTTATTGATTTATACGATATTAAAAAAGTTCTCGGGCAAGTATTTGATTTAATCGTGTATGAATCGAACCAGAAAAACCTGCAGCTGGAACTAAACGTCGATCCTAATGTTCCAAAATACATCTGGACCGATATTGTGAGAATCAAACAAATTTTGATCAACCTGCTTTCAAATGCTGTAAAATTTACCAATGAAGGATCAATCAAATTGAATGTTTCGGTTTTAGAAAAAAACAAAAACAACAATTGCACCATACGTTTCTCTGTTATTGATACCGGAATCGGAATTTTAGAAAAAAACCAAAAGAAAATCTTCAAAGCATTTTCGCAGGCAGATAGTTCCACAACCCGAAAATTTGGAGGAACTGGATTAGGATTAACCATTTCAAATCAATTATTAGCCTTAATGGAAAGCCGATTACAGCTTGAAAGTACGATAGGCGAAGGAAGCAACTTCTTCTTTGATTTGAATTTAAAAACCAGTAATCAAAGCATCAGCGAAAAATACAACGCCGAATTTAAAAACATGCAATCCGATTATGACGACGATGAAGACGAACCGGCAAATAAAAATATCCGTTTTCTAATTGTTGAAGACAACAAAGTCAATATGCTGCTTTTAAAAACCATTGTAAAAAACCTGTATAATAATGCTTTTATTTTTGAATGTGAAAATGGATACGAAGCAGTACAGCAGTTTGAATCTATTAATCCAACACTTGTATTTATGGACATTCAGATGCCTATTATGAATGGTTATGAAACCACAAAAGCCATACGAAATACCGTTTTAGGCAAAAACACGCCCATTATAGCCGTAACTGCGGGTGCCGAAAAAGAAGAGCGTAACAAATGTATTTCTGCAGGAATGGATGATTATATCTCAAAACCTATTATGAAAGGAACGGTTGAAGAAACTTTGGTAAAATGGCTGAAATAATTTTTTAAACTAAATCTTATAAATGTTAATTAATTCATAAAAAATATATAAATTCGTACAACAAATAACATATAAGCATAAAACTATTTACTATGAAATGGCAAGGCAGAAGAGAAAGTGATAATGTTGAAGACCGAAGAGGTTTATCTGGAGGAAAAGTCGCTATTGGCGGTGGAGTTATTGGAATCATTATTTTGCTATTAAATGTTTTTGGCGGTGAAACGGGCCAAGCTGTAGGATCTGCTTTAGAACAAATGCAAGGCGGTCAGCCAACACAAACTGAAGCCGCTGCACCTTTGAGCAAGGAAGACAAAGAAATGGGCAGTTTCGTAAAAGTAACCTTGGCCGATACTGAAGACATCTGGGGTAAAATATTCGCTGAACATGGAATGACTTACAAAAGACCTAAATTGGTACTTTTTAGAGGTGCTGTAAATACCGCTTGCGGAGGAGCATCTTCGGCATCTGGACCATTTTATTGTCCGGCAGATCAAATTGTTTATATGGATTTAGGTTTTTTTGAAGAACTTAAAACCAAATTTGGGGCCAAAGGCGGAGATTTTGCTATTGCCTATGTAATTGCTCACGAAATTGGACATCACATTCAGACATTGTTAGGAACATCTGAAAAAATGCGTCGCGATCAGCAGGGAAAAAGTCAGGCCGAAGCTAATAAACTTTCTGTAGCCTTAGAACTTCAAGCTGATTTTTATGCGGGAGTTTGGGCACATTACAATCAAGAAAACTTAGATCCCGATGATATTGATGAAGCGTTAAGTGCAGCAAATGCGGTTGGAGACGATGCTATTCAAAGTAAAATGCAAGGACGTGTAGTTCCCGATTCGTTTACACACGGATCATCTGAACAACGAATGTACTGGTTTAAAAAAGGTTATAAAACTGGCGACATTAAAGAAGGAACTACATTTGAGGAAATCTGATAATACATAAACCAAATATAATAACCATTCCAAAAAGCATAACTTAACCGTTGTGCTTTTTTTTATTAAATACCAATATTAAAAAATTCGGTTTTCTAAAGAGATAAAAATCTTCGTAATTAGCTTTCATAAAGTTTAATAATAATGCTTACGTATTATCTTTGTTAAATTTTAAAACTTTGACAAAGATTCCAATTATTTCTTGAGAAGATTTCCCCTTATCTTAAAATAGCTAGCTTTATAATTCTAAAATAAAAATCCAAATTCCAAATCTTTACATTTTGGAATTTGGATTTTCTATTATTGAAATTTGTTTTCAGCCAAAAACAAAAAAAGCCTTGAATTTCTTCAAGGCTTTAAATCTGGGTGGCTGACCGGGTTCGAACCGGCGACCCGCGGCACCACAAACCGCTACTCTAACCAGCTGAGCTACAACCACCATTTTTGCTTAGCGAGTGCAAATATAGAACAAAGGTTGAGTTCTACAAAGAAAAAAATGAAAAAATTACAATAAATTTTCTAAGCTATTGACTGCCAAACACCTTTCAACTGTAAATCCTTCGGCAAAATCTTTCCCAACTAGCCTTCCCAAGTCCTGCGCACGATAATTTAAACTCTCAAAAAAGTTTTTACTCGTAATTGGCGTTGCAGGTTCATTTGAATTTGGATCGTAAAATTGAGTCTTATACGCCATAATCGCTTCGACTTTCTTTTCTTCGAATCCTGTAATGTCTACAACGAAATCCGGAGTGATATTTTTCCACTGAATATAATGATAAACCACTTTGGGTCTCCAAGCTTCTTGTTTCTCTCCGTCAATCGAAGTTTCAATTTTCATCAAACCCGAAAGAAAACAAGCATCAGAAACTAATTTGCTTCCTTTTCCATGATCGATATGACGATCGTCGACAGCATTACACAATACAATTTCAGGTTTGTACTTACGAATCATTTTAATGACTTCTAATTGGTGTTTTTCATCATTAACGAAAAACCCATCGCGCATGGCCAAATTTTCACGAATCAGAACCCCTAAAATCTTCGCAGCATCTTTTGCTTCCTGATCTCTTATTTCGGCCGTTCCACGCGTTCCTAATTCGCCTCGCGTTAAATCAACAATTCCCACTTTTTTCCCAAGGGAAACTTCTTTTAAAATAGTTCCGGCACAACCTAATTCAACATCATCCGGATGCGCCCCAAAAGCTAATATATCTAGTTTCATTTTTTTGTTTTTTTGTTTATTTTGTTTCAGGTTTCAGGTTTCAAGTTGTCAGGCTGAGCGGAGTCGAAGCCCTTTGTGACCTTCGACTTCGCTCAGGGTGACACACGAATTCAAACTTTGTTTAAAGAGATTCAGTTCTAAAACTTATAATTCATAACTTTTAACTCACAACTCATAACTCATAACTTCTAACTCATAACTTCTAACTCATAACTCTCAAAACCCTTTTCATCGTCATGGATTTATTCACGCTTTCCTCCCATTCTTTTTCGGGAATGCTTTCTTTGGTAATACCGCAGCCCATGTATAAAATGGCTTTAGTTTCCTGAATCTGCATGCATCGTAAATTTACAAATAAATCAGAACTTGCATCAGCTCCAGCAAAAGTGCTGTTTAATTCGCCTAAAAAACCAGTATAAAAAGTACGGTCGTAATTTTCATTTTCGATAATAAACGCTTTCGATTTTTTCTTTGGAAGACCACAAACTGCTGGCGTTGGATGCAAAGTATCAATCACCTCTTCTAAAGTTGAATTATCCTTTAAAACTCCCGAAATATCCGTTTTAATATGCCAGATCGATCCCGCTTTTAAACTGTAAGGTTCAGAAACTACAACCAAAGCTGTAAATTCTCGAAGACGTTTTACAATAAAATCAGTCACAAATTGCTGTTCGTCTTTTTCTTTCTGCTGCCAAACGATTTCAGTTTCATTATTATCCTTCTGCGTCCCTGCCAAAGCCATGGTTTCAAAAACATTTCCATTGGCTTTCAACAGTTTTTCTGGAGTTGCTCCCATCCAAAGTCCGATTTTTGGGTGAAAGAAACAATAACAAAAAGTCGCTGGATATAACTGCACCAAGTGCTGAAATGTTTCAATAAAATCAAATTCGGTTAAAGGCACTTCTTCACTTCGTGACAAAACCACTTTTTTGAATTCTTCATTCTTAATCGCCTGAATTCCCTGCGCGACCAAATATTCATATTGAAATTTAGCTTCCGAATCAGAACTCAAATCATCGATTTCAATAGGTTCAAATGCAGTTATTTCTTTATTCGCAGTAATAATTTCCGATTCATTCTCTGGGATCAGAATTAGTTGTTTTTCATCAAAAGAAGCAAAAACAAATCCTTTTTCGCTATAATCAAAAACGGTGTGCAGCGTATTATTTTGTTGTAAAATCCCAATTAGGTTTGCGGTATTGGGTTTTGAATAAAGTACAAAGGGTAAATTTTGTTCTTTATGATTTTTAATTTTTAAGAAAAATGGATTCATAATTTATTCACTTTTCTTTCTATCTAAAACCATATTCGTCAGTTTGCAAAGTGAAACCAGATTTCCTTCTTCGTCGGTAATTTTGATTTCCCAAAGATGCAGGCTTCTTCCTTTGTGAATAATTCTGGCTGTCCCAAAAACATAACCTTCGCGAATACTTTTTAGATGATTTGCCGAAATTTCGATACCTCTTACCTCCTGCTCTTTTGGATTGATAAAAAAGAAAGAAGCAGCACTTCCAACGCTTTCTGCCAAAGCTACCGAAGCGCCGCCGTGCAACAATCCCATTGGCTGGTGAACACTTGGATTTACAGGCATTTTTGCAGTTAAAAAATCTTCTCCGGCATCGATATATTCTATTTTCAGCGTTTCCATTAATGTGTTTTTTGTAAACTCATTACAGCGCGCCAAAATCTGCTCTTTTGTATGATTCATTAAATTATTCTTTAAAATCGTAAAATTAAAGAAGATATTGACACAAATTGAAAAATCCCATTCGAAAATTAAAAATCAACTTCAAACATGTAAGTTTTTTGTTATTTTTACAAAAACAATCGGAAACTATCTTTGGCTGAAAAATATTTTTTTGCCACTGATTAAACAGATTATTTTCTTTTTGCATAATGTAGAATATACAATCTTTAATCTGTGACAAAAACTATTCAAATGCGTCAACACTTTATACTTTTTATTTTTGGTTTGTTCATCGCGATGAGTTCCTGTAGAACTGATTTTGATACCGTTGCCAGCACTGGAGATTTAAAGTTTTCAAAAGACACTGTATATTTGGATACTGTTTTCAAAAACATCGGTTCAAGCACTTATCAATTAAAAGTCTTTAATAGAAGCAAAAACGACATTTCAATTCCGATTATACAGCTGAAAAAAGGTCTGGCTTCTAAATACCGAATGACCGTTGACGGAATGAATGGCAACAACGGAAAGATTTTCAACAATGTTACACTTTTAGCAAAAGACAGCCTCTATATTTTTATAGAAACCACTGCCGATATTACGGATGCCAATCCAACTGATTTCTTGTATACCGATGAAATTCAATTTGACAGCGGTGCAAATCTTCAACAAGTCGCTTTGGTAACATTGATTCAAGATGCAGTATTTTTATATCCAAAACAAAATCCTGACGGAACAAAAGAAAAAATCCAAATCGACGGTAAAGCTGTTGATGGATTTTATCTGGACGAGAATGATGCTGTAAACGGAAATGAACTTCTTTTTACGAATACGAAACCTTATGTAATTTATGGGTACGCTGGAGTTCCCGAAAATAAAACCGTCACGTTTGAAGCCGGCGCAAGAGTTCATTTTCATGCCGGTTCAGGATTATATGTTGGCGATAAGGCTTCTCTTCAAATTAACGGAGCGGTTTCTACAACTGACAAACTTGAAAAAGAAGTCATTTTTGAAGGCGATCGTTTAGAATCACTTTACTCAGATATTCCAGGACAATGGAAATCTGTGATTTTTGAAAAAGGAAGTGCCAATCATTCTATCAATCATTTGACTTTAAAAAATGCTGTTACGGGATTAGAATTCAGAAGTCCGTCAAATACGATTGAAATTAAAAACACTCAAATTTACAATTGCGTTGAGTACGGAATTTTAGCTCAAAATGCACATATTACAGGAGAAAATATCGCCATTAATTATGCTGGTTTAGCCGGTTTATCTTGTGTTTATGGCGGAAATTACAGTTTTACACATTGTACTTTTAACAATAATTGGTCGGGCAGTTCTCAATTTGCCGTTAATTTAAGTAATAGTCTGGCAGGAGCATCACCCGAAACCAATCCGCTGACACAGGCAACTTTCAACAATTGCATTATTTACGGTTCAACATCGTACGAATTCAATTTGAGCAAAAATACAGGCGCAGCTTTCATTTATCAATTAAACAATTGCCTGCTGAAATTTGGAAGTTCAACAAATGCTGATTATCAATTCAAAACCGATACAGAACACTACAACAACATCATTTTAAATGAAAATCCGAAGTTTTACAACGTTTCAAAAAATCAGCTGAATATCGATAAAACTTCTGCCGCTTTCGCGAAAGGGAATCAGGCATTCATCATTCCAACAGATATTTTAGGAATTACCAGAACTTCTCCACCGGATTTGGGCGCTTATCAGAGTAAAGATTTTCCGAAGTAAAAAGATACAAAGTATAAACTCTAAGTTTTAAAAGTTTTTTATCTAAAACGATAATCAAATGAAGAAAAATCTTTCTATCGCAGTTTTTATTCTAGCCTGCATGAGCACGTTTGCACAAAATACCAAAACGATTCAGTGTGATTCTATTTATAAAAACAAAGGATTTACAATACAACTCAAGAACTTTGAGACTGAAAAAGACGGTTACGATGGTGAAAAAAATTCAATTTTAAGTATAATTCAAAAGACAAATAACAAATCTTCTGTTTTAGTAAAAGATTCGATTTTTAGCAGTACTCAAAAAATCGAATTCCAAGATTTCAATAATGACGGCATAAAAGATATTTTGATTCAGAACATTTCTGATGTAAGAAGCAATTGGACCTATAACTTGTATCTCTACAATCCAAAAACAAACAACTTTATAAAAGTCATTGGTTTTGAAGAAATCAAAAATCCGACATACAATCCAAAATATAATATTGTAGAAAGTTATGCTGCATCTGGTCAAGATTGGGTTTCCTTTTACCAAATAAAAAAGAACCGCATTTACGATTATGGCATCACAATAGTTGATGATCACGGAAAGAATTTTGAAAAAGAATACCAGAAAGCCATTAAAAAGATTTCAGCAAAAAAGTGAATCTTTGAATCAACTCATTATTTTTTTTGAGCAATTAAACAAAGTAGGTTTTTTCTTTAAAATAATATTATTTTTGCATAACAAATTGTTAGACAAAAATGGAAGAGAATATTACAATAGCATACAATCTTAGCTGTATTAACAATCATGAGTATTTTTTTGAAAATGCACCTAAATCAGTATTCTGTGATGAGTGTGAATGTCGTATCGATTTTTCGTATTTACCTACCAGTTTTAAAATAAGAAATAAAGCCGACTTTAGCGCCACTTATGAACGTAGGTTTATTTCATCATTAAAATTTAAAAAATACATTGAAGGATTAAATTTTAATGTTGATTTTCTTCCACTTAATGAAGATAACTCTTTATTTTTAATGAAACCTTTAGAAATTTTAGAGTTTTCTGCTTGGCAAAAGGATAGATTTTGTAATAAATGCAATCAATACAATGATCAAGTCGTTCCTGTTCCAGATTTCTTTCACAAAACAGGTAAAATAATTGAAGAAGGAATATTCTCTACGAGTGTAGGTTTTGGAAGCGGAAGAGAAATAAGTCCATCTTTTATTCTTGGCGTTAAAACTACTCAAATCATTGAAAAAGCTATTAAGGAAAATAAATTTAGAGGATTGTCAATTAACAAAATTCAGGCTCAAAAAAGTTACTTTAAATAACCTCAAAACACCCGTAAGAAAATATATCTAAAATTAAACATCGCTTAACGTATTGCATTCATAAAAGTAGTAGATTTGTTACAATTCGTTTTTAATCAATTAAAATTCAGACATTTAAAAGTTAAAAACAAAAAACCGTAACCAAATTTTAAACTATTAATTTATGAAAAAAAACTACTTTTTACTGTTATTGATGTTTGCCACAATTGGTTTTGCTCAAATCCCTTCGGGTTATTACAGCACTGCAACCGGAACGGGTTATACTTTAAAAACACAATTGTATAACATTATTAAAGACCACACCAATAACGGTTATGCCGGACTTTACACCACTTATCAAACTTCTGACGTTGATAATTTTTATGAAAATGACGGAACTATTTTAGACATGTATTCTGAAAATCCATCAGGAACAGATCCATATAACTACACCACAGGAACAACGCAAAGATGCGGAAACTATTCTGCCGAAGGAGATTGCTATAATAGAGAACACATTATTCCACAGTCGGTTTTTAATGAACAGTCCCCAATGGTTGCGGATGCGCATTTTATTACCCCAACTGACGGAAAAGTAAACGGAATGCGTTCGAACTACCCTCACGGAAATGTAAATTCAGCTACTTATACTTCTCAAAACGGAAGCAAATTGGGTTCAAGTGCCGTTTCTGGGTATTCGGGAACAGTTTTCGAACCAATAAATGCTTTTAAAGGAGATATTGCCAGAATGTATTTCTATTTTGCAACACGATATGAAAACACCGTTGCGGGATATTCGTACGCTATGTTTAACGGTTCAAGCAATCAAGTTTTTACGACAGCATTCTTAAACATGCTTTTAGCTTGGCACGCGCAAGACCCTGTGAGCGCAAGAGAAATTGCAAGAAACAATGCGATTTACGCACGTCAGAACAACCGAAATCCGTTTATCGATCATCCTGAATATGTAAATCAAATTTGGGGCGGCACTCCTCCTTCTGGAGATACTCAAGCACCAACAACTCCAACAAGTTTGGCTTCAACCACAAAAACAGCAACTTCAATTTCGCTTAGCTGGACCGCTTCTACAGATAATGTGGCCGTAACAGGATATGATGTTTATGCTAATAGCGTTTTAAAAACAACTGTTTCTGGAACTACAGCTACCATTACGGGTTTAACCGCTTCTACCACTTATTCAATTTATGTAAAAGCAAAAGATGCGGCTGGAAATGCTTCTGCTTCAAGCAATACTATTTCAGTTACAACCAACAGCAGCGGAACAGGAACTGCAACAGATCTTCTTTTTTCTGAATACATTGAAGGTTCTGGAAATAACAAAGCTTTAGAAATTGCCAACAATACTGGAAGTTCTGTAAACTTATCTGCTTATACGATCAAAAAACAGACAAACGGTGCTGGTTCATGGAGCACAGGATTGGCTCTGAGTGGTACATTAGCAACAGGAAGCAAATTTGTTGTGGTAAACAGTTCAATGTCATCAAGTTGTTTTTCTACGAGTTCAGCTAATATCTCAACAACGGCAACCGAATTAACTTTCAATGGAAATGATGCCGTAGGTTTATTCAAAAATGGCGTTTTGATTGACATCATCGGAACCTTTAATGGCGGAACAGCCAATTTTGCTATTGATGTCACTTTAAGAAGAAAATCAACCGTAACTTCTCCAAGCACCACTTTTAACTTAAGCGCTCAATGGGATTCGTTTTCACAAGATACCTGCAATAATTTAGGAAGCAAAATGGCTCGCCCAATTGAAGAAGAAGTGGTTGAAACATCTAATGAAGTTTTGATTTTCCCAAATCCGTCAAATGGAATCTTCAATATAGGTTTAGACAATTTTGATTCTCCTTACGACTTAGAAATTTTCTCTTTTACAGGACAAAAAGTTTTCGAAAAACAAAACAGTACTGATGCTGTCATTACAGCTGGTCATCTCGCAAAAGGAATTTATGTCGTTAAAATCCAAAAAGATTCAAAAACGATCACTAAGAAAATTGCAATAGAATAATTTTTTCACGCATTTGGCAGATCAAAACAGATTAAAACTTAAAAATTAATTGACACAGATTTTTAAATGACTCAAAAAATTAAATCTGTACAATCTGCCAAATCTGCGTGAATAAAAAATTCTGCTTCCTTTGGGAAATATTTCTCCCACAGATAAGCAGATCAAAAATATATTATAGACAAAGTTTTTTAATTCAGTAAAAAAAATAAATCTGCTAAATCTGCGTGAAACAAAACTCATCATCTTAGCAACTCTACAAAAACCAACCACATTCTTAATTTTTAACTTAATTTCAGTTCAATTTCATTTTTTTCAAAAGAGTTTGTTATCAAATTTGCGCTTGCTATTTATTTAAACTAAATTTGCAGCTCAATACAACAAACTACACATCACAATGATCCATTTCTTTGAAAACCAAAGCAAAACTGTTTTTGCCGTACAAACGCAAAACGAAATTTCAGCTCAAGACATTTCAAAATTAAACTGGCTTTTTGCCGACGCAAATAAGATCGAAAAATCCGCACTGACGGGTTTTTTTGTTGGTCCCCGTGCCACTATGATCACACCGTGGAGCACAAATGCTGTAGAAATCACTCAAAATATGGGTGTTCCGGGCATTATCAGAATTGAAGAATTTCATCCGGCAACGGCAGATTTTACTGATTTTGATCCTATGCTTTTCCAAAAATTCAACGAATTAGATCAAGAAATCTTCACTATCAACATTCAGCCAGAACCAATTTTGGAGATTGATGATATTGCGGCTTACAACAAAGTTGAAGGTTTAGCTTTAAGCGAAGAAGAAGTTGAATACTTAAACAATCTTTCAGCTAAACTGGGTAGAAAATTAACGGATTCTGAGATTTTTGCTTTCTCTCAAGCAAATTCAGAACACTGCCGTCACAAAATTTTCAACGGAACTTTTGTGATCGATGGCGAAGAAAAAGAAACTTCTCTTTTCAAATTAATCAAAAAAACATCTCAGGAAAATCCTAACGATATTGTTTCTGCTTACAAAGACAACGTTGCTTTTGTAAAAGGACCAAAAGTGCAGCAATTTGCACCAAAATCGGCTGATAAACCTGATTTTTACGAAATAAAAGAATTTGATTCGGTTATCTCATTAAAAGCCGAAACACACAATTTCCCAACTACTGTTGAACCTTTCAACGGAGCTGCTACAGGATCAGGAGGAGAAATCCGTGACCGTTTAGCAGGAGGACAAGGCTCATTGCCATTGGCTGGAACTGCGGTTTACATGACTTCTTACTCTCGTTTGAAATCCTTCGACTCCACTCAGGACGACAGAAAATGGGAAAATGCGGTGGAAGAAAGAAAATGGTTGTACCAAACACCAATGGATATTTTGATCAAAGCTTCAAACGGAGCTTCAGATTTCGGAAATAAATTTGGACAGCCGCTTATTACAGGTTCTGTTTTAACTTTTGAACACGAAGAAGAAAACAGAAAAATTGGTTACGATAAAGTAATCATGCAAGCAGGTGGAATTGGATACGGAAAATTAGACCAATCGATAAAACACAAACCAACAGAAGGCGATAAAATCGTTATTTTGGGAGGTGAAAACTATAGAATTGGAATGGGTGGTGCTGCAGTTTCTTCTGCAGATACAGGAGCTTTCGGTTCAGGAATTGAGTTGAATGCGATTCAGCGTTCAAACCCAGAAATGCAAAAACGTGCTGCAAACGCCATCCGAGGATTGGTAGAAAGCGACAATAATCCAATTGTTTCGATTCACGATCACGGTGCGGGCGGACACTTAAACTGCCTTTCTGAGTTAGTGGAAGAAACTGGAGGTTTGATCGATTTAGACAAATTGCCTGTTGGAGACCCTACTCTTTCTGCAAAAGAAATTATTGGTAATGAATCTCAGGAAAGAATGGGATTGGTTATTGGTCAGAAAGACATCGATACGTTACAAAGAATCGCTGATAGAGAGCGTTCTCCAATGTACGAAGTTGGAGATGTAACGGGAGATCACCGTTTTACTTTCGAATCAAAATCGAATGGTTCTAAACCAATGGATTATGCTTTGGAAGATTTCTTTGGAAGTTCTCCAAAAACCATCATGACCGATAAAACGGTAGACAGAAAATATGCTGATGTTGCTTACAACGCAGGAGATTTTGAAAGCTACTTAAAAGACGTTTTACTTTTAGAGGCTGTTGCTTCAAAAGACTGGCTAACGAACAAAGTTGACCGTTGTGTGGGAGGAAAAGTGGCTAAACAGCAAAATGCAGGTCCGTTACAATTGCCATTGAACAATTTGGGTGTAATGGCTTTGGATTACTTAGGAAAGGAAGGAATTGCAACTTCTATCGGGCACGCTCCTATCGCGGCTTTGATTGATCCTGCTGCTGGATCTAGAAATGCAATTGCAGAATCGTTATCAAACATTATCTGGGCTCCAATTAAAGATCAGTTAAAAGGAGTTTCATTATCTGCAAACTGGATGTGGGCTTGTAAAAACGAAGGTGAAGATGCTCGTTTATACGAAGCTGTTCAGGCTTGTTCAGATTTTGCAATTGAATTAGGAATCAATATTCCAACAGGAAAAGATTCGCTTTCAATGAAACAAAAATATCCAAATGATGAAGTAATTGCACCTGGAACGGTTATTATTTCGGCTGCTGGAAACTGTACCGATATTAGAAAAGTGGTTGAACCTGTTTTACAGAAAAACGGAGAATCAATTTATTATATCAATTTGTCTCAAGATGACTTCAAATTAGGAGGTTCGTCTTTTGCACAAATCAGAAATGCAATCGGAAACGAAACTTCTACTATTAAAGATTCGGCTTTCTTCAAAAATGCATTTAATACGGTTCAAGAATTAATCGGCGAAAGCCAAATTTTAGCAGGACACGATATCGGAAGCGGTGGTTTAATCACTACTTTATTAGAAATGTGTTTTGCTGATGTAAATCTTGGAGCTAAAATTGATTTCAGCGCTTTCGCGGAAAAAGACTTATTGAAAATCCTTTTCGCGGAAAACATCGGAATCGTATTCCAAGCAAAATCAGATGCAACAGTTGAAGCTAAATTAAAAGCGAACAATATCGAGTTCTTCAAATTAGGTTCGGTTCAGGAAACTGCAAGTTTGGATTTTGGAACTTATAAATTGGATATTCCAACTTACAGAGATGTTTGGTTTGAAACTTCTTATTTATTAGATCAAAAACAATCTAAAAACGGAAGAGCTCAAGCACGTTTCGAAAACTATAAAAATCAGGTTTTAAATTATACTTTCCCTGCACATTTTACAGGAAAAAAACCAGAAATCGATAATTCTAAACCAAGACCAAAAGCAGCGATTATCCGTGAAAAAGGAAGTAACTCTGAGCGTGAAATGGCAAATGCAATGTACTTGGCAGGTTTTGACGTAAAAGACGTTCATATGACGGATTTAATTTCTGGTCGTGAAACTCTTGAAGATATTCAATTCATCGGAGCTGTTGGCGGTTTCTCTAACTCTGACGTTTTAGGTTCTGCTAAAGGTTGGGCCGGAGCTTTCTTATACAACGAAAAAGCAAAAACAGCTTTAGATAATTTCTTCAAAAGAGAAGATACTTTATCGGTTGGAATCTGTAACGGATGCCAGTTGTTTATGGAATTGGAAGTAATTAATCCAGAACATGAAGTTCACGGAAAAATGCTTCATAACGAAAGCCAGAAACACGAAAGTATCTTTACTTCTGTAACCGTTCAGGAAAACAATTCGGTTATGTTATCGACTTTGGCAGGAAGTACTTTAGGAGTTTGGGTTTCTCACGGAGAAGGTAAGTTTAAATTGCCTCTTGCTGAAGAAAACTATAACATTGTTTCTAAATATGCTTATGAAGGATATCCAGCAAACCCTAACGGTTCTGATTACAATACGGCAATGATGTGCGACAAAACTGGAAGACATTTGGTTATGATGCCACACATTGAGCGTTCAACTTTCCAATGGAACTGGGCGCATTATCCAAAAGACAGAAACGACGAAGTTTCTCCTTGGCATGAAGCTTTTGTAAACGCCAGAAAATGGATTGAGAAAAACTAAAAAATATATTTTTATTACAGAAAGCGCCCGATAAATTCGGGCGCTTTTTTTATTATAATTCCGCAAGGTTTTGAAACCTTACAAGAAAAACTTTTAACAAATTCTCGGCAGCTGTTCACCTACAAGAGGTTTTACGACTCTCTTTCCGCCAAAAGCACTTTCAATAATTATTTTTGACGGATGTTCGGCTGTAACAAATCCTATTTCAGAAGCATTAGGATTTATTTTCTGTAGAATTCGCACCACCTCTTCTTTAATTTCAGAGGCCGTTATACACACAAAAACACCTTCATTTGCAACGTACAAAGGATCTAAACCTAATAATTCGCAAGCGCTTCTTACTTGATTCTCTACTTTTATTTTTTCTTCAAAAATTGAAATACCGAGATTCGCATCAACCGCTATTTCATTCAATACAGAAGCTAGTCCGCCCCTCGTTGCATCTCTCAAAAAATGGATTTTATCTCCAAAACGATCCATTAAATCTTTAATCGTATGATTCAAATTAATAGTGTCACTCAGAATATCGCTTTCAAATTCCAGCCCTTCCCTTTCAGACATAATTGCCATTCCGTGCGAAGCTATTGCTCCATTTATAATAATGGCATCTCCTTCTTTTATATTCTCGATTTTGATATTGGCTTTTTCGTGCACAACACCAATACCTGATGTATTTATATAAATATGATCGCCTTTTCCTTTTTCGACCACTTTGGTATCTCCGGTAACTATTTGAACATTTGCTTTGTCAGCGGCTTCTTTTATGGATTTAATAATTTGGGTAAATTCGTCCAAACCAAAACCTTCTTCTATAATTAAAGCCAGAGAAAGATATTTAGGAACAGCACCACACATCGAAAGGTCGTTTACCGTTCCGTTTACAGCAAGTTCGCCAATATTACCGCCTTTAAAGAATATGGGAGAAACCACATAACTGTCTGTTGAAAATGCCAAATTACCTTGAAGGTTTAAAAATGCACCATCGTGGCGAACTTCTAAAACATCATTTTTTAAAATCTTAAAAATTACTTCATTGAGCAATTTAGCCATATGCTCGCCGCCACTGCCGTGATGCAGATGAATTACTTCGCTATTCTTATTCATTTCATACTTAAATTTGTTCGCCCATTTCTTTTAGAACCTCCATAGTTCGCTTGGCTTCTGCTTCATCAATAATTCCGATGGCCGCACCAACATGCACTAACAAATAATCTCCTACTTTGGCTTCTGGTACAAGGGCTAAATTGACTTCTTTTATTATCCCTTCAAATGATACTTTTCCTATTCTAAAAGTTTCATCAAGTTCTACTGTGACTTTTTCTAAACGGCCTGGAACTGCTAAACACATATTTATTGTTTTATAGATTGCGCCAAATAATCATACCACTCCTGAAGTCCTTCGCCTGACGTTGCAGAAAGTTCGAAGAAAATCAAATGCGGATTGACCTTTTTGGCATATTCTTTTAATTTTTCTAAATCAAATTTTAGGTAGGGCAGCAAATCTATTTTGTTTATAATGCAGACCTGAGATCCTGAAAACATATCAGGATATTTAAGCGGTTTATCTTCTCCTTCGGTAACTGATATAATAACAATTCGTTTCAACTCTCCAAGGTCAAACATTGCTGGACAAACCAAATTCCCAACATTTTCAATCATTAAAACAGAGTTTTGAACGGGTTTTAATTCTTTTACTGCTTTTGCTATCATTTCACTATCCAAATGGCATCCTTTTCCTGTATTGATCTGTAGCACTGGAACATTCAATTTATGAATTCGATCGGCATCATTTGTCGTCTGCTGATCTCCTTCTATCACAGAAAATGCCATTTTGGCTTTCAGATCCGAAATGGTTCTTTCCAGCAAAGAGGTTTTTCCAGAACCAGGAGAACTTACCAAATTAATTGAAAAAATATTCAGTGCTTCAAAAAAGCCTCTGTTTCTTTCTGCTGTAAGCTGGTTTTTATACAAAATATCTTTTTCTAACTGCACTACATTTATTTCGTGAGAATGCGAGTGTTTATAATCATGATTATGTTCATGGTCATGGCTATCATGCTCATGGTCATGATCGTAATGGTGTTCATGATGATGGTCTTCGTGATCATGATGGTGATGAAAATGTCCCGAATGGTAATGAGAATAGGAATTTTTGCTTCCAATTTTGGTAAATCTAATCTCGTTTTCATCAGAACTGCAGCCGCAAGTAGTACACATAACTCAACTTATTTTATGATTATTTTCTTGATTTTTAATTCTTTTCCAGCGGTAATTTCTTTAAAAGGGCTGTTACATTCGGGGCAATTATCAAAACTCCTTTCAATTTGAAATTCTGTACCGCATTCAGCACATTTTGCTTTTCCTTCTGGTTCTTCAATAAATAATGCGGCATCCTTTAAAACCGTTCCATCAATGCATTGTGGCCATACAAAATGGAAAGAACTCATTTCTACCCCTGATAATTTCCCTATCGAAAGATAAATTTCAAGCGCTTTTGTTCCCTTGATTTTATCTACTTCTTGTGTTGCAATTTTTACAATTGACGTAACTACCGAAAGCTCATGCATAATTATCTACTTTTCAAAGTATATTTCAATCTCGCAAGATATTCATAAAATAAATCTCAAAAACTGATATTTATCACATTCCTACCGTAAAGGTTTAGATAATTTTAAATTCCTAAATAAAACAACTAAAAGTTTTTTCATCGATAATTAAAAACAGAATCAGAATGGAGGAAAAAAAACAAGGAAACGAAACCTATTATAATAGTATTGAAAGACAAGGCTACAGCAGGAGAGATTTCTTAAAGTTTGTAGCTTATATTGGTGCCTATATGGGAGTTCAGAGTTCTGCAATTGGCCAAATTGCCAAAGCACTCGAAACCACTCCGCGTCTGCCTGTGATTTGGGAACATTTTCAGGAATGTACTTGTTGCAGCGAATCTTTTATTCGTTCTGACCATCCTATTGTTGCTGATATTATTCTCGATAAAATTTCTTTAGACTATACTTTGACTTTAATGGCGGCATCTGGACATCAGGCCGAAGCTGCCAAAAAGGCAACGATGGACAAATACAAAGGAGAATATATTCTTTGTGTTGAAGGTTCTGTGCCAATGGGTGCCGATGGAAATTACTGTTGCATTGGAGGTAGAAGCGCTGTTGATATTCTAAAAGAAGCGGCAGCGGGAGCAAAAGCCATTATTGCTTGGGGAAGCTGTGCTACATCTGGTTGTGTGCAGGCTGCAAAACCAAATCCGACTGGTGCTGTGCCAATTCATAAAATTATAACCGACAAACCTATTATAAACGTTCCGGGCTGTCCGCCTATCGGTGAAGTAATGGCTGGAATTATTGTTCATGTAGTGGCCTTTGGAAAACTGCCTGAATTAGACAGTTCTGGACGTCCGAAAGCCTTTTACTCCAAAAGGGTTCATGACAGCTGTTACCGCAGACCTTATTTTGATGCGGGATTATTTGCAGAAAATTTTGATGACGAAAATGCTAAAAAAGGATATTGCTTATATAAAGTAGGCTGTAAAGGTCCAAGTACGTACAATGCTTGCGGTAATATGAAATGGAACGGCGGCGTAAGTTATCCTATTCAGTCTGGTCACGGGTGCATAGGCTGTAGCGCGAAGGATTTTTGGGATGCAGGAAGTTTTTATTCTAGAGATACAGCTGTAAATCCAGGAAATATTGAAGCCAATGCTGATACCTTAGGAAAAATTGCTTTAGGAAGTGTTGCTGCAGGCATCGGAGTTCATGCTATACTTTCTAATGTATCCAAAAGAAAAGAGCTTACACAAAGAATCAATCAGGGAACTGAAAACGAAAAACACTTAGAGGATTTATAATCTAAATAAAAACAAACATGGCAGAGAGAATAGTTGTAGATCCAATTACCAGAATTGAAGGGCATCTTAGAGCCGAAGTAGAAATTTCTGATGGTACGATAAAAGAAGCGTTTTTGTCTTCTACAATGGTGAGAGGTTTAGAAAATATTGTAAAGGACAGAAACCCAAAAGATGTATGGGCATTTGTGCAAAGAACTTGTGGTGTTTGTACTTCAACACACGCTACAGCATCTGTACGATCTGTTGAAGATGCACTTGGAATTGTTGTACCGCCCAATGCTGAAATTGTTAGAAACATTATGTTAGGTTCGCTATACCTGCACGATCACGTAGTTCATTTTTATCATTTGCATGCTTTTGATTGGGTCGATGTATTGAGCGGTTTAAATGCAGATCCGGTAAAAACATCTCAATTGGCACAATCTATATCCAATTGGCCAAAAAGTTCGCCAGGTTATTTTTCTGACTTACAGAAAAGATTAAAAAAGTTTGTAGCAAGCGGTCAATTAGGAATTTTTGCAAATGGATATTGGGGACACCCTCAAATGAAACTGCCTCCTGAAGCCAATTTAATGGCCACGGCACATTACTTGGAAGCTTTAGAATGGCAAAAAGAAATTGTAAAAGTGCATGCCATTTTTGGCGGTAAAAATCCGCATCCTAATTTTCTTGTTGGAGGAATGGCTTGTTCCATCAATCTTGATGATGCCAGTGGTTTAAATGCTGAAAGATTAGCTTTTGTAAGACAGCTGCTAGAAGAAGGAAAACGATTTGTAGAACAGGTTTATCTTCCAGATGTTATGACCATAGCGAGTTTTTACAAAGACTGGGGCGCAATTGGAGGTTTTCATAACTTCATGACTTTTGGCGATTTTCCAACTCAAGGGTACAACAACACCAATAACAATACCTTCAAATTTCCATCTGGGGTTATATTGAATAAAGACTTAACAAAAGTTCTCGATCTGGATTTACGAGACTTAAAAACAGTTGAAGAGTATGTAAACAATTCTTGGTATGATTATGAAGGAGACGGCAATACCGGAAGACAGCCTTGGAGCGGAGAAACCAAAATAAATTATACAGGTCCAAAACCGCCGTATACTCATTTGAATGTGGATGAAAAATACAGTTTCATTAAAACACCTAGATGGAAAGGCCATGCTATGGAGGCTGGTCCGCTTGCGCGAATGCTCGTAGGATATGCCTCTGGAAGAGAAGAATTTAAAGATACCATAGATTCGGCATTGTCAAAACTGCAAATTCCTGCCGAAGCTTTATTTTCTACTTTAGGCAGAACTGCAGCAAGAGCTTTAGAATCAAAATTAGTAGCAGGCTGGAATCTGGAATTCTTTGACCAATTAATTGAAAATATTAAAAAAGGAGATACCAAAATGGCCAATATGGAAAAATGGGAAACTTCAACTTGGCCAAAAGAAGCACAAGGTGTAGGACTAGTAGAAGCACCCAGAGGAGCATTAAGCCATTGGATTGTAATAAAAGATGCCAAAGTTGCCAATTATCAGCAGGTGGTTCCTTCTACTTGGAATGCTTCACCTCGAGATCCTAAAGGACAGCGTTCGCCTTACGAAAGCAGTTTATTAAATACTCCTGTCGCAGATCCTGAACTTCCTTTAGAAATCATTAGAACAATACATTCATTCGATCCATGTATTGCTTGCGCAGTGCATTTATACGATGAAAATGGCAGTATTATCAAAGAAGTAAACGACATCTCTATCTGTACCGTCTAATTTAAAAATTGTACAACATGCCAACAAAAACTAACGATTATAAAAGGGCTTATATATGGCAGCTGCCAATACGCATTTTTCATTGGGTTAATGCTTGGGCTATTACAGGACTGGTTGCAACAGGTTTTATGATCGGCCATCCGCCTGGCATCATTTCGACAAAAGAAGCAACAAATCAGTTTTGGTTTGGATACATTCGAGAAATCCATTTTGGGTGTGCTTATTTGTTAACAGCTGTCATGATTTTGAGAGTTTATTTTGCTTTCAAAGGAAATAAATATGCCAACTGGCGCGTGTTTTTTCCTTTCAAAAAGGAAGGTTTCAAACGAATGTGGCATGTTATTAAATATGATATTTTTCTACAAAACGAAAATACAAATGGTTCGCCAACAGGAGCTGTTGGTCACAATAGTGTGGCAGCAGCTTCTTATTTAATAATGTTTTTTATGGCACTTATCATGATTGCTACAGGATTTGCGATGTATGCTCCTACTTCAACATGGTTTTTTCCTAAAATGTTTGCTTGGGTAACCAATTTTGTTGGAGGTGATTTTAATGTTAGAACGATTCATCATTTTACCACTTGGACTTTTATTTTGTTTGCCATTGTTCATATTTACTTGGTCTTCTTTCATGATTGGCTGGAAGGATTAGGCGAAACATCGGCCATGGTAAGCGGTTATAAGTTTGTACGAACAGAAAGAATTAAAAAAGACGAGAATCTAGAGAAACAGGATCAAATAGTACAGCAGCAATAGCAAGTAAATTGTTTAATAGGTTTCGAAAATAAAATGATATGCAAGAAGAAATTATTGCGAAAAAAACAGATGAGTTTCATACCGACGGAAATGAAATTTTAGTGCTCGGAATTGGCAATTATTTAATGGGCGACGAAGGTGTTGGCGTACATTTTATAAATAGAATAGACAAAACCCAATTTCCTGAAAATATTTCCTTTATTGATGGAGGAACTGGAGGTTTTACTTTAATTCCGTATATCGAAAATCATAAAAAAGTAATTATTGTAGACGCCACTATGGATGGCAAACCAGAAGGAACAGTTACGCTTTTAAAACCACGTTTTACGCAAGATTTTCCTCCATCTTTAAGTGGCCATAATTTTGGACTGAAAGACATGGTTGATATTTTATCGATGCTCAACGCCATGCCCGAAATCTATCTGTACACCATTACAATATTAAAAATGGAGCCAATGTCTCTAAATCTTTCGCCAAAAGTAAACAAAGCGATACAAAAAGTCACCGCAAAAATCATTTCTCAGATTGAAAATTTTAAAAATATATAATTCCTTTTTTCTTGATTCCAACATTTCAAATAACAATTTCTGGCGTTGTGCAAGGCGTTGGTTTTAGACCTTTTATATACAATTTAGCTCTTAACTACGATTTAAAGGGTTATGTTTCCAATACTGAATCTGGAGTAATTATAATAGTACAGAACAAAAAGGAAATTATAGCTGATTTTTATAAAGAGCTTAAAAAGAAACATCCTAAAAATGCCCAAATAAGCAATATCAAAATTTCGGAAATTTTAATTGAGGAAGAGTATCCTGATTTTATTATAAAACCCACCGACAAAAACATTTCTATCAATTCGCAGCTTACTGCTGATTTTGCGATATGTAAAAATTGCAAAGAAGAAGTTCTCGATCCCGAAAACAATCGCTACTACTATCCCTTTATAAGCTGTACTTCATGCGGGCCTCGATATGCAATTGCACACAAATTTCCTTTTGAAAGAGAAAATACAAGTTTAAAAGAATTTGAGATGTGCGAAAATTGTCTTGAAGAATATCATAATCCAAAAGATATACGCTTTCATTCTCAAACCAATTCATGTCCGGATTGCGGAGTAAAAATTTTATTTACAGATAACTCAGGAGCAGTTATTTCTGGAACAAACAAGGAAATCTTCGAAGCCGTTTCGGAGAAACTAAACAACGGAAAAATAGTTGCGGTAAAAAACACGAGCGGTTATCTGCTTTTATGTGATGCAACAAATCCAGAAGCTGTTCAGGAATTGCGAAACAGAAAAAAACGTCTCACAAAACCATTTGCAGTCTTATTTACAGATTTGGATCAAATTGACAATTTTTTATTCTGCAACAAAACAGAAAAAAAAGCAATCAGCTCTGTTCAAGCGCCAATTGTCATTTTACCTTTAAAAAATCAAGCCAATCTGGCGGTACAGCAAATCGCACCAAGCCTGAATTCAATTGGTGCCATGCTGCCCAATTCAGGTATTTTGCATTTAATTTCAAATCTGTTCCAAAAACCGCTTGTAGCAACCAGCGGCAATTTTAACGGATCAACCATATGTACAGATCAAGATGAAGTAATGGAAACGTTACGCTTTGTGGCTGATTTTTATCTGCATCATACTTTAGACATTCAACATTCGCAGGATGATTCTGTCATTAAATTTTCAAGAAAGCACAAACAAAAAATTATACTGCGCCGCGCGCGAGGATTTGCCCCAAATCTTGATTTATCTTTTTCTGCTCCCAAATCAGAACAATTGCTTTGTTTAGGTGCCGATTTAAAAAATACGATCACTATTGCACCAAACGAACAAATTTACACGAGCGAATATATTGGCGATTTATCCAATTACGATACTTATAACCGATTTGATAAAAAAATAAGCCGTTATCAGGATTTTTTCGGATTCATTCCCAAAACCATTATTTATGACAGTCATCCCGATTACGAAAACGCCAAAAAAATTATTGATTTCACCACCCAGAATAATACAGTAAAAACCTTTAAAATTCAGCATCATGAAGCGCATTTTGCGGCCATTTTAAGTGAAAAGAAACTATGGAAAAAATCAAAAATCTTAGGTGTTATCTGGGACGGAATGGGGTTTGGCAATGACACAGAGATTTGGGGTGGAGATTTTTTTGCATACAGCATTAATAAACCAATAGAAAGGCTTGGACATTTAGAGTATTTTAAATGGGTTTTAGGCGATCAAATGTCTAAAAATCCTAAAATCGCTGCACTTTCAATCAGTAGTAATCACAAATATTTTCAGCAATACTGCGACAAAAACGAAATCAAAATTTACTCCAAGTATATCAAAGACAGTTCGATCAGAACTTCTTCTGTGGGACGATTGATTGATGCGGCAGCCTTTACACTAGGGTTTAAAAGTCCTATTTTATTTGAAGGCGAAGCAGGTATGTATTTAGAAAATCTTGCTCAAAAAGCTTACAACAGCTCTAATGTAAAATTGAAAGACTATCTGCAAAACGAAAAAATAACCAATACGATTCCGACAAAAAAACTTTTATTAAATCTGGTCAAAGCAGTAAAAAGAAATGCCAATCTAGAAATTGCTGCTTTAAATTTCCATTACACATTGGTAAAATGCGTTGAGAAGATTGCCTTTTTTTCCAAATCAAAAGAAATCGCTTTTAGCGGTGGCGTTTTTCAGAATGCCGTTCTTATCGATCTCATAAAAGATCATTTGCAAACAAAATACAAATTACATTTTCACAAAATGCTTTCGCCCAACGATGAAAACATTTCGTTTGGTCAGCTTAATCATTATTTACATTTTAAAAAATAATTTATGGACATTCTTGAATTATTAGGACATATAGGAAAAACAGAAGAAAAAGACAAAATCTCTTATTCTGCTGGTGTTGTTATGGCATTAAGCTTAAAAGATATTGGATTTGAAGAAATAATGTACGAAGATTTTACAGATGGTATGAAGTCTGTTTTCGAAAAGACTTCTGAAAAAATTTCTCCTAAACGTTCAATCGAAATCTTCAATAATTACGTTGCTCTTTTGCAGGAAGAACTAAAAGTAAAAAATGCCGAAATTGGAAAAGCTTTTTTAGAAAAAAATGCTAAAAAAGAAGGCATTGTAACACTTCCTTCTGGTTTGCAATACGAAGTTTTGGTAGAAGGAAACGGGAAGTTGCCTAAAATTACAGATACCGTAAATGTTGTATACGAAGGTTCTCTGCTTAATAAAAATGTTTTTGATTCTACAAAAGAAACTGGACCTCAAAAAATGCAGGTTGCACAAACTTTAAAAGGCTGGCAGGAAGCACTGCAATTAATGCCCGAAGGCTCTCGCTGGAAAATATATATTCCGCATGACTTAGCTTATTCTCACATAGGCGCGCCACCAATGATTCAGCCCAACTCTACTTTGATATTTATTATTGAACTCTTAAATATTGTTTAAAATGAAATACATGTCTGAATATCGTAATCCAGAATTGGTCAACCATTATATAAGTGAAATTCATAAAATCACGACCAAACCATGGAATATCATGGAAATTTGTGGCGGACAAACCCATTCATTGGTCAAAAACGGATTATTGGATTTACTGCCAAAAAATATCAGAATGATTCACGGGCCTGGCTGTCCTGTTTGCGTAACTCCTATTTCATTAATCGACAAAGCTATTGAGCTAATGAAGAAAGGTGTCATAATGTGTTCGTTTGGAGATATGATTCGTGTTCCTGGATCGTCAAAAAGTTTGTTGCAAGCCAAAGCCGAAGGCGGCGATCTTCGTATTTTATATTCTCCTTTAGAAGCAGTAAATATTGCCGTGAAAAATCCGTCCAAAGAAGTCGTTTTTTTTGCTGTAGGTTTCGAAACGACTGCGCCTAGCAATGCTTTGGCCGTTATTTATGCGCAACGATTAGGTCTTACCAACTTTAGCTTACTGGTTTCTCACGTTTTGGTTCCGCCCGCAATGGAAGCAATTTTATCTGATGAGTTTTGTACCATAAATGCTTTTTTAGGAGCTGGTCATGTATGCACTATTGTTGGTTTGGAAGAATATTATCCCATTGCCGAAAAATACAAAATTCCAATCGTAGTTTCAGGATTTGAACCTACGGATATGGTTCAAGCAATTTACCATACCGTACTTCAACTAGAAAAAGGAAAATATGAAGTAGAAAATCAATATACAAGATTAGTTAAGGAAGAAGGCAATATAAAAGCAAAAGAAGTAGTAAACACTGTTTTTACCATCGGAACTCAAGAATGGCGAGGCATTGGTGCAATTAAAAATAGTGGACTTGTAATGAGAAAAGACTATAAAATGTATGATGCCAGCCAAAAATTTGCTATAGCAACTTTAAACAAAGAAGAAGACCAATCCTGTATTGCCGGACAAATCTTAACGGGACACAAACGCCCCAATGAGTGTCCTGAATTTGGAAAAAAATGCAAGCCCTCTAATCCCTTAGGCGCGCCAATGGTATCTTCTGAAGGTGCTTGTGCTGCATATTTCAACTATTTGTAAAACTATGATTGGATTTTTAATTACAATTTATGCCGGACTAGAACATGCCTTTGAGGCCGATCATTTGCTAGCAGTAAATAATTTGGTTACCAATAGAAGCAAGATCAAAGATGCCTTAAAAGATGGAATATCCTGGGGAGTTGGCCATACTTCAACCATATTTATTGTGGGCATACTTATGATTGGTTTTAAAATTTCGATTAGCGAAAATATTTTTAGCTATCTCGAAGCTGTGGTGGGTATAATGCTTGTTTTTCTTGGAGTTTATCGTATGGCAAAATTATTTTACAAGAAAAAACATTCTCATACTTATTACCACAGCCATCAGCATACGCATAGCAATGGTGTTACCCATACTCATATGCACGCTCACACCTACACCCACTCTCACCCTATAGATATCTTCCCGCATAATCACTCTGAAACTGCCAATTATAAGACGGCATTTTGGGTAGGATTAGTTCACGGATTGGCAGGCAGCGGATCTTTGGTTATACTCGTTATCTCTCAAATGAAAACACCATTAGAAGGATTAGTATATATTTTAATTTTTGGAATTGGTTCTATTTTAGGAATGTTTGCTGCTGCTGGGCTTTTCAGCATTCCTTTTACAAAAAATGTTTTGGGGTCTAAAAAACTTCAATATTCGTTAATCGTAATTTCTTCTGTAATCTGCATTTTATTCGGATTCAAAATTATATACAGCAACTTATTTTGAAAATCATATTTTAAAAATGACTAGATGTCAAAGTGTAGATTATTAGTCTTCTAAGTTCAATCTAATTTGCTTTTTCCTGTTTTTAATGTTAAAAAATACCTTTTTCTCTACTCGTTTTCTTAAGACTGTTAACTTACCCTAAATTTAATTTACTAGTATATTAAGGCACTTTATAATTCTATTGAAAAATTGAATTATATTCGCTGAAAGAAATCACCCCAACCGATTTTTTCAGTCACAAAACCACTTAATCCTACATAGATGAAATTTTTACAATTATTAGCGGCAACAGTATTCTTTATTTCCTTTCAATCCTATTCTCAAGTACAAGTAGATCAAATTACCCACAATTCTAAAGAACGCTACATCACTACAACTATTGGTTATCCTGTTCAGGGAACTTATGCCCCAATTGGCATGAAACAGCCTATTACCGTTTTAAATCCTGATGGAACAGGTTCCATTCAAGCCGATGATTTGAGCAAACAGAAAATCAACTGGGGAATTGAGTGTACTGAAGAAGGAACTCCTATTTTTAAAGAAGGCTTCAATAGTAAATCCTATACATTTTGGTACAGACCAAATGACAGCAATGAATGGTTTTACTCTCAATTCTCCATTCATTTTGCTAAGAAAAAAATGTTTTTAATGGGCGAAAGAGTAAAAGAATACGAAGATTACAACGTACAATAACAGTCATAAGCAGGCTTCAAATTAAATATTTATTGGTTTTTGGAAGAATTTCTACTAAAAAGAAAACGTTTTCGTAAAATTTTAATAGTTGTCATAAAATTTCCTATTTAATTTTAGAAAACTAAAAATCATTCCCAATTTTTATTTAATTTGCAATATAATTCAATATATTAAACATGATTTCAATCACTCGACTTTTTGATTTTCCCTATTATCAACAAGAAACTTACAACCTTCCAGTTGCTTTAGCAACAAAAAAAAACGGAGTCTGGGAAAAAACATCTAGCCAGGAATATATTGCAAAAGCTAATGCTATTTCAAGAGCATTATTGCGTATGGGAGTTCAGAAAGATGACAAAATTGCTTTGATCTCTTCCAACAACCGCACGGAATGGAATGTAATGGATATTGGAATTTTGCAGACAGGAGCTCAAAATGTTCCTATTTACCCAACAATTGCTGAAGAAGACTACGAATATATATTAAACCACAGCGGCAGTATTTACTGTTTTGTTTCTGATGAAGAAGTACTTCAGAAAGTAAATGCTATTAAAGCGAATGTGCCAACATTAAAAGAGGTATATTCTTTTAATGAAATTTCGGGCTGTAAACACTGGTCAGAATTACTGAATTTGGGAGCAGACAAAAGCAACCAAAATGAAGTTGAAGCTAGAAAAGAAAGTATTCATACAAATGATCTGGCAACGATTATTTATACTTCTGGAACTACAGGAAGGCCTAAAGGTGTTATGCTTTCACACCAAAACATTGTTTCGAATGTTTTAGACAGCGCACCTAGAATTCCATTTGATGCGGGAAACAGTACTGCATTGAGCTTCCTTCCTATCTGCCATATCTTTGAAAGAATGATTCTATACATCTATCAATATTATGGTGTTTCGGTTTATTTTGGAGAATCGATCGACAAAATCAGCGACAATTTAAAAGAAGTACAGCCAACAGTTATTACAGCTGTTCCTAGACTTCTTGAAAAAGTATACGATAAAATTTATGCCAAAGGAGCCGAATTAACTGGTATCAAGAAAAAGCTGTTTTTCTGGGCTATTGATTTAGGTTTAAAATACGAGCCATACGGAGCAAACGGTTTCTGGTATGAGTTTCAATTAAAAATTGCCCGCAAACTAATTTTCAGTAAATGGAAAGAAGGTTTGGGAGGAAAATTAGATTTAATGGTTTCTGGAAGTGCCGCTTTACAGCCTCGTTTGTCTAGAGTTTTTGCTGCAGCAGAAATTCCGGTTATGGAAGGTTATGGTTTAACAGAAACTTCTCCTGTAATTGCGGTAAACGATCAAAGAAATAAAGGTTTTAAAATTGGAACTGTTGGAAAACCAATCCGTAATCTTGAAGTGAAAATTGCTGAAGATGGAGAAATTCTTTGTAAAGGACCAAACGTAATGTTAGGATATTATAACGATCCTGAAAAAACAGCTGAAGCTTTACAAGACGGTTATTTCCATACGGGAGATATTGGAGAAATTGACAGTGAAGGTTTCTTAAAAATCACCGACCGTAAAAAAGAAATGTTCAAAACATCAGGAGGAAAATATATTGCTCCGCAGATGATTGAAAATGCGATGAAACAATCTCGTTTTATTGAACAGATTATGGTTATTGGTGAAGGCGAAAAAATGCCAGCTGCTTTTATTCAGCCAAATTTTGAGTTTGTAAAAGAATGGGCTAAAATCCACAAAGTTACTTTAGGAAGTACTGACGCTGAAATCGCTTCAAATCCAGATGTCATTAAAAGAATTGACGAAGAAGTAGAAAGTATCAATAAAAAATTTGGTCACTGGGAACAAATTAAACGTTTTGAGTTAACTCCAGATGTTTGGTCAATCGATGGTGGACAGCTTACTCCTACTTTAAAATTAAAAAGAAAAATTATTAAAGAGACCTATAAAGATCTTTACGCTAAAATCTACGGAAACAATTAATAAATCAAAATAATTTAACCAAGGGAAAGGCTGTCTTATAAAGACAGCCTTTTTAATATTTTGATAATTCATCTAAAAACAGAAACTGCAAATACGAAGATATGCAGTTTCCTTGTGCAGATATCAACTATCCCTTTTGATAACTGCGATTAACAAATTAAAATCTAATTTTTCAGGCACCAATTCAAAATTTTAGCGATGTTTTTGGCATCGTCAATACCTCTATGGTGTGTTCCTTCTAATGGAATATTCAACATTTGCAAAGCACCGTTCATACCCGTCTGCCTGTTAAGACCAAACTTTTCAGCAAAATGTTCTTTTACGTTGATATGATCTTCTGCCATTGGATAGGGAACACCAAATGATTTACATTGGTTTTTCAGCATATTCAAATCGTACTGACCGTAACTTGCCCAAGTGTACAAATCCGGATTGTAATCATCAATAAGCTGATTGATGGCATCTTCAAAAAATACTCCGTTTTTATCCAGTAAATCTTGGGTAATGGTTGTTAGTTCTGTACAAAACGAACTTACGCTAGAGCGTTGTGGTTTTACTAATATGCCTTTATTTTTAGAAATCTGGCCTGTTTCTGTATCTAGTAAAGCCAGACCAATTTCAATAATTTCATTTTGCTGGCCTTTCGGGACGGGACCTTGCCAACATGTGGCTTCTAAATCGATAATAATAATTTTATCTGTAGTTTTCATTTTTTCTAATTTTTAAAAAATTTATAATTATCTGTCTCCAAAAGGAGCTTTCCAATCTTTCGCTAAAATGCGGGTTTTTACCTCATCATAAGAAAGCGGTTCATAATTATGGCAGTCTACGCCAACATCAAAAGATCGCATCGTTTCATCATCGAACAAATGTCCGTGAGAGTGACCGTATAAGTGCCATGTACCTCTAAAAGAACTTCTCCATACTTTCATTGCGTAGTGAAATAGGATTATCTTTTGTCTGCCGTTTGGTGCATCTTCATCAGCGACACTTAATTCGTAGTAATCTTTGATCCATTCAAATCGTTTTGCATAACTCAATGCCGATTTATCGTGATTGCCCTTTATAAGAAAAATAGAACCATTTAATTGATCTAAAATTTCTTTTGTTCGTTCTGGTCTTGCCAAAGAAATATCGCCCAAGTGATAGACAATATCCCGCGGACTTACCTTTTCATTCCATCGTTTAATGAGTTCCGCATCCATTTCTTCTACCGAGGCAAACGGGCGCTCACTAAACCTGATTATATTCGTGTGACCAAAGTGATGATCAGACGTAAAAAATATATTTTGATTCATTGTTTTTTAATTTTTAAAATGGAAACCATTCGCAATGATTTCTCTTTTTTCATTCTTTTTAATTTGATTTGTCAAATATTCAAATTACACTGCGCAATTATTCTGCGCAGCGTAAAAAAAATTAATTAATCCATTCGATAACAGTCGATAAATAAACTTGTCTGACTTCTTCAAATCGAGTAATATTCGGAATATGATTTACTTCAAGTAAATATTTCGAACCGTCTTTGGCCACGATATAATCATTTCCAATCATGTCCATTTTTAAAGCTTCTTTGATATTAAGTGTGTCGGCAAGCAAATCATCATCGACAGGCATAAAACCAGCATTGTCAGGATGAATCGATTTCAGCCAGTCATCACCTTCCAGTTTAATCTGC
This sequence comes from Flavobacterium sp. H4147, assembly GCF_029360735.1. Classification (NCBI taxonomy): domain Bacteria; kingdom Pseudomonadati; phylum Bacteroidota; class Flavobacteriia; order Flavobacteriales; family Flavobacteriaceae; genus Flavobacterium; species Flavobacterium sp. H4147. The sequence continues at coordinate 368,910 of NZ_JARKNB010000004.1, read as the reverse complement.
CAATAGGTATCGCCTATCATCATAATACGAACGGCCTCACCTTCATAATACGGTTCAATGGTAGCGGTAAACTCACTTTCCCATTCTCCGGTAAAACGGTGTTTATTTTCACCGCAATGCCAGTTACCCCATTTTGCAACTGTATCATTTGTAGTATTTACAAAAGCTCCAGCGCTTACAAAACCTCTCGGTGCGCCGAATCTCGAAAGAGATAACGCTTTTATGAGACAAGGAATCTTAAATCGGCATTCGAGCATCGCAGCCGGATTTGGATAACAATCTCCTTTCCAGATCGCAAGACCTGAAATAAAATCAAAATCATTATCGTAAATTCCGTAATAGACAACTTTATCTACAGGTAACATTCCAATTCCGTTCGATTTTTCCATATACAAAACCTCATCTTTTACCACAATTTTTGGTATAGATTGGTGCCAGATAATATGTCCATGATATTGGGCTTTTATACTATCATATTCTTCCTGTTCAATTCCCACAAGGGCAATTCGGTTGTATTTTTGTTTCATCGTTTTAAATTTTAATGTTACTTGTTTTATTTCTACACTGCTTCGAGTTTTAAGCGTTTAATTCCAAAATCTGTTTTTCTTAATTTGCACATTCTTCCATCTGAAATGTGGTGGAAAACAATACCTTCAATATCATTTTCTAATAAGAAGTTTTTCAAATCATCGAAATCAAGATTTACAAAATCAAGGATTTCACTACCATGTTTTACCAAAGTATGTTTCTCAAACTTTTCAGGATTTCCTTGTACTTTGGGTCCGCATAATTCGTAAGTTCCGTCTGTTTTGTTTTCTAAACGGTCGAAAGCTTCGAAGAAATGTTTGTCTTCAGACTTTGATCGGTCGCATTTTAACCAGTGCGGGTGATGTCCTGAAATTGGATCTGCTTCCTGACACGGAATTGCACCATCTGGAATTGTTCTTCCTTTTTTAGCATCGAATCTTTTAAATATTTCGCCACTAATGATAGCTGCTGATGTACCGTCAAATTTTCTGGCTGCAATGGCTTCTCCATTAAAAACCCAATGGTTTTCTATATTGATTTTATTAATTACCCTTCCTAAATCGGCAGGGTTTTTAGCAAATAATGTACTTATCTTTTTCATGTTATTTCTTTGTTTTTTTTGCTGCTAAGGCGATAAGACTCTAAGTTTTTTCTTGTATACTTTTCTATACATTGTCTAACTCTCTCAGATTCGCTAAGCTTTAATTTTTAATTCTTAATTTTTAATTTCTCTCTGCATCTTCGCAAGAAAAATTTTGTACAGAAGGAGAGATTCGAACTCTCAAAAAACTGATCCTAAATCAGCCGTGTTTACCATTTCACCACTCCTGCTTTTTTATTTGCCACAAAGACGCTAAAGCGTCAAGTTTTTTATTCTCTTTGAGTTTTTGTGTCTTTGTGGCAAAATATTTTTTTAATGAGAAACAGGAATCGAACCTGCAGCCTCCCGCATATAAGGCGGACGAACGACCATCGTTCTCTTCTCATTTTTATTTTTAAGGTTCTAAGGAACTAAGATTCTGAGGGTCTGAGTTTTTTTCCTTTTAAACTTTACATCTTTGCCTTAGTACCTTAGCGACTTAGCATATCAGTGCATTTATAAAAAAAGCGGCTCATACGGGAGTCGAACCCGTTTCTCCCGAGAGACAGTCGGGAAGGTTAGCCAGTAACCCCAATGAGCCAGTTCCTTCTAGAGAACGAGTGATTCTGGAAGGATTCGAACCTTCGGCCATCTGCTTAGAAGGCAGACGCTCTATCCAACTGAGCTACAAAATCATTTATTTTTGGGCATAAAAAAAGCACCCGATTAAAGGTGCTTCAAGATTTATAAGATATACCTATCCTATTGTCCATATTCATGCACCTGTATTATGTTACATCCAAAATCTAGTCTTGATTGTAGTAGTCTTTCACTGTATATTTTTAAATCAAAATTCATTTTATATGCTGTATTATATTTTGAAATCGTTTTTATCTGGAAATCTTTGTTCTGATTTTCTTCGGCAAAGATAAAGTCGAAAAAATCAATTATCCAAATTATTTTTAAAATTATTTTACTGATTATCAATTAGTTACATCTTAAGTAAATAGATAGAAATTCCTGTCCGCATACTGGTGCAGATTCCTTAATCGTATCAAATGACTGTCTCTCATTGGATTACTTCTTAAGATTGTATTTCACTATTTTGACTACTCATTAAACATTTGTTGCAATAATTTTTTAAATAATTTTTGATAAAAGTGTTTTTACTCATTTTTTGTTTTGCTTTTTACTGTCCTAAACAAAAAAAAGCGCCTTGAAATCAAGACGCTTTTTATATTTTATGATGAGTTTGACTCTAAATTTTACATTTCGATTTCATAAAAATACATATTGCATCCTGATACTTCAGCCGGAAGTGATCCTGCTAAGTGGTCAAAATATTTTGCTATTGAAAGTGTCATATGTATTTCTCTGTTTTTTAATTACGGGACAAATGTAATATTTTATTTCTTAATTTAACATTTTACGACAAAAATGTTAAAATTAATATTTCTAATACTTAACTATTAAGCATATGTCTTATCAATTTGCCCCAAAATAGTCGGATCTTGAATTTCATCATCTTTAGCAAACAATAAAACTTTAGACATTACCTCAGCCGACTTCGGATCATCATCTGCGAACGGAAGAAACAAACGTCCTCTGTGTTGCGAATGAATTGGCAGCACCGATAAATATTTACCGGGAAGCTGATGCACAACCGCACTTCCTAAATGTACGCTGTAATCCGCCAGTTTTCCTTTTATGATGGCATGGTTTTCTTTGATTTCAACATTTTTTTTGACTTTAAACAATCGCAATGTTTCTCTCAATAAAACGCCTCTCATTTCGATTGAAGAATGACTTGCTTCTGGATCTACGCCACCTACATGAGCAATGCTCACCACTAGATCAATATCGCGCATTACTTCTGAGAAAATCCTCGGATTGATATCTTCAAAAGCAATGTTTTTATAATCTTTTAAAGAATGAAATTCGATGGTTTCTAAAGTCGGACTCTCCACGTCTGCTGGGGAAAACCAATCGGCCATGGCATACATTTTTACCTGATAACCTTCTTTATGGAAAACTTTCTGCAATCCTTCTTCGTAATCTACTTTCCAGCCTCTTGTTTTCAATAAAGCTAAAGTTTGATTCGGTTGCACTTGATGTCCAGCATAACGTCTTGAAATTGATTTCTCTTTCAATTCGTCTGGCGTTGGCACATACAATTCTCTGAAAACTTGTTTAAACGGCTGTTGCAATTTATTATCAAAACAATATTTCTGATAATCGACCCAAACATTATTTTTATGCAAATCAAAACAGTGCGCGATTCTAAAAGTCTGTTTTTCGTTTAACGAAATCATTTCGCCTAAACCAGTCACTAAACTTCCATCGACATAAAAACCTATTTTATCGTTATTAGAAATAAAAACTAATTTCTCCAGATGTTTCGAAATAATGGGATGTTCAAAAAGATTCTGCATTTCTGCGAATAAAAACTCATCGCCGCGAATCATACTTTCTTCTAAACCTTTTCTAGAACGTGTCCATTGCTCTCGCATGGTTTTTCTGTAGTTTGTTAATTCCAGAATTCCTTTGTCTTTTTTGTATTTCGGCGGAATCGATTTTAATTCTTTTCCTGCTTTGTACGTAACCAAATCGGCTTTTCCTTCCTTATTAATTACCAAACTAATCGTTACATCATCTAAAACCACTTCGGTTTCTTTTGATAAAATATTTTGAACTTGCTTCGTTTCCATTGCCCAAGTCAAACGAATTGGATCTGGATATCCTGCATTTCTTGCTAAGTTTTCTAAAGCCACACGAATCGCCAAAGATTCGCTCGCCTGTTTCATCGAACCGAATTCTTTACTTTCTTTTTTAAACTGTTGTAAATATTCATAACGCGACAAAATATCTTTTTCTAGACTCGCTTTACTTAACGGAACCAATCCATAAACTCTTAAATAATCTTGATCACGTTTGTCTTTTACTTTGGCTGTAACTTCTCTAATTTTCAAATCTCCTGTAATCGTATCCGCGTATAACCTAGCACGTCTGTGGCCGTTTCCGTCTGTTACGTATTTCGCAGATTCGTACAAAAGTTCCCATTTTGCTTTTCCTAATTTTTTGTAAGCCGATGTAAACCAATCTTTATCGACAGCGCCATCTTTAAAATCTTGCAAATCTAAAGTTGAAAATCTTGCTGCTTCACTTTCTAATTCTGAATTGGTAGCACTGTAAGAAGCTGTTTTGGTATGCGCATGAAACCACCAGATTCCTTCATCCAGCCCGTTCCAATCCAAATAACTGCTGATAAATTTTTGCCATTGTGGCGCATAAATCGCAGTTTGAATCAATCTTTCTTCAGAGATTTTAGCTTTTTTAATTAAAGCATTAAAACTTTCCTGAGTGTCGGTCGCAACTGGATAACATCTTTTCAATAAGAAACTAAATAATTTCTGTTTTGTTAAATCGGTATAACTCCACGAGTAGATATAACCTTTATACAAACTTGCTTTTCCAAGTGCTGTAATCAATTCAACCAAACGGTTTGCTCCAAAAATCTTCTGGAAACTCTGTACTAAATGCGTAACCGAAGTATTAGAATCTCCTCTTTTTACCTCAACATCCAAAAACGTTTCTCTGATTTTATCAATCATCGGAACTAAGAACGGAAACTTCTTAATTAACTCCTCGCTTCCAAAATGTCTGTAATGTTTGGTCTCGCTGGTTAAAACAGAAATTCTTTCGCTTTCTAAAATCCCTTCGTACAATTCGCCTTCAGTAATTAATTTTTGTTCGAACGCCACGCAATACAAATGAATAGGTGGTTTCGTAAACGATATATTTTTTTCTAAACCGTTTAATTGTCTCCATCTGTACAGATTCCAAACTTTAGCATTTTGTTCTTCTGTTAAATCAAGTAAGCCAATTTTATTCAAATAAATATCGAAGAATCCTTGATTCTGCCAACCGTTTCCATTGTTATTGTTGTAATAATAATATTCATTTTTACCAGGCACATATTCGAAATCTTTTACAGATTCTGGAAGATCTGCATACAAAGTACTGCAAGCATCAATTAAGAAATCGGCTTTTTCTTCAAAAACATATTTCAATTGTAAGGCATTCAGAATGTTCAAAATAGCATTGTCCCAATCGTAACCTCTTTTGTTTGGATGAGGCAGTAATTCTTTAAAGTAAAAAACATACTTTTCTAGAAAGTCTCTCCAAATTTTTCGATCGCAATTGCTTATCATTGTCATCAAAAACAAATCTCTATTGGCAAGACCCGATTTTGTAAACCATTCTTCCCAAAGTTCATACAACGGATAATTGGTTGCCACTACTTCTGAGTTCTTTTCGTCTTTTAGTTTTTTTAACGGTCCAAAAGAATTTCCCAATAAAACAGTCGATTTACTATTATCGTAATTCTCGATTTCGTATTCGTAATTTCTGTTTTCTTCAAACAATTTATAAAGTTTCGCAATTTCTGCTTTAATATGCGACATCGATTTGGAGAAACCGTATTGATGTTCTTTTATCGCTTTTATATACAGAGAATCTGACTTTGTTTTTGGAAGCTCATAAGCCGAAATTTCGTTTGGCGTAAAAAATCCGTAACCGTTTTCGACGCTTAAAAGATCTTGCTTTTTTGAAGGTTCTAACTGCTCTATAAATTTGGTTTCTTTCTCTGTAATTTTTGGTCTTTCCAGATACTCTTTTACCCAATCGTTAACCTTATCTGTCAGTTTATTGTTTTTCTGAAGTTGCAACATAACGTCCAACATTGACATACGCTGTTCTAAATCGCCTTTTTCTACGGTCTGATCCACAAAATTGATTACTTTTTGATCTTCTTGTTTGATTAAAATTGCGGTTAAATTTTTCTTTAAATGAGAATTTTTACGCTTAAACAATTCCTGAAAAATTGTCAATTCTTCTTCTGTTAAACTCAAATTATTTAAGACACAAATTGCCGAAGCAACAAGAGATTCTCCCCTATCTTTTAAAATTCGTAATGCAAAATTTCTTTGGAATTCAGAAGGAGTCTTCATTCCTTGTAAAGTATTCTCCTTTAGACTATAATACGAATAATGATAAAAACTACCCAATAAATTTCTGGTCAGTTTCTCTCTTAAGTTGATCGAGAAACCTTCAAAATGCTGTAAAACCGCTTCTAATCTTTCGTTATTATCACCAACCAAATTGATGGCTGCAGCATAAAGCGTATCTCTTTCGAATTTTACATTCAGCCACGAAAATACTTTTCCTTCAAAAGTTTTTTCTTTGTCGGTGATACTTTGTGCCAGATTGTAAACTTTATCAAAGAAGTTCGGATAATCCGCATTTTCAATATAGAATTTCGATTTGGTATTCGCTTCCAACAAAGCATTCATTCTTGGAACTGCAAAGGCTAAAACCTGTAAATTTTCATCTTCTAAAGCTTTAAAATAAAGTGGCATTTCGATATAAGGATCGTTCGTTTCTCCAGCAAATTTTAATGCCAAAGATTTCTTCTCCACAGAACCTTTTTCTAATAATTCATGCAGATACGGAACTGTTTTTTCTACATCCAAAACACCTTGAACCCAAAGTGCCATATAGACTTCGTTGTTGTTTTTGCTTTTTACGCCAGTCGGAATCGTTTCTGGTTTTGAAAAATAACCCGAAGCCAGCTCTATAATTGTACGAACCGTAGTTTCTTTTTCTGATACCCAACCTAACCCTGTCCACGTGTCGATTGCTCGTACAACCGATGAAAAACGAGTCAGTTTATTATCGATCAAAACTTTAATCATGTATTGCAAAGCGCCGATACTCGTTTCGTCTAAAGCTTCTAGAATTGTCTGGCGCAAACCTTCCTGACGCTGAGCCGCCAAAAGCAGTTTTTCTACCAATTCCCAGTTTTCTTGTTTTTCGCTGTTTAAAAGCGTTTTGATGATATTTCTAGATACTTTTCCGTGTGTATCTTTATTGAAAATAATGTCTTCAAACAATTGGTAAAGTCCTTCTTTTCCAGCATCCAATGCCGAAGACCAAACCATGAATTTATTCATCGAATTTGAAATCTCAGTATCATAGCGAACTTCATCTTCAATACTTAAATTGTAGTAAAAAGTACTGCTGTCCTGATAATTGTATTTGTAAGGTCCGTTTAGCAAAGAACGCAGAAAATTGATCTGATTGACTAACAAATATTTCTTATGATTTGGTGCTCTAAAAGCTCTACGCGCATAACCCGTTTGATACATTTTTTGAGGCAGTCTGTTCCAAGCTTCTTTTACGTATGAAGCGTTTTCTTCACCAAAAAAGTAAAGCAGTAAATCATAGTAATTTTTTTCGTCCCAGATATTCTCTTTTACCAAAGTCGCAAACTTTTCGGTTTCTTTAGATCCTAGCGAAATATAATTACTGTAATAATTGTCCTGAAGTTTCAAAAGTTCCAGACCAAACTCCGCCACCTCTTTTTTTAGTTTTGATCCAGAAAATAATTTCGTAACCAGATTGCTGTTTACTATTTCTTCCAGTTCTTTTTTAAATCTCTTAATTGGATTTTCAATTACTTTACTTTTTAAAAGATCTTCTATCGTCATGGATAATATTTTAGATTTTTAGATTTGAATTGACATTGCAATTGATTTTTAATATTGCCATTTCAATTTTTAATTTTTAATTGATTTTACCAGTAGCTTCCCGCCAAGAAAGTAAGTCTGATAAAAGTGATGGAATTGTTTTTGGATAAATCAATTTCCTCATTTAAAGTTTCCAATTGATCTTCTCCGTAGAATACAGCATATAAACCGTCTTCAAAAGCTTGAATGGCATTTTCCTGCGCTTTCGCCAAATCTACTTGGTTGTGATTGTACAGCGCGCCAAAACCTACTTTTCCGTTATCGGTCAGAATGGGCAAATAATTTTCTTTTGGAAGATGGATTTTGTCTTCGTCTTCAAACTCAAATGAAGAAGATTCGAAAAGTTCAACTTGATTTTTTACAATTAATTCTAAGAAAGTACGAACAGTAATGATTGAAGTGGTATTATCTAAACTGATGTTTTTTTCCTGAAGAAGGGGATGTTTTTTCCCTAATTGTTTAATTGATATGCTTATATTCATTTTTTACTGGCTTTTATTTGAAACGTGTAAAATAATAAATTATAAAATATGCACATGCAAAAATGACATATTTTAAGTGTTAAAAAAAGTATTTTAACAGACTTCTAATAAAATTACCAATTGATAAAAAAAAATACCCCGCAAATTGGTATTTGCAGGGTTTCACTTTTTATTGGTAGAAAAACGAGTTTAATTTATTTAGCTACGCTGATTTTTTCCAAAGTTACTTTAGCACCTCCGGTTCCAGGCTTCGAAAAGAATTAGGCTTTGGGATTTTAAATCTTCAATGGTCATTTTTAAAATTATTATGTATTTTTAAATAATGCAAATATAGAAGATAAAAGTATTGATAAACCGAAGTTCTTTTCAAAAATAACGCTTTTGATAAAGTAAGAAAAAGAATATATTTACGGTTTGCAAAAAACAACAAAAACGGTTTTCTACCAAACCATCTTGTATTTTACGGATTGCTGTTTTTATTAAAAATTTTAAATACCTTTTGAACCTTTAGAAAAAAAGTATGGTGTACGGGACTCGAACCCGCAGCCTCTTACTTGCATAGTAAGTGTTCTTCCAAGTTGAACTAACACCATATTTATTTATTTTTGGATTTATCACCATCCTGATAGTTATCAAGAGTAAGAGTTTTTTTGTGTTCCTTCAAAAATGAAATGAAACAATTAGGTATAATTCTTTGCGTAACCTTAGTGATCTTCGGTTAAATCACTTTACAAGTTTTTACAAAAAAACATAGAAATTTTTAAAAAAAGGTGTGCCTGGACTCGAACCCGCATCCTCCAGTTTAGCAAACTGACGCTCTTCCAATTGAGCTAACACCTTAGTAGGATAGTTGGGACTCGAACCCAAAACTTTTCCTTTGGTGGGAATGTTTTTCCAATTAAACTACTACCCAAATTTTTACCAGTCTGAGACTTTATAATTTTTTAGCAGAACGCCAAATATACTGCTTCCTTTGATTCCCTGCACTATTGGATCTAAAATTCTGCTCGCGCCGTCTACAGAATCCAATGGCGGAATATAACCTTCTTCAAATTGTTTCTTTCGAAGACTTTCTTTGGCTCCAGTCGAAATCCAACCGACATCGACACTGGTCATATAAATGGAATCTTCTGCAAATTCTTTCGCCGAAGTAAGTGTCATCATATTCAAAGCCGCTTTTGTCATATTGGTATGCGGATGAAAAATGGTTTTATTGGTATAACTAAAAATCCCTTCAGACGATGTTACATTTACGATAAATCGTTCGTTAAATTCAGAATTCAAAAACAATGGTTTGAGTTCTTTAATTAAAAAATAAGGTGTAATCTGATTGATCAAATTCACCTCAACCAATTCGTACATACTAATTTCTTCCAAAGTCGAATTCCAGCTTGTTTTCTCACGATTATCAACCGGCTGCCCGAAACGTGAAAGTGCTATTTCTGTTTTTTCTTCAAATCCATATTCAAGCGCTTTTACTTCGGCAGCGACTGGAGTTTTATTGGCAATTAATTTTGAATTTGCTGAAAATCCAATTAAAAGATTTTCTTCTTTTTGAATCAAAGGCGTGTAATATTCATCTGGATATTTAATAGTCTGTGCGGCATTGTTTATCAAAATATCCAAAGTATCAAATTTGGATTTATAAAACGATACAAATTCATTTATGGCGTTTAAATTTCGTAAGTCAAGACCGTAAATTATCAGATTGTCTTTCCATTTTTCGAAATCTTCTTCTTGTTTGAATTGTTCTAAAGCAAGTGCCGGAAAACGGGTTGTAAGGACAACATTGGCATTATTATGCAAAAGCTTTAACGCGGTTGCAAAACCTACTTTTACACGTCCGCCAGTTAGGATTACATTTCGTCCTGACAGATCTATATTTTGAAAACGCTTTTCATAATTTTCTTCGGCACATTCTGGGCAGAGTCTCGTGTAAAAACTATGCGCCAGTTTATACGATTTATTGCAGGCATAACAGTTTTTAGGCAGATGCAATTCAGTAAATTGCTGTTCGTCTGGATTTTCCTTTTCGGCAAATAAGGTTTCTCCGTTTAAAGCTTTTGAAACCAAAGTCGCATTTAGACTTACCTGAAGATCTTCTTCTTTTTTTGAAAAATAACTAACACTGCGCAGATTCTTTTTGGCATTTTTATGAATCTTGGTAATCAGTCCCGCAAACAAATCATTATCGGGATTTTCAAACGGATTGTCTTTTAGAGTCTGCAAAACTTTTATACAAGTTTCCCATTCTTCGTTTGTAAAACTATGTTTATTGTTTGTTTCCATTTTTATTCTTCTAAAAAGTCTTCTAAAAATCCTATGAACTGTTTTCCATCGGAAGTCCATCGTAGTCCTTGTCCGTTTTCTACTCGAATTTCGTATACGAGATTGTGTTTGTAATGGTAGAAAATATTCCACCACGTTTTATGACTGATGATGTACTGAATGAGGTTTTCTACCTTTTCTTTTTTCTGGATTGTATTTCCTTTTATTTCTCCGAAAATACTGTTTTTATTTCTTCCCACGTGTTTTTCCCAAGCTCTGGCTGCTATCGAAATTTCTTTATTATAAGGCTGAAAACAACTTTCTAAAAGAATTTCTTTTGCAGGCGGAATTCCGTTTTCATCACGCACACTCGCAGGAGTTAAACGCTGTCCTAAAATAAGTAAAATACTTTCGAAAGGTGTTTTTTCGAATGCTTGAATTAAACTGGTTTGAAACTCATTTGATTCATTTTCAAAATTTTCCAGCGCATTTTTAAAATAGGAAACGGCATCTTGCAATGAAACGATAATTTCATCTTTAAAATATGGCAGTCTCGAAATTTCTGTTTTTTGATTGTGAAATGAAATCAGGTTTTTAGAAAAAAGACACAGATTTTCGTCTGTTAAAAACCGAGCATACCTTTCTTTCCAGCTTTTATTCAAAAGAGGAGTTACTGCTTTTATTTCATTAAAAAGAAGATTTGAATTCATTTTTTGTGTTAATCAAATGTCCCGATGGGACATAATACCTTGCCTATCATTTTTTTTTACCAACGAAATGTCCCCAACGGGACATATTCTACAAATCTATTACCGTTTCTTTTGCATCTATTTGTGCCAAAACATATTTCATTAAATTGAAATTAGCAGAAGCGTTATCCAGAATCCAAGCATCAGAAGTTATGGCAATATAATCACTTTCAGCAATTACCTTATCAGGATTGTTTACTAATTGTACTTCCCAATTTAAGTTATTATTCAGAGCGACTTCTTCTATCATCTGTTTTAACTTCCCGCTGTTTGAAACGGGTTTATCAAATAACCAGACTGCTTTTTTAATTTTTTCATTTCTGAAAAAACCGGTTATAATTTCAATCGCCTGCGAAGTCTGATTTACTTTTTTATATGTTCCGTAAACACTCGACAAATCGCGGATAAAACCGTCTTGTCCTTTAAAAACATAAGCATTCGACAACGTACTTTCGAGTAAAATCAAAGCATTAAATCCGTCGATACAAATTTCTTTTCCTTCCAAATCCTGGCTTTGGATTTCTTTTGATTTTCGGTTTTTGATTTGCTGCTCAGAAGCGCTCATGCCACGAACGGCTTGCTGCTGACGTGCATTTAAGCGATAATGGTTTCCAACTAAAGTCAAAGTCGATTTTTCGCCGTAACCTCTGCTCAAAAAATAATGCATATCGGTTACAGCTTCTTTCAGTTTGGACTGCATTTTTGCCGTTCCGAATAAAGCGTCGTCGCTGGCTTCTTTTCCTCGGTTTTTAAGATTGGTCATGATCTTGCAAATGTATAATATGTCACCCCGATGGGGCTCTATTCACATAATCTTATAATTTCTATAAATATTTCATCCCTATGGGATTCTTTTAAATCCCAAAAAAGCTTTTGGCATTTTTAGTTGTTTCTGTCGCCACTTTGTCCAAAGCAATTCCTTTAAACTGCGCAATTGTTCCTGCTACATAAGGCAGAAAAGACGGTTCGCATCGTCGTTCGTGGTATTTTTTTAAAAGGCTGTTCGGAACGTTTTTAGGAAGCATAAATGGCGCATCGGTTTCAATCATCATTCGGTCGAGCGGTACGTACTGAATGACTTCTTTTAAATGGCTGAAACGTTTGGTATCTGAAATGGCTCCTGTAAAACCGAGATAAAATCCGTTATCAAGATAGGTTTTGGCTTCTTGCAGACTTCCTGTGAAACAATGTACAACGCCTTTTGGAAGTTTCGGCAGATACTCTTTTGTGATGTTCATAAAAGAAGTAAAAGCAGCTCTTTCGTGCAAAAACAAAGGTTTCTGAACTTCAATCGCCAATTCCAGCTGGGCTTTGTAACATTCTTCTTGTTTGTTTCTTGGGGAAAAATCACGATCGAAATCGAGTCCACATTCTCCAACGGAAATTACGTGTTTTTGTTGTAATAGATTTTTTAATTTCGAAATGCTCTGTGCATCAAAACTCTTCGCATCATGCGGGTGAATTCCTGCCGTTGAATATAATACGCCTGGATATTGTCGGGCAATTTTAGCCGATTCTTCACTATTTCGTACACTTGTGCCGGTTAATATCATTTGCGATACGTCGGCATCAATTGCGTCTTGTACAACATCGTCTATGTCGTTTTGGAATTGTTTGTTGGTTAGGTTGATTCCTATGTCTATATATGTCATTTTTTTTAAAGTTACAAAGGCTCAAAGGGACAGAGTGACAAAGGTTTCTTCTCTTTGAGTCTTTAATTTTTTCTTATTTAAATTTTACAGAAGTTTCAAAAGTCTTTCCTCTTGCTTCTTGCTTCTATCCCACTCTCTCATTCTCTATTCTCTCTTCCCGTAAATAATCTGGTTTTTAAATTCTGCTTCGATCACTTTTCCGTAGATAATTTTGGTCCAGCCATTTTCGAATCCGTGGTTATTGGCGATTAGGAAACCTTTGCTTTTATCGGTTTTTATGATTTTGTGGGCGTCAATATATCGGCCTTTTACTTTACAGAAGACGATATCGCCTATTTGATAATCGTCGCTTTTTTCGAAAGTCAGCAGACTTCCATTTTTTAGAATCGGGAGCATTGAATCTCCAAACGCTTTCATCTTTCCATTTCCGACTGCTTCTAATTCTGTTTTCAGTCGCTCATATTTATTCATTTCTTAAGTTGCTAAGGCTCAAAGAGGCAGAGGTTCAGAGGTTTTCTCCTCTTTGTGCTTTTTATTTATTATTTTTATTTTGCCACTAAGGCGCTGCGTTTTTTTGCCGTAGATTAACAATGATTTCAATCTTAGTGAAACAAACTTTACACTTAATAAAAACCCAACTATTTTCCCTTGCTAAACTACCGCGGCTTATTGGCTGCGCAGGAAGGATTTGAACCCTCGTCTTTTGGATGTTTTAATTTCTTTATCTTAGAACGCACTGCTGCAGTGCGTCTCTACAATTGATGCGTTAAAAAAACCTTTGCCGCTTTGTTGCTCTGTCCCTTTGTTCCTTTCAAAATCAAAAATCTCCGTAATACACTTGGAAACAAGGAAGTTTTAAATCATTTCTCCAAGTATCAACAACTTGGTTTCTATCATCTAATACAAATTCTACGAAATATTTATCTTTTATAAATTCGTTATAGATTTCTGTTTTGATGATGGAATCTTTTCGGCTGTCTTTTGTTTTACGCATGATTAAATCATCGTATTCAATTTCATGTTTTTGAAGGAATCGCAAGGTGGGTTCTTTGTATCGGTCTTCTCTTCCAGAAACCAGTAATATTTCATATCCTAATTTCTTATAGTTTCTCAATACGTTTGCAACTGGATTGTTGATTTCGTCTTCATCACATTTGCTGGCATCAAAAGGGTTTCTTCCGTTCATTAAGGCAAGAGTTCCGTCAAGATCACAGATAATTGCTTTTGGCAAATCTGGATTTTGATCACAGTATTCCAAGTTTTTTTCGATCTTTTTTACAGGTTTGAAATCAAATTTTTCTTTGGTTTTCTTCAATTCGTAATACATCTTTTCGATTACCTTTCTTGGCACTTTTCGGTCTCTTTTATCATTTCTGGTAAAAAGTTCTTCCAATGGTAAATCAAACATTTTGAATTCAATATTTGCCATTTCAGAAAATTCGATTACAGGTTGTTTCAGATATTCTGCTTTAGCATTACAAGTATCCAAAATTACATTCCATCCATTTGAAAGCAGGGTTTTAATCTGCACGTTGATAATTTTAGAAATCATACTTTCAACAGATGGATCCATTACTTCCTGAAATTGAGAAAACCTGATTTCATCACGACTAATTCGCATGGTTTTGGCTTCAGTTCTCACTTTCCATTCGGCAAACGTACTTTTTCCTGATGCCGGGCATCCGACTAATATCGTTAATGTTGGTGTCTTTTTCATTTTATAATCGTGTTATAATCTTGGATCTAATGTTTTTTCTATTTCTTCATTGTTGATTCTTTTCAAAAGAAGCAGACGTATTAAATAATTTTCATCTCCTAAATCTTTATACGGAATCTGAAGCATCTTCTGATTGATTTCCCAGCCGTTTATAGACTGTTCTAATTTTCTTTTTACGTTTCTTTTATCTAAATAATAATCGAAATCCTGATGGAAATTCACTCCATAAATCATCGTCAGGTAATTGTTGTTTCTGACTTTAAAACAGGGTGGCAAACCTTTAATGTAATTCTGAACCGGTTTTATCATGATTCCTTCTTCGTTTGCTTTGGTCAGTTTTTCAAAAAAGGCATAAATTTCTTTTAGCTTTTCTTCTCTGTTTGAAGCATTAATTTCTAAATGCAAAAACGGATCGTTGTTTATCAATTCGTAAGTCAAATTGCTGTTTGGCAATATTTCTTCACCAGAAATTTTTACTTCTTTTAAGATTGTAAAAGGTTTAAAATAGATTTCGCCTTCAATTCCAAAGGTATCGATCTGATTTTTAAATACATTCAATGATTCTTGCTGTTTCTCTAAATCCGGAATTTTTATCGCCTGCAAAGCATCATACTGACGTATAATGTGCGTTTTATGTTTCGCAGCAAATTCTTTTCTAGAAAGCTTCTCTTTATCTGAAACATAAGTTGTAAACGCTTCGTCATTTTTGACCTTGATTATTTTTTCGATCAATCCAGATTCTTTCAAGTACAAATTTTGCGTCTGTAAAGCGTCGTAATAACCTGTGAATTCTTTTTCGATTAATCCTCCTCCAAGCACTTTCCAAGGCAATAATTCAGAAGCAATTAAAAGGGTTTCGAATTCTGGGAAATCTACGAGCATTTTAGCATGTAAATTTCTCAGACTTTCTATTGCCTGCTCTGTATCGATATGATCCATTTTGAAACCATTTCGGGAAACAAAGTACGTTTCTTCAATATTTCTCTTCAAATAAATGGTACAGTAAGATCCCATGTATTTCTTTTGAACTACAAATTCGGTCACACCATTTTCCATATAATAATGAATCGCTGTTTCGATACTCTCTATTTCGTTTTTTGCTTTGTATTTTGGTGCTGGCGAAATGGTTGGCGAAAAATCATTGATTTTGTTTTTACAAAACCAGTCTATTCTATTTCTTACTCTAAAGTCTAACATTTTCTACTTTTTTTGAATGATTACCGCACTTGTCGGATAAACTCCTTTTACACAATCTCCCACTCCGTGAAATTCTTTAGGATTTGGAAAAATTTCATTTATAAGCGATACGAACTCTGCATTTGATAATTCGAAATCATGATCGTCATGTCTAAATTCTTCTGTCAATTCATAATTTACATTAAAGTCTTTGTCTGGCGTTGTAACAAAAAGTTTGGTAAATTTTGTATTGTCTCTTATCCAAATCAAGATGTTTTTTGCTTCTTCCAATGAGTTATGTTCAATTACTTCACTTAAAACAATCTGACCTTCAAAGTCTTTTATTTCTTCTAAGCTTTCTACCCAGATTAGATTTTCTGTTCTTTCTGATTCCTGAATTTTATCGGCAATATGTTTAAAATCAACTTCGTCGTAAGCATAATATTCCTCTCTAAATCCTTTTTTATGAAGCTGTTTGTAGTATTGCAATTCGCCACAGCCAAAGTCTAAGACAGATTCTTCAAAATTGATTCTACTGCAAATAAATTCTTTTCTAGACTGATGTGTATCTGTAAATACAAACTGAACTTCATTATTAAAATAGGCTTCTAACTGAGGTTTAAATTTCTCAAACTGACTTGGAGAACGCATAATTCTTTTTATAAAAAGGTAAAATACGAAATACGGAATTCCAGTAAGATTGGTAAACATTGTGATATGTTTCTGAATGAAATGATCATCGATAAAAGTGTACACCGCATATTTGTTTGTAAAATGCGAAAACAATGATACCAACGAGAATTTCTGCATCGCTTCTCTTACTGTAGCGCCTTCGATTTTTAGTTCGAAATTGTTTCCTATTTTATTGACAAGTATAATTCCGTCAATATATTTTGATAACAGATATTTTCCGTTTTTGTACCAGTTTGAATCAATAAAAAATGTAGGAACTTCTATTGTACATTTCTCTGTATCTACTGCTTCGTAATTTTTCTCTAACCACGGAATCACAGTTGCTGCCAAAGTGTTGTTTTCTTTATACAGATGATTAAAAAACTCGCTCATTATGTTTAATGCCAATAACGGACTGCAATGACTCTGAAAATCGATTTGATTTCCTTCTTCAGGCAGATAACTGTGTTTACCATCTAAAAACAGACAGTGATATTCGTTTTCGGCTATTACATTTCCAATTAAAATTCCGTTTTTCAACTCCTTCAAATAAAGTCCCTGATCTGTATTGGGGTTTTTATGAAGGATGTCCAAAAAGCATTTATTATCTGATTTTATTTTTATAATCATGGCGTTTATTTTTCTGTGACAAATATAGCTTTGTCACTGCGCAGTAATTCTGCGCAGTTTAAAATTATTTTTTTAGCTGTTGACTTAAATTGAATACAATTTAATTTTAACACATAGAAACATAGATTTTTTTACGTCTAAAAAAGATACTAAAAGAAACCGGTTTCCTCACATGGCTATGTGTATTTAAATTAGTGAAAAGTCTTTTTAAATCTTTATAAGACTCTGTTTCTATGTGTTGAAAAATTACACCCAAGAGATTTATTCTTCTTCTTTATTAAAAGGTTTTTCAAATTTTGGCCGAATTTTTTTCCAGATTATTTCTGAATAATCTCTTTCGTCAAGCATTGAAAATAACACTTTGGGATGTTTACAAGTTTGAAAATAAAAAGAGGTTTCCTTACGGGATTCCAGAATTTTAAAATCTAATTTACATTGATCTTCGATTGCTTTAAATTCATTTTCTAAATCGGCTTTTGTTTGCTTTACCCAGTTGAAAAATTCATCTGGAACTTGTTCTAAAATTTCATCAAATGGCTGATTGTTTTTCAGATATTCCCAAATATTTAAATTGGAAATCTGAGTAATAATTCGATGCAAACGAAGATATTCTTCAAATTTAATTTTTACCCGAAAATGATTGGCAAACTTAACCACAAATCCTTCTTTATTATTTTGATTTAAAGCTGATAAAGCATGAATATCTTTGATTCCATCAAACTTTTGAACTATTGGAAATCCAATATCTTCAAGTTCAAATTCTTCGCCAGATTTTGTATCGATAACGGCCAGTAAAACCAATTCTTCTGATGCTCCGTAATCTAAAACGATTCGGTTTTCTGGGTAGATAATTTCAAATAAATAGGTTTTGGTTTTATCCAATAATGACCAGGTATTTTTATATTTTCCGTGCAGCATTTCATTTGCTTTATCTGACTGCTCGCTAGAAAATGAACCACGGCGTGCCATAAAAGGTTTATCGTTGATCCAATACAAAATGCCAAGCGAACCGTCCATTTTATCGTATACTTCAAAAGAAGTGTCTGGAAGGATTTCATTTTTCATTTCACCCAAATTGAAAAACTTAGGAAAAGGTCTTGCCACAACATTTCCCTCAGCATCTAGAATAAGTCCGCGGCAGGTTATTGTAATTTCATTCCACACTCTTTCAAATTGAGCCGTTTGAGTGTAGTTATAAATATACAAATCATGTTCAGGATGTTTGTTTACCTTGACATAATTCTGCGAAATCATCTCTTTTAATAATGTTGTATTCATGAGTTCTAATCTTTGAACAAAGATTCAAAAGTTACTGCGCAGAGATTTTGCGTAGTAGTTTTAAAAATTAATATCTATCATTCCTACAGAATTTTATTTTGTGGCCGATTATTTTCCAACGGATTAAAATCCGTTGCTACAAAATAAATCGTTTCTACGAAACTTTCACATGGTTAGTTGGTTCATTAAAAGATATATAACTTTAAAAAATTCCGTAGGAATGCTAAATGTTGTAGCAACGGATTTTAATCCGTTGAAAAAAAGACGTTTTCAGAATTGAGTTCCGTAGGAACGACGCATATAAAAAGATGAATCTAAATTTTTCTATTTTTCAAAAACATCATTTTCATCTTCATATTTATATTCGGATTTATTTTTCATTTTAAGACTTCTGTCTTTGAGAATCGTAATGAAATTGGAGAAGCATTTTTGTAAATTTTCAAAATTGGAATTTTCTTCTCTTAATAGATATTTTTTTAAATCTGGAAATGCATTTGCAATTTCATTTTTGGTGTACAATTCTTTTTCTTCATGAAGCGAAATTGCTTGTCCTAACTGAAATGCAATTGATTTTAGAATATTTAAATGATTCGTATTTTTCCCGAAAGAAGTAATTTGATTTAAATCTATTTTTTCTAACGCCTGAATCTTTTCGTCTAAATTTCCTTTTAAAGCATTTTTAATTAAAATCCTGTGTTCGGTTTTGCTTAAAAACGACAAGATCATACGTGTACTTCTTAAAAATTTCAAATCAATATCTCTAACCAAAAGTTTTGTTATCTGATTTTCGAATTTCTGATTATGATTTTTATAGGTGCAGAATAATGCATTATTCAATTCGTCTGTTGTGCCTTTGTAAACCTCAACTAAATGACCATTTTTTTGCACTGCAAGATTAGCGTTGATTTCTTTTTCAGGAAAAAATGGAATAATCGATTGGCTGAGTTCTTTAGACAGTGAAAGTTTTTCTAGTATCGTTTCGGGCATTTTTTCAATAAAGAAAACCAAATCGAGATCCAGAGAATTTTCAGAACCGAATATTTGATAGATTGGTTTCATTTTTTAAAACTTTTCATTTAACATATCAATACATTCATTTTTACAAGTCAGAAATCCATCAGCCGATTTAAATTCCCCGAAATTGTGTATTAACAACAACCAATGATTAATGTGGTTTTGCAATATTATTTTATCACTTTCTACAAGCACTTTTCGATAAATAAATGGTTCCAAATCTGGGAAATGGCTTATGAGTTTTTTCTTCGTATATATTTCAATATCATTCTCAATTAAAGCAATATTTTGTCCGACATAAAAAGCAATAATTTTCCAAATATCAATATCATTTGTATTCTTTTGATTGAATTGAGAAATCGAAGTAAAATCTATTTTATTAAGCGCTTCTAGTTTTAAATTAAAATCATGAATTCCTTTTAAAATTGGACGAATCTGAGTTCGATATTCAGTTCTTGTCAGCATTGTCAAAACGGTACGGACAGCTTTGTAAATAGCCAATGTTTTATTTCTGATATGTTTTTCTTTTATTAATAATTCGTGTTTTTGTTGATGCAAAAAATATGTTTCAAACAGTGCATTGTTAAGTGAATCAATCCATGATTTGGTAAAAATAGTATCTAATATTTTTCCGTTTTCTATTACCGCCAAAGTTGCATTCCAATTAAGATCATATTCTTTCAAAAGTGCCAATACTGTATTTTTTCTGTCTTCCTGCTTTTCAGGCATTTCTTCTTTTGAAATAACAATAATTACGTCTTCGTCTGTAGAATCATCAGAACCATAGAAGTAATAGGGATATGGAAAATTGGTTTTCATTTCTTATTAATTATTTATTTTCTAACACATTTATTTTTAGATTTTTATTCCAATTTAAATCGACCATTATTTTCTTTTTGTCTTAACAAAATCTCATGAATTCTTCTAACTTCAGCTATTATTGGCTTTATTTCATATTCCACATTGAGCATTTTAAAAATCTGCTTATCATAAAAATAAGCTCTAAAAAATGTTCTATCATCATCTACGTAAGTTATTGGCCCGACGTATTTTTTCATCACTTTGTATATTCTATTTTTTCTTAAAAAATCATCTAATTTCTCATCAAAATGTTCCATAAGATTTCGCATATCTCTATTTTTTAAAATACTTGAATCACTAATATGATAAACCTCTCTTAGTTTTTCTCCTCGTCTTTTATGATATGCATCACTGCTTGGAGGCCAAAAAAATCGAGAAATTCCTCCCACATTTAGAATAATATTTTGAAGTAAATCTAGAATTGCATTATCGTTTTTGCAATCATGATTTCCGTTTTTCCAAAATTTGTTTAATGACTCAACATCATTCAAAATTGAACGTGTTTTATTAAATAAAGATTCAACGTAGAAATCTTCATTAAAAGGATGGATTTCAAATTCTGAATTTCTCATATCTATTGATTTGTTTTTTCAAAGATTCAAACATATCTGCGCAGTTATTCTGTGTAGATGTATTAAAATCTTAAAAGTTCATTTTTTAAATATTCTTTCAAATTATTTCCAAACATAATAATATCAGCACCCCAAGCAGAAATAACGGGAGAAAGATATTTATCTTCAAAAACCACCAAAACGCGATGATTATGCATTGGAATATATCCTACGATTTTTGAAATATCAAAACCCGCTTCTGTAAGAACCAATTCTGCTGTCGATTTATTTTCATTAATTTCGTCTATAATCCATCGTGATTTTTCGTAATCCTCCGGATACTCATAAAAAAGGTTTTCTCTACCATATTCAATATCTGTTTCGTCTTCAGGGTTAATTGAAATCAAATGTGTGTCTATATTAGAAAAAATCAATAGCATTTCTTTGTATTCCCAAGGAAAATCAAATCCAAACAACGTTTGCAATTCATCAATTTTCTTTCTACTTATTCCTTTTAAAAATTTAGCATTTGATTGTACTTGAAATCCCCAAACATCATCTCTGATTTTTATTCTTTTAAACTTTTTTTCAGCTTTGTATTTGATATCTTTAATTGTCAACATATTCCTGTTTTTAAGGTAAAAAACCACGAAATCAACGAAATGAATCCGTGGTCTTAAATTTAATCTATTAACAATTGCGTCACCACCGCTGGGTTCATCGCCCATTGCGCTGTGTATACTTCATCAGCGATTTCATTTTCGGTAATGGTTAAACCTTGAGCTTCTGCTTTTAGCTGTAATAAATTACCAATATTCAATTTGCTGTTCAATTTTGCCAATAGTGCCTGAACTCCTTTAAAATCCAAACCTCCTACAATCTGACCTCCGAAAGTCATCTCTAACCAAACGATTTCTCTTTTGGCTACATCCAACACTCCAAAAGCCAAACCTTTGGCAACACTTTGCGTCACACGAACCTGATGGTCTACACACGACGGATCGTACGCAACACCCGTTTTCTCCGAAATTTTCATCGGATATTTGCTGTTCATCCAACCAACAACTAGATTTGGCGTAATACTTCCGTTGCTGTACGCATTACAAGTAAAAGTTACAAATTTTGCCTTAGCTTTCGCCAATTCGTCGATGTTGATATTGATGTATTCAGCAGTTCCAATTTTATTTGGAATACTTCTGATATCACCACTATGCTGACAACCCGTAGTTGTTAATCGGCTGAAAGAACAAATATCTGAACGGTCTTCATAAGCAATATGACAGCTTAAATCCATATCTAAATGCTGCGCTGGCAAGTCTTTACCCCATTGCATAAACAATCGCACTTCGTTTCCCTCAACTGGGAAACGTGTTCCCATTAAAGCAACTAGCAAATCTTGAATGGTCTCGCTTCGGTCTCCAATAGAAACCGGTATATTAAACAATTGCGGATCGATATATATTGTTTTATTTGAATTTGAAACCGACGCAAATCGTTTTTTCATTGCCAGAATTGTCAAGTCTTCGATTTGATTTTTCATTGTTTCCAACTGATTATCATCGTACAACTTCAACAATGGGTTTGATCCCACACGTTTGTTCGTTCCACCCAAAGGTTTCACACTTCTCTGCATGTTCACATCAAAATAATTTTGCGCATACATGTTTAAGGTAAACACCAATCTCGCTGGAACTTTATCGATAACTTCTTCGAAATGAGCGATTGTTTCATCGGCTCCAAACCAAAGCATATTCGAAAATAATGAACGAGCAAACAAACCTGGACGTTGTTTCAATAATCCAAATGTTTTATCGGCATCAAATTTCAGTCTTGACGAATTCACTTTGCTTTGCCAAACATCGTAGACTTGGTTGTAGAATACATCTAGTAAAAAATTCAATTTATCAAATCCTTTTCTTTTGCTGTATTCTGCCAAACGCAACGCTCGGATAAAACGAACCCACATTCCTCTTTTTGGATGCATGATTTCGCACATTACTTCGACATCCAACTCCATATTATTTAACCAATTGGCAACCATTAAACATTCTTTTCGAGAATATTTTAGTTTCAAATCTTTTTTAGATGCAATTCTAGCCTGCGCACTTGTATCCAAAGAATAATGAAAGTGCTGATTGTTTTTAGCAACTCTTTTGATAATCGTTTTTGGTTCGATAATCTGCAGCATTCCAGTATTTTTATACCATAAATAACGTAAGATATCGGTTGGCGTTTTCAAAAACTGAGAACCCAAATCTTCATTACCATTTTCAATCAAAAGATCGATCACCAGCATTAAAGTTTCCTTCATGGCAATTTCAGTTTTTGGCAAAGACAAATATTTCATCGCCATTTTTAAACTATCTACCTGAGTAGCGTCTAAAGCTGTTTTTGACTGCAATAACGAGATATAAAAATCCTCTAAATCTTTTTCATTCCATAATTCAAGGACTTTTAATTTACTTCCTTGACCTGTGTTTTCCAGTTTACCAAATTCAAACGGAGTACCGCAGAAAGGACAACCGTTATATCTTTCTAATGGAAAAGTGTTATCTGGAATTGTATGTCCGCATTGTAAAGTCGTTCCGTTTTTTGTTTGGAAAACATTTCCGAAAAAAGTAATGATCTGATCGATAACAGATTCATTTGTTGGCACATTCCATTCTTTCACCAATGGCGTCCAGTTTTTATCTGTTCCTAAAACTTCTCTCAGCACTTCTAAAACCTCGATTTTATAATTAGGGCTGACATTATTTAAAGCGCGCAGTAACGTTTCAGAAAAAGTATATCCTAATTTTGTAACATTGGCTGCAAAAACTGATGTTGTTCCTGATAAATTTTGGTTATCATTCACGATCATTTCTGATGGAATGAAAATAGCGTTCTGACGTAAACTGATTTTTAATAATTCTTTTGTTTTCATTTTTTTTAATTTTTAAAATTTAGATAATTGTGCTTCTGAGTTCTACCTAAAAGATTTTGAAATAAGAAGCACTTGACCTTAAATTGGAGTGTAATGAATTAGCTGTTTTCAAATTAACTGTTTGGTGGGTTATCCCCGAGAAGTAAGCTAATTTTGACCCTCGTTTTTTATTAATGATAATTTTAAAACTTATAACCGGAAACTCCCAATGAGGGAGTTAGGAATCGAACCTAAGAAGTAAGTTTCAATTGACCATTAATAGTGAAGCAGATGGGATTCGAACCCACGACCTTTGGATCCCAATTGAAGTAAGTTTTAATTGACCTTTAAGATAATTCCAAAACTAATATTCCAATGCTCTATCCAACTGAGCTACTGCTTCCTGAAAATTGAATGAAGCGGTAATGGTATAAGTATAAATCGTTGAAAGGTTTCTAGAAGTAACTTAAACTTGACCTGCTTTTTTCAATTTTTTATTTCTATGAACGTTTGTTTTTATTTCTTGAACAAAGATTTCTAAACTAGTGCGCAATTATTTTGCGTAGTTAGAAATATTATAATTTTAATTCTTCATAATGATCATTCACCTTTTCTTTAATTATCACTTTATCATTATTAAACTCAATACAACAATCTGTCCAACAATCTGAAAATTCAGTTGCAACTTCATGTCCATTTATACATAATTTATTCATACCATCTAATCCTGAACTTCCACAACAACCCTGAAATCTAATTGTATCATGATGATCTTTTAAATTATAATTATCTATTGGAACAATAATTGATTTTTTGAAAGATGATTCTTGAGTTCGAATAAAAAAATGATTTTCTGGCATTATATCTAGATCATATTCCCAAATTGAATGTGACTCAATTAACTCATTTGTCAATTCAATTTCGCATTCTTTACAGAAAATTTTAATCGTCTTCATAATTGTTTCATTTTTACAGGACAAAGATTTTAAAACCACTACGCAATTATTTTGCGCAGTAAAAAAAGAATTTTAAATTTGAGTAAAACATTTATTTGGCAACAGCTTATAAGTCCCAGCGGGACGGCATATTTATAGCTATTTTATGATTGTTAGCAAAGAGCCCTAGCGGGGTGAAATATTTTTCATAAAGTGTCGCTCCGCTGGAGCTTTACGATTTGGTCTTATAAATTGGTTATAAATATTTCGTTTCTCCGAAGCTCTATTCAAACACCTATTAATATGATTTTAAAAAAAATCTACACCGATTTACTTCTAAACATTGGCTTTTCAGAAAATGAAATTCAGCAAAACTGGCTTGATTTAGAAAAAGCATATTCCAAGAAATCAAGACATTATCATAATCTGACACATTTAAAAGAAATGATTGAGAGTTTTGAAATATATCGTGATCGACTTCAAAATCCAGACGAAATATTATTTGCTATTTTTTATCATGATGTTGTGTACTCGGCTTCAAAAAAAGATAATGAATTAAAAAGTGCTGAATTTGCTTTGTCGATTTTAAATGAAAAACACCATTTAAATAAACAATTCGTTTTTAATGCCATCTGTGCAACACAGCTTCATGCACATAATTCAAATGAAGATATTAATTGGTTAATTGATTTCGATTTGAAAATCCTTGCCAAAGACTGGGAAGATTATAAAATCTATTTTGAACAAATACGAAAAGAATACCGCATTTATCCTGATTTTCTCTATAAACCTGGGCGTGCAAAAGCATTGAAACATTTTCTCGAATATGAATTTATTTTTCAAACGGAGGAATTCAGAGGTTTATATGAAGAGAAAGCGAGACGAAATATTGAAAAAGAAATAAGTTATTTAGAAAGAAAAAAATAATTCTCGCAAAGTCGCGAAGTCGCAAAGTTTTTTTTGTTTCACGCGGATTCTACAGATTAGAGCAGATCTAAAAAGATTTTTATTTTTTCAAATAATCTGCTGAATCTGCCTAAATCATTTTTAATCTGCGTGGAACAAATCTTAATAATCATTGAATTAAAAAACCTTTGCGACTTCGCGACTTTGCGAGGAAACACACACAGTATGTCACAAAACAAAAACGCCTTAATCCGCTATAAAACAATCGACAAATGTCTGCAAAATAAGTACAGACAATGGACACTTGAAGATTTAATCGAATGTTGTTCTCAGGCCTTAGAAGAATATGAGGGACGCAAAATTCCAATTAGTAAACGAACCATTCAAATGGATATTCAGATGATGCGAAGCGAAAAATTGGGATACAATGCTCCAATTGTAGTTTACGATAAAAAGTATTATAAATATGAAGACGAAGATTTTTCGATAACGGATATTCCGCTGACGGAAACCGACATGAATGTTTTAACCGAAACCGTTTCCATGTTGAAGCAGTTCAAAGATTTCTCTCTTTTTAACGATGTATCGGATATTTTACAACGATTAGAAGATAAAATCTACGCCGAAAAATCGCATACCAAACCCGTTATTTATTTGGATAAAAACGAAAAATTAAAAGGACTTCATTATCTGGACGAAATTTATCAGGCGATTATCAAAAAAATGGTTCTGATTATTACTTATAAATCTTTTAAATCGAGAGAAGAAACGAAATTCCATTTTCATCCTTTTATATTAAAGGAATTCAACAATCGCTGGTTTTTGATTGGGAAAAAAAAAGCATCACAGCCCATTACCAATTTAGCTTTGGACAGAATCGTTTCTATAGATTACGATTTTAACCTTCCTTATATAGAAGAAGATTTTGATGCTGACATTTATTATAAAGATGTAATTGGCGTTACGGTCAATTCGGGTTTAAAAGCTAGACGTATTGAATTATGGGTCGATGCTTCGAATGCGCCTTATGTGCTTACTAAACCTTTACATACTTCTCAGCGCATAATTAAGCAAAATGAAGACGGAAGTGTTATTATACATATATATGTAATACCAAATTATGAAATGGAACGTCTACTATTAGGTTTCGGAAGCTGTTTGGAGATTTTAAGGCCAGAAGGTCTGAGAAATCGTATGAAAAAGATACTTCAGGACGCTATTTCTCGCTATGATTCAGAAGAACCAACTGAAATAAATACATAATTTTTTACAGAATACAGAATTAAATGCGTTTTAAAAACTAAAAAAGGATTTTTACAGCATTAAAATTGTTAAAATCTAAGAAAAGAATAGTATATTTCAAAATAAAATAACCGCAAAACCCAGTAAATCAGGGAAAATAATTAACTAACCAAAAATTTATGAAAAAATAATATGCATGCATAGTATTTTTTCTTTATATTTGAAATCGATATAGTTACCTATGAAAGACAAAACGATAGATTATATTTTGAGAGCAACATGGCAGGCTGTTTCAAGAATGTATAATGAAGAGGCGGCAAAATACGATGCTACAATGGCAACCGGATTTGCTCTGTTAAGTATTGACAAGGAAGAAGGAACTCCATCGACCGCTTTAGGGCCAAGAATGGGAATGGAAGCCACAAGCTTAACCAGAACTTTAAAATCTATGGAAGACAAAGGTTTGATTGTTCGTAAAAAAAACCCAAGCGACGGAAGAGGTGTTTTAATCTACCTAACCGAATTTGGAAAAGAAAAAAGAGAATTATCTAAAAATACAGTTCTGAAGTTTAATGAAACCGTTAGAAAGCATGTATCAGACGAAAAGCTGAAACATTTTATCGAAGTTTCGGAAATTATCAACGAATTAATTCAGGACAAAAACATATTTAATCAAACAGAAAACACAGCAAACGAATAATCAACGATTCATTTGCTCCTACAAACAAATAACAAAGTATGAAACGCACAATTAAAAAAGTTGCTGTAATTGGATCCGGAATTATGGGTTCGGGTATAGCTTGTCATTTTGCCAATATTGGTGTTGAAGTTTTACTGCTTGACATCGTTCCTCGCGAGTTGACAGAAGCTGAAGCTAAAAAAGGATTAACGCTTGAAAGCAAAGCCGTTCGCAACCGTGTGGTAAATGACCATTTGGCGAACTCATTAAAATCGAAACCCTCTCCTATTTACAGTCAGAAATTTGCAAGCCGAATTACTACTGGAAATACGACAGACGATATGGCAAAAATTGCTAATGTTGACTGGATTATCGAGGTGGTAGTAGAGCGTTTGGACGTTAAGAAATTAGTATTCGAACAAATCGATAAATTCCGCAAACCGGGAACTTTGGTTACTTCGAATACTTCTGGTATTCCAATTCACTTTATGAGCGAAGGAAGAAGCGAAGATTTCCAACAGCACTTCTGCGGAACGCACTTTTTTAACCCTGCGCGTTACTTAAAATTATTTGAAATTATTCCTGGTCCAAAAACTTCAAATGAAGTATTGGATTTCTTAAACGAATACGGTTCTAAATTCTTAGGAAAAACTTCGGTTGTTGCTAAAGATACTCCAGCATTTATTGGAAACAGAATTGGTATTTACGGAATTCAGAGTTTATTCCATTTGGTTAAAGAAATGGGACTAACAATTGAAGAAGTGGATAAATTGACAGGACCAGTTATTGGCCGTCCAAAATCGGCTACTTTCCGTACAGTTGACGTTGTTGGTTTAGATACTTTGGTACACGTTGCCAACGGTATTTACGAAAACTGCCCAACTGACGAACAGCACGAATTATTTAAACTTCCTGATTTCATCAACAAAATGATGGAAAATAATTGGTTAGGAAGCAAAACTGGACAAGGTTTCTACAAAAAAGTAGATAAAGATATTCTTTCTCTTGACTTAGACACATTAGAATACCGCGCTGCAAAAAAAGCAAATTTCGCGACTTTAGAATTAACTAAAACTATTGATAAACCTATTAATCGTTTTAAAGTTTTAGTAAAAGGAACAGACAAAGCAGGAGAATTCTACCGTAAGAGTTTCGCTGGAATGTTTGCTTATGTTTCAAACAGAATTCCTGAAATCTCAGACGAATTATACAAAATAGACGACGCTATGAAAGCTGGTTTTGGATGGGAAAATGGTCCATTCGAAATCTGGGATGCCATTGGCGTTGCAAAAGGAATCGAAATCATGAAAGCAGAAGGTTTAGAACCTGCTGCATGGGTAAATGAAATGCTGGCTTCTGGAAGCGACAGTTTTTATACTGTTAAAGAAGGTGCTACTTATTTCTATAACCTTCCAACAAAATCTCAGGTAAAAGTTCCTGGACAAGATTCTTTCATTATTCTAAACAACATTCGCGAAAGCAAAAAAGTTTGGAGCAACAGCGGAGCAATTATCCAAGATTTAGGAGATGGAATCTTAAACTTAGAATTCCAATCTAAAATGAATACTATTGGCGGTGATGTTCTTTCAGCAATCAATAAAGCAATTGAATTAGCTGAAAAAGAACACCAAGGTTTAGTTATTGGAAATCAAGCTGCGAATTTCTCTGTTGGAGCTAATATCGGAATGATTTTCATGATGGCAGTTGAACAGGAATATGACGAATTGAATATGGCTATCAAATTGTTTCAAGACACTATGATGCGTGTTCGTTACTCTTCAATTCCAGTAATCGTTGCGCCTCACGGAATGACTTTTGGTGGTGGATGCGAAATGAGCTTACATGCTGATAAAGTGGTTGCTGCTGCAGAAACGTACATGGGATTAGTTGAATTTGGTGTTGGAGTTATTCCTGGCGGTGGTGGTTCTAAAGAATTGACTTTAAGAGCTTCAGATTTATTCCGTAAAAATGATGTGGAATTGAACGTTCTGCAAGAGTATTTCTTAACAATCGCGATGGCAAAAGTTTCAACTTCTGGTTATGAAGCTTTTGATACTGGACTTTTACAACATGGTAAAGATATCATCGTAGTAAATAAAGATCGTCAGATTGCGGAAGCTAAGAAACATGCTTTGTTAATGGCAGAAGCGGGTTACACACAGCCAATCAGAAGAAATGATATTAAAGTTTTAGGAAAACAAGCTTTAGGGATGTTCTTAGTGGGAACGGATCAAATGGAAGCTGGAAAATACATTTCTGAACACGACAAGAAAATCGCTAACAAACTGGCTTATGTAATGGCTGGTGGTGATTTATCTGAAGCAACTTTAGTATCTGAACAATATTTATTAGATATCGAACGTGAAGCTTTCTTGAGTTTATGTACAGAGCGTAAAACTTTAGAGAGAATTCAATACATGTTGACTAAAGGAAAACCACTTCGTAACTAGACAAATAGATAAAAAGAAGCAAGAAGCAAGAGAAAAGACAAAACTCTGTTTTGAAATCTTGCTTCTTGCATCTTTCTTCTACCAATCTTAAAAAACAAAAACAAATGAAAACAGCATATATAGTAAAAGCATATAGAACAGCAGTTGGAAAAGCTCCAAAAGGTGTTTTTAGATTTAAAAGACCTGATGAATTGGCTGCAGAAACCATTCAGTTTATGATGAATGAACTGCCTGATTTTGACAAAAAACGCATTGACGACGTTATGGTTGGAAATGCAATGCCAGAAGCAGAACAAGGACTTAACGTTGGTCGTTTGATCTCTTTAATGGGATTAAAAGTAGAAGACGTGCCTGGTGTTACGGTAAACCGTTACTGTGCATCTGGATTAGAAACTATCGGAATGGCAACAGCTAAAATCCAATCAGGAATGGCAGATTGTATCATTGCTGGTGGTGCAGAAAGTATGAGTTATATTCCGATGGGAGGTTACAAACCAACTCCGGATTATAAAGTTGCTGCTGCAGGTCACGAAGATTATTACTGGGGAATGGGTCTCACTGCCGAAGCTGTTGCTAAACAATACAATGTTTCCAGAGAAGATCAGGATGAGTTTGCTTACAATTCTCATATGAAAGCTTTGAAAGCGCAAGCAGAAGGAAAATTTGACAAACAAATCGTTCCAATTACGGTTGAGCAGACTTTCATTAACGAAAATGGTAAAAAAGAAACTAAATCTTACGTAGTCAATAAAGATGAAGGACCAAGAGCTGGAACTTCTAAAGAAGCTTTAGCAGGCTTAAGACCCGTTTTTGCTGCTGACGGAAGTGTAACTGCTGGTAACTCTTCTCAAATGAGTGACGGTGCTGCATTCGTTTTAATCATGAGCGAAGACATGGTAAAAGAATTAAACCTTGAGCCAATTGCTCGTTTGGTAAACTTTGCTTCTTCTGGTGTTGAGCCAAGAATCATGGGTATCGGACCAGTAAAAGCGATTCCGAAAACCTTAAAACAAGCAGGATTAACATTAAACGATATCGAATTAATCGAATTAAACGAGGCTTTTGCTTCTCAAGCTTTAGCTGTAACTCGTGAATTAGGCTTAAACCCAGATATCGTAAACGTAAACGGTGGAGCAATTTCTTTAGGACATCCTCTAGGTTGTACTGGCGCTAAACTTTCGGTTCAGTTATTTGATGAGATGAAACGCAGAGGTAATAAATACGGAATTGTTTCTATGTGCGTAGGTACTGGGCAAGGAAGTGCGGGGATTTACGAAGTTTTATAAGACTCTTTAGAGGAAAGAAGCAAGAGGAAAGACTTTCTGTTTGGGATGAAAAGTTAGTCTGAAATGGATTTTTTAAAAAGTAGTAAAAAACTTACTTTTAATTTTTCTTCTTATCTTGCCTCAAAAAACATGAAACACAATTTTAAGAATTTGAAGATTTGGATTTTAGCTATGGAAATTACAAATGATATCTACAGACTAACTTCCACTTTTCCAAAATCTGAAACTTATAGTTTGGTAAGCCAAATGAATCGATGTTCTGTTTCAATGCCTTCTAATATTGCAGAAGGTTCTAACAGAGGGAATAGACATTTTCAGCATTATCTGAATATTAGTCTAGGCTCATCATTTGAATTACAGACACAATTGTTAATAGCTTATCAAAACGACTATGTAACAAAAGAAAAAACAGAAAAATTAGAAAACAAAATAATTGAATTTCAAAGGATGACATCAGGTTTCATAAGCAAGTTAGATTAAATCTTTCCTCTTGCTTCTTGCTTCTTTTCATCTTATCAAATCTAAAAAACAAAAAAAGTCATGAGCGACAAAACAAGAGGAGGTCAATTCCTAGTTAAAGAAACAAAATGCGAGGATATCTTTACACCAGAAGATTTCTCAGAAGAGCAGTTAATGATGCGTGACTCTGTAAAAGAGTTCGTAGACAAAGAATTATGGGCGCATAAAGATCGTTTTGAAAAGAAAGATTACGCGTATACGGAAGCTTCTATGCGTAAAGCTGGTGAATTGGGACTTTTAGGAGTTGCGGTTCCAGAAGAATACGGCGGATTAGGAATGGGATTCGTTTCTACAATGTTAGTTTGCGATTACATTTCTGGAGCAACAGGTTCGTTCTCTACAGCTTTTGGAGCTCATACTGGAATTGGAACTATGCCAATTACACTTTACGGAACTGAGGAACAAAAGAAAAAATACGTTCCGAAATTAGCTTCTGGAGAATGGTTTGGTGCTTACTGTTTAACAGAGCCAGGCGCAGGATCTGATGCTAACTCAGGAAAAACAAAAGCAGTTTTATCTGAAGATGGAAAATACTACTCTATTACAGGTCAAAAAATGTGGATTTCGAATGCAGGTTTCTGCAGCTTGTTCATCGTTTTTGCTCGTATTGGGGATGATAAAAATATTACAGGTTTCATCGTAGAAAACGATCCTTCAAACGGAATTTCTATGAATGAAGAAGAGCATAAATTAGGAATCCGTGCTTCTTCTACTCGTCAGGTTTTCTTCAACGAAACAAAAGTTCCGGTTGAAAACATGTTATCTGAAAGAGGAAACGGTTTCAAAATCGCAATGAATGCTTTAAATGTTGGACGTATTAAATTGGCAGCTGCTTGTCTTGATGCACAAAGAAGAGTGACTTCTGGAGCTGTAAAATATGCTAATGAAAGAATTCAGTTCAATACTTCTATTTCATCTTTTGGAGCAATTCGTTCTAAATTGGCTGAAATGGCAACTAATGCTTACGCTGGAGAAAGTGCTTCTTACCGTGCTGCAAAAGACATCGAAGACAGAATCGCAGCTCGTGAAGCAGAAGGAACTTCTCACCAAGAAGCAGAATTAAAAGGTGTTGAAGAATACGCTATCGAGTGTTCTATCTTGAAAGTAGCGGTTTCTGAGGACGTTCAAAACTGTTCTGACGAAGGAATCCAAGTTTTTGGTGGAATGGGATTCTCTGAAGATACTCCGATGGAAAGTGCTTGGAGAGATGCTCGTATCGCGCGTATCTACGAAGGTACAAACGAAATCAACAGAATGCTTTCTGTAGGAATGTTGATCAAAAAAGCAATGAAAGGACACGTTGATTTACTTGGACCAGCAATGAAAGTTCAAGAAGAATTAATGGGAATTCCATCTTTTGATACTCCAGATTTCTCTGAATTATTCTCTGAAGAAAAAACAATTATAGCCAACTTGAAGAAAGTTTTCTTAATGGTTGCTGGAAGCGCTGTTCAAAAATACGGTCCAGAATTAGATTCTCACCAACAGTTATTAATGGCAGCGGCTGATATCTTAATCGAAATCTACATGGCTGAAAGTACGATCTTGAGAACAGAAAAATTAGCAAAATCTCAAGGCGAAGATAAAGTACAAGAGCAAATTGCAATGGCAAAATTATACTTGTACAAAGCCGTAGACATCGTAAACTTAAGAGGAAAAGAAGGAATTGCGTCATTCTCTGAAGGAGACGAACAACGTATGATGTTAATGGGACTTAAACGTTTCACAAAATATACTAATCTTCCAAACGTAGTAGCGTTGAGAGATAAAATTGCAGATAAATTAGTAGCAGAAAACACTTACTGCTTCTAATATCACGATAGTTTTTAGCTTTTAATTTGTTTAAACCCGCACTTGTCCGAAACTGTGCGGGTTTATTTTTTTCACACAACTTAACGTAAACGGTATAAGTATTATAAGCCTATTTTATCTCATTTTACTGAGTCTAAAAAATGAACTTATATCATTCATAAGCAGCATTCATTTCACAAATCTTTATTAAAATTGATTTTATGTTACTAGATTCATAGCAAACATTCAATTCTAATGTTTTATCTTTAACGCTTTAAAACTCCAAAAAACAATAAACAATGAAACAAATCAATTTATTCGCCTTTATCTTCTTGTGCATTTTTGCCACAAACATCCACGCACAGAAAAACAAAAAAATAGACATTATAGCTTATTATACAGGTGATTCGAAACTTATCGATGAGTACGAAGTCAATAAATTGAATCAAATTATCTTTAGTTTTTGTCATTTAAAAGATGGAAAATTAAACGTTGATTCAGCAAAGGACTCTATTACTATCAAACATTTAGTTTCACTTAAATCTAAAAATCCGCAGTTAAAAATTGTACTTTCCCTTGGCGGATGGGGAGGCTGCGAACCTTGCTCTCAAGCATTTTCTACAGCCGAAGGAAGATTAAAATTTGCTAAATCAGTAAAAGAAGTAAGCGATTATTTTAAAGTTGACGGTTTAGATTTAGATTGGGAATATCCTGCCATCGAAGGTCTTCCTGGACATTTATACCAACCGGTTGACAAACCTAATTTTACTGAATTAATCAAAATTTTACGTTCTACTTTAGGAAAAAAATACGAACTAAGTTTTGCTGCCGGAGGTTTTCAAAAATATCTAGACGAATCAATTGACTGGCATGCAGTAGCTCCTTTGGTAAATCGCATCAATATTATGAGTTACGATTTAGTAAACGGATATTCTACCGTTACTGGACACCACACGCCTTTATACAGCACAAACCCAAAAGAAGAATCTACAGACCGTGCGGTTACTTATTTATTAAATCAAGGAGTTCCTGCTGAAAAATTAATCATAGGAGGTGCATTTTATTCTAGAACTTGGAAAAATGTAGAAAACATCAACAATGGATTATATCAAGCGGGAGAACATATTCAAGGTGTTGATTTTAAAAACTTTGCCTCTACTTATACAGAAGCAAACGGATGGAAATATTTCTGGGATGACAAAGCAAAAGCACCATACTGGTATAATGCACAAACTAAAACATTTGCAACTTCTGACGATCTTAAATCTATTAAAGCTAAAACTGAATATGCAAAAGCTAAAAAACTTGGCGGTATTATGTTTTGGGAATTGACTTTAGACACTTTTAGAGACGGAATGGTAAATGCCATCTATGAAGTAAAAACAGCTAAATAAATACAGCACTAAATAAAAAAAACGGCAGTAGCTCTTGGAGCGACTGCCGTTTTTCTTTTTATATAAAAGTTATTGAATTTTAGTTTTATCCAATTCTCCAATAAACGGAATAGATTCTAAAATCTCTGCTCTGATTATAGTCTGCAGATATACTTCAAGCTGAATGAATTTTGCTGCATTAATAGCTCCAATTGCTTTTTTAGCTTTTGAATACGTTTTGCAATATAGTTTTTCATACCCAATATGGTTTTTTAAAGTTCCTTTAGCCAGCTCGTCGGCTTTAGCATTAGTCAAAGTTTCATAATTCGCCGCGTAATCGTTTATAAGTTGAAATTTGGTTTGTCCGAGGGCTTTTCTCTTTGTTTCGTAATCATCATACACTTTTGTAAAAGCAGCAGATTGTGCATCAGACAAATTCATATACTGCTTTACCAAATCACTTTTAGATTTTCCGTAAACACTTTGTAAAACATCTACATCTTCTTTAAAGGAAGACTGTGCATAAGATGAAAACATGGCAAAAGCCATCATAAAAATAAGACTTACTTTTTTCATAGTTTCGATTTTTAAATTTTGTTTCTAAATAATTATGCATTCTGATTGTTAACTCATTACACTATTTTTAAGCCTTATTCAAAACAAAAAAATCAATTCTACTTTTTATCTGTTTTGGGAGCGCTTATTTCTCCATCATAAAAAATTGGTGATCTGTTGTTGCTGTTTACTGAAAGTGAAGTCCCGCCATCAAAAAAAATCGTGAACATTAAATCATAAACGTCATCTTTTCCTTTTACAGTTGTTTTCAATATAAAACTCTTCTTTTTCTTTTCAATTTTAAGATTCTCAGGTTTGCCTTCAAATTTAATTCCACCATCACTTCCATAACCAACATTAAATCCACGTCCGAAAAAAGGAAGATCACAAGTTGTTTTTTCTTCATTAAATTTCAAAAAATACACTCCGTAATCTAAATTAATCAACCTTCCACCCTGCGGTGTCAATTTTTGTGCTTCAAAAACAAAATTCTTAGCATCAATTAGGGCTTCGATTTCTTTTTGTTTTTTCAGCTCCTTTTCAGCTTTAAGTTCTTTTTTTGTTTTTTCCTGTCCGTAAACCGAAAAACTCAAAATACTTATAAGCATTACAATGTATATCTTCGTTTTCATTCGATTATTATTTTCTTGTAAATCTCATTACTGCAATATCTCCCGAAATAAAATTCAGCGTTTTGCCGTCATCTGTAATATCATATGAAGTGACTTTTTGAAGTGTATTCATATAAATGTTCTCTCCCTGCCCGTCTAAACACATCATTTTGGTAGACATCATAGGCTGTGTAAAATCAATTTTGTTTCCATCCAAAAGGAATTTCCCTGAATATGTATTACAGCTGTTATTTCCAGAAACTCGATTTTCTTTCAAATCGAAATTAATACTTGGTTTTTTATTTGGGTACAAACCATCAAAAGCAATTTTTGGACCGGTGATATAATTAAGCTCCCAGCTTCCTTCTAATTGCGAAATATTACTTTTTTTGTTTTTAGTACAATTACAGGAAATTGCTATCACACTTATAAAAATGAAGGAAAAAATCTTTTTCATCATAACCTTAAGAATTAAATATGAGTGAATTGGAGATTGATATTTTCAGAAATTATTCGTTAAATCAATTACGAATTTAAACAATATTTTCCGGTTTTGAACTCAATCGATCTTAAATTATAACGTATAGTTTGACTTTTTTTTAACTTTTAGAGTTAATCAATTCCGTTATTTTATGTTAAATTTACTTAATCTTTAATTTAATTGCCCATTCATATGAAAAAAATAATCGTATCATTCGCTATAATTTCAGCCTTAATTATTGGTTGTAAAACAAATACAAAATCAAATGATGCTAAAACACTAACTGTAGCATTAGAACCAAAAAGTAATAGTAAAGTAGCCGGAACAGCGACTTTTACTGAAAAAAACGGCCAAGTAACTTTTACTGCTAAAGTAAGCGGTTTAGAGCCGGGAGTTCACGCCATACACATTCACGAAAAAGCAGATTGCAGCTCGGCAGATGGAAGTTCTGCAGGCGGACACTGGAACCCAACTTTCAAAAAACACGGAAAATGGGGAGTTGGAGAATATCATAAAGGTGATATTGGAAACTTTACAGCTGATGCAAAAGGTAACGGAACAATCACTTTTACTACTGACGAATGGTGTATTGGTTGCGACGACGCTACTAAAAACGTAATCGGAAAAGGTTTAATCGTACACCAAGGAACAGATGATTTTACAACTCAACCGACTGGAAATGCTGGAGGACGAGTAGCTTGTGCAGGAATCATTAAATAAGAAAAAATTATAATAACCACTATTTTTCACAAAAATCTAGTGGTTATTTTATTTTAATATATTCTGTAACAAGAAAAAGATATAGCTTTGCAGTTATAAATGTAATGCAATGATTAACCCATCAGCACACGGCTGGATAGATAAATTTTTTAGTGAGCAGAAGTTTTCAGAGGCAATCCCTTTTGAGACTACAGATTCGTTCTACTATAAAGTGAGGGAAACCGGCTTTATATACGGCCATATTATTGCAATTGATTCACAAGTTCCTATCGCTATAAAAGGCTGGTTTAAAACTGAAATCTCTAAAGTAGCTTTATTAAATACACTTTACCATGTATTTTGTTTACAAAAAAGGAATTCCGAGCCTAGAAACTTTATCAATGAAGTTTTAAAATTCTACAAACAGATGAATCCTGAAGGGTTTAATTTGTTTAAAATGTTACTCCCAAAAGATACGCCTTCTTTATCGCTAGAAACCATAATTGACGAAAGAGTTCAAACAAATGACAGTATCATCAGTAAAAACTTTTCGCATTTGGTAACCAATGCGCTTTTGTTTATTGATGTTTTGGCCTTTAGAAAATATTTGGAGCACGGAGAAATTCCGGAAAAATATCTAAAACGTATTGAAGAAACTGTGTTGGGAATTGTAGGTTTGGCTTTAAAAACCAAAACTGTAAAATCGCAGCACGACGATTTATTAATTAAACTTTTCGAAGCTTCAATCCGTTATTCGAAATTTTCAAAAGTTACGGTTGAAACTTTAGAAACACTGCACCTCGATTACTTCAAAAACAAATTAGAGCAATATTATTTAATTGATATGGCTGGAATGGCGCTTTGGAGCGATGGTGTTGTAGAAAACGAAGAATCGTACTTTTTATATTCACTGGGTTCAACAATGGGAGTTTCTGATGATTTTGTAACTCAAAGCATCAGTACAACCAACACATTTATTACCACTCATAAACAGAAAATTCCGTATTTCAATTATTCAAATCCTGTAAAACATTTTTATGACCAGATGACGCACAGCGTTATGAAATTAATCGTAAGAAATAAAAACAGATTGATTAAAGAAATTGTTCAAAGTAAGGAATTAATGGTTTTACTGGCTTATTCAACAACTCGAGATCTTGATCCGAAAGAAAAAAAGAAAGTCAAAAAACAACTTTTGGATATTTGTAAAACCATACCATCATTAACAATTTTCCTGCTTCC
The DNA here is from genome assembly GCF_029360735.1 of Flavobacterium sp. H4147. NCBI lineage: Bacteria > Pseudomonadati > Bacteroidota > Flavobacteriia > Flavobacteriales > Flavobacteriaceae > Flavobacterium > Flavobacterium sp. H4147. The sequence continues at coordinate 330,494 of NZ_JARKNB010000004.1, read as the reverse complement.
GGGCGGAAGTTTATTGCTGCCGATATTAATTAAGTTTATTCCAACTATGTTACCATCTGCCTTTAATGAAAATTTAGATGAAAACGAATAAAAAAAATCGCCCTTTTGAGGCGATTTTTTTTTTATATTAAAGATCAAGCTGATAAACTTCGTCAAGTTCTTCGTTTGAACTAATTGTTACATTTAAATCGGTTACGAAACCAGAATTTAATCCGTACACCCATCCGTGAAGCATTAAATCTTGGCCGTTTTTCCAAGCTCCCTGCACGATTGAAGTTTTTGCCAGATTGTAAACCTGTTCTTTTGCATTGATTTCTACGAATGTGTTGAAACGCTCTGTTTCGTCTTCAATAGAGTTCAAATACTTGTCGTGTAAACGGTATTCATCTTTAATGTGACGAAGCCAGTTATCAATAATTCCAACTGATTGTTTCCCCATTGCCGCTTTAACACCACCGCATCCGTAATGTCCGCATACAATCACGTGTTTTACTTTTAAAACATTTACTGCATAATCCAGTACACTTAACATGTTCATATCTGAGTGCACTACCATGTTGGCAATATTTCTGTGCACGAAAACTTCACCTGGTTTAGCACCGATAATTTCGTTTGCAGGAACACGGCTGTCAGAACAACCAATCCATAATAAAGGCGGAGATTGTCCTTTTGCCAAATCAGCAAAATAATTAGGATCTTTCGCTAACGAATCTTCGACCCACTTCTTGTTGTTCTCAAGTATTTGTTCATAAAACTTTCTCATTTTTTTTTTAGTTTTTTGTATTATCAATGCTTAAGCATATCAAAAAGACTTTTAATTTTTGTAAAGTTATTTAAATTTTGATAGTTCTCAAACCTGATAATATCTTTTGATATAATTTGTTTTAAAAATCTTCTTTGACTTCTTCTTTTCTTACGACTTCTCTTTTTACAATATCGTAATAATGCTCTATAGTAACATGATTACCGTTTTCAGGAGTATTTTCTAATTCATAAGCTTCTTTAAAACCTGTTAGTTTTACGGTGATGTTTTCATCAACAGCACGGGTTTCTTTAAATTCACGAATTAAATCCAGAACATCATGCGCGATATATTCTGTATCATGAGCATTGATAATTACTTTTGAATTTTCAGGAATATCATTTAAGGTCTGCTTAATAGCAGCTTTATTAAGGAAAGAAACTTCCTGAGCTAAATCGATATGAATGATATCGCCATCTTCGTATTCTTCTTTTTTAAAGTTGTAAGCTCTTTTCAGGTTTCCTCTTAAAACGAAAATGATACTAATGATAATTCCTAACGCAACACCTTTTAGCAAATCTGTCGCAACGACAAAGACCAAAGTTGCAATGAAAGGGATAAACTGGTATTTTCCTTTTTCCCAGAAATGCATAAAGGTTGCTGGTTTAGCTAATTTATATCCTACCAAAATCAAAACGGTAGCCAGTGTTGCCAACGGAATTTTGTTTAAAATAGCAGGAATAGATAAGACGCTTATTAATAAAAGCACACCGTGAATAATGGTAGACATTTTTGATTTTGCCCCTGCATTATTATTCGCAGAAGATCGAACCACAACCGAAGTCATAGGAAGTCCTCCTAAAAGTGCACTTACCATATTACCAACACCTTGAGCTCTTAACTCAACATTGGTATTTGTATAACGTTTTTGAACATCCATTCTATCAGATGCTTCAATACATAAAAGTGTTTCAATAGAAGCTACAATGGCAATTGTAACAGCTACAACCCAAACTTGCGGATTTGTAATAGCAGTGAAGTTTGGTGCAACAAGAATTGATTTAAATTCATCAAAAGATTTTGGAACAGGCAAGGAAACCAAATGGTCTTTTGCAATTGCCAATGAGCTACCTGTAGATATAAAAATTTCATTTAAAACTACTCCTAGAATAACCGCTACAAGAGCTCCCGGAACCAATTTTAATCGCTTTAAAAAAGGTATTTTATTCCAAGAAATAAGTACAGCAAGTGATAGTAACGACACTACAACTGCGCCTAAATGAATATGATTTAAGACATCAAAAAGAAATGAAAATGAGTTGCTTCCATCATTTTGAATGAAAGCCTGATCTCCTTCAAAATCTGCATCGTAACCAAATGCGTGCGGAATTTGTTTTAGAATAATAATAATTCCAATACCCGCCAGCATTCCTTCTATTACGTTGGTTGGAAAATAATTGGATATACTTCCGGCTTTTAAAAATCCTAATGCTAATTGAATAATTCCTGCAATGAATACTGACAGCAAAAACACATCAAAAGCGCCAAAATCAGTAATAGCAGTCAAAACAATAGCCGTTAAACCGGCAGCTGGACCAGAAACACTAATATGTGACTGGCTTAAATATCCTACCACTATACCTCCAACAACACCCGCAATAATTCCAGAAAATAACGGCGCTCCAGAAGCCATTGCAATACCTAAACACAATGGAAGAGCCACCAAAAAAACCACTAACCCTGAAGCAAAGTCAGACTTAAGGTTGGCAAAAAGATTGATTTTTTTTGTCATAATACAATACTAAAAAATTGATACATAAAGATCTAACTGCATTTATTTAAATACAGCTGCTTTTAAACAATCGGAAGTATTATACTAAATTGGGAGGTGGAGCAAATATGCTCGGAGAAATGTTATCTAATTTTACGATATTTTCAGAAATGATCGTTTTCTTCTCGATATAAACCGGAATTAAAATTTCATGTTCTAAAATTGTAGGATGAACTATAGATTTCAGTTCTTTATGAACTTCTTCTTCGGCAATACTAAAAGACACGCAGGAATTATTGCCTTTCTTGATCGCCTGAACAATAGTTGGGGTCGACAAAAAGGCTATAAATATGAATAATAATATGCGTGCTACTAATTTCATTGAAACAAAAATAACGTTAAACAAATAAAATCAAAGCCAAGAAGTAAAATTTTTATACAATTTTAACAAAAATTAAAAAGCAGAATAGTCAAAACTGACTATTCTGCTTTTTAATACATTAGCAAACAAATCATTACAAGCTTTCATCTAGCCATGCATTCATCATCCAGATCGTTTTTTCCTGCTCTGAAATGAAGTCACTCATCATAGAATTTGTTCCTTCATCATTGATTTCTCCAGATTTGTCTAATATTTCTCTTTCGATTTTTAACAAATCAGATAATGAATTTACAATCAACTGAACTGCTTTTTCGTCATTTGAAATATTTTTCCCAACTGTTAATTTGTTGTTTTTAATATAGTCGTCAAAAGTATGCAAAGGCGTTCCTCCTATGGTTAAAACTCTTTCGGCTATCATATCTATTTTTAATTGAGCATCTGTATATAATTCTTCAAATTTTACATGCAAATCAAAGAAACGTTTTCCGCGAATATTCCAATGAATTCCGCGCAGATTTTGATAGTAAACCTGAAAATTTGATAATAATGTATTTAATTCTTTTACTAATAATTCTGATTCTTTTACAGGCAACCCTAAAATATTTGTTTTCATAATCTTATTTTTTACACTAATTTACTACAAATTTAAAGTAAGTTTGAAAAATTTTATATAATTAAAAATTATATTTTCTTATTTTTGCATCAAAATTTACTATCAAAATGACGATAACTCAATTACAATATGTGTTAGCTGTTGCCGAGCACAAAAACTTTACTCTTGCAGCCGAAAAATGTTTTGTAACCCAGCCTACTTTAAGTATGCAGATTCAAAAGATTGAAGAAGAATTAAACATTTTAATTTTTGATCGAAGCAAAAAACCAATCCAGCTGACTGATATAGGTCAGAAGATTGTTAACCAAGCAAAGAATATTGTAAACGAAGCAGACCGTATTAAAGATATTGTTGAACAGCAAAAAGGTTTTATTGGCGGTGAATTCCGTCTGGGAATTATTCCAACTATCATGCCTACACTTCTTCCAATGTTTTTGAACAACTTCATTAAAAAATATCCAAAAGTTAAACTTTTAATCGAAGAGCTTAATACAGAAGAAATTATAGTAAAACTAAAAAACGGTCATTTGGATGCTGCTATTGCGGCAACTCCGCTTGAAGACGAAAAAATAAAAGAAATTGTACTATATTTTGAACCTTTTGTAGCATATATTCCAGAGCATCACGCGAGTTTTCAAAAACAAGAAATTGAAGTTGCTGATTTAAATTTAAATGAAATCCTGCTTTTACAAGACGGACATTGTTTTAGAGATGGAATTTTAAATCTTTGTAAAAGTGTTTCAGATGCAGACCAAAATAATTTCCAGATCCAAAGCGGAAGCTTTGAAACCCTTATTAAGTTAGCCGACGAAGGTCTGGGCACAACGTTACTTCCGTACTTGCACACCTTAGACTTAAAAGAATCCGATAAACTGAAACTACGTAATTTTAAGGAACCAAAACCTGCTCGCGAGGTAAGTTTAATTTACCCAAAGAGCGAATTAAAAATGCAAATCATTGACGCCATTAGATCTACAATTGCCGGAGTTGTAAAAGGAGCAATTGTTTTTCAAAATGTTCAAATCATTAGTCCGCTGCAAAAAAAGTAATCATAAAAAAAGGAGCCAATTCGGCTCCTTTTTTTTATACTTTAATTAGTAGTAGACTTTGTTTTAATTCTGGTTTTTCGATTACAAAACTTAATAACCACTCTTGCAATTGTTCCATTTCGTATGGTAACAGTGTTTTGATAGCTTTTTCTAGCTCTTTGCAGAAAAGCACCGGATCGAAACTTACTCTCTCAAGTATTGATTTCGTGTAATCAAACATCATTTTTGACATAATAAAATAAGATTTTTGGGGGTTATCTATATTTTTAAACTCGCACCAAATGTAAACATTAATCACATATAAAGTTTCTTTTTAACTTATTTTTTTAAAAACTTTATCAACGAATACGTTTTCTTAGTACATATAAATCAATATAGAACCATTCTAAACAACTAAATTATACCTTTTAAAGGCTCTAAACATTTCTCGTTTTCCTGGAGGACCTGCTAATTTTTCGACTGTAAACCCAACAGAAATCATACTTCTTTTCACAACTCCACGGGCTGCATAAGTAACAAGTACTCCATTAGGTTTTAAACTATTGTACATTTTCTGAAAAATTTCAGTACTCCAAAGCTCCGGCTGTACCCGGTATCCGAAAGCATCAAAGTAAATCAAATCGAAAATTTCAAAATCGTTTATTTCATCAAAAAATTGTTTCCTTTTAGTTAACGAGAAACGGCTGCTAATTTCTATTTTTTTACCCCATTCTGATTTATGCATTTCTTGAAAAATGTTACGAAATTCCAACGCCTCTAGTTCTTCAACGTAATTCATAGCTAAAACTTCATCAGCATTTACTGGATATCCCTCTACTCCAACATAATCAATTTCCTGATTTTTATTTTCAGATTCTAAAAAAGTAATAAAAGCATTTAGTCCTGTTCCAAAGCCAATTTCCATTATACGTACAGGACTATTTTCAAATAATGAAAGTCCATTCTTTATAAATACGTGTTTGGCTTCTTGTATAGCACCATGCTTCGAGTGGTAACTTTCATTCCATTCTTCTAAATGAATTGTGGTTGAACCATCTAGCGTTTTAATTATTTCTCTTTTCACGATTTTTCGAATTTAATAATGGCGTTTTACTGATTTTCAGTCCGTTTTCTTCCTCAAAATTAATCAAAACTAATGCGTAAAGCCTTAAAAAATGACACTTTTTTGATAAATTCTTTATAAAACTTCCTCAAAAATTTAGGTTTATTATAAGATAAATAAATCTCAATCAAAAGGAGGAATTAATGTTTTTCCGCTAAGAAAATTATATATTTTTCCGTAATTTTGCATTCAGTAAAACCTATTCTTCACCAGATCATTACGTTATATATTTCATCTGTAAGAATACAAATTAGATAAAAACTTTACATAATTATGAGTACAACTCAAACAAGCAAAATCGAAATCAGAAAAGCTGAATCGTCTAAGATAAGTTCTGTAGACTTTGAAAACTTAAGCTTTGGTGCTGTATTTACAGACCACTTATTTGAATGTGATTACAAAAATGGACAATGGCAGACTCCGGTCATTAAGCCTTATGCTCCCATTTTAATGGATCCTTCTTCAAAAGTCTTTCATTACGGTCAAGCTATTTTTGAAGGAATGAAAGCTTATAAAGATGAAAATAATGATGTTTGGTTGTTTAGACCTGATGAAAATTACAAACGTTTCAACAACTCTGCGGTTCGTATGGCAATGCCAGAAGTACCTGAAGATATTTTCATGGAAGGTTTAAATGAATTATTAAAAATCGACCAGGAATGGATTCAAAGAGGAAATGGCGCCAGTATGTACATTCGTCCTTTTATGATTGCTACAGGACCTGGAGTGATCGCCAATCCATCTGACGAATATAAATTTATGATTTTACTTTCTCCTGCAAAAGCCTATTATGGTGGTGAAGTAAAAGTAATCATTGCAGAACACTATAGCCGTGCTGCAAATGGTGGAATTGGAGCTGCAAAAGCGGCAGGAAATTACGCTGCTCAGTTTTATCCAACTAATTTGGCAAACAAAGATGGTTTCCAACAAGTTATCTGGACTGATGATGCAACACACACAAAATTAGAAGAAGCAGGAACGATGAACGTTTTCTTCAGAATTAATGATACTTTATTAACTGCTCCAACAAGCGAAAGAATTTTGGATGGTGTTACTAGAAAAAGTTTGATCGCAATGGCAGAAAAAGAAGGATTAAATGTAGAAGTTCGCCCAGTAATTGTTTCTGAATTGGTTGAAGCTGCTAAAAACGGATCTTTGAAAGAAATCTTCGGAGCGGGAACTGCAGCGGTTATTAGTGTTATCAAAGGATTCTCATATAAAGATGAGTATTTTGAAATGGCACCAATTGAAAACTCTTATGCTTCATTCTTAAAAGAAAAACTAACAAGTCTTCAAAATAAACTTTCTGAAGATACTTACGGATGGACAGTTAAGGTTCAATAAACCCAAAATCAGAATAAAATAAAACCTCGATAGATTCAAAATTTAGCGAGGTTTTTGTTTTTTAAATTTGTATCAGCATACAGACATTACCGAAAAGAAAGTCTTAACATACAGCTATGTGTATTAATTTAAGTGAAACGTCTTTTTGAATCCCTAAAAACTATGTTTCTATGTGTTAGAAAAAATCCTTTTTACAACAATTTCGAAAAATCCGGTTTAAAATAATTTGGACCTTTCATTACTTTTCCGTCTTCGCGATAAATCGGCTGGCCGTCTTCGCCAAGTTTGCTCATATTACTGCGCTGGATTTCATCAAAAACAGCTTCAATTTTATCCTGTAAACCGTGTTCTATTATAGTGCCGCATAAAATATACATCATGTCGCCAAGAGCATCGGCGATTTCGACAAGATCATTATTTTGCACTGCTTCAAGATATTCTTCGTTTTCCTCTTTCATTAAATTATAACGAAGCAGATTTTTTGTTCCCCCCAAATCAGCTATTGGAGTACGGCTGTGTCCTATTTTAAAAGCAGTATGAAATTCAGTAACCGCATCAAGTTGTTTTTTCATTTTTTATTTTATTAAATGGAATGGCAAATTAGCAACAATTCGTGTACAATTCTCTAAATTTGCCAAAAATAATTTTTAGCTATGTTTAGTCAGGGACAATTAATATTCGGAGTCTGTTTTTTTATTGCATTTGTAATCGTTATGATTTTCGCTTACCGCAGAGATCTTAAGCTTCATAAAGTATTTTACAAAGGAAATTACAAAGTATTAATTGGTTTTCTTCTTTTTATTGTTATTCTATTTGTTATCAAAATCTTTCTAAAAAGATAACACAATCTATTTTTTTATTTTTAGTTATATTAGTTTAGACTCGCAATAAAATTTATAACTTTACGCAAAACCTGCACCCAATGAAGATTCTAAAATATTTATTTCTTTTACTATTATTAAGTTTAGTTGCTCTTACTGTTTTTGTTGCTACTCAAAAAGGAGTTTTCTCTGTAGAAAGAAGCAAAGTAATTAATTCATCAAAAGCAACGGTTTACAATTATGTAAATGATTTTAGAAACTACGAAGATTTTGAATCTTGGGCAGTTGAAGATTCAACACTGCAGTTTACTTTTCCAAATAAAACAGTTGGAAATGGCGGTTCTTTTTCATGGGCAGGCGATGAAGGAACCGGAAATGCCATAACAATAAAAGCGAAAGACGGTGAAAGTATCGAACAAAAAATGAAATACGACGGTACAGAAGCCGATGTAATTTGGACATTTAAAGATACTTTAGCAGGAAAAACAAAAGTTACTTGGAAAGCAAAAGGAACGATGAGTTTCTTATTTAAAATATACGCCGCACTTAACGGAGGATCTGACAAGGTTATTGGAACTATTTATGAAAAAAGCCTTGTAAACATTGACAAAAACTTAGATTACGAAACCAAAACTTACGCTGTAAAAGTAGACGGACCGGTAAAGAAAACTGAAACGCCATACATCAAACAGACTTTTACAAGCGAGATTTCAAAAATTAATAAAAATGCTAGAATTGTTATTCCGAAACTTATTCATTTTAGCGAAACCAATGGATTAAGTGCCAGCGGAAAACCATTTATTATTTACCATACTTATGATACTGCAAGAGGATTAGCAAAAATCTCTATTTGCTTACCTATTAACAAAGAGATTTCCACTAGTTCTGGAAGTGATATTTTGACAGGAAAACTAAATGCTTTTGATGCTGTAAAAACAACATTAACAGGAGATTATTCTCATACTAACGAAGCAATTGCCAAAACGACTGCTTATATTAACAAAGAAAAAATAACGCCAGAATTAAGCTGGTCGCATCTTGAAGTCTTAACTGTGAGTAAATTAGATGTAAAAAGTCCATCTAAATTAATAACAGAAATTTATTTCCCAGTTAAACCGAAAATTGTTCCAGCTGCACCTACAACTGTAACACCAACTGAAGAACCTGTTTACAATTCTGAAACCGGAGAAACAACTCCAAGTACTAAACCTGCTGTTGCTAAACCTGCCGTACAAAAGCCGGCTCAGAAACCAGTACAAAAACCTGCAACAACTCCAGCTGCAACTCCGCCAGCAGAGGAAGATTCAGAATTTTAATTTTTTTTGAAGATTGATTAAACCTTTTATATAAATTTCAATCTAACTGCTTATAAAGTTTGATAAATCAAGAAGTTTGGTCGACGAGAAGGAATTTATAGAACAATTATTGAATCCTAAAACGCAAAATACTGCGTTTCAAAAACTCATATCCGATTATCAAAGACCGCTGTATTCTCATGTTCGAAACATTGTTTTGAATCATGACGATGCAGACGATGTTCTGCAGAACACTTTTGTGAAAGTATTTCAGTATTTGAAAAACTTTAAAGGAGAAAGTAAACTTTTTTCCTGGATGTATAGAATCGCAACTAATGAAGCACTGACTTTTTTAAATCAGAAGGCAAAGTTGAAAGGAATCTCTTCTGAAGATTTACAAAACAAAACGATTGAAAACCTACGATCGGATGTGCATTATGACGGCGATGAAATCCAACTCAAACTTCAAAAAGCAATTGTCACTTTGCCGGAAAAGCAACAATTGGTTTTTAAAATGAAATATTTCGAAGAATTAAAATACGAAGAAATCGCAGAAATTTTAGGAACATCGGTAGGTGCTTTAAAAGCATCGTATCATCATGCGGTAAAAAAAATTGAATTATATGTTACATCAAATTAAACCTTTTGTAACTAATCTAATCTTACAGACATTATGAAAGAATTTAAATTAGAAAACGAACCAAAAATAAAGTCAGGATTTAAAACTCCAGACCATTATTTTGACACACTTTCGGCAAAAGTTTTAGAACAGATAAACGAAAAAGAAGTAAAAGTAATTCCGCTTTACAAACGCAAGAAAGTTATTTCGATAGCGGCAGCGGCAGCTATTTTTATTGCTTTTATGATTCCAACTGCAAATCATTATTATAAGGCTTCGAAAGAATTGGACGAATCAACTCTGGAAACGTATCTTGCTTATCAATCTAATTTAAACCAATACGATTTAATTAGAGAACTAGATACAAAGGACATTGATAAACTTAACAAAAATGTTGCCCTTGAAGATGAAACTCTGGAAGACATTTTAGCATCAAACCCAAACATTGAAAATTTAATTTCTGAATAAAAACAAAAATATTACGATATGAAAATCAAAAATATAGTAACAGTAATTCTGTTTTTAGCCACTTTTTCATTTTATGCGCAAGATAAATTAGATGAAAAACGTGAAAAAATTAAAGCGCTTAAAGTTTCTTTTTTAACAACAGAACTGGAACTTACTCCAACAGAAGCCGAGAAATTCTGGCCAATTTACAATGCCTACGATGACAAGCAATTTGAACTTCGTCATGAAAAAATGAAAACATACCTCCGCAAACTGGACGATGATAATTTGAATTCTATTTCAGAAAAAGAAGCCGTTGTCTTATTATCACAAATTGAAAGCACAGATAAGGAGCTTTATGTTTTACGTGATAAATTTATGACAAGCCTTAAAAAAGTGCTGCCTGCGAAGAAAATACTAAAACTTAAAAGATCAGAAGATGATTTCAGCCGCAAATTGTTGAAACAATATCGAGATAAGGCTGGAAAAAATTAAGTTTTTAAAATACAACAGTGATAAGTCCCCTATATAATAATACTTACTTTATTATTTAGGGGATTTATTTTTTATTTAAAGTTAAGTCGGACTACTTTGTTATATCCTGCAGCAATTGCAGTATTTCTGTTTACAAAACGGATAGTAAACAATTTAGAATCAGTAGATAACTGCATCCAGTTTTCGCCGCCATTTTGAGAATATTGTATTCCTTCAGAACCTACACAAATAATTTCTTTTCCATTTCCTCCAGGTACGTACTGTATACATGATGCATAACCAAAGCCCATGTTCTGCCCTATTAGTTCCCAAGTTTTTCCCCCATCTTGAGTAAAAGCTTTATTGTCTGTTTTTTTATTTGGAAGATCATAATCACCACCAGCGATAAATCCATGTTTTGCATCGTAGAAATCAGCTGTAAAAATACCCGTCATTGTTTTTCCTTGTACAATTGGAGTTTCTACTACTTTCCATGTTTTAGCTTTATCTGGAGAATAAAAAACACGTGCTTTTTTCCCTCCCGAAACTAACCATGTATCATTTCCTTTTATTACGATATTTGTATTACTTGCCGCAAAAGCACTTTCACCAGAAGCATTAGTTGGCAATTTATCCGAAAGTAATTTAGTCCAGGTTTCCCCTCCGTCTCTAGTCACAATTACTGAAAAAGTATCTTCTGTTGGATCACCAATAGCAATTCCTTCTTTATCATTCCAAAACTGCATACTGTCGTAAAACACTTTTGGATTTACTTCTTTATAAACCAATTTGGCTTTGTGATCTTTTTTTGAAATAGAATACAATAAAGCCGGATTTGAAACGCTTAATAAAAAGATATCTTTAGAAGTCTGGGCGATGCTTCTAAATTCTAAATTAAGTGTATCACGATAAATACGTTCTTCAAATTTTTCTTTCTTATCAAGATCAAAATAACCAAAACGAGAATTATCGGCTCCATACCAAACTTTGTTTTTATCAATTACTATGGCACGAATACTGATTTTATCTTGAAACAAGGTATCTATTTTTATCGAAGTAAAACCGCTGTTCATCGGTTTATTACTTCCATTAAGCGTTTTAAAAGAAACAAATAAGACAAAAACACTGCAAAATAGTATAATTTTTCTCATATAAAATTAGATTTTGGTTAATGCTAAAATACAATTATTTATAACATCTCAAATATGTTTTCTTTTTTTTAAGAAATAATAATTTTTAAAGCCATTTATTGTATAATCAAAATTAAAAATCATTAAACAAAAAATAACCAACTCACTACAAGCACTTTAAACCACACGAAATAGCTTTTTAAAATTGTGGCACAGTAATTGGATATCTCGTAATACAAATAATTTAATATGATTTTATCATGAAAACGAAACTACTTTTAATAGCGCTTGTAGCATTAGTTTTTGGTTCTTGTTCTGCACAAAGTCAAACTACTGTTTACGCAAAAAACTCAGACATAAGTGATAACTTAGATCTTAGAGCAGTTGCTTCTATGTTTGGGGAATCTGCCAACCTTCAGGATTTTGAAAGAAGATTGAACGATCCAAAATATCAAATATCCAATCTGGACTTAAATGGAGATGACGAAGTAGATTACTTAAGAGTAATCGAATCTGTAGAAGACAGAACACACGTTGTAATTATCCAAGCCGTTTTAGATCGTGATGTTTATCAGGATGTTGCTACTATTGATGTAGAAAGAGACAACTACAACAAAGTAAACGTTCAAATTGTAGGTAACTCTTATTTATATGGAGCAAATTACATCTATGAGCCTGTTTACAGCGTAGTTCCGGTTATTTATACTTCATTCTGGGTTACTAATTACAGACCTTACTATTCAACATGGAATTGGGGTTATTATCCAACATATTATACAGCTTGGAGACCTTATCCAGTTTACAGATATAGAAGCAATATAAATGTATGTATTAATGTACACAATACTTATAACTACGTAAATACCAGAAGAAGTTACAGAGCACCTGCTATCTACGAAACAAGACGTACTTACGGTTACGAGAGAATGAGACCTAATTACAGTTTTGCAGATAGACACTCAAATGTAAGCAACAGATATGATCTTGACCAAAGAAGAATTGCGAGCAGAGAATCTAATAGAACATACAATACAAACAGATCTAATTCTGATAGAAGTGTATCGCCTTCTGATAATAGAAACTATTCAAACAGAAATTCTTCTGATAGAACTTATAACACCAATCGTGTAAGCACTGTTAATAGAGATAATTCTGGTGTAAACGCTCCGGTAAGAAATGAAAACAGAGCAGAAACAAGAAATGATTCAAGAAATGATTATGGAAGAAACAATTCAAACGTTTACTCTACAAGATCAAATTCTGAAAACAGAAGCTATACAGGCAGAACATCATCTGCTCAAAACAATGAAGCACCAAGAGGCTATTCAGAAAACAGAATGAATACTTCAAGACCTGCTCCAGCACAAAGAACAGAAGCACCAAGAAGTTATTCAGAAAACAGAGGAAATTCTGAAAACAGATCAAATGCTTCAAGATCTCAAAATGTTCAGCGCTCTGAAGCTCCTAGAGCAAGTCAGGAATCAAGAGGCGGCGGACAGCAGAGAGAAAACGGATCTAATTCAAGAGGAGGCGGAAGAAGAGGATAATTAGAATATTTCAATTTACACTTAAAATTAAAAGCACAATTTGGGGATTGTGCTTTTTTTTATCTTTTTAATTATTATTGTCGCTAATTTGTTTTAAAACAGTAAATTTGCATCCGTCTTTTATTAAAAATATACATGAGCGCATCGCATAAAAACTTACATAGTAAGTTGTCTATTGGGGGTTTATTGATAACATTAGGGATAATTTATGGAGATATTGGTACTTCTCCGCTATATGTAATGAAAGCCATACTTGGCAGCCATACCATCGATGCCGATATTGTATTAGGAGGTATTTCTTGTGTTTTCTGGACCTTGACATTACAAACTACAATAAAATATGTTCTTATAACTTTAAGCGCTGACAACCATGGTGAAGGAGGTATTTTTGCTCTATATGCCCTGGTCAAGAAAACTAAAATTCAGTGGCTTATTGTTCCCGCCATTATTGGAGGAAGTGCATTACTCGCAGACGGTATCATTACGCCGCCCATCTCAATTTCATCTGCTGTAGAAGGAATTAGGGCATTTTATCCAACAATGGAAACTGAAACCATTATTGGTATTGTAATTACCATTCTTTTCATCCTTTTTACCATACAACAATTCGGAACTAAGCTGGTGGGAAAATTCTTTGCCCCAATGATGCTTATCTGGTTTGCTATGCTGGGAACATTAGGATTAATTCAGATTTTACAGTATCCAGAAGTGATTAAAGCGATAAATCCGTATTACGCATATCACTTATTGTCCATTCATCCTGATGGATTCTTCGTTCTTGGTTTTGTCTTTTTATGTACTACCGGAGCAGAAGCATTGTATTCAGATATGGGACACTGCGGTAGAAAAAACATCCGAATCAGCTGGATTTTTGTAAAAGGGACTTTAGTATTAAACTATTTTGGACAGGCTGCTTATTTAACACACCATCAAGGAAGCACTTTACAGCAATTAGGAGGTGAAAACGGAAATCCTTTTTACCTGATTATGCCGCATTGGTTTTTACCATTCGGGATAGTAGTAGCGACTTTAGCAGCAGTAATTGCTTCTCAAGCACTTATCAGCGGATCGTTTACATTAATCAATGAAGCAATGCGCTTGAATTTCTGGCCAAAAGTAAAAATCAAATATCCTACCGAAGTAAAAGGACAATTATACATTCCTTCTATTAACTGGTTATTGTTTTTTGGTTGTGTGGGAATCGTACTTCACTTCAAAAAATCAGGAAATATGGAGCATGCTTATGGTCTTGCCATTATCCTGTGTATGATTATGACAACGATTCTTTTGAATTATTATCTAATCATGAAGCGTGTAAAACTGTATTTCATGGTACCGCTTATTACCATTTATCTTTTAATTGAATTTAGTTTCTTGATTGCTAATATCACCAAATTTGCTGAAGGAGGTTATGTAACCCTTATTATTGCAATTCTATTGATTTCGATAATGACGATTTGGTATTTGGCTAAGAAAATCAACAAAAACTACACGAAAGTGGTCAAAATTGATGATTACAAAAAAGTCCTTATGGAGTTAAGCCAAGATTTATCAATACCGAAATATGCAACACATTTGGTATATATGACCAATGCTAATCGTGTGGATGAATTGGAAGAAAAAGTAATTTATTCGATTTTACAAAAACGTCCAAAAAGAGCTGACATTTATTGGTTTGTACATGTAAACATTCTTACTGAACCTTATAAAACACAATATAAAGTTACAGAAATTGCTAAAGACGATATTTACAGAATCGACTTTAACTTAGGTTTTAGAGAGCCAACCAAAATTAATTTAATGTTTAGAGAAGTAATTCGCGACATGGTGAAACGCGGCGAAGTGGATATTACCAGCCGTTACGAATCATTAAACAAAAACAATATTATTGGTGACTTTAAATTTGTATTGTCTGAGAAATTCTTATCAAATGACAACGATTTAAGATGGCATGAAAATATTATTATGAACTCGTATTTCTTCATTAAAAAACTAAGTTTATCTGAAGAAAGGGCCTTTGGTTTAGACAGTAGTTCTGTAAAAATAGAAAAATTCCCAATGGTGCTTCACGCTCCAGAAAATATTGGATTAACGAGAATAACAAAATAATTTTTTTTCAGAAAAAGATATAAGTAAAGAGTATAGAAGATGAATACAGAATTGGCAATACAATTTTTAGAAAATCATCAACCTATGCCTTCAGACGAAGATTTATCAGAAAAACTTATTCAAACTTACGATGAAGTTAGAAGGCATTTTTTGAAAGTACCTGACAAAAGATGTATAAGCCTGTTTTTAAATTCATTTGGAAATATAGATGGTTTTGGTGTTTATCAATTAGTTGAAGATGTAATTTTACAATTCCAAAAAGAAGATGTAATTCCTATTTTAATCAAAACATTAAAAAGTGATTATTATAGTGTAAGATATTGGTGTGCTATGATTTCAGCTAATTATCCTTCTTTAGAATTATTATCTACTTTAAAAAATTTGCTTTATGAAGATGATTTTGACATCAAAGCTGCTTCTTTAACAAGTTTAAGTATGTATAAATTTGAGGAAACAGTTGAAATCCTTAAAAAGTACATTGAGTACGAAAGTGACGAAGAACTAAATGCAGATGCAAAAAACATTTTATTAACTTTTAAATAAAAAACTTGCAGAAAACTATTTCAGAAAAACACTCTTTTAAACTTTTATCAGAGTGTTTTTCTTTTAAAAAAGAAAGCTGAATCAACAACTCAAATTAAAAATTTAACTTTCAATCAATTAATAGTACCTTTGCAGCTCAAATATTAGAAATGAGATTACACAGAAATTTAGTTTATACTACCATTGATTCTTTGAATGCTATTTTCAATGAAGGAGAATACGCCGACAAAGTGGTAGCCAGAGCCTTAAAGAAAGACAAACGTTGGGGAAGTTCCGACAGGAAGTTTGTTGCCGAAACGATATATGAAATTGTACGCTGGAAACGTCTGTACGCAGAAATTGCCGAAGTAAAAGAACCTTATGACAGAGATAACCTATGGAGAATGTTTGCCGTTTGGGCTGTTTTAAGAGGATATCCAATTCCAGATTGGAGACAATTAGAAGGAACTCCTGAAAGAAAAATAAAAGGTCGTTTTGATGAACTTTCAAAAACAAGAGCGATCAAAGAATCTATTCCAGACTGGATGGACGAATTGGGCGTAAAAGAACTTGGAGAAAAAGTTTGGGCTAAAGAAATTGCAGCACAAAACCAGCCTGCAAAAGTAATTTTAAGAACTAATACGCTTAAAGGAACTAAAGAAAGTCTACGAAATACGTTGATGGATTTAAATATTGAAACTGAATATTTAAAAGATCAACCTGATGCTTTGGTATTAAAAGAAAGAGCAAATGTTTTCCTTACAGATGCTTTTAAACAAGGTTTATTTGAAGTGCAAGATGCCAATTCACAGTTAGTAGCAAATTTCTTGGATGTTCAGCCGGGAATGCGTGTTGTTGATACTTGTGCAGGAGCAGGCGGAAAAACATTGCACATGGCTTCCTTAATGAACAATAAAGGACAATTAATTGCAATGGATTTGTACGAAAGCAAACTAAAGCAGTTAAAATTAAGAGCAAAAAGAAATGGCGCTTTTAATATTGAATACCGTATTATCGACAGTACAAAAGTGATCAAAAAATTACACGAAAAAGCTGATCGTGTTTTAATTGATGCACCTTGCAGCGGATTAGGAGTTTTAAAAAGAAATCCTGATTCTAAATGGAAATTACAACCTGAATTTATCGACAATATCCGTAAAGTTCAGAGTGAAGTTTTAGAAAGCTATTCTAAAATTGTAAAACCAGGCGGAAAACTAGTATATGCTACTTGTTCGGTTTTACCTTCTGAAAATCAAGAGCAAGTTGAGAAATTCTTAAAAACAGAAATCGGACAGCAATTTACTTTTATAGAAGACCGTAAAATGCTAGCTTCAGAATCTGGTTTTGACGGATTTTATATGGCATTAATGGAACGTAAAAAATAAAATATTTTTATATTTAAAAAACTAATACTTAAAATCCCAAATTCCAATCTGAGTTATTGGAATTTGGGATTTTTAATTTTTAATTTTCAATTATTTTTAAGCTTTCCAGCTAGATTTACGTAGCAATTTTCCGTTTTCGTTTTCTTTGAATTTCGGAACAAAAACAATTTCTTTTGGTTTTTCGAACTTTCCTAAAACATCAAAAAAATCTGGAGAAAACTCATATTTCTCTCCCTCAATAACCAAAATAAGTTTTTCTCCTAAAGTAGTATCAGGAACACCCGTTACAAAAAATCGATTTGGAATTTTATCAATCAGCTTAGCTTCGATTTGTTCTGGAATCAGTTTTACTCCACCGCTATTAATGATATTATCAATTCTTCCTAAAAAGACAAATTGATTCTCATTTACCAAATCAACAAGATCATTGGTAACAATTGGTTCATCAGAAATTGACGCAACATAAATAACCAGACAGCCACGCTCATCTTTTTCTATTTTTACATTTGGCAAAATCGAAAATGCTTTCTCTCCTACTCTTTTGGCGGCAATATGAGTTATGGTTTCGGTCATTCCATACGTCTCATAAATTTCCCTTTTTAAGGGCAGTAATTTTTCTTCTAATGAACTGTCCAATTTAGCCCCGCCAATAATCAGTTTTTTGATATTTCCGAGTTTCTCTATAGAATTCTGAACCTGCAGTGGCACCATAGCAGCAAAATCATAGTGTTTGTTATTGTAAGCCAGCGGTTCTGTACTTGGCGAAACTACATCTAATTCTAATCCTAAAATCAGACTTCGTACCAGCATCATTTTTCCTGCAATAAATTGTGTTGGCAGGCAAAGTAAAGCACGATTTCCAGGCTCTAATCCGAAAAAATCTCCTGTCGCTAGCGCAGATTGAATCATAGCTTGCTTTTCAAGTCTGACTAATTTAGGAAGTCCCGTAGTTCCAGAAGTAGTCATTTCGACATAATCTTTTTTATCAAACCAGTCGAGAAAAAATTCTCCAATAGCACGTTCGAAAGCATCACCTTCTTTAATATAACTATATCCTATTCGGCATAAATCAGTTGCGTTGAGATGATAGCCATTTAGTTTAAAGTAATTATGAACATTTTTATGAGTTAAGTTTGGCATAATAGTATTAATTTGAATTTAAAAATTCTTTTGCTTCAATATCAGTTTCTTTAATTTCTCCAGTTAACTTCTCTTTCCAATTGGACCAATTGTATTTTTTACTAAAAATAAAAAGCAGTAAAGGATATACAATTATCACCGGAAGAATAACATCTGCACCTGCCGATGGCTCAGACATATCTTTAAATATAGAATGTGTTTGAAAAACCGACCAATCTGAGGTTACTAATAATGCTCCAACCAGATTATTAGAGGCGTGAAAACCCAAAGCCAGTTCCATTCCTTCATCCATAAGTGTAATTACCCCTAAAAACAATCCTGTTCCAATATAGTATACCATAATTACATATCCCATTTTGGTAACTTCGGGGTTCAGAATATGCATAGTACCAAATATCAACGAAGTCATCATTAATGGAAACCATCTGTTTCTAGCCAAATTAGCAAAACCCTGCATGAGATATCCTCTAAACACATATTCTTCGGTACTGGTTTGAATGGGAATTAAAATAGTTCCTATAACCACCAAAATCAGAAAAGGGACTAATTTAAAATTCCATATATATTCTTTTGGAGCTTGTGAATACATTATAAAAAAGCTCACTACAGAAAACAAAGACCATAAAAAGAACGAAAAAAAGATTCGGTTCCAATCGATTTTTTTTCTTGTTGTGGTTATTGACAAAAGCGTTTGACGGTGTACATATTTCACAACAAAATAAATTCCCGCAAAAGCAAAAGCAAACGAAATCATCACCAAAAACAATGTAAGATTAGGCTCAAATACTTTTAATGCAGCATCGTTATCTGTTGGAAAACCCGTTTTTTCAACAAAACTTTTATACAAAACCGCAACCGAAAAAGGAATCTGACCTATAAACGAAGCTGTTATGATAAAAACTGAACCAATTAGATATTTCCAAAAATGATTTTCAGGTTTAATTCCTTGCTCTAAAAACATATCTTTTTAAAATTATTAAAATGAGAATCCGATTTAAATACTAAATCCTATTTTTGCTATTAATACAACAGCTTTTTTGATAAATCTATTTTATCACACCTTAAATATAACAAAATGATACAAATTTACCATAATCCACGCTGCGGAAAATCCAGAAACTGTCTTGCATTTCTAGATGAGAACAAACAAGAGTATGAAATAATCTCTTATTTAACTGACACTCCAACGTTTGACGAGCTGAAAGAACTTTTAAAAAAACTGGATTTAAATCCCAATCAATTAGTGAGAACCAAAGAAAAAATCTGGATTGAAAACTACAAAAACAAAAATCTCACTGACGAACAAACCATTCAGGCTATGGTTGATAATCCAATTTTAATTGAAAGACCAATTGTAGTAAAAGACGGAAAAGCCATTATTGGAAGAGATTTAGACAAAGTAGCTTCTTTTTTAGACTGATTCTAAAATAGATTGTTAACATTTTTTTGTGATCTTTCTCTTTAAACCAAAAGGTAAATTTGCCGTCTAAGAAGAAAAGAGAAACCAGAAAAAAATGAAAAAAATCAATTTCGCTGTATTACTTGTGCTTATTCTCACGAGTTTTTGCAATTATGCACAGCAAGGACCACCCGCAAGAAACAAAGTTAAGGTTACTGGAAAAGTATTCGAAAAAGTTAGCAAACAACCACTTGAATATGCTACAATTTCAATTATGGCACCAAATGACACGAAAGTTATTGCAGGTGGTATTACCAATCCAAAAGGTGAATTTGAAGTTGCCGTTGCACCGGGAACTTACGATATAAAAGTTGAATTCATTTCGTTTAAATCAACAGAATTCAAACAAAAGAATATTCAAGACGACACCAATCTTGGCGTTGTTAACTTATCTGAAGATGCTGCACAATTAAGTGAAGTTGTCGTTCGTGCCGATAAATCAACAGTTGAAATTAAGCTTGACAAAAAAGTTTACAATGTTGGTCAGGACATGATGGTAAAAGGTGGAACTGTAAGTGACGTTTTAGACAACGTTCCTTCTGTTTCTGTTGATTCTGAAGGAAACGTAAGTTTAAGAGGAAGCGACAATATTCGTATTTTAATTGATGGAAGACCTTCACAAGCGATTAATATTGCCGAAGCTTTACGTCAGCTTCCAGCTGATGCTATCGATAAAGTAGAAGTTATTACAAATCCATCTGCACGATATGATGCAGAAGGTGGATCAGGAATCATCAATATAATTCTTAAAAAAGGTAAAAATCAAGGTTTCAACGGTACTTTAATAGCTTCAACAGGGCTTCCTGAAACGTATGGGTTAAGTGCTAACGTAAATTACAAAACCGAAAAATTAAACTACTTTACTACTGCAGGTTACAACTACAGAACTAACGAAGGTGGTGGTTTGACTAATACATCTTATTATAATGCTGACGGTTCTCCTAAAGGGTATTTAGATGAAGACCGTGATACAAAAAGAATTAGAAATGGTTTTAATGCAAGAGGTGGAGTTGAATGGTCAATTACTCCTACTACATTTTGGACAAACGCTATTAATTATCAAAAAAATACAGGAGAAGATAAAGATTTAATCAACTACAATAATTTTGATGCTGCACATGCTTTCACAGGAGCAACTTCTCGTTTTAATAATGCTGATACTGGAAGCGAAAACGTAGAATTTACTTCGAACTTAATCAAAAATTTCAACGATAAAGGTCATAAGCTTACTGCCGATTTATCGATTTCAAGAAATACAGACGACAGCAACAGTATCATTACAGCTTCACCAAGTTTTAATACAACACTAAACGATCAAGTACAAAAACAAGTTTTATTTCAAACTGACTATGTTTTACCACTAGGAAAGGGAAGCCAATTTGAAGCAGGTTATAAAGGAAGTTTTGGAGATTTAGAAAACGAGTATTACGTAACAGACGAAAATTATGTAAAAGATCCAAACAAATCAAACACTTTACAATACAAAGAAAACATCAATGCGCTTTACGCACAATATGGTTTGAAAGTAAATAAATTCTCTTATTTATTTGGTTTACGCTGGGAAGACACAGACATTCATGTAAACTTATTAGACAACAGTGAATTTAACACCAAAAAATACAACAATCTTTTTCCAAGTGCTTTTGTGAGCTATGAAATTTCAGATCAGAGCAATTTTACTGCCAGCTATAGCAAACGTTTAACAAGACCAAGAGGACGTTTCATGAATCCGGCACTTAACTATTCTAGTAACATTAATATTTTTCAAGGAAATCCAGATTTAGACCCTTCATTAACTGATAAATATGATGTAGGATATATCAAAAGATGGGAAAAAGTAACTTTTAGCACTTCTGCTTATTTCGAAAACACAAAAGATGTTTTCAGCTTTGTTAGAACTCCAAATGGAGATACTGTAGACGGAATTCCAGTTATTTTAAGCCGTCCTATTAACTTAGGAAAAGAGCAAAAATATGGTTTCGAGTTTACATTCAACTATACTCCGTATAAATGGTGGAGATTAAATAGTAATTTCAACCTTTATAATGTAAAAACGACCGGAGAGAATACTTATATAGATACAAATGGAGCTACTGTAGTTCAAAATCTTGACAATCAAGCCAACACTTGGTTTGCCAGAATCAATTCAAAAGTTACATTGCCATACAAAATTGACTGGCAGTTAAACGGAACTTACAACGGATCACAAAAAACTGCTCAAGGAAAAAACTTAGACCAGTTTTCAATGAATACGGCTTTAAGTAAAGATGTTATGAAAGACAAGGCAACAATTGCTTTCAATATCAGCGATATTTTCAACTCAAGAATCATGAGATCGTATACGTACCTTCAAAATGATGTTACTGGCGAAAGCCAAAAATCGTACAGTGAAATGCAGTTCCGTAAACGTCAATTCAATTTATCATTCACGTATCGTTTTAACAAACCAAAAGGTGAAAGAGATAAAAACGCACAGCCTAGAAATGAAGGCGGCGGAGATGGCGGCGGAGAATTTCCTGGATAATATTTTTTAAACTCCAACCCTTTGGGAAATTCCAAATAAAAAAATCCAAATTCCAATTTAAAAGTTGGAATTTGGATTTTTTGTATTCAAATTTATCCCGAAACTTCGGGATTGGAATTTGGAATTTCAATATTGGAATTTCGTTTTTTTGGGCACAAAAAAAAGGACTCGTAAAAACGGGTCCTTTTCTTATGACATCAATCTAAAATTAAATAGATTGTTCTTCTTGTCTTTTTTTAGCTCTTTTTTCTTTGATCATTTCCCAGCTAGCACCCGTAACCCAGTAAGATACGAAACCAACTAAGAAAAACATTAACCAAAACCCTATAGTTAGTATGGTTAAGAAAAGTAAAAAGCCTAAGTACTGTGAAAATTCAAACATGTTTTCCGGAATTTTTGAATGTTACGACAAATGTAGCGTATATATTTTTTTCTCGCCAATAAAATCCAAATCAATTTTCGTTAAATAACATTTATGCGTATATTTATACTCATTTTAAATAAGGCTTTTTTCACGCATCAAGTCCGCATAAATAAAGGGATGCAAAAGAGCTGTATATTTTTCAAGAGCTGAAACCTGCTGTCCGCTGTATCTTTTTGTTCCGCTGCGGCAGAACAAAAAGGATGCCGCTCCCATCAGGGCTAAGGCATTCATTTTCAAAACAAATTTCAAATAAAAATTCAAAAATTTCACATCTTACAAATAACATTTTACAAACAATATAATGGAATACAGAATAGAAAAAGACACCATGGGCGAAGTAAAAGTGCCTGCTGATAAATATTGGGGTGCGCAGACAGAACGTTCAAGAAACAATTTTAAAATAGGCAATTCAGGTTCGATGCCAGCAGAAATCATAGAAGGTTTCGCTTATCTCAAAAAAGCCGCTGCTTATGCAAACTACGATTTAGGTGTTTTACCAATCGAAAAAAGAGACGCTATTGCGGCAGTATGTGATGAAATTTTAGAAGGGAAATTAAACGATCAGTTTCCGTTAGTAATTTGGCAGACTGGTTCTGGAACACAGAGCAATATGAATGTTAATGAAGTAATTGCCAACCGCGCACAAGTTTTAAAAGGTTTTAAAATTGGCGAAGGCGAACAGTTTATAAAAGCCAATGATGACGTTAACAAATCACAATCTTCAAACGACACCTTCCCTACCGGAATGCATATTGCTGCTTACAAAATGGTGGTAGAAACTACAATTCCGGGAATTGAAAAACTACATGCTACTCTAGTTAAAAAAGCAGCTGAATTTAAAGATGTTGTAAAAATTGGACGTACACATTTAATGGATGCGACACCTTTGACACTCGGACAAGAAATTTCGGGTTATGCAGCACAATTGGCATTCGGATTAAAAGCTTTGAAAAATACTTTAGCGCATTTATCTGAAATCGCCTTAGGCGGAACCGCAGTAGGAACTGGGTTAAATACTCCAAAAGGATACGATGTAAAAGTAGCCGAATATATAGCAAAGTTTACAAATCATCCTTTTATAACTGCTGAGAATAAATTTGAAGCACTTGCCGCTCACGATGCTATTGTAGAAACTCACAGCGCATTAAAACAGCTGGCCGTTTCTTTAAATAAAATTGCCAACGATATTAGAATGTTAGCCTCAGGTCCTCGCTCTGGAATTGGTGAAATTCACATTCCAGAAAATGAACCAGGATCTTCAATTATGCCAGGAAAAGTGAATCCGACTCAATGCGAAGCTTTAACAATGGTTTGTGCTCAAGTTATTGGAAATGATATGGCAATTGCTGTTGGTGGAATGCAGGGACATTACGAACTAAATGTTTTTAAACCAGTTATGGCAGCTAACTTTTTACAATCGGCAAGATTATTAGGAGATGCCTGCGTTTCATTTGACGAGCATTGTGCTCAAGGAATTGAACCAAATCATAAAAGAATCAAAGAATTAGTAGACAATTCTCTAATGCTGGTAACCTCTTTAAACACTAAAATTGGATATTACAAAGCTGCCGAAATCGCCCAAACCGCTCACAAAAATGGCACTACTCTTAAAGAAGAAGCTGTCCGTTTAGGCTATGTTACTCCTGAGGATTTTGATGCTTGGGTGAAACCTGAGGATATGGTCTAGTTTAATTGTAAATTGTTAATGATGAATTATTAATTTTCATCAAATTCAAATAAAAAGAGCTTTCTAAAATTTAGAAAGCTCTTTTTTCAATTTATAATTAACCATTTACAATTCTCCATTATCAACGTAATCCTGTAGATAACTAAATCTTTCGGTAAGTTTTCCGTTTTCAGTGATTTTGGCACGTTTTAGAATTCCGTCTTTATCACCGTTGAAGAAAGCTGGAATTACGTGTTCCATGAATTGTTCACCAAAACCTTCACTTGCATCTTTTGGGATTTCGCACGGCAGATTATCTACTGCCATTACTGCAACTGCCGCTGGATGGAAAAAATCAACTTCTTTATCTTCTAAAGGGAAATAACCATACAAAGGTTCAGCAATTGTAGAAGATCTCACTGTACACGCAATTGGACCGTTTACATCGCAAGAAATATCGGCTACCACTTTTAATTTACAATCTTTTGCATTCAACATTTCCTTAGTTAAAATCATAGGTGCGTTGTTCGCATAAAAATGTCCTGCAAAATAGATGTCAGATACTTTTGTGAATCTTTCAAAATCAGATTCATATTCTTCAGGATGATTTACAAAATCCTTAAAATCCAGAACCTGTCCGTCTTTTCTTTTGTTGTATTCTAAAACATCAAGCTGTACATAAACTGCTTGTGCGTATTTTTTCGTCAGATAATTATCTACTGTGATTTCTTTTACTTTTATGGCATCCAAAATCTCTTTTGCCCCGCTTCCAACCTTTCCGGTTCCAGTAACTACAAATTTTAAAGCAGGCATTGTTATGCGTTTTAAATGCATGATCAAAGCTTCTTTTCCCGAAAGAGTTTCTGCTTTTGGAAGTTTAAACAATTCGAATTTAATTCCGAAAGCACGAATTCCGTTGTAAACTCCAACCATTCCTGCATATTTTCCGAAACCAATCAAACGATGATCGTGCGCATCAACAATGGTTTCATGATCGTACAGATCGATATTTTTTTCTAAAACTGCCTGAAGCAATTTTCGGTTATGAGGTTGTTTTTTAATCGTATGCGAAAAAAAGAAATAGGATTTATTTGGAATTAAATTCTCAACAGGAACTTCTTTGACCCCAAATAAAACATCACAGTCTGAAACATCTTCAGAAACGGTTATTCCCATGTTTTTATATTCTTCATCAGAAAATATTCTGATATCTGAACTTTCTACTTTTACAGAAGCATCATGGTAGGTTTGTTTTAATTTTGTCAGTTCATTAGGAGAAAAAACAACTCTTCTGTCAGGCGGATTTTTTCTTTCTTTTATAATTCCAAACTTCATTTAAATAGGTTTTTGCTAGTTTAATAAATATAACTTTTTATAGGTTATTTGTTTCAAATATAACAAATATAGTTAAAATTTTGTTTTAAAAATGTAATTTAGAATGTTTCGAAACCGTTACTAGCTGAAAAACAAAGCACTAAAAAAAGTACTCGTTAAAACTATGTTAAAAAACACATTTTAAAGCCTAAAAATTGAGAAAACAACAAAATTGAATTCGATATATTTGTTTTTAAAGAACGATGCAAATGATTTTCCTTAAAAAAACAAATATACCACAAATACTTTTTTCTATACTAGTTTTAAGTTCATGTGGCAAAGACAAAAAAACAGATACAGTCAATACTCCAACAGTCGAAGATACTTTACCTAAAATGAAACCATTAGGCCCTGAAAAGAAAATTTCACAGGCCTATAAAAATTCGGTAGCTGGCAGAATAAATCACTTTTATAATAAAAACTGGCCAAACAATACAATGAATGGAAGTTTTTTAGTTGCTCGAAACGGACAAATTATTTTTGAACGTTATAATGGCTTTGCGAATAAAAATGAAGGTACTAAAATAACACCTGAAACACCTGTACAGATTGCTTCTATAAGCAAGGTTTTAACGGCTACGGCAGTTTTGAAATTGGTAAATGCTGGTAAAATTGATCTAGATCAAAAAGTAAATACGATTTTAAAAACGTTTCCGTACGAAGACTGCACGATTAGAATGCTTTTAAGTCACCGTACTGGAATGCGTAATTATGCTTACTTTACAGATCATGATAAATCGGTTTGGGACAGACATAATCAATTAACCAATAAAGATATTTTAGAAATTCTGGCTACCAAAGATATTGGTCTGGAATCTAAAACCGGAACTCGTTTCAGCTATTGCAATACCAATTATGCGATGCTGGCACTTATTATTGAAAAAATTACAGGTCTAAGTTATAAAGAAGCTATGTCTGAAATGATTTTCAAACCATTGGGAATGACACACACCTATGTTTTTGATGATGATAAAGACAGAAAGAAAATTGTTCCTTCTTATAAAGGTAATGGCGTAGAAATTGGGTTTGATTATCTGGATAATGTTTACGGAGATAAAAACGTTTTTTCGACAGCAAGAGATCTTTTAAAATTTGACAGGGCTAGACAATCGCCAGATTTTTTAAAACCTGAGTTATTAAAACAAGTTTATACAGGTTACAGCAACGAGCGTAAAGGAACTAAGAATTATGGTTTAGGAATTCGAATGATTAATTGGGAAACCGGACAAAATTATTATTTCCACAATGGCTGGTGGCATGGCAATACCTCATCATACATTACTTTAATGAAGGAAAATGTTACGATAATAGCGCTGTCTAATAAAATGACGCGAAACACGTATGCTGTTCGTAAACTAGCTCCTATTTTTGGAGATTATCCTTTTAATTTCAAGGACGAAGAGTAAAATTATAGACGTAAAGTCGAAAGTTAAAGGTCGTAAAGCCTTAAAAACATTTGCAAATGCTGACTTTGGACTCTCGACTTTGGACTTTATGACTTTTTTTAAAAAATTTTAATAGAAAGTAATTTCAAAAAGTCTAAATTTGCAAACTTATTTTTGGGGTCGACTGGTTTTGACAGCGAGTCGAGTTGAACAGTAAGCACGCCGAGCATTGAGACCTTGCTCGTAAATATAAGATCTCACACTTTTAAACGGCGAAAATAATTACGCTTTAGCTGCATAATCTGAATTATAGTACGATTAGCCACGTCCCTACAAGGTAGGGAAGCTGGATTCTCCTAGAAAGCCTTGGTTTGTGGCGTTCTGTCAAGGGGAACCGTAAAAATAAACCTAGATATTCATGAGCTTCGGGTGGATTTCGAAATTTAAGAAGATAAGTGTTGGGTGGTTGTTTCTGACCTAGCTCAACAACGAAAATCCAATCAGGAAATAAGCGTGTAGAAAGCTCTTTAGCTGCTTGTTTGGACCCGGGTTCGATTCCCGGCGACTCCACAAAAAAGCCTGTAAACTCTTTGTTTACAGGCTTTTTTTATTTCACAATTATTTATTTTGATGTTTGCGTCTAAACGACAAATACGGCTCCTTATTCAGAATACCGTATCCATACGAACTAATTCAATTTTTGATTTTATAAACTTGCTTTTACTTCTCCGCAAGTCAGCATATTTTTTGGATAATAAGGATTTTTAATTTCTTTAGAATCACTTAACCACGTTGCGCCTGTCATTGGACAAACCTGTAAATGCAGGGCTGCATCTGCTGGTTTGAATTTTGCTGCTTGGCTCCAATATTTGGCAGAAAGCGATTCGAAAATTTTACGTTGTTTATTGATGTTTTTGGTCGCTGCGACAGCACTTGATAATTCTATAATTTCTTTTCTTGTTTTTGTTGCTTCACTCATTTGCTCTAAGTTGAGCTTTTTAAATTTGAAATTTTTTAGTGAATTTTTCAATGCTTCTGCGTTTTTAACTACAGCAAGACTATCTGAAACTAAAAGACTGTTTTTTAAATTCAAATAACTTTGTGTGATTTCTTTTTTCTCTTTTTCTCGTTTTGCTACTAAATCCTGAGCAACTTCTTCTTTTGATGTTAACTGCGCATAAGTCAGAGTACTTAAGAAAACGAATGCAATAATTAATATTTTTTTCATGTTGTAGGTTTGTCTAATTTGATAATGATTTTTTCTATTTCTATAAGGATGCTTTCATAATGTTCTTTATTGAGTCCTGTTGTGGTACTCATCAACTTTGTGATATCAGCTTTTAGTTTTAAAATATGCTGCCTTCCATATAATCTTATATCACTGCGCTGTGCGGTATTTAATGCTTTTCCTGGTTCAGTTTCTTTTGGCAGTAATAATAAATTCATTTTTTCGATATAACTGCGCTGTAAACTTCTTCTGTAAAAGTCTTGTTTTTCGTTGCCGCTAAATTTTACCCAGACTGTCTGCTGCAAATCGTTTAAAAATTCTGGAACAGTATAAGCGCCTTCAAACTGCATTGATTTTAAACTGATATTATAAAGTATTCCTGAACTTAAAAGCATATTGAGAACTTGATTCTGCTGATCTAATATTTGATCTTCTCTCTTTAAAGCAATAAGCTGGTTAATTTCCTGCGGATACATCCAAAGCGGCGCCACAAACAATTGTCTTCCAATATACTCTATGGCTGCTTTTACTTTTGCTTTTGGAATGGGCTGATAGACTATTCCCTTTTCATCAACTGTTCTTTTTGTAACATAATTATTTCCAACATATTTTAATACGTGATATAAATACGTGGTATACTGTCTTACAACAGCTTTATGCATATCTGCTAAATTATCATAAGCATCGTTAGGCTGATATGTCCATTCTATTAGATTAGGAACTACTCGTTTTAGGTTTTTAATTCCGTAATCACTGGCAAGTACTGCATCGTCTCCAAGATCTTCTGTCTGACTTCGCGGATCTTCATCTTTGCCTTCGCCTCCAAACCACAATTTAGGATTAATGGCTAGACTGTCGGTTGTCATTTTAGTTAATAAAGTTTCTTCTTCGAATTCATCTTTTGCTTTTGGAAAATAGCCATATCCCCACTTCACTGCCCATTTATCGTACATTCCAATTCTAGGATAAATTCCCTGCGGGCTAATATTATCTTCCGGCTGCGCAACATAATTAAAACGAGCATAATCCATTATTGAAACTGTGTGCCCATTGGCTTCCACCCATTTTTTATCTCTTAATTTTTCAACTGGAGTGGCACTGCTCGCTCCCATATTATGACGAAGACCAATAGTATGTCCAATTTCGTGTGAGGAAACAAAACGGATTAATTGTCCCATTAATTCATCATCTAAATGCATTTTTCTGGCTCTTGGATCTAAAGCACCAGCCTGAATCATATACCATCTCTGGACTAATTTCATCACATTATGATACCAGCCTACATGGCTTTCGATAATTTCTCCGCTTCGAGGGTCACTTACACGAGGTCCGTAGGCATTTGGAGTTTCAGAAGCATAATAGCGTACAACAGAATATCTAGCATCTTCTAAACTCATGGTTTTATCATCTTCCGGCCATTCTTTACCTACAATTGCGTTTTTAAATCCGGCTGCTTCAAAAGCTTTCTGCCAATCGTTTATTCCTGCAATTAAATAGGGTCTCCATTTTTTTGGTGTTGCCGGATCGATATAATAAACAATTTGTTTTTTAGGTTCAACCAATTCGCCATTAAGGTATTTTTTAATGTCTTTATCTTTGGGTTCCAAACGATACCGCTGAATAATATATTTGGTTTGAGCACGCTGTTCATCATCATCAAACAAAACATATTTGTTAGCAAAATATCCTACCCTTTCATCAAAAAAACGTTTACGCATTGGTATTTTTGGAAGCAGAACTATTGAAGTATTTAATCTTAGTGTTATAGTACCGCTGCTTGCTATAGAACTTGTATAAGTTTTCGTGGTTTTTATTTCGATATTAATTGGATATGTATCTGCATTTTCAATAAAAGATTTATCGTCAGCAAGAGAGGTCAATTTCTTTTCTGTTTTTTCGGTACTTCCAATAGAAAAAACCGGATTTTCTTTTTTAAAAGCATCTGTTACTTCAATCACCACATTTCCATTATCTGGATGTGTTGTTTTGATTGGAAAAGCAGCAACAATTGGGTTTTCATTACTTCCTGCTAATGCTTTTGCAAGCATCGAATCAGCTGAACGAACATCTTGCTTGTATTGCAAGGATCGTAAATAAACGGTATTATTTACCCCTTTTTCAAAATAAACGGTCTGCTCATTGGCTTTTTCACCTCCAAAACGTCCAAATCCTTCGGGTGTTGAAAGATAACGTGTTACTACAAGCAGATATCTATTAAACAAGCTGTCTGGAATCTGAAAGTAATATTTCGCATCTACCTGGCTAACTGTAAATAGCCCTAATTTGCTTTTGGCTTTATCAGTAATTACTTTGTTATACGCCTGCATGCCTTTTGTCAGTGTGCTCGTACTGTCGGCTTTTTTTTCGGAGTTTTGAGAAAAACCATGCTGTCCGGCAGACAGCATGATTAGTAAAATAATTAGTTTCTTCATTGTAATTAAAACGGAACTTTTTCGTCTGTGTTTAATGTAAGTTTTGGATTTTTGGTAAGTGCCGATAAGGGGAACGGAATAATGTATAATCTGGAATTGGGTTGTAATGTGTATGTTTTCTGCGGAACAGTTTGGTTTACAAGTGGAAATACTCTTGTAATTGTTTTTGCATATTCTGTTTCTGTATTCAATCTTTTTAAATCAAAAAATCGATTAAAACCAAAAAGCAGTTCTTTTCTTCGCTCGTTCACCACAAGTTCCATGGTTTCTTTTCTCGTCGCTGGCACCGTTAAGTTTACAGTTCCTGACAAAATGCGTTTTGCTCTCAAAGTATTTAAAACATCTACAGCTTCATTAAGTTTATTTTCTCTAGCATAACATTCAGCCAGCATTAAATATACTTCTGTGGTTTTCATACCAACTGTTGGATAAAAAAACTTGGTGTATTGTATTCCCCAGTACGCTGTATTCGATCCTTGATCTAAATTGGTTGTACTGGTAGAGTTGAAGAATAAATTAAAACGTGCATCATTGGTTCCGAATAAATTTCGCAATTCTGGACTGATGATATACAATTGTCCAAAATTCAGTTCATTGTAACCATTCATGTACATATAACTTAATACTTCGATATTATCTGCTGCGGGAACAGAAACTGATGCTGGTCCGCCTTGTGTATTATAGGCTACCATATCAAATATTTGATTTCTGTAACTTAATGATTTTTCTGCGGCTTCCTTCGCACTTGCAATTTCACGTTTGAACAAATGTACTTTGGCTTTAAAAGCATAAGCAAATGCTAGTGACGGATGGTAAACATCTGCTGGTTTTTCCTGAAGATATGGCAAAGCTTCTTCAATATCTTTTTGTATAAAATCGTAAACCTGTGCTACTGTAGATTTTGAAGGCTGCGCTTCGAGGTCAAATTTATCCATGATACAGATTCCGCCATCTGTTGCTGCAGTCTGCGCATCGTACGCTTTGGCATAGGTATTCACTAACAAAAAGTGATCGTAGGCTCTGTAAATTTTAGCTTCTGCTTTTGCTAATCGTTTTATATTTTCATCTCCTTTACTATTATCAACTAAAGAAATAATTGTATTCCATCTGTTGATATATGCATAAGCCTGATTGTAAAAACTTGAACCAGTCATTAAAGAAACTCGATCTGTATTTTCATCAAAAGTAAAATTAATGATATCGATGTTTGATGTTCTTCCAATTACATTTGATTCTTTCATCCACTGATCATCTGATAAATACTGAAAGTTAGTAATGGGATAACCTCTTCCCGGTAGTGATACCAATTCTAGGAATTGTTCTGGAGTTTCGATTACTAGAGCTCCTTTTGGTGTTACATCTGTATAATCTTCGCACGATGTTACGGCAAACATTACAAACGACAAAAGTGTTATATATATGTTTTTCATTTTTTTAAAGAGTAAGATTAAACCCAAATAAATAAGTCTTAGGTAATGGTAAATTACGTGTACCATTATTTGCAGAATATACTTCTGGATCGATATGATTTCCTGCTGCGCTCCAATACCAGATATTATTCATCTGGAAAGTAAACTTTGCCGATGCTATTTTAATTTTATTGGCGAAAGCCTTTGGTAAGTTATAACCCAAAGAAACATTTCTCAATTTAATATAATCGCCATCTACAACATTTGCAGTAGAATATCGCCATTGGCTGCTCATAGTTCCAGCATAGTTTCTAACACTTTCGTCTAAATCTACAAACAAACGAGTATTATCATTTCTATTAATATCGGTGTAACGATCTGTAATTCCAGAAAGGTTTACGTTATCAGAACTCATGTCTAATGTTTCTTTACGCATTACATTTCCTCCAGAGAATACAAATAAGAAATTTAGATCAAATTGCTTATAAGAAAAACGCTGTGATAATGAACCTGTATAAGTTGGCATTAAAGAGCCCATATTCTGTAAGGCATCTGGATTTGTAATTGTTTTTATGCTTGTTGAAATTGGATTTCCATTTGCATCAAAAGTAATAGAGGGATTTCCATTTTCATCCAAAACATAAGGATAACCATTAACCATTCCGCCATATTTGTACGCATACATGCTATTAAAATAATCCCCTTCTACAAAGTAACTAGCTGGAGAAGAAACATAAACAGAAGCCGTAGATTCAGCTCTTGTAACTTTTTTTACGGTTGTTTTGTTAAAGGCAAAAACAAAATTTGAATTAATTCGTAAATCACCATTATTAAACCACTCAGAACCTACAGTAAATTCGATACCTTTATTTAATAACGCTCCTGCATTAATCCTTCTTGACAAGGCACCAACAGTAGGATCAAGATCTGTGGTTGCCAATAAATCAGTACTGTATTTGCGATAAATGTCTATGGAACCATTTAATTTGGCACGGAACAAACTATAATCTACCCCAAAATTGGCAGTTTGCGTTTTTTCCCATCTCAGCATTGGATTTGGCTGCATGGTGATATTTGTATATTGTAAAGACTGATACAAGTTATCGTTTTTTCTAGTTGCAGTTATGTAAGGAGTTGTACTTTGATCTACGTTTCCGTTAATACCATAAGTAGATCTCAATTTAAGCATACTCACCCATTTTAGCGGTTTCATGAAATCTTCGTTACTGATGTTCCATCCTAAACCTGCAGACCATAACGGGCGGTTTTTATATTTTGGATCAACACCAAATAAATCAGCTTTATCAACACGGTAACTTCCTGTGATATTATATTTTGATAAATAAGTATAGCTCGCCGTACTAAAAACAGAAAAATAACGGTGTAAAATCTCCGTTTGCGATCTTCCTAAAGCTGCGAGTGTACGGTTGCTGCCAAAAATATAACTAGAAACTCCAGTCTGGCTTAATGCAAGGTTATTAAGTACGGCAGAAGTTAACGTTACTGGATCGTAACCGTATCTTAATTGTTCTATTGTTCTCGGAACATAAGTCTCACGCATTTCTGTACCTGCCAAAGCATTTATAGAGTGCTTACCATCTGCAAATTCTTGATTAAAATCTAATTGATTTCTAAAAGAATAATTACTCGCTTGGCTGCTCATTTGCTTGTACCTTCCACCTGCTGAAAAACCATCAACATAGGTATAGGCATTTGTAGTAGGGTTATATCCTGTCAATGCATTAATTGCATAACGCATTCTATAAGAGTTAACGTCGTAATACTGTTCGCTGTCGTTTTTTCTTACCTCATATTGAAATTGGGTATTAAAACTCAAACCTTTGTACAATTTCGCTTTTATGTTAGCAAAAGTTCTTAAACTTAATGAATTCTGCTCTGTAATACCATCTTGAAGTGCATCTAAAACATTAAAATTCAAAGATTTGAAACCTGTCAAACCTTGTAATTTTTCAACCATTGCCGGATTTATAACATTACTAGAAGTAAAGCCATCTTTAATTGCTACACCTGTTGATTGCACCAAATTTCCGTTATCATCGGTTATGCGTTCGTATCGTTTTTGAATATCGTAATTGCCAAGATCATATTCAGTCGCTTCATCGTTACTATAAGTTCCATTTACTCCAAATGTGGCATTCAGCCAGTTGTTTACCTGAAAACTGCTTTTTGCATAAAGGTTAAACGCACGCCCTTTATTGTATTTTATACGAGCTTTTGATTCATCGTAATTAAGCGAAACATATGTATTCTGTTTGCTTGTACTACCCGAAAAAGCAACATTATAACGCTGTCTTAATTCATTCTGCCAAACATTATCGCGATAATCTTTATTGTAATCGTTTTTTCTCCATTGTGCAAGAGTCGTGTTGTAAGTAGCATTATCTATTTTTCCTTCTTCCAAATTTCTGTTTAACTGGTAAAGCGGACTATAATATTTCGTACTGCTGCTTCCAATATCTCCATAATTGCTAAACATTGTTGCAGTATCTGCAAATCTGGCTCTTTCTCTGTTATAAACTGCTTGCTCAAAATCGATAAGCTCGCTTGTTGAGGCATAGTTCATATCTCTCAAATTTGGTTTTTCTGAAATAAAGAAATCTGAGTTTATGGTTACTTTTAATTTACCATTTCCTTTTTTGGTAGTTAAAACGATAATCCCATTTGCAGCCCTCGAACCATAGATAGAAGCCGCTGCAGCATCTTTAAGAACGTCAACGCTTTCAATATCATAGGGATTAATTTCATCCAAAGTTAATTCGCTTGGAAGGCCATCAATTACAATAAGCGGACTGTAGCCAATATTATCAGAAAAAGTTCCAATACCTCTCAAAATAGGCGTATCAGACCCAAGTCCGCTTGGATTTTTCTGAAACATCAAACCCGCAACACGACCTTCTATTGCACTCGATAAATTAGAATTAATATTTTCGTTTAATACCTTTTCATCTACTTTAGCAATTGCACCTGTAAAATTACTTCTTGCAATAGTTTGATATCCTGTTACCACCACTTCTTTCATGGCAGCTACTTTATCTTCCGCAACAAGGGTAAACTCTGATCTTCCTCCAATACCAAAAGATTTGTTTTCAATAGTTAAACCTGATAATTCTAGAACAGCATTTGGTGAAATTTTATCAAAAGAAAATCCTCCATCAAAATCTGTAATACTAGTTCTGTTTGTTCCTGCAATGGTAACCGTTACTCCTGGAAAAGGTTCATTTTTATTATTTACTACCTTTCCTCGAATATCTATTAATCCGTTTCCCAGATCTTCGTTTTTTGCAGCCGTTACAACTATAGTTTGATTGGTAAGTGTGTATTTTAAATTTTGATTTTTAAAGATTTGATTCAGGGTTTCTTTTAAAGATGAGTTCTTCACATTCACCGTTACGGGACTAGAATCTTTCAGTAATTTCTGTGTATAAAAAACTTCATAATCGCTTTGTCTTGCAACTTCTTTTAGAACGGTTTCTAGTGGTGCATTTTTAAAATTGATGGTAACATTTTGAGCTTTTACTGTATAACTGCAGAAAAGCATAAAAAACATTAATCCCAATAATTGGAAAGTAAGATTAAGCCTGGGAATCTTTTTTTTGAGTTTTTTGTAAGGTTTTTTTGGTTGTAAATTTAATTTCATACATTTACATTGGTTATAGTTAAACAATAGGTGGACAACTTACATTTGGCTATTAACTTTTCTAACAACCAGAAGCATCGCAACTGCCTCTGGTTTTTTAATTTATAGCGTCAATGTATTCGGGTAAATCTAAAATCAGGGATACACAATAATTGTTTTTCCTTCAACTTTAAATTTGATATTACTAAGCTCAAGTACTTTTAATACTTCAGATAAATTTTTATTCCTAAACGTTCCTCCGTTGAATCGTACATCAGAAACATCACCACGGTATTCTACTTTAATTCCATACCAGCGTTCGAGCTGCTTCATTACTGATTTTAAATCGGCATTATCAAATTTAAAACGGCCGTTTTTCCAAGCAATCGCTGCATCAGTATCAACTTCTCTAACGGTAATTTTATTCGAATTAGCTGTTACATTAGACTGCTGACCAGGTTTCAAAATTGTTTTTTGATTTTGATACGTAACCGCCACACTTCCTTCTAACAATGTTGTTTTTATAATCGGCTCATTATCATAAGCATGAACATTAAAATGAGTTCCCAGAACTTTTATAGCCTGATCTGCAGATTTCACTATAAAAGGCTGGTTTTTATTTTTCGCCACTTCAAAATAAGCTTCTCCTTCCAATTCGACTATTCTTTGATCTCCATTAAACTGGGTTGGATATTTAATCGATGAAACAGCATTTAAGAATACTTTGGTTCCATCTGCCAAAACAATATTGTATTGTCCGCCAGTTGGAGTTGAAAGTGTATTGAAAGCATCTTCTCCATTTTTTTCCTCAACCGCGTTTGGATTTACAACATAGGTAATAACTCCATCGGCACTCATTTTTATGGTTACTTCGTTTTCTTGGCCTTCTTTGGCAATTGTATCTTTTGCTGAAATATCTGAAAGCACAATCTGTTTTCCATTTGAAAGTGTTAGAATTCCTCTGTTGCCTCCGGGAGCAATTTCTTTTGGTTTTGCAACAACCTCAACTGGTTGTTCTGTTGGAGCCGTAACATAAAATATTCCTGCGCCAAGCAATACAACTATAGAGGCTGCAACCGCAACACGAGACCAAAGGCCAATTACTTTTGTTTCTTGCTGTAAAGGCAGTGTGGACTTTAAATATTGATAACTATCTTCGAGTTCATACTCGTTAAGCTGTGAGTTAGTGTTAGAAGCTTTGTGAAGATACCAAGCGTCTAATTTATCACGATCTTCATCAGATAAAGTACCGTTTTGATATTTTTGAAGCAGTTCTAAAAATTCAGTTTCTTTCATAATTACAATACCTAATTTGGTCCCGTTTTTAAGTAAGACAGCTATAAAAGGCTTTTGTCATAGATGAAGATGAAAAAAAATCAAAAAAAATATTATTATATCATTAATAAATCTGAAGCTATGTTATCTTCTATTTATTAATGAGAGAGTTATGATGATATTCTATTACAAAAATTAACAAAAACCTTTATAAAAATTCACCAAACAAAAACACTCATTATAGATTTGAGTTTTTCGCGTAAAATTTTCAGAGAATTATAGACTTGTTGTTTCGCTGTTTTATCGGTAATGTTCAATTTAAGTGCGATTTCATCATATGATAATTCTTCGACTTTTCTCAACAGAAAAACTTCACGCATTTTTTCGGGTAATGCAGCTATTTCTTTGGCAATAATAGCTTCTAATTCTTTTTCTCTGAGTTTAGAATCGGCAAAAACATACTCGTTTTCAATGAAGTTTGAAATAGAATCTGCATAACGCGAAACAACTTTTTCGTGGGCAATATGATTTAGGATTTTATTTTTTACAGCTTTGTATAAATAAGAAGAGAGAGATCCGGTAACTGCTAATTCAAAACGTTTGTTCCAGATAGAAAGAAATACTTCCTGAACCACATCGTTTGCTTCGTCTTTATTGCTAAGTATTTTATAAGCATGATTAACCAGAAGTCTGGAGTATCTTTCGAAAATTTCTGTATAGGCCAACTGATCATCTTGTTTCAGAAGATTGAGTAAAATATGATCATCATATTGGCTATAAATGGGCATTAATTAAAAGATATAAAAATCAAAAAAGCAATATTACGCATTTTCACATCAAAAACTAAAGGACAATTCGTTAAAACAATAAAGATTATTTTGCAAAATTAGGTTTTAACAAGAATAAATTTAAAATCATCTTCTTAATTTGTAATGTATCTGTAAAATATTCATTTTTTGATTGAATTAAAATGTACAATAAAACTAAAAAAACCGTCTCAAAATCCGAGACGGCTTTTCAACCATACATGTCTAACCAAAAACCTATGGTCTAAGTTCTGAAAACTTCGAATCAAGTTCGAAAGCTTTCTTCACTCTTTCTGCTATAATTTCACTGGTAACCGAAAAAGAGGCTGTTTGCTTAATATCCAAGGAAGAAGCTCCAATAAGCACTTTATATTCTCCTGCTTCGGCCACCCAGGCACTTTTATTTTCTAAGAAAGAAGCCAGATCTTTTGGAGAAAGTGTCAGAGTTAATGTCTGGCTCTCACCTGGTTTCAATTCTTTTGTCTTTGCAAAAGCTTTTAATTCTTCTTTCGGTTTGTCAATTGATTTTGAAGGCGCCGAAAGATATAACTGCACTACTTCTTTTCCAGCAGCTTTTCCTGTATTTTTAACGGTAACTGAAACCGTTAGTTGATCTTTAAAAGTTGAAGAACTCAATTTTACACCTGAATAATCAAAAGTTGTATAGGATTTCCCGAAACCAAATTCGTAAGAAGGTTTAATATTGAAAGTAGTGAAATAGCGGTATCCAACATAAACGCCTTCTTCGTACGTTACTTCTTTTGGATTATCAGCAGGGAATCCCGGAAAGTTTTTAGCCGAAGGTGTATCAGTATATTTCACTGGGAAAGTCATCGTCAGTTTTCCAGATGGATTAATTTTCCCTGCAACAACATCAGCAACCGAATGTCCGCCTTCTTGACCCGGCTGCCATGCTAATAAAACGGCATCTACTTTATCCTTCCATGAAGCCGTTTCAATTACACCACCGATATTTAAAATCACAATTACTTTTTTCCCTTTGGCGTGAAAAGCTTTGGATATTTTATCCAGCATTTGGATTTCTTCATCGGCCATATTGAAATCGTCATTTACAACACGGTCACCGCCTTCTCCTGAATTTCTTCCTAAAGTCACAAATGCAATTTGAGAACTTTCGGCTTTTTTAGCAATAAAGGCATCGCCCATTTTTAACTCTGGAAGTCTTTCTGGCAAAGCCAAAATACCTCTTGCTTGTCTTCTTTCTTTTTCGGCAACAACTTCTTTTTCGGCATGAGGTGTATATAAGTTAACTAGTTCTTTGTCTAATTTATAACCCGCTGCATTCAAGCCTTCTAAAAGAGAAACGGTGTGTTTATTGTTTACACTTCCGCTTCCTGTTCCGCCTGTAATCCAAGCATAAGAAGTCACTCCAAATAAGGCAATTTCTTTTTGTTTGTCTGCAAAAGGTAGTGCATTATTTTCATTTTTTAGCAAAACCATTCCTTCGGCAGCTGCTTTTCTGGTAATGGCGGCATTCTTAACCAAATTAGGTTTATCGCTGTATTTGTACTTCGCAAAAGTGGGTGTACGAAAAATATATTCCAGAATTCTTCTCACATTTGTATTTACGATTTCCTGAGATAATTTACCTGAATTTAAAGCTTCCAGCAATGCTTTTTTCTGAACTGGAATTCCAGGCATCAAAAGATCGTTTCCGGCATTCATCTGCTGTACAACATCAGAACTTAATCCTTTTTGTATCGATTCAAAACCGGGAAAACCGCCAAACCAATCTGTCATTACAATTCCTTTATATCCCCATTCATTTCTTAAAACTTCCGTCAGCAAATCTTTACTGGCAGAAGTATACATTCCGTTTAGTTTATTGTAAGATGACATTACAGTCCATGGCTGTGATTCTTTAACAGCAATTTCAAAACCTTTCAGATATAATTCTCTAATCGCTCTTTCAGAAACATGTGCATTAATAGTTAAACGATTGGTTTCTTCGTTGTTAACGGCAAAATGTTTAATCGAAGTTCCAACTCCCTGCGATTGTATTCCGTTTACAATAGCAGCGGCTGTCTTCCCAGAAATCAAAGGATCTTCAGAGTAATATTCGAAATTTCTGCCGTTTAATGGATTTCTGTGAATGTTTAAAGCAGGAGCCAATAAAACATCTACTCCATATTCTTTCACTTCATTTCCCATTGCTTTTCCTACCTCTTCCAAAAGGGCCTTATTCCATGTAGAAGCCAAAGCTGTTCCTACTGGAAATGCGGTTGCATAATACGTTTTAGAATCGTTTTTTCTTGTTGGTGCAATTCGTAAACCCGCTGGACCATCTGCCACAACTGTTGCAGGAATTCCAAATCGTTCAAAAGCGGCAGTTCCTCCCGCTGCTCCCGGAACTAATCCTTGTTTCGAATCTCCAATAGGACCTGTCAGCACTTCTATTCCAGGCATTCCAGTTCCCACTAGCAATTCTACTTTTTCGGCATTTGTCATTTCTTTGATAATTGCCTCAATTCTTTCATTGTTGGAAAGCCGTGTATCTTCCCACGGATCTAATTTTCCGTTTTTATTTGAGTCTGTAAAAGTAAATCCGTTGATGGTAAGTATTGGATCTTCACCATTCGTCTTTGTGTTAAAAGACAGGTTTGAAAGCACGAGTGTGGTCAGAAGTGTCGCTTTCAGTGTTTTTGACAAAGTTGATTTCATAAATTAGATAGTTTAAAGTCTGGATAAACAATGAAATTATGTATTCTAAAATATCTCATTGCTTCATAATGAAGCAATATTAAATACTATTTTTCATATCAGCAAATAAATCATGTTATTTTTCACATAGCATATTGAAAATCAAGTATAAAAAACCAACAAAACGGAAACACTCTAACTATGTTCTTGCGATTCATGCCAGAAAAAAATCAAACCATTTGGCTTGTAACTATGAAAAGAATTAAATTTGGATTTCATTCTATTTTCATGGATTTTAAAGAATTACTCGAAAAACAGTCAGCCGAATCGTGGGAAAAATATATTCCGACGCTTTCCATAGACTGTGTTATTTTTAGTTTTTATGAAAATTCACTTCAGGTTCTTATTCTTAAGATGCGAGATCAAGATCTTTGGGGACTTCCGGGCGGTTATGTAAAAAAGACCGAAAATGTCGATGATGCCGCAGTCCGTATTTTAAAAGACAGAACTGGAACTGAAAATATTTATCTGCAGCAGTTTTATACTTTTGGAAATCTAAATCGTTCTGAAAAAGCTTTTGAGCAATATGATGACACTATTTGGAACAAACAGCGTTTTATTTCGATTGGTTATTACGCATTAGCCGAGCATTCTCAGGTAAAACTTGTACTGGATGAATATTCGAGTGCCGTTCAATGGCATTCGATCGAAAATCTTCCTGAGTTCATGATGGACCACCGAAAAATTTTTGACAAAGCGCTTACTACACTTCGTGAACAGTTAAATAATCATCCTATTGGTTATAATTTACTGCCAGAAAAATTTACTATGCCAGAACTTCAAAAATTATATGAAGGTATTTTGGGGAAGAAGTTAAATCGCGGTAATTTTTATAGAAAGATTCTCCGTTATGATATTCTGACCAAACTGGAAGAATCCAGAAAAGGAGGCGCTCATAAAGCTCCAGATTTGTATAGTTTTGATGTAGAGAAATACAATAGTGCTTTAAAAGAAGGATTGAAGGGTAATTGGTAGAATTTACATTCAGATATAAATAAATAATCCCGATTGTTTAACAACCGGGATTATTCATTTTGGGATTATTTTTTTTCTTTTTCAAGAGCTTCTAATCTTTTACTTTGCTGCTTCACAACTTCCATTAGCATATCTGATTTTTTTTGCTGTTCAATAGCGTATAAGGTTAATTCTTCTATCTTTTTCAATAAATTCATATTCATTTCAGAAACGTTAATTCCGTTTTTCTCAAACTCTTTTGCAGATGGAATTTCAGGTAAATGACTATTTTCTTTAATGTAGTTTTCAACTTCTTGAAGTGATTTTAGATTGTAATCATTTTTAAAAACATAATCAGGAACGGGGATATTTACATCGACTTTTACTTCTTTTGAATGTATGCTTCCGTTTACTGTTAATCTCATATCTGGATTTTTTGTTCCTAGCCCCACATTTCCGTCATAAAACAAGACCGTATTCTCTCTCTGCCAATGGTTAGCCGATCCAAAAATAGAAGGCGTAACATCATTTTCATTGGTAATTATTTCTTCAACGAATGCTGTAACGGTATATTTATTAGTATGTTTCGTATATATCTTAACGATATTATCCTCTACAATCAATAAAGGATGATTGGAAGAAAGTCCATTTAAACTCACACCTCTAATCTGCCAAGTTGCACTTGTAACATCATTCCAAACTATGTATTCTGCACCAGTTTTAGTTCCTGTTCCCGTGGTGACTAATTGTACTTTATAAATATTATTAATATTTAAAGATTGTGAAAGATCATCTATTAGTTCTAATCTCGTTGCGTCATTTACACTAAAATTTTTCGTAAAAAATCTTCTTCCACCTGTTTGAGCAAAAATGCATTGATTAATAAATACTACAATAATTAATAATAGGTTTCTATTCATGCCTTATTATATTTTTATTTATTTCTTACTTTAGATTTCAGTTCTGTATTTTCTTGTTTTAAAGCAGAAATATCCTTTTTCATTTCAATCATATATAAAGTCAATTCTTCAATTTTCTGTAAAAGTTTAGCATTCATTTCTCCAAGATTAATTCCGTTTTTCAGAACTTCTTCTTCACTTGGAATATTTTCTAAATGTCCTTTTTCAGCAATATGTTTTTCAACTTGTTCCAACGTTGGCAAATTGTATTCTTTTTTAAACACAAAATCTGACCAGCCTGTAGCCATAACTTTTATTTCTCTTGCTCCAATTGATCCTTCTACTGCTAGCTTATGCGTTCCTGTTGTAAGAGTACCAATTCCAACACTTCCTCCAGTAGGGTTTAATATAATGTTCCTTTGACCAATACCTCCTTTAATTCCTTGTAAAAAAGAATATTCACCTGCTGTATTTACACCAATATTAATTCCTAATCGATATGTGGCTCCATCATGTACTGAAATACCATCTACACTTGATGTTCCTGTACCTGTTGCTACTTTTACTTCAAATGTATTTAAAGGATTTATTGAGCCAATTCCCACATTACCATTTGAATTGATTCGCATTCTTTCAACATTAGATGTATATGCGATAAAATCGCTACCATCTGCTCCTACTCTTACATTATACTCCGTAAGAGAAGTTGATCCTTTAAAACCAATTGATGCAACTGTAGT
Organism: Flavobacterium sp. H4147; assembly: GCF_029360735.1. Lineage (NCBI taxonomy): Bacteria > Pseudomonadati > Bacteroidota > Flavobacteriia > Flavobacteriales > Flavobacteriaceae > Flavobacterium > Flavobacterium sp. H4147. The sequence continues at coordinate 287,069 of NZ_JARKNB010000004.1, read as the reverse complement.
TCCTGTATTATGTATAGTTACAGGAACTGAATTTGTTGTCGATTTAAAAGTTGCTGCAAGAGCTGTTGAATTTACATCTAATTTGGCTGTTGGAGTAGTTGTTCCTATACCAACATTACCTTGATTAATCGTTAAATAAGTAACAGCATCATTTCCCCATGATTGAATATTATCTTTAGGGTCTCTTTCCCACCATGTTTTAGTATCCAAATTTGGAGTTTGAAAAGAATTATCTATAGAAATACCATCATGAAGTCTTGCATTATACCAATTATTTAAAGTGCCATCTCTTAAAGTCCATATTTTATTTCTAATAGTATTATCTCCAACATTTCCAGCCAAACTATTAATAAGTTGAAACGAATTAATTGTAGCACTAAGTGCAGTTGGTTCATAACTTGTTATTGTTCCAACTACATCTAACTTTGAAGCTGGTGTTATTGTTCCAACACCAACATTACCTGTAGTCGGAAATGTATTTTGAGCAAAACTCATTTGTGCCACTAAAGCAGCAAATAAAAAAATCTTCTTCATAATTTATTTTTTTGTTTTAATAAAAAGCTTGTATTAAACTCCTTTATTTTTCTGAATTATTACCTCAACAAACAATTGATCTGTATTGGTTTTATAATTTCTTTTTTTTATAAAGTTTATGTGCTTGATATTCCCCAGCACTGGATTATTTTCTACTTTGTTCAACACAGCCAGACAGCCGTTAAAAGATCCTTCAAGAGAAAATGCGTAACTTGTGGTAGTAAATCCTTTTTGAGAAATAATATGAGGTTCTTTAAAATCTGTAATTTTTAAATGGTAACTATCACTGTAAGAAGTAAGCTGTTTTAATAAATCATTTTGAAACGAATCTGACATGTTTACATCGTAACTTGATAATACTTGATCAAGTTGCTTTTCTTTCTGCATCAACTGCGCAACCAATTTTGGCATATCACTATCCGCAGCTATCTCCTGTTGTTTGTTTTTGTATTCAGAGTAATATTGCAATGTATTTGAAATTGCAAATGAATAACAGATATAAAGCACTAAGCAGAAACCAGCAATGAGTAGTTTATTTTTTTTGTTGAGATTCATTTACTTTAAGGTTACGTTAATTGAAAAGGTCGTTTCGTTATCTTCATTTTTTCCAAAATGCGTAATCAATACTTTATCAACCCATTTTAATGTTTCAATATCTTCGACCCATTTTGTAAAATCTTGATTTGCAATTGTAGTTCCCGAAATTGCAATCATTTTATCTTTTGTTACGATAGGCTCTTCCGCTTTTATTTTTTTCTCAAGTGGATTAAATACTAATTCTGTTAATAGTATTGAAGATGGAACTCTACTTGCAATTTCGTTGATAATTAATGAGCTTTTGGAAGTCATTCTTCCATCGATTCCTTTTACTTTTTCTTCTTTTATAATTATCCTTTGTTTGATTTTGCTGACATCTTCACTAGAGGATTTATTTACCAAAAGAATTTCAGATGATTCTTGTGCCAATTTATAATAATGCGAAAAGAATATGAAATTAAGCACCAATATTCCCAATACAATTCCGACCATTATTTTTAAGCCTTTATTAAAAAAAGTCTTCTGATTATACTCGTTATATAATTCTTCACTATACGATAAAATCGAACCGGTATTGGCTGTGTTATTTACGATTAATCGCAAAATACCCGAAAAAGCAAGTAATTGTCTATTCTCAATTTGGAGATCATTGATCGTATAAGGAATAGCCGTTTCTAAAGAATTCTGAGAAATTATCTGGTTTTCATTTCTTGAAATAAGCTGATGATTCGTATAAAACTCATTTTGATCTGAATATTCGATTATATCAGCAATCGAACAAACTCCAAGACTGATTCCCGCTATTGTAATTTTCTGGTTTTGATAATTTTCAAGTAATGTATTAATATACGATTTTCTTGCAATTGCAATAACTGATTTTGTTTTTAAACGCCAGATTTCGTAGTAAAACTCATCCCAATTGGTATTAGGAAATGATTTATGCAAAAGTTTTTCATCAGAAACATCAATTCCTGAAACTTCTTTCTGAATGACCTGATTTGAATTTATAATTAGAAAAAAAGGAAGTTTAATATCCCATTTATCGGCTATTTTATCAGTATAACTAACTCTGTCTTTTTTACTAATTACCAGACCTTCTTTTTTCTTTTCAACTAAAAGCAAAGCAACCTTATCTTCATTATTTAAAGTGAAGTGCTCAACAGCAATGTATTGTTTCCCAAGTAAAAAGTTATTTAAGGATAATCCAGCCATTAGTAAATAACAGTAGGTTTGATTAATACACTTAATTTTTTCTTTGAATCTTCTCTTTTTCGAGAACTAAAAAGCCATTTTATAATTGGAATTCTTGATAATAATGGCACACCGGTTCCAGAATCATTTTTTATAGATTCTTCTAATCCGCCTAAAACAATTACATCCTGATCTTTAACTCTGATAATTGATGTAAACTCTCTTGAATTAATTCCTGGAGGTGCATCTTTATCTACTTTTTGTCCATTAAAACTTGATTGTATTACTTTAATATCCATAGTAATTTGTCCGTTACCAGAAACTAAAGGCATAATGCTCACTGATAATTCAGCATCAATTGGCTGGTAATTTTTAACTTCAGAAGCTTGCGGAATTTGTGATCCGTAGTAATTTTGATTGGTAACTACATAGTAAGTAGTTTCACCAATAGATAGATAAGCTTTGTGCCCGTTTAAAGTTGATAATCTTGGGGACGAACGTACCTTTAAATTGCCATTTGTTTCCATTGCTTTCAGGCTTAGATAGAAGTTAGGCACTACTTGTCCAATATTTAAAGACCCGAATCCACTGAAACCGTCGATAATTTTATTAATCGTTGATGCTCCTAATTTAATATCTGCATTAGGAAAAACTGTACCCGAAGTGGTTACAGGTTTGTCTCCAATTCCTGCTTGAATTCCTGTTTCTACAGTAGCACTGCGATTAACTTCTAAAAGCATTACTTCGATTAAAATAACAGGAACTGCTTTATCAATATATTTGATAAAAGATTCAAAACGTTCAATATTTGCTGCTGGACCGTTTACTAAAAAACTGTTTAGCTCTTTATCTATTTTTATATCAAGATCTTTCTTTATCTCGTCTGGAATTATAGTAAGAATAGATTCTGATGGGGCACTGCTTGAACTCGACGATGATGAGTAATTGCTGCTATTATTGCCATTATTCCCAAAGCCATTACTTTGATTTGAGTAATTTGAACTGGAATTAGAATTATATCTGTTACTGCTGTCGTAAGAACTATAATTTGAATAACTATTCGTATTATTTAATCTTCCTGCACTTCTTCCTTCTTTTGCTGGATCGCTTAAAAGTTCTATTGAACGATGCATCAATGCAATAGATTTTATATTTCTGACTACTAACTGATCCTTGGTCCCAAAATAATATAGTGCTCCGCTTTTCTTAAAAGTATAACCTCCTCCTCCAGATGAGAAAGATTGAGCAGAATTATTATTATACTGCTGATTATTATTATTTTGAGGAATATTGGTACCATCGGCCTTAATCTCAAACAGTTTTGCCAAAAGTTCATCAAAAGTTATGTTTTTTGCTTTTACAGTTCCATTACCTGCATTCTCCAACGGACTTGAGATAAACATATCGATATCTAATTCATTACCGATATCATATACAATACTTGAAATGGGCGTGTTTTCAAAATCAACATTCAAAAGTTTTTTATCCGCATCAACAACTGTAAAGAAAAAATTAGATCTTCTCGGACGCATTGGTCTGTTTTGTCTAATAGCTCCATTAGGATCTGAGTTTCCTTCAACTGAAAAATTACCTTCAAGTTTATCGAAAATATAGAAATTATCTCTTGATTTGGTAACTGTCAAATTATTAGCAAAAGCCAATTTATTTAAAGCTGCATCAAAAGGTACATTTTTAATATAAGCCGTTAATAATTGATTTTCCAAACCTGGAGCAAAAACAAGGTTTTTTCCGCTTACATCCATTATTTTTCTAAACACATCATAAAGCTTATCATCTTTTAAATTCAATGAAAGCAAATCATTAGCATAATCATAGGATACCTCTATATCTTTTGCTTTTTGAATTTCAATAGGCTTCTCATATTTTTTGATAGACAAAATGTTTCCTGTAAAATCAATTGTAAGATCGTATTCTTTACATAAAAAAATAAGTAGATCTCCTACCGTTACATTTGAAAAATTATTTACAATATTGATTTGGTTTAAATTGCCCGCAACACTAAAATTAAGTTTATGAACCTGAGATACGGCTAGTAAAAAACTAGACAAGGAGGCTTCTTTAATATTCACATTTACTTTCTCGTTTAAACCAGGCGCATCGACAGAAATGGATTCAATATTATTTTTTAGCTGTAAAATCCGATTTTCCTGAGAAAACGAAAACTGAAAAAGTAGTATTAATAACAGCGTAATTATTCTTTTCATGAAACTATATTATATTGTAGAATTTTATATGTTTTAATTTACAAGAGTAATGAAAAAACTTCATCAACCGAAGTAATGCCTTCTTTAATTAATAACAAGGCGTTACGTTTTAATGTAAAAATGTCTTTTTCATCCAGATATTCATTAATATCCAAGTGATTATTTTTGATTAAATTTGATAATTCAGATCCTATCGGCAGAATTTCATAGATTGCTTTTCTTCCTGAATAACCCGTATGATAACACTGTTCGCATCCAACTGCTGTATAATGAGACGTTAAATAATCTGGAATTTCAAATCCGCTTGGAAAAATTTCTTTTGAAATAGTCTGTTCGGTTTTACAAGAATTGCATAATTTTCGAACTAAACGTTGAGCGACGCTCATATTGAGTGTACTTGCGATTAAAAATGCAGGAACTCCCATATCAATTAGCCTAGAAACCGTGGCCCAAGCTGAATTGGTATGAATAGTAGACAATACTAAGTGTCCTGTTAATGCCGCACGAATTGCCATATTGGCTGTATTAAAATCACGAATCTCCCCTACCATGATAATATCTGGATCTTGTCTTAAAAAAGTTCGTAGTGTTGCAGCAAAATCAAGTCCGATGTTTTCTTTTAATTGAACCTGATTAATTCCTTCCAAAGTATATTCGATAGGATCTTCAACAGTTAAAATATTGGTATTCGGAACATTCAAATTCTTTAGGGTCGCATATAAAGTTGTAGTTTTTCCTGATCCTGTAGGACCTGAAATAAGAACAATTCCGTTTGGACGCTTTATGTTTTCAAGGTAAGATGCTAATTCTTTATCTGTGAAACCCAAAGAATTAATATCAATATGGCTGGTATCTTTACTTAAAATACGAAGTACTACTTTTTCACCATGTAATGTTGGCAGAACAGAAACACGGACATCAAAATCTTGATAATCGGTTACCATTGTAATACGACCATCTTGAGGCAATCTTTTCTCAGAAATGTCAAGCTGAGCCCTGATTTTAATTTTATTTACAATGATTGGATATTCTTCTACCGAAATATGAAATTGTTCTTTTAGCTTTCCATCTAAACGAAAACGCACTCTTGCATTTTTTTCATAAGGTTCAAAATGAATATCACTGCTTCCTATTTCTTTGGCATTTAATACAATTTTCTCGAGAAAATCAGCAGTGTAATGAATCTCAGAAACATTATTGGCTGTTTTTCTGTAATTAGTACTTAAATAGCGATTTATATTTTCTGTGGAATCAGTTTCTAGTTCAACTTGAAAACTTAGTAAAATACTTAATTCATTTTGAAGGGAAGCAATATCCGAAGCATCTGTTTTCAAAATAACAGTCTGCTGATTTTTCCCTACTGGAATTATTCGGTAGTAATAGGCCTGTTCTGATTTTACAAGCTGTTGAAATTCTATTGGAATATCGAAACTATTCATCTTAATAGGCATATAAAAAAGTATCGCTAAAGCCAAAAGAAGCTGCATAAACGACACCAAAGAAAAGAGACATATAACCTGCTAAAGGCACAGTTGTTGGTTCTTTTTTGTGAGTTAATATCAAATGTAAAGTCAATGAAAAAATCAGTGAAAAAACAAATAGTACCCAAAATGAAACTATTGAAAATGAAGCTGCTATAAAAATAAAAAACAACACATCGCCAATTCCGATTGTGTTTTTAAAGCCCAGCTTCTTAAATTTTGTATATAGTAAGCTTACTCCTAAAAGAAATCCTATAAATAATAAGTTGAAAACAAAATTAAGTAGAGCGATTGATAGCGGCAGAACGTCAATTTGTATTTTAAAAGCTAAAATTCCGATTATTGGATATAGAAACCAATAGACCATTCTACTTTTAAAATCCTGATACAAAACAAAAGCAAATACAATAATTAATATGAATTTCAAATACCACATTAATCGTTTACAATTTGTTTTGGAACACCATTTTGGTCAATTTCCCAAACATTAAAAACTCCATTTCCATTAAAATCAGTAATTGCTGTTGCTTTTACTTTAAACTCATTGTTACTTGAATTTACGATTTCATAAACATAGTTTGCACTTCCATTTTCTTTGGTCGTCTTTGGAGCTTCAAAATCTATTTCGGTAAAATTAGGACTGTATTTTGAGTACATAAAGTAGTACTGTTTCTCAGCATTATAAATGGCTTTTAGTTGTACTTGAGCTTCTACACTTTTAGCTTTTGTAATTAATGGCATTAAGTTAGGCAAAGCAATTAAAAGCAGAATTCCAATGATGGCAAGTACAATCAACATTTCCTGAAGATTGAATGATGGCAGTTTTCTAAATAGATTTTTCTTCAAAACAAAGTGTAATTAATTTTTACAAATATATCTTTTTTATTGAGAAAACAATCGAAGCGTAAATGAGAAATAATTTGTTAATAATTCTAAAATTTTATAAGCTTTGCTACCATCTTAATCCTGACATTAAACACAAGAAAAAATCTAATACAAATAAAAAAACTGCGCATAATCTGTTTACTTACACGCAGTTTTTTTAAATATTTTAAAGTGAAATTATTTTTCTTCTAGGACTTTAGCTTTTTGTACTAATACTTTATTTTCTTCAACAATTTTAGCATTACTGTCTTGTAATTTATTCACTTTCTTATTCAAATCAATAACATACAAAGTAAGCTCTTCAATTTTCTGCAAAAGCCTCGCATTCATTTCTCCCAAATTAATTCCATTCTTTAGAACTTCTTCTTCACTTGGGATATTCTCTAGGTGTCCATTGTTATTAATATGTTTTTCAACTTCTTCAAGTGTTGGTAAATCATAGTTTTTTTTGAAAACAAAATCAGGCCAATTATTCAAGTCTACTTTTACTTCTTTAGAATGTATTATCCCGTTTACTGCCAAGGCACTATCTGGCGAATTTGTACCTATTCCTACTCTATCCTGCATTATGCTCATATAATGACGTGTCTTTGGAGCTGTAGCCGTTTCTAAAGCACTAATTGTTGTACCCGTTTTTATTAAATCAAGATTAGCTGCACTTATTACCATTACACCTTCAATTTTAATCATTAAAATATTACTAGTACTTACTAAATGATAAATAGGGATACTATTTGTATCATGATTAAAATCTCCAATAAGCCATTGACTTGCAACTGGTCCAAATGCTGTTGGAATTTCTGTTGCCTGATCAAAATAGCCTCCAACATTATGACCTATTTGATATCTTTTCGTAAGCTTTCCAGTTGCTAGTTGATTATTATAAGCTGAAGTTATAGTAACCTCAAACCAGCCCCATAAAGGAACACTTGGAAATTGAATGTTCACCGCTTGATTTGGAGTTCCATTTGGAAATACAGTTGTATAAAGGCTAAGTTCAAAATTACCACCCGTTTGAGAATAAGTTGAAAAATTAAAAAATAATACAACAACTAATAGTCCGAAAAATTTGCTATTTAGTGTTCGGTATTTTTGTTTTGACATTTTTATTTGGTTTTTAATTTATATACTTCCATTTGTAAAATTTGAACTTTTTCTAAAATCATTCTTGTATTTTCATCTTGTTTTTTCAAAGTTTCAATTTCTTTATTCTGTTTAATAACATATAAAGTAAGTTCCTCGATTTTCTTAAGCAAAGACATATTCATTTCAGCAAGCATTAAACCATTTTTCTCAATTTCCTGTGCTGATGGAATTTCGGGTAAATGTTTATTTTCGTTAATGTAATTTTCAACTTGTTCCAAAGATTGTAGTTTATAATCATTAGCAAAAACATAATCTGGAACTAATGGTCCAAGCATATCAACTCTTACTTCTTGGGCGTGGATTTTACCTTTAACAGTTAATTTTTCATCAGGAGCAGTAGTTCCAACACCTACATTACCAGAATCATATACTACATTACCACTAATATTCTTCCAATTATTTAATGCAGGAGATAACAATCCTGAATATGGCGTAGTAGCCTCAGGATGAATAAAAAATAACTCGGAAAGCCCAACAGTTCCATTTTGCCCATTGTAAAATGTAAATTTAAGTTTAGTATAAGCTCCTCCAACTGGTACTTTTAGTGAAAAACTATAATTACCATAATCAACATCAGAATAGTCAGCTATTATTCTCCATACATTTGCTCCATTGTAAGTATCATATCCTTCTATCTTAAATCTTGATGAAGGTAAATATCGAGTAGTCCATCCTACCCAAGCGCCTGCTTGTGTATGGTAGCCTGGCAATCCTTCTATAAGAATCACTGCTGGATTTGCGGGTGTAACTCCAGATATATAATAGGGATTCATACTACCATCAAATAACATTGGCAAACTAACTGTAGGTCCTTGCTGAGTAACTGTATAGCGAGTACCCGCATTAAATAAAATATTATGCTCCCATCCAACTGGTGTTAAGTTGGTCGAAAATGTTTGCGAATTAGTAATTTGGCATATAACAAATGCAGTAAAAAGAAGTATTTTTTTCATGTTTATAATGTATTATTTTAACTTAAAATATTGCTGTATGATTAATTTGAATGCTATGTAATACATCCTTTTTTTAATAAAAACAGTGCAATAAAATTCTATATCTATAGCAATGCATTCTTCAAAAATAAAATGTTGAAATTTTAACAGCCTATTACATCAATTTGTTTAGTTTTGTTAAAAAATAAACAAAAAATAGATTCTGCAAAAATGATTTTTTTATTGTCGAATTCCTATTTTTTAACCGAATAAATAGCACAACTATGTTAAAAAAAATTGCTGTCCTCATAATTATATTTTGCACAGCCTGCCAGACAACCAAAATTAAAAATGACAATTTCAAATTTTCTTCTTCGGTTGTTGAATTGGGAAGCATTGGAACATCGAAATTATCGTATAACCTTAATACTTTTGAACCAAAAGGTCTACCTAAACTTGAAAATAATATTCGGGTAGAAATTGGTATTGTACCTTATAATAGAAAGTTAAATAAAATTTATAAATCTAAAGCGAAATACAATCAGAGTCAAACAAAAGTTGCCTTTATTGATAGTTTGCCAATCAAACCAGAATTGGTAACAATCAAAATTTTGGATGTTGCTGGTCTTGTAGAAGAAATAAATGCAGAATACAATTCTAATATTTTGAAATTACTAACCGATACTCAAAATCTGAAAATAATTTCAAGTCTTGCTGTAAGTCTTCCTGTGGAAGAAATTACTAAAATCAGACAATCGGATGCTTACTATTTAATAAACAATCAATACAAAAAATATACTATTGCTTTATATAAAGCTGGAAAAAAAACAGATATTATAGATATAAATCCTGAAACAATTGTGGCCTATCAGGTAAGTTCATTCTGCTGGGTAAAATCAGTAAAAGGAACATGGAATGTCGCTGACATAGTAAATGAAAACAACTCTTGTTCTGGAATAACGAAACGAAAAATAAATGAGAAGAAAAATACTGGGGATTTATTTGACATGTAATTCTCCAATTTTATAATAAAGCTTACCATACTATCATGAATAAAACTTCAATTAAATGTCTTTTGTTTGCAATTATTTTCAGCTTTGTCTCTTGTGAAGAAATATTACTCGTTGATGACATCTCTAAAAAAGAAGTTACTCTTATTGCTCCCGCAAACAATTCTCTTCTTTCCTCATCTGGAGTTACCTTCTCATGGGAAGCGGTCGAAAGTGCCGATAAATATCAGTTGCAAATCGCTGTTCCCAATTTTGAAGCTCCAAAACAGATAATCCTAGACACTATCGTTACAAAAAACTCTTATACGCAGCAGTTAAACATTGGTAAATATGAATGGCGAATAAAAGCCATTAATAGTGCTTATGAAACTGCTTATTTTAAAAATAGTTTTGAAGTTTTGAACAATGATGATTTTCAAAACAATACAGTTATTTTGCTAACTCCAACCAATAACTTAACTACCAAAACTGCTTTACAAAAATTATCTTGGGATGCTATTATTGGTGCAACAAATTATCAGCTTCAAATTTTGGATGAAAACAATACTTTAGTTAAAGAACAAAGTACAGAGGCCACTCTTATTAACTTTACTTTTGATGAAGGCAAATATACTTGGAAAGTAAGAGCCAGTAATGGAACAAATCAGACATTATTTACTTCAAGATCTATTTTAATTGACACTAAAGCTCCTAACACTCCTACTCTCACCGCTCCTGTAAATGCAAGTACTACTACTGCAACAAATATCAATTTCCAATGGAACAGAACTCCAATATCTGGCAGCGCAGAAAGAGACAGTATATATGTATATACTAACAACGCTTTGACAAATTTAAATTTTAAAGATAGAGGCACTAGTCCATATAATAAAACATTAATAACTGGAACTTATTATTGGTTTGTTAAATCATTTGATGACGCAGGAAACACAAGTGCCAGAAGTACTGTTTTCAATTTTACTATAAACTAATTTTTTTAACCATCACTCAATTTTTATCTCAAACAAAAACATTTTATCTATCGTGAAAAAAATTTTTTCAATAATTATAGTTCTTATTAACATTTCTATACTTAACGCTCAAAACACAACATTTGATAATGTTGCTATTGGAGTAAGTGCTCCGGCTTACGGTACACAAATCAAATCAAATTTCCCTGGATACACAGGAGGCTGGACACGTGCTTATTCTATTGCTAATGAGTCTGGAAACGAGTCTTTTTTTACATTTGGCTCTACTGGTTCAGTTACAAATGGAGTTGCCAGCGTTTCTAGTAATTTTATAGGTAAAAATTTAAGCACAAGATATATGACGTTTTTACCAAATGGAAACGTTGGGATTGGTACATTAACTCCAAGAGCTTATCTTGACATGAATCAATATATAAATAATGGACTGATTGGAACTGTTTTTGGAAGATTGGGTGAAGGAGATAGTACAGATTCGGGTACATTTTTAGGCGTTCAAGGATTTGCTACTCAAGGTGAAGATTTTGGAAATATTAAAAGTTTCTCGATTATACACAACTTTTACGGAAGTACTAACAACTCTATTAATTTTTACAGAGGAACTGGAAGAACAGGTGGCTTTATGACATTTTGTACCAATAGCAATAATGAGCAAATGAGAATAGCTGTTAATGGTAATGTTGGGATTGGTACCACAAACCCAACATCAAAATTAACCGTTGCCGGAAATGTCGCAGCACGCGAAGTAAAAGTCACTGTAGATGCCGGTGCTGATTTTGTTTTTGAAAAAGATTACAGTTTACAATCTCTAGAATCTGTAGATAAATTCATTAAAGAAAACAAACATCTTCCTGAAATTGCTTCTGCCGAAGAAATGAAAAAAGATGGAATCAACCTTTCCGAAATGAATATCAAACTTCTGCAGAAAATAGAAGAGTTGACCCTTTATATGATTGAAATGAAAAAGGAAAATGAAATACAAAAAAATCTTATAAAAAAACAAAATGACAAAATATTGGATTTAGACAAGAAATTAAATCAAATCTTAAAATCAAAATAATGAAAAATTTTCTCGGCTTAATATTAGCAATTGTTTTTTCTAATTCTGGATTTTCTCAGACAACAATTAACCAAAACGGTCTGCAAACAACTGTAATAAAAGGATTAGCAGCACAAGCAACGCAGGCTAAAAGATTTGAAATTGCAAATATTGGTTATAATTCTTTTCATTGGCAATATGGCGGTCTTATAATAATTGAAATTTATCAAGCTTATTTTTCTAATGATTATAAAAAATATGTTATTCAAAATGGTTTTGGAGAAGGTGTAAATTCTGGTTCGGCAATTCTAAAACTAGTTGAAACTCACGGAAACCAATATTTAGGAAAAATCGTCTTAGGAGCACCTGTAGATATCAGTTCTACTTTTGGAGGATACACAAACAGACAACTTCCCATCTATTTTGATGTACAAAATTATGCTTCTTACACTGTTAAAATTTCATATCAACAAGCCAAAGTAGACACAGTAACAGACTATAATCAGATTAAAATTAATGAAACTCCAACAGGAACAAATATTGCAAATTTTACCGTTTCCGGCGAATTAAATACGAATATGATAACAAATGGATTATTAAGGGTTAGTGGCAGCGGAAATCATTATGTGCAAAATGGAAATGTTGGAATTGGTACAACAAACCCAACTTCAAAATTAACTGTTGCCGGAAATATTGCAGCGCGCGAAGTAAAAGTCACTGTTGATGCCGGTGCTGATTTTGTTTTTGAAAAAGATTACAAGTTACCATCTCTAGAATCTGTAGATAAATTCATTAAAGAAAACAAACATCTTCCTGAAATTGCTTCAGCCGAAGAAATGAAGAAAGATGGAATTAATCTTTCTGAAATGAATATCAAACTTCTACAAAAAATTGAGGAAATGACTTTACATATGATAGAGATGAAAAAAGAAATTGAATTATTAAAACAAGATAAAAAATGAAAAAACTGACATATCTTCTATTAATCGTTTCTTCATTAAAAATTTCTGCGCAAATTATTTCCCCAAACGGAAATAACATATTTTACTACAATGGAGCCGCTGATGTCATTTTTAAATACCCTGAAAGAGGCTCTGGAGGTAGAGCTTTTGTTCACGCTCCCAATAATGTTTTGGCTTTAAATTATGCAGAAGATTTCTCAGGTGGAACATTAATAGGTAAAAACACGTATTTTAAAGATGATGGAAATTCATTTATCTACTCAGGAAACTTTGGAATTGGTACATCAGCACCTGTTGCAACACTCGATTTAAAAAAATTAAATTCTAATTTAGTTTTTGACTTAGATACTAATGGTCTTTGCAAAATAATAAGCAAAGGCTGGAATGCTAATATAGACATACATACTTTTCAAATAAACGGCACTGAGAATATTAATCAGCTATACTTAAAAACTAACGGCAATGTTGGTATAGGTACCAATAATCCCAATGCTCCACTGACTGTCTATGGAGTTTCTAATTTTTTTCCTGCCAGAATCGGCAGCGGTGATGCAAGATCTTTGGAAATAAGCAATACAGGTAGTTTTAGAGCTTTTTTAGACAATGATTATCCTATTTTCTTAAAAACGGGAGGAGGTAATCAACCCTTAATACTTGATGCAGCGAGAATTGGAATCGGCACTGCCAACCCTTCTTCAATGCTAACTGTTGCTGGAAATATTGCAGCGCGCGAAGTAAAAGTCACTGTTGATGCCGGTGCTGATTTTGTTTTTGAAAAAGATTACAAGTTACCATCTCTAGAATCTGTAGATAAATTCATTAAAGAAAACAAACATCTTCCTGAAATTGCTTCAGCTGAAGAAATGAAGAAAGATGGAATTAATTTATCTGAAATGAATATTAAACTTCTGCAAAAAATTGAAGAGTTGACTTTATACACAATTGAGCTGAACAAGAAAAATAATACCCAATCTGAGGAAATAGCTAATCTTAAAGATCAAGTTAATTTGTTAAAAGAAGAAAATGAATCCCTTCATTCTATTTCTGAAAGATTATCTAAATTAGAAAAACAACTAAAATAATTTCAATGAAAAAAATATTACTTCTAACATTCATTACTTATTCTTCTTTCGCTTTCAGTCAGGCTTTTGATGGTAATCTGGGCTCGAACACTTTAAGATGGGCAACAGAACAAAAAGATTTCAATAGTCTTCCTAGAGTTGGTGTTATACCTATGTCCTTAAGATTGTGGGATAATTATAATGGTACAAATGCTCCCACTCCATATGGAACTTTATTAGAAATATACGGAAAAGTTGGCCACTTGGTCTCTCAAATGTATTTTAACAATAACTGGAATGGTGGACAGATTATGTACAGGAGTGCATTTTACAATCAAAATACATGGGGAGAATGGAGAAATTTATTAGATTCAAAAAGCAATGTGGCATCATCTGGTAACTTAATAATTGAAGGAACTGGAAATAGTGGTATTGGGACAAATAATCCTGAAAAGAAATTTCAAATCAACGCTTCAAATACGGATGCAGGACTTCGTATTCATGCTGATAATGGAAATAATAACACCAATACTCCTTATTTACTTTTAACGGGCGGCTATATAGCTAACAATGGTGTTGCCTTACGAGGAGTTGGAGATCTGAACTACGGAAAAAAAGCCTTAGTGTTTTATTCTGGATGGGAAGGAAATATTGACAATCCTGCCATTACAGATTTACAAGAAAGAATGAGAATTTCTTCTAACGGAAATGTTGGGATTGGTACTACAACAACGGGAACCCATAAATTAGCTGTTGAAGGCTCAATTGGAGCAAGAGAAATTAAAGTAATGGCTTCTGGATGGTCTGATTTTGTTTTCAAAAAAGAATATAATTTGCCAACACTTACCGAAGTTGAAAAACATATTGCCGAAAAAGGACATTTAAAAGATATCCCAAGCGAAGAAGATGTCTTAAAAAATGGAATTAATTTAGGAGAAATGAATTCGAAACTTCTGCAGAAAATTGAAGAATTGACTCTTTATTCTATTCAACAGAACAAAAAGATAGAAGAGCAGTCGAAAGAGATTGAATCATTAAAAAGTTTAGCTTTGCGAATCGCTAAATTAGAAAACCAATCTGCTCAAAAATAATCAATGAAAAACAAAAAAAACATATACATATTGCTCCCGCTCGTTTTATTCGTTTGGGGAGCAGTATTATTTCAAGTATTTTCATTTACAAATTCAGACGACGTATTACCGGTTAACAATCCTGAATTCAATATTAAGCCGTTAAAAGTTACTAAAAGAGAAACTTTTGCTATTAATATCAATTACAGAGATCCTTTTTTAGGGAAAATGTATACTCTAGAATCGGCTCCAAAACCGAAGGTATCACAATCAGCTCCTAAAACAGCAAAGCAGCCAGAAGCGCTGGTATGGCCAAATATTATTTACAAAGGCGTAATTGCAGATTCTAAAGGTAAAAACACCATTTACATGTTAATTATAGATAATAAAAATTATTACATGAAAATTGGAGATACTGAAAATGAAGTTTTCCTAAAATCTGGTGACAAAGAATCTGTATACGTAAAATATAAAGGTAATCTCAATATTATAATGCTTCAGGATTGAAATTAAAACTCAAAATTAAGTCTGGTGCTTTACAATTTACAGTATTTATTGCTGTATTAATTGCCCTGCTTCTTGCGGGTTTGGTTTTATACGCTTACACTTTTATTTACATGAAAGAACAGTCTAAAGGAGCTATTGAAAATATCCAAATTGCCGATATTGGAATGCAATCTCTTTTAGAGCAAAAAGAGTTAAATACAGATACTGCAACAATTGATTATCATGATAAAGAAAATCAAATTATAAAAACGCATTTATCGCAATGGGGAGCTTTTCAAAAAGGGATTACAACCACTCAATTCAGAAAAAAAAAATTCACCAAAACCGCAATAATTGGTTCTCTCATAATTACTGACAAATCGCCTACTTTATATTTGCAAGAAACCCATAATGCACTGACTGTTGTGGGAAGTACCAAAATTCAAGGTATGGCCTATTTACCTAAACAAGGAGTTAGTTCTGGATATATTGCTGGAAATAGTTATTATGGCTCTCAGTTGATTTATGGAAAAATAGAAAAAAGTACTTCTGAATTACCAAAACCTGAAAAGGCTTTTTTGGATGCCATTAATTTTTATCTAAAAGAATATAAAATAAATCGACAGGAAGATTACATTAATTTAAATTCGGGTATAAAAATCACAAATTCTTTTAAAGAAAAAACGAAAGGATATTATTCTGAAAATCCAATTACGATCGAAAATAAAATTCTGTCGGGAAATATGATCATTAAATCTGAAACTTCCATCAAAATAAGAAAGACTGCACTATTAAATGATATAATTCTTATTGCACCAATTATTGAAATAGAAGATGAAACAAAAGGTTGTTTTCAAGCAATAGCTTTCAGAAAAATTATAATGGGCAAGAGATGTAATTTATCATATCCATCAGCTTTGTTATTATTTCAGGATAATAAAAATACCATTTCAGAAAATCAAAATTATAATAGTTTACCCGACAATCAAATTTTTATAGATACCGAAAGCATCATAAAAGGAAGTATCATTTACCTGCAAACCAAAGAAACAGCTGACTTTCAAACACAAATTGTTTTGGAAAAAGATTCCAAAATAAAAGGACAAGTCTATTGTAACGGTAATTTTGAAATCAGAGGAACCGTATCAGGATCTGTATATACTAGACAATTCACAGCCAATCAAGCAGGTTCTATTTTTGTGAATCATGTATACAATGCTACCATCGAAAATGAAAATGTTCCGCATCTCTATGGCGGAATAATTTTAGAACAAGAACCTAAAACTGTTTTAAAATGGTTGTATTAAAAAAAATAAAATCGGCTACATTAATTGAAGCAGTTGTTGCAACTGTTTTGGTGGTTATTATATTCATCATTTCGAGTTTAATTTTAAACAATCTCGTATTTAATACTTTTTCAAAAAACACACATGGAATTGAAACCAGAATAAATGAATTGGAATATGAAGTTCAGAATAACACGATAAAACTTCCTTATCAGGAAAACTATAAAGACTGGAATATCAATATTGAAACAGAAAATATTTCGGCAAAAAAAATCTTTACTATTTCTGCAATTAATACTGTATCCAAAAAAGAAATTACAAAACACCAAATACTATGGCAGCAGGAAAATTAAAATCATTTACACTATCAGAATTAATAGTGGTTATGATTATAACTGCTATTGTTGTTGGTATGGCTTTTAGTGTTTTAAGAATCGTGCAGAAACAAATTCACACCATTCAGACCAATTTTGAAAAAACAAGCACATTAGCTCTTTTTGAACAAAAATTGTGGCAGGATTTCAATGAACCGCATATTGTTATGTATGATAATGACAAACAAATGTTGATTATGACTTCTGAAATTGATACTGTAACCTATTCGTTTCAGGATACATTCAGCATGCGAAATCGCGATACAATTAAACTGAAAATCATTCCAAACAAGGCATTATTTCAAGGAAAAGAAGTAAAATCAGGGCCAATTGATGCTTTATCGATATTTGCCGAAACAGAATTTCCAGGCTATGAAATTTTTGTTTCGAAAAAAAATGACTTAACCTTTCAAATGAATCAGGAAGATGGCTTTTAAAATCGAAAACACCCAAAATAAAAAAACAATTCAGCCAAAAGGTTCGAATAGCATTGAAAGTTTACTGAAAAAAGAAATCACGCTTTTTGGCAACAGTTTTAATAATAAAAAAAAACAGGCTTTTTATCTTGAATTAGCTGTTTTATTAAAAGCTGGTGTAAGCTTTAAAGAAGGATTATCGTTGATTATTGAATCTTTAAAAAAAAGTGCCGATAAAGATTTAATTCAAACCATTTTAAATGATGTCGTAAACGGAAGACCCTTTTCTGAAGCACTTCGTGTTTCTAAATCATTTACAGAATACGAATATTACTCCATTCAAATAGGTGAAGAAACGGGAACCACAGCGCAGGTATGCCAAGAACTCGGGCATTTTTTTGAACGTAAAAACGAACAGAAAAGAATCATTATAGCAGCCCTCACCTATCCTTCTATTGTATTAAGTACAGCGGTTTTGGTAGTGATATTTATGTTAAGTTATGTAGTACCTATGTTTCAAGATATCTTCAAACAAAACAACATGGAACTTCCTCTTTTAACACAGTTCATTGTAAAACTATCCGTTTGGACAAAAACTTATGGCTTGTACTTTTTATTAGCACTTGTTACTTTTATTTTCTCTACACAGTTTTTCAAAAACAATCAGAAGTACAAAAAAGCAATGCATTATTTTTTAGTGAAAATCCCAGTTTTAGGAGCATTTATGACCAAAGTATATCTGGCACAATTCACTCAGGCAGTAACCTTATTAACTACCGCAAAAGTTCCGTTATTGAATAGTATACAAATGGTCAAAAAAATGATTCAGTTTGTTCCTTTACAAGAAGCGTTAGAACAAGTTGAAAACAGTATTCTAAAAGGAAACAGTTTAAGTTCGAGTTTGAAAAACACGCCGCTTTTCGACAACCGAATTATATCTCTCGTAAAAGTAGCCGAAGAAACCAATCAAACCGAATATGTTTTCAAACAACTCAGTGAACAATATAATCAAGAAGTCGTACAGCAATCAAAGGTAATGACTACCGTTTTAGAACCTTTTATTATACTTTTTGTCGGGGTTTTAGTAGCCGTTTTGTTAGTGGCTATGTATTTACCTATGTTCCAATTGAGTAGTGCGATTGGATAGAAAATTATGCTTTTGTCAAAAAATGAAATCAAAAAAAGCGAAATAAATAAAAATCAAAAATCAAGTATACTTCTTACATTTTAATCATTGAAATTAAAAAAGAAAATCTATTTTTATAGAATTTTTCTTAAAAGCCAAAACAATTTATGAAGCACCATTACTATTTATTATTTGTTCTTTTTCTTTCTTCTTTTCAAATTACAGCACAAACCCAAGTGCCAGTAGGAAATGATCCAGTTGGTCCAGTTGAGCAAGTTCCTGGAGACGGCGGCTCAGGTCCACAATCTACAAAAGTTAATGATTTGCTTTACAGTGAAATCTTTACACCGAAGATTGGAACTCCGAATGCAGCAGGTTTCAAACAAGTTAATTTTTCTAGTGTTGGAGAATATACTGGATCAAGCAGCATTAATGTTCCTATTTATCAAATTCAAGTAGGCCAGATTGCAATTCCTATAGAATTGAATTATTCTTCAAAAGGAGTTAAAATAGACGAAACTGCGTCAAACGTTGGACAAGATTGGTCTTTAAACGCAGGTGGAATTGTAACAAAAGTAATAAAGGGTACTGAGGATTTTAAAGTTACGATAGATGGTACAATTCCTTATGATCCTAATAATCATAAATTAAGATTTTCACAGTTAGGGACAAGTGATGTATTAGGAATGAAACTTAAAGAAGTAGGCTGGCTTCTTCAAAACCAAAATATATCTTTAAACCAATATTATGACATAACTTCTGCAACTGATAAAATCTTTACTACAGCCGAAATGGAATATCCATACACTAAGAAAGATTTATCTCCAGATTTATTTTATGTAAATGCTCCTGGTCTAAGCACATCTTTTACTCATAGAAAAGATGCTTCTGTAATGGAAATTGCGTATCAAGGAAATAAAATTACAACTACTATAGGTAAAACAGGAATTATCCCCTTCTTTCCAGAATTTAGAGATAACGTAAAATTCGTAGGTGATTTACGATATTTCGATGGTGGACCATCAAGAAGAATACAAGGTGTTACAAAAGTTGAAGTCACAAATATAAATGGAACACAGTACGTTTTTGATCAATTAGATATTAATCAATATGTTAATAGAGATATTCTTAATACATATACACTAACTGCATCAAGTAATGACTTGACTTCTCAGGAAATAATGGCTTACAAATTAAGCTCTATAAAAGATTTTAAAGGAAATGAAGTTACATTTACCTACGAAAAATATGCTGTAAATTATCCTGAATATAGAAAAACATCTAATTTTCAGGTAACCAGTATGAGCGGTGACCAAACAATGCAAAATCTAAGTTCTACCGAAATTAGATTTCCAAATTTAAATAGGATCAGTAAAATAAATTATGCACAGGGAAGTGTTGAATTTAAATATGAAGAATCCAGAAAGGATCTACCTGGAGACTATGCTTTGTCACGAATTCTAATTAAAGACATTAATAATAACATTATCAAAACCATAAAGTTAGAATACGACTATATGGTTTCTAATAATAATTGCTCTGAACCTACCTGCAAAAGACTACGTCTTTTAAGTGTACAAGAAATAGGAAGTAACAATGCTGTTATGCCTCCATACCGCTTTTTCTATAACGACGATGTTAAGCTTCCTGAAAGAGGATCAAGCGTTACCGATTATTTAGGATATGCAAATGGTCCTGTTTCGAGCGAATATAATAATGTAACATCTATTAGTTGCGGAATGTGTCTTGTACCTCCTCCTGCATTATACTATAGTCCAAATAAAAAAGAGTTTTCAATATCACCTTTTCCTATTTTTTCTAATAGTTTTCTAACTGCTGGTAGATCTCTACAGCCTTCATTATCTTACACTAAATCTGGTGTATTAAACAAAGTACAATATCCAACTGGGGGAAGAGAAGAATTTGAATATGAATTAAATGATTTCTATAGTTCTTTAACGGGAAAAAATGTTCAATCTGGTGGTTTGAGAGTGTCTGTACATAAATTAGTAGATACAAAAGGTGCTGTACAAGTACATAAATATACCTATATCGATTCGAATGGAAATTCATCTGGTATATTAAATAATTTACCTGTTCTTGGAATTGCTCATGCATATAGTGAAACATTAGCAGCTACATATTTAGGGATTTCAAGTTATTCCCTTAACAATGGACTTATTTTACACACATTCACAAATTCCAGAACTGACTTTGATGTTGTTGAAGGATCAAATGTCGGATATTCGAGAGTTTTGATTAAAGAGAATGCAGATAATGGTTATATAGAAAAAATATTTTCAACTAGAAAAGATTATCCTGTTGAGCAACCCTTATTTACTTATAAACCATATGATAAAAATAAAATAGAATTTGGCTTTAATAATGGCTGGAGACTTCCTACAACTAACAACACTGAATTGCTAATTGGAAAAATAAAATTTGTTCGAAAATACGACAAAAGTAATAATTTAATAGAAGAAACTAAAAACAGCTATCAGTATGATATTTTTAATCAGATTACTGACAAAGTTGGAATTTCTAGAAAAGATGTTTTTCCAAGTGAAACCGATGAAGCTGAACCATTAGATCCGGATTTTGCCTTTTTCCCTTCTGTGTATTCAAGCAGGAATTTGACCAATGAAACAAAAATAGTAACGAAATACAATCAAAATAAAGTTCAAAGCATTATTTCTACTATTTATGATTCGAAATATTCTTTACCAAAATCTGTAGAAAGTATTGTAAACGAATCTGGAAATACAACTTCTTTAATAAAAGAAACTCGTTATCCTCATGATTTTACTACACCAATAATAACTAGTCTTGTTACTGCTAACCGTATAGCAGAACCAGTACTGCTTAAAACTTTACGCAAAACAGGTCAAAACCTTGAAGATCTAAATAGTCAGCAAGTGCTGTATACTACCTTTACAAAAGGAAC
Organism: Flavobacterium sp. H4147; assembly: GCF_029360735.1. NCBI lineage: Bacteria > Pseudomonadati > Bacteroidota > Flavobacteriia > Flavobacteriales > Flavobacteriaceae > Flavobacterium > Flavobacterium sp. H4147. The sequence continues at coordinate 265,396 of NZ_JARKNB010000004.1, read as the reverse complement.
TAAAAGTTTAATTCTTCCAAGGGCTGTGCAAACCGTCAAAGGAACAGAAACAGCTACCAATTTATATGAAGAAAAGATTCAGTTTCATGATTACGACAAATTTGGTAATTCAATAGAATCTTCTAAAAAAGATGATAGCCATACTGTTTATCTTTGGGGGTATAATTACTCTTTGCCTATTGCAAAAATAGAAAATGCAACATATTCTCAAGTAATGACTGCATTAGGTAAAACTAGCTCTGAAACACTTGAATATTTACAAAATTACGATGAAGACCCACTAAAAGCAGAAATTCAAAAAATAAGAACCAATCTAACGACTGCTATGGTAACATCTTATATTTATAAACCGTTAGTGGGAATTTCAAAAATAATTGATCCAAAAGGTACTCTTATTTCTTATGAATATGATGATTTAAACCGTCTTAAAAAAATAAAAGATCAGGATCAGAATATTATTGAAGAATATTGCTATGGCTATAATGGTATTGCAAATGATTGTAAAACAGGAACAACGATACCGGTAGAAGTAGATAATTCAATTAGCGATCCTGATTTACAAGTAATAGTTGGTGATTTTACATTATACAAAATACCAGTAGCGTGTGGTAGAGGTGTAAGCTGGGAAGACAAACTGCCTGACGGAGCCGAATACAAAGGAAGAAATATATTAAGCCTTCACGATAAATTATATTTCCCAAATCCATCTCAAACAGGAGTGCATTATACACCCGGATATTATCCATTGCCTGCTGAATATACACAATTAAACCTTCCATATCCACTCGCTGAATATACATGTAACTATTTTGCACAAAGGTCTGGTAACAGTTTTGCTCTTTCTGGTTTGGACAATCCTAAATTTCTTGGCCCAAATAGAGTTGTTGAACTGACATGGTGGATGGAAATTGATGGTAAAAAAATTGAACTTCCAAAAGTACAGGAATATTCAAATGTGTTTTTCATACCAAAATGTCTTGACGGAAGTTATGCGAGAATCGTTTGTTCTGCAAAAATAACTTCGGGATATGATCATGACGATCCAATAAGAAAAACAGTTACATACACTGTAAAAAGCAACTTAATGAAATTGCAGAGTGGATTAGATGAATATGACAATTTACCTGCATTTTATAAATTAGGAATTTCCGACTTTTACTCTGGCGACGTATGTAGTAAAACTTCAGGATATGGAATTGGCAACAATTCAACAACACCTCCTTCTGATCCAGGATACTGGCATGATTCTCCTTGGACAATAGATAATGGAGATGTAGAAATTTCAGACTTTAAAATAGCAGTTGATAATTTTAAAATGTATGACATTCCTGTTCCTGCATGGCTTCCTACAACTTTCACCTGGACAGGCATTTCTACACCAAGTTTACATCCATTATTCAATTTTCCAAGACCAACTGGAGGTGTACATAATGAAAATACTGGAGGCTATATTCCTCATGCTTATGAATCTTTTATAACTTTTCCTTATCTACTAGAATATTATACTAATTTTTATGTAACCAAAGGAGCCTATAGATTTGACAGAGAATCGGTTATCCGAAAAGTAGAAAACAGCAGTAATTATACCTTCAATTGGTACTTAAAACTTGAAACTACAGGACAACAAATTCCTTTAATAAGAACATTAGAATCTAAAGATTTGTTTTTCATACCACCATCATTAAATGGTAAAAGAGGAAAATTAATTTGTATTGCAAATAAGAGGTTTGATATGACTGGCACACCTATATCTTTTGAAAGTGATGTAATAACCTTTCAACAAGGACTATCTGCCACAGATAATTTAGATTACGAAGTACAATTTCTTGATACAGAGGGATTATAATTTATAAGACATCAAAATAAATCATTAACATGATGAACAAAACAAAACGATATAGCATACAAATTATTTTGTTGTTATTCACCATATATACAGCAGCACAAGCACCAGCAACTATTTTAAAAGGAGGTGCAAATGGAGCTTACACAGTTACTGGAACCGAAACACTTGTAGCAACACAAAGTATAACCCTTAGCCCAAATACTCATATAAAAGCAGGTAGTACATTTATTGCTCGTATAAGTCCGGATGATTACATACCAATTTTTGCTTTAAGTAACGAAAACTTTATCCTTACGCGCAAATATGCCGCACCTTTAAAATCTTCTCAAGAAATTGCAAATAACTCTGATGTTATCGAAAGCATAAGCTATCATGATGGCTTAGGAAGACCTTTGCAAAATATTGCTATAAAAGGTGCTCCAAACAAAAATGATATCGTTATCCATATTAAATATGATAACGTAGGAAGACAAGAAAAAGAATATCTTCCTTACATGGATGATCTGGGCGCAGTCGCATCATATAGAAATAGTATTGATGCAGAAACTAGAACTAATAATTATTATAAATTAAATTATCCGCAGGATATTGATAACACATTACCAAACCCGTTTTCACAAAAAAAGTTTGAAGATTCACCTTTAAACCGTGTTTTAATGCAAGCAGCCCCTGGAAAAGATTGGGCTTTAAACGCAGGTCATGAAATAAAATCTGACTATCAAACAAATAATACAACTACAGATGCTGTTAAACTTTTTACATTTACAACCTCACTAAATTCAGATAATGTTTATGTGCCATCTGTTCCTACTAGCACTAGTTATGCAGATAATCAATTATATAAAACTGTTATCAAAGACGAAAACTGGTTAAGTGGGAAAAATAATACGACAGAGGAATTCAAAAACAAAGAAGGTCAGGTTATTTTAAAAAGAACTTATTCAGATTATGGTTCTCAAACAGAAGTCGCTCATGACACTTATTATCTTTATGACACCTATGGCAACTTAACATATGTACTGCCTCCCAAAGCGGAAGGGATAGCAAATACATCAACACTTGCCGACTTATGTTATCAATATAAATACGATAAACAAAATAGATTAATAGAAAAAAAACTTCCTGGAAAAGAATGGGAATACATCATTTATGATAAATTAGATAGACCAATATTAACCCAAGATGCCAATTTAAGAGCAGCAAATAAATGGTTGTTTACAAAATATGATGCTTTTAACAGACCTATTTATACTGGAGAATATATAAATACATTACAAACAACAAGAGCAGCTGTTCAAACCGAAGCAAACAAAACCACCGTTTTATTCGAAAATAAACAAGTAACAAGTTTAAACATTAACGGTACAAGTGTTAACTATACAAACACAGCATTCCCGACAGCTAACATTGATTTATTTACTATAAATTATTATGATGATTATGCTAATATAGATCTTGATGGAGGAACTTCAGTCGCATCGTATGGCATTACACCAATAACAAATGTAAAAGGCTTAGGTACCTGTTTAAAAGTGCGTATTTTAGATACAGCAAGTTGGATAACAACTGTTAATTATTATGATACAAAAGGAAGAATAATCTATACCTATAGCAAAAACAACTATTTAACAGCTACTTCCACTGTAAAAACAAAATTGGATTTTGCGGGAAAAGTTCTTGAAACCACTTCAACCCACAAAAAAGGAACTGATCCAGTAATTACAATAGTCGATGTTTATTCATATGATCACACGGGAAGGTTGTTGATTGAAAAACAAACAATTAATAATCAGGCCCAAGAAACAATCGTAAGCAATACTTATGATAATTTAGGCCAATTAACGACAAAAGGGGTTGGTGGAAAAACAACACAAACCCGTTTGCAAAATGTTGATTACAGCTATAACATTCGCGGCTGGTTAAAAAACATTAATAACATAAATAGTATGGGTAATGATTTGTTTGCATTTCAAATAAATTATAATACTACCACCGCGAATCCTGATAATAAAGTTTTTAATGGTAATATAAGTCAGACCTTTTGGAAAACGGCTAATTTAGACAATAGCATGAAAAACTATACGTACACCTATGATAAATTAAATCGTTTGACTCAGGCAACAGATAATTCAACTTTAAACGCTGGAAGATATAACGAAAGCTTAAGTTATGATAAAAACGGTAATATCATGAGTATTCTGAGATTAGGAAACACAAATGCGACAGCAACTACTTTTGGTACCATGGACAATCTAACTTATACCTACGACACAGGAAACAAACTTACTAAAGTGGAAGACACCTCAGGCAGCACAGAAGGATTTAACAACGGAAGCAGTGCAACTATAGAGTACACCTATGATAGTAACGGTAACATGAAAACCGATGCCAATAAAAAAATTACTGCCGTAAGTTATAATCATTTAAACTTGCCTACTTCTGTCACTATAAACGGAGGCACTATAAATTATGTATATGATGCTTCAGGAATTAAACAGCGAAAAACTGTAAGCACAGGAAGCAGTAACGATTACGCCGGGAGTTTTGTGTATGAAAACAACATTTTAAAACAATTCTCTCAACCTGAAGGTTATATAGTTTATAATGCAGGAATTTATAGCTATATTTACCAATATAAAGACCATTTAGGCAATATTCGTTTAAGCTATCAGGACAAGGACAATAACGGCTATGTGAACAGCAGTGAAATTGTACAGGAAAACAATTATTATGCTTTTGGATTAACACAAAAAGGATATAATGGAGCTATAAATGGTACAGATAATAAATATAAGTTCAGCGGAAAAGATCTCCAAGACGAGCTGGGACTCAACATGTATGACTACGGAATGAGAAATTATGACCCTGCACTTGGTAGATGGATGAACATTGACCCGCTGGCTGAATTATCAAGACGCTGGTCTCCTTATAACTATGCCTACAATAATCCAAATTATTTTATTGACCCAGATGGAATGTTAGTCGATACATCAAAAATTAAAGAGGAAGGAAAAGATGATGGTAGTTCAATGGGGAAATACTTAGAAGAACAAGCTGAGATTACAAATGAAATTAATAAATCATTCAAAGCATATTTAGAATCTTTATCTAATGGAAGTGAGGAAGATGAAAGTGAGGAAGAAGAGCCTGTTAGTCTCTTTTCTTCAGGAAATAATCGTTTTGATGGTGTTGTGAAATCAAGAAAATATAAAAAAGGCGATAGAAGTTTTACTGTTTTTGGTCATGGTGCTATTCATTTCATGTTTGATGAGCTAGGAAGATTCACTGTACGAAATGCGGAGGATTTTGATAAAATGATGAGTGCCTTGAATGACCAATGGGATGATGCCAAAGGTAAAAAGGGAACAACATTATCTCTTTGGACATGTGAGTCTGCAAGAATTGGAAAAAATGGCTTAAGTTTGGCTCAAATGATATCAGAAGCGTATCCTAATATTACAGTGATTGGTGCAGATGGATACGTAAATTATAGGGAAATAGATAAAAATACTGGACCTTGTGAATATAAGATTTCAGGCGTATCTAAAGTTATGTATTCGGGTAAGAATGACGGTGATTTAGTAGCATATAAAAATGGAGTTGAAGTAAGTAGAAAAAAATTTTAGTTTAAAATAAATAAATTATGAAATCAAATATTATAATTGTTCTTATAATCTTAGCACTAGTTTTTTCATGTAAAAAAAAGGAAGAGGCAAAAGTTAATTATACGGATGAAAACTCTGGGACTGTTTTTAGGGAAAAATTATCTAATCAAAAATTAATGGACAGCTTAGAAAAACTTGTTTTGTATAGTGGAGATACGTTGGCATATAATCAATTGAAGGGGATTCACTATATGGGAGAACAAAAGTTGTCAGGACTTTTGTATTATTCATTAATTATGTCTAATAAATATCATTATAAAAGAGCATCCTATGACGTATATGATATTCTAACATATGATGAAAAAGCTGTAGATGAAAAAACTAAAAAAATGGCTAATGAATACTTGGATATGAGTAAGTAATACAGGTAATGTATCAGATGTGTTGATAAAAAACAAATATTAAATTCCATTTATAACAAATAAGCGTTGATCCTGCGGAGCAGGATTAACGCTTATTTTCTTTGATTAAGGTTTTATCAGACTTTTTAATTTTGAAATCATAATCGTTGTTATCTGCACTCCATCATAATCATTATACTTCTGCTGAGTAGTCTGCTTATTGAAATAATCCACGAGTTCAGCCATTTCTACGTTGGAATGGTCAATGCCAGTAATGATTTTCAAAACTCCTGCAGGCGCGAGCCTCCCGCTCGTGAACGCAATCAAAATAAAAAGCCATTCCATTAAGGAATGGCTTTTAGTTTTTTAGAGTTATTACGCTTCTAGTAAATATATAACTGCTTATTTGGTTTATTGACATTGTCAAGAACATCTTTTAATTTCCCTACTCAAAAACAACCTCTAGGGAAAAACTCTATAACTATTTAAATCAAAAAAAGAAAAACCTAGGTACGCAAGGCGGATAATTAAATAATAATGTATATCTATTTTTGTAGGAGAACCCAAAAATAGATACCAAAAGCAAATTTAAACTTAATTATTATGTCTGATTTTTTAAAACAATTTGGAGAAGATCTCAAAACAAATGTACCTGGTTTTATTGCTGTTTCTGTAGCCGAAATTAGCAGCGGAATGTCATATTATTCTCTATCTGTTTTGGCAGATTTTGATCCTGAACTGGCTTCTGCTTTTAACCTCGAAGTGGTAAAAGCAAAAATGAATGCGATTAAAGCCTTAAAACTAACTCAGAAAATTGACAATATCATGATTACTTTAACATCGCAAATTCATATTATTGATGTTTCTGATAATGGTGAATATTTCATTTATCTTGCTGTAGATTCAACAAGAGCGAATCTGGGAATGACCAAATCAATTTTAAATAAATACAAAAAAGAAATCTCAAATAAGTTGTAAACACTTGTTTTTAAACTTAGTACAGGAGGGAATATTCGATTGCGGATATTCCCTCTTGTGTTTTAATACCCATTTTATGTTTGTACAGAATATCTTATATTTAGAAAATAATTCAGAACCTACACGAATGGAGTTACGAGCATTTTTTGAAAAATACCCAGATGAATCTTTCTGTATCGAAGAACTTAAAAACAAAAGACTTCAAAACGGTTTGATTTGCAAAAAATGCAATCATCATGAGCACTCATTTCGAAAAGTCGATTTAAAGTTTCAATGTAAAAAATGTGGCAACCGACTTGGTCTGCGATCGGGAACAGTAATGGAGAATTCAAATCTGCCCATAAGTTATTGGATGATTGGTATCGAACTCTTAACTCTTTCGAATAAAAAGATTTCTATTCTAAAGATGCAATATCTATTAGGACACAAGCGCTACGAGCCCATTTGGCTGATGGTTCAAAAAATACGTTTAGTCATGAAAAAACGAGACGAAAAATACCGTTTAAGAGCCTACACCGAATTTGATAGAGAATTTCTGGAAGAACTTGATAAACTGGTTTTAAAAAAGAAAACCAATTTTTCAGACAATATTAAATCAAAATAAATCTTAACTTTTCGCACATTTTACTAGAAACCTCAACTTACCATGACAACCGATATCATTGAGCTTCATGATTTTATTGTTTTAATAGAACAATCAAACACCAACAAGACCATTGTGCAGAAATGCGAAATTGATGGCGATGCTGTGGGTTTTGCTTTTTATGGTTCGGGAAATGTCGAATTGGAAATCAAACACAATCAGCAGACAAAATATCTCGTCAATACGACTGGACTTGCGATTTGTTTTTTTGGAAATCAAAAAGTTGAGTTTTCACATAAAATTGAACCTGATAAACCTTTGCAATCCATCAGTATTTTTACCAAACTAAAACATCTCAATTCATTACCTCAGGCCGAAAAAGAGATTTTTGAGAATTATCTTCCTCAATTATTAAATCCCGATGAACATTTTGTAAAAGGCCCGTCGTTTTATATGACACTTGAAATGCAATTGGCCGTTCAAAAAATCTTCGCGACTTCATATACCGGAAATACCCGATTGTTATTTTTAAAAAGTCAGGTAAACGAACTCCTCGCCCATTTCTTTGCTCTTTTAGCTTCTGATAAGAAAACTGACCTTTCTGAAAGCGATAAAAACAAACTTTTTCAAGCCAAAGAAATTGTTACAACGCAATATTCTACACCGCCTTCTCTGAGTCAATTATCAAAAATGGTGGGACTCAATAGCAACAAACTCAAAAAGAATTTTAAGGAAATGTTCGGAATTCCTGTTTTTAAATATATTCAGGAAGAACGTCTTAATAAAGCCTACGAATTACTCCGCGAAAGCGAAAAAACCGTACAGGAATCTGCTTGGGAAGTAGGTTACGAAAGTTTAAGTTCTTTCTCGAATGCCTTTCATAAAAAATTCGGCATGCGTCCGAATGAAGTAAAACAACAATTCTTTTCAAACAAATCATAATTCTTTTGCGACAAATGATTCTGTTGTAATCGAAGCAACTTTGTATCAGTAATCATCAAAAAACAAACTGATATGAAAAAGCAAATTTTAGTCCTAGGTTCTACAGGAAAAACAGGACGCAGAGTTGTAGAACGATTAAAAAATAATCCAGATGTTGAAATCCGTCTGGGTTCACGAAACGAACAAATTCCGTTTGACTGGGAAAATCCAGAAACTTGGAAAAATGTATTACAAGATATCGATACAGTTTACATTACTTTTCAACCCGATTTAGCCGTTCCTTTTGCTGTAAATGCTATTGAAGAATTTACTATATTGGCCAGTAAATCAGGAGTAAAAAAAATGGTTTTGCTTTCTGGAAGAGGCGAAAAAGAAGCCCAAATCTGCGAAGAAATCGTAAAGAAAAATGCCAAAAACTGGACTATTGTTCGTGCCAGCTGGTTCAATCAAAACTTTAGCGAAAGCATCTTTTTAGAACCTATTTTAGCAGGATTTGTAGCATTGCCAAGAGCCGAAGCTTTGGAACCTTTTACAGATGCCGATGATATTGCCGATGTTGTAGCAACGGTTTTAATAGACGATAATCATAATGGAAAAACATATGAATTGACTGGACCAAGATTATTGACCTTTAAAGAAGCTGTGAATGATATTGCCAATGCAAGCAGCAGAAATATTACTTTCCAAAGTTTAAGTTTAGACGAATATAGTGCCATGCTGCGAGAATACCAAGTTCCTGAAGACCATATTTGGCTGGCAAATTATCTCTTCGAACAGGTTTTAGACGGTAGAAATGCTTCTGTAACTTCCGATATTGAAAAAATTCTCGGCAGAAAAGCCAAAGATTTCAGCGCTTACGCAGAAGAAACAGCGAAAACAGAAATATGGAATCCTAAAAACTAAAATTATGTATTACATCAGAGCAATTGTATCGGGAATTATAATCTGGATTTGTATCAGTTTGTCATTTTATGTTTCAGAAAAAATTCCAATTATAAAACATTCGTTTCAACTGCAGTCAGCAATCACCGTTTTTCTAAGTGTGTTTTTTGCTTTGAGGGCTGCTAAGTTTTATTATGCCAAAAATTATAAAATGGACGGATTAAAACTTGGAATTATAATGTCGGTCACCGCTCTGCTTTTAGATGTTTTAATTACAGTTCCACTTGTCGAAATTCCAAACGGCAGAAGTTACGAAAGCTTTTTTACCAGTCCAGTTTTATGGGGTTTAGTCTTCGTAAATACTTTCTCGGTTTATCTTTGGCGGAAAAATCAAATCAATAAAAAAACTCCTGTTTAGTGGAACAGGAGTTTTTCAGGATTAAAATATAATAGTAGTTGTGGAAATTTCTTAACCTCTTGTCAGCCATCCTCTTTTATGAGCTGTAATGATTGAATATGGAGCAATCCAAAACAATCCGAATGTATAGAAAACACTATACGAATATGCCCAGAAAGATTCTGCTAACGAGTATTTTTTTGCATAAAAGAAAACTGAAAAGCTTGAAACCATCAATATTCCTAAAAGTGCAGAACTTAAAAATAACAGTGGGTGCGTTGCTATAAAGTAGATCATGAAAATGAAGAACGGGTATGTCATTAAAATTCTCAAGAACTGTTCAGTATACAATAATCTTGCTCCTACTTTTGATTCTTTTCTAAAATCTTTAAAAACATATTTCGCCATCATAAGATTCTCACGAACGTTACTTCTTCCCCATCTGATAAACATTTTATATAAACCTTTGTAGGTTTCTGGAACATTAGTCAAAACGTATGAATTTTTTTGAAATAATACATGATGTCCTTGTTTTAAAATCATGTTGGTCATGGCTCTATCTTCTCCAATATCAGATGGTTGTCCCATAAAAGTTTGGTTGATCCATTCAGGAAGACAAGCAAAAACTGCTGTGCTTCTGTAAGCTGCCAAAGCTCCTGGAGTACAAAGTACAGACCCTAACATACTTTCGGCAGAACGCATGAATTCAAAACTCATGACGAAACTTACGTTTAACATTTTTGGCAAAATTGCTTTTTTATTGTTCAAAACCTGAACATTTCCAGCAACTGCACCACATTTTTCGTCAACAACAAACGGGCTTACCAAGTTTCTTAAAGTGTCTTTTTTTACAATTGAATCGCTATCAACTGTTACAAAGATTTCACCTTTTCCTAAATTAAATCCACGGTATAAAGCGTGACGTTTTCCTTTATTTTCAGGCTGCTGAAAAATCGATACACGATCTCCTAATTTTACTTTTGCCTGCTGAATCCAGTACCAAGTATCATCTTTACTTCCATCGTCAATAGCTAAAAGCTCTAATTTATGTTCTGGGAAATCGCTTTCTGCCAAACTCATTAAAGTTTCATAAACTAATTTTCCCTCATTGTAAGCTGGTACAATTACCGTACAAGTTGGCAGTAATTCATCAGAAACGGATTCGATTGGTTTGTATTTTAAATACAGATATAAGTTATAAGCAAACATTCCTCCTTTAAAAAGGAATAATGCCACTGTAATTGCTAAAAATATAATTCCGCCTGTAGAATTTAATCTTTCCAAATGGAGCTGATCAAAATCAGGCTGAAACTGAAAAACAAAAAATGTTCCGGTTAAAAGAAGTAAAAATGTTGCAATCAGTATAGCAAGTCCAGATTTACTTGTTGGTCTTTCAATATGAACTTTTGCTGTTTTGTTATTATTAATATTAAAAATTGGTGTCTTTAACTGGGCATCGCTGCTTAATGTGCCGCTTGAATAAAATTGTTTCGAGATAATTGTTTCGCTTTCCATAGTCCTGTTTGTATTAATTCTACTAAAATGGCTTTTATAAAAATGTCTTTCGTTTTTGTTTTTGTTTCTTGTTACAGAAAGACATTATCCTAATTGACAAGCGTCGTGCCATTTCAGCTTTTAACTGACTTTTAGCGTTTTACAGATATTTACACACTTGTAATGTGTATAATAATTTCACACTTTGTAAAATCATTACACAATATTTACTGTGTATACAGCGAGAAAATAAAGGGATTTTGCTGACTACAGAATTAGTAATCATACTTATATAACGCATCATTGTAAATTAAATTGTGAATTACATTTTTGGAATGATTTTATAACAATATTTTTTTATCATCTCTTTTTAAAAAATATCTGCCCAATTGAAATTTGTTATAAATAATTACTTAAGAAATTATTCGAATAAATAGTTTCGAAATTCTCACTTAAATACGTTAATTTTATAGGTATTTTATTAATTTATCTTTTGAAATTAGTTTTATCTTAGCAGAAGACAATTAATTAAATGCCTGTAATAAAATTTGAAATGCACATGAAACAACAGATTTACAACATTTTACTTGCTGATGATGATGATGATGACTGCTCTTTCTTTGAAGAAGCCCTTGACGAATTATCACTCGAAACTACTCTTGTAACTGTTAATGACGGAGTTCAGTTAATGGATTTTTTAGCTTCTACATCACAAAGTGATTTACCGGATATTCTTTTTCTTGACCTCAACATGCCAAAGAAAAACGGTTCTGAGTGTTTAACCGAAATCAGGCAGATCGAAAGATTAAAAAGTTTTCCAATCATTATTTTTTCAACTTCACTAGATGCTGAAATTGTCGATGTGATGTACGAAAAAGGCGCTACATTTTATATTCGTAAACCCGGAGATTTCTCAAAATTGAAATCAGTTATCCAAAATGCATTGCTTGCAGCTTCTGAAAATAATTTTAAACAGCCAGCCAGAGCCAGTTTTGTAATTCAACCTTAAATTATTTTTAATGAGCCAAACCAATAAGGAACATTACTTTCTAGCCGACGGCGGAGAAATGGGAGCATTAATCCGATCGAAAGATTGGAGCAAAACCCCATTAGGTGATCCTGAAACCTGGCCCAATAGTCTGCGTACCATGACCTCTGTAATGCTCAACAATCAGTTTGGTATGTACATCGCATGGGGACAGGAATTAACACAATTATACAATGATGCATTCTGCAAAATTATTAGTGCAGATAAACATCCAAAAGCATTAGGAAGCAACCCAAAAGAAACTTTTCCTGAAATCTGGAACTTAACACGCCAAATATTTGGCGATGTTGTCAAGGGAAAATCAGTTAGTTTTACAGATTTTATGGTTCCGCTTAACCGAAACGAAACGATTGAAACTTGTTATTTTGACTTTTCATATTCGCCTATTAAGCAAGAAAATGGAGAAGTTGGAGGTGTTTTGGTAACCGTAATCGAAACAACAGCCAAGAAAAAAGCTGCCGATCTTCTAGAAGAAAAAAATACCCGTTTTAGAAACAACATTATGCAGGCACCGCTTGCCATGTGTGTTTTTAGAGGAAAAGATCATGTGGTTGAAATTGCCAACAAAAAAATGATCGAACTTTGGGAAACAGAAGACGAAAAAGTAATTAATAAATCTATTTTTGAAGTTCTTCCGGAAATAAAAGATCAAGGATTAGAAGAACTTATTCAGAATGTTTACAGTACCGGGAAAAAATTTGTAGCCAACGAACGACTGGTACAACTTTCCCGAAATGGGAAAACCAAAAACACGTATGTCAATTTCATCTATGAAGCCTTAACAGATTCTGACGGAAGCATTTCTGGAGTAGTCGCCATTGCTGTGGAAGTAACTGATCAGGTGGTGGCCAGAACCAAACTAGAAGAAAGCGAACAAAAAATCAGGCAGATGGTTGAAAACGCACCTTTTCCAATTGGTGTTTACGTGGGAAGAGAAATGCGAATAGAACTTGCCAACGAATCCATTATAAAAGTTTGGGGAAAAGGACCGGATGTAATTGGAAAATCATATCGCGAAATCCTTCCCGAACTTGAAAATCAATCTATTTTTCAGCAGGTTGAAAGCGTTTTTGAAACCGGAAAATCGTTTCATAACAAAAATGCCCGAGTTGATCTGGTGGTTAACAATAAACTCGAATCGTTTTATTTTAATTATAGTTTTACTCCTCTTTTCGACAGTAACGGAAACGTATATGCGGTTATGAACACTGCTGCCGAAGTTACAGATTTACATATGGCTTCGAAAAAAGTAGAAATCGCTAATAAGCGTTTTCGTGATACTGTAAAACAAGCTCCGCTTGGAATTACCATTTTACGCGGACCAGAATTTGTCGTAGAATCGGCTAACGAATCGTACTTAAAAATTGTCGACCGCGAAGAAGAAAGCTTTGTCGGCCGACCTTTATTTGATTCTATTCCAGAAGTAAAAGAAACAGTAAGCCTTCTTTTAGAAAATGTTTTAACCACTGGAATTCCTTATCACGGAAACGAAATGCCAATTCCGTTATACCGATACGGAAAAAACGAAGTTTCTTATTTTGATTTCCTCTATTATCCCTTACGAGAAGAAGATGGCGAAATCAATGGTATTATTGTCACGGTTACTGAAGTCAGCGAAAAAGTGGAAGTTCGTAAAAAAATAGAACAAAACGAAAACCGTTTAAATACAATTGTATCGGCTAGTGAACTCGGAACGTGGGAATTAAATGCTAAAACCCGTGAACCACGATATTCACAACGCTATCTCGAAGTGGTTGGTGGTTATAAAGAAGAAATTATGCTGTCGCACGAGCAATTGCTGCAACATTTACATCCTGATGATATGCATATCCGTAACAAAGCGTTTAAAGAAGCGCTTGCTACAGGAAACCTTCATTACGAAGTTAGAACCATCTGGCATGATAAAACCATTCATTGGCTGGAAGGAAAAGGAAAAGTTTTTTATGATAAAAATGGCAATCCAGACAAATTAATTGGTACAGTAAGAGATATTACATCCGAAAAAAATCATCAGCAGGAACTTGAACAAAGCGAAAAAAGATTCCGTAATTTAATTATGCAATCGCCTGTTCCAAAAGCCATTTTAAAAGGTGATGACATGGTTATCGAAATGGCCAATGTGGCGCTTTTGGAAAATATCTGGAAAAAGCAAGAAAGCAGTGTCCACGGGAAAAGTTTATTTGAAATTTTCCCAGAACTCCTAAAACAAAAATATGGCCGACTTTTGAAAGAAGTGTATGCCACCGGAAATGTTCATTCTGAAATTGAATCTCCAATTATTATTTATGGAGACGATGGAGAACATTTATTTTACATCGATTTTGAATATGCTCCAATTTATGATTCCGATAATACAATTTCAGGAATTAGAGCGACCATGATTGATGTAACCGAAAAAGTCGAAGCACGAAAGAAAATCGAAGAAAGCGAACGACGTTTCCGTTCCTTAACCGAAAGTATTCCGCAATTAATCTGGGAAACCGATGAAAAAGGAAATGGATTATTCGCCTCTGGAAAATGGCTTGAATATACGGGACAAAAACCTAAACAAGATACTGACTGGAAAGCAATGGTGCATCCTGAAGATTTTGAAGAAGGTATGAAAATCTGGAGTTACAGCCTTGCAACAGGAGAAGTTTTTAGATATGATGTACGTATTTTAAGAAAAGATGGAAGTTATAGATGGCATGCTGTAATTGGCGAACCTGTATTTGATGCCAATAATAAAATCATAAAATGGGTAGGCGCCTTTACAGATATTCATACCGAAAAAGCATTTACACAAGAACTGGAACAACAGGTTACTGCCAGAACTAGAGAACTCAGCCAAATGTACGAATCACTTAAAAAGAGTGAAGAACGTTATCATTTAATGGTTGAAGAAGTTCAGGATTACTCTATTTTATATTTAAATCACGACGGAATTATCGAAAATTGGAATGCTGGAGCCGAAAAAATCAAAGGCTATAAAGCCGAAGAGATAGTCGGAAAATATTTTTCGATTTTCTATACTCCCGAAGATCAGCTCAACGACCTGCCAAATACTTTATTGCAAAGAGCCCGAGAGAAAGGCCGTGCGGTTCAAGAAGGCTGGCGCGTACGCAAAAACGGAAATTTATTTTGGGCAAATGTTGTCATTACTGCCGTTCATAATAAAAACAAGGAGGTTATTGGTTTTTCAAAAGTAACCCACGATCTAACCGAAAAGAAAAAAGCCGATGATAAAATAAAACTCAATGCCTTAGAATTAGAGCAGAAAAATATAGAATTGGAGCAGATGAATAAAGAGCTTCAGTCTTTCGCTTACATTTCCAGTCATGATTTGCAGGAACCTTTACGCAAAATACAAACCTTTGCTTCGCAGATAATTGATAAAGAATTCCAAAACTTATCAGATTCTGGAAAAGATAAATTCCAAAGAATGCAAAACGCAGCACAGCGAATGCAGACATTAATCAATGACCTTCTCTCCTATTCTAGAACCAATATTCAAGAAAGAAAATTCGAAAAAACGAAGCTTTCTAAAATTATCGATGAAGTAAAAGAAGATTTAAAAGAAGAACTGGAACAAAAAAATGCTATAATTGAAAGTAATGACATTGAAGAAATAAATATTATTCCGTTTCAGTTTCGACAACTTTTATACAATTTAGTCAGCAACTCGCTTAAGTTTTCCAAACCTGATGTTCAGCCAGTAATTAAAATTAGAAGTGAAATCGCGAAAGGTTTTACTCTTGAAAACAAAGATTTATTACCAGAAACTACTTATTGCCATATTATAGTTTCAGACAACGGAATTGGTTTCGAATCTCAATACAGCAAAAAGATATTCGATGTTTTTCAACGTCTGCACGGAAGAGACCGTTACAACGGAACTGGAATTGGTCTAGCCATCGTTAAAAAAATTGTCGAAAACCACAACGGAATCATAACCGCCGAAGGCGAAATCAATAAAGGAGCTTCTTTCGATATTTATATTCCACTCGAATAAAATATTTCATATAACTTCAAAAAAAACGGAAATAACTGCAAAGTCATTTCCGTTTTCAATTTCAGTTCAAAACGAATTGAAATTATCTCGAAACAATTTTTCTTATCTAGTATAAACTGTAATTATACCAGTAGTTTTATCTTTTATTTTCAATTCTTTATTAGTAAGATTCATAATGTCGCTTACACTACTTACATTACCAATAGTAATTGTTAAATCATTGTGAGATCTTACATAAGTTCCTGTAGTTTCTGTTAATGCACAGTTATCACCATCGTAATCACCTATAACAGCTACATTACTTAATTTTAATTCTAGATAATCTCTACTACATTCACTTTCATTTTGTGGTGCATCGACTAACACTTCCTGTCCGTTTACAATTGTTCCCGTTTTACTTAAATTGTATTTCCCTTGTAATGGAACAATTGTTTCCCCTTCGTTATCATCGTTACTGCAAGATACTGCAAAAAAACTGATACTTAATAATCCTAATAATATTGATTTAATTTTCATGGTAGATTTTTGTTTAAAAATTATACTGCTAAATTAAAAGTATAATCCTACATTAAATTCCATGATTTTTGTTTTGATTTACATAAATTTCATTTTTAGCAAAAAAAGATCATTTCTTGACATATTTATTCAAAATATATCTCGTAACGGGGCGTAAAGGGCTATTAGTCTCAGGATGTCTGCCATGTCCGTTAAAAAAATCAATACCATTTGCGGTTTTAGCATACCATACAACTGCTTCTCCATTTTTATCAAAACACGGAGTGGTATCACAGACATTTATTTTCTTCAAATCAAAAATAGTTTTATCAAAAGGCTCTACAACATTAAAATTTCCAATTCCATTTACTTCTAAATCGCAGCTTACTTTTTCAAAATGATCTCCCGACCATTGCATGCATGGTTTATAGAAGAACATAAAATAAACTGCTATTAAACAAAAAGTTGATACTGTAGTAAATCCAATATATTTTAATGTTTTTGGAAGATTGACTAGAGATTTCGGCTTTACATCTGACGGATATGTTGTTTTTGCTGTATCTATTAAGATTTGAGCATTTTCATTTTTCTGTTCTTGTTTAACTTCTTCTTCTATATTTTGTGAATCTTCATTTGTTGTTTCATCAATAGATTCATGAGGAACTAAAATATCTTTTGTTTCTCTTATAATCTTTAACTCCTCGTCTCCAATTTCTTTCTTAAACTTGTTAAAAGGTCTAGGCTGAAAATTCACAAGTATAGCGGTAAAATATATTGTATCTTCTGTAGGAGTCGTAGTTTCTCCTCTTAAAAAAGCTCCTATAGGTTTAAATTTATGCAAATCGTCTTTAAATAGATTTTTTCTTGTACCATCGAAATTGAATCCAAAAAACAAAAAGAAAGTGTCTAAATCATCCTGATTATTAATAGATCTAAATATTTTCAAACATAACTTCCTAAGATTTGCTGGAGAGGGAGGATCAAAATGATTTGAATACTCACCGTGTTTTACAATTTCATAATGAGCCTTTACAGCTTTTCTAAAATCTTCAATAGTAATAATTCGCATAGCATTCAGGATTTTTTAAGATTTTCTAGGATTTTCTAGGATATTTTAAAGGGTCAAAAAAACTAAATCGGAATTCCCGGAATTCCGTATCTCTACAGCTCTACAAGCGATATAACTTTGCTTCAACAAAATTAGTTAACGATTTGACCTGCAGGTTCAAAAATCAAATTTACAAAACTAGTTTATTCAAAAAATGCGGAAAACCGTAAGGCGGATTTTATCCGGGAAGTATAGATGAAAATCTTACTGTTCTACGCAATTCACTTCCCAAAAAATCGGGCATAAGCGAGATTCAGAATCGTTCTGAACGGCCATGCCTATAACAAAAACTTTAATAATCAATTATTATGAAAAAGATTTTTTTATGGGGAGCGTTTGCTCTAATGTCAACTACATTATTCTCTTGTACCGCTGACGGATTTGAAACAACTGATCAAAAAACAGAAATAAGAAAGGATTCTATTCCAGATACACAAGCAAGTGAACCAGATGGTCCCGGTGATGAACCTATAACGGTTCCACCACCAAAAAAATAATGAATTTAAAATAAATATGTACTATAAATTAGTACTTTCGGGGAAAGTAAGTTTTATGCTGCGTTCCCCGTTTTTTTATTTCCTCTTTTTTGTTTGCCTTCTTTCCTGTAAAAAAGAAGCTGCTATTATTTTACCGAAAGGCAATGCAGAAAGAGAAAAAGCGATTATAATACGGGATAAAGCTCTTGTAAATTTTCAAAACAAAAATTATAACAGTGCATTTTACAGTTTTAATAAATCTAAAATAACATTTGAGAATTTAAAAGACAGCGCCAATACCATTTACAACCTTATACAAATGGCTGCTATTCAGCAGATCAACGGCGATTATTATGGCAGCAAAGAAACTCTTACCGAAGCGCTTCCTTATATTAAACAAAAAGACATTTACAGTGCTGCAATCAATAACCATTTTGGAATAGCAGACAAGGAACTCTCACTTTATCAAGATGCTATTTATTATTACAAAGAAGCCTTGAAAGACTGTAAAGATTCTATTTCAAGAAAAGCTCCTTTAAATAATATTGCCGTCGTGTATATATTACAGAATAAATATGATAAGGCCATTAATATACTTGAATCAATTTTATTTAAAGGAAAATTAACCGATAATGCCTTTTTAAAAACACAAGCCAGAATTCTTGACAATTTAGGATTTGCATATTTCAAAAAAGGAAATGCCGAAAAAGGACTTTTATATATGAAAGAAAGTCTTCAGATACGAACCGAATTAAATGATCTTTACGGAAGTATTGAGAGTAATCTGCACCTAGCTGAATTTTATGCGGGAGATAATACGCAGAAATCAAATCAATATTCACTTGCGGCGTATAAAATAGCAACAGAATCAAACAGTGTTGACGAACGTTTAAAGGCTTTGGCTTTTTTAATTTCTAATGGAGCTGGTACTCACTATGCTCAAAAATACATTTCGATAAACGACAGCATCACTAAAATCAGAAACAATTATAAAAACAAATTCGCCAAAATAAAATACGATTCTAAGAAGGAGAAAGACGAAAATCAAAAGTTACGTTTAGAAAGAGCCGAAAATCAGCTCGCACTCCAAAAAGCAGAATACCAAAGAATTTTTTACATAATAGGAATAGCTTCTTTATTTCTTTTAATTGCCTATTTAATAAAACGTCATAAACACAGAACTCGTCTTGTAGAAATCAAAACGGCATACAATACCGAAACTCGGATCGCGAAAGATATACACGACGAACTCGCTAATGATGTTTTTCATGTTATTACCTATACACAAACGCAATCTTTAACAACTGATAATAGTAAACAAACACTATTACAAAAACTGGATCATATTTATTCGAGAGTCCGCGGAATTTCACGAGAAAACAGTAATGTCGATACTGGAAATTATTATTCTCGTAATCTTAAAGAAATGCTTTCAACCTATAATACTCCAAATACTAATGTCATTATTACCAATATTGAAAAAATAAGCTGGGACGACATCGAAGATGAAAAAAAGGTTACTATACAGCGCGTATTACAGGAATTGATGGTTAATATGAAAAAACATAGCGCGGCTCCTCTTGTAGTTGTAAAATTTGAAAACACCTCTAATAACGTATTAATAAATTATACTGATAACGGAAAAGGCTGCGAAAAATCAAAAATTATAAAAAATGGTTTACAAAATATGGAAAACCGTATTCTAGCCATAAAAGGAACTATTACTTTTGACACTGAACCCGACAAAGGTTTCAAAGTAAAAATAACAATGCCTAAATAAAAGCCTATGTTTAAAAAAGTAATTATAGCCGAGGATCTTGATGCAATGAATTTAGGAATCATTCAGGTACTGAAAGATTTAGAGATTGCTAATTTTCAGCATTCCAAATATTGTGATGATGCATTTTTAAAAATCCGAAGAGCTATTCAAGACAATGAACCTTATGATTTATTAATCAGCGATCTTTCGTTTAAAACCGATCACCGTGAGGTAAAAATCGAAAATGGTGACGAATTGATTCAAAAAGTCCGTGAATTACAACCTAATATTAAAATCATTGCTTATTCTGTAGAAGATAAAAGCTACCGAATTAAATCACTTTTTGATAATGATGGAGTCGACGCTTTTGTGCTTAAAGGTCTTACAAGTATAGAAGAGCTGAAAAAAGCAATGAATGTAATTTCTACTTCAGATCAAAAATTCATTTCGCCAGAAGTTGCTTCTGCCTTACAAGAAAAGAATAATTACGAAATAGACGATTTAGACATTAAAATCCTAAAACATTTGTCTGCTGGAACATCACAAGATGAAATCATAGAAATCTTTAAAAGCTCAGATATCAAACCAAATAGCAAAAGCGCCATAGAAAAACGACTTTCCAAACTCAAAGACTTTTTTAAAGCCAATAATACGGTTCATCTGGTTTCGATTACCAAAGACATGGGAATTATTTAAATTTTCTTTCTACACTATATTTTAAGCTCCTTCGGGAGCTTTTTTTATTTCCCAAAGCAAAAGTTTTCGGATTATGGATTTCCGTAAAATATTGGTTTTGATTGGTTTTACATTTGAATTATAAATCAATATAAAATTAAAATCATGAAAAAAGCAGCTATTCTATTTAGTGTATTCTTCTTAATCTTAGGAGGAAGTATTGAAGCTCAAAGCGGTCATTACAAAGGAGGAAAAGGCAGTTCTCATAAAGGAGGAAAATATAAAAACTCAAGTACTCATAATCACTACAGGAAAAGAAAATAATCAATCTTAAACTTCAATTGCCATGAATTATAGGTATGTCAAAAGAGGTTTATTCATCAGAACTTTAATAACCAACCTAAAAAATCATGGGCTTTCGATTTCAAAAAAGAATCAAGCTTGGAGGCGGTCTTGGGGTTAACATTAGTAAATCCGGAATTTCTCCAAGTTTCAGAACAAAAATGGGCACATTTAGTAAAAATGGCTATTCGACTAAAACAGGCATTCCTGGAGTACGATACCAAAATAGCGGATGCCTTGTACTATTTGTCTTCACAGGACTAATTACATTTTTAATCTATAAACTTTAATTATTATGGGATATCGAAGAGGATATTACAGAAAAGACGGGACATATGTCCAAGGGCATTTTGCCAATAACAGATCCAAATTCTCAAACAAAAACAACGGATGCATACTCATCATTTTGGTTTTTATTGCTTTTAGTTCAATGATTTCATGTTCCGAATCATCTGATTGTCCAACAAAAACTTGTGGTGATTTTTCAACTCAGGCACAAGCTCAGGCAACTTATGACAGTAATAGAAGCTGTTATAAAAATTTAGATGCCGATGGAGATGGAAAAGCATGTGAATCCCTAAAATAAAAAACCATAAAACATGATAACACTAGAACTAAAAAGCCATTTTTTAAGATTATACCAAATGGCATTATCTGACGAACAATTTAATGTACTAGAACTTCAAATGCTGTATCATTTTGCAGATGAAAGAGGAATTCCAAAAGAAGAACTTGACAAACTTTTTCTAAATCCTATTAATACTGAATTTATAGTTCCAGAAGCTTTAAATACAAAAATTGAATATCTCTATGATCTTACCCGAATTATCTGGGCAGATGGAAAAATAACAGACGACGAATTAAATATGCTTAGAAAATACTGTCGAAAATTTGATTTTGTCGAAGAAAATATCAATGATTTATCTGACTATCTTATTGATTGTGTCCAGAAAAACATTGGCAAAGAAGAAATTATTAGTCAACTAAACGCTTAAACTATGAAACCACTTTCACAACTATTTAGTTTAAAAAAAACAGAAGATTCTTCTTTTAAATCTTTCGAAGAAAATGAAGAAGACAGAGAACAAATTAGAATTACCTATTATCAAAGCGGTTTCGCAGCTTCGGTAAAAGCAACAGGAAAGCCAATTGTTTTAAAAGCATGTCTTCAAAATTTATACATGAGTTTTGAAGATCAGTGCCGAAAACAAAAGATGGAACAAGACAGATTAAAACAACCGTATCGCGAAGAACAGGAAAAAAACAGAACCGAACTCAAAAAGTCTGAAACAGCAATTGGTATTTATGAAAAAAAAGAGCAAGATATCAATGATAATATGGACAAGATTAAAAACGAAATCATCGAAGTAAAACGCAATCCTGATAAATACGGAATTGAAGAAGGAAAAGGTCTTAAAGCCCAATTTTATATTGGTTTAATTCTTCTGTTACCAATTACATTATACGTTTTGGTTTTCTATATTTCAGCTTCTTATTCTGCCTTTTTCAAGGAATTTTCAAACGACAGTTTAACAGCTGCTATATTTGATGCTGATGCCTTTACAAATGCGTTTAAAGCAAGCTGGCTCGAAGGAGTTCTAGTAACCACTATTCCATTTGTTTTTATGGGATTGGGTTATGTTATACACATGGTTCAAAAAGGCAAGGGAATAAAAAACATCTTCAGACTTGTATCACTTTTTGCCATTACCTTTTTATTCGATTCTCTTTTGGCTTATATCATCGAGAAAAAAATCTATGAGTTTAATAAAACGACAGAATCATCTCCTTATAATTTAAACATTGCTCTAGGCGAACCAGAATTCTGGATGATCATATTTGCCGGTTTCGTAGTTTACATTATCTGGGGACTTGTATTTGACTTTGTCATGAAAGAATTTGAAAACATTGATAAAATCAGAGCTTTTATAAGAGGCCGAAAAGAAAACCTACTTAATCTGGAAAAACAAAAAACCGATTACATCAACAAAATCAATGATTTCAAACAGCAAATTGTCATCTTCAATGGCAGAATCTCTGAACTTCAATCTAAAATTGACGGCTTTGTTTTTCCTGTAAAAGAATATCTTCATTATCATCATCAATATAAAGAAGGTTGGTTTCAGGCAATTGGTACTGAATTAGCCTTACCTTATAAAGAAAAAGAAGAACTTCTGCAAAACTGTGAGTTATATTCTGAAGAGCATTTAAGCAAATTAAATCTAATCGATCCTGATTTTCAACATTTAGTATATTCTAAAAATTAATATTTATGAAAAATACTTTACACAAATCACTTTTATTCTTTTTATTGATTCTAGTTTTTTCATGTAAAGAAGAAACCAAAAATGAAGAAAAAGAAACTGCCATTAAAAGCGCTGTTTCTGAAAACTACAACATCAGTATTCTAGTTGATTTATCAGACCGAATCAGCACTAAAAAAAATCCAAATCCAACGATGGAATTTTACCAGAGAGATTTAGGATATATAAAATCAGTTTCCGAAGCTTTTTCACAACATTTAAAAACAAAAAGAATGAGGCAGATTGATGATAAAATGCAATTATTCTTTAATCCTGAACCGGAAAATCCTGAGATAAATTCCATCGCTAATCAATTACGAATTACTGTTAACAAAGACAATGCGTCTAAAAAACTATTGAATTCTATAAGCGATACTTATGCCGCAAAAACAACAACGATTTATGAATCAGCCATAAAAGATGACAATTATGTTGGCTCAGACATTTGGAACTTTTTTGACAGCAAAGTCACTGACCAATGCATCGAAAAAGGTTATAGAAATATCCTTGTTATTTTAACAGATGGTTATATTTTTTATGAAGGATCGCAGATAAAAAACAGCAGTCTATCAAACTATTTAACTCCACAGTTAATAAAACAAAATGGCTTAAACACGAATGATTGGAAGAAAAAAATCGAAAAAGAAAATTTCGGTTTTATTAAATCAGACCATGACTTATCGAATCTTGAAGTCTTGGTTTTAGGAATAAATCCTAGTAAAAACAATCCGTTCGAAGAAAAAGTCATTAAAGCGTATTGGACAAAATGGCTTTCAGAAATGAATGTAAAACATTTCGAAATTAAAAATGCCGACCTACCTTCTAACATGGATAAAATTATTAAAGATTTTATTCTTAATAAATAATCAAAACGAAACAATTACGTAAAAATCAAGTACAAATAAGCATTTTTAAAAGAAACAATAATAAGTAATTTATACCGAATTTTAAAAATTCTAAATTAAAAAACTACTTACGGTTTCCCATAAAATAATGATTTGCATTGATTTTACATTTGGAAAATAATTTAAATCAAAAACAATGGAAATTAATATTCAACTAAAATCCTTAGCTGATAAAATTAATCAGTTAAAAAATAAAATTGAAACCGAAGAATCTACAAAACATGCTTTTGTACTTCCTTTTATACACGTTCTTGGATGTGATGCTTTTAACCCACTCGAAGTTGTCCCCGAGTTTACTGCTGATTTGGGGTTAAAAAAAGGAGAGAAAGTAGATTACGCTATATTTCAAAATGGCGAACCAATTATAATTGTTGAATGTAAAAGCTGGAAAGAAAAACTAACCATCCATAACTCTCAATTATTTCGCTATTTCCATGTTACAAAAACTCGTTTTGCACTTTTGACCAATGGAATTAATTACCAGTTTTTTACTGATTTAGACGATCAAAATAAAATGGATGAAAAACCATTTCTTGAATTTGATATCTGTAATCTAAAAGAAAGTACGATTAATGAGATTGCAAAATTTCACAAAGCTAATTTTGATGTCAATAACATTGTAAGTAATGCAAGTTCTTTAAAATATATCAAAGAAATTAAAAAGATTTTTGGAGCTGAATTAGATGAACCTTCAAACGATTTTACAAAAATATTTGCCAGTAGAATTTATACCGGAAGACTTACTGAAAAGGTAGTTGATGAATTCAAAGATTTAGTTCAAAAATCAGTAAGTCAGCTAATTAATGATAAGATAAATGATCGTCTGAATGCAGCTTTAACTAAAGAAACCATCAAACAACAGGATGAAGAAATTATAGCAATTGAAGATGATAGCAAAGTTGTTACAACCGAAGAAGAACTTGATGGTTACCGAATTGTAGTTGCAATTTTGCGTCGAAAACTACCAATACATAGAATAATTCATCGCGATACTCAATCGTATTTTGGAATTTTATTGGATGATAACAATCGAAAACCTCTATGCAGACTTCATTTAAATGGCAATAAGAAATATATCAGCCTTTTTAATAATAACAAAACTGAAGTTAAAACTGCAATTTCATCCATCGATGATATTTATCAATATGAAAAAGAATTACTTGAAACTATAGCACTTTATGAAACAGAATTAAATCCCGTATAAGTACTTATTCCAATGAATTTAATTCTAAGTAGATTTATCTCACCATAAAACAAATAGATAATCATAAACCTTGAAAAACATGAAAACAAAGCATTACCTAATTATCGGATTTTTATTATTTGTTATCATTGCCGCCTTAACAAATCCTGAAACGGATAAACATAAAGAAGAAGTTAAATTAAAAATGAATACTTTTTTAGAAAAAGAAAACAATAAAATAAATAACAATGATAATGATCAATGGGCTAAAGCTGGAAATGTTTTAGCACAATCAATGATTAACATGATGGTAGACAATATGGTTTCATCATCTAATTATATTATATTTTCAACTACGAATGTAACTTACGAAGGAAAAACTAAAACTATTGGCGTTGGTTTTTTAGGAAATGTATTCTTATCAAGCAAAATAGACGAGGCAATAAAGAATAAATAAGCTGACAACTTTACTTTTAAAATCACATCGCCTATGCCAAAAAACTACTCAATTTTATTTGTGTTACTATTTATATTTTCCTGTAAAAATGCTGAAGCGCCGCCTCCACCTCAGATAAATTCATTTTATAAAGCAGTAGTGACAGCCGATGACCGGAAAACAATTACGGCCGAAGAAGCCAAAACCTATCACGTAAATACCACTTATAAATACGAATATAGAACTGGAAATCCCGGAAATTACGAATACAATTATGATGTAAAAGGAATAAATATCAGTGGTGATTCGGTTTATGGAAATATAAATGTTCAGGGGAAATACGGAGCCGGAATTTTAGCCGACAGTGCCGCCGAAATCGAAATCAATACCGAATGGATTTCACATGGAAAATTAAAAGCTGTTGACAAAAAAGGAAATGAATACGATCTGGTCGTTAAATAAAAAAATACTACAATGAAATATACTTTACTCTTACTTATTATTATTTACCTAACCTCATTTCGACCGCCAGAAACAAAAGTTTATATGTGCGGATCGACAGGAGCAAAAAAATACCATTTCAAAGAAACCTGCCGCGGACTCAGTTCCTGCCGCAGCGAAGTGGTAAAAACAACCTTAAAACAAGCTCAGGGTTATGGGTTGACATTATGTGGATGGGAAGATTAATTATCTTCCCATTTTTATATTTAATCATTTGATAATAATGTGTTTACAATAATTTCACATTAGTTTTTTTAATTTGAATAAAACTAATCGTTATGAAATTCTTTAACCTAAAATTCCTAGTTTCATTCAAAGAATGGCTTTTTTTAAGAGCTATGCAATCTTCTTTCCTACACTAAAAAGCATTTTACAAATACAAGGAAAGTACTATTGAATGAATAAA
This sequence comes from Flavobacterium sp. H4147, assembly GCF_029360735.1. Classification (NCBI taxonomy): domain Bacteria; kingdom Pseudomonadati; phylum Bacteroidota; class Flavobacteriia; order Flavobacteriales; family Flavobacteriaceae; genus Flavobacterium; species Flavobacterium sp. H4147. Next base: position 238,640 of record NZ_JARKNB010000004.1, on the reverse strand, counting down.
ATTGAAAGCTCATTTTTGAACAAAAACCAATTTGGTGAAGATTTCTTGTGGGGTGTTTCTACCGCTGCTTTCCAAATTGAAGGGGCACATGATGCCGACGGAAAAGGTTCTTCTATCTGGGATGTTTTTACTTCTCAAAAAGGAAAAATTAAAAACGGACATCATGCTATAACTGCCTGTGATTTTTACAACTCTTATCAGGACGACATTAATTTAATTAAGGAATTAAATATTCCGAATTTTAGATTTTCGATCAGCTGGCCTAGAATTATGCCCACTGGCAATCACCCTATCAATCAAGCAGGAATCGACTATTACAATAAAATTATAGATTCGCTAATTGCATCTGGAATCGAGCCTTGGATAACACTTTATCATTGGGATTTACCACATGCACTCGAAGTTAAGGGAGGATGGACCAATCGTGAATCGGTTTCGTGGTTTAAAGAATATGTCGAAATCTGTGTACAATACTTTGGCGATCGCGTCAAAAACTGGATGGTTATCAACGAACCTTCTGTTTTTACTGGAGCAGGTTATTTTCTAGGAATTCACGCGCCCGGAAAAAGAGGAATTACCAATTACCTAAAAGCCATTCATCATGTTACTTTGGCTACAGCTGCTGGAGGAAAAATAATCCGAAACAGAATTCCACAGGCAAATATTGGAACTACATTTTCTTGTACACACATTGAACCAGCAACAGAAAACCAAAAAGATATTGAAGCTGCAAAACGTGTGGATACCTTATTAAACCGAACTTTTATCGAACCTATTTTAGGATTGGGATATCCGCAGAAAGATCTTCCAGTTCTTAAAAAACTCAACAATTATATTCTCGAAGATGATTTAAAAAATCTCGATTTTGATTTTGACTTTATAGGCCTGCAATGTTATACGCGTGAAATTGTAAAATATTCTCTCCTCACGCCATACATTGGTGCCGAATTGGTAAGTGCCGAAAAAAGAAACGTGATTTCAACCGACATGGGTTGGGAAGTTTATCCGCCAGCCTTGTATCATATTCTGAAAAAATTCAACGAATATAACGGAATCAGAAAGATCATTATTACCGAAAATGGTGCGGCTTTTCCTGATACCGTTACCAATGACAAAGTATACGATATAAAACGAACGCATTATATTCAGGATCATTTAGAACAGATTTTGAAAGCCAAAAAAGACGGTTTAAATGTAGATGGTTATTTTGTTTGGACTTTGACGGATAATTTCGAATGGGCAGAAGGTTATAATGCCCGATTCGGATTAATTCATGTTGATTTTGAAACTCAGAAAAGAACCATCAAAAATTCGGGATTTTGGTTTAAAGATTTTCTTTCTTAATAAGTTTGTTTTTTAACGGCTAAACAATAAAAAAGCCTTTCAGAATTTTACTTCCGAAAGGCTTTTCCTCTACAAATTAACTGGCAAAATTATTTCCATCCGCCCCCAAGGTCTCTGTAAACATGAACCGCGGCATTTAATTGTTCTTTTTTAGTATCGACTAATTCCAGTTTAGCTTCTAATGCATCTCTCTGAGTCATTAAAACCTCGAAATAATCTACTCTTGCCGATTTAAACAAATCATTCGAAACGTCGATAGATCGGTTTAAAGCATCAACCTGCTGTGATTTTAAATCGTAGCCTTTTTGAAGATTTTCGATTTTAGAAAGCTGGGTTGAAACTTCTAAATAAGCATTTAAAATGGTTTTATCGTAATTGTATAATGCTTGAAGCTGTCTTGCATTTGCACTAGAAAATTCTGCTTTAATTGCATTTCTGTTAATAAGCGGTGCTACTAAATCTCCTGCTAATGAATACAATAATGATTCAGGAAATGTAAACAAATAAGACGGTTTAAAAGCCTGAACTCCAATTGCTGCTGAGATATCTAATGAAGGATAAAACTCTGCACGAGCAACTTTAACATCCAGTTTTGCAGCAACCAATTCTAATTCAGCTTGTTTCACATCTGGACGGTTCATCAATAATTGAGATGGAACTCCTGAGCTTACAGCTGCTGGAAGCAGATCTGTAAAATTGGTTTTCTCTCTTTTGATTTCCTGCGGATAACGTCCTAACAAAAAGTTGATTTTGTTTTCGTTTTCTTTAATTTTCTGAAGAATATCAAACTCTAAACTTTTTGAAGTTAAAACCTCAGCCTGAAACTTCTGAACGCCTAGTTCTGTTGCTCTTGCGGCCTGCTTTTGAACTTTTACAATTTCCAAAGCGTTGCTTTGTAATTCAATAGTTTGTTTTACAATATCCAGCTGCGTGTCTAAAGCTAATAATTCATAATACGAATCAGCGATTTCCGCAATTAGATTAGTGATTACAAAGTTTTTACCTTCAATTGTTGCTAAATAACGGTTTACAGCTGCTTTTTTAGAATTACGCAGTTTTTTCCAGATATCTACTTCCCAGTTTGCATATGCCGCAATTGTAAAGTCTCCCAGCGGATCTGGAGTTTCAACACCTGGTTTGATTTCTGTAGTAGCGTCACCAGCTCCTTGGCTCGTGTATCTACCTACTTTTTCAATTCCAGCGCCTGCACGAATACCGGCACTTGGCAGTAAAAGTCCTTTTCGAACGCGAATATCATTCTTTGCAATTTCGATTTCCTGCAAAGTCATATTCAATTCCTGATTGTTTTTCAACGCAATATCAATAAGATCAACCAAATTTTGATCTTTAAAAAATTCTTTCCATTTTAAAGATGCTGTATTGGTTGTATCCTGAGATTTTTCATTTCCAAATGCTTCCGGAACTGGTGTACTTGTACTTGCTGTTTCAGCTGCAGGAGCCTTACATCCTGCCACGGCAAGACATAAGCTCAATGCAATACTGTATTGATATAATTTGATTTTATACATGATTGTTATCAATTTCTTCTGTTAATGGATTTTCTTCTTCATGTTTTACCAGCTTGTGTTTTTCAGCAATTCGGCCAAAAATGTAATACAAGCCTGGAATTACAAATACTCCGCAGATGGTTCCTATAAGCATACCTCCTGCCGCAGCAGTACCAATAGTTCGGTTACCAATTTTACCAGGACCAGTTGCAAAAACCAGCGGTAATAATCCCGCAATAAAAGCAAATGAAGTCATCAAAATTGGACGGAACCTTGCTTTTGCACCCTCCATTGCAGCTTGTAACACAGACATACCTGTAGCATGTCTTTGAATCGCAAACTCAACAATCAACACGGCATTTTTACCTAATAATCCAATAAGCATTACCATGGCTACTTGAGCGTAAATGTTGTTTTCTAATCCAGCTATTTTTAATAAAAGGAAAGCTCCAAAAATACCCGCAGGAAGAGAAAGAATTACAGATAATGGTAAAATAAAACTTTCGTATTGGGCAGCTAACACTAAGTATACGAATCCTAAACAGATTAAAAATACCCATATTGCCTGATTACCTTGTGCCACCTCATCGGCAGAAATACCTGCCCAGTCAATGTCATATCCTCTTGGTAATTTTTTAGCTGCAATTTCCTGAATTACTTTAATGGCCGTTCCAGAACTGTAACCTGCTGCTGCAGAACCACTAATTTGTGTAGAAGTGTACATATTATGACGTGTAATCTCTGAAAGTCCGTACACTTTTTCTAATCTCATAAAAGCAGAATAAGGCACCATTTCATCACGATTGTTCTTCACATACAATTTCAAAATATCTTCTGGCAGCGCACGATATTCTGGAGAAGCCTGAACGATTACTTTATAGTTGATTCCGTATTTAATAAAACTGATTTCGTAGTTACTTCCTACAAGAGTTGACAACGTATTCATGGCATTTTCGATAGAAATACCTTTTTGCTGTGCCAAATCATTATCCACTTTCATCATATACTGAGGGAAACTTGAACTATAGAAACTGAAAACATTCGATAATTCAGGCTGTTTATTTAATTCAGCCACAAAATCATTGTTTACCTGTTCCATTCTCTTATAATCTCCAGAACCTGTTTTATCTAGCAAACGAAGCTCAAATCCTCCGGCAGCACCATATCCAGGTACCGCTGGCGGTTGGAAAAACTCGATATTAGCACCTGTAATATCTTTACATTTTTCCTCCATTTCATGCATAATCTCAATAACAGATTCTTTTCTGTCACTCCAATCTTTAAGGTTCACCAAACAAGTACCTGAGTTTGCTCCTGTACCTTCTGAAAGGATTTCATAACCTGCTAATGAAGAAACTGATTTTACGCCATCAATATGTTCTGCAATTTTTTGAACTCTTTCTGCAATATTATTGGTTCTTTCTAATGAAGATCCCGGAGGTGTCTGAATAACGGCATAGAACATTCCCTGATCCTCATTAGGAATAAATCCAGAAGGCACGTTGCTGCTGATAATCCATGTTCCAAGACAGAATCCTAGAAGCGCTACGACTGTTACTACTCTTCTGTCAACAATTTTACCTAATACATTTTGATATTTACCTTGTGCTAAATTGAACTTTTCGTTGAAAGCGTCAATAAATCGGTTTGCAGGCGTTTTCTTTTTAGGCATAGCATGATTGTTTTTTAACATCATCGCACAAAGCGCAGGAGTTAAGGTCAATGCTACAATACCAGATAGAATAATCGCAGTTGCCATAGTAACCGAGAACTGTCTGTAGAATACTCCAACAGGTCCCGACATAAACGCCACTGGAATAAATACCGCCGCCATTAAGAACGTAATGGCAATGATCGCCCCCGCAATTTCATGCATTGCCTTTTTAGTTGCCTTAAATGGCGACAAGTGTTCTTCTTCCATCTTGGCGTGAACGGCTTCGATAACCACAATCGCATCATCGACTACGACCCCGATTGCCAATACTAGAGCAAATAATGTAATTAAGTTCAACGATATATCGAAGAATGTCATGAACACAAAAGTTCCTACCAGCGATACTGGAACCGCAATTGCTGGAATAACTGTAGAACGCCAGTCTCCTAAGAAAAGGAATACTACTAAACCTACCAGAATAAAGGCTTCAACCAAAGTATGAATTACTTTTTCGATAGAAGCGTCAAGGAATTTAGAAACGTCATACGAAATCTCATAATCCATCCCTTTTGGGAATTTTTGTTTGATTTTTTCCAGTTTCGCTTTTACTTCTTCAATAACCTGATTCGCGTTACTTCCAAAAGATTGTTTTAATACGATCGCCGCAGATGGTCTTCCATTCAAGTTAGAATAGATATCGTACATAGAGCTTCCAAATTCAACTTTTGCAATATCTTTTAAGCGTAAAAGCTCTCCGTTTGGATTTGATTTTACTACGATATTCTCATATTGTTCTTTTGTGGTAAAACGTCCTGAATATTTTAATACATATTCGAATGCTTGAGAACGTTTACCAGAACTCTCTCCCGTTTTACCTGGAGAAGCTTCCAAACTCTGACTTGATAATGCTTCCATTACTTCATCAGCAGAAATTTTATAAGCCAGCATACGGTCTGGTTTCAACCAGATACGCATGGCATATTCACGTGTTCCTAAGATATCCCCAGAACCAATACCATTTACCCTTTTTAATTCAGAAAGTACGTTGATATCGGCATAGTTGTATAAGAACTTCATGTCGGTATTTTTATCCGTACTGTAAAGGTTCACGTACATCAACATACTTGGAACTTCGCGAGTAATTTTAATACCTTCTCTAATTACCAAAGGAGGAAGTTTATTGGTAACCGAAGCCACACGGTTTTGAACATTAATCGCCGCTTGATTTGGATCTGTACCCAAGTTAAAAACTACTTTAATAGTAGCTTCTCCATCGTTACCAGCATCAGAAGCCATATATTTCATTCCCGGAACCCCGTTTAAGGCTCTTTCCAAAGGAATAACAACCGCCTTAATCATCAACTCACCGTTAGACCCAGGATAGTCTGCGGTAACGTTCACCATTGGAGGTGAAATCGTAGGGAATTGGGTAATTGGTAAATTTAAAACCGACAATACCCCTAAAAAGACAATAATCAACGATATTACTATCGAAAGAACAGGTCTTTGAATAAATTTATTAAACATTTTATATCTTTTAAATGATTAAACTAAATGAAAATCAATACGCAGCCAGCACCAATTCTATAATTCGCCACAAAGGACTAAATACTAAAACTGAGACTGAATACTTTAATTTATTCTGCTTTTAAGCGTAAATGATTGATCACTTCTTTAGGAGATTCGTAATCGAATTTAATTTTGTCGTTTTCTTTTACTTTTTGAACACCTTCAAGTAAGATTCTATCGCTCTCTGTAAGACCGCTTTTAATCACGTATAGATCAGGAATTTCACCTGTAATCGTGATTTCTCTTGAAGTTACTTTATTGTTTTTATCAACTATAAAAACATATTTTTTATCTTGGATCTCGTAAGTTGCTTTTTGCGGAATTACGATAGCATTTTTAAGAGGAACGTTCATTTGAACCTGTCCAGTTTCACCATTTCTAAGCAATTTTCCAGAATTAGGGAATCTTGCTCGGAAAGCGATATTTCCGGTTTCGTTGTTGAATTCACTTTCTATAACCTCAACGTTTCCTTTATCTTTAAAAATATCTCCGTTTGCTAAAACCAAAGAAACTTTGTTGTCTGCACGGTCTTTAATATTGGTTTCGTACTGAAGATATTCTGGTTCAGAAACGTTGAAATAAGCAAACATCTGGCTGTTGTCTGAAAGACTTGTCAATAATTCACCTTCGTCAATTAAACTTCCTAGTTTTAAAGGAATACGGTCAATCGTTCCATCAAATGGAGCTCTAATTTCTGTAAATGATAAATGAAGTTTTGCTAATGATACCTCAGCTTTTGCTGATTGTAATTTTGCTTGAGCAACACTTAATTCGTTTTTAGAAACGATATTTTTGTCAGCCAGCAATTTAGCATTTTGTAATTCGATTTCTGCTGATTTTTGTTCTGCTTGTGCTTTTAATAATTCTGCCTGATACATGTTTGGCATAATTCTAAACAACAGCTGGCCAGCTTTTACAAACTGTCCTTCATCAACATATATATTTTGTAAAAACCCTTTTTCTTGGGCGCGTAGTTCGATATTGCGAACTGATTTTATTTGTGAAACATATTCTTTAGTAAATGAAGTGTCGATTTTTACCGGATTAGTAACCGTGAATTTTTCAACTTCTTCTTTTTCTTCTTTTTTAGATGTGCAGCTCGTTAAACACATCAAGGCCATTAAGCCCGTGAACACAATGATTTTTTTCATGATTTAGTTTGGAAATTAAGCGATTGAATGCTTTTTGGAATGAAAATTCCTTTTGGATGTTAAAATGCATCAGTCAGCCTTAGTCCAGACCTTAATCTTCATATAAGCAGAAGTAGTAAAATAATATACAACAGCAGATACGCAGAGATCATAACTCAGGTAACCGATGTATATTTTTAAATCAAATTCTTAATACTCGTTGAGTAATATAGATAGGATTTGAATGCCCAAAGACAGGCGTAGAAATTTTAAAACGATTGGAATCATTCGCTGCAGACTGATCTGAAAGTGCCAGATACAAAGTGTCTACCAAACTATACGAAGCAGCAAAATATTTGTTCGTAAGTAAATCAACATCGTCTCCTCCTACAAGATCTTCTTCTAGATCAACATCTGCAGCATCTTCAATTATTGAAGTTCCGCGATCTTGATTAGTAAATTTAACCCTGTGTTTTTGCAGATGATGGTGATTCTGAGCGCCAAAAGTATTTGCATTCAGATATTGGCCTCCGCCAAACAGAAGCATATTCATGAATACTAAAAATACTATTAACTTTCTCATTTCGGTGCGAAAGTAATAAAAGAATCCAAAGAAAAAAAGATTTTTTAACAAGGTTTAACACTTGCTGAAAACGAAAACGTTTTCAAGGATTAACTCCCTGTAAATAAGACGATAAAAAATCTTACAAAAAAATTTAAGTTAGGATAATTAAAAATCCTAAAAGAATATAAACAATTCAATATCAGGTTTTTAATTCCATTATCGTGAATTCTTGTCCAGCTTTGGTAAAGGTTTTATAAGTATCTATAAATCCTGCTTTTTCATAAAATGACTTTTTATTGGTTCTAGCGTTACACCAAACTTTTTCTATGTTATTACTCTTAGCAAAATCTAAAATATATTTCAAAAGATTTGAAGCAATTCCTTTTCCCTGATGATTTTCTAAAGTTGCCAGCTTACGAAACTGCATTTCTTTTCCTTCAATAAAACAAGAAACAATTGATACTAATAATTCGCCATCAAATACCCCAAAATGATATCCAGAATTGTCTTCTTCAAGCTGTACAAATTCAAAAGGCTCGTTCGGCCACATAACTTCATGCCGAATCTGCCAAGTTTGTGATGCTTCTATAACTTTGATTTCCATTTTCACTTTTTATCAAAAATAAAAAAAGAACCTCATAAGGTTCTCTTTTTGATGCAACTTTTACAATGCTTTTTTATAAAAAGCTTCGTTATTATTTTCGTATATCTTTTTGACTCCCTTCTCGCTTTTTTTTGCAATGTTTATGGCTCGCAGCATACTTTTCGTTTCATCTAAAGTGCAATTCCAAATTGTTCCGTTTGATAAAATAATGGCCGAATATAAAGCATCTGACGGATCACTGTTATAATACACAATGTCTTCGGTCTTAATCAGTTTTTTTTCTTTTGTTTTACGATTTTGCTCATAAAAAGAAATCTGGTTTCCTGATACTTCTACCAATTTATCGATTTTTTTTTCTTTAAATTCATGCTCAACATTTACAGCCCATATTGGTTTATCTCCTGTAAATAACCAAGTTCCGTTAACTTTTTCAAGTATATCTTTTCTCAAAATTTCTTTAAGAGTATCGACTTTCTTTAGGGATTCCTGCCCAATTTCATTTTCCGGTTTAATCCTTGAAGCAATAGAAAATTGATCTAAAGCATTTACAAAGTCAGATTTTTTTAAATAAGAAACAGCCAAATCATATTTATTCTTCTGAAATATAACTTTAGAATCATTCTGTGCTTTAATGCCTATAGATAAAAGCATTAAAACAATAAGTAAATAATTTTTCATTAGTTTCGAATGTTTTTTGTCTTTTTTTTGCAAACATAACAAAATAATTTTTCCTACAAATATGATTTATTCTCTATAACAAAAAAACCACCATTTTACTGGTGGTTTTAACAATATTCTTACAAAAAAATAGATTATTTCTTAAATGCTTAGTGAATTATTTTCAGGAGTAGCGTCTAGGAAAATTCCGCCGTCAACGGTCACTTTTTTAATTGCTTTTTTCGCCTTAACGTTTATAGATATATTCTTTCCATTTTTTTCCCAAACGGCAGGAGTCTGATGTAATGTTTCTGTCGAATTATCTGCGTAAACCACAATTACGTCAAATGGTATAGCAAAACCTCCATCATTTTGTATGGATATAGTATTTTTTGCCACTCCTTTAACCGAAAGATCAATATAGTTATTGGTGAAGAACCAGTTATTGAAGAACCAATTCAGATTTTTTCCCGAACCCGTATTCATCGAATTAAAATAATCCCACGGAATTGGGTGTTTTCCGTTCCAAGTATCCATATAATGATGTAATGATTTTTTGAACAAATCATCTCCAAGCAAATCCTTTAAAGCTATATAGGAAAGTGATGCTTTTCCATAAGAATTGTTTCCATACCCCGGACCCGAAACCTGTGTAGACATTGAGATAATTGGCTGATCTTCTTCTGTTGATTTATCATTAATGTATTGTTCCACTCTAAATTCTTTATAAAATTTATCAGCAGCTTCTTTTCCATGCTCTGCAATTCCAATTAAATATTCAAAAGTAGTTGCCCAGCCTTCGTCCATAAAAGCATAACGTGTTTCGTTGATTCCCATGTAAAATGGAAAATACGTATGTGCTACTTCATGATCCTGCACCAATTGTGCAAATTTTGGATCATCCATTTGCGAATCGTTACACATCATTGGATATTCCATGTCTGCAAAACCTTGGAAAGCCGTCATTTTAGAAAATGGATATGGAATTCCAGGCCAGTTATTTGAAAACCAATCTAAAGCATATTGATTGTTTTTAACAGAATTAACAAAATCAGTTCCTTTAATATCATAAGCCGCCTGAACGCTTGCACGACGGTTTGCTTTTTTGTCGACTACAACACTGCTGGCATCCCATAAATAATGATCGCTCAATCCAAAACATACATCTGAAATATTGTTAGCTTGAAATTTCCAAGTATTCCAATCGTTTTGTTTGGTAACAACTCCGCTTTTCATTTCTTGTTCGTTGGCAATATGCAGAATTTCATCTGTTACGTATGATTTTTTAAGACGCGCTGCGAACTCCGGCTGTAAAACCTCATCTGGATTTAATAAATCTCCTGTTGCATAGACTACAAAATTTTTAGGTGCTTTTACAGAATAGACGTAATCATTAAAGTCGTTGTAAAATTCCTGACGATCTGTATGTGGTAATCTGTCCCAACCATTGTAATCATCAAAAACAGAAACTCTCGGGTAACTATACGCTACAAAGAAAGTACTTTCGTCAATTTGTCCTTCTCTACCGCTTTCTTTCGACAAAGGATAATTCCAGTCGATATTTATGGTTGTTTTAGAATGAGGCGCGATGGCTTTTTTCATTTTTATATTTCCAACTGTTCCCCAGCTTCTTCCATCTTCTTTATAGGTTTCGCCACCTATTTTAAGAGAGGTAATCGTTAATCCGTTGCTTAGGAAATCTTCGCTTACAGTTCCGCTTCTTGGTGCAGATGGTTTGTGAAGATTGTTTACAAAACGAATTACAAAATTTCGTAAACTGTCGTTACTGTTGTTTTCATAAATAATAGTTTCGGTTCCTGAAACCATTTTGGTTTTGGCATCCACTGTTATATCCATAGTATATTTACCATGATTCTGCCAATAATTTTTTCCCGGTTTTCCGTCCATCGAACGGGTACCTTTTGCGTAAGCGGCTTTAATATTTCTTGGCATATAAAGCTCTTGTGCGAAGCTTGTTTCTGCCAAAAATAAAAATCCAGCTAAAGCAAAATAAAGTGATAGTTTTTTCATAAGTGCTTTTGGTAATTTAATTGTTTCTTTATAAGACTGCTTTTTTAAAATTAAGTTACAAATTCTTATAAAATTACATTTTTCGAGTAATAAAACTAAAAATTCTTACAAAAGAAAAAACCGTCTGATTTCTGAAAAGAAAAAAGACGGCCAGCTACAATTAATATATAACCTTGATGCTTACAAAATATAGTCGGTATTAATGAAATTCGACTCTTTGCTGTTTAACAATTCCTGCAGAATTTCGTTGTTATAAGCAATGTCTTTTGAAGCGACAAACGTACGGATTGAGAATGAACGCAAAGCATCTGGAATACTTAGAGTTCCTACAGCAGAATCTTTACGACCTGTAAATGGGAATGCATCTGGACCTCTCTGGCAAGAGCTGTTTAAGTTTACTCGGCACACTAAGTTTACCAAAGCATCTATAAGCGGTGCTAGAGTTTTAATGTCTTTTCCGAACAAACTTACCTGCTGTCCATAATTAGATTCGGCCATATCTTCAAGCGGTTCTTTGATATCTTTAAAAGAAATAACTGGAACCACAGGACCAAATTGTTCTTCATGATACACACGCATTTTGCTGTTTACCGGATATAAAACGGCTGGGAAAATATAATTATCAGTATGCTTTCCTCCTTTTTCGTTTAGGATTTTAGCACCTTTACTTGTTGCATCGTCAATTAATCCTTGGATATAAGATGGTTTTTCAGTTTCTGGAAGTGGTGTTAAAGACACTCCAGATTCCCAAGGATTTCCAAATTTTAATGAATCTACTTTTTCAGAGAATCTTTTATTGAATTCCTCCGCAATAGATTCGTGAACGTATAATACCTTTAAAGCTGTACAACGTTGTCCGTTAAACGATAAAGTTCCTGTGATACATTCCTGAATAGCCAAATCTAAATCAGCATCTGGAAGAATAATTGCTGGGTTTTTCGCTTCAAGACCTAAAATTAAACGTAATCTGTTTTTGTTTGGATGCTGATCTTGTAACGCAATGGCTGATTTACTGTTTCCAATTAATGCCAAAACATCAATTTTTCCTGATTTCATGATTGGAGAAGCTACTTCACGTCCTCTTCCATACACAATATTGATAACACCTTTTGGAAAACTTGTTTTAAAAGCTTCTAATAATGGTGAAATACATAAAACTCCATGTTTGGCAGGCTTGAAGATAACAGTATTTCCCATAATCAAGGCCGGAATCAATAATGAAAACGTTTCATTTAAAGGATAGTTGTATGGTCCAAGACACAAAACCACTCCAAGAGGACCACGGCGAATCATGGCGTTTACTCCTTGTACTTTTTCAAAATGAGCGCTTCGCCCGTTTAATTCTTTATAACTGGCAATAGTGTCATAAATGTATTCGACAGTTCTGTCAAATTCTTTTTGAGAATCGCCTAATGATTTTCCAATTTCCCACATTAAATACTTCACCACTTCTTCGCGGGTTTCTTTCATTTGAGAAACGAATTTTTCCATGCATTTAATACGGTCAGCAACTTTCATTGTAGGCCACAAACCTTGTCCTTTATCATAAGCTTCATTGGCTGCTTCAACAACTTCGGCAGCTTCTTTTTCGCCCATAAAAGGAATCGATCCTAATAAAGTAGGTGCATATTTTTCTGTAGATGAAATGGTCGAAAACACAGGTGTGGTCTGCCCTGTCCATTGTTTCAACTCTCCATTTACAAGATAAGTATCTTGATTTAAAAGAGATTTAATTTCAAATTCTTCGGGTATTAAACTCATAATCTGGTAATTTAGTTTGGTTATTAATAGCTCTTTAATGAAAAAAGAGGCTTTTTTCGCCTCTTCTTCTATTTTATGGTTGTACGGTTTCGCCTTCCCAGTCCAGTATACCACCAAGCAGATTATAGGCATTTTCGATACCTAATTCATTCATAATCTGACATGCTTTAGCGCTTCTGGCACCAGAACGACAGTACACATAATAGTTTTTATTTTTGTCTAATTCTTCAATTTCATAAATAAAAGCCTGACCTTTATTGATATCAATGTTTACAGCATTTTCAATATAGCCATCATTAAATTCGTCTTCAGTTCTTACGTCAAGTATAACTGCATTTTCGTCAGCTTGTAACTGAGCAACCCAATCTTCTTGTGATAAATTCATAGTAAAATGTGTTTTTGTAAAATTACGACGTTTCTATTTATAAAAAACGTACCAAATGCGATTTCGATTATTATTCTCAGAAAACGTTTTAGAGAAAGTATTATAATCAGTGAAATACAAATTTAGCTGTTATTTTTAAAATTATAGTCTGTAAAATCGATAGAAAATAGGATTTTTTCATTTACATAAAATTAATATCAAATCCTATTTTCTCACAATTAATCCCAATTCAAACTAGTATCTTTGCATAAAATTTTATTTTTTAATAACTTTTTGATAAAAACCAAGACATCAAAATGACATCTGTTATTTCGAGCGGAGCCTAGAATTGACAAAATTTTTATACAAATGAATCATTCATTAAAAACCATCTTTCCTAATTTCTCAAACGAACTTATCGCTGTAATTGAAGAAAACGGAAGTTTACAAGATTTTGAAGCCGGAACTATTTTAATGCGTACTGGACAATATATTAAAAACACTGTTTTGATTACAAAAGGGAAAATTAAAATTTACCGTGAAGGCGAAGATGGCGGCGAATTTTTAATGTATTACTTACAGCCTGGTCAAGCCTGTGCCATCTCAATGATCTGCACAGCCAAAAGTGAAAAAAGCCAGATAATGGCCAAAGTAGTCGAAGATGTTACGGTTATGATGATTCCGCTGCAGTTGATGGATAAATGGATGATGGAACACCGGTCTTGGTACGAATTTGTCATTGAAACCTACCGAAGCCGTTTTGAAGAAGTTCTGGAAGTAGTCGATAATATTGCTTTTCGTTCTATGGATGAGCGTTTGGAATTTTATTTAAAAAGGCATTCTGATGCCTGCGGTTGTTCTGAAGTGAATCTTTCGCATCAGGAAATTGCAACCGAATTAAATACTTCTCGTGAAGTTGTTTCAAGATTACTAAAAAAAATGGAACAGCGCGGTCTTGTCAAACTTAATCGAAACCAAATTGAACTTTTAAAATAAAGTTTTTTTCGCCACGAATTCACGAATTTTCACGGTTACTTTTATTGTCTTTAATTTCACTAATTTTTCAATCATTATCAAAAAATAATTCGTGCATTCGTGGCGGAAAAAACTTCCATGATTTTCTAACACCAATTTTACTTTCTTTTCTCAATCATTATCAAAAATAATTCGTGAATTCGTGGCGGAAAAACCTCCATGATTTTCTACCACCAATTTTACTTTCTTTTCTCAATCATTATCAAAAATAATTCGTGAATTCGTGGCGGAAAAAACTTCCATGATTTTCTACCACCAATTTTACTTTCTTTTCTCAATCATTATCAAAAATAATTCGTGAATTTGTGGCGGAAAAAATTTCCATGATTTTCTACCACTAATTTTACTTTCTTTTCTCAATCATTATCAAAAATAATTCGTGAATTCGTGGCGGAAAAAACTTCCATGATTTTCTAACACCAATTTTACTTTCTTTTCTCAATCATTATCAAAAATAATTCGTGAATTCGTGGCAAAAAAAAAACAAAAAATATCTTCTGTGATAAATGTTACTGTAGGTTTCTAATTTCCGAAGCAATTTTGCATAAAAATAAATGCAATGGAATATTTAGGTTATTTTGCTTCGATTATTATCGGGATTTCGCTGGGATTAATTGGCGGAGGCGGTTCTATCTTGACTATTCCTATTTTGGTGTATTTATTTAAAGTAAATCCAGATCAGGCAACTTCCTATTCTTTATTTATTGTGGGATTGACTGCTTTGTTTGGCAGTTTCAGTCATTACAAAATGGGAAATCTGAAATTAAAATCGGCATTGTATTTTGCCATTCCTTCTGTTATTTCGATTTTGATTATTCGTGAAGTTATTTTCCCGCAGATTGCTTCAACCATTTTTTCGATAGCGTCTTATTCCGTTTCAAAAGACTTTCTTATTATGATTGTCTTTTCAATCTTAATGATAACTGCGGCTATTTCGATGATTAAAAAAAATGTAACCGAGATAAAAGGAACGGAAACCAATTATATACAACTAAGTATTATTGGATTTCTAGTTGGAATTGTAACCGGATTTCTGGGAGCTGGAGGCGGATTCTTAATAATTCCTGCCTTATTGTTTTTTGCCAAATTACCCATGAAACAAGCCGTGGGAACCTCACTACTAATCATCACTATTAATTCATCAATAGGATTTGGAGGCGATTTATACATCGGAACTCCTATTGATTATACTTTTCTGTTAGGTGTATCTGGAATGGCACTTCTCGGAATGTTAATCGGGAGCCAGCTTTCTAAAAAAATAGACGGAGCCCGATTAAAACCTCTTTTTGGCTGGTTTGTACTCGTAATGGGATTTTACATCATTACTAAAGAAGTTTTATTTTAAAATTTTGAATTTAGTTTCACTTGTAGAGTAATCTTTGTCAAAGTTGGCGCTTGACAAAGATGAAACTAAATAAAGACTTCTCGCAAATTAAATTATTATCTACTTTTAATATTGATATTGAGATGAAAAGCAAAGTTAAACGTAAATAAAAAATGATTAACTTTACAGAAATTTCTTTTATAAAATGGAAATAGTTTTTCTATTTTACACATAATTTTTCTAAAAAATCTAAAAACAATGCCGTATTCAGCTCTATTTATGTCTGGAAAAATACTTGAACGTGCTCAAGAGGAAGGAGAAGGCATTTCTAATATGAAATTGCAAAAACTCCTCTATATCGCTAATGGTATATACTTAGTTAAACATGGAACACCATTGATAGAAGAACCTATAAAAGCTTGGAAGTATGGTCCTGTTGTTGAAAAGGTTTACTACGAGTTTAAAAAATATGGCAACGAAAGTATTAAAGAAATACCTTGGGAATATCAGCAATACAAATCAAAAGTTAAATTAGATGAAGATGCAGAAGAAGCGGTTACTTTTGTTTTAGAGGTTGCTAAAAAACTTTCAGCAATTCAATTATCAAATTGGACTCATGCAGAAAATTCTCCGTGGACAAAAGCAAAACTTCAAAAAGACTCCCTCATTTCTGAAAATGATATGAAAATCTTTTTTGAACAATTTTTTAATCCAGAGCTTCAAAATGCTGAATAATTTTATTTATGGCAACAGAACCAAATCCATTAAATGCACTTATTAATCAGGTAGCTTCTACACCACCTTTGCAAAGCTCTAATGAAGAAAGAATGTTTTATGAAAAACACTTATCTGATTTAGCAAATTCAAATCAAAATATGCTGGAAAGAAAAAAGTATGCTGAATATATTTTCAGTTTTACCTGTATTTGGTGTATTTGTATTTTTTCTATTTTGATACTGAAAGGACTTGGAAAATTAGCCTTATCTGATACCATAATCATCACTCTAATTGGTTCGACAACATTAAATATTTTGGTTTTTTTCACACTAGTAACCAAGTATTTATTTAATTCTGAAAAATCCACTTAATGAAAATTAAATCGTTTTCTATCCCTAACGCATAGAAAAAAAATAAGATTATTGCAAGATCTCAATTTCCTCCAGATTTAGCTGTAGATAAACAAATCTATAAAAAAAAGGCTTTAGCCAAATTTTATCATTTTGGCTAAAGCCTAATTCGCATTCAAACAAAAAACCTCCAGTTAAAACTGGAGGCAATTGATTTTATCTTTGTTCTTTATATTATTTTTTAAGCAGTTTTTCTAAATATTCTACCTTTTCCCTTTCTGCCTGAACTAATTCTTTTTCAGCCTGAACCAACCGTTCGTAAAGTTCAACCATTTTATCTAAAGGATTAAAAGTAAAAATAGGTCCAGACGCAGCTTGACCATTATTTGCACTATTATCATAAAAATTATTGAAGAAATTAAAAACAGATTCTTCTGTAAAATTCTCAATTGCTTCTACCGTCACGCCAAGTGCTTTCGCAATTTGTACCAATTTTTCAAATTCGACAGTTTCGCTGGTTTCAATACTTGAAATAGTCTGCTGGCTTGTACCAATTGCATCAGCAAGTGCTCCTTGTTTCATCCCGCGAAGTTCTCTAATTCGGCTTATGTTTCGGCCAATATTTTTAGGTCTATTTAATGTGCTCATAATTCAAAGGTATTTAAAATTCCCGAAAAAATCACTCAATTAGTAAATTACAAACCAGATTGGTACACTACATTTTACTGATGTTTTTTTCGCTTGCAAGTTGTGCATTTATCAAACAAAAATACGCTTTTTATATATTTAAAAACCAATAAAAAGTACGAAAATAACTACTTATTAATCAATAAAATCTTTATATTTTGGACATTACTTGCTATCCGCTTGATCTTTTCTATTCTTAACGTTTAATCGAATCAAAAGATCTTTTCGTTTTTAATGATTAGTTAAATAAAAGAATATATAAATTTATAATACAAAAAATCAATATTGGTCCATACATAAAAAGATGATATTTAAAATAAATCTTCCAATAATAATTTAAGTTTATAATAATCTTATCGATTGAATTCAACTCAAAATAATCAGGTTTCAACAATTGAAATTTTAAATAATCAATTTGTTTATGATTTTCGTTTCTCTTTAATATTTTATCATATTCATCGCTTATTTTATATAAAATATCTTTTTTATCGGGATTATTATTCTCATAAGTTTTTGTGTATCTTAATCTATTATAAAGTTCTGAAATATCTAGGGCACAATTATGATATCTATCTGATTTTAAAATAAAATTCTCAGAACTTTCTAGCTGACTAAATAATAGTATTAAAACTGAAAATGCCATTGAAGCAAAATTAACCTGATTGTCAGTTAATTCAAACATCCAAAATTTTAAATGATAAACATTTACTAAACTAACAATTATTAAATAAGCCGAAAGATAACCAACACATTGTCCTGATAACCTATGAAGAGTTTCAGTTCTCCTACTTGCTAAAAATCGTGCGCCCTTAGTTGACCAAAGTTTATAATTTAATTCAACTTCAAAATCTTTAAGTAAATAAGGAGCAATCTTCTTTTTTAGTTTTTTAATTCTTTTTGCTCTTTGGATCTTTTTCCAATATTTTAGTAATCGTTCAAACATTTGGTTAAAATTAAATAATTTAATTTTACAAAAATATCAAAAAAATTAACCAAAATATTCACGCCAAAAAATGCAATATTTACTATTGCATTGATTTTTTATAGTCCAATATAATGTATATGACATAAAAAACCTCCAGTTAAAACTGGAGGGAATTGAATCTATAATTAAAATTCGTGCAATTTAAAGTCACAATATTCAGAATTCATTCAACTCAAAATAAAAATTCGTGACTCGAGCGACAGAGGCGAAGCAATTCGTGGCTATCAAAAAATAATCAATGCTCCCCATATCCAATATCATCCATTTTCCCACTGAAAACACGATATTGAATAATAAAGTAAATAATTACTAGAAACAAGGCCACAAAAAACCAGCTCAATCCCGCATTTAATCCGTATTCGTGAGCGGCAGTGTTATAAATCGTTAAAGACGGATTTATTTTATTTGTTGAAGGCAGAACATTAGGGAAAATCGAAACCGCTGTCGAAGCAAATCCTCCCAATAAAAACAAAGTCGAAAACAGAAATCCGTAACCATCTTTTTTGTACGAACGAACTTTAAATAAACCTAAAATTCCAATAAATGTCAGCAATGGAAAAAACCACAGAATTGGATTTTCAACAAAATTATGAAAAGGTTCAGGTTCAATAAAATGCCATACTTGTAATGAAATACAAACCAACACCAGTAAAACAATATTCAAAGCAAAAACTACTTTTTTCAATTTAGGATTCAAAGCCGAATTCGTTTTATAAATAATCCAGTTTGCACCGTGAATCGTCAATGCGACAACACTCACAATTCCTAAGAAAAGCGTAAACCAGTCGATAATTCCTAATTCATTTGCCTGCGGACTAAAAGTTGGATTCCACAAAGGCAGGAAGAAAAAATGCGGTTCTTGTGTCGAAACGCCGTTTTGAACCATTCCGAGGTTTACACCGCGAACAATATTTCCTAAAGCGATTCCGAAGAAAAGCGCCAAAAGCAAACTTGCAATTCCGAAGGCTTTATCCCAAATCGCTTCCCACATATGATTGTGTACCTGTCCGCGCATCTCCAATCCGATAGCTCGGAAAATCAAAAGCCATAAAATCATAATCAAAGGCAGATAAAATCCGCTGAAAGAAGAAGCATATAAAGTTGGAAATGCAAAAAACAAAACGCCTCCAGCTGCAATCAACCAAACTTCATTGGCATCCCAAAACGGACCAATAGAATTGGTGATTACTTTTTTATCTCTTTCTGTATCGGCAAAAAATAAGTGAATAATTCCTGCTCCAAAATCATAACCGTCTAAAACCAGATAAACAGCCAGAATTCCCATTAAAACTACGTACCAAAAAAATTCCATATTTATATTTTTTCTGTTGAAAGTTCCACATGATGCGGTCCTTTATTGATAATTTTTCCAACCAAAAGCAAAAACAACATTCCTAGTAAAAGGTATAAACCAATAAAACCAAGTAATGTAAATAAGGTATTTCCAGAAGAAACCGTTGGCGAAGCACCAGATGCTGTTCGCATTAAATTATAAACCAGCCAAGGCTGTCTTCCTAATTCGGCTGTGTACCAACCTGTGGTGTTGGCTATATACGGAAACGGCATCATGAACATCAGCGACCACAGTAGCCATTTGGTTTGGAATAATTTCCCTCTGATTAATTGAAAAAGTGAAAGCACCATTAATCCAATAAAAACAGTTCCGAGTCCAACCATAATATGGTAGGCGTAATACAACCCCGAAATATTAGTTGGGTGTAAATCTTCTTCAAACTGATCTAAACCTTTAATTTCCTGATCCCAATTTCCGTAAGTTAGGAAACTCAAAATATTAGGAACGGCAATTTTATTGTCTAGTTTTTTGTCTTTTACATCGGGCTGTCCAATTAAAACAATTTCAGAACCTTTTTTCTCGGTATGAAAAATCCCTTCCATTCCGGCAAAAGTTACAGGCTGGTATTTTACGACATTTTTAGCCAGTAAATCACCTGTTGGAACAGCGACAACAATACTCGAAATCAATCCGAAAATAACTCCTGTTTTCAAGAACAACTTCCCAAAAGAAATGTTCTTTTTGCTTAAAATATAGAAAGCTCCAATTCCAGCAACGACAAAAGAACTCGTTACCATAGAAGCAGCTTGATTGTGTAAATAAGAAGGCCAAAGCCAAGGATTTAAAAATAATGCTTGAAAATTATTCAATACAAATTTTCCGTTTTCTAAGATTTCATAACCAACTGGATTCTGCATCCAGGAATGCGTGGCAATGATTAAAAACCCGCTGGCCCAGGAACCGATCATAATTAATAATCCAGTTACAAAATGCCATTTGTGTCCGAGAAGTTTTTCGCCAAATAAAAATATTCCCAAGAAAGAAGATTCGAGAAAGAAGGAAAACATTCCTTCCATAGCGAGGGTTTGCCCAATAATTCCGCCCGTTAATTCGGAGAACTTTGCCCAATTGGTTCCAAACTGAAACTCCATTGGAATTCCAGTAACAACTCCCATTGCAAAATTGAGAGCGAAGATTTTCATCCAGAAATGGGTGGCGTGATTGTATTGTTCGTCTTTCGTTTTTAGATATTTCCACTTGAAGTAAACAATGATGAGCGAAAGACCCATTGTAAGTTGTGGAAAAAGATAATGAAAAGTAATGGTGAACGCGAATTGCATTCGGTCGTAAAAGAGCATTTCTTCCATAAGTGGTAATTTGTTTATGAAGTTCCACAAATTTAACCATTAGAACCCGAACTGCCTCTTAAAACAAGAGTTTCTTTTTAAAATTTTAAACCATATAAGTTATATAAGTAAATATAAATTTTCGGCTATTAAAATATATTCATATCGTATTAACTCCTGCAAGGTTTCCAAAACCTTGTAGGTCTGCTGGTCTAAAAAAAATACCTACAAGGTTTTAGAAACCTTGCAGGAAACAAATTAACATGGCTCATTCAATTCATTTCTCCAAAATTCCTTTTTCAACACTTTCGTTAATCAAACCTTCAGCGTAATTCCAAATCGATTTTGAGCCTTCTTTTATGACACTTTTCTTTTCGTACACTTTTTCATATTTCACTCCAAACTCTTTCCAAGTTCCGCCGTTGTTGGAAGTATTTTGTAACAGAGGTTCTAATCTGTCCATTGATTTGGCAAATTTGGCTTCGTTGGTTTCTCCAGCTTCAAATTCTTCCCAAATAGAAATGAATTCTTCGGCTTGATTTTTAGGAAGTAAACCAAAAATCCTATTAGCCGCCAAACGTTCTTCATCTGTATTGGAATGATTTTTTATGGTGTCATAAATAAACACATCACCAGCATCAATTTCTACAATATCATGAATCAAGACCATTTTCACCACTTTCAAAACATCAATTGGCTCATTTGAATGTTCTGCCAGAACAATCGTCATTAAAGCCAGATGCCAGCTGTGTTCTGCGTCATTTTCGCATCGGTCACTGTTGAATAATTTGGTCTTCCGCTGAATGTATTTAACTTTATCAATTTCTTTTATAAAAGCAATTTGATCTAATAATTGTTGTGTGTTCATCATGTTGATCTTAGAAAAAACGTAAAATTACAAAGATTTTTTTCTATCATATAAGGAATAAAAGTAATTATAAACTGGAGGTTATTATATTGCTTAAAATAAAAGTAAATATAAGCAGCTCTCAATCTAAAATGGACTTATATCACTTATATGGTTTAAACCACCAAATGTTTTTCAAAAAAACCTAAATTCTGTAACATTAGTCACCTATTTTTTTAAAAAACAAAGTTACCTTTGTAACCCATCATTTTACAATACCTATCATGAAAATAGAACAAATTTACACCGGATGCCTAGCACAAGGTGCATATTATATCACATCAAATGGCGAAGCGGCCATTATTGATCCGCTTAGAGAAACACAGCCTTACTTAGATCGTTTGGAACGCGATGGCGTTACATTAAAATATATTTTTGAAACGCATTTTCACGCTGATTTCGTTTCGGGACATGTTGATTTAAGCAAAGAAACCGGAGCACCAATTGTTTACGGGCCAAATGCTGCCTGCGAATTTGATTGCATTTCTGCGAAAGACGGACAGGAATTCAAAATCGGAAAAGTAACTATTAAAGTTTTGCATACTCCTGGACATACTATGGAAAGCTCAACTTTTGTATTAATTGACCAAAACGGAAAAGATCATGCGATTTTCTCTGGCGACACTTTGTTTATTGGTGATGTCGGTCGTCCAGATTTAGCTCAAAAAGCATCTGGAATGACACAAGATCAATTGGCTGGAATTTTATTTCATTCGTTAAGAGACAAAATCATGACGCTTGCTGATGACGTAATCGTTTATCCTGCGCATGGTGCGGGAAGTGCCTGTGGAAAAAACATGAGCAAGGAAACGGTTTCAACAATCGGAAATCAAAAAGCAACGAATTATGCTTTGCGTGCTGACATGACCGAAGAAGAATTCATCAAAGAAGTAACAGACGGACTATTGCCTCCTCCAGCTTATTTCAGCATGAACGTTGCTATGAACAAACAAGGCTACGAAAGCTTTGAAACAGTTTTGCACAACGGAATGAAAGCTATAAATGTAAAAGAATTTGAAGCAATTGCTGAAGAAACTGGCGCTTTAATTTTAGATACTAGAAGTGCAGCCGATTTTAGTAAAGGGTTTATTCCGCAGTCTATCAATATCGGAATCAATGGAGATTTTGCTCCTTGGGTTGGAACTTTAATTGCCAATGTAAAACAACCCATTATTTTGGTTACTGCACTTGGCATGGAAGAAGAAACCGTAACACGCTTAAGCCGTGTTGGTTTTGATACGATTATTGGACATTTAGATGGCGGATTTGAAGCTTGGCAGAATGCAGGTTTCGAAATTGATACTGTAAATAGAATAACAGCCGAGCAATTTGCAAATGAATTTAAATTTGGCGAAGATAAAGTAGTCGACATTCGTAAAGAGACAGAATACGAAGCTGAGCATATTGATGAAGCTTACAGCAAACCTTTGGCTTATATTAATGACTGGGTAAAAGATATTAATCCAAACGAACATTTTTATATCCATTGTGCTGGAGGCTACAGAAGTATGATCGCCGCTTCTATCCTTCAAGCAAGAGGTTTCAGAAATTTCTCTGAAGTGGAAGGCGGTTTTGGAGCGATTTCAAAAACGAATATTCCTAAATCAGATTTTGTTTGTCAAAGTAAAGTATTAAAATAATTTAAAAGAGACAAAGGTTCAGAGGGACAAAGTGACAAAGGTCGCAACCTCTGAACCTTTGAGCCTTTGCACCTTAGAACCTAAATAAAATGTTAGAAATTATAAGAGAACCTTGGCCTTGGTATGTTGCAGGTCCGTTGATTGGATTAACGGTTCCAATTTTATTAATTATCGGGAATAAATCTTTTGGGATAAGTTCTTCACTTCGTCATATTTGCGCAGCTTGTATTCCTTCGAATATTTCATTTTTTAAATACGATTGGAAAAAAGAAAGCTGGAATTTATTCTTCGTTTTCGGAATTTTCATTGGAGGTTTTATTGCAGCTTATTTCTTGACCAATCCAAATCCAGTAGAAATTGCTCCTGAATTATCAGAGAAATTAGCAACTTATGGAATTACAGATCATACTGGTTTAGTTCCATCACAATTATTTTCTTGGGAAAGTTTATTAACACTTCGCGGATTCATTATGATGGTTGTCGGCGGCTTCTTAGTTGGTTTCGGAACTCGTTATGCCGGTGGATGTACAAGCGGACACGCGATTATGGGATTATCAAACTTACAATGGCCTTCGTTAGTCGCTACAATCTGTTTTATGATTGGCGGTTTTGTAATGTCACTTTTGATTTTACCTTATATACTTTCACTTTAAAATTTGAAAAATGAGCTTAGAAAATAAAAATATCGACGGCGAAGGAATCAACGCCAGCCACAAAAAAGAAAACGCATTTGCAAATCTTAAATATCTAATCGTAGGCATCTTTTTCGGAATTGTATTCGTAAAAGCAGAAATCATCAGCTGGTTTCGTATTCAGGAAATGTTTCATCTTGAATCATTCCATATGTATGGTGTGATTGGATGCGCAGTTGCTGTTGGATTAATTTCCGTTCAATTGATTAAAAAATTCAATATCAAAACCCTTGACGGCGAAAAAATCGAAATCCAGCCAAAAACTTTCAGCAAAGGACAAATCTACGGCGGATTAATGTTTGGTTTTGGATGGGCAATTACTGGAGCATGTCCAGGTCCGCTTTTCGCTCAGATTGGCACAGGAGCAACTGTAATCGTAGTTACTTTAGTAAGCGCCATTGCTGGAACTTGGTTTTATGGATTGATTAAAGATAAACTGCCGCATTGATAATTTGTTTCAAGTTGATTTAACCGCAAAGCACGCTAAGGTATACGCAAAAGTTCGCAAAGTTTATTTACAAAGCTTTGCGAACTTTGTGTTTTTATATAAAGCTTTATTTATAAAAGAACCTTGCGCACTTTGCGGTTAAATAGGTTCAAAGTATATAAACTTGAAACCTGAAACTTGAAACCTAAAACAAAAAAACAACTGTTTCTTTTCTTCATCAATTTTTAATTTCATTTCGTTAAGTTTGCTTTCAACAACATTTCCGCTAAATAAATACCAAGAATAAAGCATGAATCGCTCTGAACAATTATCCAAACTACAAAATACCGAAAAATGGGACGTAATCATAATTGGCGGAGGTGCAAGCGGACTCGGAACTGCTGTTGATGCAGCAAGCCGCGGGTATAAAACAGTTTTATTTGAAGCCGTAGATTTTGCCAAAGGAACTTCTAGCAGAAGTACCAAATTGGTTCACGGCGGTGTACGCTATTTAGAGCAAGGAAATGTACACTTGGTTAGAGAAGCATTAAAAGAAAGAGGATTATTGGCTCAAAATGCTGGACATTTAGTTAAAAACCAATCTTTTGTTATTCCTAATTACAATTGGTTCAGCAGTTTTATTTACACTATAGGATTAAAAATTTACGATTTATTATCGGGCTTTCTGAGTTTGGGAAGTTCAAAATATCTTTCGAAAAAGAAAACTATTGAAATGCTTCCGAATGTTGAACAAAACGGACTCATAAATGGTGTTATTTATCATGACGGACAATTTGACGATTCTCGTTTAGCCATAAACTTGGCTCAAACTGCTGTCGAAAAAGACGCCTGCATTTTAAATTACGTAAAAGTTGTCAATTTATTAAAAGACGATAAAAATCAAATTATTGGCATTAAGGCTATCGATCAGGAAACTGGAACCAGTTACGATATTAAAGGTACTGTTGTAATAAATGCAACAGGTGTTTTCACAAACGCTATTATGAAATTAAACGATAAGGTTTATAAAAAATATATTGTTCCGAGTCAGGGAATTCATTTGGTTTTTGATAAATCTTTTCTTCCAGGTGAACATGCTTTGATGATTCCGAAGACAAAAGACGGAAGGGTTTTATTTGCAGTTCCATGGCACAATCGTGTTGTAGTAGGAACAACAGATACTTTAATTAAAAAACAAAGTTTAGAACCTATCGCTTTAGAGAGTGAAATTCAATTTGTTCTCGAAACAGCTCAACGATTCTTAGCAAAAAAGCCCACAAGAAGCGATGTTCTATCCGTTTTTGCAGGATTACGTCCGCTAGCAGCGCCGAAAGAAGAAGGAAAAAGCACTAAAGAAGTTTCTAGAAGCCATAAAATTATTGTTTCTGAAACTGGATTAATCACTATTACAGGAGGAAAATGGACTACTTATCGAAAAATTGCCGAAGATATCATTGACAAAGCCATATTAAAAGGTAAACTTCCGAAAAAACTATCCAATACGCAGCATCTAGCCATTCATGGTAATAAACCAACTACTCCTATTGACAGAGAAAATCACTTGTACATATATGGTACTGATATTTCGAAAATACTTCAGCTGCAAGAAAACGAACCCGAATTACAAGAAAAACTGCATCCTAATCATGAATTTACAATGGCCGAAGTTGTTTGGGCAATTCGTTATGAAATGGCCAGAACTATTGATGATGTTTTAGCAAGACGAGTACGTTTATTATTTTTGGATGCCAGAGCTGCAATTGAAGTTTCTGAAAAAACTGCTAGAGTAATTGCAAAAGAATTGGGTCACGATGAAAATTGGATTACAAAAGAAATTGAAGACTTTAAACACATTTCGAAAGGATTTTTTCTCTCAGAATTTCGATAAGCACTTCTAATCAGCTCAAAAACAATGTAAAATTATAAACCACCTTCATTTACACTCAAAAATTTATCTTACAAAAAGCAACTTCAAATTAAGACAATTAAAATACAGCTCTTTGAGATTAACTTTTAGTTAAATATCAAAATGTCAGATATTTAAAAGACAAAATACATTAATTTTAACTCATCAAAAAGCTGATTGCTTTTAGATAAGTATTCGGATATTTCCGCATTAACAAAAAATTAACACAACACTTGTATATACAAATATTAAAAGTTATACATTTGTATATACAAATTATACACTTACGACTATGACAATTGAAGAGGTTATTAAGAGTACAGTTAAGATGGATAATGCGAAAAAAGTTATTCTGAACATTATGTACACACAAAATGTGATTCAGGATCATTTCAACGAGTTAGTAAAACCGTATGATTTATCTGGAGAACAATACAATGTGCTGCGTATATTAAGAGGACAAAAAGGAAATCCTGCTAATATGTGTGTTATACAAGAGCGTATGCTGGCGAAAACGAGTAATACAACACGGTTAGTTGACAAATTATTACTAAAAGAACTGGTAACAAGAAACGTTTGTCCGGGTAATCGACGAAAAATCGAAGTTTTGATTACTCAAAAAGGATTAGACGTATTGAAAGAATTAGATCCTAAAGTTGATGCACACGAAGAAGCATTTGCAAAAAATCTAAGTACAGACGAATTAGAGTTATTAAATAAATTATTAGAAAAATACCGAACCCAACAAAATTAAAATTATGAGCACATTTTTAGAGAGTCTAAATTGGAGATACGCAACCAAAAAATTTGATGCTGCCAAAAAAATCTCAGACGCAGATTTAAATACATTAAAAGAAGCCGTTAGATTAGCTGCTTCATCATACGGATTACAGCCTTACAAAGTTATTATTGTAGAAAATCCAGAAATTAGAGAAAAATTGAAAGCCGCTGCTTACGGACAGACACAAATTACAGATGCTTCTCAATTGTTTATTTTTGCAAACGACTTAAACGCTGGACCAGAATCTGTAGCTGCTTACATTAAAAACATCAGCGAAACAAGAGGTGTTCCTACTGAAGCTTTAGGCGGATTTTCTGACATGATGAATGGAGTTATTTCAAATTTATCTCAAGATGCTAAAAATATCTGGACTGCAAAACAAACTTACATCGCTTTAGGAACTCTATTAGCTGCAGCTGCTGAATTAAAAATTGATGCAACACCAATGGAAGGTTTCAATCCTGCTGCATTCAATGAAATCTTAGGTTTCGATAAATTAGGTCTTAATGCATCTGTTATTGCAACAGTAGGTTATAGACATGAGGAAGACGAGGCTCAGCATTACAAAAAAGTTAGAAAATCACACGAAGATTTATTTATCACTCTATAATTATTTATTAATCTAAAATCAAATTTTAACAACATGAAAAATTTAAAAACAATTGCAATAGCATTATTCGTAGCAGCTGCTGGTTTAACAGTAAACGCTCAAACAAAAAAAATCGACGTAAAAGCATCTACAATTAAATGGGTAGGTAAAAAAGTAACAGGAGAGCACTCTGGAACAGTAAACTTCAAAGAAGGTGCTTTAGTTTTCAAAGGAAAAAAATTAACAGGTGGAAGCTTTACAGTTGATATGACTTCATTAACTTCTACTGATTTAAGTGGAGAATACCAAGGAAAATTAAACGGTCACTTAAAAGCTGACGATTTCTTCGGAACTGATAAATTCCCAACTTCAAAATTAGTTTTCAAAACTATTGGTTCTAAATCTGCTGACGTTTACACGGTAACTGCAGACTTAACTATCAAAGGAATCACTAAACCAGTAACTTTTGATCTTACAGTAAAAGGAAACACTGCTACAACAGCATTCAAAGTTGACAGAACTAAATACGATATTAAATACGGTTCAGGAAGTTTCTTTGACGGTTTAGGAGACAAAACTATCAACGACGAATTTGAATTAGCAGTAGCTTTAAAATTCTAATTTCAGGCTTACTAATTCACACATAAAAAACAGCCCTAATAGTACTTGCTATTAGGGCTGTTTCATTTTTATAAATTTTCAAAAACATAACGTTCTTAATATTTACATAACGCTTTCATAACAGCCTTACTGGTATTGATTAACATTAGCCCTCTAATTTTGAGGCTAATAAAAATCAAAAACTAGAAATTAAAAATATAGTTATGAAAACAAAAATACATGCGGTAATTATCACACTCATAAGTACTTTTTTACTACAAGCCCAACAACAAACAAAAGGAATTTTTGGAACAAACAACTGGATGAACAATTGGACCAATTTTAAACCAGCCATAAATGAATACAACGAAGCAACCAACATAATTGCCGGAACAATTGATAAAGATACCCGATTATTAAAACGCAATACCTATCATTTAGTTGGGGTTGTGTATGTTACAAACAATGCAACTTTAACCATAGAACCAGGAACCGTAATACGAGGTGACGATAAAACCTGCGGAACACTTGTAATTACCAACGGAGCAAAAATTATGGCTGAAGGTCTTGAAACCGACCCAATTGTTTTTACATCAGAAAATGAAAAAAACAACAGGAAGCCTGGTGACTGGGGTGGCATCATCATCTTAGGAAAAGCGCCTATAAATACTTTAGGAGGTGTTCACACTTTACCTTTTGATTTAGAACCAACTTTAAATCATTATGGAGGTCAAGACGCTGAAGATAATTCAGGAGTTATGAAATATGTTAGAATTGAATATGCAGGACGAAAATTAAGTGCTTCTAAGGAGTTAAATGGTCTTTCTCTAGCAGGAGTTGGAAGAAAAACAGTTTTAAGCAATATTCAAATTAGTTTTTCAAATGATGATTCTTTTGAATGTTATGGAGGTGACTTAAATATGAGTAATTTAATATCATACCGAACAACTGATGATGATTTTGATTTTACGCAAGGCGCACAAATCAACATTACGAACAGTATTGCGGTTCGCCATCCATTTTCATCAGATATCTCAGGATCAAGATGTTTTGAAGTAGATTCGTATGATAAAGTTCAAAATACAGATATGACCAAAAAAATGACCAAAATTAATGCTTCAAATATCACTTTAATAAATCTAGAAGAAAACAATCAGGGCCTAGTTAGAGAATCTATTTATGTAAGAGAAAATACATTTTTTGACTTAAACAATAGTATTGTTGCTGGTTTTTCACCTTTTGTTTTACTAGAAGGAAATATTGGAAACGGAAAAGAAAACTTATCAAAAATGAGTTTTAAAAATACCATAGTCAACAATTGTAACGGAGGAATTACAAGCGAATCATCAAGTTCAGATGCGGCAATTCAAAATTATTACAACCCAAATTCTGGTCTTGAATACACAAAAATGAAAAATATAGAATTGTTTATAACGCCAAACATCAAAGGAAATCCTGATTTTAGAGCTAACACAAATAATACAATAGCTATTGGAAACTAAGCTTTTAAACTAAACTCAGAAATTAAAATTTAACAAATTTCAAAATTTAGAAAAGTTTTTTTTGAGATATTATGTATTCTAATTCAAATTACATTTATATCTTTGCCATATCAAAATAAAGAAATGAAAACATTAATGAACAATACTTGGTGGTGGAACAATTTACGTCAAACGTCGTGAACGAAGCTTCCTATGGTATTTTCAAAACTATAAATTTAAAGGGCTTGTCATCACGACAAGCCCTTTTTTTTTGATCAAAACTCCAGCAGAAAAATATTAAAAACTAAAAAACAACATACATTGAAACCGTTTATACTCAACACACATTACAAACAAATTCTGGCAGACACCATAACGCCAGTAAGCATTTATTTTAAAATTCGAGATAAATTCCCAAATAGTTTATTATTAGAAAGTAGTGATTATCATGGAAATGACAATAGTTTCTCGTACATCTGCTGCAATCCAATTGCGACAATTAAAATTGAAAACGAGGTAATCACAAAAACTTTTCCTGACGGAACTTTGGAGCAAAATAAAATCGATGCTTCAACCAATATTCCAGAAGTAATTCAAGAATTCTCAAACCGATTCAAATCAGAGAAAAACGATTTTAAATTTATCAATAACGGTTTATTCGGATACATTTCGTACGACGCCGTACGTTATTTTGAAAAAGTTTCCATTGCCAAAAAAGACAATGCGACTTCAATTCCAGATGTGTTTTATGCGGTTTACCAAAATATCATCGCCATTAACCACTTTAAAAACGAAGCGTACATTTTCTGCCACAGCCTAGACGGAAGAAACAATATTTCTGAAATTGAACAATTACTGCAGTCTAGAAATATCGCTTTGTACAAATTCACCAAAGAAGGCGAAGGTTTCTCTAACCTAACCGATGAAGAATTCAAACACAACGTGGCTTTAGCTAAAAAACATTGTTTCCGCGGAGACGTTTTCCAATTAGTTCTTTCACGCCGTTTTACACAAGGTTTTAAAGGCGATGAATTCAACGTTTACAGAGCTTTAAGAAGCATTAACCCATCTCCGTATTTGTTCTTTTTTGATTATGGAGATTTCAAAATATTCGGTTCTTCGCCCGAAGCACAAATTATCGTAAAAAACAGAAAAGCCGAAATCCATCCAATTGCTGGAACTTTTAAAAGAACTGGAAATGACGAACGTGACGCACTTTTGGCAAAAGAACTTTCTGAGGATAAAAAAGAAAACAGCGAACACGTAATGCTCGTGGATTTAGCCAGAAATGATTTAAGCCGCAACGGACATGATGTAAATGTGGAAAAATACAGAGAAGTTCAGTTTTTCTCCCACGTAATTCACTTGGTTTCAAAAGTCACAGGACATTTACATGATAAAGCGACAACGATGCAAGTAGTTGCCGATACTTTCCCTGCAGGAACTTTAAGTGGAGCTCCAAAACACAGAGCCATGCAGTTAATTGAAGATTACGAAAAAACAAATCGTAATTTTTATGGAGGTGCCATCGGAGTTATGGATTTTGATGGAAACTTTAACCACGCGATTATGATTCGAACTTTCCTATCAAAAAACCACCAATTGCATTGTCAGGCCGGTGCCGGAATCGTAGCAAGTTCTGACGAAGAAAGCGAAATGCAGGAAGTGTATAATAAGTTAAGAGCCTTAAATACAGCGCTGGAAATGGCGGAAAATATTTAATTTTTGTTTCAGGTTTTCTTTGTTTAAAGTTTCAAGTTGTTGGAACTTGAAACGTGAAACTTGAAACATGAAACTTAAAAACAATTAACCACAAACCATAAAAAACCATGAAAAAAGCAATATCAGTTTTAGTTTTAATCATTAGCATAGTTTCCTGTAATTCAGAGAAAAAGCATAATCCGCTTGAAGGAACCTGGCGTCTTATATCAGCTGAAACAACAGAAAAAGATTCTACTTTTTCGACTTTCAATCCAAAAACAAAAATGATTAAAATTATTAATGAAACACATTTTGCTTTTTTTAATCATGATTTGAATAATGGTAAAGATTCAACAAATGCCGTATTTTTTGGCGGAGGCGGAAAATACACTTTAAAAGACAGCATTTATACAGAGAATCTGGAATACTTCAATAATCGTCAATGGGAAAATGGAAAATTTGAGTTTACAGTAAAAATCAAAAACGACACCTTAACTCAAAAAGGAATCGAAAAAGTAGAAAAATTAGGAATCAACCGAATTATTACTGAAAAGTACGTTCGAGAAAAATAATAAAATTTTGTTTCAGGTTGTCTTTGTTTCAAGTTTGCTTCGCCAGTTCGCTATCGCTCGGGTCAAGTTGCTGAAACGTGAAACCAAAAAAACTTGAAACTGGAAATAAAACAAAAAATGAAAAAGATTTTAGTTATAGACAATTACGATAGTTTCACTTATAATTTAGTGCACTATTTAGAAGATTTAGATTGCGAAGTAACCGTTTACAGAAACGACGAATTCGAAATTGATGAAATTGCTTCTTTCGAAAAAATATTGCTTTCGCCAGGACCTGGAATTCCAGACGAAGCAGGATTATTGAAAGCTGTAATCGAAAAATACAGTCCAACAAAAAGCATTTTAGGAGTTTGCTTAGGACAACAAGCTATTGGGGAAGTTTTCGGCGGAACACTTTCAAACCTTGACAAAGTATATCACGGCGTTTCTACAAATGTAAAAACAGTAGTTTCAGATGAAATTTTGTTTGAAGGTTTAGGAAACGAGTTTGAGGTTGGAAGATACCATTCGTGGGTTGTTGACGCTAATTTACCAGAAGATTTAGAAGCAACTTCGGTAGACGAAAACGGTCAAATTATGTCTTTAAGACACAAAAATTACGATGTAAGAGGCGTTCAATTCCACCCAGAAAGCGTTTTAACACCAAACGGAAAAAGGATTTTAGAGAATTGGATTAATAGTTAATTTTTTGTTTCAGGTTTAAAGTTTAAAGTTTCAAGTTACTGGAACGTGAAACCTGAAACTTGAAACAAATAAAACAAAAAACTTAGCATCTCAGAACCTTAGCAACTTAGAATCTTTAAAAAAATGAAAACTATATTAAACAAATTAATCAACCACGAAGTGCTTACTAAAGAAGAAGCAAAAAACGTATTGATTAATATTTCAAGCGGTCAATATAACCCAAGTCAGATTTCAGCATTTTTGACTGTATATATGATGCGAAGCATTACCATTGATGAACTTTCGGGATTTCGCGAAGCATTATTAGATCTTTGCATCCGAGTAGATTTATCAGCTTACAATACCATCGATTTATGTGGAACAGGTGGTGACGGAAAAGACACTTTCAACATTTCGACTTTAGCTTCTTTTGTATCAGCAGGAGCGGGAATAAAAGTCGCAAAACACGGAAATTACGGCGTTTCTTCTATTTCTGGATCAAGCAACGTAATGGAAAAAATGGGAATTAAATTTAGCAACGATCCAGCATTTTTAGAAAAATGTATCGATCAGGCTGGAATTTGTGTTTTACACGCTCCCCTATTTCACCCAGCAATGAAAAATGTAGGGCCAATTAGAAAAGAACTGGCAGTAAAAACCTTCTTTAATATGTTAGGGCCAATGGTAAATCCAGCATTTCCACAAAATCAATTGGTTGGAGTTTTCAACTTAGAATTAGCAAGAATGTATGCGTATTTATACCAAAATACCGATACCAATTTCACAATCTTACATTCGCTTGACGGATATGACGAAATTTCTTTAACAGGACCAACAAAAATTATCACTAGCCACATGGAAGGCATGATAAAACCAGAAGATTTTGGAGTTCGTCTTTTATCTCAAACTGAAATTGAAGGCGGAAAAACCATCGAAGAATCGGCTGAAATTTTCACGAATATCATTTCTGGAAAAGGAAACGAAGCTCAAAATAATGTAGTCTGTGCCAATGCTGCAATGGCAATCGCAACGGTAAACAAATGCACTCCGCAAGAAGGTTTTGAACTGGCAAAAGAAAGTTTATTATCAGGAAAAGGACTGAAAGCATTGAAAAAATTGAAAGAATTAAGTAAATAATTTTTTAGTTTCAAGTTTCAGGTTTCAAGTTGTTTTGAACGTTCTAACTTGAAACATGAAACGTGAAACATGAAACAACACAACAATGAACATCTTAGATAAAATAATCATAGACAAAAAACAAGAAGTGATTTTGAAGAAATCGATTATTCCGGTTTCTCAATTGGAAGCTTCTGTATTTTTTGGAAAACAGACTATTTCACTTAGTCAGAAATTAAAAGAAAGCAACTCTGGAATTATCGCAGAACACAAACGCCGTTCTCCTTCAAAATCAATCATCAACAATAATTTTACCGTTGAAGAAGTGGTAAAAGGTTACGAAAATGCTGGTGCATGCGGAATTTCCGTTTTAACTGATGGAAAATATTTCGGCGGATCTTTAGACGATTTGCTTTTAGCCAGAGCTTCAGTAAATATTCCGCTTTTGCGAAAAGAATTTATTGTAGACGAATATCAGATTTTAGAAGCAAAAGCACACGGAGCCGATTTGATTTTGTTAATCGCAGCCGTTTTAACTCGCGAAGAAATCAAATCTTTATCTGAATTTGCTAAAAAATTAGGTTTAGAAGTTCTTTTAGAAGTTCATAATCAAGAAGAATTAGAAAAATCAATTATGCCGACTTTAGACATGATTGGGGTAAATAATAGAAACTTAAAAACATTCGAAGTAAGTTTAGATTTCAGTAAAGAATTAGCTTCACAAATTCCGAATGATTTTGTAAAAGTTTCGGAAAGCGGCATTTCTTCAATTGAAGCTATTCAAGAATTAAAACCTTACGGATACAAAGGTTTCTTAATTGGAGAAAACTTCATGAAAACCGATAACGCTGGCGTAGCAGCAACAGAATTTATAAAAAATTTAGGCGAATAAAATTAGCCACGAATTGATAAATTTAATTTTCATATCATCCGTGAATTCGTGGCGAAAAAAAATCAACACAAAGCTTTGCGAACCTTGCGTTTTTAAGCACACTCAAAGACAAAAAACCTTAGCGCACTTTGCGGTAAAAACACACAACGAAAATGAAACTCAAAATATGCGGCATGAAATATCCAGAAAATATCCTCGAAGTAGGCGCGCTCCTACCCGATTATATGGGATTTATTTTCTGGGAAAAGTCCGCTAGATATTGCAACGGGAATGTTCCCGAATTGATTAAAACCATCAAAAAAGTAGGCGTTTTTGTCAATCAAAGTCAGGAAGAAATTCTAGAAAAAGTAGAAAAATACAACTTGCAAGCTGTTCAACTGCATGGAGAAGAATCGGTTGAATTTTGTACAGCATTAAAAGAAAAACTGCCAAAGGAAATCGAAATTATTAAAGTATTTTCGGCTGACGAAAATTTTGATTTTGAAATTATTAAAGCTTTTGAAAATGTCTGCGATTATTTTCTATTTGACACAAAAGGAAAATTACCAGGCGGAAACGGAACAACTTTCGACTGGAGCATCTTAAAAAAATACAATTCGAAAAAGCCTTTCTTTTTAAGCGGTGGAATTGGAATGAACGAATTAAAAGCCATTGAAGAAATTTCAAAAACCAATTTGCCTATTTATGCTGTCGATGTAAATAGTAAATTTGAAATCGAACCAGGGCTAAAAAATAAAAACCTATTAAGCAATTTTAAACGCAAATTTGAAATTGTAAACATCTAAACTTTAAAAAAATGAGTTTTAACGTCAACGAAAAAGGATATTACGGAGAATTTGGAGGAGCTTATATCCCTGAAATGCTTTATCCAAATGTAGAAGAATTACGCCAGAAATATTTAAGCATAATGGATGAACCTGATTTTAAAGCAGAGTTCAACCAATTGTTGAAAGATTATGTTGGACGCCCTAGTCCGCTGTATTTTGCGAAACGTTTATCGGAGAAATACAACACCAAAGTTTATCTAAAAAGAGAAGACTTAAACCATACTGGAGCACACAAAGTAAACAATACAATTGGGCAAATCTTACTGGCAAAACGTCTAGGCAAAAAAAGAATTATTGCCGAAACTGGCGCTGGACAGCACGGTGTGGCAACTGCGACAGTTTGTGCTTTAATGGGAATTGAATGCATTGTATACATGGGCGAAATTGACATTGCACGCCAAGCACCAAATGTAGCACGTATGAAAATGTTAGGTGCAGAAGTTCGTCCCGCACTTTCAGGTTCAAGAACTTTAAAAGACGCTACAAACGAAGCCATTCGTGACTGGATCAACAATCCGGTTGACACACATTATATTATTGGATCTGCCATTGGACCTCATCCTTATCCAGATATGGTAACACGTTTTCAAAGCATTATTTCTGAGGAAATTAAATGGCAATTAAAAGAAAAAGAAGGACGTGAAAACCCAGATTATGTTGTCG
The DNA here is from genome assembly GCF_029360735.1 of Flavobacterium sp. H4147. NCBI lineage: Bacteria > Pseudomonadati > Bacteroidota > Flavobacteriia > Flavobacteriales > Flavobacteriaceae > Flavobacterium > Flavobacterium sp. H4147. The sequence continues at coordinate 202,258 of NZ_JARKNB010000004.1, read as the reverse complement.
CTTGCATTGGCGGAGGAAGTAATGCCGCAGGAACGTATTACCACTTTTTACACGAACCAGAAGTGGGAATCATTGCAGTGGAAGCAGCTGGAAAAGGTGTAGACAGCGGACACAGCGCAGCAACTAGCAAATTAGGTAAAGTTGGTGTTATTCACGGTTGTAAAACGCTTTTAATGCAAACTACAGATGGACAAATTACAGAACCGTACTCTATTTCTGCAGGTTTAGATTATCCAGGAGTTGGACCTTTGCACGCACATTTAGCTCAAAGCGGACGTGGAGAATTTTTCTCTGTTACCGATGATGATGCGATGAATGCTGGTTTACAACTAACAAAATTAGAAGGAATTATTCCGGCTATTGAAAGCGCACACGCTTTTGCCGTTTTAGATCAAAAGAAATTTAAACCTACAGACGTTGTTGTAATCAGTCTTTCAGGTCGCGGCGATAAAGATTTAGATAATTATATAGACTATTTTAAATTGTAATAAAAATCGTAATTTGGGCGTTCCCTACGGTCGGGCTGTCTGCTATATCTTTTTATTTTTAAAGAAAAAATAAAAAGGATGCCGCGCCCATCCCTAACGCAAAAAATAACGAGAAAATCATAATTATGGAACTATTATTCTCTTACGGAACATTAAGATCGAAACAAATTCAAATGCAGATTTTTAATAAAGTTTTAAGTGGTACTCCAGATCAAATACTGGGTTTCAAACTTAAAAGTTTACAAATAGAAGAAGAATTTGGAATGGCAGATTATGTTGTGGCTGTACCAAGTGAAAATCTGGAAGACATTATACATGGTGTTGCTTTTGAAGTTTCAAATCCAGAATTGTTAAAAGTAGATCAGTTCGAATCTAACTCATACAAAAGAGTTCAAGTTAAACTTCAATCTGGAAGAATGGCTTGGGTTTATACAGAAAATAAATAATATGATTTTAGCAGCTGCACAGACAAAACCAACTCGCGAAAATATCGAAGCTAATTTATTAGATCATTATCGTCTTATTGAATTGGCTGTACAAAATGGAGCAGATTTAATTGTATTTCCAGAAATGTCGATTACAGGATATGAAAGAAAAAATGCTGCACCATTAGTGTTTCAAAAAGAGGATACGCGTTTAGATCATTTAAAAGAATTAGCTGTTAAAAATAAAATCACCATTATTGCTGGAGCGTCAATTCAAATTGAATCAAAAATGTTTATCGGGCAGTTCATTATATCGCCAGATAATTCGGTTTCAATTTATACAAAGCAGTTTTTACATGAAGGCGAAGATGAATTTTTCGATTCGACATTCGATTATAATCCAATGATTCGTATTGAAGATCAGAATATTTCTTTTGCCATTTGTGCCGATATTGACAATCCGCTTCATCCAGAACATGCACGAAAAAGAGAAACTGATATTTATATCGCTAGTATTTTCTTTTCACCAAACGGAATTCCGAGTGCTTATAGAGATTTGCAAAATTATGCTGCGAAACACAAAATGAGTGTGTTGATGTCAAATTTCAGTGGAGAATCTTGGGGCTCACCTTCAGCGGGACAAAGTGCTTTTTGGGACAATAAAGGAGAATTAATTGCTCAAATGAATGATTCTGACCCTGGATTATTACTTGTTGAAAAACAAGGTGATGATTGGACGAGTAAAATCATTACAACATAAAAATTCCTACAAGGTTTTCAAAACCTTGTAGGCATAATTAAAATCAAGTAAAATAAAAGACCTACAAGGTTTTGAAAACCTTGCAGGAATAAAAAGATAGTAAAATGAACAGAATAACTCAGAAATTACAAGAAGATAAAAAGATACTTTCTATTTATTTTTCTGCCGGATATCCAAATTTAAACGATACAGTGCAGATTATTCAAGATTTAGAAAAAAACGGAGTAGATTTAATTGAAATCGGACTTCCTTTCAGTGATCCTTTGGCAGATGGTCCAACTATTCAAGCGAGTTCTACACAGGCACTTCATAACGGAATGACCACTCAAATCCTATTCGATCAGCTGCAAAACATTCGCGAAAGCGTAAAAATTCCATTGATTATCATGGGATATTTCAATCCAATGTTACAATACGGCGTGGAAGCATTCTGCCAAAAATGTGCTGAAATTGGAATCGACGGTTTGATTATTCCAGATCTTCCAGTGGATGTTTACGCAGACGAATACAAAGCGATTTTTGAAAAATATGGTTTAATAAATGTGTTTTTGATTACGCCTCAAACCTCAGACGAAAGAATTCGTTTTATAGACAGCGTTTCAAACGGGTTTATTTATATGGTAAGTTCTGCAAGTGTTACGGGATCTCAAAGCGGTTTTGGAAATGTTCAAGAAGAATATTTTGAGAGAATATCAAATCTGAATTTGAAAAACCCACAAATTGTTGGATTTGGAATTTCAAATAAAGAAACTTTCAGTCAGGCAACAAAATATGCAAAAGGCGCTATTATTGGAAGTGCTTTTATCAAACATTTAAGCGAAAACGGGAGCGGGAAAATTGCTGAGTTTGTTGGAGAGATTCGATAATACATCATTTGTAATTTAAACAAATAAATTCTTAAGAGCTGAAATACCAAGTATTTCAGCTTTTTTGTTTCAAAACACCGAAACCGTTTTATGTTAATATTTTGTTAAAACAAAATTAAACAAGTGTTTAAATTAAACAACTGTTTAATTTTGTACCCGATTAGAAAACACGCTATGTCAAACATCGAATTAAACGATAAAAAAATTCAGATTCTTGAAGTTGCAGAAAGACTATTTTCTGAGAAAGGATTTGAAGGGACATCGATACGGGATATATCCAAAGAGGCAAAAATTAATATTGCCATGGTGTCTTATTACTTTGGTTCAAAAGAAAGACTACTGGAAGCTTTAATTCTTCATAAGACTTCTGATTTAAAATTACAACTCGAAAATTTATTACAGGAAAACATCGAACCTCTTGAGAAAGTCAATAAATTAATCGAAATTTACGTTAACAGAATTTGTCTCAACAAAGGGATTTACAGGGTTTTACATTTTGAACTTTACAATAAAAAAAGAGAAAAAAGCCTTCAAGCTTTCACCGAACTTAAAAAAGGAAATTTAAAATCAGTCGAAAGTATTATTAAGCAAGGTCAAGATCAGGGAGTTTTTAGAAAAGATCTTAACATTCCGCTGATCACGCCCACGATTATTGGAACCTTTTTTCACTTTCATATGAATCGCTCATTCTTCGAAGAATTACTGGATTTAAAAACCGAAGAAATGTTTAACAATTACATTAAAAACAATCTTACAAAGCACATTCAACAAACTATAAAAGCGCTACTTGTTTATGAAAATTAGTCAATTAATGCTCTTTGGAGTTTTCTTTATCGGAATATCTTCACTAGAAGCACAAGAGAAAACAAGTTTAACCTTAGATGAAGCCGTAAAAATGGCTTGGGAAAAGAGTAACGAGGTTACGCTTGCCAACACTAAGGTGAACTCAAAAAAATATGAACTTCAATCGGTTAAAAACAACCAATATCCGGACTTAAAAATTTCAGGTCAGTACCAGCGATTAACAAAGGCTTCTATTGATATGCACAATGGTGGTCAGTCAAGTTCTGAACCAATGCCATCTCCGGATCAGGCAATGTTAGGTATGGCAAATTTAAGCCTTCCAATCTTTGCAGGATTTAAAATCCAAAACAGCATAAATGCTTCTGAAAGTTTGTACGAAGCAGAAAGTGTAAACGCTGCCAAAACAAAAGAAGATGTCGCTTTAAGAGTAATTACGTATTACACGGCTTTATATAAAGCACAGAAAACTTTAGATGTTTTAAACGAAAACCAAAAAAGTGCGAAACAACGTGTTACGGATTTTACTGAATTAGAAAAAAACGGAATTATTCCGAGAAATGATTTATTGAAAGCGCAATTGTTAGTTTCAAAAACACAATTATCTATTGATGAAGCTAATAATAATATCAATAACATTAACTTTTATCTAACGACATTACTTAAATTAGAGCCATCTGTAAAAATTCAAGTTAATGAAGAAGATTTCTTCAATTTAAAAACAACTAATGCACCAACGTCTGATGCAATAGCACTTGAAAACAGAAAAGATTTAGAAGCGATTCGTTTACAACAAAAAGCTTCGGAAGCTAATGTTAAAATTGCAAAATCAGGCTATTATCCTACTCTTTCATTACTTGGTGGATATACGGCTTTAGATCTTAAAGACATTATTACAGTAAAATATGCCATGAATTTCGGTATAGGTTTATCGTATGATTTATCTGGAATTCTGAAAAATAGTTCGCATGTAAAAGAAGCAGAAAGCAAAGCTTTGGAAGTTAAAAATACTGAAGCTATTATGACCGACCGTATTAAAGTAGAAGTTCAAAAATCTATTGAAGATTATGACTTAGCGATCAATCAAAGTGTTGTTTACGAAGAAGCACTTCAGCAAGCATCTGAAAATTACAGACTTGTAAAAGACAAATTTGACAATGGTTTAGCAGATACCAATGATTTGGTGGAAGCAGACGTTGAGCAATTAAGTGCAAAAATCAACACTGCAGTGGCAAAAGCAACAATCATTCAAAAATATTACGAATTACTTTCGGTATCAGGACAATTATCACAATCATTCAATCTTTCAAAAATATAATCGACAGCTCTCATGGAAAAGAAAAAAACAAATAAAAAATTCATCATCATACTTGCAGTTCTGATTTTAGGAGGCGGAACTTACGGAATATCTAAATATCTTCACTCTCAAGCTCACGAAGAAACAGATGATGCTCAAATAGAAAAAAGAATGAACCCTATTATCCCGAGAGTGTCAGGATATATCAGCAAAGTGTATGTGAAAGATAATGACTATGTAAAAAAAGGTGATACTTTATTTACAATCGATAAGAGAGATTATCAGTTAAAAATCGATGAAGCAAATGCTGCTTTACTAGGAGCTGAAGGTCAATTTGAAGCTGCAAAAGCCGATATTGGAAGTGCAAATGCGAGTATTTCAGTTTCTGATGCTCAAATGAGATCTGCTACAGGTTCTATCGAAAGTGCGAAAATCAGATTGAGACAGCTTACAAACGATTTTAACCGTTACAATAACTTATACAAAACACATACTATTACAAAGCAACAATTTGAGCAAGCTCAGGCTGCAAAAGATGAAGCTGAAAACCAAGTGCGTGTTTTAGAACAACAACAAAGAGCAAGTTCTTACCAAAAATCAGTTATTCAGTCAAAATCTAAAGTATCTGATAAACAAACAGAAGTTGCAGCAGCAAACATTAAAAAAGCAAAAACAATGCTTGATGTTGCTCACTTAAACCTTTCTTATACTGTTGTTACTGCTGCAATTGATGGTCAAGTTTCTAAAGTAGATATTCAGCCAGGACAATTGGTTCAGCCAGGACAATCTTTATTCTATATCATTAACAATAGCGAAGCTTGGGTTGTAGCAAACTTTAAAGAAACACAATTGAACAAAATGGTTGTGGGACAAAAAGTAAGTTTAAAAGTTGATGCATATCCAAACTATGAATTTAAAGGTACTGTAACATCTTTTTCACCTGCAACAGGATCTCGTTTTTCATTATTACCTCCTGACAATGCTACAGGAAACTTCGTGAAAACAATTCAAAGATTACCAGTAAAAATTAGTATCGACCAATCAAACGATCCTGAAAAAGTAAAATTATTACGCCCAGGAATGAATGTTGATGTAGATGTACATTTGAAATAAAATAAATGGCAACAGCAGTACAAGACGACGATTTAGTAGAATACGGTTTCAGACGTGTTGTCATTACGATTACGGCAGTACTTTGTGCACTGCTGGAAATTGTTGATACCACGATTGTAAACGTAGCGCTTACAGACATGCGCGGAAGTCTTGGGGCAACCTTGACCGATGTGGCATGGGTAATTACAGCATACGCCATTGCGAATGTTATTGTAATTCCGATGACAAGCTGGCTGTCACAGCAATTTGGACGACGTAATTATTTTGTGGCTTCGATCATAATATTCACCGTTTGTTCCTTCTTGTGTGGTAATGCCTCAAATATATGGGAGCTGGTAGCTTTCCGATTCGTACAAGGTATGGGTGGTGGAGCGTTATTAGTGACAGCCCAAACCATTATTACAGAAAGTTATCCCGTTGCAAAACGTGGTATGGCACAGGCAATTTATGGAATGGGTGTAATTGTAGGTCCAACTTTAGGTCCGCCTTTGGGAGGATATTTAGTAGACAATTATTCTTGGCCTTATATTTTCTATATTAATATTCCACTTGGAATTATCGCTACAGTTTTGGCTTTAACTTTCGTTAGAAGTCCAAAATACGGTGAGAAACTAAAAGCAAATCAGGTTGACTGGTGGGGAATTATTTTGTTGAGCACCTTTATTGGTTCTTTACAATTCGTTTTGGAACACGGGCAACAGGACGATTGGTTTAACGATTCTTTAATCGTAACCCTAAGTGTTGTTACTGTTTTTGGATTGTTGTTGTTTATCTGGAGAGAGCTTACTTATAAACACCCAATCGTAAACCTAAGTGTGCTAAAAGACGGAAATTTAAGAATCGGGACTTTAATGTCTTTCATTCTTGGTTTCGGTTTATACGGATCAACATTAATTATCCCAATTTACACACAGTCTATTTTAGGATGGACTGCAACTGATGCTGGTTTATTATTAATTCCAGGATCCATTACAACTGCGTTTATGATGCCGTTTGTAGGTAATATGATTCAGAAAGGTGTGCCACAAGCATATATGGTAGGAGTAGGATTTTTAATTTTCTTCTTCTTTACTTTTATGATGTACACTAGAATGACTCCAGATACTGGTGTAGAACATATGTATTGGCCTTTAATTTTAAGAGGTATTGGTTTAGGACTGCTTTTCGTTCCTATTACAACCCTTACTCTTTCAACCTTAAAAGGAAAGCAAATTGGTGAAGGTGCGGCTTTTAGCGGAATGATGCGTCAGTTAGGTGGATCTTTTGGTATTGCCATTATTACCACTTTCATCACACGTTTCAGCCAGTCACACCGAGTTGATTTAATTAATAATTTAGATCCTGCCAAATTCGACGTACAGCAACGTATTGCAGGCATGCAGCGTGCCTTCATGGCAAAAGGTTATAGCGCCGATGTTGCTTTGAAAAAAGCATATCAGCTTATAGAACTTTCTGTAATGAAGCAAAGTACCGTAATGGCTTATATGGATATTTTCATGTATCTAGGAATCATGTTTTTATGTTGCATACCGATTATTCTCTTTATCAAAAAAGGGAAGAACAAAATTAGTGCAGCCGACGCAATGCATTAATGATAATAATAATTTTATAATACGCATAAACGCCGAATTCCATCAAGAATTCGGCGTTGTTTTTTATGATCGTTTTTATTTAATCTGCTAAATCCGCAGGGATTTAAATCCCTGCCTACAAAATTGTTCGAATCTACGATTCTTAAAAAAAAACTTAAATTCTTAGAAAAACCTTAGTACCTCAGCACCTTTGAACCTTTGAACCTTTGAACCTAAAAAAACTATCTTGTAAAAACTAAATGATTTCCTTTTGAAAGATTTGCATCAAATTGATATCCTTCATAATTGAAACCTTTTAGATCATCAATAGTTTCAGCATTTGTATCGATAATATAACGAACCATCATACCTCTCGCCTTTTTCGCAAAGAAGCTGATCATTTTTAGTTTTCCATCTTTGTAATCTTTGAAATCTGGAGTAATTACAGGCACTTTTAAAGCTTTAACATCAACCGCAGAAAAATATTCGTTACTTGCCAAGTTCACAAACAAATCCCCTTTTTTTAATTCTTTATTTAAAGCTTTTGTAACAGTTGGTTTCCAGAAATCGTGAAGATTTTTAGATTCTCCAACTGGCATTTTAGTTCCCATTTCTAAACGGTACGCCTGCATTAAATCAAGTGGTTTTAAAAGTCCGTAAAGACCAGATAAGATTCTAAGTTTATCTTGTAGAACATCTAATTTTTCTAACGGAATAGTATAAGCATCTAATCCTGTATAAACATCGCCATCAAAAGTATAAACCGCCGGACGGGCATTTTCAGGAGTAAAAGGCGTTTTCCAATCCTGATTTCTTTTCCAGTTTAAATCGGCTAGTTTGTCTGAGATTGACATTAATTCTGATAATTCAGCTGGCTTTTTTTGTTTAACCACTTTATGAACCACTCGCGCTTCTTTTAAAAAAGATGGTTCTGTATATTGAGATGTTGGTAATTCTTTTTCGAAATTCAATGATTTCGCTGGAGATATAACAATTTTCATTTGTACGTTTTTGTATAATTCAAAAATACAAATTGCATTTCTAAAAATAGATTATCGCAATTGATTTGTTTTATATGTGTATATTTTTTTCCGCCACGAATTCACGAATTTATTTTTTTACAATCTCTGAGTTTAGTTTCAAATGAATTCGGGTAATTCATTGCACAAATTATTCGAAATGATTAAAAGTAATTCGTGAATTCGTGGCGGAAAATCTAGATCATGACAAAATTCAAGAATTCATTTTTTTACAATCTCTGAGTTTAGTTCCAAATGAATTCGGGTAATTCATTACACAAATTATTCGAAATGATTAAAAGTAATTCGTGAATTCGTGGCGGAAAATTTAGATCATGACAAAATTCAAGAATTATTTTTTTAAATCTCTGAGTTTAGTTCCGAATGAATTCGGGTAATTCATTGCACAAATTTATCCGAAATGATTAAAATTAATTCGTGAATTCGTGGCGGAAAATTTAAATCATGACAAAATTCAAGAATTCCTTTTTTACAATCTCTGAGTTTAGTTCCGAATGAATTCGGGTAATTCATTGCAAAAATTATTCGAAATGATTAAAATTAATTCGTGAATTCGTGGCGGAAAATCCAGATCATGAAAAAATTCAAGAATTTATTTTTTTAAATCTCTGAGTTTAGTTTCGAATGAATTCGGGTAATTCACTGCACAAATTTATCCGAAATGATTAAAATTAATCCGTGAATTCGTGGCGGAAAATCCAGATCATGACAAAATTCAAGAATTCATTTTTTTACAATCTCTGAGTTTAGTTCCGAATGAATTCGGGTAATTCATTGCACAAATTTATCCGAAATGATTAAAATTAATTCGTGAATTCGTGGCGGAAAATTTAGATTAATTCGTATAGTACCCACCACCGTTTTTTTATTTTCATAAAATTCAATTGAAAAATTGTGAATTTATTCAAAAAAGTGAACAATAGATTATAAAAGGCATTTTCTATGTTGTAAATTTGCAACCATAAAATTCCAAAAACATTTTCAATACAAAAATTGAAAGTTGTATTCTAAATAATAGCCACAAATTCACGAATTAACTTTTTAAATTAATTAGAAAAATTCGTGAATTCGTGGCGGAAAAATTTAGATCATGACAAAAATATTGTATCAGCAAGAAAGTTATCAGATAATGGGAATTTTATTTGATGTTCATAGAAATTTAGGTGGAGGGTTTTCTGAAATCGTATATAAAGATGCTTTAGAATATGAGTTCAAAAAAGCCAATATTCCATTTGAAAGAGAAAAAGAATATTTGGTAAATTATAAAGACATTATATTAAATCACAAGTTTTATGCTGATTTTGTTTTGTTTGATCAAATTATACTTGAAATAAAATCAAGTGATTTTTTACATCCAAAGTACATTTCACAATGTCTTAATTATCTAAAAGTTTCCAAAAATAAGTTAGCGATTTTAGCAAACTTTAATTCTTCCTCGCTTGAACATAAACGTATTATTTTATAAAAATTAGTGAATTCGTGGCTATACAAACAAACTATAAATCTGCTTTACAAAACAAAATCTTCGATATCATTTCGAAAGCTTCTCAAGAATTAAACGTTGATTCGTATGTGATCGGCGGATTTGTTCGTGATTTGCTTTTAAACCGAGGTTCGAAAAAAGACATCGACGTTCTAGCAGTTGGGAGCGGAATTGAATTAGCCCTTAAAGTTTCTAATTTGCTTCCAAACAAACCAAAAGTTCAAGTATTTAAAACCTACGGAACAGCAATGCTTCGCTTTGAAGATACCGATATTGAATTTGTAGGCGCGCGAAAAGAATCGTATAACCGTGACAGCCGTAACCCGATTGTTGAAAACGGAACTTTACAAGATGATCAAAATCGTCGTGATTTTACGATCAATGCTTTTGCTTTGTCTTTAAATCAAAATAATTTCGGAGATCTTTTAGATCCTTTTAACGGATTAACAGATTTAGAGAATAAAACAATCAAAACGCCATTAGATCCAGATATTACCTATTCTGATGATCCTTTGCGTATGCTTCGCGCGATTCGTTTTGCGACTCAGCTGAATTTTGAAATTGAAGAAGATTCACTAAATGCCATCACAAAAAATGCGGATCGTATCAAAATTATTTCTGGTGAAAGAATTGTTGATGAATTAAACAAAATTCTTCTAACCAATAAACCTTCAACGGGATTTTTACTTTTATACAAAACGGGTCTTTTAGATTTAATTTTACCTGAATTAACCGCCTTGAATCAGGTGGAAGAAATCGAAGGTCATACCCATAAAAACAATTTTTATCATACGCTGGAAGTTGTCGATAATATTTGTCCAAATACAGATGATGTTTGGTTGCGCTGGTCAGCTTTATTGCATGATATTGGAAAAGCACCAACAAAACGTTTCAACAAAAAACAAGGATGGACTTTTCACGGACATGAATTCTTAGGCGGAAAAATGGCTAAGAAAATATTCGAACGTTTGCACATGCCTTTGAACCATAAAATGAAATTCGTTCAGAAAATGGTTATCATGAGTTCTCGTCCGATTGTTTTGGCGCAGGATATTGTGACTGACAGCGCAGTTCGTCGTTTGGTTTTTGATGCGGGTGAAGATGTAGAAGATTTAATGACTTTATGTGAAGCCGATATCACAACCAAAAATCCAGCGAAATTCAAAAAATACCATAAAAACTTCGAAGTTGTCCGCAGAAAAATTGTGGAAGTTGAAGAACGCGATCACGTTCGTAATTTCCAGCCGCCAATTACAGGAGAAGAAATTATGGAAATGTTTGATTTGAAACCTTCACGCGAAATTGGTATTTTGAAAGAAGCAGTGAAAGAAGCCATTTTAGAAGGCGATATTCCGAATGAATATCAAGCGGCTTATGATTTTGTGATTAAAAGAGCTGAAAAGCTGAATCTAACGCTTAAGAAATAATGAACGAGGATTATATAGTTTATATTTATTGGGCTTTAATTGCAATAACAATTGTCCATCCAAACTATATATTTTTCAAAAAACTTAAAAATGTTAAAGGAAAACCAATTGTACATAAATTACTTTATTTTTTTGTAAGTCTTCTTATACTCTTTACAATTATGCTAATTTTTATGGCAATATTGATTAGTCCTTACCTTAATGAATTGTTAGATGTAAAAATTGATTATAACAGTTATGTTGTTAGGTTTCTATATGCAGGACTCGTATTTCCTCTTACCTATTTAGCAAACATATATATCGCAAAATTATATTTGAAAAAAATTTCCAAAACAAAAAATAAAAACGAAATCGAATTAATCGGAAAAGAATGAAAAAAGAAAATAAATCAGTAATCATTTGGTTACTATCGGGTTGTGTTTTATTATTTTTAATGGTTGTCGTGGGTGGAATTACTCGTTTAACCAATTCAGGTTTATCAATGACCGACTGGCATTTAGTAACCGACACCTTCCCTCCTTTAACAGAAGCCAAATGGCAGGCCGCTTTTGACGAATACAAAAAATTCCCTGAATATCAGAAAATCAATATTCACAACGATTTTCAATTATCAGATTATAAATTCATTTATTTCTGGGAATGGTTTCACCGTTTTATCGGGCGTATTATTGGTTTGGTTTTCTTTGTGCCTTTCGTTTACTTTTTAGTTAGAAAAAAATTAGATACTCCAACCATAAAAAAATGCATTGTGCTTCTAGCAATGGGAGCTTTCCAAGGTTTCTTAGGATGGTTTATGGTAAAAAGCGGATTAATTGACAATCCAGATGTAAGCCATTTTAGACTTTCATTACATTTAACTTTTGCGTTTATCACTTTCGCTTACACACTTTGGGTGGCTTTGGATTTAATTTACCCTGAAAGAAATATCAATAAAATTTTACCACTTCGCACAATAGCAAGATATGCTTTGGCTGCTTTATTAATTCAGATTATTTACGGCGGATTTGTCGCAGGTTTAAATGCTGGATTAATTCACAATCACTGGCCTTTAATGAGCGATGGAGAATTTATTCACGAATCGGTTTTTATTGAGCAGTCTTCTTTAGTGAAAAATTTAATTGAAGGAAAAAGCGGTGTTCAGTTTGTGCACAGAACTTTTGCTTATGTAGTGGTTGCGATGATTCTTTTTCTTTTCTTCAAAAGCAAAAAATACACACTTACCAATACACAATCAAATGGAATAAAAACCCTTGTCGCTTTTGTTTTCATTCAGTTTGCGCTAGGCGTTTTCACTTTATTGTACAGCGTTCCATTGGCTTTAGGGTTAATCCACCAAATTATGGCATTTTTCCTTTTAAGTGCCATGACGTATACATTACACCGTTTGAGCAAATAAAAATCAAATATTAAAACATAAAAAAAGAGCCAAATGGCTCTTTTTTTATTGCTATGCTTTTATATAAAACGAAACCGGATTGAAATCCGGCCCTACAATATGTATCGAGCCTATGGCTTTTTCCACGGGAACAACATTTTCTTTCTTCTTTCTTCTCACATCTCACAAAAAAATTACCCCAACCAACTCTTAAAATCCTGCACTTTTTCTCGGCTTACAATAACCTCATCATCTTTATAACTTGGTAAAATCACTTTTAAACGAGAATTAGTATACACCTGAATTTCTTTAATGGCTTTTAGCGGAACAATAAATTTTCTGCTTACGCGAAAGAAATCCTTCTTGTCTAATTCTTGCTCTAAAATTTCCAGCGTTGAATCAATTAAATAATCGCGGTTTTCGAAAGTATGAATGTAAGTTCCTTTATTTTCACTGAAAAAACATTCGATTTCTTCTGTATTGATGACTTTTAAATGCTGTCCGATTTTGACTGTAAAACGCTTTTTATACGTTTTCTCAAACGGATTTGACAACATCTGGCGAATCTGCTCAAAATCCAACTGCAGGTTTGATGTTTCAGCTGGAGCTTTTGGAAGTCGGGATTTGAATTTTGAAACTGCAGCTTCAAGATCATCTTCATCAATTGGTTTAAGAAGGTAATCTATACTGTTAAGTTTAAAAGCTTTTAAGGCATACTCATCGTATGCCGTTGTAAAGATAATAGCGCTTTTAATATCTATTTTTTCAAAAATCTCAAACGATAAACCATCTGACAGCTGAATGTCCAAAAAAATCAAATCCGGATGCTGGTTATTTGAAAACCATTCTACCGATTCTTCAACAGAATGAAGCATCGTTTCTACTGTAACATCTAACTTTTCAAGCTTTCTTTGCAGCAATCTCGCTGCTGGTTTTTCGTCTTCTATAATTAATGTGATCATTTACTATATTGTAAAATTTGAAAAATACGAAATCAAAATTACTCCCATTTATTTGTATTTGCAGCTTCTTTCTCCATATATTTTTGGATCTTTTTCTGCTCCCAGTCAGAGCTGAAGAAAAGGTCTCTTCCAAAAACCGATAAGGCGTGAGCTGCTAAACCAATTCCCCAGAAAAATGCAGTCGAATACGTTCTCCAATCTGACAATGCACTGGCGTGAATTCCTTCTGTAAAAATATCTTTATTTATGTTGGCAACAATAATAATCAAGTTTACTATAATGTAAACTCTTAAATGCGAATAAAATCCTTTTAATCGTTTTACTTTTTTGTAGGCATTGTTATAGCCTTCATCTGAGCTGAACCCTTGTGCATACTCTTCGTACATGCGTCTTCTAAAACGTCCCATATTTTTATTTTTTTTATCTAAATTATTTCCATTTGTTTTTGTTCTCTTTTTCCTTTTCCATGAATTCTTTGATTTTTCTTTCTTCCCAGCCTTTTCCAAGAACAGGAAATACTTCAAAAACTTTTAATCCATGAAGAACTACTCCAACTCCCCACCACATTAACGGCCAGAAAAACCATAAATATTTGGGTGAAGTATACAGATTTATAAAAATCAAAATTGCATTTACTAAAATATAAGCAACTAGATTTCCGTAAAATCCTTTTATACTTTCGACTTTTTTGCGAGCCTGAATGTATCTGTCTTCTTCATTAAAATTCATTTCCATAATTATTCCCATTTTTGTGTTTTATTTTTCTTTTCTAAAAGACTTCTCAATTTACGTTCTTCCCATTCATGTCCAAAGATTCTGAAAGAGACAAACATATCTATAGCTGATCCAACATATACGGCTGACCAAATAATGATTACTACATCATTTAAAAAATTAATCGGAATGAAATGCAGCGGTAGTTCTGTATATTCTTTTAAAAGGTAAAGTGCTAAAGCAATCAGGTACAGAAATGTATGTTTGTAAAACGATTTTAACTTAACTACCTTTTTGCTGGCCAATTGCTGTAATTCGTATTCTTCCGGGTTATTATTAGAATTTGTTTCCATATTATTCCCAAGTTTTTTGATTTTTTTCTTTTTCCAGAATTTCTCTAATTTTTCTTTCTTCCCATTTTTTATTGAAAAAAGGCGGAAAGCTAAAAACCTTCAATCCATGTAAAACAATCGCTATTCCCCAGCCCATCAAACACCATACAAACCATAAATATCCTGATGAAGTCATAATGTTTACCACAATTACGATAGGATTTACAAGAATATAAACCGTTAAATGTTCATAAAACTCTCTAATTTCTTTCACTCTTTTTTGAGCTTGATAATATCGTTCTCCCTCAAGATGATTTTTATCAGTCATTATTTCCAAGTTTTTTGATTATTCTCTTTTTCTAAAATTTCTCTAATTTTTCTTTCTTCCCAGTCAGAGCTGTAACCAAACACCTTAAATGCATGCATTGCAACTCCAAATCCCCAGCCTAAAGCTGAAAACCAAAACCACTGAAATCCAGGTGAGAATTGTAAATTGATAAAAACCAAACACGGAATCACGCAGCAATATGAAATTAAATTTCCATAAAATCCTTTCAACTCTTCCACTCTTTTTTTAGCTCTGTAATATGCTTTAGCTTCGTCGTTGTATTCTGTACTTATATCCATGACAGTTATTTGTTTAGTTAAAATTGGAATCCTAACTGTGAAATTCTTTTCATCTTGTTCAATTTTCACTTTTCTATCAGTTATAATTCCGTATCGATTTACAATATTCTGAAGTCCAACACCTTGTCTATCTTGAAGTACTTCTTTTTTCTGAAGATCATTTTGTATTGCTAAATAATCTTTGTCTATAAAAATTCGAATGTGCAATGGTTTTTGTTCGCTTACTACATTGTGTTTTACCGTATTTTCGAGCAAAAGCTGTAAAGACAATGGCACTACTTTCGCGTCTGGATTGATGTTTTCTGTTGGCAGTTCGTAAAACAAACTATTTTCGAAACGCATTTTTAGAAGGTTCATGTAGGTTTTAGCAAACGATAGTTCATCTTCTACAGAAACTAATTCTTTATCTTTTTGTTCCAGAACATATCTGTAGATTTTAGATAACGATGTTGTAAATCGCTGCGCATTGTCGGGATTTTCTTCGATCAAAGAACTTAAAACATTCAAACTATTAAAAAGAAAATGCGGGTCGATCTGATTTTTTAAACTTTCGAATTTGGCATTTGCCGTTCCCGCAATAATCTTTTGTTGTATAACTTTATTCTCCTGATAAGCTTTGTAAAAATGTAAGGCATGAAATACTAGGAGAATAATAAAAGCAATGACTGCATTTTCAATGTATGTTGAAGCTTCTTCATTTGCCAGAAAGCTTAATATCGGACGTCTTTCAATTACTACATTCGTAAAAACACGAAGTAGAAAAACAAAGAAAATCGAAACAAAAAAGGAGCTTACAAAACCTATAAAAATTCTTTTATTAGAAAATCTGTTGTCTTTAAAAACCTTATCTAAGTATACAAATAGAGAAGCATTTACAATATAAAGGACAACGCTGTAAAGCATACAGTACAAGAAAAATATGTACAAATTATTATTGAAAATTGCCATTCCAAATGAAGCAAAACGAATCAGGAAGGAGAATAGAAAAACGATTCCGCCTACTAACAATGCTTTAAGTAGATTTGGTTTTAAAGTCATTACTTCTTTGAATTAAATTATTTACAAGTTTTTTGGATTTCCAAAGCTCTGTCTAATCCCCATTTTGGAGAAAAAGGAGTTTCTGGTTTAAAAGTAGCAAAAAGTTCAATAGATTTATCAACTTGCGCACACAAAGGTTTTGTGTCAACACCTGTCCATTTTGCCCCTCCTAACTGATAATCAGCTTCTCCAAATACAGCTCTTGGGTTATTTGGATCAATCGCTTTTGCTTTTGCGTAAGCTTCCATCACTTTACTAGAATATTTCATTCCGTTTGTCATTGGGTCAGCTACTACATATCCTGTATAAATTAAAGCTTGTAACACGTACAATTCGGCATTATTTTGGTCTTTAATAAACTCAATGTCTAATGCGTCCTGTGCTTTAGTTAACAATAGATCGATTTTAGTTTTGTCTTTTTCTGTAAAAACAGCTGTAGTATTAATTAAAGCAACATAGTAATTTGGCAAGTAACTGTTTTTTTCTGCTGCTGCAATTCTTTCAAATAATGCCGAAGCTTCTGCATTTTTTCCTTCTTTCCAAAGTCCGAAAGCCTTTGTCATTCCTTGTTCAAATTGCGTTTGAGCCGAAGCTATTACTACTACAAATAATGCGATTAAAGTGATGATTTTTTTCATTTTACAAGTTATTTAATGGTTTGTTTATAGAGATTAGTTATTTTTATTATAATGTAATTTCAATTTTTGAATCTTTATTGATATCAAATTTAGCATCTTTATAGGAAGGCGGCCCCATAAATCCTTTTGCATTATTGGAAGCAGCATAATCTTCAGACGGAATTCCCATCATATTTTTGTCTAGTTTCCCGTTGTTGTTCTCATCATGATACGTTGAAATGGCGTATTCTCCAGCAGGAAGATTATCAAATGTCACCACTGCTTTGTTATTTTTAATTTCGGAAGCAAGACTTTTATATGTTGTTTTAAGAAACGTTCCGTCTGAATTATACAATCCAACTTTAACCGTTCCTGTGTTACTTTTTAAACCTGAAACAGTAACTGTTAATTTCACATTTTGAGCAGACATTAAGCTGCAGATAAATAAAATAGTTATGGTAATAATTTTGGTCATGATTTCTTTTTTTAAGGTTCTTTTTTTAAGATTCAAAGGTTTGGAGTTGCAAAGTGACAAAGGCTTTTTTCTAATATTAAGATTCTAAAACTTTGAGCCCTTGTCACTTTGCTTCTTTGTTCCTTTTATTTTACACTTCAAAAGTATAGTGGTTTTTACTCTTTTAAAATTAAATGCTGCTGAGTTGTTGATTTTGGTTACTGAATTGTTTCTTTTTGAGTTACAAAGGTTCAGAGTTACAAAGTGACAAAGGTTTTCCTTCTTAAACTTTTAAAGCTTTGCCCCTTTGGACCTTTGCCCCTTTGTACCTGAATTACAAGTTCTTCAACTGATTCTCACTCTTATTCTGGCTGATTGTCCAGAAGAAACCTATGAAGAAGAATCTATCTGCTGTTGGAACAACGGCTTGTCTTTGATATACACCACTTGGATCTGGATTTTTAGCATAATCGTATCCAAAAATATTTTTTGTCCCTAAAACATTTGAAACTGAGAAATAAAGGATTTTTTGTGTGGTTAGTAAATACGCCCAATTGAAACTCAAGTTATTATACGATTTTGTTTTTCCGTTCATAAATTGTGTCTGGTTTGGATCGTTGTACGGACGTCCTGTGCTGAAACTATTTGTGAATCCGATTTGTGATTTCCAATCTGTAATGAAATATTTCGTTACAACAGACAGATTATGATTGGCCACAAAACTTGGAGTTGCCATATTTGGGAAGTTTTTATATTGTCT
Source organism: Flavobacterium sp. H4147 (assembly GCF_029360735.1). Lineage (NCBI taxonomy): Bacteria > Pseudomonadati > Bacteroidota > Flavobacteriia > Flavobacteriales > Flavobacteriaceae > Flavobacterium > Flavobacterium sp. H4147. Next base: position 184,108 of record NZ_JARKNB010000004.1, on the reverse strand, counting down.
TTGTGAATCTATATATGAATATGAAATCCAGTATTCTAAGTTTTTGTACAAATTGCTGTCTCTCCAAAAAATATCCAATCCTTTTGCGTAACCTGAACCGTTGTTATTGAAAACTGAATTGTACTGAATATCTCTTGTATTGTATTGAACCAAATTGCTGTAATCTTTATAATATGCTTCGGCTCTAAACGTCTGACCTGGTTGTGTAAACTGGTAATTTAAAATATAATGCTGTGCTTTTTCACTTTCAAACTGGTGGTATTTTGAAAATTTGATATAATCTACCACAGGCGTTTGAGAAAAATCTCCGTAAGCAAATGAGAACTGACTGCTTTTCGAAACTTTGTAAGCAATAGAAGCTCTAGGTGCAATATTATTTTCGTTTAACAAACTATTGTTCGAATATCTAAAACCTACTTTCATCGCCAGATTTTTAGAGAATAAAATATCTGCTTCTGTATAAGCGGCAAAAATGTTAGAATCGTAACCATTTGCCACATCAATAGAAGTATTATCATTGAAGTTTTCATTGAATCTTGTAATGAAATAATCAGTACCAAAAGAAACTTTGAAATGATTTGAGATTTTTTTCTGCAATTTTAATTTTAACTGAGCCGCATTTTCATTGCTGTCAACATCATTAATATCATATTTGATTTTGTTTTTGCTGTAACCATAACTAATTCCTGAAGTTAACTGCCAGCCTGTTCCAAAAGTTCCTTTGTAAGAAGAGTTTAAATAGAAGTTATTGTTGTTTAAATCAGTTCTAATTGGATTTTCGAAGTTGATATTTTTCTGGTTCAAATCGAATCTTTCTGAATCGAAAGAAGCATATAATTTAAAGATTCCGTTTGTGAAATTATATCGGTAAACGGTTTCACCTCCAAGCGATTGATAAGGACTATTCCATTTTACATTTTGAGGAATTACTGCCTGATAAGGCGCCAGATTCACATACATCATATTAACACTCAAAGAGCTTTTTTTGAATTTCTGAGTATTTCCCAAACTCAATCCAACTGTCATTAATCCAATATCTGTTTTTTCATGATCTGCCTCATCCTGAGTATTTAAAAGCAAAACACTTGATAAAGCTTCACCATATTCGGCAGAGTAACCTCCAGTGGAAAATGCAATTCCACTGAATAAGAAAGGAGAAAAACGGCTTCTTGTTGGCAGATTGTTAGTTGTCGCTCCGTAAGGCTGTGCTACGCGAATTCCATCCACAAAAGTCTGTGTTTCGCTCGCTTCACCTCCACGTACAAACAAACGTCCGTCTTCACCAACAGTTTGTGTTCCTGGCAATGTTTGTAAAGCCGCCACTATATTTCCGGCAGAACCTGCAGTTGTTACAATATCTAAAGGTTTTAAAACTGAAACTCTTGCTTTGTCTCCAGATTCTAAAGTTCCGGCTGTAATAACCACTGCATCCAGCGCATTAATATTTTCTCTTAATTTAACCGTTTGGTTTTTATAATTCGCAACATCAATTTCTTGTTTGAAGGTTTCGAAAAGCAAAAAGCTGACTACTAAAAATTTATTTCCTGTTTCTGTAGTTTCAAAAGAAAACTCTCCCGTTTCAGAACTTGTTGCTCCGTCGTAAGTTCCGTCAAGATAAATATTGGCACCGGCAACTGGTTTTCCTTTCTGATCTACTACTTTTCCTGAAATAATATTTTGAGCAAAAGTAAAAGTGCTTAGTAATAATAAAATAAAAGTAATTCTGGTTTTCATGATATTGGTTTTTGATGAAGCAAATGTATTTTAACATTTCCTGTTAAAAAATATATAATAACCCAATTGTAGAATTTTAAGGATGAGTTGTAGATTACTTTATTTGTATCTTAGCTAGGAATTAAAAAAAACCAGAACTCATGTCAGAAAACAAAAGAATTTCAAACCTATATCAATCTATTTATAATGGAAATCCTTGGCTGGAGGTCACTCTGGCAGACACTTTACAAAATGTAAGCGCAGAACAGGCCTATAAAAAAATAGATCCAAAATTAAATACAATATGGGAAATTGTAAACCACCTTATACAATGGAGAAGAAACATTTTACAGCGTATGCAGGGTGAAACGATTATTACACCAGATCATAATTATTTTGTTCCTGTTTTAGATCCATCAGAAGCCGCTTGGGAGCAGTCACTTCAAACACTGGCAAAATCACAAGAGGCGTGGAATACTTTTTTTGAAGATTTTGATGATGCCGATTTAGCAAAAATCTACGTAAATAATGGTCATACCTATTATGAACATATTCATGGAATTATTCAGCATGATGTGTATCATTTAGGGCAGATTGTTATTTTGAAGAAACTGCTTTAAATATAAATTAAAAAATAAACTTAAATGGATTTTTTCAGCAAAAAAAGCAATCCAGATGATGAAAACAGATTAAGACTTCAAAAATTAGTTGATCAAACAATAAAAGCTGAAGTTCCAACTGGTTGGAAAAAAGAAACATTCGCAATTGGCGGCTTAAACAGTGTTGGTTTTTCAAAAAAAAATCCTGAAATGCTTTTGGTTGTATCAAGTCAAGGAAGAGGCTTAATCGATTGTTCTAAATTTGAATTAATTGAAAGAGATTATGATGACAGCTGGGATTGGATGAACACATACGAATTATGGACAATGGGAATTGGCAAACTTTCTGATGAAAAAATAGCAGTTGGCGGAGTTGATGGCGGCGGTCTTCCTTTCTCAAATAAGTTTGGTGATTCGATTGAATTTATGGCAACACAATGGCCAATTATCGATTTAATCTTTTCTCCAAATTATAAAAGCATATATCTAGAAAGTGAAACTCAAAACTGTTTCAGAATTTTCCATGATTATGAGTTAAAGGCATATGGTTTTTCATATGATGGAAATTACTTTACCACAGCAACAAGTAGTGAAGTAAATATATACAGAAGGTTAAAAAACGAAATATAAAATATATTCATATGAAAAAATCAGTCTTATTATTAGCTTTTCTACTTATGAATGTAATCGGTTTTTCTCAAGAAACTGAGGCAAAATATGATGAAACTTTAGCCAAATCACTTCATGCGGATGAATACGGAATGAAAAAATATGTCTTCTGTCTCTTAAAATCAGGAACCAACACAACAGCATCAAAAGAAGAAACCCAAAAACTCTTTGAAGGCCACATGGCGAATATTAATAAATTAGCCAAAGAAGGAAAACTAGTTGTGGCTGGACCATTTATGAAAAACGACCGAAACTACCGCGGCATTTATATTTTTAATGTCGAAACTATAGACGAAGCCAAATCTCTTGTTGCCACTGATCCGGCAATAAAAGCCAATTTACTCGAAGCCGAATTAACGCCTTGGTATTCTTCTGCAGCTTTGCAGGAAATCACAAAAATACACGATAAGATCGCCAAGACGAAAATGTAATACCTAATATGAAAACAGAAAAAGAAAAAATGATTTCCGGAGAATACTACAATGCTTTTGATCCGGAATTAGTAAAAGGGCGCCGAAACGCTAAAAATCTTCTTCACAGCCTTAATGTAAAAGAATACAGAGTTACCAAAAAAGCTAAAGAAATTTTAAAAGAACTAATCCCAAATACAGGTCCTGGATTTTACATCGAACCTCCGTTTCATTGTGATTACGGCTATAATATTTTCTGCGGAGAAAACGTTTATTTCAATGTAAACTGTGTCGTTTTAGATTGCGCTCCTGTCAATATTGGTTCAAATGTATTTATTGCTCCAAATGTTCAAATTTACACCGCTTCACATCCGCTTGACGCTGAATTGAGAAAATCTTTGGAAAATGCGTATCCTGTTACCATTGGAGACGATTGCTGGATTGGCGGAAATTCCGTTATCTGTCCTGGCGTAACTATTGGAAAAGGCTGTGTTATTGGAGCGGGATCTGTTGTTACAAAAGATATTCCAGATAATTCGCTGGCAGTTGGAAATCCCGCAAAAGTAATTCGAAAATTAAATCAGGAACCTGAAAACCAAAAATAATGCTTACTCTTAATAAAGTCCATCATATTGCCATTTTATGTTCTGATTACGAAAAATCGAAACATTTCTATACTCAGATTTTAGGTTTAACGATTATCCGCGAAATCTATCGGGAAGAACGCCAGTCGTATAAGTTAGATCTGGCTTTAAACGGTACGTATGTTGTCGAGTTGTTTTCTTTTCCAAATCCTCCTCAAAGGCCTTCACGTCCAGAAGCTGTTGGTTTGCGTCATCTGGCATTTGAAGTCATAAATCTAAATGAAACGGTTGCTTTTCTAACTTCAAAAAATATCGAATCTGAACCGATTAGAATTGATGAAACTACTGAAAAGCGTTTCACTTTTATTGCCGATCCTGATTTGCTTCCAATAGAGTTTTACGAGAGATAATTAAGTCCTTTTATAATCTCGCAAAGTCGCAGAGTCGCAAAGAATTTATTTAAAAAACTTTGCGTCTTCGCGACTTTGCGAGCAATTTCTCATCACTTTGCCAAGTAAAATACACGAAAGAATTTTCCTGTTTTCTTGATTTTAACACACTTTATTAGCCATTTTTTATTAAAAAACCGAATTTCATACTTAATTTTGTAATCCGCAAAAAACGCGATTTTGAAATACATAGTGATGAATAAAACGGCGCAAATCAAAAAAAATCATCAATTAATCAAATTCCGAAAATTAGTTATTGTTTCTATCTTAATTGGCTTTCTTTCTGCCTTTCTCGGAATTTCACTAAAGAAAATAACTGAATATTACGAAGAAATCTTCTTTCATGAAGTATCGGTAAATCCATTATTTTATATTCTTTTTCCTGTTTTTGGATTATCCGTAATTTATTTCTTAAGACAATATCTTTTTAAGAAAAAAGAAAACAAAGGCATCAAAGAAGTTTTTGAAAGTACGGGATCAAAATCTAAAAATCTTCCTTCTTATAAAATTCCATCTCACTTTATAAACGGATTATTAACCGTAATTTTTGGAGGTTCAACAGGAATCGAGGTTTCTACAGTTGTCGCTACGGCAACAATTGGTTCGGTTGCTCACGAAAAAGAAAATGTTTTCCGCCAATACAAAACCGAATTGATTTGTGCGGGAGTTGCAGCGGGAGTTACCGCACTTTTCAGCAGTCCAATCGCCGGGATTTTATTTGCTTTTGAAGTGATTTCAAGAAAAGTAACACGAGCTTTTATGATTTCTAATGTAATAGCAGTTGCAATTACTTTTGGCTTGCTGACTATTTTAAAAGAAGAACCTTTATTTGCCGTTTCAATCACAACATGGCATTTGAAAGCAATTCCGTACTTCATTCTTTTGGGAATTTTAGCTGGAATAAACTCAGTTTACCTAACCCGTTGTGTGCTATTTTTCAAATCACAGTTTTCTAAAATTGAAAGACATTATTATAAAATACTAATTGGTTCTATCGTTTTAAGTATTTCATTATTCTTCTTCCCACAGTTATATGGCGAAGGATATCATGCGATTAAACAAATCTTCGAAACTTCTCAAATACAATTAACGCTAACTTTAACATTAACATTTATTGCAATTTTAATTTTAAAACCCATTGTAACCTCAGTTACATTAGCTTCTGGAGGTGATGGGGGTGTTTTTGCGCCCAGTCTATTTATTGGAGCTTTTTTAGGATTATTGCTGGCTTCGGTTTTAAACAGCTTTTTTCATGTAAATGTAATTCCCGTTAACTTTATGATTCTCGGAATGGCAGCCGTTTTAAGCGCCAGTATTCATGCACCTTTTACTGCTATATTTTTAGTATGTGGCTTAACAAACGATTATACTTTGTTTGTACCAATTCTAGCCGTTTGTTTAATTTCAAAATACACCGCAAAAACCATTTATCCTTACACTGTATACAGTTATTCGCCAAGTCTAATCAAATAATTATGCCAACTGAAAAAATAAAAAGAAGCTACCGCAAAACACGTTATATCCTTTACAAGGAAACTTTAATTGATTATAAAGAACACTTTTGGTCGTTTTTAGGTTCTTTCGTCGGAATTGGGATATTAGCCTATCTCGAATCTTCACAATTTACAGGTAGTGATGTCGTTTATTTAATTGGCTCTTTTGGCGCTTCGAGTGTTTTGATTTATGGCATTATACAAAGTCCATTTTCACAACCCAGAAATTTAATTGGCGGTCATCTTATTTCAGCTTTTATAGGAGTCAGTGTAAACAAACTAGTGCCAGATATTGTCTATATTTCTGCTCCGCTCGCTGTTTCTCTTTCCATTATATTCATGCAGATTACTAAAACATTGCATCCGCCCGGAGGTGCTACGGCTCTAATTGCAGTTACAGGTTCTGCCCAAATAAAAGCGTTAGGTTATATGTATGTGATTTCGCCTGTCCTTATTGGCGTTTTAATCTTATTTTTAACCGCTTTGATTTTTAATAATATGACTTCAAGCAGAAGCTATCCAAGTCATAGCACTTATCATAAACATTATCATAAACATTATCATAAGCTTAGAAAAAGATTGGCTAGGAAATAATTTTCAGTTTCAAATTCTTTCCTGCAAGGTTTCCAAAACCTTGTAGGTATTACTTTATTGAACTATCCAGAGACCTACAAGGTTTTAAAAATCTTGCAGGATCAAACGCAATTAAAACACAGAAAAACAAGAGATTAAAATCTTTTCAACAAATCACGATTCGTAATTCGTATTTCGTTTTTTATATTTTACCTTTGACCTCTCAATAAAAACAAAGATTATGGTTTATAAATTTAGAGTAATTCTAGACGCCGAAGAAGATATTTTCAGAGACATTGCAATTCTTGAAGACGATACTCTTGAGGATTTACACAATGCAATCTTAAATGCTTTTGGTTTTGACGGATCAGAAGTGGCTTCATTTTATACTTGTGATGAAACTTGGAATCAAGAAGATGAAATTCCTCTTTTTGATACAGGAGATGTTCCTGGCGAAATAAGAACCATGAACGATTATCCGTTATCTAGTATTTTAGATAAAGAAAATACAAAAATTATCTACGTTTACGATTTCATTAGCATGTGGACATTCCTTGTTGAATTGGCCGCGATCGAAGAAGAAGCTGTTGGAGCAACTTATCCAGAAACTTTATTTTCTCATGGTGAAATGCCAGATGAAGCAACAGAAAAAAACTTCGAAGCAGATGATATGCACAACGATATCTACGGAGAATTTGAAGACGACCTAGACGAAGACGATCTTGATATGTTTGAAGGCGACGACAGCTTCGAAGATTATGGGTTTGAGGAGAATTGGAATTAACTTGAGGTTCTAAGGTTCTGAGATGCTAAGGTTCTAAGTTTTTAATTTTGAAAGATTTTTCTTATTTTTAATTTTATTCATTAAAAATATTAAAATGAGCAATTTTAGAACTTTATTGGTTTGGCAAAAATCGATGACCTTAATTACCAAAATTTATTCCTTAACAAACAAATTTCCAAAAGAAGAAATCTTCGGATTAACTTCCCAAATTAGACGCAGCTCAATTTCTATTCCCAGTAATATTGCAGAAGGATTTGGAAGAGAAAGTGATAAAGATCTTTTACGCTTTTTAAACATTTCTGTCGGATCTCTATTCGAAATGCAGACACAATTAGAAATTGCAAAAAATATATCCTACTTAAAAGAAGAGGATTTTAACAACTTATACGAGGATAGTCGTGAAGTAGAAAGAATGTTAGTTTCTTTTATAAAAAAAGTAAAAGATAGAACTAAACCTTAGTACCTTAGCATCTTAGAACCTCAGCACCTAGAAAAAAATGATAAATTTATTCAACACCCACATCGACACGCTGTCAATACACCGCGTAGGAAACAAAAGCCGTAATGAGGCTATTTTTTTATCAGAGCAACCATTTAACTTAAATGATGAGATTGTTCCTTTGATAAAAGAATTCTTTTTTAAGCCTTTTAGAGAAAAAGAAGAAAACTATTATCAGTTTGCACACGAAGTGGACTTGGATTACAACGACATGTTTAAATTTGCAACTGAGATTTTCACGAATCCGGCTAATGTTCATGAGGTTTCTAAACAAATTACGAAGCATTTATACGAGCAGTCAAATCACCCGCACATTAAAAACGGAGAGGTTTATGTAACCTATTTGACCAATCTTAGTATTGATAACAATGTTGTGGATGCAATTGGAATTTTTAAAAGCGAATTGCAAGCAGACTTTTTACAGTTTGAAGAAAACGGAAGCAATCTTGAAATGATTTTACAACAAGGAATCAACTTGAGTAAACTTGATAAAGGATGTTTGATTTTCAACTATAAAAAAGAAGAAGGATACAAAATCCTGACTGTAGACAGCAACCGTTACGACGCGCGTTACTGGTTAGAGCACTTTTTATCTGTTGATGCTTTTGAAGATGAAAATTTCATCACTAAAAAATATTTAAAATTCTGTCAAAACTTCGCAAAAGACGTGGTTTTGCCAGCTGAAGACAAGAAAGAGGAAGTAATGTTTATGAACCGATCTGTGAATTATTTCGCTAAAAATGATCAGTTTGAAGAGCAGAATTTCTTGAATGAAGTACTAGACAATCCTGATTTGATCCCTGAATTTAAAAACTATAAAGTTGATAAAGGAGAAAAATACAGCATCGAAGATGTTACCTCATTCCCTATTGCCAACGCAGCAGTTTCCGACGCTAGAAAATCGATTAAAAATGTAATTAATCTGGATACTCACATTCAGATTAAAATGGATTTCATCAATCCTGAAAGTGCAGAAAAATTTGTTGAAAAAGGCTGGGATGAAGAAAAACAAATGTATTACTACTTAGTGTATTTCAATAAAGAAGAAAAAAGCTAAGAAGTTTTCATTTTCTATTACTTACTTACTAAAACAGAAAACGGCAGTTACAAATGTAACTGCCGTTTTTTATTACAATTGATTTTCTAAAACAAAGCGAAAATCGATTTTAAAATATCATCGTAAACTTGTTTGTCTCTCTCGCCTGATCTAGCCAAAACTCGGATTCCCGAATAATTATTAAAGATAAAACGAGCTAAAGATCGAGCTTCCATTTTATTGGAAATTTGTCCAGACTCCTGTCCTTTTTTTATGGCTTGATAAAAAATATCTTCAACTGTTTTCTGATTGTCAAGAACAATCTTTCCAATTTCAGAATCGTGCATCGCTAATTCAACAGCAGAATTTACCATAAAACAACCTTTTGTAATTCGGTCTTGAAGACTTTCTACAACAGCTTGCTTGAAAATTTCGGTAAAAGCCGTTTTTATGTTTTCAGCATTTCCCAAAAATTCTTTAAGTATCTCATGGTTTTGATGCTGATATCGTTTCAATGACTTTACAAAAAGCTTTTGCTTGTCTCCAAAAGTATCATATAAACTAGAACGGCTTAATCCTAAATGATTTACTAAATCCTGAGCCGAAGTTCCGTTGTAACCTTTGTGCCAAAAAATTTCAATTGCTTTATCTAAAGCCTGATCTTCATTAAATTCTTTCGTTCTAGCCATGATCTCTAAATTAAAATTCAACACAAAGATACAAAAATACGGAACAATCGTTCCTGAATTAGTCAAAAAAATTATACAACAGCATTTACAGTAAGTCCACCATCGATCACAATTTCAGTTCCTGTTATGAAAGAAGAATCATCTGATGCTAAAAACGAAACTGTTTTGGCAATTTCAGCTGATTGAGCAAAACGTTTCAATAAGATTTTCTCACCCAAAACAGTTCCGAACCCTTCTATTTCTTCTTTTTGCAAACCTAATTTTCCATACAGCGGAGTTTCAACTGGACCAGGAGAAACCGCATTTACTCTGATTTTTCTTGGTGCTAACTCTACAGCAAACACTTTATTAAAAGATAAAACTGCTGCTTTACTTGCTGCATACACACTTGAATTTGGCATTCCAAGATGCGCATTTACCGAAGTATTAAAAATAATAGAACCACCATCATTTAAAATTGGCAATAATTTTTGAACGGTAAAATAGACTCCTTTTGTGTTTACATTCATAATCGTATCATAATGATCTTCTGGAGCAAGTTCTACTGGAGCAAAAGAAGCAACACCAGCATTTAGGAATACAATATCAATTTTTCCGAATTTTGCTTTTACTTCTTCAACCAAATTATCAATCGATTTTAAATCAGATTGGTCAGCTACGATTCCAGTAACATCCAATTCAGTTTCGGCTTTTGATAAAGCTTCTTTGTTTCTGCCTGTTACAATTACTTTTGCCCCTTTTGCTGCTAAATCAGCTGCTGCTGCGTATCCTATTCCACTGTTTCCACCTGTTATTATAGCAACTTTGTTTTCTAAATTTTTCATTTTTATTTTAGATTAAGTTATTGATTATTTAATTATTATGGTACAAAGATATAATAACGGAACGATCGTTCCGTTATTAGCAATGTTAATATTTAGTTAAAATAATTATTGCCTTTTACAAAGCCTTACAAACAAAGGACTTTGATTATAGAACTATAAATGAAACAAATTATAAAATGTCGCACATTCTTAATTTATGCTTAATTTTGTAACCTAAAAAATTATCAGATGGATCGACACGTACCCAAAGAAAGTCCTTTCGAAACGATAATCTCATTTCATAAACTAATTGAATCCTTTGAAGAAATTGCTTTATCTGATGTAGATTACCGATCTAACTATGCCAAAGCCATTTTAAAAGAAGTTGAAGCTTTTCCAGAATTTAGAACTGGAATTCGTGATCTTGCTACGATCAGAAAAAATGAAGCTTTAATTAAAAATATCGCTGCCGATTTATTTCCGACGGCTTTGACTCACAACGAAATAAAAGCAATTACAATTCCATTTCAGAATATTTCTTTCAATTATACAGAGCGTTTCAAAAAAATTCTGCGTAATGCGGGAGATGAATTTTATATGGAAATTCGTGATTTCGACGATCATCAATTCTATATTAATAACTGTTGTTTGATATTAGCGTATCACTACAATCAAAATATAGATTTTAACAAACCTTTTTTCTATGATATTCCAGATGAAGAAGGCGTAGAACGACATTACCGAATTATGTACAATGCTGATTTTATGGAGATTATTCCAACCGAAAAATCAGTTGAACTTTCTCAAAATGATATTGATCAATTAATTGACAATTACAATAACATAGAATTATGGAAATCAAAGTTTCCTCCTGGAAGCTGGATTTTAAAAGGTTTTGGAATTGTTTCTTTGTTTGACGCAACTACAGAAAGCGCTATTTCGACTTTAAAAAGTAACTTATTAAAACCAGATAATTCGAGAGTAACTTCTACAGATATTGTAGAAAACATCTTTAGATCTATCTTTAAGATTCCGAGTTTAAAAGTTGGTTTTATAATCTACAATCCTGAAGAAGAAAAGTTTATCAGACCTATGAAGTTTGATAATCACATGGAAAGTTATCTTTTAAAATCAGATCAGGAAATGGATTGTAAAAATGCATTTTTTGGATGTTCATTTGAAAATCTGCTGGATAATAAAGAACCTTTTGTGATTTCGAATGTCAAAAAATTCATCGAAGAATCTAACAACAAACGACTTGGCGAACATTTGCTGAAACAAGGTATTCAAAGCTGTGTTTTTGCACCTGTCATCAAAGACGATCATTTATTAGGAATCGTTGAATTAGTTTCAGAAAACCCAAGAGATTTAAACAGCGTCAACGCTACAAAACTAGATTTGGTTCTACCGTATTTAACCGATACTATTGATCGTTATAATACTGATATGCAGCATCAGATTGAAGCGATTATTCAGCGTGAATACACAACAATTCACCCAAGTGTGTATTGGAAATTCAAAAAAGAATCTCAGAATTATTTCCAAAATATAAATCATACGAAAGATTATATTTTCAAAGAAATTGTCTTTAAAAATGTTTTTCCATTATATGGACAAATCGACATTAAAAGCTCGTCTGAACATCGAAATGAAACGGTTAAAATTGATTTAAAAAATCAACTTACAGCGCTTCTGGAAATTTTTGATAATCAGAAACCAAATTCAAATCTGGTTCTTTTGGAACAACGTAAATTCGAATTGGAATCACTTCGAAGCGAACTTGATTTCCCTTTAAAAGCTGATACGGAGCAACATATTCAGCGTTATATTGAAGAAGAAATTCACCCAATCCTGAAAAACACCAAAGGCAATGCTAAAAATGAAAAATTAGAAGAATTGTATTTTGAAAGTCTGGACGAAAAAACGGGAATGTTTTATCAGGAAAGAAAGAAATTTGATAATGCCATGTCTATTATCAATAAAAGACTGGCTACTGTTTTAGATAAAAAACAAGTTGAAGCACAACAGATTTATCCGCATTATTATGAGCGTTTTAAAACCGATGGTGTAGAACATAATTTGTACATTGGATCTTCGATTTCACCAACGAAACCATTCGATATTATGTATTTACATAATCTTCGTTTGTGGCAGTTACAGACTTTATGCGAGATGGAATTAGAACATCATCAGCTTAAAGAATCGCTTCCTTACGAATTGGATGTGACTTCTTTAATATTAGTGTTCAGCCAGCCGCTTTCTATCCGTTTCAGAATGGATGAAAAACGTTTTGATGTTGACGGAACTTACAATGCCAGATATGAAGTCGTTAAAAAACGAATTGACAAATCGAACATTAAAGGAACAAACGAAAGAATTACTGAAAAAGAGAAAATCACTATTGTATATTCTCAAAACAGCGAAGAAGCAGAATATTTAAAATATATCAAATATCTGCAGCACAAGAAAATACTTGAGCCTTCAATTGAACAATTTGAAGTCGAAGATCTTCAGGGAGTTTCTGGTTTACGAGCAATTCGTGTCAAAGTGATTAATAACACGACAAGTTCTACAGTAAAAAAAATAACTTATCAGGATTTATTAGATGAGCTCAACTAAATAATTGAGCTTTCAAAAAACATAGTGATTTCTTTAAAATTTAAAAAGGCTTTGTCAAAGTTTAAACTTCGACAAAGCCTTAAATATTTTGATTTATGTGTTAGAAATTAGTTTCTTTCTATATTCTTTTACACAAACAAAAACCTATGTTTCTATGTGTTTCAAAAACTTAAATTGATTTAAAAGCAATTACAAACGAAATCACTGTAATAATAATTCCGAACATAAATAAATTATAAGCAATTCTAAGTAGGTTATATTTTCGCTGTAATACCAACCCAAGATAATACAAATCTTTTATCATGGTCGAATACAAATAATCGCGGTCTTTCATCATTTCGTTCATGGCCCAATCATAATCTTCAAGAGGCATTTTATAGAAATTCCCAAAGAACATCAAATTTACTTTCCTGGCTTCTACATCAGCACGGGTAAAATATCCCGAAGTTACTTTTGGTCGTGTCGATAGAATCGCAAAAATAATCGTAATAACGCTTGACATCAGCATAACAAATGTCGGCACCACTAAATGTGCATTTTTTGGACTATCTAATTTTGGGATGATCGTAGAAAGTGCAATAGAAATAATAATCGCATTTACAGACAATAGAATATTAGCCTTACTATCGGCAATGCCGCTTAATCGTGTATGATTTCCAAGTGTAACGCGAAACAAAGTATCAATACCGCGTTCTGGTTTTTCGTCTTTGCCTTTCTTTTTGTTTTCTGCTTCGATCGCTGCAGCGGCTTTCAATTCCTGTTTGTTTATTTTTTTCTGAATCAAAAGCAGGTTTTTTTCCTTTAAAGGCTGCCATTTTTTCAAAGCGTAATCAGTATAAAAACGGTGTTTGTTCAACAGAAAATTCAAGTTTTCTTTTGTCCACTCAGCATTTGTAAAACTTACAATTCCTGTGTTTTTAAGTTCCAATCGAAGCAATTCGCAGGTTGTAGTATATTCGGTTCCCATTAAATGAGCATAATCAGCATCTTTAATGATTTTTTCCAAATGAGTTTTGGGCTGATATTCTTTAGCAGTAGCCAGAATTAAACCCGAAACTTTATCAATAAACTCCGCAGATTTTCCTTTTTCTTTTAAAAAATCAGCAGCGATTTTAATACTTTTCTCTTCGTGGTCTTCGTATCCGTTCACATATCCGGTGTCATGAAACCAAGCGGCAACCAAAAGTGCCTCTTTATCATCGCCTACTACATCTTCTTTTTTACACAACTCTTTTACCGCAGAAACTACGGTGAAAGTATGGTTAAAATTATGATAAGAATATAAATTAGAAAGTTTATCTTTGAGTAAATTACTGACGAAATCCTCGGATTGTTCTATTAGATTCATAAAGAATATTTTTATACCACTAAATTATGAAATTGTTTTTGGATAATCATTTTATTGCTACGATTAAAAACTATTTAGCAGCAATAATGGCACTATTCATTGTTTATTCCTGTGCAACGCATAAGCCGCAATATGGAAAAAATGTCAGCGCCAACGAAACAGAAAACGCAACAGATACCCTAAAAATTGCACACACGTTTTTTCTGGTTGGAGATGCTGGAAATGCTGATGAAGAACAGGCCAAACAAACGCTTGATCTTTTACATCAAAAACTTAAAAAAGCCAATAAAAAATCGACACTTATTTTTTTAGGAGATAACATTTATCCTAAAGGTTTTCCTGCTGATAAACATGCCGAAGACAAGGCTTTAGCTCAAACAAAATTGACTAACCAATTAAAAATAGCAGAAGGTTTTAAAGGTAAAACCATTTTTATTCCCGGAAATCACGATTGGTACAGCGGCATAAAAGGTCTTGAAAAACAAGCCGATTTTGTGACCAAATATTTAAATGATAAAAAAGCGTTTCTGCCAAGAAAAACCTGTCCTATTGAAGATGTAAAAATTGATAGTACTACTGCGTTAATAACTGTTGACAGCGAGTGGTTCCTGGAAGACTGGGACGATCACCCTACTATAAATGATAACTGCGAAATTAAAACTCGCGAAGATTTCTTTGATGAACTGGAAAGTATTTTAAATAAAAATCAGGAGAAAACAGTTGTTTTGGCCATTCATCATCCTTTATTAAGCAATGGAACTCACGGCGGACAATTTTCATTAGAAAAACAATTGTTCCCTTTAGAGAAAAAAATTCCGCTTCCTGTAATTGGATCTTTTATTAATTTATTGAGAAAAACTTCCGGAGTAAGTCCACAGGATATTCAGAATAAACAATATACAATTTATGCCAAAAGAATTAAGACGCTTTTGCAGAAGCAGAAAAATGTAATTGTAGTTTCGGGACACGATCATAATCTACAATACATCAGTAAAGAAAATATTCAGCAGATTATCAGCGGCGCGGGATCAAAATCAGAAGCGGCAAGAGCCATAAATCCGTTTGATTTTTCGTATGGTGGAAATGGATACGCCACTTTAACTTTATACAAAACTGGTGATGCTAAAGTTAATTTTTTTGGAAATGAAAACAATAAAGAAAAAATGCTTTTCGAGCGTGAAATCATAAAAGCGAAAGAAATCAACTGGGCTTCTGATATTCCAAATAATTTCCCTTCAAAAGTGACAACTTCAATCTATTCTCCAAAAATGACGGAGAAAAGTTTGTTTCACAAATTTTTATTCGGACAGCATTACAGAAAATATTACAGTATGCCAATTGAAGCTACAACTGCAACAGTAGATACTTTAAAAGGCGGATTAAAACCAATTCACGAAGGCGGCGGACATCAGTCGGTTTCTTTACGAATGTCAGATCCACAGGGTAGAGAATATGTTATGCGTGCTATGAAAAAAAGCGCTACTGTCTTTCTACAGTCGGTTGCGTTTAAAGATCAATATGTCGTAAACGATTTTGAAAAGACATATGCTGAAGATTTCTTATTTGATTTTTATACGACTTCACATCCCTATTCTTCTTTTGCAATTGGAAGTATGTCTGATAAAATTGGCTTAAGACACACAAATCCTATTTTGTATTATATTCCAAAACAAAATGGTTTGGGTGAATTTAATGCAGGTTTTGGCGATCAATTGTATATGGTTGAAGAAAGACCGGCAGATAATCATCTTGATGGGAAAAACTTCGGAAAACCAACTAATATTATTGGCACCGATGATATGATGCTGAACCTTCATAAAGATGAAAAATATGTGGTTGATGAAAAAGAATACATCAAGGCACGTTTATTTGATATGCTTTTGGGTGACTGGGACCGACACAGCGATCAATGGCGTTGGGCAGAATATAAGGAAAATGGAAAAGTGGTTTACAGACCTATTCCGCGAGATCGTGATCAGGCTTTTGTAAAATACGATGGAGCTTTGCTTTCTATTTTAATGAATATTCCGGCGCTTCGTCATATGCGAACTTTCAAATACAAAATTGACAATGTAAAATGGCTGAGCAGAGAACCTTATCCTATGGATTTAGCATTTTTGAAAACCGCAACAGAAAAAGACTGGATCGAACAAGCGAAATACATTCAGGAAAATTTAAGCGACAGCGATATTGATACTGCTTTTAAAAATCTGCCGAAAGAAGTTCAAGACGCAACAATTGACGAAATCAAAGCGAAACTAAAAAACAGGAAAAAAGATCTTCAAAAATATGCGGTTCGTTATTCTGATGTTTTGAGCAAAACGGTTATGATTGCGGGAACAGACAAAAAAGACAAGTTTGTTTTGAATCATAATGTGAAAAAAGGAATTGAAATTCAGGTTTTCAGAGTTAAAAAAGAAGGCGATGAATTGGTTTATACCAAAAATGTAACGGATGCTAAAACTAAAAACTTATGGATTTATGGTTTGGATGATAATGATGTTTTTGAGGTAAAAGGAAATGAGAAATCCAGAATTAAAATCCGTTTAATTGGTGGTCAGAACAATGATACATATACAATCGAAAACGGAAGAAAGGTAATTGTGTATGATTTTAAATCAAAAGAAAACACGTATAATCTTGATTCGAAAACACAGACTCAGTTGACAGATGATTATGATGTCAATTTGTACAATTATGAAAGACCAAAATACAATGTGATTTCTGGACTTCCTAATGTTGGTTTCAATCCTGATGATGGGGTAAAAGTGGGTATTAATTTAAATTATACGGTTAATAATTTCAAACAGAATCCGTATACACAAAGACACATAGTAAATGCTTTTTATTATTTTGCAACTGGCGGTTTAGAGTTTAATTATGCAGCACATTTTCCTGGATTGTTAGGAAAATGGGTAATTGACGTTGAATCATTGTACACGACTCCAAATTTTGCGATGAATTATTTTGGTTACGGAAACGAAACCACATACGATAATAAGGAAGTGGGAATGGATTATAATCGTGTCCGAATTCGAAAATTTAATGCTTCTGGCGCGATAAGACACGTTGGAAGATATGGAAGTGAATTTAGTATTCAGCCTATTTTCGAAAGAATGACAGTTGAAGATACTGAAAATAGATTTATTAATATTCCAGGGATTGTAAATCCTGATATTTTTGATAGTCAGAATTTTGGAAGTTTAAAAGTAAAATATCAATTTAAAAATGCCGATTTTGCTGCAAAACCAACTTTAGGAATTCATTTTATGATTGCCGGAACTTGGACAACCAATCTTGATGAAACTAAAAAGAACTTCCCTACTCTGGAAAGTGTTTTAGGTTTTACGCACAAAATTGATCATAACGGACAATTGATTTTGGCTACTTATTTTAAAGGAAAAGCAATCTTAAATAATAACTACGAATTTTATCAAGGTGCTGCTCTGGGCGGCGATACTGATTTACGCGGATTTAGAAATGAGCGTTTCTTAGGAAGTTCGTACTTCTCTCAAAGTTCTGATTTGCGTTTAAGTATTGGAAAAATCAGAAAAACTGTCGCACCAATGACTTACGGAATTCTGGGTGGTTTCGACTACGGAAGAATCTGGCTTGATGGTGAAAATTCAAGAAAATGGCATCAGGATTACGGTGGCGGACTTTGGTTAAATGCAATCAACGTAATCACAGCCAGAATATCTTATTTTAAATCTCCTGATGAAGTTGGAAGGGTGATTTTTGGAGCGGCATATAGTTTTTAATTTTAGGTTCAGAGGAACAAAGCTGCAAAGTGACAAAGGTTTTTAGCTACGAATTCACGAATAATTTAAGTAAAATTCGTGAATTCGTGGCTAATCTTTTCTTAGTACCTCAGTGCCTAGAACCTTAGCGACTTAGAGCAAACTCATAAACCTTTCCTCCTATTTTATTTGTTTTTTCATCAGCTATCAACAAAGTGTTGTTGTCTTTAAAAACGATAGCTTCTTTTTGAGAGAAATGATTTAGGCTAATTTCAGTTTGTGTGCCTTTATGGAATAAATCTCCTTTGAAACCTTTAAATAAAACAATTTTATCGTGGCTTAATAAAACTACTTTTTTTCCGTCTGGGCTAATTGTCGCGCTTGTCAGTACACAGTGATTGTAATTATTACAGGTTTTAAATTCTCCAATTTTAACTGCTTTCTGAGTTCCTGCAGCATTTTTAATTTTGTAGATAAAAGCAGTTCCATCAAAACCTTTGCTTCGGTTTTTAGTGAAAAGGTAGAAATAACCATTCTGCTCAAAGAAACCTTCTACATCAAAAAACATTTCTTTTTTCTTTGGCGGAAATTCTTTTTGTTCCGGATACGAAAATGAAATTTTATATTCGGCGGAAGCCTGATCTTTATTCAACTGATTTTTGGCCACTTTATAAATACACAAATCTCTGCGTTCGTTATCGTTATTTCCAAAATCTCCAATATAAATATTTCCTGCTTTGTCTTTGGTAATATCTTCCCAATCAACATTTGCAGCATTTTCAATTTTTATAGTTCTTTTCAGTTTCCCTTTTGAATCAATAGCATAAATCGCGTTTTTATTGCCACTGTCTTCTAAAGTGTAAATCAGTTTGGTTTCTGGAAAATAGGTAATTCCCGAAACTTCTTTTAATTTTTTGGGAAGCGAATACAGCTCTTTTAAATCAGAACCAGATTGCTGCTGACAGGCTAATAAAACAATTGAAACGGTTATTAAAAAGGTCTTTTTCATAAATTTATGTCTTATAAGTTTAGATCGATTACACTAGGTTTGTGTTCTTAAAGTTACGGGTAATAAACTCAAACGCAGCATGCATAATGTGTCCCATTGATTTAGCATTTTTAAACTTCATATCATTGGTATATCGGTACAATTCCATTTTTAACTGGTTTAAATGCTCCTGAGTCGAAATGGTATCGTGGCACATAATATTCAGTAATTTTTTAATTCTGGTTTCGGCGGAGTGAATACGCTTTGCTAAAATCGCTCTTTCTTCATCTTTGTATTGAATAATAGAACGTTCTTCCAATTTTTCTTTAATCAGCTGAATCATTGGAAAATTTTCTTTAAAAAACTGCGGACGATATACTTTAAAATTTCCTTCGTAACACTGCTGGTCAAAATCAATCGGACGGATTTTATAGACTACTTGATCAAAATCATGAATAGGAACAATTACATAATTGTACGCTCGCATATCTCCTAAAAGCCTAATCATACAACGTTCGTTGAATTTTACAAACTCTTTGGCAATCTGGGCTTTTTCCATTTCGGTACATTTATCCAATAATGTATCCATAAAAACATCGCCTGGAATCCCAATAATATGTTCTTCAATTAATGTATCATTATACACTAAAAAGTTGATTTTATCTGGCGAAAGAATATCTTCTAATTCAAGTCCGTAAATTCTAGATGCATCTGCTTTTTTAATGTAGAAATGAACGTAGTTATCGTTGAGAATATTTCGGACTTTGATTCGGAAAGGTTTCGAATTTCCGAAAGTACAGTAATCAATCGCATCAACATTTAGATATTGAATGATTTCGCTGTTTCCATCTGAATGCAGAAGAGAATAGATTTTTTTTAAGTTTAAATCAATTTCATCTCTTTCAAATTCGCCGTAATACACCCGTATCCATAAAGTATCGTTGTCATTTTTATCATACACATTGATTGAACCGGAAAAGCGTAATAAGTCATCGTAAAAAATCGAAACTTTCGAAATACGTTCAAATCTCTCCAAATAACTTAAAAGTGGTTGTGTTAAAGGATAAGAAGGTTTCTTTAACACCATTAAAGGTTCACTCATTTTGAATATCTTTAGTACAAATTTAGAGAAAATTAAATTTAACGTAACAATATAGAACTTGATTCGTCTTACTAAAAACTAAAACCGAAATAAATTTGGAAACCATACTTACTATCGAGAATCTCAGCAAAAAATACGGACGTATTCAGGCGCTCAAAAATGTATCTTTTTCTATACAAAAAGGTCACGTTTACGGAATTTTAGGTCCTAACGGAAGTGGAAAATCTACAACCTTAGGAATTGTTTTAAATGTTGTTAATAAAACCTCAGGCAATTACAAATGGTTTGATGGAAAAATAGAAACTCATGAAGCTTTGAAAAAAGTAGGCGCGATTATCGAACGCCCAAACTTTTATCCGTACATGACAGCAGAAGAAAATCTAAAACTTGTCTGTAAAATCAAAAGTATTGATTATTCTAAAATCATTGAAAAACTTGATTTGGTTGGTCTTACCGAAAGAAAAGATTCAAAATTCAGCACTTTTTCTTTAGGAATGAAACAACGTCTGGCAATTGCTTCGGCACTTTTAAATGATCCAGAAATTTTAATTTTAGATGAACCTACAAATGGTTTAGATCCGCAGGGAATTCACCAGATTCGTGACATCATCAAAGAAATTGCAGCTCAGGGAACTACCATTTTACTGGCTTCGCATTTGCTGGATGAAGTAGAAAAAGTATGTTCGCATGTAGTGGTTTTACGAAAAGGTGAAATTTTATATTCAGGTTCCGTTGATGCGATGTCGGCTAACGAAGGCTTTTTTGAAATTTCATCAAATGATAATACTCTTTTAAAATCAGCTCTGGAAAATCATTCGGCTATAGACCGAATTACGGAGGAAGAAGGAAAGGTTTTGGTTTACTTAAAATCTGATCTTGCTGCTTCAGAATTAAACCAGTTTTTATTCTCAAAAAATATTGTTTTAAGTCATCTGGTAAAACGTAAAACCAGCCTGGAAGCTCAATTTTTAGCCTTAACCAAAAACACTACTTCAAAAACCAACTAAGCCATGAAAAGACTTATCTCAATAGAATTACAAAAAATCTGGAAAAACAAAGCCAGCCGTGTTCTTACGCTCACATATTTCATTTTACTTTCGTTTATTGCCTTAATAGCTTCGATAAAATTCGACATTGGCCCTTTTAAATTTCATCTTGCCGAAATGGGAATTTTTAATTTTCCGTTTATCTGGCATTTTAATACTTATGTTGCTGCTTGGCTAAAATTCTTTCTTGCTATTGTAATTGTTTCTATGATGGCCAATGAATATAGTTACGGAACTTTAAAACAAAATTTAATTGACGGTTTAAGCAAAAAAGAATTCATTCTTTCGAAATTTCTCACTGTAGTTGTATTTGCTTTCTGCTCTACTGTTTTTGTTTTTATAATGAGTTTATTACTGGGTTTAAGCTTTTCATCGTATACTGAGTTTGGAATTATATTCAGTGATTTGGATTATCTTTTAGCCTTTTTCGTAAAGCTTACAGGTTTCTTTTCTTTCTGTTTGTTTTTAGGAATTTTGGTAAAACGTTCTGCTTTTGCACTAGGTTTTCTTTTGGTATGGAGCATTCTTGAAGGAATCTTCAAAGGAATTTTAGTTTTTAAAATTTTCCCAGATAGTAACACCGGCGATAAAATCACACAGTTTCTTCCTTTAGAATCAATGTCTAACTTAATTGTTAATCCAGGCCCACGTCTTTCTGTTGTTAGAAATATCAGTTCGCAAATGGGAGTTGATTTAGACGGACAATATGGAGTTGATTATGCTGCCGTTATTATCGTATCAGTCTGGACATTTTTATTTATTTACTTTTCTTACAAACTACTAAAGAGTCGGGATTTATAGTATATTTGTTATACTATGGATTCGTTACAAAGATTTATACTTTTATTATTGCTCTGTCTTTTATCTGTAAAGGTAAAGGCACAAGCAATAACAATTGACGATCAAAGAACACCACAGCAGCTCGTTGAGAATGTTTTAGTAAATAGCTCATGTGCTGCTGTTAGTAATACAACGGGAATTGGAGATACCTACACACCCGGAAAAAACAGTTTTGCTTATTTTAGTGCAGGAACAAGTAATTTTCCTTTTAAAGAAGGCATCATTTTAACTACCTCTACAAGTACTGAAGCAATTGGCCCTTATTTTAGTGATATGGGCGGAGGAAATCCGGCTTGGGTTGGCGATACAGATTTGAATCAAATTTTGGGTATTAATTCTATAAATGCTACTTCAATAGAATTTGATTTTGTACCACTTACTGATTTTTTAAGTTTCAATTATATTTTTGCTTCAAACGAATATCAATATTTTTATCCCTGCGAATATTCAGATGGATTTGCTTTTTTAATTAAAGAAGTGGGAACTTCTGAACCTTATAAGAACTTAGCAGTTTTACCCAACACTTCAACTCCGCTTTCTTCTACCAATGTACGTCCAAAAATTGAAGGAGGAATTGCTCCAAATGACGACCGTTATGATGGCTGTCCTGCAATCAATGAACATTATTTTAATGGTTTAAATAACAATTCGAGTCCAGTAAATTATGCGGGCCAGACAGTTGTTATGAATGCACAAACCAATGTTACAGCAGGAAAAACCTATCATATAAAATTGGTTATTGCCGATGACAAAAACAGGTATTATGATTCGGCTGTTTTTTTACAAGCCGGAAGTTTTGCATCTAAAATTGATTTTGGCCCAAATAGAACTTCTTCTAATGCTAATCCGTTATGTTATGGCGATACGTATTTATTAGATCCAAAGTTATCTCCAGCATATTCATATAAATGGTTTAAGAATAATGTACAGGTTGCTTCTACTCCAACTTACACTGTTACAGACAGCGGAAAATACAGTGTTGAAGTTACGTTGAGCCCTTCTAGCTGTACTCTAATTGGGGAGATACAAATAGATTATGCTCCTGAAATTCTTTCTACCAATACAACCATCGTTCAATGTGACGATGATAATGACGGATTTTCTATTATCAACATCAATAAAGTTGATAACATGGTTAAAAATAATGTTTCCAGCATCTCAAACGAAGGTTATTATGAAACATTCATTGACGCTCAAAATAAAACAAATCCAATTGCAACTCCTGAAAGTTACATCAATAAAACTGCAAATCAGATTGTTTATGCTCGATTAGAAAATCAATTTGACTGTTACAAAATTGCAGAAGTTACGCTTCAAATCTCAAATACAGCAGTTCCTAATCCAAATCCAATCAGTACTTGCGACGGTGATGGAACTCAAGATGGACTTTATCATTTTGATTTAGATGGAGAAGTTACTCCTCAAATCATCACAGGACTTCCTGCGGGACTTAAAGCAGTTTATTATTTAACAGCAGATGACGCATTATCCGAAACAAATCCACTTCCTAATATTTTTGAAAATACAACTGCTTACCATCAAACCATTTATGCCAGAATAGTTAATGGTTCAGATTGCTATGCCATTACATCTGTAAGTTTGGTTGTCAATACATTTGATCCACCCAATTTTGAAGATCAATCCGTATATGTATGTAAAGGAGACGATCAAACCTTATCAGTCACAGCAGGATTCAGCAGTTATTTATGGAGCACCGGAGAAACCTCTAATTCTATTATAATTACTAATCCAGGAGATTATACCGTAACTGTAAAAGATGTAAATGGATGCGAAAAGACTAAAACATTTAAAGTTATTTTATCTGAACCTGCTATTATTACTGATGCGGTGGTAAAAGATTTTTCAGGTAATGATAATGCTGTTTTGATTCAGTATACAGGTGTTGGTGATTATGAATTTTCACTTGATGGCGTCACTTTTCAGAATGATCCGGAATTCACAAGAATACTTCCGGGAATTTATAATGCGGTTGCGCGAGATAAAAATGGATGCGGTATGTCGAATACTTTCATTGTATATGTTATTGATTATCCTAGATTTTTCACCCCAAACGGAGATGGTTATAATGATTTATGGTCTATCAGTAATTCAAATATTCTTTCAAATTATACCATTTCTATTTTTGATCGATACGGAAAATTGCTAAAACAAATGAACCAAAGCAGTACAGGATGGAATGGAATTTTCAATGGTCAGCCACTCCCTTCAGATGATTATTGGTTTTCCTTACTTTTTGCAGATGGCCGAAATATTAAAGGTCATTTTAGTTTGAAAAGATAATGTATTAAAAATCCAATGTTTGAAATTCTAAAGTCCAAACTAATTCATAAAAAAGAATCCCAAACTCCTTAATTGGAATTTGGGATTTTTTATATCGAAATTTAAAATGTATTAGATTTTAAATCTTTTTCTATCATTTTCGTTCAAGTAAATTTTTCTTAAACGTAAAGATTTTGGAGTAACTTCAACATACTCATCTTTCTGAATGTACTCTAAAGCTTCTTCTAAAGAGAATTTGATAGCTGGAATAATTCTAGCTTTATCATCAGCTCCTGAAGAACGTACGTTAGAAAGTTTTTTCGTTTTAGTAACGTTAACTGTCATATCATCGCTACGAGTATTTTCTCCAATTACCTGACCTTCATAGATATCCTCGTTTGGATCAACGAAGAATTTACCACGATCTTGTAATTTATCGATAGAGTAAGGAATTGCTTTTCCATTTTCCATAGAAATTAATGAACCGTTGTTACGTCCAGGAATTTCTCCTTTGTATGGTTCGTATCCAATGAAACGGTGTGCCATAATAGCTTCACCAGCTGTAGCAGTAAGCAATTGATTTCTTAAACCAATAATTCCACGAGACGGGATATTAAATTTAACAATCATACGCTCGCCTTTACCTTCCATAGAAAGCATTTCACCTTTACGGATTGTAACGAATTCAACTGCTCTACCTGAAAGATTTTCTGGTAGATCGATAGTTAATTCCTCAATTGGCTCACATTTAACTCCATCAATTTCTTTGATGATTACTTGCGGCTGACCAATTTGAAGCTCGTACCCTTCTCTTCTCATTGTTTCAATAAGAACAGATAAGTGAAGTACACCACGACCAAAAACCATAAATTTATCAGCAGAATCAGTTTCTCCAACTTTCATCGCTAAGTTTTTCTCAAGCTCCTTTGTTAATCTTTCACGGATATGTCTAGAAGTAACAAATTTACCTTCTTTACCAAAGAAAGGCGAATCGTTAATTGTAAACAACATACTCATGGTTGGCTCGTCGATAGCAATTGTCTGTAAAGCTTCTGGATTTTCAAAGTCAGCGATTGTATCACCAATTTCAAAACCTTCAATACCTACTACAGCACAAATATCTCCTGCAACCACTTGATCAACTTTTCTACGGCCTAAACCTTCGAAAGTATGTAATTCTTTAATTCTTGATTTGATGATTTTCCCATCTCTTTTTACCAAAGAAATTGGCATTCCTTCTTTTAAAACACCTCTTTCTAGACGTCCAATAGCGATACGACCTGTAAAAGAAGAGAAATCTAAAGAAGTAATCAACATTTGAGGAGTT
This sequence comes from Flavobacterium sp. H4147, assembly GCF_029360735.1. Classification (NCBI taxonomy): domain Bacteria; kingdom Pseudomonadati; phylum Bacteroidota; class Flavobacteriia; order Flavobacteriales; family Flavobacteriaceae; genus Flavobacterium; species Flavobacterium sp. H4147. The sequence continues at coordinate 158,517 of NZ_JARKNB010000004.1, read as the reverse complement.
CCTTCAGAAACTTTAGGAGCAGGAACATTTGCAATTACCATGTCTAATAATGGCTCAATGTTTTGTGTTTGAACTTTCCAGTCATCTGACATCCAGTTGTTTTTAGCAGAACCGTAAACAGTTGGGAAATCCAATTGTTCTTCAGTTGCACCTAACTCAAACATTAAGTCGAAAACTTTTTCATGAACTTCTTCAGGAGTACAGTTTTCTTTATCCACTTTATTGATAACCACACATGGCTTTAAACCTAAGTCAATCGCTTTTTGCAATACGAAACGCGTTTGCGGCATTGGACCTTCAAAAGCATCCACAAGCAAACAAACACCATCAGCCATGTTCAATACACGTTCTACTTCACCTCCAAAATCCGCGTGGCCAGGAGTATCGATAATATTGATTTTTGTTCCTTTATATTGAACAGAAACGTTTTTTGAAGTAATAGTAATACCTCTCTCACGCTCTAAATCATTATTATCTAGGATTAAATCACCTGTATTTTCGTTTTCACGAAATAATTGACAGTGATACATAATTTTATCAACCAAAGTGGTCTTACCGTGATCGACATGGGCAATAATTGCAATATTTCTAATAGATTCCATTTGTGTTTTTTAATGGGTGCAAAAGTACACTTTATTTTGATAAAAAAAACGTTTCTGCGATAGTTTGCGTATATCCAAGTAATTAGTTCGTTAATCCAGTGTTAATTTAGGTGCCAAAATGAACTTTTCTTATTGTATAGTTATAGTTAATTTAACTATATTTGAGTGATGAAAAGTAAAACTATACAAATTACTCTTGTTTACGTTATCATATCGCTAATTGTGGCTGCAGCAGGCCACAACATAATTACTAAGTACTTTTTTGAACCAAAATATTCCTTTTTATTTCTTCTGAAAGACGCTTTTATTATTTTAACTACTGGATTTATTTTCAAATATATACTTTCTAAAAATGAAAATAAAAATATTTCTGTTTTTGAAAAACTGCAGGAAACCAATCAAGAAATTAAGGAATCAAATGAAAAGTATGACATAGTAGCAAAAGCGACTAGTGATACTATTTGGGATTGGAAAATTCCAGAAGACAGCATCAACTGGAACAAGGGAATTGAAAGTGTTTTCGGCTATAAACCAGAAGAAGTTGGAAAAACTTCAAAATGGTGGTTTGACAAAATTCATCCGGAAGACAGCATTCGAATGTCGATTAAATTATATTCTTTCATTGAACAAAAAACAGAAAAATGGCAGGATCAATACCGTTTTAGATGTGCCGATGGAACTTACAAATATGTTCTTGACCGTGGATTTTTATTGAAAGATGAAAACGGACGAGCGATCAGAATGATTGGAGCCATTCAGGACATCACCAAACAAAAAGAAGAAGAACAGCGATTAAAACTTCTAGAAACAGTAATTACTCAATCTAAAGATTCTATTTTAATTACCGAAGCCAACTCCGTTGACCGTAAAATCCCGAGAATTGTTTATGTTAACCCAGCCTTTTCTCAAATGTCTGGTTACAGATCTAATGAAATAATTGGAAAATCTGCCAACATCTTTAAAGGCCCTAAATCTGATTCGGAGGAATTAAAAAAACTCCTTAGAGCCATTAAAAATGAAGAAGAGTGTGTAATTGAAACCATAACCTACACCAAAACACAGGAAGAATACTGGGTTCGGTTTGCCATGATTCCTATTTTTAACAATGAAGGTATTATAACCCACTGGATTTCCATTCAAAGAGATATTACTGATGAAAAGAAACTGGAAACCGAAAAAGAACACCTTATACGCGAGCTGACTCAAAACAATAAAGATCTAAAACAGTTCTCGTATATCACTTCGCATAATTTAAGAGCACCTTTATCTAACTTAATTGGACTTTTAAATTTAATAGAAGATATTCCAATCGAAGATGAAGAATTGAAAGAAATTCTAGCCGGCTTTACCAAATCGACTCACTTATTAAATGAAACCATTAACGATCTTGTAAAGGTCATCATTATTAAAGATAACCCTTCGATGCAGAAAGAAGAAGTATCTTTAAAAGAAGTTTTTGAAAATGTTTTCAGCCAATTATCTTTTCAAATAGAATTACATAAACCTATTATTAAATTAAAATTTGACAAAGTTCCGCTTCTTAATACTAACAAAGCTTATATTGAAAGCATTTTACTTAACCTATTAACGAATTCAATAAAATATAAATCTGAAAATAGGAAGTTAAAAATCTCAATAGTTGCTGATCAAATTGACAATCAAGCTGTATTAACTTTTAAAGACAACGGAATTGGGATTGACTTGGAACGAAATCGCGATAAAGTTTTTGGACTATACCAAAGATTCCACAATTATCCCGACAGTAAAGGATTAGGCTTATATTTGGTAAAATCACAGGTAGAAACGATGGGAGGAACAATCAGCATTGACAGCGAAGTCAATAAAGGAACAACATTTACTATAACATTTAAAAACTAATATATGTTTGAGCAGATTTTATGTATAGATGACGATCCAATCACATTAATGCTGTGCAAAAAAGTAATCGCAAAATCTTCATTTTCCCAAGAAGTCATTAGCGCTCATAATGGTGAAGAGGCCTTAAGCCATTTCAACAACTTAAAATACAACAACAAAATCAGTAAGAAACCTGAATTAATCTTTCTAGACCTAAACATGCCGGTTATGGGTGGCTGGGAATTTCTAGATCATTTTACTTCTCAAGCTTATTCTGAATTCAACAGTGCAAAAGTAATTGTACTGTCATCCACTATAGATCCTGAAGATCTTGCCAAAGCAAAAAAATATCCTATTATAATAGATTTTCTTTCAAAACCAATTACACAGGCGATGCTGGAATATTTAAAGAAAAAAATGGGATAACTATTTTAATTCATAAAACAAATAAATTCAATACTAAAAAACTCAAAATTCCAATCTTAATATATTTAAAATTGGAGTTTCATTACAGATATAAACAAAAAAAGTCCTCTTTAAGAGGACTTTAATATAATTTAGATAAATTGTTTAATTACAATTTAGCAACGTGTTTAGTTAATTTAGACTTCAAGTTAGAAGCTTTATTATCATGAATGATGTTCTTTTTAGCTAATTTATCAATCATAGAAATTACAGTTGATAATTTTGCAGTCGCATCAGATTTATCAGTAGCTAATCTTAATGCTTTGATAGCATTACGAGTAGTTTTGTGCTGATATCTATTAAGAACTCTTCTTTTTTCGTTACTTCTGATTCTTTTTAATGCTGACTTATGATTTGCCATTTCTTTTAATTTTAGATGTAATAATTATTATAAATACTAGTTAAAAAAGAAAAACCTCCCACAATTGCAAAAAACAATCACTTTGGTTTTAACTAATAAAACAAAAACCGAGACACCAATTTCTGTTTTACAAAACTTATTTACAACTAATTTTGTAGTCCGTAGGGGAATCGAACCCCTGTTACCAGGATGAAAACCTGGCGTCCTAACCCCTAGACGAACGGACCATAATTCTCCTAAGTTTGGAAACTTTTCAATATGTAATATAACTTGTAGTCCGTGGGGGAATCGAACCCCCCTTACCAGGATGAAAACCTGGCGTCCTAACCGATAGACGAACGGACCATGCTTCTGTATTGCGGATGCAAAGATACATCTAATTTTTATTTACGCAACACCTAATGCAAAAAAATATATAAATTTTTAATAAGCCTTAGCAAAAAGCACTCTCTTAGCAGAAGGTTTCCCAGTAAACACACAGGTTCCCGCCTCTTCTACAGCATCCAAAGGAATACATCTAATAGTCGCTTTTGTCAAGTCTTTTATTTTTTCCTCTGTCTCCGAAGTTCCATCCCAATGGGCTGAAATAAAACCTCCTTTACCCTCTAAAATTTCCTTAAATTCCTCAAAATTATCTACTTCTGTAATATGAGTATTGCGATACTCTAAAGCTTTTGTAAATAAGTCTGCTTGAATCTGCTCTAAAAGATTATTTACGTGATCTACGATTTTTTCGCTAAAAACGACTTCTTTCGTCAAATTATCGCGTCTTGCTACCTCAAAAGTTCCGTTTTCTAAATCTTTTGGGCCAACAGCGATTCTAACAGGCACACCTTTTAATTCCCACTCAGCAAATTTAAATCCTGGTTTTTGAGTTGTTCTGTCATCATACTTAACCGAAATTTTCAGCTTTCTTAACTTAGCTGTCAATTCATTAACTGCAGCTGTAATTTCCGCCAATTGTTCATCTGTTTTATGAATAGGAACAATTACAACTTGTATCGGCGCCAAATTTGGAGGCAATACCAACCCCTGGTCATCAGAGTGCGTCATAATCAAAGCTCCCATCAAACGAGTAGAAACTCCCCATGATGTCCCCCATACGTGCTCTTGTTTACCTTCTGCATTTGCAAATTTCACATCAAAAGCTTTTGCAAAATTCTGTCCCAAGAAATGAGAAGTCCCTGCTTGCAGTGCTTTTCCGTCTTGCATTAATGCTTCAATACAATATGTTTCATCTGCACCAGCAAAACGTTCTGATTCGGTTTTAAAACCTTTAACAACAGGAATTGCCATAAAGTTTTCAGCAAAATCAGCATACACATTCATCATTTTTTCTGATTCTTCTAATGCTTCAGCTTTTGTTGCGTGTGCTGTATGTCCCTCCTGCCATAAAAATTCGGCAGTTCTCAAAAACAAACGCGTACGCATTTCCCAGCGAACCACATTGGCCCATTGGTTTATTAATAATGGTAAATCTCTATAAGACTGCACCCATCCTTTATATGTAGACCAAATGATCGCCTCACTTGTAGGACGAACAATAAGTTCTTCTTCTAATTTTGCATTCGGATCAACCATTAATTTCCCAGGTCTTTCCTCATCATTCTTTAATCTATAATGCGTTACAACCGCACATTCTTTTGCAAATCCTTCTGCGTTTTTTTCCTCTGCTTCAAACATGCTTTTCGGCACGAATAAAGGAAAGTAAGCATTTTGATGTCCAGTTTCCTTGAACATACGATCTAATTCAGCCTGCATTTTTTCCCAGATAGCATATCCGTATGGTTTAATTACCATACAACCTCTGACCCCTGAATTTTCAGCCAGATCTGCTTTTACAACCAGTTCGTTATACCATTTAGAATAATCTTCTGATCTTGTAGTAAGGTTCTTACTCATATATTTATATAGTTTGGCACAAATTTTGTTTTAATAATTTTAACTAAATAGTTTGACAAAACTAACTATTTTTGTAATGTGCAACAATAAAAAACACCACAGATATGAAAACTTATACTACTCACCGCCAAAACTCAAGTCATTTTTACTTAATTGGATTATTGAGTTTTCTATTAGCATCATGTGGTTCTTACCAAAATACATCTTATCATGACAATGACGGCGTGTACGGTAACTACTCCAACAGATATGCTCAATCAAATACCACAGAAACAAACAATCAATACAAAGATTATTTTAGATCGTTACAAGACGATAATCAGCCTACCGAAATCTTTACAGATGTAGACAGTTATGGCAATTATTCGGAAAACGACAGTACACAAACTGCAGCTGTTACCGCTTATCCAGCATGGGGAAGCAGTAATTCAGACGTTTCAGTAAATGTTTACTCCAACCCAACATGGTCATTCGGTCTTGGATGGGGATACCCATATTACGGATGGGGTTATGGAGGTTACTGGGGTGGTTACTACGGCGGCTACTGGGGGTATCCTGGATACGCTTGGGGATACGGCTACCCAGGTTATTGGGGAGGATGGGGATACCCAAGTTACTGGGGACCTCGTTACTACGCTAACTATTCTTACAACTACGGAAGAAGAGGATCTGCAGCTTACTACGGAGGACGTAACTACGCTTATAATAGAGGATATGCATCGAATAGAAATTACATTTCAGACAGAAGCTTTTCTAACAGAAGTTACTCCACTAACAGAAACAGTTACACCACCAACAGAAATTACACCAACAGATCTAACAGCTTTTCTGACTACAGAAGAAGTTCTGTAAATGGCAGAACTTACGACAGCTCAAGTCCGACCTTCTCAAACAGAAGAAGCTACTCTCAAGGAAACACAAACGGTAACTACAATTATTCTAACAGATCAAGCACGACTAACAGAAGTTACAACAATAGTGGTAACACTCCATCAAGAAGCTACTCTCCTAGCCCATCACGTTCTATGAATAGTGGCGGAGGCGGAGGAATGAGATCATCTGGCGGCGGAGGCGGAGGTGGAAGATCTTACGGCGGAGGCGGTGGTGGAAGAAGGTAACAATTCCCTTCTTTTACCCATCTAATATCACATACTAAACAAAAATCATAATGAAAAAAATATTTTTCCTAATTATCACAGGACTAACTGTCAGCGCGTCATATTCACAGGAAGTTTCAGATGCGATGCGTTATGCACAAGACAATTTAACTGGAACTGCCAGATTTAGAGCCATGAGCGGTGCTTTTGGAGCAGTTGGAGGAGATTTATCCGCTATTAGTGTCAATCCAGCAGGATCTGCTATTTTCAATAACAACCAGGTTGGAGTAACACTAAGTAATCAAAACATAAAAAACAATTCTGACTATTTTGGAACTCAGACTTCTGATAAAAAAAATTCTTTCATTTTAAATCAGGCTGGAGGTATTTTTGTTTTTAAAGACCGAAATCCAAATAATAGAGGATGGAACAAAATAGCAATTGGAGCCAGCTACGAAAACACTAATAACTTTGACAACAATGTATTTTCAGCCGGAACCAACCCAACCAACAGTATTTCTAATTATTTCTTAGCATATGCTAATGGAATTCCTTTGGGAGACATAACAGGTATTGATTATAGAGATCAATTTTACAATGAACAACAAGCTTATTTTGGTTATTATGGCTTTGTAATTAACCCAGTAGCAAACAACGATAATAACACTCAATATACAAGCAATGTTCCTGCAGGCGGAAATTATTATCATGAAAATGAGATTTACGCAAGAGGATATAATAGTAAATTAAGCTTCAATATTGCTACATCATATAATGACCGAATTTATCTAGGAGCAAACTTAAACGTTCACGTTACAGACTACAGAAGATCGACAAGTTTTTATGAAGACAATTCTAATCCTTTAGTACCCACTGAAACAATATCAAATCTTCGCTTCAATAATGATTTATACACTTACGGGAATGGCTTCTCTTTTCAATTAGGAGCAATTGCAAAAGTTACAGAAGAATTTAGAGTTGGTTTAGCTTATGAATCTAACACTTGGTATGAATTATACGACGAGCTTTCTCAAAGTATTTCCACAACAAGACAAGCCAGTGGCGGACCTGAACTTTATAAAACTGTAAATCCTAATATTGTGAACGTGTATGACTCTTACACATTACAAACACCAGGAAAAGTAACTTTCAGTGCGGCATATGTTTTTGGAAAATCAGGATTAATAAGTGTTGATTACGCCATTAAAGACTATAGCAACACTAAATATAAGCCAACAAGCGATGCAGGTTTTAGAGGAGTAAACAGTGATCTTAGCAATCAGTTAACTAATAATGGAGAATTAAGAGTTGGTGCTGAATACAAAATAAAACAATTAAGCTTAAGAGGCGGATATCGTTTTGAAGGTAGTCCTTATAAAAACGGAACTACAATTGGCGATTTAAACAGCTATTCTGCTGGTTTAGGCTATAATTTTGGCGCAACTAAATTAGATTTAGCGTATTCATATCTAGAAAGAAAATCTAATCAGGGATTCTTCTCGCAAGGCTTTACCGATGGTGCTAACATCACATCGAAACTAAATAATGTTTCTTTGACCTTATTATTTGAATTGTAATTAAAATTAAATAGATGAATGAGAATTTCCGTCAGGTTTTACTTGGCGGATTTTTTTTATCCAACCTCTTCATAAAAAACATCTAAAAGAAACTGAAACAAGCGGTGTTTGAATAAAAAAGTGTAATTTTGCACTCCAATTTATAAAAGTATGAGAACCAAGTCTTTAAAAAAGAACAAAATTAACGTAATCACTCTTGGGTGTTCAAAAAATGTATATGATAGTGAAGTGCTTATGGGTCAGCTTCGTGCAAACGGAAAAGAAGTAACTCACGAAGCAAAAGCTAAGGATGAAGGAAACATTATTGTAATCAACACTTGTGGTTTTATTGATAATGCAAAAGCAGAGTCAGTAAATATGATTTTGGAATATGCTGATAAAAAGGACAAAGGATTAGTTGATAAAGTTTTCGTTACAGGATGCTTGTCTGAACGTTACAGACCTGATTTAGAAAAAGAAATTCCAAATGTGGATCAATATTTTGGAACAACTGAATTACCTCAATTATTAAAAGCTTTAGGAGCAGACTATAAACATGAATTGCTAGGAGAGAGATTAACAACAACTCCTAAAAATTATGCTTATTTAAAAATTGCCGAAGGATGCGACAGACCATGCAGTTTTTGTGCTATTCCGTTAATGCGCGGTTCTCACGTTTCGCAGCCCATTGAAAAATTGGTTAAAGAAGCTGAAGGTTTAGCTAAAAATGGTGTTAAGGAATTAATCTTAATTGCTCAAGACCTAACTTATTATGGTCTTGATTTATATAAAAAGAGAAATCTTGGAGAACTTTTAGAAGCTTTGGTTAAAGTAGAAGGAATCGAGTGGATTCGTCTTCACTATGCTTTTCCAACTGGTTTCCCAATGGATGTTTTGGAAATCATGAAACGCGAACCAAAAATTTGTAATTACATTGATATTCCGCTACAGCATATTTCTGATTCTATTTTAAAATCGATGCGTCGCGGTACTACACAAGCCAAAACTACACAACTTTTAAAAGATTTCCGTGCAGCCGTTCCAGGAATAGCGATTAGAACTACTTTAATTGTTGGATATCCTGGAGAAACTCAGGAAGATTTTGAGATTTTGAAAGATTTCGTTCAGGAAATGAAATTTGACAGAATGGGTTGTTTTGCATATTCTCACGAAGAAAACACTCATGCTTACTTGTTAGAGGACGATGTTCCAGATGACGTAAAGCAAGCAAGAGCCAATGAAATTATGGAATTACAATCTCAAATTTCATGGGATTTAAACCAAGAAAAAGTAGGTCAGGTTTATAAATGTATTATTGACCGAAAAGAAGGCGCGCATTTTGTGGGTAGAACCGAGTTTGATAGTCCGGATGTTGACAATGAAGTTTTAATTGATGCATCTAAGCATTATGTAAAAACAGGCGAATTTGTTAATATCAAGATAATTGAAGCAACAGAATTTGATTTATACGGAGAACCTGCTTAATTTTACAGGAAAGAATTGCTAACCCAACAAAATTACTTTTATGAAACTTACTCAAAACTTAATTATTTTAGTTTTTACTTTATTTTGTTTCAACTTTGCTTCAGCTCAATACGGAAATGGTTACTATAATAATGGCTACGGAAACGGATATGGCGGTAACCGAATGGGAATGGATAGAAGCATGATGGGAGGTCCACAGCCAAACACCAGCAAACCTAAAGAAATTCCTGCTGAAGAAACGGCAGCTATGATCGTAGAACAAATGAAACCCGAAGTAAATCTTGACGAATTACAGGTTATTGCTATTACAAATGTTTTAGCAGACAGCATGAGAGAACAAGGCGTTTTATTGAAAAATGAAAGCAGCAGTCAAGATCAGAAAATCGAGCAGATTAAAGCCTTAAGAGAAAGCACCAATAAAAAAGTAACTGCTTTTTTAAATCCTGATCAGATACCAAAATATACTGCTTTCATGGATAATTTTAAAGAAATCAAAAAAACAAAATCAAAAAAGAAAAAAGATAAGGATTCAAAAGACTCAAAAGAAAAAGAAAGTAAAGATATTTCAGATACGAAAATTCAAGAATAATCGTTTTAACTCTATATATAAATAAGTTAATTATGACAAAAAAACATTTTTGTTGTCTGATTTTAGCAATTATAATTACTTCTTGCTCAACAAATCCATACAAGACTACTGAAAAAGCGTACGACCAGCAGCTTAAAACGCTGGAAAACCAAATTACAAGTAAACAAGCACAAACAATTCCGTCTGTAAGCCCTGTTATTATTGATACTACATATGCATCTCAGCTTGGCATTGTAAAAGATACATTATCAAAAACAGGATCGACTTCTTTATTAAACGGAATCAGTACTGAGTGGATTGGCACTGTAAATTTTAATTTAAGAAAACCGAGTTTTGTAATTATTCACCATACTGCTCAGGATTCTCTTCAGCAGACTATTAATACGTTTACCAAAACAAGAACACAGGTTAGTTCTCATTACATTATTTCGGAAAACGGAAAAGTGGTTCAAATGCTGAATGATTATTTAAGAGCTTGGCATGCCGGAAATTCTTCTTGGGGAAAAAACACTGATTTAAATTCATCTTCTATTGGAATCGAACTTGACAATAATGGTTTTAAACCTTTTACAGAAGCACAAATCAGCAGTTTAGTAGCGCTTTTGACGAAATTGAAAAAAGACTACAACATTCCGACTCAAAACTTTTTAGGTCATGCCGATATTGCACCAGGAAGAAAACAAGATCCAAGTGCTTTATTTCCATGGAAAACACTTGCTGAAAAAGGTTTCGGAATTTGGCCAGATGCTGTTTTAGAAGAAGCTCCATTTGATTTTAAAATCGAACCTGCTTTACGAATTATTGGTTATAACACTAAGAATCTTTCGGCAGCAATTCAGGCTTTTAAATTACACTATATTCAAACTGATGCTACCCCAACTCTAGATCGAAAAACAATTGACACGATCTATTCAATTTATAAAAAGCAGATTCAATAGGCCTTAAATAATAAAACGAAAAGCGCATTCTTACTAAATAGAATGCGCTTTTTTTTGTTGCTTATATTTACATTAAATCAAACTATTCCACAGAAGCACCTAAATCCCAATCAAATTATTTCTGCGAGCGCACATACATTCCTTCGAAATAAAACATTTTTCATAAAAGCAAATCAAGGAGATAAATGAATAACGTTTTTATTAAATCCTCAACTTAAAAACCCACAACTCAAACCCACAACTCAAACCCATAACTCATAACTTATAACTCATAACTTATAACTCATAACTTATAACTCATAACTTATAACTTATAACTCATAACTTATAACTTATAACCCACAACTCATAACTCATAACTCATAACTTACCCCCCCTTCCAAAATAAAAAAGCTGCCAAAACATTAGTATGTTTCGACAGCTCCAAAAAAAAAAAAAAAATATCAATCTTTATCTCTAGAATGAGTATGTTGTAGCAATTAATCCGAAGAATGATCCTCCAGTTGGTGCAGCGTCTTTATCTAAGAAGATATCTTCAGAAGCAGCATCGTATCTAAACTCTGGGATTATTGTAAGTTTTCCAACTTTATAGTTTAATGAAATTGTGTTAGCAAATACGCTAGATCCTGTTAGGGTTCCTAAACTTGGAGCTGCATCTTTAGCATCAAAATATTCCATTCTGTAAGCTAAAAGCAATGATGGGCTGAATGAGTAATTAGCATATCCTACTAATGAGAACCATTCACCATCTAAAGTGCTGTCAAAATCATTTTTAGTTTTTGCGTAAGTTCCGTTAAACCCTAAAGCAAATGCATCAGTAATAGTTTTAGAAGCTACGAAATCAAACTGTGTTTTGTTTTCATCAGATGCTGGGTTGCTGCTTCCTGATGTAAAGTTCAAATAAGCACTTCCTGTTTCTCCTATATATCCAATCTGCCCAATATATGTTTTTTGAGTTGATCCTGCATCCATCGCTGATTTAAAGTCTGTTGGGTTGGTTACACCAAACATCGCTGTAAATTTTCCTGAAGTATACTGTGCTTTAACCCCTGTATTAAAGAACGGACCGTAAGAGAAAGCATATGACATACTGTAGTTTTTATTATCAACAGCGTCTAATACTTCATATCCGATATGCGTACCAAAACTACCCGCAACTACTTTGAATTCGTCTGTAATTTGATACGTGAAAAATAATTGTTTAATTAAGAATTTAGCATTTATATCTTTATCTGTTGTCTCATTATATGAAAATTCTCCTGCTCTCTTTCCGAAACCTAAGTCTACGAAAACAGATCCTTTTCCAAAACTATGACCTGCTTCGATCGAAGCCATTCCTAATTCAAATGAATCCTGTGAGTTGGTAAAGCTCGTTAGTCCATTCATTTGTTTAGAAAAATCATATTTGTAATAAGCATCAGCAGATCCGCCCCAAGTTGTTGCTGGTGAAGTTGGTGATTCTTCATCTTGAGCAAAAGCAAATGAACTTGTTAACGTCGCAGCTAAAATGTAAAATACTTTTTTCATGTGTTAATTGGTTTTAGTTATTAAATTGATTTTGGTTAGTTAATCCTTTATATATCTATTTCATAGTATAAGTCATTTTCTGGAAGTCTTGAATCTGTGCTCTAAAACCTCATATTTTCATTAGCGAATTTATTAACTTTTGCATGAGTAGAATCATTGAAAAGTACTTTTTTGACGATTTCGCTAAAGAATTATGGATTACAAAAATTAAAGAGCCAATAATCAATATTTGACATTTACAGCGTTTTGTTTTTGAAAATTCAATAACACAATTTCAGTAAAAACAACCAAAAAATAAGGGTAAAACAAAATTTAAAGACATAAAAAACACTAAAAAAACTAAAAAATCACTTAAAAATAAAACCACACCCATTAAAAAATAGGGTATTAATCAAAACATAAAAAATTATTCAAATACAGAATCAAATTAAAAGTATAAAACCCCATCAGTAACACCACGTTAAAATTCTTACAAAAATATATACAGCAAACCTATAATCAAAAAGACTTTCAGCAGTATTATTTTCTCCTTTAAAACATAAAAAAAGCCTGCTCAATTTTGAACAGGCTTTATGGTTTACCGCTTAAATTTTATTCCTTATTATATTTTCTTAAAAACTCTCTAACTTTGATTCCCGATTCTTTTAAATCTTCTTCTTTCCATTTTCCTTCAGATTTTGCCAATTTCTTTAGAATAGAACAGGTTTCATCTTTATCTGAAACCGACCAAGTTATCCAGCTCAGTTTATTACTTTCCATCCAATCTATATATTCCTGCCATGCTTTTACATTTAAAGGTCCATCTCCAGAAGCTTCCATTCCGGCAGATTCCGATATAAATACTGGCAGACCACTTTTTATGGCCGCATCGGTTCTGTCTCTTAACTCTTTGCCATGGGTTGCGGCATAAAAATGCATAGTATACATTATATTAGTATACCCTAAAATTGGATCCGCCGCTGGAAGATCAATATCCTGATCCCAATGCGGACATCCTACCAAAATAATATTCTTAGAATCGTTTTCTCTAATTACACTAATTATCTCTTCGGCATAATCCTTAACTTCCTGCCAAGTTTCATAATCCGGTTCATTAAATACCTCATATATAATGTTGGGATATTTGGCATATTTTTTTGAGATCTCAGCGAAGAATTCTTTTGCTTCGTTCAGGTTGATGTTATGACTGTGCCAATCAACAATAACATATATATCTGATTGTATGGCTCCTTTTATAACCGCTTCGATTTTTTCTTTTGAAAATTGCGGATCTTTACTATAGGAATGATCACCAAGTTCAATTCCCATAGCGGCACGAACAACATTGCAATTAAAATCCTTCTTTAGCCAGCTTACGGCTTTTTCATTGTAGAATCTCGGCCACATACTATGCCAGCCAAAACTCATTCCTCTTAAAACAATTGGCTGATTATTCTGATCTGTTAATTGAGTGCCTTGAACACTTAAAAAAGCATGTTTCTTTACAAATTGTGCATTCGAAATAGAAAACATCAGTAATACACCTATATATAGTATTATTGTTTTGAACCTCATCTTGTTTTTATTTTAGAGATAATTTCAATGTTATGCAATCGTGAGAAGCCAAATCTGCTGTAAAGTTCTTTTTGGTGGTTCCTGCTTCTTTATGAGTCCAAAGATTTTTTAGTTTGAAAGTTACTTTGTTAAAGTCCGCTTCATAGCCAAAATCAGCATCTTTGAATGTATTTTTCTTCCAGTCAAAATTAACTTTTTTAGCAACTTCGCTTCTATTTAAAAATGTCACAGCCCAGTTTCCATCTGATAAGGGTTTAACCCAAACTTCCAATCCGTCTTCTGCCAAATATTTAAATCCTTGAATTCCTAATTTATCCTGATTAATGGCAATTAATTCTTTATTGGTCAAAAGAGCCAATGTCTCTTTGTTCATTTTTCGGTAATCATTTCCCGTAAATAATGGAGACGATAACATACACCACATTGCAAAATGCGATTTATCTTCGGTATGATTCATTTCGTTTCCTACTTCCATCATATCAAAATCATTCCAATGATCGGGACCAGAATATTTACGAATGTCTTTTCTCATTTCGGCTATTTTCATAAATCCCCATGATGACCAATTTTCTGGATGTTTGAATTCGCAGTCAAAACAAGGATAAATATCTCCTGAAATTCTCCAAAGATTTCCAACCGGTTTCCCCCATTCCCATGGCTGATTGTCGCCCCACTCGCAAAGACTGAAAACAATTGGTCTTCCTGCAGTTTTTAACGCATTACTCATTGTTGTATATGCTTCTTTAGCGGTAATCCCTTCGGTATTACACCAATCATATTTTAAAAAATCGACGCCTAATTTTGCATAAAAACGTGCATCTTGATATTCGTATCCGCGAGTTCCAGGATAACCGGCACAGGTTTTGGTTCCGGCGCAATTATACAAACCAAATTTTAAACCTTTGCCATGAACATAATCAATAAGTGATTTCATTCCGTTTGGAAATTTAACTGGATCAGGAACTAAATCTCCGTTTGCGTCACGTTCTCTGGTCATCCAGCCATCGTCTAATACAATATACGTATAACCTGCCGCAGCTAATCCTGATGACACCATAATATCGGCGGTTTCTTTTACCAGTTTTTCATCAATATTAGTAGCAAAAGTGTTCCATGAATTCCAGCCCATTGGCGGTGTCATGGCCAGACCTTCAAATTTTCCTGCTGATTGTGTATGTGTATTTCCCTGACCAAAACCTAAAACCGAAGCCAGTAAAGTCAATCCTAAAACTATTTTTTTCATTTTAATATTATTTAAAGCTATTATAAAAAGATATTCCCTAATTTTTAATTAGGGAATATCACACAAACTAACTCAAAAAGAAAATCTCTTATTTTAATACAAATCCTATATCGTCGAATAATACGGTATTACCACCATCATTATTTGATTCTTGAAACGTAAGCATAGTAAGACTGGTTGGATTTCCTAAATCACTAAAAGGAATTTCCATATACACCCACGAAGTTGTAACTGGCAAAACATAATTTACGCCGCCATTTACACTAAAATTAACTCTACCCGTTTTTGAACCTTTAATAGCAATACGCAATGCTTTGTATGGAGTTAAATCAACATTGAAGCCCCAATTTCCGCCATCCCATTGACCGAATTCCCACTGCCAAGATTTTTGGCCTTGATAAGAATCTCCACCAAAATCAAAATTGACACCTTTTCCTGCCCACGGACCTCCCCATTGTACGCCGTATAATACATCATCGTACAATGCTGTTCCTATGGCTTCTTTTGAAGTTGCTGTTCCAGAGATATTAGCTACAGAAAGATATCTGTGATTAGCATTTGCTGGGATTTTTACAACGATCTGCTCTAAAGTTGAAGATACTATTGTAACCGGAACCGCAGGTTGTGTTGGTGTTTCTGCCAAAGTAACTACAGGATCTAAGAAGTATTTACCTTTAATTATTACCTGATCTCCTTCTGAACAGTTTATAGAATTAAAACCGCTGAATGTAGGCACTGGAGGCGCAACAGTCAAATTATATACCACCGTTCCTCTATCTGTAACTACTTTTAACTGATTAGAAGCGTTCGCGTAAGGCGTATTTTCATCGACCAATATAATGATGTCAGTATCTGTTACAAATGTTGGTCTAAAATAGGTATCGAAGTCATTAAAGTATACTTTTTTTGTCGTACGTAATCCTTTTCCATGAATCACATAATAGTTTTTTGGATCTACTAAGGTTACTGGAGTTAATGGTTTAAGACTTCCATCTGCATTATATCCTGAAGGCATTACAGACTCTATTACAGGAGCACCCGTATATACCTCAGCACTGTCATCACTGGAACATGAAGTAAAAAGCGTCAGAAAAAGCATCAACGCCATACTTATTGTTAACGAAACAATTTTTATATTTTTCATACTATTATTTTTAAAAATTATTTAAAAGTATACGGTGCTACTTCTGTTAATTTTGGATTTTTAATTAAATCATCTGCAGGATAAGGAAGTAAAAGATTTGATGCCGAAATGGTAATGTGTTTTGGCGTTACTTTATCTCCTCTATTTTGTGCTTCTAAAATTGCTTTTGCTTTCGCGAATGGCAAACGTCCAAGATCAAAATAATAATCTCCTTCGCAAGCTAATTCGGCACGTCTCTCTTTGAAAATATCATCAAACGAAATAGAAGCTTTAATGGGCAGACCAGCTCTTTTGCGAACTGCGTTAAACGATTTTAAAGCAGCTGGATCTGAAGTACTTCCTGATTGCGAACCTAATATTGCTTCGGCATGAATTAAAAGCAGGTCAGCATAACGCATCATGTAGCTATTCATACTGCTTTCTCCATTAAACGGCGCATTGAATGGTCCTGTAAGTGGTAAATTTTCTTTTCCGATAACGTATTTTTTCAAACCAGCTCCTGAATTCTGCGCTTCATTTTCTTCTTCAAAAGTATACCCTAAAAGTTTTGGCGAATCTACTGCCAGTGTCTGTGCATAAGTCAAGTTTGGATAATAATCTCCAGGCAGCATAAATGTTTCTGCTCTTCTTTTATCTCCCGGCTCATAAACATTATGAATTAAATCTTGCGAAGGTGCAATTTGACCTGAATAAGAAGTTTCCACCAATCTGTTTTCTGGTGCAAATAATGTATTAGAGAAGTTTCCTTCGAAATACGTTCCCGCTCCTGTCCATTGCCATGAAAATATAGATTCTTCGTTGTTATTATTTTTCTGAAGCCATAAATCAGCAAATGATTTTGTTGGCAGTTCGTCTCCTCCTAATAATTTAAATTCTCCGCTGTTGATTACTTCCTGAGCCATTGTTTTGGCCAGATCGTATTTCTTTTGATACAAATATACTTTTGCCAAAAGTGCTTTTGCAGATCCGCTGGACACGTGTGCATTTGCCGCGTAATCAGAACCTCTGTTTTTTGATCTTAAATTATCGATAGCAAATTTCAAATCGTTTTCAATAAATTTATAAACGTCTTCAACCGGATTACTTGGAATCACGAAGTTTTTAGAATAATCAGCATTGTTTTCAATAATGGGCACATTTCCCCATAATCTTACTAAGAAGAAATAAGCAAAAGCTCTAATAAAATGCATTTCTCCCATTGCATTGTTCAAAGCTTCTTTTGAAACGTTTGGGCCAACACTTTGCGGTAATGTATTAATATATGAGTTACAATTGGCAACTGCTCCAAAACATGATCTCCATGAATCACCAATAAAAGACTGGCTGCTGGTAAAACTCAAATCTGTAAACTTCCCAAACTCATTATAAGGACCTGCATACATATTTCCCGAAATAACATCGGTAATACCATAAAATCCTTCTTTATTCATATTAAACCATACAATACCGTAAAGTCCGTTACTGGCATTATCTAGTTTTACATCAGAATCGTAATAATTTCCTATTGTTGGCACTCCTTCTGCAGGTACATCTAAAAAGTCCTGAGAACAAGAAGAAGACATTAACGTAATTATGGTTAAAGCAACAGCACCGCTTCTTTTTATTATATTTTTCATATTATTTCGTATTAAAATTCAACATTAAAACCAAAAGAAATCTGTCTTGGCACTGGGTAACGTCCGTTATCTACACCAGATAATAAAGCATCCTGATTGTATGAACCTACTTCAGGATCATATCCTTTATACTTTGTAAAAGTGTATAGATTTTGACCAGAAGCATAAATTCTTAATCTTGTGAGTTTAATTTTTGAAATTATATCTGAAGGAAGTGAATATCCTAAAGTCACATTCTGAATTCTTAAGTAAGATCCGTCTTCAATAAATCTTGAAGAAACTGCATTATTAATATCATTGTAAGCAGATGGTCTTGGCAAAGCAGCATCTGTATTTGTCGCTGAATAAAAATCTGCCGCTTCTGTTAAATAGTTAGTTCCTAAATTACTGTTTAATGTACCGGACATACGAGTTAAATTCATCAGCTTATTTCCAGCAGTTCCTTGAAGGAAAATAGACAAATCAACATTTTTGTATTTGAAGTTATTCGTAAAACCATAGGTGAATTTTGGATTTGGATTTCCAATTGTCACTAAATCTTTAGTATCAATAATACCATCATTATTCTGATCTTTATAAATTACATCTCCTTTTTGGAATTCAGGCAATAATGAGTTGGTACCGTTTTTCAAAACTACTTTTGTTCCAGAACCATTATCGTGTCCGTAAGTCAATAAATCCTGATCGGTTCTGTAAATCCCTGTCGCTTCATACCCTATAAATGAACCAATTGGAAGACCTTCCTGAGTTCTAGAAACCGTTACAGTATTATACGCTAGTGTTCCCATTGTTTTTACAATGTTTAATCCCGCCATATTTGTAACCTCATTTACATATTTAGTAAAGTTGGCACTGGCATTCCATGAAAAGTTTGGAGTAAACTGCTTGTTATAGGTAAGTGTAACCTCAAGACCTTTGTTCTGCATACTTCCTAAGTTAAAGTATGGAGGATTAACTCCACCTTCGTAATCTCCACCACCTGAAAGAAAGTTTGGAAGAGGCACTTGATACAAGAAATTTTTAGACACTTTTTTATACACATCAACAGTGGCAGAAAGTGAAGAATTAAACAAAGTAAAATCCAATCCTAAATTTGTCTGTTCTTGAGTCTCCCATTTCAAATCTTTATTAGCCGTATTTGATGGAAGATAAGAAGTTCCCATTGTACTGTTAATTAAGTGAAGGTTAGAATCGTATAAATTATTTCCAATCTGGTTGTTTCCTGTCTGTCCCCAGCCTGCTCTTAATTTAATATTGTCAATGTATTTTTTAGTTCCTTCCATGAAAGCTTCGTTTGAAAGTTTCCATGAACCACTTGCAGAGCTGAAAACACCCCATTTATTACCCACAAAGAATTTTGAAGATCCGTCAGTTCTCACGGCAGCTGTAATTCCGTATCTGTCGCCATAATCGTAAACTACCCTTCCTAAATAAGAAGCCAGTGTTTGAGTACCAGAATAAACTCCGCTTGTAACCGCTTTTGATAAGTCTGAAGCTGCTAACGATTTATCGTTATTATCTTTATAACCATAACCTGTAATCGTATATCCCTCCCAGTGCGCTCTATTCGATTCTTGAACTGCTAAAACTGTAAAATTGTGTTTATTAATTGTTTTTCTATAGGTAAGCATGTTTTTTAAGTTCCATGAATTTCCTGAAGAAGGATTATAATACAAGTTGGCAAAACTTTTTACTGCATTGCCTAAAGAATACATTGGATCAAATCGCTGGCCTAAGTTATCATAAATATAACCACCCGCTTCAAAACGATATTCTAACCCTTTAGCAATATCAACTTGAGTATAAAAATTCCCTGAATAGTTTTTTCTCACTAAAGTATTGGAACCTAATAAAGAAGTTGCAACTGGATTTACAAACGATGTTGCTCCACCTGCAGGAGGACCTGCAAAAGCACCTGATAATTCTCTAACTGCCACGTCTGGAGTTGCCAATAATGAAGTCGCTACCACTCCGTTAAATTGTCCGTTAAGTGTTAGTTTTTCATCAGTTATAGCACCGCTTACATTTACACCAACTTTAATAAAGCTGTTTACTTTAGCATCAATATTAGTTCTGAAGTTGTATCTTTTAAAACCAGATTCAATCACAATACCTTCCTGATTTAAAACACCTCCAGAGATATAGTAATTAATTCCTTCTTTTCCTCCAGAAAATGATAACTGGTTTGAACTCATCACTCCCGTTTCATAAATTGCATCCTGCCAGTCAGTACCTTTTCCTAAAAGTTCTGGATGTGCAAATTCGGGTCTGTAAGAAGTTGGATCATAAACTGATGACAATGCATTTTGATGTCTAGCATATTCCTGAAGATTCATAGAATGAAGCTTTTTAGGAAGATTACTAATCGTATACGAATTCTCAAAAGACAATTTTCCAGTTCCTTTTTTACCTGATTTTGTCGTAACAATTACAACCCCGTTTGCTCCACGAGAACCGTAAATAGCTGTTGCAGAAGCATCTTTTAAAATATCAATCGATTCGATATCACTTGGATTTAAAAGTGCCAGCGGACTTTGTGTAATATTACCATTGTTAGAGAAGTTCGAATTTCCCTGAGCATTTCTTCCAGATGTAGATGAGTTTCTCGCGTCTCCCGACATTGGCACGCCGTCAATTACATATAAAGGTTCGTTTGTTCCTGTTAAAGACGAAACCCCTCTAATTCTCACCGAAACGTTACTTCCCGGTTCGCCAGAGTTACTATTTACGACTACCCCAGCCGCTTTACCCTGCATCATCTGGTCAAAAGAAACTACTTTTAAGTTTTCGATATCTTTCGAACTAATGCTCGAAATAGCACTGTTTACATCTTTTCTCTTTTGAGTACCGTAACCAATTACCACTACATCTTTAAGATCTTCAGCAGCCGATTTTAAAATTACATTTATAGTCTTTCTACCATCAACAGCTACTTTTTGTGTATTGAATCCAATAAAAGAATATAGTAAAGTCCCATTTGCAGGAACATCGATCGAATATTTTCCGTCAAAGTCTGTTGAAGTCGAAACTTTAGAACCGGCAATCGAAATATTGGCACCAGGAATCGATAATCCTTTTTCATCAGAGACTGTTCCCGAAACCTTAACCTGAGCGGTAATAAAATTACTGGTCAGTAACAAGAAGAAAATCAAAGGAACAGCACTGTGGTTTGCGTTCCAATGAATAAAGTTAGTCATTAGTTTTTTCATAATAAGTGTTTGGTTAGTTTAAATTTGTTTCTTCATAATTAGTAATAAAAGGGCGTGATTTATTTTCTAAATTATTTAACAAATCTATAACAGAAGAAATTATCAAATCGATAGTATTCCATCATTTAATGATAATATTTTTACTATAACCCATTTAAAAAACACATATCAAAAAAAATTATGGTAAAAATTAAATTATTCGCAATAACATCACTAAAACCAACCACTAATTATAAAGAAAAGTTAACAAAAACATAAAAATCAAACGTTTTCGTTAAAAATAATATGCATCAGTGAAAAAAAAGTATCACTATAAAATACGCTTTAAACCAGAAAAATCCTCACGATACTGACTCGGAGTACAATTTTTAATAGCTTTAAAGCTGCGATTGAAGTTCGCAATATTATTGAATCCAGATTTAAAAGCTACTTCAGAAACACTCATATCTTTTTCCACCAGCCATCTTGCCGCATATCCTATTCGGATATCATTAATATAATTGACAAAAGTTTTTCCGGTACGCTTTTTTATAAATCGGTTAAAAGAAATTATAGACATGCTCGCCACATTGGCCACATCTTCTAAAGTAATCTTATCGGCAAAATGCTTCTGTACATATTCATACACCAGTTTCATTTTATCATAATCATCAAACTTATCATAATCAACTGTATACGTAGAAAGCAAACGCTGGTTTCTCGAATTAGCAAGATCATATAATAAGGATGTGATTTCCAAAAAATAATCCATACCATCTAATTTAGAAAGCCTTACCAATCTTGGTGTTAATTCTTCTGCTGTTTTTTTAGAGAATAAAATTCCGTGAATAGAACGGTTAAACATATCACGAATTGGATTCATAATGCGTCTGGCAAGCAGCGATTCATGAAAAAGGTCATTATGAAACTGAATAGTAATTTCATGTATCTTTTTATTGGTACACTTATTTAATTCCCAGCCGTGATACAAATTAGGACCAATCAAAACGAGTTCAACATTATCTATTTCCTCAATATTATCTCCTACAACACGTCGGACTCCTTTTCCGTTCAAAATAAAATTGATCTCAAATTCAGGATGATAATGCACCGGAAAATCAAAACTGTCTTTCACTCGATCGAACACCAAAAAACTGTCTCCAGCAGAAAGAGGAGCGATCTCTCTATAAAAATTTTTATCGTTGCCCATTATTAAAGTTAGTTTTAGTTAGTTTAGTCCTGCAATAATATGATATATAATTGATAAAATAATATTAATTACACGAGAAACATACAATTATCTTTGAAAAATAGAATTATCAACTTTACAAAAACTGTATTAATAATAATCATTAATCATTTTTAATACTCAATCTTTTATAGTTTTAATAATTTTATCCAAGAAACAATACTGAATTACAAACTAACCAAAACCAACTTTTGAACTGATTTGCTTCATGAGAAGCAACCATACAGAAGTATAAGGAAGCCCAATATTTCCGAATATGAAGAAATACTTTTATACGTTTTTAATCACCACATTTCTAGGAACTTCATGTTCTGCTCAATCTATAAAAAGTAATACGAATTTGTCACTTTCAGATAAAAAAGCAACACTAGAAACGGTTTCGTTATACAAAAAACTCAAGCGTCTTACCCAAAAAGGATTCTTATTTGGACATCAGGATGATCTTGCGTATGGCGTAAACTGGAAATACGAAAACGGGAGAAGTGACATAAAAGACGTTGTAGGCGATTATCCTGCCGTTTACGGATGGGATATTGCCGGTTTAGAAAAAGGAGACATTAATAATATCGACGGCGTACCTTTTGCCAAAATGAAACAATATATTATTGAAGCCCATGAACGAGGAGGAATTTCGACCATAAGCTGGCACTTTGATAATCCTGCAACCGGAAAAAATGCTTGGGATAACACTCCAAATGTTGTAAAAACCATTTTACCTGGTGCAGAAAACCATCAAAAATACCTTTCATGGTTAGACAAAGCCGCCGATTTTTTTCTTTCCTTAAAAGATAAAAAAGGAAAACAAATTCCAATAGTTTTCAGACCTTTTCATGAATTAACTGGAGGCTGGTTTTGGTGGGGAAAAGGAAACTGTACTCCCGAAGAATTTAAAGTAATTTGGAAATTTACCTTTAAATACCTGCAGCAAAAAAACGTTCATAATTTAATTTACATTTATAACACAAGCAGTTTTAATTCTAAAGAAGATTTTCTAGCCAATTATCCAGGTGACGATTTTGTGGATATGCTGAGCTTTGATTCGTACCAAAATAATAATGATAAAGACGGTCAGAAATTTATTGAAGAAGTGCAAAAACAATTTAAAATCCTAAATGAAATTGGACTTGAAAAACACAAACCCATTGCTCTTGCCGAAGCAGGTTACGAAGCCGTTCCAGATCCAAAATGGTGGACAGGAACGCTTTTAAAAGCAATTGGCGATTATAAAATTTCATATGTTTTATTGTGGCGAAATCACGGCTGGCAGGAAAAAGAACAGAAAATGCATTATTATGCACCGTTTAAAGGCCAGATCAGCGAAAAAGATTTCATTGATTTTTACCATCTGAAACAAACCTTATTTGAAAAAGACATCAAAAAACTTTAAAACTAAACTCAAAACTAAAACCTTAAAAACCAACCAATGCACGACAAAATTCATTTAAAAGAAAAAATCGGTTACGGACTTGGAGATGCCGCTTCCTCTATGTTCTGGAAAATTTTCAGCATGTATCTTCTGTTTTTCTATACCGACGTTTTCGGTCTGGCTCCGGCTGTAGTGGGAACAATGTTCCTGATTACCAGAATCTGGGACTCTTGTTTTGACCCGATTGTGGGAATCATTGCCGACAGAACAAAAACAAAATGGGGAAAATTCAGGCCTTATTTGCTTTGGGTTGCCATACCTTTTGCCGTAATTGGAGTTTTAACTTTTTATACCCCTGATTTTGATGAAAAAGGAAAAATAATCTACGCCTACGTTACCTATTCGTTAATGATGATGATTTATTCTTTAATCAACGTTCCGTATGCTTCCCTTTTAGGCGTAATGTCATCAGACAGAAAAGACAGAAACACATTATCATCCTACAGAATGGTTTTCGCTTTCGGCGGAAGTCTTTTAGCACTTTGGCTAATCGAGCCATTAGTAAACTATTTTGGAGGAAATTTAAATTCAAAAACGGGCTGGCTGGCTACCATTACGGTTTTCGGAATTATTACCACCGTTTTTTTCTGGGCTTGTTTCTTCTTCACAAAAGAAAGAATAAAACCTATTGAAAACGAACAATCTAATTTAAAAGAAGATTTAAAAGACTTAATTAAAAACAAACCGTGGTGGATTTTATTAGGTGCCGGAATAGGAACTTTAGTTTTCAACTCTATCAGAGACGGTGCAGCAGTATACTATTTCAAATATTATGTAAGCAGTGCTGTAAACTTTGATTTTTCACTTTTCGGAAGTGATTTTCACATGACTCCCACTTCCATCTATTTGGTTTTAGGGCAAGCTGCCAATATCATCGGAGTTATTATTGCAACACCAATTGCTAACAAAATTGGTAAAAAGAAAACCTTTTTTGGCGCTATGGCACTCGCTTCAATTTTGAGTATAATTTTCTATTTCTTCGGAAAAGAAGATGTTTTCCTAATCATGAGTTTTCAAATTTTAATCAGCATTTGTGCCGGATGTATATTCCCATTAATCTGGTCAATGTACGCAGACAGCGCTGATTACTCAGAATGGAAACAAGGCCGTCGTGCCACAGGATTAGTTTTCTCAGCATCATCAATGTCACAAAAATTCGGCTGGACAATTGGCGGAGCCGGCGCTGGATGGCTTTTAGGTTTTTACGGATTTAAAGCCAATGTCGAACAAACCGCAACAGCCCAACACGGAATTCAATTAATGTTAAGCATACTTCCTGCAATAGCAGCAGCCATATCAGTCGCTTTTATTGTGTTCTATCCTTTATCTGAAGAAAAACTGCAGACGATAGAACAAGATTTAAACGAAAAAAGAGAACCTAAAAACTAAAAAATAAGATACCGAAATCAAAAATATATGACAACAATAACCTCTTCAGCTACATTTCAACAAAGAAAAACGGCATTAGAAAACGAACATAAAGCGCTCATCGAGAAAAAAAACACTCCTGAAGAAAAAGCAGGAAACGGAATCTATGAACGTTATAAAAACCCTGTAGTAACTGCTGCTCACGTTCCGTTGAACTGGCGTTTTGATCTTAACGAAAAAACAAATCCGTTTTTACAGGAACGAATTGGGATGAATGCCGCTTTTAACGCCGGAGCAATGAAATGGAACGGAAAATATCTTCTTGCCGTACGTGTAGAAGGAATAGATCGAAAATCATTTTTTGCCATTGCAGAAAGTCCAAACGGAATCGATAATTTCAAATTCTGGGACAAACCTTGCGTGATTCCGCAGACTGCAGAACCCGATACAAACGTTTATGACATGCGTTTAATCAACCACGAAGACGGCTGGGTTTACGGTATTTTCTGCACCGAAAGAAAAGATCGAAAAGCTCCAAAAGGCGATACAAGTTCGGCTGTAGCCAATGCAGGAATCGTGCGTTCAAAAGATTTAATCAATTGGGAAAGGCTTCCTGATTTAATTTCAAATACAGGACAACAGCGAAATGTGGTTCTACACCCCGAATTCGTAAACGGAAAATACGCTTTATACACACGTCCGCAGGATGGATTTATTGATGTTGGTTCAGGTGGCGGAATTGGTTTAGGATATGTTGACGATATGACGAATCCGGTTGTAAAAGACGAAAAAATCATTTTCGGAAAACAATATCATACCATTTACGAATTAAAAAATGGTCTTGGCCCTGCTCCTATCAAAACGTCAAAAGGCTGGTTACATCTGGCACACGGAGTTCGCAATACCGCTGCAGGATTACGCTACACCTTATATATGTTCATGACTGACTTACATGATATTTCGAAAGTGACGCACGTTCCAGCTGGACATTTTATGGGACCGGAAGGAATAGAAAGAGTCGGCGATGTATCAAATGTATTATTTTCAAACGGCTGGATTGAAGATGCAGACGGAACTGTGTATGTGTATTACGCTTCATCAGATACCAGAATGCATGTTGCTGTTTCTTCTATAGAAAAATTAGTCGATTATGTAACCAATGCGCCGGCAGACACCTTTATTTCGGCAGGTTCTGTAGAAACGATCATCAGCCAAATCGAAAAAAACAACGCAATATAATTCCAAGTGCCAGAAAAATTAAAACAGTTAAAATCAGAATTAGAAACCGAACTGGATTCTATTCTTAAATATTGGTCAAAAAATACCATCGACAATCAAAACGGAGGTTTCATTGGCCAGATTGATTTTAACGATCACATTATAGCAGATTCAGAAAAAGGTTCAGTTTTAAACGCCCGCATTTTATGGACGTTTTCAGCCAGTTATCAGACCACAAAAAACGAAAACCACAAAAAACTGGCTGAAAGAGCCTTTGAGTTTCTGTCTGAACACTTTTATGACAATCAATTTGGCGGTCTTTTTTGGAGCATCAATGCCGATAAAACTCCAAAAGATACCAAAAACCAAATTTATGCGCTGGCATTTGCAATCTACGCATTATCTGAATTTTATGCCATTTCTAAAAATGAAAAAGCTTTAGAAATTGCCATTAATTTATATTCTAAGATTCAAGATTATAGTTATGATCCTATAAACAAAGGGTATCTGGAAGCTTTTACAAGAGACTGGAAACCCATTGATGACTTGCGTTTAAGCGAAAAAGACGCCAACGAAAAGAAAACCATGAATACGCACCTTCATATTATTGAAGCCTATGCGAATTTGTATAAAGTGTGGAAAAACAAGACGCTTCAAAATAGTATGATTGAGCTTCTCGAAACCATTGAAAAACATTTTATTAATACCGAAACTGGTCATCTTCGTTTGTTTTTTGATGAAAAATGGGTCGAAAAACCAGACGTAATTTCATACGGACACGATATTGAAGCAGCTTGGCTTTTACAGCAATGTGCTGAAATTTCTGAAGATGAAACTTTAATTGCCAATTATAAAAAATACGCAATCCAAATTGCCGAAGCCACAAAAAAAGGAATCGATTCTGATGGCGGATTATGGTACGAATACGATCCAGAAAAAAAAGAATTAATTGCCGAAAAACATTGGTGGCCGCAAGCCGAAGCTTTAATTGGTTTTTATAATGCCTACCAATTAACCGGTAAAGAAGAATATCTGGATATTGTGTACAAAAACTGGGAATTCACCAAAAAATACATTCTCGACAAAGAAAACGGCGAATGGTTTTGGGGAGTTTACAGCGATTATTCTGTAATGCAAAAAGACAAAGCAGGTTTTTGGAAATGCCCTTATCACAACGGCAGAGCCTGTTTGGAACTTATTAACCGAATTAAAACGTAAAAATGAAAACAACATTTCTTAAAATAGCATTTCTCAGTCTTTCGATTTTAACCCTCGCAAGCTGTTCCTCAGACAAAGAAGATTCTGACGAAGTTATAATCGATTATCCTACGCAAGACGATCCTTTAACCACATCAAATGCAGCAACCTACATGGTCGACGCCAATGCTACGAAAGAGACTGTTGCCCTATTTTATAATTTAAAAAGACTGGCGAAAACCAAAACTGCAATTGGACAACAGGATGCTTTCAACAGTTTTTACCAAGATGCAGGCGGAGAATCTGATATCAAAAAAAATACGGGTTTTGATCCTGCCGTTCTCGGTTCTGATTTTATGTTCATCACTGATAAAAACAATAACGAACAAGCCAATAACTGGTTCTATCAACAGGAACTTAAAATTACATCAGATGTTAAAAACGCTTACGCAAAAGGCATAATTAACACCTTTAGCTGGCATTTGAGAGAACCGTATAATGATGAATCTTTCTATACGGCCGACATGACTTCGGAACAAAAGGCAACGGCTTTTAAAAGTATTTTACCTGGCGGAGCCAACAACGAATGGTACAAGAAAAAATTAGACAAAGTTGCCAGTGTTGTTTCAAATCTTAAAGGTGCGAACGGCGAATTGATTCCAATTATTTTCAGACCTTTTCACGAATTTGACGGAAACTGGTTTTGGTGGGGAGCGGATTACTGCACGGCCGATGAATACAAAAAAGCGTATCAGTTTACCGTTGATTATTTAAAAAATACAAAAGGCGTTCATAACATTTTATATGCCTTTTCTCCCGACAATTCGTATACAACGGAAACTGCTTATTTAAGCAGATATCCGGGCGATAAATATGTTGACATTATTGGAATGGACAATTATGGAGATTTCAATAATCAAGGACAAACTGGATCTGACAGAGCGAATTCTAAATTAAAAATTCTTTCTGATTACGCTAAAGCAAAAGTAAAAATCGCAGCCTTAACCGAAACTGGTTATCGTGTAACCAACACAAATCCAGCCATTACTGATTGGTTTTCGACTTTATTGTACAGTGCTTTAACTAAAAATGACATTCAGATAAGTTACGTTATGTTCTGGAATAATAATACAGATGGTTATTATGTTCCAAACGGTTCGGTTTCAAACACAGCAGATTTCAAAACGTACAGTTTAAAAACAAAATCAGCATTGGTAAATTCTCTGCCAAAAATGTATGAAATGCCGAAATAGTTTTTGTTTCATGTTTAAAGTTTGAAGTTAAAATCAAAACTTCTAAAATAACGTATAGCCCTAGCCCTGATAGGAGTGAAAATCCTTTTGTGGTCTCGTTTTTTTTTTAACGAGACCACAAAAGATTGTAACGGATAGCAGGATTAGCTCCTTAAAATATAAATTATGAAAAACCATTTTTTAAAAATACTTTCTGCAGCGTTGATTTTTGTTGTAATCGCTTGTCAGGCGCAGGAAAGAATTACCGTAAAAGGAAACGAATTTTACAAAGGCAATACACCTTACGCTTATATTGGAACCAATTACTGGTATGGGAGTATGCTGGCTTCTAAAAAAATAGGCGATCGTAAAAGACTTTTACGTGAATTGGATTTCATGAAAAAAAACGGAATCGATAATTTACGTATTTTGGTTGGTGCCGATGGCGGAAAATACGATTTCACCGTTCGTCCAGCTTTGCAATACGAACAAGGAAAATATGATGAAGATTTATTGGACGGTTTGGATTTCTTGATTAATGAAATGAGCAAACGCAAAATGTATGCGGTTTTGTACTTGACCAATAACTGGGAATGGTCGGGCGGAATGTCACAATATTTAGAATGGAACGGGAAAGGTCCAGTTCCCATTCCAAATATTCCACCGAATACATGGCCTCAATTTATGTCGTATACAGAACAGTTTCACAGCTGCGAACCTTGTATGGAGGCACTGAGCAATCATGTGAAGTTTATTATTGGAAGAACTAACGTTTATTCTAAAAAGAAATACAACGAAGACAATACGATTATGGCGTGGCAGGTTGGAAATGAACCAAGAACTTTTACGACAGAAAACGAAGTTAAATTCACCAAATGGCTGAACAATATTGTCGATTTAATTGACAGTTTAGACAAAAATCATTTAGTTTCTACAGGTTCTGAAGGGAAAAACAGTTCTAACGACAGCATGGAAATCTTTGAAAGAACACATCAAAACCCGAATATCGATTATTTGACGATGCACATTTGGCCAAAAAACTGGAATTGGTTCAAAGCCGATAATGCCGAAGCAACCATATCAAAAACAATCGAAAACGCAGGAAAATATATTGATGACCATATTAAAGTAGCCAACAACTTAAAAAGACCTATTATTATTGAAGAATTTGGGCTTCCGAGAGAGCATGAAAATTTAAATGCTGGTGAGCCTTCCGTTTATCGTGATCAATTTTACAGCTACATTTTTGGAAGAGTAGTTGAAAGTCGTAAAAATGGCGGTCCGTTGCAGGCAGCAAATTTTTGGGGTTATGGCGGTGAAGGAAAAGCAGTAAACGAAACTGGAAAATGGAATCCTGGAGATCCGTTAACTACAGATCCTCCGCAGGAACCGCAAGGTTTGAATTCTGTTTTTAACGGAGATAAATCAACTTTAAAAATTGTAAAAAAATACAATTTAGAATTGAAGAAATAACGATATTATTTTTCCTGTTTTTTGTAGAGACGCACCGCAGTGCGTCTACGTTCTGTAAATTCGATGCGCATAAGACGAACTGCGGTGCGTCTCTACAATCACATTTTACTTTTCAAAAAACTATGCTAGAATCTTCTCAATCGCATTTAATTCATCATGCGTGAATTGCGTATTTTCAAGACAATCGATATTATTACATAATTGTTTTACTGAACTCGCACCAATCAAAACCGAAGTAATTCGTTTGTCTTTTTGCAGCCAAGCCAAAGCCATTTGTGCCAAAGACTGATTTCTGTTCTGAGCAATTTCATTCAGCTGAATTAATTTCTGAATTCTTTCTTGCGTAACCTCATCTTCTCTCAAATGTCCGTTTGGATTATGAGCGCGTGAATTTTCAGGAATTCCTTTTAAATATTTATCCGTTAAAAGTCCTTGTGCCAAAGGTGAAAAGGCAATACACCCCACTCCTTTTTCTTCTAAAACATCCAACAAACCATTTTCTACCCAGCGTTCCAACATCGAATATTTTGCTTGATGAATCAAACAAGGCGTTCCCAATTGTTTCAAAACATCAACCGCAACACGAGTCTGTTCTGCGGAATAATTACTAATTCCAACATACAGTGCTTTTCCGCTTCTAACAGCATGATCTAAAGCCATCATCGTTTCTTCAATTGGCGTTTCCGGATCTGGACGATGTGAATAAAAAATATCTACATAATCGATATTCATTCGTTTCAAACTCTGATCTAAACTAGAAAGGAGATATTTTCGAGATCCCCAATCTCCATAAGGGCCTTTCCACATGGTATAACCAGCTTTAGTAGAAATCACGATTTCATCACGCAGATTTCCCTGAAAATTATGCCAAAGTATTTTTCCGAAATTCTCCTCGGCAGAACCCGGAACCGGACCATAATTATTGGCTAAATCAAAGTGCGTAATTCCCTTATCAAAAGCCTCAATAGCGATACTCTCTGCATTTTCAAAATTATCTACTGAACCGAAATTATGCCATAATCCTAAAGAAATCTCAGGCAGTAATAATCCGCTTCTGCCGCATCTGTTATATTTCATGTTTATTATTTAAAAGTTGGAGTTTTAATAGATTTTAAAAATACAAAAAACTCCAGCAGATTTTGCAGATTTAGGAGATTAAAAAAATCTGTCAGATTTGCTAAATCTGCGAGAGCAAATTGAAATCATATTAAATTTTGTAAATTTGTTTTTAAATAGAAAGAGACATGGAAAATAACTGGCAAAATTTAATTTCAATTGATCCTGATATCAGATTTGGAAAACCTGTTATTACAGGAACACGTATTTGTGTTTCTGATATTCTTTCTTGGTTATCTACAGGAATGTCTTTCGAAGAAATTATCGAAGATTTTCCTGAATTAAAAAGAGAACATATCCTTGCTGCTTTGTCTTTTGCTGCCAATAGGGAAAATATCACCAAAATTATTGCCGCATAATGAAATTGCTTTTAGATGCTAATATTTCATGGAGAATTGCAAAACTTGTTGAGAATGATTTCCCGAATTGTTTTCACTCAAAAGATATTCAGATAACACAACCCGCAAAGGATAATGAAATCTGGGAATTTGCAAGAAAAAATGATTTTACCATTCTTACGCATGATGATGATTTCGAAAAATTATTACTTTTAAAAGGAGTTCCTCCAAAAGTCATAATTCTAAAGACTTTCAATAAAAACACACAGCAATTAGCCGAATTGCTGATTTCAAAAAAAGAAATTATAGAATCTTTTATTTCTAATGATCAATTGATGATTTTAGAAATTTATTGATTTGTGTCCTAAAAAAAATAGCCACGAATTCACGAATTTTAAATCAATCAATTCGTGAATTCGTGGCAAAAAAACTTTGTTAATTTGAACCTTAAAGAATCTCAAATCCACCCTGCAATCCTTTATCAGAACTTCCTCCAACCATAATTTTAAAACTTCCTGGCTCAACTAGATATTTCCCTTCGTTATCATAAAAACCAAGTTCTTTATCTGTTAAAGTAAATTTTACGGTTTTAGTTTCTCCTTTTTTAAGATTCACCAATTCAAAACCTTTTAATTCTTTAATTGGACGAACGATACTCGCATATTCATCATGAATATACAATTGAACGACTTCTTTTCCATCATAATTTCCAGAGTTTGTAACTTCAACGCTTACCTCAACTTTTTCGCCTTTTGCAAAAGACGTTTTATTCAGTTTTAGGTTTTTATAATCGAAAGTGGTATAGCTTAATCCAAAACCAAATGGAAATTGAGGCGTTTTCTCTACATCCATATAATGCGACCAAAAAACGTTTTTATCGCTGTCTGTTGGTCTTCCTGTGCTATATTTGTTGTAATAAATTGGTACCTGCCCTACATTTCTCGGGAATGACATTGGTAATTTTCCACTCGGATTGTAATCTCCGTATAAAATCTGCGCAATTGCATTTCCAGCCTGAGTTCCTAAATGCCAAGCTTCCACAATTGCTGGAACATTTTCTGCAGCCCATGGAATACTCAACGGACGTCCATTATTTAAAACCAAAACCACATTCGGATTTACTTTGTAGATTTCTTCTAATAATTCTTGTTGTAATCCAGGCAAATTCAAATCAGTTCTGCTTCTTCCCTCGCCGCTTTGAAAACCGTATTCGCCTAAAACCATTACGACAACATCTGCATTTTTTGCTGCTTTTTTCGCTGCTTCAAATCCGCTTTTGTCAGTTGTATTGAAAACTGTTTCGGTTAAAAAAGTTGCTTTTTGTTTTAATAAATCGGCCCCTTTTTCAAAAACCAATTGATTGTCTTTGTATTGCTGCATTCCTTCTAAAACTGAAACTGCAGTATCATCAGAAGCAGCAATTCTCCAGCTTCCTAAAGGACTGTTTTTATCATTTGCCAAAGCTCCAATCAAAGCAATTTTCTGCCCCGATTTTTTTAGTGGCAGCAAATTCTTCTCGTTCTTTAATAAAACAATAGATTTCTTCGCCATATCCAAAACGCCTTCATTATTGGCTTTACTTCCCACAACTTCTTTTTCGCGTTTTTCATCGCAATATCTGTACGGATCATCAAATAATCCCAATTCAAATTTCACACGAAGAATTCGGCGAACGGCATCATCAACCAAAGCTTCTTTTACTTTTCCAGATTTTACTAAATCCACCAGTTTTGCCACATATAAATAGGATTCCATATCCATATCAGAACCTGCCATTACCGCTTTTGCTGTTGCATCGGCTTCGTCTTTGGCATATCCGTGTGCAATCATTTCACGGATTGATGCATAATCAGAAATTACAAATCCGTCAAACTTCCATTTTCCTTTTAAAATATCTCTTTGTAAAAAAGCATTTCCTGTTGCCGGAACGCCGTTCAAAGTATTAAACGAATTCATAAACGTACGAACTCCTGCCTGAACCGTTGCTTCAAAAGGAGGCAGAACCGAATTGTATAATTTAGAATTACTGATATCTACGATATTATATTCCAATCCCGCTTCAACGTAACCGTAAGCCGCAAAGTGTTTCGCACAAGCGGCGATCGTATTTACTTTTGCCAAATCAGCAACGGTTTCTCCTTGAAAACCTTTCACACGTGCATAACCCACTTTGCTTCCTAAATACGGATCTTCGCCTGCGCCTTCCATCACACGTCCCCAGCGCGCATCATTTGCAATATCGACATTTGGACCAAAAGTCCAGTTAATTCCAGATGCCGAAGCTTCATCAGCTGCAATCGCCGCCGACTTTTTAATGGCTTCTAAATCCCAGCTCGCCGCTTCTGCCAACGGAATCGGACTTAACGTTTTATAACCGTGAATGACGTCAAAACCAATAATTAAAGGAATTCCCAAACGAGTTTCTTCTACTGCAATTTTCTGCACGGCGCGCACTTCTTTTACGCCACGAACCGTCAGCATTGAACCCACTAATCCTTTTCGCAAATGTTCGTATTTTAATTCGGCTGTTCCGCCTTTTGGCGCAGGTCCAGTAACATCCCAAAAACCGTTGTATTGATTCATCTGTCCCACTTTTTCGTCTAAAGTCATTAAAGGCAAAAGCAAATCAATACGCTGCTCAATAGTTTTATTTTTATCCAGATACGGCTTTTTTTGTGCATTCATGTTTCCAACTGTAAACAGGGACAAGACCCCAATAATTATTATTTTTTTATTTTTCATGGTTAGTTAGTTTTTTCTTAGGTACTAAGGTTCTAAGAGGCTAAGGTTCTAAGTTTTAAAAACTTTGCGCCTTTGTGACTTTGCGAGATTAAATTATGCCGTGCGGGCTTCGACTTCGCTCAGCCTGACAAGTGGTTAAAATCTAAAATCTACACTCTAAAATTCGCTCGTAAAACAAGAAGCAGGCAGGTTTGCTTTGTTAAACAAATCCGACTGCGTTGTATTTCCCCACGCAAACCTCACTTTCGCTGGATTTACAACTTTTTTACTGGTCAAAATCACCTGATTATTTTTTATCGAAGCTTGGGCGGGAACAAAAACTCCATCTGCTCCAGCTACTTCAAATTGATTTGATTTTTTGTCTTTGAAATACAATCCGTCAGCATAATCAAAAGAAACGATTACTTTGTTTTTCTCAATTTTAAAATCGGTAAACAATGGACCGTTTACCAAATTAGAATTGGTTTTATAGGTTTCAGCCAAAGCCAGATTCGCCAAACGAATTCCGACCGATTTTTTATTCTTTGGGTGAATATCGATCGTGTCTGAAATATCGCTAATCACGACCATTCCGGTATTTGAAACTTCTTTTAATAATTTTCGTTGAGAATTACGAACCGTTACGTTTGAGAAATTATTCGTTCCCGTTTTATACGGCGCAATCTGAACATAATAGAACGGGAAATTTTCTTTCCATTCTTTTCGCCAAGAAGTAATTAAAGCTCCTAAAGTTTTATCATAAACCAAAGAACCCACATTCGATTCTCCTTGGTACCAAAGCGTTCCTGCAATTTTAAATCCTGCAATTGGATGAATCATCGCATTGTATGCACGCCCCGGCTGATGCGGACCATATTCCTGTTCGTTGAGTTTTTTGGCATTTTCTAATAAAAGGGAATCGTTACTTATTACTTCTTCCGGCATCCATATTTCCGCAGGAGTTCCGCCCCAATTGGAAGAAATCAATCCAATTGGAACATTTTTCAAATCTTCTCGTAAACGTTTCGCAAAAAAGTAACCAACGGCACTAAAATATTTCATAGTTTCTGGAGTCGATTCCGTCCAGTTTCCGAGTAAATTATTCTGCGGACTTGCGGCGGTTAATTTCGGAACGGTGAAAAAACGGATATTAGGATTCGCAGCATTTTTCACTTCTTCATCGCCATTATCGATTCCCCAGCTTGCCGACATTTCCATATTTGACTGACCTGAACAAAGCCACACTTCACCAATCAAAATGTTTTTTAAAATCACTTCATTGTAGCCTTTTATAGAAATAGTAAAAGGACCTCCGGCTTCTGGAGTTTTAATTGTCAATTCCCATTTTGCTTGATTGCTTGCAACGGTTTTATATTCCTGATTGTTCCAGCTTGAAACTAATTTTATTTCTTCTTTTGGATTTCCCCATCCCCAGATTTTCACTTCAGAGTTGCGCTGTAAAACCATATTATCTCCAAAAATATTCGGAAGTGTAACATTTGCTTCTGCAAAACCATACATCATCAAAAAGAAAAGGAATAGTATTTTATTTTTCATTTAAAAGTTTCTTTAAAAAAGGTCCATATTCAGCAGCTAAAACTTTATGATCTTCTACATCTGGATGTCCTATACAGCCTTTTGGTTTCATAGGTTTGAATTTGAAAATCTGAATCGGTTTGTGGGCTTTATCAGTATCAAAAGCCTTTTTTACTTGGTTCAAACAATCTTCAAAAACAACAGATCTGGCATCATTTACCATTGGACTGTTGGTAATTACGATCTGCACGTTGGGATTATGCTTGTACAGCATCTTAATAAAATTGATGTAGTTCGAAACGTATTTTTCGGAATTAAAAGGCAAGCGTTCTTTTTTGCCGTCTCCACCCGAAAAATCATTGGTTCCTAAAGCTATGCTGATAATATCCGGCTGAAAAGCAAAGTCATATTTAGATTTTGAAGCGTCTTTGGTTAAATATAAATTTTGATAGACATCAGGCATTATAGCTTCGTCTTTATTTTCGTCGTTCCAGTTTCGGTACATTCCAATTCCAGATACGCAGCTCATTAAATAATCAACTCCAATAGCTCTGGAAATTCTTGGCCCATAAGCATAATAACTGTTATGATGATCTAAATATTCTCCTTGATCGCAAGGAACATCAGAACCATCGCTGGCGGCACCACATGTAATAGAATCACCTATGAACTCGATTTTCTTTTTCTTTTTAAATGAAATTGAAGTCAGTTTTGCAGTTGTTCCGGCAAACAAGATATTACCACTTTGCGCTTCTGTATTTTTATAGATTTCTAAATGATGTTCTTTTTTATTGGAAGTTACTTGTATTGGAAATGACTGGACTGCTCCTTTTTCAACCCTGATTTTACCCAAGTATTTTCCATCTAAAACTAAGGAAACATAATTATGATGTTCATACGAATCGACGCTTTGAAGGGAAATCGAACATTTTGTTCCTGTAAAATTAAAGGAAACCGAAGAAGCGGTTCCAATTAAAATGACCTCATCGTTCTGTAATTTTTCTACCCGGCCTTGGTATAAGAAAGTTTTATTTGAATTTAGCGTTTGAGAAGTCGAAATAATCGAAATCAGCAAAAATAAAATTAAAAGTGCTATTTTTTTGGGAAACATAATTTATTTGTTAAAATATAAATACAATTCACAAATATATTAGAAAGAAAATATTTAAAAAGATACTAAAATGTCAAAAAGCAATAAAAAAACACCACATAAACACATCGTTTGGAGGCTAACCATACATATTTGTACTTTTTAGGTGTTTCTGTTCTTTTTAAAATAAAATAACAATTTAAATTTAGCGTTTTAATTTAGATAAAACTAAAAAAATGAGAACGTTCCTATTGCTATTTTTACTGCCTGTATTTTTCTTCTCTTCGTTTAAATCAAAAATGAAAGAATCTCAAATACGATTTGAAAACCCTAAACTTCAAACTGAAATCAATCGCGATTCGATTATTGTTTTTGCAAAAAAATATTTGGGAACCCCATATAAATATGCCAGCAGTAATCCAGCTGTAGGATTTGATTGTTCTGGATTTGTGAGTTATGTTTTCAGCCATTTTGGAAAGACATTGCCACGAAGTTCAAGCGGTTATAAAAACATTGGCAAAACCTTAAAACCTGAAGAATTTAAAGTTGGAGATATTTTAGTTTTTTATGGGTATAAAGACAGAACCATAATTGGCCATCTTGGAATTATCTGTGAAGCCAATGGCATGCAGTCGAAATTTATTCATGCTTCTTCTGGAAAAGCACAGCAAGTAACTATAACAGCACTTGATACAGAACATTATACCAAACGTTTTTATAAATGTGTGGATGTTTTATCGGAATAAGTTTTTTTTGTTAGCCCACGAATTCACGAATTTATTTTTTAGCTATCTTTTAAACCACAAATTGCACAAATTAAAAATTGTAATTTGTGCAATTTGTGGCAACTTAAATTTTACATCCAACTTTGGAATTTGTTTTTTATAAATTGGAATTTAAACTTTTATTCTTCCGTTAAAAGTTTAATTAGACTTTCGTCTCTGTCGTAAATATCTTTGTAGAAATTCAGATTTCCTTCACGATCTACCCAAGCTGTAAAATAACCAATATAAACTGGAACTTTTTTCTTTAAAGTATACCAGCTTTCTTTTCCGGCATGCATGGCTTTGTCGATTCTTTCAGGATTCC
Organism: Flavobacterium sp. H4147; assembly: GCF_029360735.1. Lineage (NCBI taxonomy): Bacteria > Pseudomonadati > Bacteroidota > Flavobacteriia > Flavobacteriales > Flavobacteriaceae > Flavobacterium > Flavobacterium sp. H4147. The sequence goes on along the minus strand of NZ_JARKNB010000004.1, from coordinate 120,340 downwards.
ACTGCGGATCTACTTTTAGCAATTCAATTGCCAGTTCACGTGGTTTTGCTACACGTACACAACCGTGGCTGAAGGCTCTGCTTTCTCTTTCGAACAAGCTTTTTGCAGGAGTATCGTGCAGATAAATATTACTGGTGTTTGGAAATAAAAATTTCACCAAACCAAGCGAATTATTTTTCCCCGGAAGTTGTCTAACCGCTCCGTTATTCCATTCTAGGTTTTTCTGAGCGAGATAGTTTTTGTTTTTCGCCATTCCGGGTTTTATTTCTTTTGCAATAATACTCGGCGGTACATTCCAATACGGACTAAAAACAATATTGCTCATCATGCCGCTGAAAATAACGGTTTTGGTCATTGCTTTTCCTACCACTACCGGCGATGTAAAAGCAATTTTGCCATCTTCGATTATGTACAATTTAAATTCAGGAATGTTGACTTCAATGTATTTCTGACCTTTTTCAAGTTCTGGATCAATCCATCGGCAACGCTCCATATTGGCAATAATGGTTTTGATTCGATCAGAAACTGGAATGTTCAAATCATTAATATGTTCCAATAATATAGTGTTCTTTTGTGCATAACCGTGATGAAATTCATATTTTTTCATCGCGCTGATTAACGTCGAATCACAAACCGCACTTTTGGTATCTTCTTTAATATCTCCGGTTATAAAAAGCCTTTCTCTAATTTGAGCAATCACAGCTGAAGAATCGCCTAGTTTTAAACTTTTATAATCTTCATCAGTTTCAATTGTTTTCCATCCGCCTTTCTTTTCAATTTCTCTATATTGATGAAGAGCATCACGAAGTTTGTAATACTGGCTGAACATCTTGCTCTTCTTATCATCATTTATAGTTGATTTTTTGAAGATCGAATCGGTTAAAACCTGATAGTTGAGTTTTTTTCTCGGCAAAAGCCATTCTAACGAAAGAGATGTTTTTTCATCAAAACCGCGGTATACTTTTTCGGCATAATAGAAATACAAATTCGTAATCATCAAGTCGGTGTTGACTTTTGAGAGTTTATTATCTGTATTATTTTCAAAAATAGAATTGATTTCCTTGTACGGAAAATTTGCTTTTAAGCCTTCGGTTTCTAATTCTTTGTACTTATTATATAAAGTATTTCCAAACTCGACAACACCTTTATTATCCAGCCACAATTGGGTTGATTGTTTTTTAGTGTATAAAGACGCGACTTCACCCTGAAAGTTTTGCAGTTTCGGATATGCTTCATAAAATTTAGCAATCGCCGTACTGTCAATTACAAGTTTTAATTCTGGAATAACGACTTTTGCTTTCTTCTGATTTTCTTCTTTTTTATCTCCTTTTGAATTACAGGAAACAATAGCAAAAAGGAGCGTAATAACAGCAAATCTGCACCAAATTTTCATAATGATTTTTTTAATAAAAGTAGAAAAGTTTTGGTAAAATCAAATGATTCTAAAAATAATATTTTGTCATAAAAAAAGCCCCGAATAGACTACGTATTCAGGGCTTTTCACTTTATAACCAACCTTTATTTTAGATAACAGTTCCTTTTAAAGTAAGTATTTTTGGAGCCGTTTCAGCACTTGTTGTTACTGTAACTGTTTTTGTAAAAGCGCCTTTGTTTGCCGCATTATAAGTGGCAGTCACTTTTGCTGATTTACCAGGTAAAACTGGTTCTTTTGTGTAATCTGTTGCAGTACATCCGCATGAACCCTGAACATTTGTAATTACAACTGCTGTTTTTCCTGTGTTTTTAAATTCGTATACAATTGCTTTTGGAGTTCCCTGCGGAATTTGTCCAACATCAATTGTTTCAGCTTTCCAAACAATTGTAGAAGCTGTTTCAACTTTTTTAGTTTCAGAAACTAAAGATTTCACTGGTGCGATCGCTGAAAAAGACATTAAACTTAACGCTACAGCCAGCATAGAAATTTTGATAATTTTCATAGTTAAAATATTTAATGGTTTATAGTTCGAATTTTACATTTCAAAAGTAATTCAGCTTTGAACAAATCGCTGTTAAGCGGTTTCAAATGTTTGTTAACGACTTGTTAATCGCCTATTTTCACTATAAAATTGCTTAATATTACACCTTGAAAACTCTTTATTCTTGAAAATAAACAAACTCAATAGTATCATTGTTTTAGGACTGGTAGCGATTATCAGTATTTTGGTTGCGCAATTACTTTGGACGAAAGAAGCGTTTACAATTGAGCAGAAAAAGCTGAGTCAAAAAGCGCACATCGCTCTTCTTGAAGTAGCTAAAAAATTATACGAAGGCACAAATCACGAACTTCCTGTGCAAAATCCGGTTCAGAAAATTGCGAATGACTATTATATTGTAAATGTCGATAATGATTTCGAACCTGATATTTTGGAATTCTATTTAAAAACGGAATTCAAAAAAATGAATATCACGACCGATTTTGAATATGCGATGTACAATTGCCAGAGCGATGAAATGATTTACGGAGATTATATTTCGCTTTCGAAGAAAAAAGCAGAATGTAAAAAAACGGTTTATTTCCCTAAACATAAAAATCTCGTTTATTATTTCGCGGTTCGTTTTCCTAATGAAACCACGTATTTATTTAGTTCAATGCGTTTCTGGTTTGTACTTTCAATTGCATTGATTCTTATATTATTGATTTATGTGTATTCGATTGTAACGCTTTTACAGCAGAAAAAATATTCGGAGCTGCAACGTGATTTTATTAACAATATGACGCATGAATTTAAAACGCCTCTTTCTTCCATTTTAATTGCTTCAAAATATTTGAGCGAACAAAATCTCATTAAAGAGAATAAAAAATTGCACACATATGCTGAAATCATTGTGAATCAAGGAAACAAACTGAATCATCATGTTGAAAAAATATTAAGTGTTGCCAAGTCTGATCATACTCCGCTGGAATTAAAAAAAGAAAATGTCTTAATAATTCCTGTTATTGAAGAAACGATTGAAAATATTCAGCTAAAATATCCTGATGCAAGCATTAAAATAGAAAGTGTTTCTAATGAATATATTCTCGAAACTGATGTTTTTCATTTTGCAAATCTGGTTTACAATCTTCTTGACAATGCGGTTAAATACTGCAATAAAAAACCTGAAATTACCGTTAAAATTTCTGAAGAAAATTCAACTCTAAAAATTGAGTTTATAGATAATGGCATTGGGATTGCTGCTAAAAAATTATCTTTTATATTTGATAAATTCTATCGTATACAAAACGAGAAAAGCAATGAAGTGAATGGTTTTGGACTTGGATTGTATTACGTAAAAGAAATCTGCAATTTGCAGAATTGGAAAATAAAAGCCGAAAACAATGTAACAAACGGAGTTACGATAACTCTTTCAATTCCTTATAAAAAATGAAGCCATTCAGAATACTTTATACCGAAGACGATGAAACTTTAGCATTTTTGACCAAAGATAATCTGGAGCAAAATAATTATGAGGTAGTGCATTGTTTAAATGGAAAAGCAGGATTGGAGGCTTTTAAAGAAGAAGATTTTGATATCTGCATTCTGGATATTATGATGCCGAAAATGGATGGTTTCGAACTGGCTTCGGAAATTCGTAAAATAGATATTGATATTCCGATTATTTTTCTTTCGGCCAAAACTTTAAAAGAAGATCGTATAAAAGGACTTCGTCTGGGTGCCGATGATTATTTGGTAAAACCATTTAGTATTGAAGAATTAATTTTGAAAATTGAAGTTTTCTTAAAACGTTCCCAGAAAAATAATAAGACTGAAAAATCAATTTATGAAATTGGAAAATATCAGTTTGACACTAAAAACTTTATTCTTTTCAATGACGATGAAAAAGTCGGTTTGACACAACGTGAAGCCGAATTACTAAAACTTTTTCTAGACAATAAAAACTTAGTTCTAAAAAGAGAGCAGATCTTAACCGCACTTTGGGGAACAGATGATTATTTTATGGGAAGAAGCCTTGACGTTTTTATATCTCGCCTTCGCAAGATTTTGATTAATGAAGAAGGGATTTCAATTGAAAATCTACACGGAATTGGATTTCGCTTTTTGATTGGATAGTTTGTTGTAAATCTGACGCTAATTATTAACAATTCTGTTAAAAATAAAGAAAAATCTGTAAATGGTTTTTCGAAAATCTTTGTATTTTTAAGTTCTAAATTCCCCTGACATGAAAATACATCACCTGCGAAATGCTACATTGGTTATCGAAACAGAAGAGAATGTGATTCTGGTTGACCCAATGTTAGGCAAGAGAAAAACAATTCCGCCATTTACCATTTTTCGATATAATCCGAAACGAAATCCTCTTGTCGCTCTTCCTAAAAACAGCAGGGAAATTTTGAGTAAGGTAACGCATTGTTTAATTACACATTTACATCCGGATCATATTGACAAAGCGGGAGAAGTTTTTTTAAGAAGAAAAAGTATTCCGGTAATCTGCAACGTAAAAGACGAAAAAAAACTTACTCAAAGAGGTTTAAATATTATTCAAACTTTAGAATATTGGACACCACAGCCTTTTTTAGGCGGACGAATTATTGGAATCCCAGCCGTTCATGGTTATGGTTTTATAGCCAAATTGATGGGAAATGTAATGGGATTTTTTATTGAACTTCCTAACGAGAAAACAGTTTACATAAGTTCCGACACTATTTTTACAGATGATGTTCAAAAGGTGCTTATCGAACTAAAACCAGATATTTCAACTGTTGCCTGCGGAACTGCCCGATTGGATATTGGACAGCCTTTATTAATGAAAATGAATGACATTTTGAGATTTGTGACTTTGGCTCCCGGAAAAGTTTTTGCCAATCATCTTGAAGCTTTAAATCATTGTCCAACAACGCGTGAGGAATTAAAAAGAGCGCTTTCGCAGAACAATCTTTTATCTAAAACAGCAATTCCAAATGATGGATATGCGATCGAATATTAATTATAAAACCAAAAGTCCAAATTCACGTAACGTATTAATTGGTTTTGAATACCAAAATAATTCAAAGTCTTCTAAGGTAGTTTCAAAATCATTTTTCACTTCCTGAAAAGTATAATTTTTAGCATTCGAAATCGAAATTTTAGAGAGAATTGAAGTCAGCCACTCGCCTTCTTCTTTACTGGTTTGAATCATAAAACTTTCTTTTTTATCATGAAAAGTTAAGGACATCATTTCCCAGCTTCTTCCTTTTTTGGATTTTGTGAATATTTCTGCCGAAGGTTTTCCGCCAAGCCAAACTACTTTTGCATTTGGTTTGGTATTGAAATCATTTTGTTCTTCGAGCGCATTGAAAATAAAATCAGGATGAATTTTGGTTCTTGGTATTTTAAAATCAAACCATTCCTGCAGTTCATAATCAAAACAGATTCCATGCATGAAATTAAAGAGAGATTTCTTCAATCCGAAACTGAATTTATCGTGATTAATTCCAGTTGAATCGTTGTATTCAATATCATTATTGGCAAAAGTTCCAATTGCTTCTGTTTTTTTAGTCACGCCAAATTTCTCTGGATACAATCCAACCGGACTATGTGCCGTCAATGCAAACTGATGCCAAAATCCAGACTGTAAAACTCCAGCTTCAAACAACTGGCGTACCATTTCAAGACTGTCAACCGTTTCCTGAATTGTTTGTGTAGGATATCCGTACATTAAATACGCATGAACCATAATTCCGGCTTCGGTAAAATTTCTGGTAACTTTTGCCACTTGCTCAACCGTAACACCTTTATCTATTAATTTCAATAATCGGTCTGAAGCCACTTCTAAACCTCCCGAAACGGCAATACATCCCGAAGCTTTTAGCAATAGACATAAATCTTTTGAAAAGCTTTTTTCAAAACGAATATTTGTCCACCAAGTCACGGCTAGTTTTCTTTTTAGAATTTCAAGAGCCAGCGTGCGCATTAAAGCTGGCGGTGCTGCTTCATCTACAAAATGAAAACCGTTTTGTCCGGTCTGCTCGATTAATTCTTCGATACGATCGCAAAGCAAACTTGCGGCAACAGGTTCGTATACTTTTATATAATCTAACGAAATATCGCAGAACGTACATTTTCCCCAATAGCAGCCGTGCGCCATGGTTAATTTATTCCAGCGTCCGTCGCTCCACATTCGGTGCATTGGATTTACGATTTCGATAACCGAAATGTATTTATCCAAAGGCAGATCAGAATAATCGGGAGTTCCTACTTGAGATTGCTTATAATCGTGTTTTAGAGAATTGTTTTTGTAAACGACTTCTCCATTTTCTAATAAAAAGGTTCGTTTATAATGCTTCTCGTCCCTCGACTCCGCTCGGGATGACAAATTATCAACAAGTTCCTCAATTGGCACTTCACCATCATCTAAAGTAATGAAATCAAAAAATTCGAAAACGCGTTTATCCGAAAGCGAACGTAATTCGGTATTCGGAAAACCTCCGCCCATTGAAATTTTAATTTCAGGATGGTTTTGTTTTACCCATTGCGCACATCGAAATGCGCTATATAAATTCCCAGGAAAAGGAACAGAAATTAAAAACAAGGTTGGTTTTACAGTTTCAATTTTAGCTTTTAAAAGTGAAATTAAAATCGAATCAATATAAGTTGGCGGTTGCTGTAAAGCTTGATACAATTCATCAAATGAATTGGCGCTTCGTCCTAAACGTTCGGCATATCGGCTAAAGCCAAAATTTTCATCTACACATTCTACGATAAAATCCGAAATATCTTCGAGGTATAAAGTCGCTAAATGTTTGGCTTTATCCTGAGTCCCCATTGAACCAAAAGCCCAATCGAGTTCTTCCAACTGCGCAAAACGAGAAGCTTCGGGCAGAAAATCTTCCTGACAGATTTGTAACGCTAAAGTTGGATTTTTTCCTTGTAAAAACTGAATAACAGGATCAATTGTCTTGATATATTCATCCTGTAAAGCAAAAATTCTTTTACAGTTGTCGGTTGTGGGCTGTGGGTTGTGGGATTGAAATAATCTTTCAAGTCCTTTTTTTGAAAACAATTCCAAAATCACATCAATACCCAGATCAGCTTGAACTGATTCGATATTTTTAGTATTTAAAAATCCTTTTATGTAAGCTGTTGCCGGATACGGTGTATTCAGCTGTGTAAAAGGTGGTGTGATTATAAAAAGCTTTGTTTTCAAAAGGAATATTTTTCTGCAAAAATACGGGTTATTTGGAGACTTTTCAGGAAAAGATTTAATGGTTTGAGTTTTGATTTTTTAATTTTATTTAGTCAATATTTAATTACATTTGTTTGCTCTTAAATCGACCGCATGAAGAAAACTTTACTTTTTTTATTTTTACTTATTTCAACGTTTTGTTACTCTCAGGAAAATTGCAATAATGGTATCGACGATGATGGCGATGGAAAAATAGATTTAAATGACAGCGATTGTGTCTGTAATAAAACAACTTCAATTTTAGCCAATCCTTCTTTTGAAGAAAAAACAAATTGTCCGTATAATTTAAACGATTTAAGTGCCGTAAATTCATGGGTAAAAGGTACCCAGCCTTCCCCTGACTACATTAATTGTGAAAAACAAAATGCTATATACAATAAACATCTTGAAAATTTTCCTGATGGTGACGGAATAATCAGGGCTGAATATAAAAATAGCAGAAAAGAATACCTCGCTACTAAATTACAAACTCCTTTAATTGCGGGTACAAAATATCAGTTAAAATTAAACATTGCTACGTTAACTAGTATCTATATAGACGAAAGTAATAATAAAGAATTTGATTTTAATTACTTAGAACCTGTTAATATTACCCTTTTTGGATGTAATAATCGTGATAATTTACCATTGTATACCAATTCTAGTCCAGATACTTTTGATCCAAGCTGGATCGAAATTGGGCATGTAACGTATCAGCCTCAATCAGTATGGGGAGAAATTACTATGACTTTTACTCCAAGTGTAAACATAAACTCAATAATGCTGGGGCCACCTTCAGGGAAATTACCGCCATTATTTGACACATTAGAAACATTGGCATTTCTTTACGACAATTTAATTTTGAACACTTCAGAAAATTTTGGCGTAACTATTTCTGAAACAGGATCTTTTTGTAATGGTAATTTACAACTAACTGCGAACATTACTAAAAATCTAAACTCAAACACTACTTATCAATGGTATAAAGATGGAATTGCTATAAATGGAGCCACAAACAAAACTAATTCAATATCATCAATACCATCTAATATTGGAGCTTATTCAGTTAAAATAACGAATGGAAATACCTGCTTTGTTAGTTCAAATTTCACCACAAATAATTCGCTTTTAAGTCCCGAAACAATTGTAGTTCAACCTAGCTGTAATAATACTAAAGGAAGCATAACTGTTAAAGAAACTGGCTTAAATTATAGTTTTGATAATGGCAAATCCTGGCAGACCAATCCTGTTTTTATTCCAACTGGTCCAGGAAAATATTATGTTAAAACCAAATCCACAGCTGGATGTATTTCATCACCTTCTATTATAACTATTATTGATCCGGTATTATTGGATAGACCTTCATTTTCAATTGTACAGCCAACATGCAATACTAATGGCAGTATCACTATTACGACTCCCGGATCACAATATAGTTTTGATGATGGATTAACATGGAATACGAATCCTACTAAAAGTAATTTACCGGCAGGAAATTATAACATTAAAATTAAAAACAATTTAGGTTGTGAGTCCTATTCTCAAAACGTATTACTTTTTATTCCGCATTTAGATTTCCCTAAAAACACCTTTACAGTTCCCAGCTGTACTTCGGGAGGAAGTATAACTATTACAACGTCTGCATCTGAATATAGTTTTGATAATGGAGTCACATGGACAACAAATCCAACTGCAACAAATCTGCCTTCAGGATATTATTTTATAAAAATTAAGGATCAAAATGGATGTGAATCCAATACTCCTCATGAATATATTTATTTGAAAAAGTTTTACGCTCCTTTTCCAAAAGTAAGATCGGTTGCACCTTCTTGTGCAAATTTAGGTTCTATAACTATTCTAACCACTGCAGCTGAATATAGTTTTGATAATGGCATAACATGGACCACAAATCCTAAAGCGATAAATTTAGAATCTGGAACTTATGCAGTAAAAACTAAAAACAGCCTTGGCTGTGAAACTGAGCCATTATATATTTTCCTTAAACCTTATTTTCTCCCAAATCCTACTTTCTCTATTATAAAATCTACTTGTAGCACCAATGGAAGTATCACAATTACAACACCAGCAGCCGAATATAGTTTTGATCGCGGGTTAACTTGGACTACAAATCCAATAATGACAGTACCTACTGTTTTTTCATCATATTTTATTTCTATAAAAAATGAGTTTGGCTGTATATCAGATCCTCAATATATATCTATGGATCCCGAAATTTATACTGGAGATACTAAATATGTAATAAATAAAGAAGTAACGTGCACCTCAGGTGCGAGTGTAACTATTACATCACCAGCCGAAGAATATAGCTTTGATGATGGTCAAACTTGGTCTACAAATCCCACAGCTGTAAATTTAAAAGCTAGTGATTATTATTTAAAAACGAGAAACAGTAACGGGTGTGAGACTTATCAAACAAGGGTTTCTATCTATGATCGTTATTTAAGTTTTCCAACTTGTTCGGTGGTCCAGCCAGAATGTAATAAAAAAGGAAGCATTACAATTACTACTCCAGCTCCATTTTACAGTTTTGATGGTGGAGTAACTTGGGGAACAAGCGCAGTAAAATCTAATTTGGAAGAAGGTAATTATTATGTGGTAATAAAAAATGAAGAGGGCTGTACTAGTTTACCTTTTCATATCCATCTTTTTTCATTTTATCTTCCAATGCCATACTTAGACGTTACCCAGCCTACTGTTTGTGGTGAAAATGCTACTGGAAGTATAACCATACGAACGAAAGCTGATTTTTACAGTTTTAATGATGGAGCAACATGGAGCACAAATCCTACGGCTGAAAATCTTCCTGTTGATTCTGAGTATCGTATAAAAATCAAAAACAGTGATGGTTGTGTTTCGGAAAGCATTTATATTAATTTCATACCATTCGACCTAAGAAATGCGGAGTATACCTATACAAATCCAACTTGTAATAAGGGAGGAAGTATTACTATAACAACTCAAGCCCCATTTTACAGCTTTGATGGAGGACAAACCTGGGGAACTAACCCAACTGCTTTAAATTTACCTCCCGGTTTTTATTATCCAAAAATCAAAAATGAATTCGGCTGTGTTTCCCCAACTTATTACAGCGTCAATTTTACTGAACCAAAATTAATCTACCCTGATATAACAGTTATTCAGCCTAAATGTGGATCACCGGGAAGCATTACAGTAAATACTCCTGCTGCACAATATAGTTTTGACGGCGGAAGAACATGGAGTAACTCAAATAAAGTTTTGAATATTCCAGCATCGATTTACGCTGAAAATTACTATATCATTATAAAAGACGAAACGGGCTGCGAGTCTTATCAGTCAGTGGTAGGTATTCCCGCTATATTCATAGAAACACCTGAATATACAACGACAGAACCAACATGTGAGAAAGGTGGAAGTATTTCTATTGATCCGATTGGAGATGAATATAGTTTCGACAATGGAATGACGTGGACTAAAAACCCGGTTTCTACTGATTTAGACGAAGGAACTTATTATATAATATTAAAAAATAAATTTGGATGTCAATCTTATCCAAAAGCGGTTAATATATCCCGATTCTATTTAGATGAGCCTTCAATTACGTTGACTCAACCTAATTGCGAATCTTTAGGAAGTATTAAGTTTACTTCACCAGCATTTGAATACATTATTGATAATGGAGAAAACTGGAGTTCAAATCCTGTCTTTTCAAATTTAAAAGCTGGTGATTATTATTTAATAATTAAATCAGTATTAGGATGTGAATCCAGCCCTAAATTACTTACTCTTACCGATCCAGATCCTGCTGCTCAGGCACCCGGCATTTTAATTCAACAGCCAAGCAGCTGCACATCTTCAAAAGGAACTATTACGGCAGTATCAACAACTGCTTATCAATATAGCTTTGACAACGGAATAAACTGGACAAGTAATAATAAGGTAACAGGTTTGGATCCTGGAAATTATTTTGTTAGAATAAGAAATAGTGCTGTAGCCTGTCCTTCTCCTGCTATTAAAGTAACAATCGATGCTCCGTTAGATGCAATAACGAATCCTGCTTATACAGCTATCCAGCCCACAAGTTGTACTAATCCCTTTGGAAGCATTACAATTTTAACTCCAGCTTCAAAATATAGTTTTGATAACGGAATCAGCTGGCAAACCAGTACAGTTTCTGGCAATTTAACTATTGGAACTTATAAAATTAAAATTCAGAATTCAGCTGGTTGTATATCTGATCCCGTTACTGTTCAGATAAATCCTCCTGCAGATTATCCTTTTCCTCCTTCATATAATAGTATTCAGCCAAACTGTACTGATAGTAAAGGAAAGATACATATTCTTTCTAATGCCTCAGAATATAGTTTTGACAATGGAATAACATGGACTAACAATCCAGCGTCAGGATCTTTGGAGCCAGCTGAATATTATCTAAAAATCAAAAATTCCAGCGGCTGTATTTCTGAAGCAGTAAAAGTAATTATAACAAAATTTATTAATTTGACACCTTTACCCGAAACATTGAATTTACAAACCTTTTGCGTTGAGCAGAATGCGACATTAAACGAAATTCAAATTACGGGACAAAATATAAAATGGTATAGTAACTTAACAGGTGGAACACTTGTATCAAGTACAACAGTCGCTCAAGACAAAGCAACCTATTATGCTTCGCAAACCATAAACGGATGCGAAAGCGAAAGAGTTCCTGTTAAGATTAATATTCAGGTTACATTGCCTCCAACAGGAAATGCCACTCAATCATTTTGTACAGCACAGAATCCAACAATTGCCAATCTTCAAGTTACTGGAAATTCCATAAAATGGTATGATGCAGTAAGCAACGGTTCGCTATTAACAGCAGCTACAAATCTGGTTAATGGAAAAACCTATTATGCATCACAAACAGAAAACAATTGTGAAGGTTCAAGATTAGGAGTTACTATTTCAATTGTAAACACACCTTCTGCTCCAACTGCAAATGCTACTCAATCATTTTGTAAAAGTGAAAATGCCACTTTAAGCAATATTCAGATTTCGGGTCAAAATATAAAATGGTTCGACACTAATTTGTCGGCTTCGGTTTTACCGAATACCACTTTGCTTGAAAACAACAAAACGTATTATGCTTCGCAAACTGTTGGATGTGAAAGTGACAGAACGTCAATTCTGGTTCAGATTTATGACACACCATTACCAACAGGAAATAACAATCAGCAATTTTGTATTGATGAAATTGCAACAATCGAGAACATTCAGATAACAGGGACAAATATAAAATGGTATGATGCTGCAGTAAACGGAAATATTCTATCAGACACCGATTTATTACAAAGCAAAACTTATTATGCAACTCAAACATTGAACAGCTGCGAAAGCAAAAGATTTGCAGTAACGGTAAAAATTCAAGACACACAAATCCCAATTGCTGATTCTCCACAACAATTCTGTATTCAGAAAAATGCAAAAATTAGGGATATTAAAATAATAGGACAAAATATTAAGTGGTATGAAACAGCTTCATCTACTATTGGTTTATCCGAGACAACTGAACTTGCAGACGGAATCACGTATTATGCATCACAAACTTCCAGCAATTGTGAAAGCGACAGAATTCCTGTTACCATAAATATTCTTGAAGCTACAACTCCGGATTGCATTCACTTTGTGGATGAACTTCCCTATCCTAAATTCTTTACCCCGAATAATGATGGCTATAATGATACATGGACTATTGATTTTATATATTTAGCACCAAATACCGGGATTAAAATTTTTGACCGCTACGGAAAGCTCATCAAAGAATTGCGATTGGATAATTCTTGGGATGGGACATATCTTGGACATCAGGAACCAGCCAGTGATTATTGGTTTACGGTTACAAGACTAAATGGAAAAGAATTTAGAGGACACTTTTCTTTAAAAAGATAATTTAGAAAATGAAAAAGAAATTTACATCTTTATTATTACTGCTTTTTATTTTGGGTTTTTCTCAAAGTAAAAACCAATCTGTAGGTTTTAAAGAAAATAAAGGCCAGATTATAGATCAAAACGGAAAGCTGAATTCTGCTGTAAAATATTTATTGAACACAGAAGGATTAAATGTTCAGTTAAAACAAAATGGTTTTTCGTATGATGTTTATGAAGTAAAAAAGACTCCAATTTCTCCATCTAAAGATCCAAGAAATTCAAGAGAATCTATTTCGTATTTTCATAATAAACCAAAAGACGAAACTGAATACAACTTGGAATATACATTCCACAGAATAGATATCGATTTTCTAAATTCAAATCCAAAAGTTGAATTAATTGCTGAACAAGAATCTGCCGATTTTGACAACTATTACAACGTTCCCAACAAACCAGAAGGAATTCTTGGTGTTTATCAATACAAACAAATAACCTACAAAAACATTTATCCTAATATTGATGCTATTTTTACCATTCCTGCTGATCCAAATAAAACAGTCGAATACAATTTCATAATTCATCCAAAAGGAAAAATTTCTGACATCCAGTTAAAATTTTCTGGCGCCGAAACAGATTTAGTCGATAATAAAATCCAGATGAATGTTCGTTTTGGAAAAATGGAAGAAACACTTCCAGCAAGCTGGATTGAAGAAAAAGGTCATAAAAAAGGAATTATTGTAAGCTATCAGAAATTAAAAAAGAATGTTTACGGATTTCGTTCTGCAAATTTTTTGATTGGGAAAAAAGTTGTTATTGATCCTGTGCCGAATAGAATGTGGGGAACCTTTATTGGAGGAGAAAGATGGGACAAAAATTATTCAATTGATCGCGATGCATCAAATAATGTTTACACAGCTGGGGCAACATGGAGTATGACGAATTTGGCTTCCTCAGGAGCACATCAGACTGTATTTGGTTCATCTTTATATTCTTCAACATTTATTTTGGATGGTTTTATTTCAAAATTTGATGAGAATGGAAATCGATTATGGACTACTTATTATGGAGGACAACTTGATGATTTTATAAAAGAAATAAAGGTTTCTAAGAATAATTCTTTTCTATTTTTTTGCGGAAATAGCAGAAGCAGTAATAACATTTCTACATCAAATTCTTTTAAACCAAACAAATCAGGTTCTTATGATGAAATGTTTTTAGGTCAACTAAATTCAAACGGAATTAGACAATGGGCAACCTATTATGGAAATGATAATGGATTAACTTTTGCGAACAGCCTTTCTGTTGATAATCAAAACAATGTATATTTAAGCGGATCAACTACTAGTGATGATTTTATTGCTACACCTAATTCATTTCAAGACTCGTTCATAGATAATAATCGTTTTGATGGTTTTCTGGCAAAATTTGACAGTGACGGCAACAGAATCTGGGGTACTTATTTAGGAGGAATAAATGATGACTTTGTTGAAGATTCAGATATTGATCCAGATGGAAATATAATTCTTGCGGGATCTACCCGAAGTACATCTGGTATTGCGACTTCAAATTCGTACCAGCCTAATTATAACATCCCAACTAATAATGCTAGCGATGGAGATGGGATGATAATAAAATTTTCTCCAAATGGAGATCGGATATGGGGAACTTATTTTGGTGGCCCAAATAGTGATTGGATTTATAATTGTAAAATAACAGGAGATAATCTTTATTTTTCAGGAGAAACTGAAAACACAAATATAGCTACACCTAATGCTTTTGAAACAACAATGCTAACTACTGTTAGAAGCAGTTATTTTGCCAGCTTTAATTTAAAAACTCAAAACAAAACATGGTTAAGCTATTCTAAAGGAAAAATCACTTCAATTTATTCTAACAATAAAGATCAAGTATATATTGCCGGAGAATCAGCCTCTTATTGGGATATTGCATCTCCTGACGCTTTTAATCCTAATTCAAGTGGTAATTCATTTATTATTAAGTTAGATAATCAATGCCAAAAAATTTGGGGAACCTTTTTAGGGTTTTATCATTCTCCATTTGGCCCTCAAATTACTGCAGACGACTTTGACGTTCTGTATGTTTTTGGATCAGTTAGCTCATATTTAAACGTCACTGATTATGGAATTAGTACACCAAATTCTTTTCAATATTTGCCAAATGGTGATTACGAAACCTATCTTGTAAAATTTCAAGAATGTTTGACAAATCCATTAATTTCAAGCAACTCTCCTATTTGCATAGGCAAAACATTAGAACTAAAAGCTTCCGGAGGAACTACTTATTTATGGACAGGTCCAAACGGATTTACATCAACAGATCAGAATCCTACAATTACAAATGCCTCAACACTAAATAGCGGAGAATACAGTTGTTTAATTACTGGAACAGGCGGTTGTGACGATACTAAAAAAGTTAATGTGGTAATTGGTGATATCGAAGCTCCAGAGCCAGATTTAGCAACTCTTCCAACAATCACAGGAGATTGCAATACTACTGTCACAACAATCCCAACCGCTACTGATGCTTGTGCAGGAGTAATAACTGGAACAACTACCGATCCTCTCTCTTACGTGTTACCGGGTACTTATACAATAGTTTGGAATTATGATGATGGAAATGGAAATATTTCGCATCAAAATCAAACGGTTACTATTACAAGTCAGTCTTTACCAACTGCAAATTCTCTACAGACTTTTTGTGTTGAGCAAAATGCGACATTAAATGATATTCAAATTACGGGACAAAATATAAAATGGTATAGTAACTTAACAGGTGGAACACTTGTATCAAGTACAACAGTCGCTCAAGACAAAGCAACGTATTACGCTTCGCAAACCATAAACGGATGCGAAAGCGAAAGAGTTCCCGTTAAGATTAATATTCAGGTTACATTACCTCCAACAGGAAATGCCACTCAATCATTTTGTACAGCACAGAATCCAACAATTGCCGATCTTCAAATTACTGGAACATCAATAAAATGGTATGACACAGAAACCAATGGCTCTTTGTTGACCGAAACTACAAATCTTGTTAATGGACAAACCTATTATGCATCGCAGACTGAAAACAATTGTGAAGCTTCAAGATTAGGAGTTACTATTTCAATTGTAAACACACCTTCTGCTCCAACTGCAAATGCTACTCAATCATTTTGTAAAAACGAAAATGCCACTTTAAGCAATATTCAGATTTCGGGTCAAAATATAAAATGGTTCGACACTAATTTCTCGGCTTCGGTTTTACCCAATACCACTTTGGTTGAAAATAACAGAACGTATTATGCTTCGCAAACTGTTGGATGTGAAAGTGACAGAACACCAATTCTGGTTCAGATTTATGACACACCATTACCAACAGGAAATAACAATCAGCAATTTTGTATTGATGAGCTTGCCGCTATAAGCAATTTAAATATAAACGGAACAGCCCTAAAATGGTATGATGCTACGGTAAACGGAAATATTCTATCAGACACCGATTTATTACAAAACGCAACCTATTACGTAACCCAAACATTGAACAATTGCGAAAGCGAAAGATTTGCCATTACAGTAAAAATACAGGACACACAAAATCCAATTGCAGATTCTCCTCAATCTTTCTGCATACAGCAAAATGCAAAAATCAATAGTATCGATATTACGGGACAAAATATAAAATGGTACAGCAACAATTCTACTTCCATTAATCTTTCGGAATCGACACTGCTTGAAAACGGAATTACATATTATGCTTCACAAACAATTAGTAATTGCGAAAGCGACAGAATTCCGGTAACTATAGAAGTGTTAGAAGCCACAAAAGGAGTATGCATCAATTTTATTGACGAACTTCCTTATCCAAAATTCTTCACCCCAAACAATGACGGTTTTAATGATACTTGGACAATTGATCCAGCATATCTGGCTCCAAATTCATCCATCAGAATATTTGATCGTTATGGAAAATTCATCAAAGAATTAGGACCAAATGCCGCTTGGGATGGAACATATCTTGGGCATCAGGAACCAGCCAGCGATTATTGGTTTACAGTTACAAGACTAAATGGAAAAGAATTTAGAGGACATTTTTCTCTTAAACGATAATAAAAACAAAAAGAGTCTGTATATTCAGACTCTTTTTGTTTTTAATTTACTTTTAACGTGCCATTATATATTTAATAAGCAATGTCATTAGAACAAATACTACTTTTATCATCACTCTTTCAATTAATTGATTTATAAATTTTCTCCTTTTTTCAAGCTGCTATATTTAAAATAAGAATATACAATTGGCATAATTGCCACAATAAGGACAAATGGGAAAAAAACTTTTGAGAAAACAGGCATTTCAAAAACCAGGCTGCTTAAAATGATTAAAAAGCCCGCAATAAACCACAACTTTCCTGCAAAAACATGTGTCAGTTTCCAAACTTCTTCATTTTTTAAAGTCCACGGTGTACGAATTCCGATAAAATAATTGGGGCGGATTACTTTAAAATAATTTCCGAAAATCATTAACAATGCGCCAATCATAACAAAAGTGAAATTCGGACTTGAAAAAGATTGATTTTTACTGCTGTACACAATAAACAAAGCCAGAATTGACATAAAAAGAACTAGAAAAAATTTAAGCTGATAAAGCTTCCCTCCCATTAACGTCAATTTTTTTTGGGGATCAATTTTAGTAATCACTGACATGATCACATAAGTCAAAACAGGAAGCATAAAAAGCAAAGCGATTAAAGCCAGTTTATTTCCCCAATTATCAATTTCTCCTTTCGAATTCCAGTGTATAGGTACTCTTTCAGGAAGGCTATTCCAAATTGTTGCCAAATAAACAAAAGGTATCAAAACAATTCCAATTATGGGAAGCTCTTTTTTAAATTCTAGGTTCATTTTATTAATGTTTAAAAGTTAGTATCCATTGTAAAACATCGTCCATGATGGTAGTATTAATGGAATAAATGATGAATTGTCCATTTTTTTCAGACGTAATTAAATCAGCTCTTTTTAGAATATCCAAATGATGCGAAATACTGGGTTTCGAAATATTAAAAGCATCGGCAATTTCTCCTGCCGATCGGTCTTTCTCCTTCAAGAGATCCAAAATCTCCCTTCTTGTGGAATCATTTAAAGCTTTAAAAATTTCATTCATAATATTTAAATATTTAGACAAATATCTAAATACTTTTTTAATGCACAAAAAAAGCAGCAACTTTTTTAGTTACTGCTTCATTAAAATCTGTAAAATAGTTTTTTTAAAACTTATGTTCGTCTTTGCTGATTACTAAAAATGAAATTAAAGAAATGCAAGCTGCGGCAACTAAATAAAAGCCTACATAACTGACATCATAATTCTTAGCTAGCCAAATCGCAATCATCGGTGCAAAAGCCGCTCCAAGAATTCCTGCCATATTAAATGTTAAAGATGCACCAGAGTAACGAACATTTGTTGGAAACAATTCTGATAAAAAAGTTCCCAAAGGTCCGTAAGTGAATCCCATTAAAGTCATTCCTATACAAGCAAAAATAGTAACCAGAGTAATATTTCCAACACTTAAGAAATAAGAAAAGAAAAATCCGAAAACAGCGATACCTGCTGTTGCCGCAATAAGCATTTTACGACGACCAATTTTATCGGCCACAACTGCGGAAATTGGAATAAAAATGGCAAAAAACAACACCGAGAATAATTGTATCAACAAACCATCTCTTTTTACAATTCCTAAATCAGAGGTTGCCCAGCTTAGAGTAAATACAGTCATTAAATAGAAAACCAAGAAGGTTGTAATGGCCGCGAAGGTTCCAAAAATCAATTGATTTCTATATAATTTTACCAAAGTTAAAAATGGAACTTTTACTTCTTCTTCATGCTTTTTAGCATTTTCAAATGAAGGCGTTTCTGTAATTTTTGTTCGGATATAAAAACCAACTATTACCAAAAGTGCACTGGCAATAAAGGGAATTCTCCAGCCGTAATCCATAAAATCTTCATTGCTCATAGAATCCGTTAGTAATAAAAAAGTTCCTCCAGAAAGCAGCAATCCAATTGGAGCGCCTAATTGCGGAAACATTCCGTACCAAGCACGTTTATGCGGAGGCGCATTTTCAATCGCAAGCAAAACCGCCCCACCCCATTCTCCACCTAAACCAACACCTTGTCCAAATCGGCAGAGCATTAACAATAAAGGCGCGGCAACACCAATGCTGGCATAACTTGGTAAAAATCCAATGGTAACTGTCGAAATTCCCATGGTAAGCAAAGCCGCTACAAGAGTAAATTTACGCCCGATTTTATCGCCATAATGTCCAAAAAAAGCAGAACCTAGCGGACGCGCTAAAAATGCAACTGAAAAAGTAGCTAACGATTCCAAAGTCGCCACTGTTGGATCTGAACCTGGAAAAAATAATTGGGGAAAAACCAATACCGCCGCATTGGCAAAAATATAAAAATCAAAAAATTCGATTGTGGTACCAATAAGGCTTCCAAAAAGAACGTGCTTTAATGAGTTCTTCTGATTTGGGGTCGTTTTCATTTTAAAATAGATATAACTTTTTTTTGATTACAAAAATAGAGTTTCATTATTAATAATTCACATTTACAACAATTAGTTTCGAAACGTCGATAATTATTTAACAAATTTCATGAGTTTTCTATTTTACAAACTCTATTTTAAAGCCAAATTAAAAACCTGATTATAGGAACTTTAAATCAAATCTAAAAAAATCAAATCATAAGCAATCGTTAAAAACATTTTTAACTGCATATTTTCATTAAATTTACAGCTGTCAAAAATAAATCTAAAATTATGCCTACCGACTGTATCAGCTACCAAAATTCAGGATATTTCTCTACCTTGATACAAGATTATTTAGATCAAAAACCACATTTACAATCTTTATATAATAATTTTCCAACACTGGAAAACTTCGAAAAACAAATTCACGAAAAACAATCCAATTTTGATAATAATAACCGAATTCCATTAGTTGAAACGTTAAGAAAGCAATATCAAAACATTGAAATTTCAGATTCGACCAAACATAATATTGAACTCCTTACTCTTCAAAATACATTTACCATTACCACTGGTCATCAATTAAATTTATTTAGTGGTCCGTTATATTTTCTGTATAAAATTATTTCTACGATTAATTTAACCAAAGAATTAAAATCAAAATATCCTTCTAGCAATTTTGTTCCAATTTATTGGATGGCGACTGAAGATCATGATTTTGAAGAAATCAACTATTTTAACTTTAAAGGAAAAAAATTCAGATGGAATAGAGAAAGTACAGGTCCAGTTGGGCGCCTTTCCACCGAAGGTTTAACCGAGTTTTTAGAAATCTATTCTTTAGAACTAGGATCGAGTACTAATGCAAATACCTTAAAAACTCTTTTTGAAGAAGCTTACGTAAAACATGATAATCTCGCTGATGCCACTCGTTTTTTAGCAAATAGTTTATTTGCAAGCCATGGTTTAGTGATTATTGATGCTGATGATGCTAATTTGAAACAAGCATTTATTCCGTACATAAAAGAAGAATTAGAAAAACAGACTTCATTTCATACTGTTCAAAAAACGATTGAAGAATTAAAACAATATACTGTTCAGGTAAATCCTCGTGAGATTAATTTATTTTATATTGAAGATAATCTTCGGGAAAGAATCATTTTTGAAAATGATAAATACCTTGTAAACAATACTAAAATCTCATTTTCTAAAGAAGAAATTCTACACTTACTAAACAGCAATCCTGAAAAATTCAGTCCAAATGTGATTATGCGTCCATTGTATCAGGAAATAATCCTGCCGAATTTATGTTACATTGGCGGAGGCGGAGAAATAGCGTACTGGCTGGAATTAAAATCTTTTTTTGATGCTGTCAAAATCACTTTTCCAATGCTTTTAGTTCGTAATTCAGTTTTATTAACAACTGAAAAGCAAGCTAAAAAAGCCGATAATTTAAATTTAAGCTGGAAAGATTTATTCACAAAACAGGAAAATTTAGTAAATGAGATTACACACAAAATTTCAGCTTTCCCGATTGATTTAACTGCTCAAAAAGAAACGCTGAAAACGCAATTTGAATATCTTTACAATCTAGCCAATCAAACTGACAAATCCTTTTCGGGAGCTGTAAAAGCCCAAGAAGTAAAACAGATGAAAGGTTTAGAAAATTTAGAAAAACGATTATTAAAAGCACAGAAAAGAAAACTAAACGATCAATTGCAACGTGTAATAGATCTGCAATGTGAACTGTTTCCAAATAATGGTTTACAAGAGCGTCAAAGCAATTTTTCTGAATTTTATTTAGAAAAAGGCGAACAATTAATACCACTCTTAATGCAGAAACTAAAACCTTTAGAAATGAATTTTAACATTGTAATCATTTAAGACACAAGGCACGATTGCATTCGTGTCAAATAATATAGTAATAATTACGAGAAACAAATAACCACCTATCTTCTCAAAATTATTACTTCCATAAACCAAATAGCGATTATTAAAATTATTAACTAACCAATTTACCCAAAACCAATGGTAAAAGAACGCTTAATTTCGCTAGATGTCTTTCGCGGACTCACTATTTTATTAATGACAATTGTCAATAATCCCGGAGACTGGGGCAATGTGTATCCGCCGCTGCTTCACGCCGAATGGAACGGATGTACGCCAACCGACTTAGTTTTTCCCTTTTTTGTATTTATAATGGGGGTCGCAGTTCCGCTGGCAATGCCCGACAAGTATTACGACGACACCACTTTCAATAAAATCCTAATCCGTTCCTTGCGAATGTTTTGTTTGGGGATTTTCTTTAACTTTTTCGGAAAAATCCAATTATTCGGACTTGAAGGCATTCCGCTTTTAATCGGACGTTTAGTTATAACGATCGCTGTTGGTTATGCTTTAATGGGAAGTTTTAGTTCTAAAGTCAAAAATATTTTAGCCTTTTCAATTCTGTTTATTTATCTGTTTCTGGCTTACAGCGGTATCGAAGCCTATCATGATGTAAGGCTTCCAGGAGTTTTACAGCGAATTGCGATTGTTTACTTTGTAGTTTCTCTTTTGTATCTAAAAACATCACAGAAAACACAAATTATAACTGGAGCAGTTTTATTATTAGGCTATTGGGCTGTAATGACCTTAATTCCTGTTCCTGGAATTGGAGAAGCGAATCTTGATAAAGGAACAAACCTTGCGGCTTGGGTCGACAGCATTTTGCTAAAAGGTCATATGTATCGAGGTACAGTAACTTGGGACCCTGAAGGAATTTTAAGCACGCTGCCTTCAATCGTAAACGGAATTATTGGTCTTTTGATTGGTCAGGTTTTACAGCGTGATACCACTAAAATTCTGAAAGCACAAAAAATGGGAATCGCAGGAACTGTGCTTATCTTTTTAGGATTAATGTGGGATTTGGTTTTTCCAATCAACAAATCAATCTGGACAAGCAGTTATGTTTTATACACAACTGGATTGGCAACAGTTTTCCTGACAATTCTATATTATACAATTGATATTGCCGATTATAAAAAAGGATTCAAACCTTTCTTAATCTGGGGAGTTAACCCAATGATTGTATTTTTTACATCGCAGATTATTCCGCAGGCTTTGGTAATGATCGAATTTCAAAATCCGCATAATTCCTCAGAAAAAATCAACTTACTCAATTATCTCTACAAATTCTGGATAGCACCATTTTTTAGTAATCCAATGACTGCTTCACTTGTGGGAGCATTAGTGTATGTTTGTATCTGGACATTCATTCTGTGGATATTCTACAGAAATAAATTGATTTTCAAAGTATAAATTTAATCAACCATAAGTTATTTAAGTTCATTGCAGCAAAACCGAATAGTTTCATAAGCAATAAATTTACACAAAGTAATTAAATGGACTTATATTACTTATGCGGTTCGAAGAAAAAGTTTTTTAGTCAAAACATTATTCTCAAACGTTTTAATTATGAATTTATTAAAAACAATTCATAAAAAAAGTATACTTTTGCACAAAATTTAATAAAATATAAAATGGCAACAAATAGAACTTTTACAATGATTAAACCAGATGCTGTTGCAAACGGACACATCGGGAATATCTTAGCAATGATTACTAATGGTGGTTTCAAAATCGTTTCTTTAAAATTAACTCAATTAACTGTAGCTGATGCTAAAGCATTCTATGCAGTTCACGCAGAAAGACCTTTCTACGGAGAATTAGTTGAATTTATGTCACGCGGACCAATTGTTGCTGCAATTTTAGAAAAAGAAAACGCAGTAGAAGATTTCAGAACTTTAATTGGAGCTACAAACCCAGCTGAAGCTGCTGAAGGAACTATTCGTAAAGCATACGCAACTTCTATTGGAGAAAATGCAGTTCACGGATCTGACAGCGATGAAAACGCTGCTATCGAATCAGCATTCCACTTTGCAGGAAGAGAACAATTTTAATTTTTAGAGTTTAGATTGCTAAACCTAATCCATAAAAACAAAAAAATCCATTTCAATTGAAATGGATTTTTTTTATATCAAATATCGATTAAAGCTTGTCTGACTTTTTAACGATTTTCTCAATTTTTTCATCAAGATCCTTCAAAAGTTCTTCCAATGCACTTTCGCACATCGGCAATACTTTTTCAAGACTTAAAACAGGAACTCCGCCTACAATCGCACCAGTTTTCTTAGAAGTTGCACCTTCAGAAAAAGCAAATACTTTTTTTCCTGTTTTATCATACAAAGCAATTCTTGCATAAGCTTTCATTTTTACAGTTCCAGTTCCACCAACAGCGAATCCTTTTACAACAGCGAAATGAATTTCTGTAAATAAAACACCATCAGCTACATCTTTAAATATTTGAGCAGATGCTTCTTCATTTGCAGAACCATTAATTCCTTCATAAATATATTTGTATCCAGGATAGTTAATAATAGTACCATTTTCTCCACCTTCTCTTGCAAATTTAGGAGTAAAAGCAATGTATTCTGGCTTTTGGGTTACATCAGTTTCTGGAAGTAATTCAAAAGGGAATTTTTTAGAATAATCATTAAAAAATGCATTATGGTATTTCTCTAAAATTGGAGAAAGATTAAAGTCTGGATTGTTTCCTAAATCAGCAATAGCAGCTAATCCGTTTAAACCTAATTCAGAAAGATCTATCGTTTTGTCTGTGTAAAAAGAAACAACAGCAACCTTCTTCTTTTGAGAATAACCAGTTAAAGCAAACAATACAGTTAAAATAAGTAAAATTCTTTTCATGTGTTTTTAAATTGTTTTTGGATTAATTAATTTACGATATATTTTAAAAAATAAAAGTGTTCAAATGTATCGTAAAAAAAACACTTCCAAAACAGGAAGTGTTAAATTTATTTTAAAATCAGAACTAATCTTATTAAAAACACGCTGGATTATCGTAAAACCACATCTTTAACTACTTCTCTACCCAACTCTTCATTAATCATTTTAACAATTTTCGATTTTCCGTGACTTAATTCCTCACGCAAAACAGCCGATCCCAATTCAACGTACAAAGTACTGCCTTTCAAAACAACATTTCTGGTATACGTATTTACACCATTTCCCATTAACTGTCTCCACGCCTCACGCACGTCGATTTGATCCATTCCAGGTTGCAATTTATTCACCTGAATGATCTGCTGCAAAACTGCACCAATTGTACTTTCGTTATTTAGTCTTTTCGCCATCTTTCAACAAATTTACAGGTCCCGCCTTTTTATAATGATATTCTTTATTCTGATCATTTTTCACCACAAATTGATCATCCGAAATCGAAATTAACTCTTCACTCCATTTCGCATAATCTGTTTTATAATCCAGAAAAGTTCCCTTATCTGTAAACCGAACCGAAAAATTTTCAAAAGTATCTGTAGTTAAAAAAGTCCCATCAAGCTGCGCCATAACTTTCATTCTCGTTCCTTTATTTCCTTTCACTTGAAGGTAATCAAAATTTTCATTCATTCCATACGCCTTCTCCTCACCTTTATCAAAAACCACTTTTTCAATTTCCCAATATCCATTTAATTTCGCAATATCTGCTGGTTTTATTTTCTGTTTGCAACTCACAAACAATAAAGACAAAACCAAAATCATAAAAGTGTTTTTCATAATAATCATATCATTTATTAGAAGCTTATTCCTGCTGTACGCTGTATCTTTTTCTGTCTAAAGAAGCCAGAAAAAGGATGCCGCTCCCATCAGGGCTAGACTTCGTTTTCAAAAGAAAATTCGTAATCTGCAAAGTTAATCTATAAGAAATAAAAAATTACAAATCCCATTAAACTATTTTGCATATTTTTGGTCAAAGCCCAAACTAAAACCAAAAACCATGAACCGAATCATTTGTATTGTACTGACAGCCTTATTGTGCATAAGCTGCAGTAAAGACACGGCCGAACCAGATCCTGTACCAACACCGTCAGAAAGCATGTATTTCCCACCTTTAACCGGAACAACTTGGGAAACCAGATCTATTGCTGATTTAAAATGGAATCAAACCGCAGTACAGCCTTTATTGGATTATCTTGAACTTAAACATTCTAAATCTTTTATTATTTTAGTAAACGGCAGAATCGTTCTCGAAAATTATTTCAACGGACATTCAGCTACAACAAACTGGTATTGGGCCAGCGCCGGAAAAACGTTAACTTCAACTGTTACCGGAATTGCTCAGCAAGAAAATCTGCTTAACATCAACAACAAAGTTTCACAATATTTAGGAACCGGATGGACAAGCGAAACTTTAGCCAAAGAAAATTTAATCACCTGCAAACATTTACTAACCATGACATCTGGTCTTGACGACAGCACAGACGATGTTGACCCCGCCAGCTTAATCTATAAAGCCGATGCTGGAACACGATGGGCGTATCATAATGTGTATGTAAAACTTCAGGACGTTGTAGCACAAGCCAGCGGACAAACTTGGGAGAATTATTTTAATGCGAAATTACGAGACAAAATCGGAATGAACGGTACTTGGGTACAACTTGGCGTAAATAGTGTTTACACCAGCACAACTAGAAGTATGGCGCGTTTCGGATTATTAATGCTCAACAAAGGAAAATGGGAAAACAACGTAATTCTAAACGAAATATATTTTAATGAAGCTACAACTACTTCACAAAATATTAATTTAGGATACGGCTATTTATGGTGGCTAAACGGAAAAACTTCTTATCATTTACCACAATCACAGCTTACTTTTCAAGGGAGTGTAATTCCAACAGGACCAAACGATATGTTTATGGCGCTGGGTAAAAATGATCAGAAAATTTACGTTGTTCCAAGTAAAAAAATGGTCGTAATCAGAATGGGTGATGCTGCTGACAATGTTAATCTGGCGTTATCTGATTTCGATAAAACTTTATGGGAAAAGATTAGCGCTTTATACCAATAAAAAAAGAGCTTTTAAATAAAAGTCATCAAAATCTTTTATTTAAAAGCTCAATATTTTTAGAATTTATATTTTACTAAAACTCTAGCGATTAGTCCCTATTCTTTTAAGAACTCCCAAAAAGAATAAAATTACTCCTAAAACCAGTAAAACATAATAAACTGAAATATTAGTACCTTTCAATACGTTTGCAAAAACAAAACATATTACGCTGGCAAAATAGAACGTAACAGCCGATATATTTTTCATTATAAATTATTTAAAGAAACTATCAACGAATTCGTATTTATTAAAGACTTGCAAATCTTCAATTCCTTCGCCAACACCAATGTATTTTACAGGAATTTTAAATTGATCCGAAATTCCAATTACAACACCACCTTTTGCAGTTCCGTCTAATTTAGTAACGGCTAGTGAAGTCACTTCGGTAGCTGCTGTAAATTGTTTGGCTTGTTCAAAAGCATTTTGTCCTGTAGAACCGTCTAAAACCAAAAGTACATCGTGAGGAGCATCGTCAACAACCTTCTGCATCACACGTTTTACTTTCGTTAATTCGTTCATCAAATTAATTTTGTTATGAAGACGTCCTGCAGTATCAATAATCACTACATCGGCATTTTGAGCCACTGCCGACTGTAAAGTATCAAATGCTACAGAAGCTGGATCACTTCCCATTTGTTGTCTTACAATAGGCACATTTACACGATCAGCCCAAACTTGCAATTGATCGATTGCTGCTGCTCGGAAAGTATCAGCTGCACCTAAAACTACTTTGTGTCCGGCTTTTTTAAATTGATAAGCTAATTTACCAATAGTAGTTGTTTTTCCTACTCCATTTACTCCTACTACCATTAAAACATACGGTTTTTTATCTTTCGGAATTTCAAATTCAGTAGCTTCACCGGTATTAGTTTCAGATAAAAGAGCACCAATTTCATCACGCAGAATTTGGTTTAACTCATCTGTTCCTAGATATTTATCTTCAGATACTCTTTTTTCAATTCTTTCAATAATTTTCAATGTTGTATTAACACCAACATCAGATGCTACCAAAACTTCTTCCAGATTATCTAAAACATCATCATCGACTTTAGATTTTCCAGCAACAGCTTTGCTTAACTTAGAGAAAAAAGTAGTTTTTGTTTTTTCAAGACCTTTGTCTAAAGTCTCTTTTTTTTCGGTAGAGAATAATTTTTTAAAAAAACTCATTTTTTTATTTATTGTTAGTTCCAGATCGTTTCTTTTAAGTTTTGAAACCATCTCTATGTCTATAGAATGCCTATTGTTTTTAATGTAACCCCGACAGGATCGATATCCTTTGCCTGGCTTCTTTAGACAGGTAAAGATAAAGAGTATGGCGGGAACAAATGTTTAAAAAAACACAAATTTGCGGTGTTCCTATAAAATTTTAAACAAATATAAAAATAAAAAAGCTACTTCCGAAAGAAAGCAGCTTTTCTATATGATGTGATTGTAATTATTTCTTTTTCAAGAATTCATCAACTAATTCAGGAGCCATAATAGATTCAACGAATATATATGCACCAGTTTTTGGAGATTTTACCATTTTGATGGCTTTTGATAATCTCTTAGAAGATGTTTGTAACGATGCTACGGTTTTCTTTGCCATGATTCAAATGTTATTTGAAGTTTTTATAAAACTCAAATGGCAAAACAACCATTGAGATTTACAAAATCTCTAATTATTACTTAATTTCTTTATGAACAGTTACTCTTTTTAAGATTGGATTAAATTTTTTAATCTCTAATCTGTCTGGAGTATTTTTTTTGTTCTTAGTTGTAATATATCTAGAAGTTCCTGGAACACCAGAAGTTTTGTGCTCAGTACATTCTAAAATTACTTGGATTCTATTACCTTTCTTTGCCATCTTGCTATATATTTATTTAGGAAAAGATTATTTGATAAATCCTTCTGACTGTGCTTTTTTCAAAACAGCAGTGATTCCGTTTTTATTAATTGTTTTTATCGTAGATGCTGCTACTCTAAGAGTAATCCATCTATCTTCTTCTGGAAGATAAAAACGCTTTTTAACTAAGTTTACAGAAAACTTTCTCTTAGTTTTGTTCATAGCGTGAGAAACGTTATTTCCTACCATCGCTCTTTTACCTGTAAGGTCACAAACTCTTGACATTATACTTATCTTTTATCGTTATTCAAAATCAGGGTGCAAAGAAAAGAAAAATAAACCATTGTACCAAAATTTATCGAACAATTTTTAAAATTTCTTTTTGCAGTATTTCTAAACTCTTAACGGTTGCCCTATCTATCACTTTTTCACGTGGTTGTCCAAAGTTAAATTCCTCAGTAATTACACCTTCAGGCGTTGCTAAAGCTATAAAAACGGTTCCAATTTCAGCATCTGAATCCCCCTTAGAAGGTCCTGCATTGCCCGTCGTTGCTAGCGCGTAATCCGTTTTCAGTAATTTTTTAACGTTCTGTGCCATAGCAGATGCCACTTCGGCACTTACTACTGAAAATTGATCTACCAATTCCTGTGGAATTCCCAAAACATTTACCTTAACTTCAGTCGAATACGAAACAACACTTCCTTTAAAATAAGAAGAAGATCCCGGAACACTTGATAAAAGTGATGCTATTTTTCCGCCCGTACAGCTTTCCGCCGTTGCTACGGTTTGATTTTGTTTTGCCAGCAGTTTTCCAACAACTGTTTCTATGGTTTCATTTTCTTCATATCCTACTATGATATCATGAATTATAGCATCTAAAGAACGAACGTTGCTTTCAATTGCTTCTTCTAGTTTTTCCTTATTGGTTCCGCGTGCTGTTAAACGCAGGCGGACTCGTCCCGGATTTGGCAGATAAGCCAATTTTATAAATTCAGGCAGATTGTTTTCCCATTGTTCAATACGTTCTGCAACTAAACTTTCTCCTTGACCATAGGTTAAAATGGTTTTATGAATAATATAAGGTCGTTCGTATTCGCGGACAAGTTTAGGAATTATTTCATTTTCGACCAGATATTTCATTTCATACGGCACACCTGGAAGCGAAACAAAAACGGTATTTTCCTTTTTCATCCACATTCCCGGAGCTGTTCCCATTTTATTATGCAGAACGGTGCATTTTGATGGAACAAGTGCCTGATCTTTATTCAACTGAGAAATTGGTCTCTTATAAAAACCTTCAATCAATTGTGTTACGTGTTCTAAAACTTCTGGATTAACCACCAGTTCGTCATCAAAATATTCACAGAAAGTTTTTTTAGTAACATCATCCTTTGTTGGCCCAAGACCTCCAGTTACAATTACAATGTCAACTTTATTCTGCAATTGTTTAAATGTATTCAAAATATGCTGTTTATCATCACTTATTGAAATCATTTCATGCGTTTCAACACCTATGCGATCCAGCTCTTTGGCAATGAAATTAGAATTTGTATCTACAATCTGACCAATTAAAATTTCATCTCCAATCGTAACAATAACTGCTTTCATGTGAATTATTTTTTACACTCTATTTATTGAGCCATTAATTTATGAAGTGGTTCTTTTGTTTCTGTCTCGTTTTTGGGGAAGTAAAACGTATTACAAGAATATGGTGTGGTATGATATTCTAAACAAAAGTTATTTTCTGAAAATCAGAAAAGAGACCTGATTCTTTTAAACGAATCAGGTCGTTTTATTTTTATAAATCAAAGTCTTTTTTGATTTCCTTAATCGCGTCTTTCACCTGTACTTTTATGCTTTTAAAAGTTTCTATGATGTCTTTTTTCTTTCCTTCTGCTTTTGTCCAAGCTTCAACCTGAAGGATTTCTTCAAAAGCAACATTTAACCCCATTAAATCTAATGTAGGCTTGATTTTGTGTGCATAAGAATAGGCATATTTATGATCCTTTTTCTTGATTCCTTCTTTGATTTGTTTTAAATCTTCCGGAACTTCTGTAACAAATAATTTTAGAATTTCGTTTACAAATTCGGGATCATTATCTGAAAGCGCATACACTTTCGAAAGGTTGTACTTTAAAGCCATTATTTTACTTGTATTCTAAATAATTTTTTATCTTCTAAAAAGCCTTCTAAAATATCGTTCGGTTTAACTGGTCCTACACCTGCCGGCGTTCCTGTAAAAATAATATCTCCTATTTTCAATGTAAAAAACTGAGACACATACGAAATAAGCTCATCAATCTTCCAAAGCATTAAACTTGTATTTCCTATTTGAGCTGTTTCTGAATTCTTTTTGAGTTCAAACGTAAGGTTTTCTAACGAAACAAAATCACTTTTTGGTAAAAAATCTCCAATAACTGCTGATCCGTCAAATGCTTTTGCTTTTTCCCACGGAAGTCCTTTTGCTTTCAATTTATCTTGTAAGTCTCTGGCTGTAAAATCGATACCCACACTTATATCATCATAATATTTGTGTGCAAACTTAGGCTCGATGTACTTGCCTACTTTGTTAATTTTCACAATTATTTCTAATTCGTGATGAACTTCTTCAGAAAATTCGGGAATTACAAACGGATGCTGCTTCAATAACACTGCCGAATCTGGTTTCATAAACACCACCGGTTCGTCTGGACGTTCGTTTTTCAGCTCTTCAATATGATTGGTATAATTTCTACCGATACAAATAATCTTCATTTCTTTTATAGGTTCTAAGATTCTAAGGCACTAAGATTCTAAGGTAAAAAACTAAACAACCTTAGAACCTTAGTACCTCAGCACCTTATTTCGTATTTAATTTTCTCAATTTTATTCCCGTCAACACCTTTTTGGTATACAGAGGAAAATCTGCGTTTTGAATCCAGCTGAAATATCCTGGCTCAGTTTCTAACACTTTTTCTACTTTGGCACCTTTATGTTTTCCGAAAGTAAAAATCTCTTCATTATCATTGTCAAAAGCAATCATTCCAGCGAAATCAGCTATCTTTTTACGAGTGGTAAATTCAGATAAAGATTTCATGTCGTTTTCCAGTTCAGGATAACGATCCAGCTGCGCTTTTAAAATTTCGTAAGTTGCCATCGTATCTGCTTCTGCTGAATGCGCATTGTCTAGATTTTTTCCGCAATAAAACTTCAAAGCAGCACTTAATGTGCGTTCTTCCATTTTGTGAAAAATAGTTTGAACATCAACAGAAACTTTATTTTTCATATCGAAATCAACTCCCGCGCGAAGCAGTTCTTCTGCTAATAACGGAATATCGAATCGGTCTGAATTAAATCCTCCAAGATCGCTGTCTTTAATCATATTGTGGATATGCGGAGCCAATTCTGCAAAAGTAGGTTCGTTTGCTACTTTTTCATCGGTTATTCCGTGAACAGCAGTTGTTTGCGGAGGAATTGGAATTGTTGGATTAACCAGCCAGGTTTTACTTTCTTTATTTCCGTTTGGGAAAACTTTAAATATTGAAATCTCTACAATTCGATCTTTACCTATATCAATTCCAGTTGTTTCAAGATCAAAAAAGCAGATTGGTTTGTTAAGTTTTAATTCCATTTTTAATTTTTATAAGAATTACAAATGTAATTTTAAAAGGCGAATTTTCCGCCCCAAATTCTATTTTTTTGACCAAAATAAGGCTATTTTTCGAATTTTAACTTTAAAAAAACGTCCAAAAAAAGCATTGAAAAAAGATTTTCCCGATTTCTTAAAAAAGAAAAACCCGAAAAAACGGTCTCGTTTTTTCGGGTTCTGAATGTATTTTTAGTAATATATTAGAAATCTCTATCTACATCAAAAGCTTCTAAATATTCTGCTACTCTTTTCACAAAACTTCCTCCTAATGCACCATCAACCACTCTATGATCGTAAGAGTGCGACAAGAACATTTTCTGACGGATTCCGATGAAATCTCCTTCTGGAGTTTCGATAACTGCAGGTACTTTACGAATAGCTCCAAGTGCTAAAATGCCGACTTGAGGCTGATTGATAATTGGAGTTCCAAAAACGCTTCCAAAAGTTCCTACGTTTGTAACTGTATACGTTCCACCTTGAGTATCGTCTGGTTTTAGTTTTCCTGCTTTTGCACGGTTTCCTAAATCGTTAACCGCTTTTGCCATTCCAACAAGGTTTAACTGATCTGCATTTTTAATTACAGGAACAATTAAATTCCCATTTGGTAACG
The DNA here is from genome assembly GCF_029360735.1 of Flavobacterium sp. H4147. Classification (NCBI taxonomy): domain Bacteria; kingdom Pseudomonadati; phylum Bacteroidota; class Flavobacteriia; order Flavobacteriales; family Flavobacteriaceae; genus Flavobacterium; species Flavobacterium sp. H4147. Next base: position 87,762 of record NZ_JARKNB010000004.1, on the reverse strand, counting down.
CAGCCGCCATTCCTAAGTTGATGTTTTTCTTTTTGATGATATAATCGCCATCAACAGAAATATTCATTCCAGGAAAATCTTTTAATGCTTTCGCAACAGCTTCCATCATAATTGGCGTAAAAGTAAGTTTTTCACCTTCTCTTTTTTCAAAAGCTGCTTTTACTTTATCTCTCCATTTTACAATATTGGTTACGTCAACTTCAATAAAAGACTGAACGTGAGCCGAAGTCTGTACAGAAGCGACCATATATCCTGAGATTAGTTTACGCATTCTATCCATTTCGACAATTTCATCAGCTCCGTTTACAGAAACCGGAACTGCCTGCTGACTTTTCTGAACCGCAGGTTCTGCCGCTTTTGGTGTTTCCGCAACCACTTTTGGCGCTTCAACAGCTGGTTTTGGAGCTTCTTCAACCGCTTTTGGCGTTTGTACAACTCCAGATTTACGGTCGTCTATGTATTTTAAAATATCTTCTTTAGTTACTCGGCCATCTTTTCCTGAACCTTGAATATTTTCAAGTTCAATAACAGAAACTCCTTCTTCTTTTGCAATATTTTTTACTAACGGAGAGAAGAATTTCTCAGAACCAGAAAAATCCTGAGGTGCCGTATTTTCTTTTACTGCTTCAATTGATTTTTCAATTTCTATAGCTTCTGCCGGAGCAGCAATTTCTTGCGGTGCGATTTTTGCAGCTGGTTCATCACCGCCTTCAGTTTCGATAATTGCAATTGTCTGCCCTACCTGAACTAAATCATCTTTGCCAAATAATTGTTCAACCAAAATTCCTGATACTTCACTTGGCACTTCACTGTCAACTTTATCAGTTGCAATTTCCAGTACTGCTTCATCAGCTTCAATTTTGTCTCCCACTTCTTTCAACCAGTTGGTTATGGTTGCTTCAGCGACGCTCTCTCCCATTTTAGGAAGCTTTAATTCAAATCTTGCCATATTGTTATTCTAAAGGGTGATTTTGATTTTCTGATTGCGAAATTACTGAAAATTTTGAATATAAATTTCACTTAATATAATTTTTTACTCAATTTTCATGATTTGCCCCCTGTCATTTCTAGAATTACTTCCAATACTAAAACTTGTTCTTTTAGGGAAAATCTTAAAAGTAATGTTCTTATCTTTAAGAGTTTCTATGATATTGATACATTTTTTGAATGAAATATAGTGATTATCCAAAATGATCTCTGTCTTTTTGCCCTTTAAAATCAGCGACGAATTTACCATTTTTTCCTTTTTGAAATCTAAAAAACTAACTTTATTTTCTAAAATCGAAGCCAGTTTTTCAAACAAATTCGCATTTTCTGAATACAAAATATAACTTTCTGGCAATGGTTTTACTTTTGGTTTTCCTTGAAACATTTTTACAAATGAAAAAATCCAGATTCCTATTTGAATAAAAAAACTAAAAAACCATGATTTTTTAAAATGCTTCTCGTAGAAAAAATTCATTGCATCTTGAAAACGTTTCATATACAATTCATCTTTTATGGTGCTTTCTCCTTTATAATGTAGCACTGTCGTTTCATGAAAGTAATAATTCGATCTTTTAAGCTGTAAAACGCGGTATGACAAATCAATATCATCGGCATACATAAAGCAATTTTCATCAAAACCGTTTACGTCGAGATATAATTTTCTTTCCATAAACATAAAAGCGCCTACGAGAATTTCTACTTTTCCAGTTTGATTTTCATCGATGTGCTGGGCATAATATTGATTGAAAAGTTTTGATTTTGGAGCTATTTTATACAATCCGAAAATCTTGGTAAATGCCACCCATGGAGTTGGAATTCCTCGTTTACTTTCGGGCAGAAAACTTCCAGTTCCGTCAATTAATTTACAGCCCACGATTCCGAGGTTTTGCTTTTCTTCGGCGAAAGCCAAAATTTTTACAAAAGTATCATCAGCAACAACAGTATCCGGATTTAGAATACAAATGTATTTTCCGCGCGCTTGTTCAACTCCTATATTATTTCCTTTTGGAAAACCGAAATTTTCTTTGTTTTCAATGAGTTTTACATTGGGGAATTTACTTTTCATCATCAAACAGCTGTCGTCTGATGAATTATTGTCTATTACTATTATTTCGGCATCAAGTTCGGCGATTGCTTCCTGAACGCTTAAAACGCATTGTTCTAGAAAGTAACGCACATTATAATTAAGTATAATTACCGATAACTGCATGAAAAAAATAGAAAATTGATTTTGGGGAAAGTTAGAAATTTTCGGCCAAACCTAATCGCAATGACCAGTCGTTTTTACTAATTCCGTAATCGAGTACTAAATTACTGTTGTTTTTCTTGTTCCATTTAATACGCAGTCCAGCGCCAGCAGCAGGATTCCATTTTTTAAAATCGTAGGTATCGAATTTAGAAACCGAAGAAATATTGGTAAAAAATACGGCTCCCCAAAAACCATTTCTGGAAATATCGGTCCGATATTCGGATTCAAAATAAATCAGAGCATTACTTCTAAATCTATTTCGGGTAAAACCTCGGCCTGTTTTTCCTTCTCTGTCCCAGCCAATACTCGGCAGATCTAAATAATGTGGTTTTCCTCCAAAAGTTGACCAGTAAAAGGCTCTGTAGGCTAAAACTCTGTGCTTGTATTTATGAAAAGAATGGTATTTTCGGGCATCAATATAAATAGAATTCCATTTTTTACCTTCAACACCGCTCGTATTTATACGGTAATCGGCTTCTATATACATTCCTTGTTCTGGATTTACGTTGTTTTCGCGCGAATCGTAAAGTCCTTGAATCGCGATTCCAAAGGAGTTTTCATCTGAAAAATCTCCATTCATATATTTATAATAATCTGTTTCATCTTCTGTGTATGATTTCTCAGAAATATTTTGATAATTATCCAGCAGCAATCCTAATCCGCCTCTAAAATTTCCAAAAATTCTTCGGGTTGCAAATTGATAAAACCGCCATTGCTGATAATCGAGAGTCGACATTTTTTCATCAGTATTATGTCCGCCTAAGCCATACGTATCTTGCGGATAAATCATAAATCTATAATCGCCTGTAAAATTCCAATTATTGTTTTTTGTATAAATATACGATTGAATGGGAAAAACATATTGCTTGGTAAAACTAAAATAAGGCGAAAAGGTAATCTGCGACATTTTGGTCGTTTCGCTGTCTCCGAGATAAAATGTTGTTAAAAAGGAAACGACCAAACCGGTACTTTTATTAGCATCAACGGGAATAGGAAGCAGTGAAAAAGCTATTTTCTTATCTGTATTTTGTCTGATTGAATCATTTTTATGGAAAAGTTTAAGCAGAACATCTAAAATATCTTTATTGTTGTTTGAAATAGAATCGTTTTGGCAATAGCAAAAATGCACTTGAAAAAAGAAAAACAAACCTAGTATCAATTTTACATTTTTCATACCGCAACTTTTTCAAAAACAACACCTTACAAATTTAAAATTTTATTCAGAATAGTCATCTTATTTTCACAAAGAATAAAAAGAAATCTTATTTTTGAAATAGAACAGGAAATTTTATGAAAAGCAGCATAGCAATTATCGGTTTGTTTTTGTCATCCATTTTATATGTAGTAATGGGTTTTGCTTTCGCAGGAGAAAAAACAAAATCTAGAATTGATTTAGTAAAAACCTCAACGTGGTTTGTTGCCGGTCCGGTTAATGAAACCCAAGAAACTATAAATGCCATTCGGAAAGAAAAAGGAATTGTTAGAGTTACTGCAAAAGAAAGTCCGATTGGAGAAATCGAATTAAACGTCATGATTACCGAATCAGATTCGAATGACGGCGCACCTACAAACCTCTCGCAAAATTCAAAATTTGTGAGTATCACTTACAAATCAAATCAGCTGATTAAACTGCAGGCACGCGAAGGAAATGCTGAGGGAACTGGATGTGTTCATGGCGGTTCACATCCAAGAGTTGACTTACCTATTTCTGAAAAATTCACGACTATAAAAATTCCTTGGACAAATTTTAGGCAAGATGGCAATCTAAACGGAAAGCTCTTAAATATTCATAATCTGTGTAAGTTCAATTTTGTGAATTACAATCCAAGTTCTGAAGCGGTTTTAGAGATAAAGTCAGTTATTATTGAATAGTGTATTCCTTTATTATTTACCGCAAAGCACGCTAAGTTTTTTAATGAGCGAGATTCTATAAAACACAAAGTTCGCAAAGCTATTTATTGATTAAGCTTTGCGAACTTTGCGCTTTTTTGTGCCGCACCTTTACTATTTGCGTACTTTGCGGTTAATTTTTTTTATTCAAGAAAATTATAAATGCAATTGAATTTTAAATCTGTTAAAAATCCTCATGACATACAGCATGATAATAGAAAACAGCAGCGACCAGATAATTCCTGGAATTCCTACTCTAAAATAGCCTGGAATAATGTGAAGGTTTAATGCTTTACAGAAATAATAAATAACTCCTGGCAGGATATAAATCAATAACGGATTAGCCGCTGCTGGCATGAAAAATTCGCTCCACTTAGTTTTCTTTTTGATTTCCATGAGCCAGAAAAGAAAGTAAAATAAAATAGTACAAATTCCGGCAGAAATCATCGTCCATGATGGCGTACCATGTATTTTAGAAATTCCGTAGTATGGACGAAGCGAAAATCCAACAACAAAAAATAATACTATAAATAATATTACAGGCCAATTTATTTTAGCTTCGACTTTTCGGTCAAAAAACAATAATGAAATTACAACTCCGGCGGTTACTAATGAAGTATGAGTTAAATGTCCGACAATAAACCCAAGCCATTCCGGCAAATGAATATCTTTGGTTAAATGAATAGAATTTGCAGCGACACAAACTACCAAAAAAGCAATCATTGCCCATAATCTGCCAGAAACCAGCCAATAATAAATAACCGAAATAAGATATGCCCAGCCAATCAGCCCTAAAATTCCCCACCATTGCGGCGTGATTCCAACTTTGCCTGTTCCTTCTTGAACATATAAAAAATAAAGGGCAATTAAAACCAGCATTCCGCCGTATTGAAGTACAAATTTTAAACCCGCTGAAAAATCTTTAGGATATTTATTCCAGATAGGAATTGGCATGGCATAGGCCAAAAGTCCCCAGACTGCAGGTGAAATGATCATTTTTGAAGCATCAAAACCTTCACTTGAATTAACCATATAAACACCAATAATGATTAATGCTAAAGCACGTTTGAGTGTATGTGTCCAGATGGTTTTTGGAGGGTCACCTTTTATTAAACGGGCATTGAAAGCAAACGGAATCGACATTCCGACAATAAATAAAAAAGCAGGAAAAACTAAATCGACAAAGGTCATCGCATCGGCATCGGCAGGCATGTGTCTCATCCATTGTGGCACATCTTGAATACTTGCAAGTTCGTTTACAAATATCATTACAAAAATGGTAATTCCGCGCAAAGCGTCAATCGAAATAATCCTTTGATTATACAAATTCTCTTTAATTTTCATAAAATATTACTTTTTTATCAAATATAGCATAATTCTAAAATGGTGTTACATGGTTATATTATTTTATTTTGCATTAATCTGTTCTTGCATAGATAAAAACGGTATCATTTTTTTACTTTTGCGCCCATGTTATCATTTTTCAAATCCAAACCTTATTTAAAAGATCTTTTAGCCGGAGACTTTGTTGATATTCACTCGCATTTACTGCCGGGAATAGACGACGGTGCAAAAACGATTAAAAAAACTGTAAAACTGGCAAAAGCTTTTGAGGATTTGGGAATTTCTCAGTTTGTAACCACACCACACATTAATCATTATGTTTGGAATAATTCTGAAGAAGACATTGCAGCAAAATACAATGAAACTAAACTTTTATTAAAAGAAGAAAACAGCACACCAATATTCAAGGCTGCTGCCGAATATTTTATGGACGATTGGTTTGAGAATCATTTAAAAGAAGGAAAACTGCTGACTTTAAAGGATAATTACGTATTGGTTGAAATATCGTATTTAAGCGCGCCATTCAACCTTTATAAAATGATTTTTGATATTCAGCTTGCTGGATACAAACCTGTTTTGGCACATCCTGAAAGATATGTTTATTTTCATAAAAACTTTGGTGAGTACGAAAACCTCAAGAAATCCGGTTGTTTATTTCAGTTAAATTTATTGGCTGTAATGGGATATTATGGAAGTGCAATCACTAAAACAGCTGAACTTTTATTGAAAAAAGGAATGTATGATTTCGCGGGAACAGATGTTCACCACGGAAAACACATCGAATCGCTGCATCAAAAAATAAAAATTGATTCTTCAGTACAGCTGAAAGAAGTTATAACCAACAATCAGTTTTTTAAATTTTAAAAACTAATACGCGTTTTCTTCACCTTTTAGAACATTGATTATCGTTCTAATGATAATTTTAATATCGAGAAGTAAACTCCAGTTTTCGATATACCAAATATCGTATTCTACTCGATTTTCCATATCGACAAGCTCTTTTGTCTCTCCGCGGTACCCATTTACCTGCGCCCAGCCTGTTATTCCAGGTTTTGCAAACTGACGCACTAAATAATGATTAATCAATTCGCTGTATTCTTTAGCAAGATTGATCATGTGCGGACGAGGGCCAACAACCGACATATCTCCCCAGAAAACATTGAAAAATTGAGGCAGTTCGTCAATACTGGTTTTACGTATAAAAGCTCCAAATTTCGTTATACGACTATCTCCTTTTCCTGCCTGTTTATTATGAGCCAGATCGTTAACGTACATACTTCTAAATTTCAAACATAAAAATTCGCGATTGTCACGTCCTGAACGTTTTTGTCTAAAAAATACAGGTCCAGGCGATTCGATTTTAATAATGAGCATTACGATAGGAAATAACCAAGGAAATATCAGCAGAATTACAAGACCCGAAAAACACACATCAAATGCTTTTTTGATCAATCTGTTTATTGAAGATTCTAAAGGTTCTGGACGAAACATTAATACGGGAGTATTTTCGTAAAAGGTGATTTCGACTTTACTTGATTTAGTATACAACTGGAAATCAGGTATAAATTTAATTCTTACCATGTTTTGTTCGCATACTTTAATCAATTCATTTATAACCTCAACCTGATCGATATGAAGCGCAATGTACATTTCTTCGACACCTTCTTTGACTATAAACTCTTGAATTTTATCAAAACCTCCCAGAATTTCTTCTGAAAAAGATGGATCAGGATTTCCGTCGAAAAAACCTAAAAACCGATACCCATATGTTAGATCTTTGGCTAAGATTTTTTTCATTCTTTCGCCGGTTTCATTAGCGCCTACAACTATAAATTTCCTAAAATTATACCCTTTTGCTCTTATTTCTTTTAGCAGTTTCATTGAAATGTAACGCGAAACGAGCAATATAGCGAAAAAGAAAAGATAGAAAAAAAGCAGACGAAGTCGGGAAATATCGGCGAACTTAAGGTAAACGACAAAAATCGAAATTACCGAAGCATGAATAATCAGCTTTCTGGTTGTACGTTTTACAATAGATTCGATACGTTCGATACGGATCATACGATAGGAATCATTATTAAGAAGAAGACCAATCCAAACGAGATTTGCCAGCAAAGAAACCGTTTTTTCTTCTTTTATAAAAAGCTCATCCAGAGTTCCAAATCTGGCCAGAGCTGAAAGAATTATGGCAGTATTCAACAAAACAATATCCCAGCAGACAAACAAAAGTTTGAAATAACGGGACATTCTAAAACGTGATAACTCTTCTAATATCTTCATATATTGGAAAACTGAATCTGGGGGTAAACTTGTAGCTGCAAAATAACATTTTAATTATATTAATAATCCTATTTTTTTTCTATTCTTTAAAAATTTACTTTTATATTAACGTAAACTTAAAATCAAGACAGTGAACAGGTTTATTTTATTCGTTTTTTTCAGTTGTTTCAGTGCTTATACACAAAATTCTGGCTGTACAGATTCTTTGGCAAAAAACTACAATTCTGCAGCAATCGAAAATGACGGAAGCTGTACTTATGAAAACTTAAAAATAAAACCCCAGTATTCGCTAAAATTAAGTGATTCTGTAAAAGAAACATCTGGTTTAATCGCATTTAACAATTTGCTTTGGACTCATAACGACGATCACGACAAAACAATTTACGGCTTAGATTCTTTAGGAAAAATTAAAAAGAAAATTGTTCTGGAACAGGTAACCAACCATGACTGGGAAGAAATATCGCAAGACAGTTTACATTTGTACATTGGCGATTTTGGAAATAATTACACCGGAAGCCGAACTGATCTTCATATTTTAAAAATCGATAAAAATTCTTTTTTTACCCAAAATCCAATTATTGAAACCATCTCTTTCAGCTATTCGGATCAAACAGATTTATCTTCACAAAAACCAAATACCACCAATTTTGATTGTGAAGCTTTTATTGTTTCAAGAGATAGTATTTATTTGTTTACCAAACAGTGGACTTCTTCAAAAACCAATATTTATGTGCTGCCTAAACAGTCTGGAAATCACATTGCACAATTGAAAGGCACAATTGATACAAAAGGTTTAGTGACAGGCGCCGTGTATGTAGAAGATAAAAAACTTGTTGTTCTCTGCGGATATTCAAAAGTTGGAAAATCATTTCTGTATCTTTTATATGATTTCAAAAACTCTGATTTCACTTCGGGAAACCAACGCCGAATTGATTTAAAACTGCCTTTTCATCAAATAGAAGGAATTACAACCAAAGACGGAATTCATTATTTTATTACAAACGAATCACTCGTTCGCAAACCTATTATAAACACGCCGCAGCAAATGCATTATTTAGATTTGGGTTCGGTACTCAATTCGTATCTCCATAAATAATTCGTAAATCGTAAGATAATAGTTTACTTTTGCAGAAAGTTATGTTTTTAGAAACCTTCATAACTCACAATTTATAACTTATAATTACAACAGTGAATTACTTATCTGTAGAAAATATATCGAAGTCATTTGGAGAAAGAGTCCTTTTTGACAACATTTCGTTTGGAATCAACAAAGACCAAAAAATTGCTTTTATTGCCAAAAATGGTTCTGGTAAAACCACTATTATGAGTATTATTAATGGTTTGGAAGAGCCAGATACTGGACAAGTGGTTTTGCGAAAAGGAATCAGAATGGCATTTCTTTCTCAAGATAATAATTTACAAGATGAACTTACGATTGAAGAAAGTATTTTCGCATCAGACAATGAAACGCTGAAGGTAATTGAAGCTTACGAAAAAGCACTCGAAAACCCAAATGACGAAGAAGCGTATCAAAAAGCTTTTGATGCCATGGATCAGCACAATGCCTGGGATTTCGAAACGCAGTACAAACAGATTTTATTCAAACTAAAATTGGAAGATTTTAAACTAAAAGTAAAAAATCTTTCAGGAGGACAAAAAAAGCGTCTTTCATTGGCCATAATCTTAATTAATCGACCAGATTTATTGATTTTGGATGAGCCAACCAACCACTTAGATCTTGAAATGATCGAATGGCTGGAAAGTTATTTTGCAAAAGAAAACATTACGTTGTTTATGGTAACGCACGACCGTTTCTTTTTGGAACGTGTATGTAATGAAATTATCGAATTAGACAACGGAAAATTATACCAATACAAAGGAAATTACTCGTATTACTTACAGAAAAAGGAAGAAAGAATTACTTCTGAAAATGCGAGTATTGACAAAGCCAAAAACCTTTTTGTAAAAGAATTAGAATGGATGCGCCGCCAGCCGAAAGCACGAACAACCAAATCTAAATCACGTCAGGACGATTTTTACATTATTAAAGAAAAAGCACAAAGCCGACGTAAAGAAAACAAAGTCGAGCTTGAAATTAATATGGAAAGAATGGGAAGCAAAATTATCGAGCTTCACAAACTTTCTAAAAAATTCAAAGACCGAGTTATTCTCGACAACTTCAGTTTTGATTTCCAGCGCGGCGAAAGAATCGGGATTATTGGTAAAAACGGAACCGGTAAATCGACTTTCTTAAACTTGCTTACAGGCACAATCCCGCCAGACAGCGGACGTGTTGTAAAAGGCGACACTATAAAAGTCGGCTATTACACGCAATCTGGAATCAATCCAAAACCGGGTCAGCGAGTTATTGATATTATTAAAGAATACGGTGAGTACATTCCGTTGACAAAAGGAAAGATTATTTCGGCTTCGCAATTATTGGAACGTTTCCTTTTTGATGCCAAAAAACAATACGATTATGTCGAAAAATTAAGCGGTGGAGAATTAAAACGTTTGTATCTGTGTACGGTTTTAATTCAGAATCCGAACTTCTTGATTCTCGATGAGCCTACAAACGATTTGGACATTGTAACTTTAAACGTTCTGGAAAGTTTCTTATTAGATTATCCGGGCTGTTTATTGGTGGTTTCTCACGATCGCTATTTTATGGATAAAATTGTCGATCATTTATTTGTTTTTAGAGGACAAGGCGAAATCGAAAACTTCCCAGGAAACTATTCTGATTTCCGTGCTTACGAAGACAGCGCCGATGTTACTCAAAAAGAAGAAAACAAAGCTGAGAAAAAAGACTGGAAACAAAATAATCCAACCGGAAATCTAAGCTTTAACGAACAGAAAGAATATCAAAAAATCGAACGCGAAATCAAAGATTTAGAAATCGAAAAAGCCAAAATCGAACAGCTTTTCTCTGATGGAAAAGTTGCTGATGCTGATATCGAGAAAAAAGCCAACGAACTTCAAAACATAATCAATAAAATTGAAGCAAAAGAAGAAAGATGGTTTGAGCTTTCTGCAAAAATTGAGGGATAATTTTTTTAAGTGTTCAGTCTCAGTTTTTAGTATTCAGTTTTCTTTACTTGGATGTCAAGCAAATTAGAAAACAGAAACTACGACTGAGACCGAAAACTGAGACTGAAAACTGAAAACTGAGACTGAGACTGAAACCGAAAACCAAGACTGAAAAATATTTTTATATAAATTAGCGATTTAAAACCCTAAAAAATGAAACACCTTTTATCAGCATTACTTACAGTAACACTTTTCATTTCTTGCTCTAAAGATAAAGACGAAGTAAAAGATTATACTGCTCAAAACGAAAAAGAGATCACAGATTATCTGGCACAAAATAACCTAACGGCAACAAGAACTGATTCTGGTTTGTATTATATTATTGAAGAAGAAGGTGATGCTGAAGGAGAAACTCCATTAGCAACCTCAAATGTAACAGTTGCTTATAAAGGATATTACACGAACGGAAATGTTTTTGACCAAAGTGATGAACAAGGAGTTGCATTTAGTTTAACTCAAGTAATTCAAGGCTGGAAAGAAGGTATTCCTCATTTTAAAGAAGGCGGGAAAGGCAAACTTTTAGTCCCTGCTCATTTAGGGTACGGCAGTAAAGATTACCAAAGCATTCCAGGCGGATCCGTACTTATATTTGATATAAAACTAATTTCGGTTAATTAAGATTTTTTCAAATTCAGAATGCTGTTTCAAATTCAATCTTATCTAAAATTTCTTTGGGAATCTAAAAACGAACACGGAGTTCACTCTCCTTTTGTCTTTAGTTTACTCACAAAATGTTTTTACGATAAAAAGCCAAAACCCGAATATCAAATTCTAAAAAATTACAGAAAGTCACTTTTAGAAAACAACAATTTTATTGAAGTAACTGATTTTGGAGCTGGTTCAAAAGTCTTTAAATCAAACCGAAGACAAATTTATAAAATAGCACAAACTGCAGGAATTTCACCAAAACGAGCCGAATTATTATTTCGTGTTAGCAATTATTTCAGACCAAAAAATGTTTTAGAAATTGGAACTTCTTTAGGATTAGCGAGTTCAGCTATTGCATTGGGAAATAAAGAATCTTTTTTGCTTAGTCTTGAAGGTTGCCAAAATACACAATCAGTCGCAGAAAGTTTATTTAATCAAGAATTTCCAGATTTTAATTTTGATTTTGTGAATTCCGAATTTAGCAAATTCTTAAAAGATGGTTCTGCGAATATCTGTGATTGGGATTTAATATATTTCGATGGAAATCATTCTAAAAAAGCAACCTTAGAATATTTCGAACTTTTATTGCCAACAATCAACAATGACTCGGTTTGGATTTTCGATGATATTCATTGGTCAGAAGATATGGAAGAGGCTTGGGAAATGATTAAAAACCATCCTCAAGTAAAAGTCACGATTGACACTTTTCAATGGGGATTTGTATTTTTTAGATACGAACAACCAAAAGAACATTTTGTTATTAGAGCATAAAAAAGTTTTATAAGGTATTTTTTATCCTTTTAAATTCAAAATTTTTAGTACAAATAACCTTATATTTGAACCTTCATAAAATCGATATTCATTATGGAACAGAAAATTCATCAGGGAAGAAACGTAAAACGTTTCAGAGAAATGCTTGGCATCAAACAAGAAGCACTGGCTTATGATTTGGGAGAAGACTGGAACCAGAAAAAAATTTCTATGCTGGAACAAAAAGAGATAATTGACGATAATTTGCTTAAACAAATCTCAAATTCTTTGAAAATTCCTGTTGAAGCTTTTCAAAATTTTGATGAAGAACACGCCGTAAATATTATTGCAAGTACATTCAATACCCATGATTACGCGACACTTATAATCAATAACAACAATCCAATTGAAAAGATTATTCAATTGCATGAAGAAAAAATTGCACTGTATGAGCGTATGCTGAAAGAGAAAGAGGAATTGATGGCAAAGCTTGAAAAACTGATTAAATAAATTTCAGGATTATTCCACATTAAAACATAAAAAAAAGACGATCATTTCTGATCGTCTTTTTCTTATCTAATTCAAAATTCTAAAAAACTATTTTTTAGCTTCTTTGTTTTCTTCAGATTTTGCTCCCATTCTGTTTACAGTGTACATAGGTGCAAATTTAATTTTCAAACCAGCGATTTTTCGGTTATCTTCTGATGTTAGACCTTCTTTTTCAACTGTATTTTTACGGCTGTCAAGTGCTTCATACATCAATTTAACCTCATCCCAGTCTTCTCTTGAATATTTATCTTTATTATCTTCTACAGTGTGAACGAACTGCTGATAAACGCTGTGAATATTTTTAGCATTTACCCAGTCAAAGTTCATATCATCACCTATTTTTCCTGCTCCAAATAAGGCATCTCTTAATTGCTGTTTCGGACTTGGAGCCGGTGGGGCAAATTGGGTGGCCATTTGATTTCTAAATTCTTCGTATTTAATTTTACTTGCATTAATTTTTTCGGTCGCTGCCGAATTATCTTTTAGGTCTGCTAAAGCTGCCTGAGCCTCTTGAGATTTTCTGTCATACTCTGCTTCTACAGTTTTCCAATTTTCTTTTAAATCAGCAGCAGCTACATTCTTAACAGAATCTACGTAGGTTACATATGAGTCTACAGTTTTTTGTGCTTTTTCTTGTTTCTCATCTTTACATGATGCAAAACCTAAGGCAATTAATGCAATTCCTAATCCTAATTTAATATTTTTCATAATGTTGAGTATTTAATATTGATTAATCAAATTTACTCAACAACAAACGTAAAAAAATTACATTATTAACACATTTTTAGAATTAAAAACATTTTAAAACTATAAAACACATAAAATAATGACTATTATGCAAAACAAATCAAAAAAGATATAACAATTTAAAACTTTAAAAATTATATTATTTTAATTGTTATCTCTTAAAAAAGCTTTTTGTAACAAAATCCAATTCTCAACTACTTATCATTATTGAAAAGTGTTTCGTACTTTTAAATCCAAAATTGTAAAACCAAATGGCAGATCCATTAATTAAAATAACTGACATAAGACGAAATTTTATTCTGGGGAATGAAACAGTGTATGTCCTAAAAGGAATTAATTTACAAATCAATAAAGGAGAATATGTTGCTTTAATGGGACCTTCTGGATCTGGAAAATCGACTTTAATGAACCTTTTAGGTTGTTTAGACACCCCAACTTCTGGGCGTTACGTTTTAAACGGAAAAGATGTCAGCCAAATGAAAGACGATGAACTAGCCGAAATCAGAAATAAGGAAATTGGTTTCGTTTTCCAGACCTTTAATCTTTTACCTAGAACCACAGCCCTAGATAATGTCGCCTTACCTATGATTTATGCCGGTTACGGAAAATCAGATCGAATCGCACGCGCTACAGAAGTTCTAAAACAAGTAAACCTTGCCGATAGAATGGATCATCAGCCAAATCAGCTTTCTGGAGGACAGCGCCAGCGTGTTGCTGTTGCCCGTGCTTTGGTCAACAAACCGTCAATTATTTTAGCCGATGAGCCAACAGGAAACCTAGACAGTAAAACATCTGTAGAAATCATGAAACTTTTCGGAGATATTCACGCGCAAGGAAATACTGTAATACTAGTAACCCACGAAGAAGATATTGCAGCATATGCACATCGCGTTATTCGTTTAAGAGATGGTTTAATTGAAAGCGACACGAGTAAATAATTTTAGATTTTAGATTACTTTCTAAATCTAAAATTATAGACAACAACATTTCAATCTAAAATCAGAAATCTACAATCTTAATCACAATGAAAGTATACACCAAAACAGGCGACAAAGGAACAACAGCTCTTTTTGGAGGAACCCGTGTTCCAAAAGACCATATTCGAATTGACAGTTACGGAACTGTTGACGAACTAAATTCATATATAGGATTAATCCGCGATCAGGAAATAGATTCACATTATAAAACCATTTTAATAGAAATTCAGGATAGACTCTTTACAGTTGGTGCCATTTTGGCAACGCCACCGGAAAAAGAAGTTCTAAAAAATGGTAAACTTAGATTAGAAAATCTCGGAATAATTGATTCAGATATCGAACTGCTCGAAAACGAAATAGATAAAATGGAAGAAAGTCTTCCACAAATGACTCATTTTGTTTTGCCTGGCGGTCATCCTACCGTGTCACATTGTCATATTGCACGTTGTATTTGCCGTCGAGCAGAACGTTTAGCCGTGCATTTAAGCCACAATGAACATGTTCCTGAAATCGCAATCATGTACTTAAACCGACTTTCTGACTACCTTTTTGTCTTGGCACGAAAGTTGTCCTTTGACCTAAAAGCGGAGGAAGTGAAATGGATTCCTAGAAAGTAAAAGCTTTCTTAAAATTTCAATTTTTTTAAATCCCAAATTCCAAGAAAAATTAATAATTCTTTGAATTTAAATTTTACATAAAAGCTATAAAACAGGAGGTTTTAAACTCCTTTTTAGGAATTTGAAATTTAAAAAATAGGGATTTAATAATTGACGTTCTTAAATTTTATTAAAATAAATCAAATTTTACTTGTCTTTTTCAGTAAAAAATTTATTTTTGCACAAACTAAATAGATAACAGATGTATTGGACATTAGAATTAGCATCTTATTTAAGTGATGCGCCATGGCCTGCTAACAAAGACGAACTTATAGACTACGCTATTAGAGCAGGTGCTCCATTAGAAGTAGTAGAAAACCTTCAGTCAATCGAAGATGAAGGAGAGATATATGAATCAATGGAAGAAATTTGGCCTGATTATCCAACAGACGAAGATTATCTTTGGAATGAGGATGAATATTAAAAAAATAAACCAAATGAAAAAGTCTCATCACAGAGGCTTTTTTTTTGGTTCAAATTAATTATATAAAATAAAGAAATACAATAAATTATGAGTTTCATAAACAGCATCATCAAAGTCTTTGTAGGTGATAAATCCGAAAAAGACGTCAAAGCTTTACAACCATATTTAAACAAAATTAAAGCGTTCGAAATTCCTTTAATGGAATTGTCTAATGACGAATTAAGAGGAAGAACCGTTTATTTTAAAGATAGAATTAAAGAAGCAAGAGCAGAGAAAGATGCTAAAATTGCTTCGCTTAAAGCTGAAGTTGAAAATATTGAGGATATCGACAAAAGAGAAGATATTTATGATGCAATAGACGCTCTTGAAAAAGAAGCTTATGAAATCTCTGAAAAAACTTTATTGGAAATTCTTCCTGAAGCATTTTCGGTTGTAAAAGAAACAGCACGTCGTTTCAAAGAAAACTCTCATATCGAAGTTACTGCAACTGCAAAAGACCGCGAATTCTCAGCTGCAAAATCATACATTACTATTGAAGGCGACAAAGCAATCTGGGCTAACAAATGGAATGCTGCCGGAAAAGATATCACTTGGGACATGATTCATTACGATGTTCAGTTAATTGGTGGTATGGTATTACACGAAGGTAAAGTTGCCGAAATGCAAACGGGAGAAGGTAAAACTTTGGTGGCTACTCTTCCACTTTACTTAAACGCTTTGACAGGAAACGGAGTTCACTTAGTAACAGTAAACGACTATTTAGCAAAACGTGACAGCACATGGAAAGCACCTTTATTCGAATTCCACGGTTTATCTGTAGATTGTATCGATAACCACCAGCCAAGTACAGAAGCTAGAAAAAAAGCCTACGATGCTGATATCACTTACGGAACCAACAACGAGTTCGGTTTCGATTACTTAAGAGATAACATGGCACATTCGCCAAGCGATTTAGTGCAGAGAAAACACAATTTTGCCATAGTCGACGAGGTTGACTCGGTATTGATTGATGATGCTAGAACACCGCTTATCATTTCTGGACCGGTTCCTCAAGGAGATCGTCACGAATTCAACGAATTGAAACCAAAAATTGAAAACTTAGTTGCACAACAACGCCAGTTAGCGAATGGTTTCTTAGCTGAAGCTAAAAAATTAATCAAAGAAGGTAATACTAAAGAAGGTGGTTTCTTATTATTAAGAGCTTACAGAAGTTTACCTAAAAATAAAGCATTAATTAAATTTTTAAGTGAAGAAGGAATTAAACAATTGCTTCAAAAAACTGAAAATCAATACATGCAGGATAACAATCGCGAAATGCACAAAGTAGACGAAGCTTTGTATTTTGTGATTGAAGAAAAAAACAATCAAGTAGAATTGACAGATAATGGTATTAAATACCTGTCTGGCGATACTGATGCGGATTTCTTTATTTTACCAGACATTGGAACAGAAATCGCAGCTATCGAAAAACAAAAACTTGACAAAGATGCTGAAGCTGAAGCCAAAGAAAGATTATTTCAAGATTTTGGTGTAAAAAGCGAGCGTATCCACACTCTTACTCAGCTTTTAAAAGCGTATGCTTTATTTGAAAAAGACGTAGAGTATGTTATCATGGACAACAAAATTATGATTGTCGATGAGCAAACAGGTCGTATCATGGATGGACGTCGTTATTCAGACGGTCTTCACCAAGCGATCGAAGCAAAAGAAAACGTAAAAATCGAAGCTGCAACTCAAACTTTTGCAACTGTAACATTACAGAATTATTTCAGAATGTACAGTAAATTAGCCGGTATGACGGGTACTGCTGTTACAGAAGCGGGTGAGTTATGGCAGATTTATAAATTGGATGTTGTTGAAATTCCAACAAACCGTCCAATTGCAAGACAAGACAAAGAAGATTACATCTACAAAACAACACGTGAAAAATTCAACGCGGTAATCGAAGATGTAACAGAATTATCAAAAGCTGGTAGACCAGTATTGATTGGAACAACTTCTGTAGAGATTTCAGAATTATTAAGCCGTATGCTTAAAATGAGAGGAATCACTCATAACGTATTGAACGCTAAAATGCATAAGCAAGAGGCACAAATCGTTGAAGAAGCTGGTAAAGCCGGAGTTGTAACCATAGCAACAAATATGGCCGGTCGTGGTACCGATATTAAATTATCTCCAGAAGTAAAAGCTGCGGGAGGTTTAGCAATCGTAGGTACTGAGCGTCACGATTCTCGTCGTGTAGACAGACAGTTACGTGGTCGTTCTGGTCGTCAGGGAGATCCAGGAAGTTCTCAATTTTATGTTTCTCTTGAAGATAACTTAATGCGTTTATTTGGTTCTGAAAGAGTTGCGAAAGTAATGGACAGAATGGGATTAAAAGAAGGTGAAGTTATTCAGCATTCTATGATGACTAAATCTATCGAACGTGCTCAGAAAAAAGTAGAAGAAAATAACTTTGGTGTTCGTAAACGTTTATTAGAGTATGATGACGTAATGAACTCTCAGCGTGAAGTAGTTTACAAACGCCGTCGTCACGCCTTATTTGGAGAGCGTTTAAAACTGGATATTGCTAACATGCTTTATGATACTTGCGAATTAATTGTAAGCAACAATAAAGTAGCCAATGACTTTAAAGGATTTGAATTTGATTTAATTCGTTATTTCGGAATCACATCTCCAATTTCAGAAGCTGATTTTGTAAAATTATCAGATATTGAAGTTACAGGAAAAGTATACAAAGAAGCTTTAGCATTCTACACCGAAAAAACAGAAAGAAGCGCAAGAGAAGCTTTCCCAATCATCAAAGGAGTTTACGAAGAGCCAAACAACCATTTCGAAAGAATTGTAGTTCCGTTTACAGACGGAATCAAAACTCTAAATGTGGTAACTGACTTGAAAAAAGCTTACGATAGCGAAGGAGCTCAATTAATTGCTGATTTCGAGAAAAACATCACACTTTCTATTGTGGATGAAGCTTGGAAAAAACACTTACGTAAAATGGACGAATTGAAACAATCTGTTCAATTAGCCGTTCACGAACAAAAAGATCCTTTGCTTATTTACAAATTAGAAGCTTTCAATTTGTTTAGAGGAATGCTGGATAACGTTAACAAAGAAGTTATTTCATTCTTATTCAAAGGTGATTTACCTGCTCAAAACGCTCCTGAAATTCACGAAGCAAGAGAAGTTCGTCAAAAAGAAAACTTACAATTAAGTAAAGACGAAATTCCAAACAGCGAAAGCATGAATCGTGAAGCTGGAGAAACACAACAGCGTCAGGTAACCGAAACGATCGTTAGAGATATGCCAAAAATCAATCGTAACGATACAGTAACGGTTCAAGAAGTAGCAACTGGTAAAACAGAAACTATGAAATTCAAAAAAGCAGAAAGCCTTATCGCTTCTGGAGCTTGGGTTTTAGTGAACTAATACATACGTTTTAATCTCAGTTTTCACTTAAACTGCAGAACGAACGACACTTAAATATCCCCGATAATTATCGGGGATATTTTTTTTATAAAAAACTTTCAAATAAGTTTATGATAAAAACGAATTAAATGTACTTTTGCATTTGAAACATAGAAATTCACTCTTGAAGAAACTTTTTATCATATTACTTTCGATTACCCTTCTGGTGCCATCTTTTGGTAAGGTCTTCATTTATGCTTCTTTCAAATTAAATCAAAAAGAAATTTCGAAAACAATATGCGTACAGCGCAAAATGGTTTTCAATACTTGCAACGGCCGATGCGAGCTTCAAAAAAGCTTAAAAAAATACGCCGACAACGAAAAGAAAATGCAAGACAATCTAAAAGAAAAAGCAGAGATTGTTTACATCCAGAATACAAATACTCCCCTATATACTTTAGTCGCTCCTGTTGAAACTGCTGCAAAAAACTTTGCAAGTGCAGATAAAAAACCTGTTTCGATTACTGTTGTGGCATTTCGCCCTCCATCCTGTTTTATATAATTTTTTAAAATCTTAATTCAATTTTTTAATTGAATAAATTTCGCTGTGTAAAAACATCGAATACATAAGTGCCTATATCTAAATCTCAAATTTAGTTATGCACAATAAGAATCAAATTATTTAAAACAACAGAAACCCAAAGTGAAAAGATTATTTATTCTATTTCTTTCCTGTATGCTATTAGTACCTTCTTTTGGCAGTTTCTTTGTATATACCTCATTCAAGTTAAATCAGGAAGAAATTTCTAAAACCATCTGCGTGCAGCGAAAAATGATGTTTAACAGCTGTAACGGACGATGCGAACTTCAAAAGAGTTTAAAAAAATATGCCGATAACGAGAAAAGAATGCAAAACAATCTGAAAGAAAAAACAGAAGTAGTTTACATTCAAAATTTCGTTTTAAATAATTTCGAGCTGGCATTACCAGCCGAACCAAAAAGAAAAATTTACAGCTCTTTCCATAAAAAACCAATAGGGGTTTCAATTCCTGCATTTCATCCCCCATCCTATTTCATATAAATTTTAATTCGGCTTTATGAATTAAGCCTGTTCAAAGATGAAGCATCTTAGAACACACAATACTTTTTAAAATTTATAGATTTAAAATGAAAAAAATATTCTTTACCCTTTTTATTATAGGGCAATGTGTTTTTGCACAAAACAAAACAGCGCAGGACACAACAAAATCGCAGGAACTTGAAAATGTTTTTATAACCGCAAATCGTACAGCTGCACAACGAAAAGAAACTCCAGTTGCCATTAGTAAATTAACGGCAAAAACGATCAATGAAACCAAAGCGACAGCTGTTTACGAAATTGTAAATAAAACTCCCGGTGTATTAATGGTCAATTTAGGCAACGAACAACACATGATGTCTATTCGACAGCCTATGACTACAAATGCTTATTATTTGTATTTGGAAGACGGACTGCCTATTCGTCCAATGGGAATTTTTAATCACAATGCCCTATTAGAAATCAACCAATTTAACCTTCAAAGTATTGAAGTTGTAAAAGGTCCAGTATCTTCATTATACGGACCAGAAGCAGTAGGCGGAACTATTAACTTAATTTCGCTTAAACCTCCTGTTGATCCTGAATTTAAATTTGGAATTCAGGCTGATAATTACGGTTACAGAAGATTTCAAGCCGCTGGAGGAGCAACAATTGGAAAAGTCGGATTTCATATTGCCGGAATTTCAAGTTTACAAGAAAATGGCTGGATGACGTATTCAGATTACAACAAAGACAACCTAAACGCCAGAATCGATTACAACATTTCACCTTCTACCCGATTGATAAGCAATACTATGTATGGGAAATACTATTCGGATATGAGTGGAACTGTAAACGAAGATGCTTTTAATAATAGAACGTACAAAAGCACTTCTAATTTTACGTATAGAAAATCTGATGCTCTACGTACTCGTTTAACGCTTGAGCACGATTGGAACGATAACTCAAACAGTTACATTACAGTTTATTTACGCGATAATAAATTAGGACAAAACCCGTCATACGGAATTAAATGGAGTCCAACCGTAAATCCTACAACAGCAAAAGGTGAAGTAAACTCAAACAACTTTAAAAGCTATGGTGCAATTGGACAGCACGTTCAAAAATTTGATTTCTTGAATACCAAAATTGTAGCCGGAGCTTTATATGATTATTCTCCTGTAACGTATTGGTCGTATGTAATCGATTTAAAAGCCAATTTAAATCCGGGAGAACCCGGAAAACAAACCGTAGATTCATACGAAATTATAGCTGAACATCCTGATTCAAAACTAGCCGATTATACTGCAGACATCTTCAATACAGCAGGTTATGCTCAGATTAGTTTTAATCCAATCGAGAAAGTAATAGTAACGCTTGGCGGACGTTACGATAATATGAAAGTCAACTATGATAATGCACTTGACCTTTCAAGCGGAAGCAAAGTATACGACAAAACTACTTTTAAAGCAGGTATCAACTACAATCCTGTACATTTTGCAGGTTTTTACGGGAATTATTCACAAGGATTTGCGCCTCCGGGAATTACATCTATTTTTAGAACAAAACCAGGTACAGGTGGTACAACTGGTGTTCCAGCTGATTTTTATTACAACCTTAAACCCGCAGAATTTAACAATTATGAAATTGGCGGATGGCTTACTTTTTTAGAAAATAAACTGAACTTTGACTACGCCTTGTATTATATGGAAGGCCAAAATGAATTATTAAACATAAAACTACCTGACAACTCAACAGATTATCGTTCTGCAGGAGAAACATGCCACAAAGGAATTGAGTTTGGAGCTTCATACAAACCCTCAAAACAATTCAATATTCGTCTTGGTGGAACGTATGCACAACATACTTATATCGATTTTAAACTTTCAGACAAACCAACAGATCCTGTTCAAGATTTAAATGGCAAAGAAATGCCGGCTGCACCAAAATGGTCAGGAAATTCAGAAGTAAGTTATTACCCAAATTGGCTTCCAAATCTGAGAACCTCTTTAGAATGGCAGCTTGTGGGAAGTTACTATCAGGATCAAATTAATACCGTAAAGTATTCAGGTTATAATATATTCAATGCCAGAATTGGCTACCAATGGAGAAAAATTGAGGTTTACGGAAATGTCTTAAATCTTACTGATAAATTGTATGCTTACAATGTATCGAGAGCTAATACCACAAATGCACAGCCAACTTATACTGCAGCGGCGCCAAGAACATTTGTATTTGGAATTCAGTATAATTTTTCATTAAAAAAATAATATTTAGCCACTCTCAGCACAGTTGGGAGTGGTCAAAAAACTAAACCAATGAGTAAAGAAACGAACAAAAAATCTTCTAAGAAGAACCAGAAATCTTTTGGATCTAAGTTCATAAAAAAGATCAAACAGCACATGTACAAATGGCATCGTATTATTGGATTGATTACGGTTGTTCCCGTAATTTTCTGGACGCTTTCTGGTTTGATGCACCCGTTTATGGCGCATTTTTTCAAACCTGAAATTGCACATGACAAAATAGAACAATCCATTATTGATAAAAGTCAGCTGAAATATTCCATTCAGGAAGTATTATTAAAAAACGAGCTGACACAATTTAAAAACTTCAGAATTGTAACTTTCAATAATAAAACCTATTATCAGGTAAAAACCTTTTTTGGTGAATTGGTTTATTTTGACACTTCAAATGCCCAAAAATTAGAAAACGGAGATCAAAAATATGCCGAATGGCTTTCGCGCTATTTTCTGGACGACCAAAAAAGTCCTGTCAAAAATAGTGAAATTTTAACCGAATTTACTTCGCAGTACAAATATGTAAACCGTTATCTGCCAGTTTACAAAATCACTTTTGACCGACCAGATGAAATGCAGATTTATGTAGAAACATCATCGAGCAAACTTGCCACGTACAATCCGGTTTCAAGACAAATTTTTATTTCATTATTTGATACTTTTCATAACTGGTCATTTATAGACGCTATTTCGAACAACAGTGTACGAATTATTACCATGATTTTTCTGTTGTCGATTATTGGATTTTCTGCCTTAAGCGGTATTTTAATATATGGTTTATTATGGAAACAGTTCAAAAAAACAGATTCGCTGCAACCTAAAAAAGGACTTCGAAAATACCATCGCCAAATTGGAATCTGGGTTTCTCTTTTTACGTTAACATTCGCATTTAGCGGTGCATATCATACTACCACAAAATGGTCTCCGAATATGCTTTCGCAGATGGTTTACGAACCAACATTTGTAACCAAAGAAATTGCAACAGCAAATAATGCACTTAACGTCGACTGGAATCGTTTTCAGAACGTGAGTCTTATTACCTTAAATGACTCTGTTTATTTTCGCTGTCAATTGGCAGAAAAAGAAACTGGAAGATTTAAAAAACCAAAATCAGCTTCTAAGTGGAATAAAAATGAAGATTCAAAATCTGAAATTCTGTATATCAATGCGGCTTCAAATAAAATAATTCCTAATCTTGATTTGGAATATGCGGAATTTCTAGCTTTTTATTTTACGGATGGCGCGCCAAAAGGATCTTGTTGTGAAATGACCGAAACTTCAGATGAAGAACCTCAGCCTTCTTTGGAAAACACAAAATTATTAGAATCAAAAGTTTTACATGATTTTGAAAGCCGGGAATATGGTTTTGTCAACAAAAGACTTCCTGTTGTAAAACTGGCTTATGACACGCCTGAGAAAACGACTTATTTTATAGAAACTTCAACTTCAAGACTTGCTGCTGTGGTTAAAAACTCAGATCGTGTAGAAGGATATTCTTTTGCCATTTTACATAAATTTTTATTTATGGATTGGGCAGGAAAAAATATCCGTGATCTGGCGACAGTACTGGCTGCACTGAGTATTTTAATTGTGAGTATATTAGGTTTTATTCTTTTTTTAAAGAGGTAATTTCATCTCCTGCAAGGTTTTTAGATAATCAAACATAAACATACCTTCAAGGTTTAAAAAACCTTGAAGGAATTCTATTGCGGATTATCTTGATAATAACGAGCTTCGATTCGTTTAATATCTTTAATTGAATTTTTAGCCCAGTCCAAACGTTTTACCAGAATTTCTTCTTCGGTCAATTTCCAATCAATATCAGATCGGCGAAGTCTGTTCGTCAAATTCTGAATAATAATTGCTGCCGAAACCGAAATATTCAAACTCTCTGTAAAACCAACCATGGGTATTTTTAAGAAACCATCTGCATTGTCCATAATTTCTTTTGACAAGCCTTCTTTTTCTGTTCCGAAGAACAGAGCACTTGGTTTTGAAATATCGAAATCCTCCAGCATACAGTCTTTTTCATGCGGAGTTGTGGCAATAATTTGATATCCCTTATTTTTTAAATCAGAAAGACAGCCTGAAACTGAATCAAATCTATTAATATCAACCCATTTCTGAGCGCCTAAAGCAATTTCCTTATCAATTCGTTTACCAAAACGCTGTTCGATTACATTCAGTTCCTGAATTCCAAAAACCTCACAACTACGCATTACCGCGCTCGTATTATGCATTTGATACACATCTTCAACAGCAACTGTAAAATGTTTGGTGCGGTTTTCTAATACTTTTAAAAAATTACTTTTTCTGTTTTCTGTCAATATATTTTCTAAAAAGGCGAGGTAATCTAAATCAATCATTTTTAATTATTTTGGCGCAAAAATACACAAATTAAAAAAGAAACCTTCATGCTAATTTCAGCTTGCAAAATCTTTAATAAAAGTGGTATTTAGCTTTTCGTGCAGTAAATTCACTTGTTTTAAATCCACCGATAAAACATCATCTTTATAAGAATCTCCGCTAAAATCAGCTTGTTTATTTTTAGAATGGTGTTTTAAACGGTCAAACATGGCCTCTTTTTCATTTTCAGAATAATCAGCATTTATAAATGTCACAAATCGCTCCACAACATTTCTCATTCCTTCATTATAATTCAGCATGGTAACATTATCGTCGGTTTCATAAAAATCCAGAAAACCTTGAAAATATTTTTCCAGAACCAAAGCTCCGTATTGCTGAAAACTAATTTGGTTGATTTCCTTTTGAGTAATTCCAAAAACACTTGGCGGAATTAAATTTGGCACCATGTGCATTCCCATTAATTTTTGATGTGATTTTAAAACATCTGACGGATCGCGGTACAGCAAAGCAAAAGGAACATCTAGAAAAATAGATCTTAAATAAGACGCGTTAAATATATTCCATGCATCGAGTTTTATAATCAGGTATTTTTGTTCTGGAAATCTTTTTTGTCCCAGGAACCTCATAACCGACTCCAATAGAATAGTTTTGGTATCAAGACCAAAAGCATCGCTTCGTAAAATCTGGTCAATAATAGGCGCTTCAGAAATCATAATATTTTCTGTTGAAGTCGCCAAAGACTGGCTCAACATTGTAGAACCACATCTTGAAACATGAAATACCAGTGATTTTAATGCAACAAAATCTAAATCCTTAGACCATTCAATCAAATTTTCTGCTGTACTTATTAATTTAACCCGTTTAGAATTGTAACTATGACTTTTGCATCTTGCAATTGTTTCATCAAAAAAAGGTTCTTCAAATAGAATATCTGACAAATAAATCCATTCAAAATAAATTTGATTTTCTTGTTCGATTAATTTTACTGGAATCCAATTGGCAACAGGGTTCTGAATATTTTCCATTTTATACAGTTAAATTTGATTGAAGTTTAGCAATAAGTGCAGCATTAATATCCGATGGATTTCTAGAAAGCTCTTCGATCATTCGCTTTTTAACCTCGTCTGAATATTCTGTTGGCGGTTTATAATGTATATCAAAACCCATTTTAGCAAACAATGCATCAGACCATTCGTTTCGTATACAATCTAGTGTGAGATGAATTCTTGGTTCAGAACTCTTATTCTGTACACTATGTGGCAATTGGAAATTTGCGTACCAGCACTCGCCCATTTTCATAGGAACTAATTTTTGATCGACATAAAAATATACTTCAGAATTGGTGATAATAGGAACGTGAATTCTAAAAAAACCATCTTCATAAGAAGTATCATTATCTACATGTTCTTTAATCTCGCTGTCAGGTCCAAGTCTTAATAATCTCACCGCTTCTTTTTCACATTGAAACCAATCCATTATTTCTTTAAAATAAGGACAGCTGTCCAGCAGAGGCGTATTTTTATATTCTTTATCTGGAAAAGAAAGAATATCGGTTTCTAATCCTGACTGCGAACGCAGGGAAACACTGGTCCATTTACCTTCATACCGATAGGTATTAAAATGCGGTGTCCATAAATTGGTTTCGCAGGTAACTAAATCATTTTGCAATTTTTCGATTGAAAAAGAAATCGGCAGCTGGCAGGAAGAAGGATTCATACGCTTACAGGATTAAATTTAACAAGGATATTTTACGAGGTAAATATATAAATTTATAAAAGCCAATTTGTTAAATAAATAAGCAAAAGTTTACAAATTAACAAAGACTTTGAATCAAACAGAAGCAACCAAGCTATTGACTATAAAATGGTAAAGTTTATGAGTGGAAACTGATACAGGTTCAGAATCTGTTTTTAGTATTAGATCTGCTTTCTGCGGAATTTCAAAAACATCGCTGATTCCGGTAAAGTTTTTAATTTTATTCTCGTCATCGTCTGGCAGCAGTGCTTTTTTATACAATCCTTTGGGGTCTCTTTCAATCAAATTAGAAATGGAACAATCTAAAAATACAGTTCTCACAAACTCAAAAGACCGTAATTCATTCCGAAGATTTTCATATGGATTAATAACCGACATTAAGACGATTTTATTTTCGCTGATTAAATTTCGCCCTACATTAAAAAGCCGTCTCACGTTTTCACAGCGGTCTTCTTTAGAAAATCCTAAATCTTTACAAATTGTTTTTCGGTACACATCGCCGTCCACGATCTCAGCATTGTAATTATTTTCTATTAACAACTGCCTAACATTTTGTGCTAGTGTAGTTTTTCCTGAACCCGATAAACCTGTAAATTGTATTAAAATCATTGGGAATTTTCTTTCTCTAATCTGGCATTAAAACTAAATAATTTAAAAAGACGTACAACGAGTAGAAATACGCTTTATTTCTTAAAAAAATAATACAAATCCTATCTATTACTAACCATCTGAATACAGAAATTACTATTTTTATCTTTTAATAAAGTAAGAATGAAAAAGAAACTTGTTGTTTTAACTGGAGCCGGAATCAGTGCTGAAAGCGGTATTAAAACTTTCCGCGACAGCGAAGGATTATGGGAAGGACATGACGTAATGGAAGTGGCAACTCCAGAAGGATGGTATAAAAATCAAGATTTGGTTTTAGACTTTTACAACAAAAGACGCCAGCAGTTAAAAGAAGTACAGCCTAATTTAGGACATCAGATTTTAGCCGAACTGGAAAACGATTTTGAGGTACAAATTATTACTCAAAACGTTGATGATTTACATGAACGTGCAGGAAGTACAAACGTTCTGCATTTGCATGGCGAATTATTAAAAGTGAGAAGCACGCAGAATAAAAACCTCATTTTAGACTGGACAGAAGATTTAATAACAGGCGATTTGGATAAAAACGGACATCAACTGCGTCCGCATATTGTTTGGTTTGGAGAAGAAGTTCCAGCACTCGAAGAAGCAATTGACATAACCGAAACGGCTGATTATTTTGCTGTAATTGGAACTTCGTTACAAGTGTATCCAGCAGCGGGATTAATTGCTTACACACCAAGTACAACTCCAGTTTTTTATGTTGATCCAAAACCCATTGCCATTCCAAATCTTCGAAATAAAGTAGAAACCATCGCAAAATTTGCTTCAGAAGGAGTTGCAGATTTAAGGAATAGTTTATTGAACTTAGAAAAAACAACATGATTTTTGAAAGCTGGTTACAACAGTTGGCACAATTAAACGCATTCTGGCTCTTTGTTTTCTTTTTAATCGAAAACTTAGTGCTAATAATTCTATCCGTTTTAATTGGAAAGATCTTCGAACCAGAAAATACCGTTTTAAAGAGCAGAGACCGAAAATGGGTTTTATTAACACTCATTTGCAACACCTTTATAACCTTATTAGGTTTCGAATTATATCATTACGGAATTCTAAAAATAGATTTTTCAGGATCTATAAAGCTTATCTTTTTCGATACGCTTTTATTGATTTTGTTAATGGATCTTTTAATGTTTCTTTTTCATTATCTGGTTCACCATTTAAAATGGCTGTATCCAATTCATAAACTGCATCATACACATATCGAAACCAATGTCTACAGTTTGTATGTACTTCACCCTATTGAAACTTTGGGATTTGGAGTTATCTGGCTGTTTTTAATTACGATCTTAAAATTTAATTATCTGAGTATTATAATGTATCTTATTCTGAATTTGTCTTACGGAATATTTGGTCACTTGAAAACCGATATTTTTCCTTCTTTCTGGTATCAAAATTATTTTACCAAATGGATTTCGACTACCAGATTTCATAACGATCATCATAAAAATGAATCCCGAAATTTTGGTTTTTACTTTACCATCTGGGATAAAATTTTCAAAACCATGATTTAAGGTTGAATATAGCTTTCAGAAGTTTTAACAATACCTTATATTTGCACCTTTCGAAAAACAACATAACAATGACTACTCTAAACGAATTGAATGCTATATCGCCAATTGACGGAAGATATAGAAATAAAACTCAAAATTTAGCACCTTTCTTTTCTGAAGAAGCTTTAATAAAATATCGTGTTTTAGTTGAAGTTGAATACTTCATTGCTTTATGCGAAATTCCATTACCGCAATTACAAGGTATTGATTCTTCTTTATTTGAAAGTTTAAGAAACATCTACAAAAACTTCTCAACCGAAGATGCACTTTGGATTAAAGAAACTGAAAAAGTAACCAACCACGACGTAAAAGCGGTTGAATACTTTATTAAAGATGCTTTTGAAAAATTAGGTTTATCTCAATACAAAGAGTTCATTCACTTCGGATTAACATCTCAAGATATCAACAATACGGCTATTCCGCTTTCTACAAAAGAAGCGTTTGAGCAAGTTTATATGCCAACATTAATTTCTGTAATTTCTAAATTAAAAGAATTAAGTGTAGAATGGAAAGACATTCCAATGCTGGCACGTACGCATGGACAACCTGCCTCTCCTACACGTTTAGGAAAAGAAATTTTGGTTTTCGTTGAGCGTCTTGAAGAACAAATGCGCTTGTTATTCAATATTCCGTTTGCGGCTAAATTTGGTGGTGCAACAGGAAACTTCAACGCGCATCATGTAGCCTATCCGCAAATTGACTGGAAACAATTCGGAAATAAATTCGTTGAATCTAATCTGGGTTTACAACATTCTTTCCCAACCACTCAAATTGAACATTACGATCATTTTGCTGCTTTCTTTGATGCTTTAAAAAGAATCAACACCATTATTATCGATTTAGATCGTGACATTTGGACGTATGTTTCAATGGATTATTTCAAACAAAAAATCAAAGCAGGAGAAATTGGTTCATCGGCAATGCCGCATAAAGTAAACCCAATTGATTTTGAAAACTCTGAAGGAAACTTAGGAATTGCAAACGCTATTTTAGAACATTTAGCAGCAAAATTACCTATTTCGAGATTACAGCGTGACTTAACTGACAGTACTGTTTTACGTAATGTTGGTGTTCCTTTCGGACATACTATTATTGCTTTTGAAGCCACTCTTAAAGGCTTGAACAAATTGCTTTTGAACGAAAGTAAATTTGCTGAAGATTTAGAAAAAAACTGGGCAGTTGTAGCAGAAGCCATCCAGACTATTTTACGTCGTGAAGCATATCCAAATCCATACGAAGCTTTAAAAGGTTTAACTAGAACCAATGAAGCAATCGACAAAAATGCAATTCATAATTTTATTGCAACATTAGAAGTTTCTGATGCTGTTAGAGCAGAATTATTGCAGATAACACCTAGTAATTACACAGGAATTTAAAGAAAACCTAAAATATTCTACCAAAAAAAGCTATCTTTATCGAGATAGCTTTTTTTATTTAACCTTGGAAGTTAAACCAGATCATTTCACCTAACTATTATAATGCATAATAAGTTCCCCGATTTTATTTGAAATGGAAAGCTGGACTAGCTCCTAAAAAACTAAAATACCACTTATGATTGCCTTAAATGCCGCTGCAGAAAGTACACACCACTTACAACCCTTAATTAGTGATCTGGGATTAATCCTGATGACTGCCGGAATTGCCGTTCTTCTATTTAAAAAAATGAAACAACCTTTGGTTTTAGGCTACCTGATTGCAGGTTTTTTAGCGGGAAACCATTTTGATTTTTTCCCTTCGATTACCGACATGAAAAGTGTCGAAGTCTGGGCCGAAATCGGTGTTATATTTTTATTATTTAGTTTAGGGCTCGAATTCAGTTTTAAGAAGTTGATGAAAGTGGGCGGTACATCTTCCGTCACCGCCATCACCCAGATTTTATTCATGACACTCATAGGATATTGTGTGGGACAATGGATGGGCTGGGGAAAAATGGACAGTATTTTTCTAGGAGCGACACTCTCTATTTCATCCACAACCATTATTATCAGAGCGTTTGACGAATTAGGTGTAAAAGGAAAAAAGTTCGTTGGAATTGTATTTGGAGCTCTTATTGTTGAAGATATCGTTGCCATTTTAATGCTTGTACTCCTTTCAACAATTGCCGTGAGCGATCAGGTTTCTGGAGCCGAACTTTTACAATCTGTTTTAAAACTGGTTTTCTTTTTAATCATTTGGTTCTTAGGCGGAATTTTCATCATTCCAACTATTCTAAAAAAAGCCAAACATCTTTTAACCGATGAAATGCTGCTGATTATTTCGCTGGCTTTGTGTTTAATGATGGTAATTTTTGCAGCCAATGTTGGTTTTTCTCCGGCACTTGGAGCTTTCATTATGGGATCAATCATTGCTGAAACCACAATGGCAGAAAAAATCGAACATTTAATTCAGCCCGTAAAGGATCTATTTGGTGCTGTTTTCTTCGTTTCTGTGGGAATGTTAATTAATCCAGGGACATTAGTTACATACGCTCTTCCAGTAGCTTTAATTACGCTATTGACTATTTTCGGAAAAGCATTTAGTTCCTCAATTGGAGCTTTGCTTTCGGGACAGCCTTTAAAACAATCTGTTCAAACCGGAATGAGTTTGGCGCAAATTGGAGAATTCTCTTTTATCATTGCCACACTTGGAATGACTTTAAAAGTAACCAGTGATTTCTTGTATCCAATTATCGTGGCTGTTTCGGCGATCACAACTTTTACAACACCATTTTTAATTAAATATTCAGAAGGTTTTGCTCTTTTTTTAGAATCTAAAATGCCTAAAAAATGGGTTAAAAACATCAACCGTTACAGTGTAAATGCGCAAGCCATTAAATCAGTAAGCACTTGGCAGATTGTTTTAAGATCTTCGATCACACAAATTATTCTCCATACCATTATTATCACGGCCATTATTTTATTGTCGTCTAAATTCGTTGCGCCTTTAGTTGCTGATACGCGATTCGGAAATACTTTAGCGGCTTTATTAACCTTAGTCGTAATTGCTCCTTTTTTATGGGCACTTTCACTGCGCCGTGTAAAAGTAGATGAAGTTGAAACATTATGGGAAGAACGAAAATACCGCGGCGCTCTTTTAATGCTTATTTTAATCAGAATGAGTCTTGGATTATTCTTCGTAGGATTTTTGCTGAATATTTTCTTTTCTCCTTTAGTCGCATTTATTGCCTTGATTATTGCGATTGGAGCGTATCAAATTTTCCCTAAAAAATTAAACGAACAATATCATAAAATTGAGAATCATTTCTTGAAAAACCTCAACGACCGCGAAAACAAAAAAATTGATAGACGATATGCCAATTTAACTCCGTGGGATGGTCATATGTCCTTTTTTGAAATTAAAAAAGAATCCAATTTAGTTGGTAAAACTTTAGAAGAATTAAAAATCCGTGAGCAATTAGGAATCAACATTGCTTATATCAAACGAGGAGATGTTACCATCCCTATTCCAACCAAAACCGAACGTTTATTTCCAAGCGATGAAATCTGTGTAATTGGTACCGATGCCCAAATTGCCGAGTTTACCAAATACCTAAATCAAAATGAAACCGAAGCGCCTGGAAAGGTCGAAGAAACAAATATTGTTTTACGTCAGCTGGAAGTTTCTCAAGAAGAATTCATCAAAAAAAGCATCGGACAATTCAGAGCCAAAACTAACGGAATGGTCGTAGGAATCGAACGAAACGGAAATCGTATCTTAAACCCAGAATCTAGTTTGGTCTTAGAAAGAAACGACATTCTTTGGGTGGTTGGAGATAAGAAAAGAATGAGCGCTTTGATGGCTTTTGAAGGTGCAAAGGTTCAAAGGGACAGAGGTTCAAAAATCTCGTAGAAAACAAAAAGGCTGATGTTTTTCCAAATGGAAAAATATCAGCCTTTAAACTTTGTCCCTCTGTACCTTTGTCCCTCTGTACCTTTGAACCTCTGAACCTCTGTACCTCTGTACCTCAAAAAAACTACTTATTCGGCTGCGGTGTTAAACGCAAATAAGGCTTAATTGGTGTGTGTCCTTTTGGGAATTTAGCAGGAATGTCGCTGTCTGGAATTGCAGGAGCAATGACTACATCTTCACCATCTTTCCAGTTTGCTGGAGTCGCAACGCTGTAGTTGGCCGTTAACTGTAAACTGTCGATTACACGAAGTAATTCATCAAAATTTCTTCCTGTAGAAGCTGGATACGTTAAAGTCAATTTGATTTTTTTATCTGGTCCGATAACAAAAACAGAGCGAACCGTAAATTTATCACTTGCATTTGGATGAAGCATATCGTATAGATTGGCTACTTTCTTATCCTCATCAGCAATAATTGGGAAATTTACTTCTGTATTTTGAGTTTCGTTAATATCTTTTATCCACTCTTTATGAGAATCCAATCCATCCACACTCAAAGCAATAACTTTTGTATTTCTCTTTTGGAATTCAGGAACATAATTCGCTACAGTTCCTAATTCAGTTGTACAAACTGGAGTAAAATCTGCAGGATGCGAAAACAAAACACCCCACGAATCTCCTAACCATTCGTGAAAATTAATAGGACCTTGTGTGGTTTCTGCGTGAAAATCTGGAGCTATATCGCCTAATCGTAATGTTGACATAATTTAATTTTTTAGTTTCTCTAAAATTAAAGAAAAAATATATAGAGAAAACATCAAATTTCTTAAAAAACGTTAAAATTCTACTTTCTCGATATAATTACTATTTTAAGTTAAATAAATCCCACTATAAGGTACCATAAAGCAATCGTTATAAACGAAATAGGAATTCCAAAACCAATCATCATACTGCTTAATTTGGGTTTTAATCCATAAGTCGAAGCCAGAATTGCGCCCGTTATCATAGGTGCCATGGCAATTTCTATAATCGTAATTTTAATGGCTTCGGAATGCTGGTTAAAAATGAAAACATATAAAACGAAAATAATGAAAGGAGTCACAATTAAACGGAAGAAAAGTCCGAGACGTAAAAATTTCCAATGGCGGCTTTTTCGATCAAAACTCAACTGCAATCCAACCGAAAATAAGGCAAGCGGTGTTACCAGACTTCCTAATTTCAATAAAACCGATTCGATATTGGCGTTTAATTCAGCGTTAAAAACATTAAGCAAACAAGCCGCAACAAAAGTTATAAATGGCGGAAAGAAAATAATCTTTTTAGCAATGCTTTTAAAATCGGGATTTCCATTCGAATAAAAAGCTGCGACAAAAACGCCCAAAGTCGAAACGACCACAAAAGTTCCGGGCTGATCTACTAATACCGCCGTTTCCAAACCTTTCTTCCCAAATAAAGCTTCCACAATTGGATATCCTAAAAACGAAGAATTACTTAATCCTGCTGTTAGAATCAAACAGCCAATCAGTTTATTCGACCAGCCTAATCTTCGCCCTAAAAAATGAAAAAATAAAAACGCCAGAAAAAAACTAATCCAGCCCGCTCCTATCGGAAACAATAATTCATTGCTCCATTTTATTTTTGGAATATGATATAAGGTAATTGCCGGAAGACATATATAAATGACAATTTTGTTAATCGTCTTGTAAATATGAGTCGGAAATTGTTTTACCCGCTGTAAAATCAATCCGAGTGAAAGAAATAGAAATATTAGAATAAAGTTGTTCATATAGTAAGATCATAACAAAAATAAGTATTTAAATTTTAGTGATTATTGAAAAGTGATGAGTAATTAGCCTGGCAACGATAACTTTGTAAACACCTAATTTTCACTATTGACTAATTACTTTTCACTAATCACTAATCACTCATTTCCAAAAAAATAGTTAAATTAGTATTTTGTGTTACAAAAAGATGTAAATTTGTAACATATTTTATTACAGTATGGTTTCAGGTAAATTCGCTATAACGATTCATATTCTTACGTTGCTGCATAAATTCCCAAACGACTATTTGTCTTCGGAGTTTATCGCGGGAAGTATTAATTTAAATCCTGTTTTGGTTCGAAAAGAAATTGCCAACCTCAAATCACATCATATTGTAGAAAGTAAAGAAGGAAAAAATGGCGGTACGAAATTGGCAGTTAATGCTGCTGAACTGACTTTAAAACAAATATTCGAAATGACTTTTGAAACCATTGGTTTGGGTTTTGCTAAAAATCAACCGAATCCTGATTGTCCTGTTGGAAAAAACATCAATCAGCATTTAGAAAATTTATACAGCGAAATGAACAAGAAAGTCGGCGCACAGCTAGAAGGTATTTCATTGGAAGATTTTTCGAATCAATTTTAAAACTATTTTTTTAACCTAAACTGTAACATTTTTTATTACTAAATAAATTTATATATTATGAAAATCGCACTTATTGGAGCTACTGGATTTGTAGGCTCAGCTATTTTAAACGAATTAGCAGATAGAAAACAGGAAATTACGGCTATCGCAAGAACACCAAAAGATACTGCAAATGCTACGTGGATTGCGACTGATATTTTTAATGTTGATGCTTTGGCAGAAATTTTAAAAGGTCACGATGCAGTTGTTAATGCTTACAATCCAGGTTGGACAAATCCTAATATTTATGATGACTTTTTAGCAGGTTCTAAAGCGATTCAAGAAGCAGTTAAAAAATCGGGTGTTAAACGTTATATCACGATTGGCGGTGCAGGAAGTTTATTTGTTGCTCCAGGTTTACAGGCGGTTGACACTCCAGATTTTCCAAAAGAATTTTATGCTGGTGCAACTGCTGCAAGAGATTATTTAAATATTTTAAGAGAAGAAAAAGAATTAGATTGGGCATTCTTTAGTCCAGCTTTCGAAATGCATCAGGGAATTACAACAGGAAGAACTGGAAAATACCGTTTGGGACT
Source organism: Flavobacterium sp. H4147 (assembly GCF_029360735.1). Classification (NCBI taxonomy): domain Bacteria; kingdom Pseudomonadati; phylum Bacteroidota; class Flavobacteriia; order Flavobacteriales; family Flavobacteriaceae; genus Flavobacterium; species Flavobacterium sp. H4147. The sequence goes on along the minus strand of NZ_JARKNB010000004.1, from coordinate 52,272 downwards.
AGAAAATCCGGTTTTCAACGACGAGCAAAGAAGTATTTTATCTGTAGAAGATTTAGCGGTTGTAATTGCTGATGAAATCGAAACTCCAAAACACCACCAAGTTAGATTTACGGCTGGGTATTAATTTTTTTTTCGCCACGACTCGAGCGATAGCGAACAGGCGAAGCAATTCACGAATTGTTTTTTAGCCGAATTATATCTAATCTTGATGAAGATACAGATTACACGAAACTGTATACAATCGGAATTACCGATTTTTGAGATTTCGTGTCTTTCGATTTCATTTAGAATGATAAAAAAATGCAACAATAATTCGTGAATTCGTGGCAAATAAATTTATACAGTTTCAAAGGAACATTTGTCTTTTGAAACTGTTTTTGTTTTCAGTACTTTTACAATTCTAAATAATGCGTTTTGTCTGATTTTAATAAACAAGCCGGCAGTTTATCTGAAAAAGCTGGAATTTCATCTCCCGAAATCACCAACGTTTCGGCTATTAATCAAATTAAATTTAAACGCAGACAACAGCCTACCGCTACCGAATTAATTGCAGGAATTCTCGAAGGAAACCGAACCGCTTTAAGCCGTGCCATTACCTTAATTGAAAGCACGAATCCAGAACATGCCGAAAAAGCAAACGAAATTATCAACGGTTGTATTTCTCATGCTAATAAATCGCTTAGAATTGGAATTACTGGTGTTCCCGGTGTTGGAAAAAGTACTTTTATTGAAGCCTTTGGAACACATTTAACGCAATTAGGAAAAAAAGTTGCTGTTTTGGCAGTTGATCCCAGCAGTTCTATTTCGCATGGCAGTATTTTGGGCGACAAAACCCGAATGGAAGAATTGGTAAAAGATGAAAATGCTTTTATACGTCCGAGTGCTTCGGGGGAAAATTTAGGCGGTGTTGCGCGTAAAACTCGTGAATCGATTATTTTATGTGAAGCTGCAGGTTTTGACACCATAATTATAGAAACGGTTGGCGTTGGACAAAGTGAAACTGCTGTTCACAGTATGGTAGATTTTTTCCTTTTACTTAAAATTTCCGGCGCCGGCGATGAACTTCAAGGTATTAAACGAGGCATTATGGAAATGGCAGACGCAATCGTAATCAATAAAGCAGATGGCGATAATATCAAAAAAGCCAATCAAGCAAAAGTTGAATTTAATCGTGCACTTCATTTATTTCCTCCAAAAAAATCGAGCTGGCAGCCTAAAGTAACAACTTGCAGCGCGATTACAAAAGATGGCATTTCGGATGTTTGGAACAGTATTCTGGATTATTTTGAAATGACTAAAGAAACGGGATTTTTTCAGGAAAAAAGAAACGAACAAAACCAATTCTGGATGATGGAAACCATCAACGAACAGCTTAAACAAAATTTCTACAATCAGCCAGAAATCATTTCATTATTGGAACAAAATAAAAAAGCGGTGCAAAATAATGAAATATCACCTTTTGCAGCCGCTCAGCTTTTATTAAATCAATATAAAAAGAGCTTTTAATTCCTTACAGCTTTTTTAATATTTCTTTTATTTTACATTGATTGAAATTGTATAGGACTCTTCACTTTCTTGAATACGGTATTTACCAGGAACTAAAATGTCTGAACTGAATTTTAAAGATTTAACTAATTCCGGTTGAATAATTTGTCCTTCAGGAATTACATATACATCTCCATTTCGTAATAATACTCTTTGATGTTCTGGGGTTAAAGCGCTTTTTTGAATTTCCATAACAAAATTTCCTTTTTCATTTGCAACACGTACTGGTGTTCCATCAGAGGTTGGTTTCCCAAATCCATAGGTTATCCAGTCGTAATAAACAAAATTACAAAAACCATCCGGCTGGCTGCAGTCAATATTATGTGCTCCCCAAGCTCGTACAATAAACCCTTCGTAATGAGGTAAATATTTTTGAGTATTGGGCTGATTTTGCTGCTCTGTGTTTGATAATTGAGCATTTTGATTTTCGCTGGAATCGTTGCTGCAGCTTATAAAAAAAGCGGCAAACATTAAGACTAACATTACTTTTAATACTCCAGATTTTTTTTGTTGTATTCTTTTCATAATAAATAATTTAATTGTCCCTACTCTATCTTTGGCTTTTCGGGTTACGCCATTTGGATTTGAGTATATATCAATTAAACTATTGTTTTGTTACCCTTTTCGATTGAATTTTAATACAAAAAAAAGCTGTTAAGTATGAAATTACATATCTAACAGCTTTTTCTAAATATTGCTATTTAAAACTCGGCGACTTAAAATCTTAGCTACTTAGTACCTTTTCCTCTAAGCTTGTATTTATTCTCTTTATACAAATTACCCGCAGTAATAACATGAGCTAAAGCATCTTTAGCTAAATCTTCGTTTAGTTTTACTGGGATTAAGGTCGTATCGTTTTTGATTTCAAATTGCAATGGTTTCAAATTTGGCTGCATGATGACAACTTGATTTTCAACTCTAAAAGCATTGATATCATTAAACTGCATAATTGATCTTCCCTGTATTTTTGGATCTAATTTATTCAGATTTCGTCCAACCATTGGAGTTTCGAACGGAATACCTAAATACCCTAATAAAGTTGGTGGAATATCGATCTGACTTGCTAGTCTGTTGTAAACTGCTCCTTTTGGAACGCCAGGTCCCATGATGAAAGCCGGAATATGGAATTTATTTATGGGTACTAAATTTTTTCCGTACGTTCTGGTATTGTGGTCAGCTATGACAATGAAAATTGTGTTTTTGAAATACGCTTCTTTTTTCGCCATTTCGAAGAATTTTCCAATTGAAAAATCAGCATATTTCATGGCATTATTGACAGTAGCAGCTTTTTTATCATACGGTTTAATTCGTCCTTCTGGGTATTCAAAAGGTTCGTGATTAGACGTTGAAAACATCAAAGAGAAAAACGGTTTATTGCCTTTTGATTTGAAATATTCATTGGCTTTGGTAACTAAATCTTCATCAGAATAGCCCCAAGTTCCTTTAAACGCATATTTCTTTCCATCAGATTCAAAATCGGTTTGATCTACAATATCTTCAAAACCATTTCCATTGAAAAATGAAGCCATATTATCAAAATTGGCCATTCCACCATAAATAAAACTGGTATCGTAACCTTTGTGTTTTAAAGCATCAGCAAGTGTAAAGAATCCTTGCTGCGAGTTTCCTAATTTCACCACACTTTCTGACGGCGATGGTAAAAATCCGGTCACAACAGCTTCAATTCCTCGTACACTTCGTGTTCCTGTGCAATACAAATTGGTAAACAAAGTTCCTTCTTTCGATAATTTATCAAATTCAGGAGTTAATGGTTTTCCACCTAAAATACCCACGTATTCTGCCCCTAAACTTTCTTGAAGGAATATCACCAGATTGTACGGTTTTTTCACAACAGAATCTGGCTGCTGTACATGCAAGAAAGGAATTTCGGGATCTGTAAAATCTTTTGGCCCGGCAATCATGTATTTTTTAACGCGCGCTATGGCTTCGGCTTCATCCATTTTACCGTACATTTTTGTGTTTCCTTCATTCTTAATAGAATAAGCAGCAAAAGCAACTGTATAAAATGAATTCAATCCTAAACAGTTCGTTAATTGATCTGTTGAGAAAACAGCATTACTGGCATTGATAGGACGTTTTGAAACTAAACTTGAACGTGCTCCAAAAAACAATAAAAATGCGACTAATGGAAAAATCATTAATCTGAATTTGTATTGAGAAGTAGTCGTATGAAAAAGATGTTTTCCTTTTTTAAAGGCAAAATACAATACAATTCCTAATATTAAGAATGTTACAATAATAGAAGTTAAATAGCTTTTTAAAAGCATTCCAACAACTTCTTTGGGGTAGATAAGATAATCCAAGAAAATTTTGTTGGGACGTGTATCGTATTGTTTTACAAAGTCGGGTGAAGCCAATTCTACAAATAGAATCAGAAACAGGAACAAAAAGCTGTAAAAAACCAAAAATTTATTGGTGAATTTCATCCATTTATTAGGAAGAAATGTAACTAGAACTGCTGGAAGAAATGATAAATAACAAAGTAAAATCAAATCCATTCGCAGACCAATTGGAAATATATACCAATAATTTGGTGTCTGAACTACTCTTTCTTTAAAAAGAAAAAATAGAAATATACGACTCAAAGTTGTTATCAATAATCCAATAGCAATAAAACTAAAAATCGGTTTTAAAAAACGTAAATTTTTCATCTGAAATTAATATAAGAACGTAAATCCTGAAAACAATTACTCTTCGTAACGGTTTACTTCTCTGTCGTAAAACTCATTCGCCTTTTCGATAAGGCCTTCCATTTCAGCATTTAATTCTGCTTCATCAAGATCTTCTGCTTCTTCCAAAAATTCAACCTCATCGTCTTTTAAATTGATGATAAATCTTGGATAATCTAAGTGAATGATAAAAATATCATCTGGAAAATCAGTATTGTCTCCAAGTAAAAATTTAGGTAATTCCATTATATTTATTTTTAGTGTTTGTTACTATTTGATACAGATTGTGAATATTTCGATACTCAAAAACCTGTTATATATTTTTCAAATTTAATTATCTGAAAATGAATTTGCGATTAACTTCTTGGTTAAGTAATGAAAACGAAGATACAGAAAAATAGCTGCGGCTGTTAATCCCGCCAAAAGTCCAATCCAAACTCCTTGTGCTTTTAATTCGGTATACTCTCCTAAATAGTAAGAAATTGGAAAACCAATAATCCAATAGGCTACAAAGGTAATATACATTGGTATTTTTACATCTTGCAAACCTCTTAAAGCTCCTAAAACCACAACTTGAATTCCGTCTGAGATTTGAAAAACTGCTGCAATTAATAATAATTTTGAAGCAATGCTTATTACTTCTTCATTATCTAAAATCTGTCCTGTGTTTTCCATATTCAAAAAGATATGCGGTAAATAATCGTGGAAGACAATAAAGAAAACAGCAAAAACGGTTTCTAAAATTATCGCCAATAAAAATATAGAACGGGCTACCACAATCAGTTTTTTATAATCCGTAAGACCTCTTTGATTACTTACTCTAATCATCGAAGTGACGCTTAATCCCATGGCAAACATAAAAGTCATTGAAGCCAGGCTCAGGGCAATTTGATTCGCGGCCTGACTTGTTTTGCCAATGTTACCGCAAAGCCAGATGGAAGCCGTAAATAAAACGACTTCAAAAAGCATTTGCATAGCTGAAGGGAAACCAATACTGATGATCTTTTTTATAGTCGCTTTTTTGATTTCGTTAAAACTGAAATTTTTGAAAAAGCGTTTTAAGTCATTTCGTCTTGAAAGCATAATATGCATAAACATAACCAGAAATATTCTCGAAATTACGGTTCCAAGTGCGGCGCCAATAATTCCCATTTTTGGAAAAATCCAGATTCCGTAAATCAAAACATAGTTTAAACCAACGTGAAGTACATTTGCCATTACCATCGCATACATCGAATATTTGGTCAAAGACATTCCATCGGCAAACTGTTTATAACCTTGGTACATAATAAGCGGAATCAACGAAAAAGCTACCCATCCTAAATATGGTTTTGCCAGTTTAATGACATCTTCAGGTTGTTTTAATAATTCCATTATAGGTTTTGCGCACATAATAACACTAAAAAGTAGTAAGCCTAAAATGGTACATAAAAACAAACCATGATGAAATGCCGAACGAATTTTAGAGTCGTTTTTTTCAGCATCGCCTTCGGCAACGATTGGGGTTATGGCGGTAGAAAAACCAATTCCAAGTGACATGGCAATAAAGATCATACTGTTTCCTAATGAAACTGCAGCCAGTTCAGTACTTCCTAATTTCCCTACCATTATATTGTCGACAATACCTATTAAAGTATGCCCAACCATCCCTAAAATTACGGGATATGCCAATTTTAAATTATACGAAAACTCTTTGGTGTACTGCTTTAAATTCACTTGTATTCTATTTAGTCGGCAAAGATAGTCAGAAGCGGTGAAATCTGTTCAATCATTAAAAATATATCGTGATTTTAAGCCAAAATTAAGCACACCCCAATATTATGTAACGATTTTTAAAAATTATATAACGAGCTCCAACGGGCTTGATTATACTTTTACATTATTAATAATTCAAAAAATACGTGCCATGAAAAAATTACAAATTATATGCCTCGCTGCTTTCGCTTTTTTATACACAAATACAACTTTCGCTCAAGATAGCGCAGCAACAAATTACGATCAGGGATTTAGATTAGGTTTTGGTTTAAGCGGTGGTCTGCCTACAGATGGCGATTACGACTGGGCGCTAGGCGGAGACGTTCGTTTACAATATGATTTGTCTAAAAGAACATCATTAACATTGACTACAGGTTTTACTAATTTATTTATTGGTAAAGATGATGCTGGAAACAATGTGAAAGACTTAGGTTTTATTCCTGCAAAAGCTGGTTTTAAAGCTTTTATCTGGGAAGACCAATTTTATATCATGGGTGAAGCAGGTGCTGGATTTGCTGTAACAAATGGTTACAACGACACCTCTTTTTTGTGGTCACCTAGTATTGGTTATGCCAACAAATACATTGACATTAGTGTCCGTTATGAGGACTACAACAAATTCAAAACCAATCAAATCGCGCTTCGTTTAGCGTATGGTTTTGACTTATAAAAATACAAGGTTTATTTTATTTTTTTGTTTTTGGTAACTAACCCGGCAGTTTTCATAGTCTGCCGGGTTTAGTATTTTTTAGAGAGAAGCCAATTGTAAATTGACACAGTATCTAATTAACTATTCTCCAGTTTCTTTTTATACAAATCAAAATTGTCTTTGATTTCTGGATCTAATTCCGGAACCTGAATATCCGTGTACTGTTTCATTTGTTCCCAAATAATTTTAGCCACAATATAACGTGCCATATCTTTATCATCTGCAGGAACAACATACCACGGTGCATAATCTGTAGAAGTTTGGTTTATAGCTTCTTCATAATATTGCTGGTATTCATCCCAATGATCTCGTTCTTTCAAATCGCCTGGCGAGAATTTCCAATTGTGTTTTCCTTCTTCTAATCGACGCAGTAAACGATTTTTTTGTTCGTCTTTACTTAAGTGCAGAAAAAACTTCATAACGATCGTTCCATTTTCTGCAATGTGTTTTTCAAAATTATTGATCTGTTCGATTCTGTTTTTCCAGAATTTTGGTGTAATATCATCAACTGAGTTAATTCCGGGTAAATTTTCGGCCAGAATAAATTCAGGATGAACACGTGTTACCAGAACATTTTCATAATGTGTTCGATTAAAAATGGCAAATTTTCCTTTTTCCGGAAGTGCAATGTAATGACGCCATAAATAATCATGTTCCAACTCAGTCGAATTAGGCGTTTTAAAACTGTGAACCACTACTCCGCGCGGATTAAATTCTTTAAAAACTTCACGGACCAAACTGTCCTTTCCCGAAGTGTCCATTCCTTGAAGGCAAATCAAAACCGAATATTTATTGTGCGCATACATAATATCCTGCAGATCACTTAGTTTTTCTTTAACCTTATCGAGTTTTTCTTCTTTCTCATCATCTTCTGCTTCCACTTTAATCAAAGTGGGAAGCTTTTTCAATTTTATTTTATCGGTAACTTTAAAATCTTGCGGATCTATTGATTTCATACTAATTTCATTTTTTATATTATAAATATAGTAATTTTACGAATTACGGTTACTATCAAAACTGGCAATCATCGCATTAGTATTAGCCAAAATCTTTTCAAAACAAACATTTCATGGAAAAATTCACATTAGAAATATTATTTCAAATTATAGGAATTGGATCTGCTTCGGGATTATTTTTTAATAACGATGCACTTTATGTCATTGGCGACAACAGCGGTTTTTTATATGAATATAATATTGAAAGCAAACAATTAAATCAGCACGCATTAATTGACAATCCAACGCAAAATATTCCAAAAAATCTAAAACCTGATTTCGAATCTATAACGCATCATAACGATACACTTTATGTTTTTGGTTCCGGCTCAACCGAAAACCGCAACAAAATGATCGAATTTGATCTTAAGACCAAAACCGTTTTACAAAAAAATAATCTAGCCGATTTATATGCCGTAATGCAGAATTTTGGTTCAATTAAACCGGAAGATTTCAATTTAGAAGGCGCTATTTTTGATGGCGAAAACTGGTATTTGTTCAATCGCGGAAATGGAGTTTCGAACAAAAACACCATTTTTACAATTCATGCCAAGAATCTCGGAGATGAATTTGCATTGATTTCTGTCAATTATAAATTACCCAAAATAAAAGGAGTTCGTTCCAGTTTTACCGATGCCGTTTTGGTAGATGATAAAATCTATTTCCTTTCGACTGCCGAAGACACTAAATCGACTTATGACGACGGCGAGATTTTAGGAAGTTTTATTGGAAGAATCGATTTAAAAACTATGAAAATTGATTTCACTCAAAAAATAACGTCAACCAATAAATTTGAAGGTCTGACTTTCTATAAAAAAGAAAATAATAAAATCGAGTTTTTACTTTGTGAAGATAATGACACCGAAGTTTTAGAAACTAAGATTTATAAATTGACATTGCCAATTAAATAAAACCTGTTTGTTAATATTAGAGGGCAAGGAGAAATCTCACGGAAGACGCACTGCAGTGCGTTGCTACACTAAAACTTTGATCCTTTGTAACTTTGTAACTCTGACCCTAAAAAAATATTTTAATATTTTTCATGCCTGTCCCAACCTTTTTTTCTTTTTAGCTCTCTTTATAAGTAAAGACCAAAATTGTGATAAACGAAACTCTAATTTCCGGCTGTAGAAAAATGAACCGCGATGCTCAGCGTCAGGTTTATGAACACATGGCTCCGAAATTGTATCGTGTCTGCAAACGATACCTCAAGAAAGAAGAAGAAATTGAAGAAGCTATGGCTGACGCTTTCTATACCATATTTACAAAACTAGATCAGCTCAAAGAAGAAAAAGCATTTGAGGCCTGGGCTAGAAAAATTACGGTAAATCATTGTTTAGCGACCATTAAGAAAAACACCAATTTCAATATGTATCTTGATGATGTAAAAGTACTTTCACAGCCTTTTACAGAAGAGGTAAATGCATTAGAAGAAGAGGATTTACTCAATTTACTAAACCACATTCCAGATGGATGTAAGACGGTTTTTAACCTTTTTGTTATTGAGGGTTTCGGACACAAAGAAATAGCGGCGATGCTGAATATTTCTGAAGGAACTTCAAAATCACAACTAAACGCTGCCAAAACCAAACTCAAAGAACTGGTTAGTAAATTGTATTATCAAAAAGCAAAATAGTCATGGACAATCAAGATAAAATATTTAACAAATTTAAGGAAGCTGCAGAAAATGCAGAAACCAAAGATTTTCCAGGAATGGAAAAAGTATGGTCACGTCTAGAAGATAAACTCGATAAAAAAGAGGATAAAAAAACAATTGCATTATGGAAAAAAATCGCTGTTGCAGCCTCTCTTTTACTATTAATTTCTTTAGGTACTCAATTTTTAAGATCAGATAAAACTTCAAATACAGAGATTAATAATTCAGTTGTAACAATCGGTGACAAACACGACCCCAATAAAAATGCTTCTGTTGAAGAAAACAACGAAGTGGTTTCATCAGATTCACAATTGCTCCCAAAAACTGAAGCAGCTAAAATATTAGAAGATCAAGTTAAAAATCAGCAGACTGTCACTATGCACGATACCGTTAATAACATTAAAGCATTGGCAATGCCTATGCCGTCTATGGCAGTCGATCAATCTGCTCCAGGCGCGGCACCGTCAAAAGATAATGCTATTTCTTATGAAGAACCAGCGGTTGCAAAAGAAGAAACCGTTACTGATTTTGGATATGGAAGAAATGTAGAAAGAGAATCTGCTAAAAGAGCTTATGCTGCCCAATCAATGGAGAGAGCTAAAAAAAGTGTGCCTTTGGTAATTCTAAATGGAAATGCAATGGCCCACAGCGATGATAAAAAAAGAGATAAAATGATGCAGGCCGAACTTCCGAATCTTCAGCCGGAAAATGTAGAATCGCTTGTGGTGTTAGACGAACCGTTGTATATTATTGATGGAATTTATTATTCAGAAAATGATTTATTTGGAGCAAACCCAACAAGTCCGTATGCCCCTTTGAACCAGCAGGAAATAAAAACCATTACGGTTCTTCAAGATCTTGAAGCCACAGCAAAATATGGCGAAAAAGGGAGAAATGGTGTTGTGATTATCACTACTAAAACTGGAAAGCCAACTCCAAAAAAATAATCTCAAGCATTGTCTAAAATTTATGATAATGAAAAGTGTAAAACTTATTTCATCAGCCATTGCTATGCTTATAGGTTTCGTGACGATAGCACAGAAAAAAGAGATTAGAGGAATTGCATCTGATACTATAAAATGGGCAGTTCCGATTGATTCTTCAGTACAGGAAAAAATCAGCGGAACTCAAATTACACCTCAAAATAAAAATTATGCTGCTGAAAAAAGTGTAATAATTCATGAGCCTCTTTCCCTTGCTTCAAAAACAGAACCGTTATTCATTCTGGATGGAAATATAATCACTGTATCTCAATTTTCTAAAATCAATCCAAATGACATTGAATCTATTAAAATCATCAAAGCCGATGAAATAGATTTCATTCGTCAAGGCAGAGGTTTAAATGGTATCGTTTTAATTACACTAAAAAAACAAACAAATTCGTATTAGTTTGCAATTCCCTTAAAAGAATAATTAATCAATATTTTATTACATTTGGTTCTTATTTCTAAAAACTAATATTTTTACAAACGTATGAATCCTATTTTAAGCCAAAATCTATTTTTAGTAAAAGAACATATCGGAATGTTTAAAGCGGCTAACAACTATGACATTTACGATCCGCAAACCAATCAAATTATCATGAACTGCCGAGAAAATAATCTTGGTTTTTTCACTAAAATACTTCGTTTTACCGATTATAAAAGAGCTACTCCGTTTAATGTGGAAATCACAACTGCTTCGGGCGAAAAACTAATTACTGTTAGACGTGGCGTTGCTATTTTCCGATCAACTGTAGAAGTTCTAGATGAAAAAGATCGTCTGGTTGGAACTTTCAAACAAAAGTTCTTTTCTATTGGAGGTAAATTTGATATTCTGGACAAAAATGACAAACCTGTCGCAACACTTCAAGGGAAATGGACGGGATGGGATTTTAAATTTTCGCACGAAAACAAACAATTGGCTCAGGTAAGTAAAAAATGGGCAGGATTAGGAAAAGAATTTTTCACCAGTGCTGATAATTATGTACTTCAAATCGAAGAGAATGTTCCAGCAGATAGTTCGTTGAGACAGTTAATTTTAGGAGCAGTTATGTGTATTGACATGGTTCTGAAAGAATAATAAAAGTTGTTAAACTTAGATTAAGAATACATCCTAAAGCATCATTTTAGCTTTCAAAATCTTATTTTTGTAAGACTTATAATGATGCTTTCTGCATTTCTAAAAATACAATCATGACCGATTTAAAAAATAAAAACGCTTTAATTACTGGCGCAGGAAAAGGGATAGGAAAAGCCGTTGCTGTTGCTTTGGCAAAAGAAGGTGTAAACTTGATCTTGGTTTCAAGAACTCAAAAAGATATCGAACAGCTGGCAGATGAAGTTTCAAATCTTGGTGTAAAAGCTTTGGCCTTAAGCGCCGATGTTTCTGATATCAATTCAATTACTACTGCCGTTGAAAAAGCTTTGGCGGAATTTAAATACATTGATATTCTGATTAACAGCGCTGGAATCGCTTCTTTCGGAAAATTCCTAGAATTGGAACCAGAAGCATGGGAAAGAATTATTCAAGTGAATTTAATGGGAACGTATTATACCACACGTGCCGTGATTCCAAATATGATCGAAAGACAAGCTGGAGACATCATCAATATTTCATCGACTGCAGGTTTAAACGGAAATGCGTTAACAAGTGCTTACAGTGCTTCTAAATTTGCTGTTTTAGGATTAACTGATTCTTTGATGCAGGAAATGAGAAAACACAATATTCGTGTAACTGCCTTAACGCCAAGTACTGTTGCAACCGATATGGCAAAAGATCTAAACCTAACAGACGGAAATCCTGAAAAAGTAATGCAGTCTGAAGATATGGCCGATTTGATTATTGCGCAATTAAAATTAAACAGAAGAGTGTTTATTAAAAACAGCAGTATTTGGTCTACTAATCCTTAAAAAGTAATTTCAATTTTTCAAGTTCCAATTCCAATTGCTTTCAAGTTTGGAATTTGGAATTTAAAATATTGGGATTTTTAAATTTATTATGATGGAACAATATTTAAGACAATTAATCGAAATTGAGTTTCTGGATAAAAAAGAAATTTTTACCGGATTCCTCATTGATTATTCTGATGATTGGATTTTGCTTCGAAACAATCCAGTTGATTTTGTATTGGATGGTTTTGTCATTTTGAGAAATAAAAATATTCAAAGCGTAAATAGAGATTCTGATTTGGCTTTTACTGAAAAGGTAATTCGCTTAAAAGGTTTAAAAACCAATTCTGAAGATATTATTCCAATCAAAGATTTAGCCACGATTATGAATTTTATTTCTGAGAAATACGGCATTTTTCAGATTGCCAAAAAATCATCTAAATCAGCTTATCTCGGAAAATTAATCGAATTGAACGCCGAAGAATTGACGATAAACTTTTTAGACACAAGAGGTCAGTTTGGCGGAGAATTAGGTTTTAATCCTGAAAAAATCAGAGTAATCGAGTTTGATACCGATTATATTAATTCTTTGAAACTGGTAATTCCTGATGATCAGAATTAGTTATAAAAACAAAGCCTCTTATAAAAGAGGCTTTGTTTTTTTGTAGTATATGAACTTTGGTCAAAGTTTAAAACTTTGACCAAAGTTCTAAATTTTAAGCTTCGGCCAATTTATTAACAAACTCCATACGAACACTTCCATCTTCATCGATTTTTGTTAAATTGATTTCTTGCAGCGTATTTACCAATTCTGGATTCCATGGTGTTTTTACTTTTACGTAATTTTCAGTAAATCCGTGAATGTAACCTTCTTTATTTTCTCCTTCAAAAAGAACAGTTCTCTTAGTTCCTAGCTGGCTTTCATAAAAAGCACGGCGTTTCTTAACCGATAATCCACGAAGCATTTTACTTCTTTTAGATCTAATATTAGCAGGAACAACTCCCGGCATATCGACAGCTTCTGTATTATCTCTTTCAGAATAGGTAAAAACATGCAGATATGAAATATCAAGATCGTTAAGGAAATGATACGTTTCTAAGAAATGCTCATCTGTCTCACCCGGAAAACCTACAATTACATCGACACCAATACAAGCATGAGGCATTACTTCGCGAATTTTATTAACACGATCTGTATATACTTCGCGCAGATAACGGCGTTTCATTAACTTCAAAATATCGTTGCTTCCTGATTGTAACGGAATATGGAAATGAGGTACAAAAGTTCGGCTTTTAGAAACGAATTCGATGGTTTCATTTTTTAATAAATTCGGCTCGATCGAAGAGATTCTTAAACGTTCGATTCCTTCCACTTTATCCAATGCCTGAACTAAATCCAGAAAAGTATGTTCGTGTTTTTTATTTCCAAATTCTCCTTTTCCGTAATCGCCAATGTTTACTCCGGTTAAAACAATCTCACGAATGTTTTGAGCTGAGATTTCTTTAGCATTTTTTAATACGTTTTCTAAAGCATCACTTCTTGAAATCCCACGTGCCAAAGGAATGGTACAATAGGTACATTTGTAATCACAGCCATCTTGAACTTTCAAGAAAGCACGTGTACGATCGCCAATAGAATAACTTCCTACGTAGAAATCAGCTTCAGCAATTTCGCATGAGTGCACTTCACCCATATCGTTTTTGCTTAAGTCGTGAATATAATCTGTGATTTTAAATTTTTCTGTAGCTCCCAAAACCAAATCAACACCATCTACAGCCGCTAATTCTTCTGGTTTTAACTGGGCATAACAGCCAACTGCTGCTACGAAAGCCTTTTCATTTAATTTCATTGCCTTTTTTACAACCTGCTTGAACTGCTTATCGGCATTATCGGTTACAGAGCAGGTGTTGATCACATAAATATCGGCAACTTCCTCAAAATCGACGCGGTCAAAACCTTCGTCTGTAAAATTTCTGGCGATTGTAGAAGTCTCTGAAAAATTCAACTTACAACCCAGCGTGTAAAAGGCAACTTTTTTTCTATTTTCCATAATTTTCTTAAATTAATGAAATCGTTGTCAAAAAATTTAAGGCTGCAAATTTACAAACAAAATTGGTAAAAGAAAATCAATAAGACACTTCATTTCAAGAAATTGTAATATTCATTAAAACAAAATGCAACATTGTTTCATGTCTTATTTTGATAAAACAATATTTTTTACGAACTTTATCGATAGAATTCAATAGGAATAAAATGACAAAAACATCGATTAAGTGCAAATTTTATCGATTAAGTGCATTTTTTATCGATTTAAATTGAAAAAATCTTACATTTACTTTTCTATAATTCGAGTGCTGGATTTATTCGGTTTGAAGAATTTTAGATGGTTTTGATTAATTTAATAATAAATCGGCCATAACAATTTTGAATTTTACTCGTTATGTTGTTGTTTTGTGTTACAAAATGAAATGGGAAAGCCGAAAACCAAAGAGAGTAGGCAAAAATTAAAATACAAATACCACGCTTTATGAAAGCATTTTTACCCACAATCTGCTTGATGTTCTTAACCGTTTTTAGTTCGCAAGCGCAAACTACTAATGCCCCTGTTGCAAATCCATTTCCTTCTATCAGTACTTTAACAACTTGGGCAAGTTTAAACTCTCAACAGCAATTTGATGTTGCAATCCGTGCCGTTGGATTTAAATTTGAAGTAAAAGAACCAGGTGAAGGATCTACAGCTTACACTTACATTCGTAAAGTAACTGTAAACGAAGTAAATTATACTGACAGAATTGTTTACAGAATTACAAACAACAATTCAGCAAGTATCATTTCATTAGTAACAGCTTCTACTGACTTAGTAAGTTTATATACACCACAATTGGCGACTTTTAAAAACAACAATTGTAAAACTGAAATGTCGAAAGATAAAAACACAACTTGCAGCTGCTACGAAAGTGCTAACTTCGCAATTGATCTTTGCGATGAGCGTGTTAAATTGACAATGGGTGACGGAAATAAGTATTTTGTTTCTGTAGCTAAAAAATAAATAAACCTCTGAGTGTTTCCAAATCTTTACAAATCTGATTTTGGTTTATAAAGATTTGGAATACGCTTCTCAGGTTAAATTAGGATTTTTGAGTTCGTACCAAACTTCTAATTCTTCCTCATATTCAAAAGAGTTTACATACTGTAAACCCAATTTTTCAAGTATTCTTCTTGAATTTTCATTTCCTGCATCTGCATACGCATAAATTGCATCTGCTTTTATTTCATTAAAAGCGTAGTCTACAAAAGCTTTTCCTGCTTCTGTTGCATATCCTTTTCCCCAATGTTTTTCGATGAAACGATATCCAATTTCGTAGAAATTTTTATGTCCGTTGATTTCATCTGTTATGAATTTTATTCCAGACCATCCCAAAAACTCATTGGTTTCCTTTAAAATAACTGCCCAGCGGCCAATTCCAAAATCTTTGTATTGTTTCTGAACGAAATGAATATATTTGATACTTTCCTCAATATGTTTAACGGGTCTATTGCCCAAAAATAAATGCACATTTGGATTCGAATCCAATTCAAACATACCATCAGCGTCTGAGAGCTGTAATTCTCTTAAAAGTAATCGTTCTGTTTCAATTGGTTTCTTCATATCGATTAATTTAAAATATAGCGCTGTACTACTTCGGCAACGCCATCATTATTGTTTGATGCTACAATTATATCTGCTTTATCACGTAATTCAGGAGCAACATTATCAACCCAAACTCCCAAACCAGCATATTCAATCATGGTTAAATCATTTCCGGCATTTCCAACAGCAATAATTTCATTTTGCTGTACTCCTAGTCTTTCTGCCAGAAGTTTTAGGCTTTCGGCTTTATCTATTCCGTTTTGAGCCACTTCAAGGAAAAACGGTTTTGACATCGAAACACTCAAATGAGGCATTCTTTGTTTCAAATCTTTTTCCAGTCCTTTTAAGTAAGATGGTTCTTCTAATAAAATGCATTTTACAGCAGGTCTGTCAACATAACTTTTAAAACTCGAAACTTTATGGTGATGCATTCCTGTAATTTCTTTTTCGACATCAATGTATTTAGAATCTGTTTCGCTTATAATTTCGTTATCCAGATACGTAATAATATGCGTTTTCTTTTCCTGGCTATAATCGTATAAAGCGTGAATTTGTTCTGGAGTTAATCTTTGTTCAAATAAAATAAAATCGTCTTTTACCCTGCTTATAATTGCTCCATTAAAGGAAATCATATACGAATCTTTCAAATCCATTTCCAGTTCTTTGGCATAAGCGGTCATGGCAGAAGTTGGTCTTCCCGAAGCCAAAACAACATGCACTCCTTTTGCCTGAGCTTCTAATAATACTTTTTTATTTAAATCAGATATTCTGTGATCGTCCGTCAACAAGGTGTCATCCATGTCGAGTACTAACATTTTGTATTGCATATTTTTTATTACTTTTCAGTCGCAGTTTTCAGTCTCGGTTTACAGCACAGAGATTGAATACTGAACACTTTTTTAAAGGCTCATTCTAAATTCTTCAATAACCGGATTTGCTTTTGCAAAATCAGTTTCTTGAATAAAAACTTCAACTGCTAAATCTGTTGCGCCAAAACCACCTAAACGAGCTGATTGAATATTGTCTTTTTTTACTGTTTCGACTCCAGCTTCTTCTAATCTTTCTTGTAAAGCAATTGCTAAAATTTCGCTTCCCGAAAACACTTTCATTAATCCCATTATACTTGTATTTTAATGTTAAGTTCTCAGTCTCAGTTTTCAGTTTCTAACCGTAAACTGTGACTGAAACTTATAATTTATTCTAATATATTTTTAATATAGTTTTAATATAGTTTTCAAATCGCGGTCTCAGTTTTCAGCATTGCAACTGTAAACTGAGACTGCGACTCATAAAAAATCCCGCTTTCCAATGACTGAGACTGAAAACCGGGACTGTATACTTCATAATAACTATTCTTCTTCAATATCGTCTTCATCTTCATCAAGTTCTTCTCCTTCTTCATCCATATCGAATAAATAAGGTTCGACCATGATTTTATCTGCCAAAATTTCGACACGTTCTGTCAATGTTTCAGAAAAGATAATTCGCTGTACTTTGGCAATACTGTTAGAAATACGTGTAATTTTCGGATCGTGGCGCAATTTCAAAATCGGGTCAGCATCATCCATGATAAACATTTTAAGACGGTTTACGTTATAACCCGCTGTACTAAACATATCATTTAACTTGGTCGGTGTTCCAATTAAAACATCAATTCCAGTAGAAATGTAATTTTTATCATAATCCATATCACCTTTATCGTGTACACCATATACTTCGAGATTAGCATATTTTCCTAATTTCTCAAAAAGTTCAACCATAGCACTCATTTTATCTTTGTCTTCGACAATAATCAAAGCACGAGGCGATTCTTCATTTTTTCCTGCCAATTGCTGAATTACATTCAATACAATTGTAGTTGTTTTTCCACTTCCGTTTGGAGAAATAATCACACAATCAGCACCACTTTTTATGGTTGAAAAAGTTTCCATCTGCAAAGCGTTTGCTTCTGTTAAACCATTTTCAATTAAAGCGTCCTGTAATTTCTCGTTTATTTTTTTTAGTTTCATTCTTAATGATTAAAAGATTTCAAAAATTGAAAAATTGAAAAATTCTTAGCTCATTGCTTAAATTTTTAAATCATTAAATTTTTAAATCATTAAATTAATTTACTTGCTTGCAAACATTTTCACATCACTTTCAGAGATTTCGTTTCCTCCTAAAATAATTAATCTTTCTACTACATTTCGAAGCTCACGAATATTCCCTGTCCAATCGTATTCTTGTAATAATTTTATGGCTTGCGCCGAAAAAGCTTTAACCGCATTTCCTTGTTCTGAAGCAATTTTTTCTGCAAAATGCGTAATCAAAGCCGGAATATCATCACGTCTTTCATTCAAAGGCGGAACTTTTATTAAAATTACAGCCAGACGATGGTATAAATCTTCTCGGAAACGACCTTCAGCAATTTCTGTTTTTAAGTCTTTATTGGTTGCCGCAACTACGCGAACATCAACTTTTATGTCTTTATCAGCTCCAACTCTGGTAATCATATTTTCTTGAAGCGCACGCAAAACTTTGGCTTGCGCCGAAATACTCATGTCTCCAATTTCATCTAAGAAAATAGTTCCTTTGTCGGCTGCTTCAAACTTTCCAGCACGATCTTTCACTGCCGATGTAAATGCTCCTTTTACGTGTCCAAACAATTCACTTTCGATCAGCTCGCTTGGAATCGCCGCACAGTTTACTTCAATTAAAGGAAAACCAGCGCGCTCACTTTTTTCGTGTAACTGATGTGCTACTAATTCTTTACCAGTTCCGTTTGGTCCAGTAATTAAAACTCTGGCTTCAGTTGGCGCTACTTTATCAATCATCACTTTAATGTGATTAATTGATTCGCTGTCACCAATCATTTCGTAGTTTTTGCTGACTTTTTTCTTTAGGATTTTATTTTCAACTACTAATTGTTTTTTATCCAAAGCATTACGAACTGTATTCAGTAAACGATTTAAATCCGGTGGTTTTGAGATGTAATCAAAAGCTCCCAAACGCATCGTTTGAATCGCAGTTTCCATATCGCCATGACCTGAAATCATGACCATCGGAATTTCTGGTTTTACTTTTTTTACTTCTTCTAAAACCTCAACACCGTCCATTTTTGGCATTTTGATATCGCACAAAACCAAATCGTAATCGTTGTTTTTTATTTTTTCGAGTCCCACAACTCCATCTTCAGCTTCATCAACTTGATACGAATCATTCTCTTCTGATAATATTTTTACCAAAACTCTTCTAATCGCTGCTTCGTCTTCGATAATTAGTATTTTACTCATTTTTTCTTTTAAGGTTCAAAGTTGCAAAGGCTCAGAGGGACAAAGTTGTAAAACCTTTGTCTGCAATGATACTTTTTAACCTGTTATATAATATTTCTTCTGTTTCTAGTACATTTCAAGGTCGTTTTTCTAAGTTACAAAAATTCAAAACCTTTGAACCTTTGTCCCTCTGAACCTTTGCAACTTTATAAAATTAGTACTTCAGCCACTTATACAATTCTTTCCAAGTCGGTTTTTTGCCATACATTAAAATACCTACTCGGTAAATCTTGGCTGCGAACCAGACCACAAGGAAAAAGGTTGCAAACAATAATGATACCGAAATTGCAATTTGCCACCACGGCACGCCAAACGGAATACGCATGAGCATTACAATTGGTGAGGTCAACGGAATCATCGAAAAGATAACCGCAACACTTCCGTGAGGATCGTTTACTACTGTAAAAAAACCAATGTAAACACTTAGGATTAGTGGCATTATGATTGGCAGTAAAAACTGTTGGGAATCGGTTTGATTATCGACTGCTGCTCCAATTGCCGCATAAAATGAACTGTATAGAAAATAGCCTCCAATAAAATAAACCACAAATCCGATTATGATACTGGCAATTGGCAGATTCCATAATTCAGCGATGTACATTTGTGCTGATCCTGAAAATTCGTGCTGTGCTGACTGCATTAACTCAGGCGAAATTCTGGCTGTTGGTCCAACATTTATTCCGAAAAACGCCGAAGAGGCAAACATTAATCCTAATCCAATAACTGCCCAAATCATAAATTGCAGAATTCCGGCTAAAGAAGTTCCAACAATTTTACCAATCATTAGTTGAAATGGTTTTACAGATGAAATAATGATTTCGATAATTCTATTTGTTTTTTCTTCGATTACGCTTCGCATTACCATATTTCCGTAAATGATAATAAACATCATAATCAAATAACCAAAGGCACCGCCAATTGCAATTTTTATTTCATTTAATCCTTTTAAACTTTCTTCTCCAGAAGCTTTTACCAAATGAATATTGACATCAGACTGCGCTTTCTGAATCGCCAAAGTATCTAGTTTGGCGCTTTCCAGATTTATTTTTGTGATTTTTGAAGCAATGACATCTTGTGTACTTTCAATAAAAGAAATACTTGGACTGTTATTTGAGATAAACTCGATTTTGCTTTCTAAATCTTTTATTTTTTTTGTTTTCGGAATAACAATTAAGCCGTTGAAATTTTCTTTTGTAATGCTGTCTTTTAAAGCTTTTACATCTATTTCGGATAAATTCAGATATTTAAATTCTGCTCCTTTTTTATTTTCTTTCAAGAAATCTGAAGCAAAAAGTCCGGTTTCGTCATGAATAGCAATTCTTTTTGTTTCTGCTTTCATGGTACTTAGATAGCCAATGAAAACAGCAATAGCCACAAATAAGAGCGGACTCAAAAAAGTCATGACAACAAAAGATTTATTGCGGACTTTGGCAATAAATTCTCTTTTTATAATCAACGAGATAATACTCATAAAATATTTTAATTTTCAAATTCCAAATTCCAATTGAATACGTTCTAAATTGGAATTTGGAATTTAATTATTGGAATTTTTAAATTTTGTTCTCTGTTACAGTTTGTATAAAAATATCGTGTACACTTGGAATTTTTTCTACGAAATGCGTTACTTGTCCGCGTTGTGTCAGCACATGTAATAATTCGTTTGGAGAAGCATTTCCAATTTGAATATTTAGTTTTAATTCGTCATTCAACGATTTAAAATTAGCAGGCGAAACGGTAAATTTTTGAGTGATATCGTACATTAATCCTTCAACATTATTCGTTAGGATTCCAACTTCAAAACTATTGGTTTTAAACTGACGTTTTACATCGCCAATTTTACCTTCGATTAGTTTATTTGATTTATGAATCAACGCAATATTTTCACAAAGTTCTTCTACACTTTCCATTCGGTGTGTCGAAAAAATAATGGTTGAACCTTGTTCTTTTAATGCCAGAATTTCATCTTTAATAATATTGGCATTTACAGGATCAAAACCAGAAAAAGGTTCGTCTAAAATCAGCAGCTTTGGTTTATGCAAAACACAAACTACAAACTGGATTTTCTGCGCCATTCCTTTAGAAAGTTCTTGAATTTTCTTGTTCCACCAGCCTTGAATTCCCAAACGATCGAACCAGTAATCCAATTGTTTTTTAGCTTCAGCTTTAGAAAGCCCTTTCATTTGAGCCAGATACAAACATTGTTCTCCTACTTTCATGGAGCTATACAAACCTCTTTCTTCTGGAAGATATCCAATAGTCTGCACGTGTTTAGGCTGCAGTTTTTCTCCATCCAAAATGACTTCGCCGCTGTCGGGCATGGTAATTTGGTTTATGATTCTGATAAGGGAAGTTTTACCAGCTCCATTAGGACCTAAAAGTCCATATATACTGCCTTTAGGCACATTTAATGAAACTTCGTTAAGCGCTACATAATCGCCGTATTTTTTTACGACTTTATGTACTTCAAGTAAGTTGCTCATGCTGTTTTATAGATTTTCTGCGTCACTTTACCGATTCTGGTTTCAGCGACTGTAAAAGTAAATAATTCGAAGCGAAATTGTGTCATATTACGCAAAAAACCCATTCTAATTTGCACTAGAATGGGTTTTTAATATGTATAACATTCGAAGGAAGTTAGATTATGAGAACATATCTTTTACTTTTTCAAAGAATGATTTTTCTGATTTCTCTGGACTTGGCGCAAAATGCTCATTATTTAAAGCATTTTCAAAGAATTGTTTTTGTTCTTTGTTAAGCGTTCTCGGCGTCCATACATTTACGTGAACTAATAAATCTCCACTTCCGTATCCGTTTAAACTTGGAATTCCTTTTCCTTTTAATCTTAAGATTTTTCCAGACTGGATTCCTTCTTCTAATTTAATACGAACTTTTCCGTTGATCGCTTCAATATCTTTTGAAGCTCCTAAAACTGCTTCTGGGAAACTAATATATAAATCAAAGTGAACATTTTCTCCTTCACGTTTTAAGAATTCGTGCTCTACTTCTTCAATAGCAACAATTAAATCTCCAGGAATACTGTTGCTTCCCGGTGCATCGTTTCCTTTATTAGAAACTTTTAACTGCATTCCGTCAACAACTCCCGCAGGAATTTTGATTGATACTGTTTCATCTTCCTGAACCATACCTTGTCCGTCTGCTTCAGAAGGTTTTTTATCTAAAATCTGGCCAGAACCACCACATGAAGGACAAGTTGATGCAGATTGCATTCTTCCTAAAATAGTGTTGGTTACACGCATTACTTGTCCTTGACCATTACAAGTTGTACAAGTTTTATACGTAACTCCTTTTGCCTGAACTTTACGTTTTACTTTTACTTTTTTCTCAACTCCATTTGCAATCTCTTCTAAAGTTAGTTTTACTTTAATTCGAAGATTACTTCCTTTCGCACGGCGAGGACCTCCGCCTCCGCCTCCGAAACCGCCAAATCCGCCACCAAAAATATCACCAAACTGGCTGAAAATGTCATCCATATTCATACCTCCGTGACCGCCAAATCCACCAGAACCATCAAATGCTTGATGACCGTACTGATCGTATTTTGCTTTTTTCTGCGGATCACTTAAAACTTCATAAGCTTCTGCCGCTAATTTGAAGTTTTCTTCTGCCTCTTTGTCGCCTGGGTTTTTATCAGGGTGGTATTTTAAAGCACTTTTTCTATATGCTTTTTTAATTTCGGCAGCATCAGCATTTTTTGAAATGCCTAGTATTTCGTAAAAATCTTTTTTCATAATTAGATTAAGTTCCAAATCTTAAAAATTCCAAAATCCAAAAAAACGCACTTGAAATTCTTATTGCATTTTTTAGTTTCCAACCACAACTTTAGGGAAACGAATAATTTTGTCTCCTAATTTGTATCCTTTTTCAATAACATCAACAATTTTCCCTTTTAATTTATCAGACGGAGCTGGAATTTGGGTAATTGCTTCAGCGATATCAGCATTAAATGCATCACCTGCCTGTATTTCTACCTGCTCTAAACCTTTAGAAACTAAAGTATTTTTAAATTTATCATGAATCAACTCCACTCCTTTTTTAAGGTTTTCGTCGTCAGATTTGTTGATTTCTACTGCAGCTCTGTCAAAATCATCTAAAACTGGAAGCATCGCCAATAAAACTTCTTGGTTTGCTGTTTTAAATAATTCAAGACGCTCTTTTGAAGTTCTTTTTTTGTAATTTTCAAATTCAGCGAATAATCTTAAAAACTTATCTTTTTCTTTGGCTAAGTCTTGAGCTAATTGCTCCTCAACACTTAATTCTTCAACAATTAATTGCTCTCCATTAGCGTTAGTCTCTATCGTTGCATCATCTAATTCCTGATCGAATTCTGTATTTTCCGTAGTCATATTACTTTTATTTTTAAAAATATTCTTAAACTTCATTTTTTATTTCTTTCTGTTGGATTGCAAAAGTACTGCCAAATATTGTAAAATGTCAAATTGTCACTTTATTAATTATGAGACTTTTAAAAGGTGCAAAATAGTAAATAAAAATTTATTATAATTTTAAGACTATTACGTTGTAGTTTATCCTATCTTTGATGCCAATAAAAAACTAAAATTATTACCACCAAAAATTGAATTTAAGGGTTGGCTTCGGCCTCAAAAATAATTATTAATTCAAGTTTACCTTATATTAAAAAAAGCTTCGCCTATAGAGACGAAGCTTTTTTTTGCTTTGTTCCCAAACAACTATTGTCATTTGATCTATTTTTATGGCACGGGCGGAGGGATTCGAACCCCCATCAACGGTTTTGGAGACCGCTATTCTACCCTTGAACTACGCCCGTAACTTGACCGCAAATTAAAAGCTTTTTTTTCTTTTCTGGCAATTATTTCTCGCAGATTTAGAAGATTTCTAACGATGCAAAAGCTATCTAATTAAAAATCAATTTTTAACCTTCTGAAATTTTTAAAAACTTTTTGTCTTTGGTCGCTTAGCGTTTCTCTTTTTAAAGCAAAGAATTCTTCAATCCTTCAAAATCAACAGAAATCTGCTCGCCTGTTACTAAGTTTTTAAGCGCAAAAGTATTCGATGCAATTTCCTGATCGCCTGCAATTACTGCAAACGGGATTAAACGTTTATCGGCATATTGAAATTGTTTTCCAACTTTTACGTTATCCGGGTATAATTCTACTTTTATATTTTCTTGTCTTAATTTTTGAATAGCTTTTGAAGCATACAAAGCTTCTTTATCTCCAAAATTTAAAAATATTGCTTTTGAAGTCGCTGCAACGGTTTCTGGAAATAATTGTAATTCTTCTAAAACTAAATAGATTCTATCTAATCCAAAAGAAATTCCAACGCCGCTCATATTTTTTAAACCAAAAATACCCGTCAAATCGTCGTATCTTCCGCCGCCGCCAATAGAACCCATTGAAACGGTTTTTGGTGCTGCAACTTCAAAAATAGCTCCGGTATAATAATTTAGACCTCTTGCCAAAGTAACATCTAGATCTAAAATTGCAGTTGACAGACCTAAATCGGCAACATTGTCACAAATAAATTTAAGTTCTTCAACGCCTTTCATTCCTTCTTCAGATGAAGATAACATTTCTGAAAGCTGATTAATTTTATCTGCAAAAGTTCCAGAGAAACTAAATAGTGGCTGTACTTTAACAAGCGCTTCTTCTGAAATTCCTTTTTCGATCATTTCTTTCTTTACACCATCTTCTCCAATTTTATCTAATTTATCAAGAGCAACGGTAAAATCGATTAATTTATCTGAAGCCCCAATTACCTCAGCAATTCCAGATAAAATTTTTCGGTTATTGATTTTGATTGTTACCCCTTCTAAACCTAAAGATGTAAAAACAGTATCGTACAATTGAACTAATTCAACTTCCTGCCAAAGTGATTTTGAACCTACAACATCAGCATCGCATTGAAAAAATTCTCTAAAACGACCTTTTTGTGGATTGTCAGCTCTCCAAACCGGCTGGATTTGATATCTTTTGAAAGGAAATTCAATTTCACTTTGGTGTTGCACAACATATCTTGCGAATGGAACTGTCAAATCGTAACGTAAAGCTTTCTCAGAAATTTTTCCTGTAAATTTATTCAGTTCGATTCTTTGTTCTAAAGTTATTTTCTCAGCAGAATTTAATTGTAATTCTTCAATTGATTCTGGCAATTCAATTTTACTTTTATTATAGAAAAAATTTCCAGAATTTAAGATCTTAAAAATCAGACGATCTCCTTCTTCTCCATATTTCCCCATTAAGGTATCTGAATTTTCAAACGAAGGCGTTTCGATTGGCTGAAAACCAAATTTTTCGAAATTAGCTTTTATTGTTTGAATAATATATTGACGTTTTGACACCTCAGCTGGTGAAAAATCTCTTGTTCCTTTTGGTATACTTGGTTTTGAAGCCATCTTTTTTATTTTAGATTTCTGATTTAAGATTTTAGATTTTAGATTGTTCCAATCTTTATCTAAAAATCTTATAATATTAATTTATTTTTAGATTTTTTTAGGTTGTTAGTTCTTTTGGCTTTCGACTTTAAAACTTTCCAACTTTTGACTTATTAAGTCTGCAAATATCTTACTTTTTAAAATAAATAATAACACTTGGAAAACAAACTTGTAACAAAAACCGTATTTTCGTGACAAATTGGTCATCATGCTAAAATTATTTAAAGAAAATATCCGAATTGCTTTTGGCTCGATCAAAACGCAAATTCTGCGTACGATTCTTACTGTGCTGATTATCGCCATTGGAATTACCGCTCTGGTCGGAATTCTTACCGTTGTAACTGCTCTTGAAAATACAGTTTCGACCAATTTTGCTTCAATGGGAGCTAACACTTTCAATATCAATCAATACGAAAACACAGTTAAAAACAGAGGCGGAAATGAACGTGAAGTTATTAATCCGATTATTTCTTATCCTGAAGCTGTTGCTTTTAAAAACAAATACAAATATCCTTTTACCGAAACATCACTTTCATTTACCGCTACTTCAAAAGCTGAAGTAAAATATTTAGATACTAAAACCGATCCTGAAATTACGGTTGTGGGAGTTGACGAACATTTCATTACCAATTCTGGTTTGGAAACTACTTTGGGACGTTCTTTCAATCAATTTGATATTGAGAATAATACGTATTCCTGCATTGTAGGTTCTGATTTTGAAAAAGGTTTATTGAAAGATGTTAATCCAATTGATAAAATTATTTCTATTCGAGGCGCTCGTTTTAAAGTAATTGGTGTTTTGAAGGAAAAAGGATCTACATTTGGAAACAGTCAGGATTTACGTGTTTTGATTCCGATTCAAGTGGCGAGATCTTTGTTTACTGCCCCCAATATCAATTACACTGTTAGTGTCATGGTGTCTAAAAAAGAACTTTTAGATCAGGCAATTGACAATGCAACAAGCACTATGCGCAGGGTTCGTAAGTTAAGTCCCGTTCGTGACAACAATTTTGGTATTGGCAGAAGCGATGATTTAATCAACCGAATTTTAGGCATTACACAATATTTAGATTGGGCATCTGCCATTATCAGCATCATTACCATATTAGGATCGTCAATTGCTTTGATGAATATTATGATTGTATCGGTTACAGAACGTACACGAGAAATCGGTGTTCGTAAAGCACTAGGCGCCAAGAGATCAACAGTTGCTTTTCAGTTTTTTATTGAAACTTTGTTAATTGGGCAAATAGGCGGGTTTGTTGGTATTATTTTAGGAATGCTCATTGGTTATGGTTTAGCAAGCGCTATGAGTTTTGTTTTTGTAGTTCCGTGGTTTGCCATTATGATTGCCTTTGGGACAAGTTTTGCCGTAGCTTTAGTATCTGGTTTATATCCTGCAATTAAAGCTTCTAAACTAGATCCAATTGAGGCTTTGCGATATGAATAATTTTTTTAGTTTTCAGTCGCAGTTTACAGTCTCAGTTTACAGTCTCAGTTTACAGTTTAACTGCGACTGAAAACTGAATACTAAATATTAACTTTTATCATCCTATCGTTGTCGTAAATATCTTTTCTAAGATCGATATTGATAAAGTCCATTTGACCTAATAATTCGATCATTTCTTTTCCAAGATATTGATTGATTTCAAAATATAGTTGTCCTTCTGGCAAAAGATTATTATGAGCTAGAGAAGCTATTTTTCTGTAAAAAACTAGCGCATCATTATCATCTACAAAAAGAGCTAAATGCGGTTCATAATCCAAAACGTTCTTTTTGATTTCTTCTTTTTCTAAATTTCTTACATAAGGTGGATTAGAGACAATGACATCGTATTTGCATTTCAATTCTTCGGCCTGTAAAATATCCTGAAATATAAAAGTCACATTCACATCGTTTCGAATAGCATTTCGCTTGGCTGTTTCAATGGCTTTTTTTGAAACGTCAATGGCATAAACATCTGCATTTGGAAGGTTTTTAGCAAGAGAAATAGCAATACAGCCGCTTCCCGTTCCTATATCCAGAATCTTTAATTTCTTATCTTTATCGAGAACAGCATTTTCGCTGATAATCCATTCTACCAGTTCTTCTGTTTCAGGTCTCGGTATCAAAACATGTTCGTTGACTTCAAAATCTAAACCATAAAAGCTGGTCTTCCCTAACAAATACTGAATAGGAACTTCTTTTTTTAATTGTTTTAAAAGCGAATCCCAAACAACAAAATCT
This sequence comes from Flavobacterium sp. H4147, assembly GCF_029360735.1. Lineage (NCBI taxonomy): Bacteria > Pseudomonadati > Bacteroidota > Flavobacteriia > Flavobacteriales > Flavobacteriaceae > Flavobacterium > Flavobacterium sp. H4147. The sequence continues at coordinate 24,448 of NZ_JARKNB010000004.1, read as the reverse complement.
TCTTCTGTAAAAGATAATTCATGATTTAAAGCTAAATCTATCTGACGCAGCTTGTGCTTGTCTTCTAAAATTAAATAGAAAAAACTTTCTGCTTCGTACGCATCGTAAAAAGGAGATAATTCTTTAATAAATTGTGTACGATATTGTTTGATTTTCATTTCGGTTTATTGAGGAATTATTTTTCAGCTAAAGCCAATTATTTTCTATACATAAGTATTTTACAAAGCCACTTCGTTACAAGTCATTTTGCAAATCTTTCAACATCCACACGGGGCAGGAATTATGCCCGGTACAACCCATTGGAGCATCTAAATATTCGAAACCTGATTTTCTATATAATTTTTGTGCCGAATGCATAAACGGCATTGTTTCTATATAACATTTTTCAAAACCAAAACTTCTCGCCTGCTCCAAACATTTCTCCATCATTTTACTGCCAATTCCTAAACCGCGGACTTTGGGAAGAAAGTACATTTTCTGCAGTTCACAAATCTTTGGATCACCATTTTCTAAAGGAGCAATTCCCGCACATCCTAAAACTTCACCATCACTTTCAACAACGTAATAAACAGATTTAGGCTTACTATATTCCTCAAACATTAAATCCAAATACGGATCTTCGTAAGCCGTTCCCACTTTTGGAATTTCCATTTCATCAAAAACAGATCGTATTAATTGTGCTACTGCCTGATTGTCTTCTTTTTTAATCTCCCTGATAACCCAGTTTTTCATTTTTTTATTAACGTATATCTACACAAAAATAAAAATACTTTTTTGATACTTTCATAACATTTTGGATTGTTTCACAACTTACACCATAACATTAGACAAAAAATTGAAAAATAGTTACTTTTGCACTGTGAATAAACATGAAAAATATATCAAACGATGCATTGAACTTGCCCAAAATGGTTTTGGAACTACCTATCCAAACCCAATGGTGGGGAGCGTAATCGTTTATGAAGACAAAATTATCGGCGAAGGCTGGCATAAAAAAGCAGGCGAACCACATGCCGAAGTAAATGCCGTGCGTTCTGTAAAAGATAAATCATTGCTAAAAAAAGCAACGATTTATGTGAGTTTGGAACCTTGCAGTCATTTTGGCAAAACTCCTCCTTGCTGTGATTTGATAATCGCCAATGAAATTCCGAATGTTGTGGTGGGAACTGTTGATCCTAATGAAAAAGTTGCAGGAAGAGGCATTTTAAAACTAATTGAAGCCGGAGCAAATGTTACGGTCGGAGTTTTAGAAGATGAATGCAACGAGCTCAATAAACGCTTTTTTACTTTCCATCAAAAAAAGAGACCTTATATTATATTGAAATGGGCAGAAAGCCAAGATGGTTTTCTAGCTCCTGAAAAAGTTGCAGATCAGGAACGTAAACCTATTTGGATTACCAATCAATACTCCAGACAATTGGTTCATAAATGGCGAAGCGAAGAACAATCTATTTTAGTAGGAACACAAACTGTAATTGACGATAATCCGAAATTAAATACCCGAGATTGGTCAGGGAACAATCCTGTTCGTGTGATTTTGGATCAGCATAACCGAATTTCAAAAGATAGTTTTGTTTTTGATGAAAGCGTAAAAACAATTGTATTTTCGAATGCAGATGATATACATTCAACAGAAAATACGATTTTTGAAAAGATTGATCTTAATAAAAATATGATTTCGCAGCTTTTAGAGGTTTTGTACAATCACCAAATACAATCTGTTATTATTGAAGGCGGCAGACAAACGCTTCAATCTTTTATAGATCAAGATATTTGGGACGAAGCGAGAGTTTTTATTGGAACAACTTCTTTTGAAAATGGCGTAAAAGCTCCTGTTATTCTAAAGAAAAACATCACCAAAACAAATATTCTAACCGACGAATTACTTTATATAAGAAACCATGATTGATACTATAATTTTTGACTTTGGCGATATTTTTATCAATTTAAATAAACAAGGAACCATTTCGGGATTGCAGAAATTAGGTATGAAAGAATGGAATTCTGAAATGGATCGTTTGAATTTATTGTTTGAAACTGGAGATGTTTCATATGATGATTTTATAGCAGGATTTCAAAACGAACTTCCTAATGCATCAATCGAAGAAATTCTCGAAGCTTGGAATGCCGTTTTAGCCGATTTCCCTTCGTACCGATTGGATTTCTTAAAAGAACTTTCAAAAAAATATCGTTTGTTTTTATTGAGCAACACGGATTCAATTCATATTTCAACTTTTGAAAAAAGAAGTGGTATTTCTTTTTACACGGATTTTTACAACTGCTTTGAAAAAGTGTATTTCTCATTTGACATCGGATTGAGAAAACCAGATCCTAAGATTTATCAGTTCTTGCTTGACAAACATAATTTAGTTCCAGAAAATACTTTGTTTGTTGATGATAAAACAGAAAACACAGACAGCGCAGCGAAATTAGGTATAAATGTCTGGAATTTACAAGTTGGAAAAGAAGATGTAATTGATCTTTATAAAAAAAATATACTTTAAGAATACTGCTTTTGGAAATTAACGATACGTACCAAACCATTGCTTTTGAATCTGAAGAAGTGCTTTTTAAAGAAAAAGGAAGCAAATTCTTTGGCTATGCTTATCCTATAGAAAGTGAGGAAGAAGTAAAACCTATTATTGAAAACTTAAGAAAACTTCATCCGCACGCTGTACACTATTGCTATGCGTATCAATTAGGAACTGCACCCAAAATTTCATACAGAGCAAATGATGATGGCGAACCAAACAATACGGCTGGCGCACCTATTTACGGCCAGATACAATCTTTTGGAGTCACCAACGTTCTTGTAGTTGTAGTTCGTATTTTTGGCGGTATCAAATTAGGCGTTGGCGGTTTGATAAGTGCTTACAGAACAACGGCTCAAATGACCCTGGAGGTTTGTGAGATTATAGAAAAAACAATCGATGTTCAGTTTTTGATTTCTTTTGATTATAAAAACATGAACAAAGTAATGCGGGTAATTAAAGAAAAGAAACTTGAGATTACTTCTCAGGAAATGGAAATGGATGAAAACACAGGTCAGCCAATTGGAAAAATAATTACAAAAACGCGTAAAAAAAATGCCGAATCTATATTCGACATTTTTGATTTAATGTTTGAAATCGATATTAAAATTATATAATTTAACATCAAAATGCATCTCGATTTAACAATTATTCGAGTGTTTTAAACAATTCTAAAATATAATCTGGCGGAGCTGTTGGGCGACCCGTTTTTAACGAAATAAATACTAAAATAAACACTGCTGTTGTTAATAACTCATTTGCCTCATTATAAATTTCGCAGTCAAATTCAATCTTAACAGATGACTGACTTTTGAAGGTTGTATGAATTGTTAAAAGTTCATCGTATCGAGCTGATTTTTTATAGTTGATCTGCATGGAAACAATTGGAAGTCCAATTCCGCTTTCTTCCATACTTTTATACGAAATCCCTTTATTTCTAAGCCATTCCACTCTTCCAATCTCAAAATACGGCACATAATTTCCGTGATAAACCACTCCCATTTGATCAGTTTCGGAGTAACGGACACGTACTTGCGTTTGATGTTTTTTCATTATTTATATATTAAAAACTTTTAAATTACTCAAGTCCTATTACGACTTTTTTTAATAAAATTAAACTACAAAATATTTTTTTTTACAGAAATTTGTTCACATATTTGTTATCCCGAATTAAGGAATAAAATTGCTCCTTTTTTATAGGAGAATCTTTAACAATAATATAAAAATTTATTTGAATCTATGACTAAAACTGCTCAATCGGTATGGGAAAACTGTTTGTCTTTCATAAAGGACAATATTCAAGATCAAGCATACAAAACTTGGTTTGAACCAATCAAATCAGTTGAGCTAACCGATAACGCGTTATATATTCAAGTTCCAAGTAAATTCTTCTACGAGTGGCTAGAAGAACACTACGTAAAATTATTGAAAGTTGCGCTTACCAAAGAACTGGGAAAAAACGCAAAGTTACTCTATAAAATTAAAATGGAGAACACTTACGGAAACAAACAGCCATTTACCGAGCAGCTGCCAAGTTCCAACAGAGTTCCAATGAAACCGCAAGAGGTTGACGCTCCGTTTAAAAACTTAAATCCAGAGCTGAAAAATCCATTTGTAATTCCGGGAATCCGAAATTTAAAAATTGAATCTCAATTAAATCCTAATTATAGTTTTGATAATTTCCTTGAAGGAGACTCAAACCGTTTAGCTCGTTCGGCTGGTATGGCTGTTGCCAACAAACCGGGAGGAACTTCTTTTAATCCTTTGCTGATTTTTGGAGGAGTTGGTTTAGGAAAAACACACTTAGCACACGCCATTGGGGTTGAAGTAAAAGATAAATATCCAGAAAAAACCGTTTTATATATTTCTGCTGAAATTTTCACACAACAATATATTGATTCTGTAAAAAAGAATAACCGTAACGACTTTATTCATTTTTACCAATTAATTGATGTTTTAATTATTGATGATGTTCAGTTTTTATCAGGAAAATCAGGAACTCAGGACGTATTTTTCCACATTTTCAATTACTTGCACCAAAACGGAAAACAGGTAATTTTAACATCTGACAAAGCGCCTGTTGACATGCAGGATATTGAACAGCGTTTATTATCTCGTTTCAAATGGGGATTGTCTGCAGAATTGCACCAGCCTGATTATGAAACCCGTATCTCAATCTTAAAAAACATTTTATATCGTGATGGTGTTACTATGCCGGAAGATATTTTAGAATATGTTGCCCGCAACATCAAATCGAATGTTAGAGAACTTGAAGGCGCTATCATTTCATTAATTGCTCAATCTTCTTTCAATAAAAAAGAAGTGACAATCGAATTAGCAAAAAGCGTTGTTGAGAAATTCGTTAAAAATGTTAAGAGAGAAATCTCTATCGATTATATCCAAAAAATTGTTTCAGATTATTTCCAATTAGATATTGAAACACTTCAATCTAAAACGAGAAAGAGACACGTAGTACAAGCAAGACAATTAGCCATGTTCTTTGCCAAGAAATTTACTAAAGCTTCTTTGGCAAATATTGGTTCTCAAATTGGAGATCGTGACCACGCTACGGTATTACACGCTTGTAAAACGGTTGACAACTTAGTTTCTACAGACAAACAATTCAAAAAATTTGTCGAAGACATCAATAAAAAACTAACGCTTTAATACGCACCATGCCTATAAAAATCTTAATGGTTTGTCTGGGGAATATCTGCAGGTCTCCTTTAGCAGAAGGGATTTTAGCCTCAAAATTACCTCAGGATAAATTCGTTGTAGATTCGGCTGGAACAGGTTCTTGGCATGTTGGTCATTGTCCGGATAAGCGCTCGATAGAAGTTGCCCGAAAAAACGGAATCAACATCAGCTCACAAAAAGGCAGACAAATCCAAAGTTCTGATTTTGACAAATTCGACTACATTTATGTAATGGACAATTCGAATTTTCGCGATGTTATTCATTTAGCCAAAACTCCAGAACATAAAAATAAAGTTCGTTTGATTTTAAACGAATTATTTCCAGATGAAAATGTTGACGTTCCAGATCCGTATTATGGTTCTGCAAACGGTTTTGACAATGTTTACCAAATGCTGGACGAAGTAACTGATCTAATTGCTGATCAGCTTCTGAAAAAACACTCCTAATTCAATTCAATTGTTTCTGAAACAGAGATAATTGAATTTTTTAATTTTAAACAAAAACTCATGAAACTTTTTGGCAAATTATATCTTATCCCAACTACAATGGGCGAAAGCGATCCAATGGATGTTTTACCTCAAACCGTTAGAAGAACGATAGAAGTTATCGACTATTATATCGTTGAAAATGATAAAACTGCCAGAAAATCTATAAAAGCAGTTTATCCAGAAAAAAAACAATCTGAATTAGTTCTTTTTACCTTAAATAAAAGAACAGAAACCAGCGAACACAATGATTTCATAAAACCTTTATTAGAGGGGATAAATATGGGACTAATGAGCGAAGCCGGCTGTCCGGGCGTTGCAGATCCAGGCGCAGCAATTGTAAAATTGGCTCACGAAAAAGGAATTCAAGTTGTGCCTTTAGTTGGTCCTTCTTCTATCCTACTGGCCATGATGGCTTCTGGAATGAACGGCCAAAGCTTTACCTTCAACGGATATTTACCAATTGATAAAGACGAGAAGAAATCGGCAATACGTCACTTCGAAAGATTATCTCAGGACAAAAATCAATCGCAATTATTCATTGAAACTCCATATAGAAACAACAAATTGATTGAAGATCTTTTACAGATTTTAAATCCCGCAACTCATCTTTGCATCGCCGCAGATATTACTTTACCAACAGAATTCATTAAAACGATGAAAGTTTCAGATTGGAAAAAGTTAAAAATTGATATTGACAAACGTCCTGCAATTTTTATTATTCATAAAATGTAAATTACTTTATAAATCTTTATTTATGAAAAGAATGTCAGCTCTGCTATTCCTTGTATTAACACAATGCATTTCTTCAACAGAAAAAAAAGCTTCAAAAGACACTGACTTTAGCAATTCTGTATCGAAAATAGATACAAATGCCGACGTTACTGAAATTAAAATAAAGGAAGACACCAAAGTATACAATATTGATTCAATAGATGTAAAACCCGAATTTGAAAAAGGAATTAAAAAGCTCCATAAATTCATTAGGCAAAATTATAGATATCCAGAAGAAGAACTTCAGGTAAAAGGAATCGTTGATGTAAATTTTATAGTTGAAAAGGATGGTTATTTAAGCAATATAATAGTTGTTAAAGATGCAGACTTTGGAACTGGAAACGAAGCAATTCGCATTCTCAAAAAATGCCCCAGATGGACACATGGAACACTGAACAAAAAACCCGTAAGAGTTCGTTATTACTTAACGATTCCAATAAATACAAATGATGAGCAAACTCCCTAACGTAACCACAAGCATTTTTACGGTAATGTCAAAAATGGCAATCGAATACAATGCGATAAACCTTTCTCAGGGATTTCCAAATTTTCCAGTTGACGAAAGACTGACCGATATTGTCGCGAGATTAGCTAAAGAAAATGTTCACCAATATACACCAATGGCAGGTTATCCACCATTGATGAATAAAATTGCGAAATTAACTCAGAGTTCTTATAACAGAACAATCAATCCAGATACTGATCTTTTGGTTACGGCCGGAGCAACACAGGGAATTTTCACTACGATTTTAGCTTTAGTAAAAGAAAATGATGAAGTAATTATTCTCGATCCGAGTTATGATTCGTATGAATCTCCCGTTTTACTCTGCAAAGCAAAACCTGTTCGAGTAGCATTAAACGACGATTATACTCCAAATTGGGAAAGAATCGAAAAAGCATGTTCTGTGAAAACCAGAATGATGATTATCAACAATCCGCATAATCCAACTGGGAAAATTTTAACCGAGAATGATTTTGTTCAACTAAAAAAACTTCTTGAAAAATATCCAGATATCATCATTTTATCTGACGAAGTTTACGAATACATTACTTTCGAAGAAAAACATATTTCGGCACATACTAAAGATTTTCTTTTAGACCGTTGTGTGATGGTTTCTTCTTTTGGAAAATCATTTCATATTACAGGCTGGAAAATTGGTTATACCATTGCCCCTGAACATTTAATGAAAGAAATCAAAAAAGTGCATCAGTTTTTGGTTTTCAGCGTCAACAGTATTTCTCAATTTGCAATCAGCGAATATATAGATGTTGTGGATGTAAATCTTCTTGGAAAATTCTATCAAGAAAAAAGAGATTATTTTCAAAAATTACTTCAAAACAGCCGTTTCGAATTAAAACCTTGTGAAGGAACTTATTTTCAGGTGGCTTCTTATGCCAACATTTCAGATCAAGACGATGTGAGTTTCTGTAAAAATCTCATCATCGATCATGGAGTAGCCGCAATACCAATTTCTACTTTTTATTCGGATCATAAGGACCAGAAATTAATACGTTTCTGCTTTGCAAAAGACAATCATACTTTAGAATCAGCCGCTAAAAAATTATGCGATATATAAAATTTTTTAAAATTTTATAACAATATTATGCGTGCATCCTATTTTATTTAATTAATATTGCAAAAAAAGAAAAGTATGAGCTATACAGATAAGATGCTACGAGACGACGCTTTGAAAGGTAAAGTCATTGTAGTTACCGGCGGCGGAAGCGGTCTTGGAAAAGCAATGACAAAATATTTTTTAGAATTAGGCGCTCAGGTTGCCATTACTTCCCGAGACTTAGAAAAACTAAAAAATACTGCTTCAGAGCTTGAAAAAGAAACAGGAGGCAAATGTTTACCTCTTCAATGTGATGTTCGTCATTACGAAGAAGTTGAAAACATGCTGCAGGAAACTTTAAAAGCTTTCGGAAAAGTAGATGTTCTTTTAAACAATGCGGCTGGAAATTTTATTTCACCAACAGAACGTTTATCTGCAAACGCTTTTGATACTGTTATTGATATTGTATTAAAAGGTACCAAAAACTGCACGCTCGCTTTTGGAAAACATTGGATTGACACCAAACAAACATCGGCAACGATTTTAAATATAGTTACTACTTACGCATGGACAGGTTCTGCGTATGTTGTACCAAGTGCTACAGCAAAAGCGGGAGTTTTGGCTATGACCAGAAGTCTTGCGGTAGAATGGGCAAAATACGGAATCCGTTCTAATGCTATTGCTCCGGGTCCATTTCCAACGAAAGGTGCTTGGGACCGATTATTGCCGGGCGATCTTTCAGAAAAATTCGATATGGCCAAAAAAGTGCCATTGAAAAGAGTTGGAGATCATCAGGAATTAGCCAATTTGGCTGCTTATTTAGTTTCTGATTTTTCAGCTTATGTAAATGGAGACGTTATTACAATTGATGGAGGTGAATGGCTGAAAGGTGCGGGACAATTCAATTTATTAGAAGCAATTCCAGAAGAACTTTGGGATCAGCTTGAAATGATGATAAAAGCAAAAAAGAACAAATAATTACAAGTGCTTACTAAATTCAGAATATTTTTTTAAAACTATACTGATTGCACCAAATCCCGAAGGTTTACTTTCGGGATTTTTTTTAAAATAAAAATAAACATTTTAACCATATAAGTGATATAAGTTCAGTTAAGCACTGTTTTACTTAAAAATTTTTCCGCTTAAATTTACTTACATTACTTATATGGTTTAAAACACATAATATGTTTAGCAATTCACTTAAATTATTATTTTTGCGAAACAAATTATAACATCAAATTTATGCTCATTATAGGAATCGCAGGAGGAACAGGAAGTGGAAAAACAACGGTAGTACACCAAATTATGAATGAATTACCAGATACAGAAGTGGGCGTAATTTCTCAGGATTCTTATTATAAAGAAACTACCAATTTATCTTTCGACGAAAGAGCATTAATTAACTTTGATCATCCTCGTGCTATTGACTTTGAATTACTGGTAAAACACTTAAAAGCTTTAAAAGCCGGAGAAACTATTGATCAGCCGGTTTATTCTTTTATTCAGCACAACAGAACGGACGATACCGTATCAACTCATCCAAGAAAAGTAATGATTGTGGAAGGTATTTTAATTCTGACCAATCCAGAATTACGCGATATGTTTGACATTAAAATTTTCGTTCATGCTGATTCTGATGAAAGATTAATTCGTCGTTTAAAAAGGGATATTTCTGAAAGAGGAAGAGATATTGACGAAGTTTTAAACCGTTATCAAAACACCTTAAAACCTATGCATGAGCAGTTTATCGAACCTTCTAAAGCTTTTGCTGATATTATTATTCCAAACGACAAATACAATACGGTAGCGATTGATGTAGTTCGTGCTGTAATTAATCAGAGAATTTTATAATTTTTATTGTAAATTTAATCCATAAAAATTAGAAGTAATCCGAACTAGAGACAACCCTCCAATTCAAAAGAAATATTCGTTTAAAAATGAAATTTAAAAATCCATATAAAGATAAAAAATGGTTTAAATACCTAGGAAACAAATACGTTTGGGTTTTACTGTTCTTTATAATCTGGATGTTATTTTTAGACAATTACTCCTATTTTGATCATCGTTTTTTGGACCAGCAAATTAATGAACTCCAAGACAATAAAAAATATTATCAGGAAGAAATCAAAAAAGATCAGGAACAGATCAAACAACTTAAAAATCCTGAACAAATAGAGAAATATGCTCGCGAAAAGTACTTCATGAAAAAAGACAGCGAAGATATTTACATCATCCACTTTGAGGGAGATACTATTCAAAAAGAAGAATAATCAAGAAAAAAACAACCAATGGCTAACCTATTCGACGATTTTAATCCGATTTCATCCAAACAATGGAAACAAAAAATTCAGTTTGAATTAGATGGAGCCGATTATAACGAAACTGTAATTTGGAATTCTCCAGAAGATATTCAGGTTAAGCCTTTTTATCACAGAGATGAATTTTCCAAATCAGCTTCTGTTAACACACAGGCTTCTCATTTTAAAATCTGCCAGAATATATTTGTTCACGACATTGAAAAATCGATTCGAAGAGCAAACAATACACTTGAAAGAGGCGCTGAAAGTTTACGTTTTACAATTCAAAACGAAAATATTGACGTTACTAAACTATTGGAAAATATTCCTTTAGAAAATAAAATCGTTTACTTCAATTTAAGCTTTCTCTCAATCGATTTCGTTAAGAAATTAAACCAAATTTCTATTGCTCGAAAAGCAGTTTTTTATTGCAATTTAGATCCAATTGGTCATTTGGCACGAGAAGGAAACTGGTTTTTAACTTCTGATAAAAATAATTTCGAGACACTTGAGAAAATTTCAAAGGAAGCTCAAAATCTTTCTTTACTAAGCATTGATTCAGGTTTGTATCAAAACGCCGGAGCCAATATTACACAGCAAATCGCTTACAGTTTAGCACATGCTAATGAATATTTAAATCGTTTTCCTGATTTTACAAAACCTATTGTTTTTCAAATTGCCGTTGGAACCAACTATTTTTTTGAAATCTCAAAGCTTCGCGCTTTACGAATGCTTTTCAAATTAATTGCTGCAGAATATAATCCAAATTTAGACTGTCATTTTTTGGTAACGCCAACAAAACGAAACAAAACAATTTATGATTACAATGTCAATATGCTTCGCACTACAACCGAATGTATGTCGGCAATTCTAGGCGGTGCAGATGCAGTGGCAAATTTACCTTATGATTCATTGTATCATAAGGACAATGAATTTGGGGACCGAATTGCCCGTAACCAGTTGTTAGTTTTAAAACACGAAAGTTACTTTGACAAAGTAGACAATCCTGCCGACGGAAGTTATTACATTGAAAGCCTTACGATGCAGCTGGCTGAAAAAAGTCTGGCATTGTTCAAAGATATGGAAGCGAATGGCGGATACCTAAAACTTCTGAACGAAGGAATTATCAAGAAGAAAATTCAGGAAAGTGCCAATAAAGAACAGGAATTATTCGATTCAAAAAAAGAAATCTTGTTAGGCACCAATAAATATCCTAATAAAGATGACAAAATGAAACATGATTTAGAGCTGTTTCCTTTTGTAAAAATCAAACCAAGAAAAACATTAATTACCCCTATAATCGAAAAAAGATTAGCTGAAAAACTGGAACAGGAAAGGCTGGAACAGGAATAATCTAAATGATAATTAATATTAAATAAACCGAAAAGCGTCTATGACAAGAAAAGACCTTACACATATAAAGTTAGATGTTAAAAGTAAAGAGCTAAGCGAGCAAACGCATAACCCTTCACACTTAACCCATAACTTCACCACAGCCGAAGGAATTGAGATTAAAAAAAACTATTCTGAAAAAGATATAGAAGATTTAGAATTTCTTGATTTCGGGGCAGGCTTTACTCCAAATCTTCGCGGACCTTATGCTACGATGTATGTTCGTCGCCCGTGGACAATTCGTCAATATGCTGGATTTTCTACTGCAGAAGAAAGTAATGCATTTTACAGAAGAAATCTTGCTGCGGGACAAAAAGGACTTTCTATCGCTTTTGATTTACCAACACACCGCGGTTACGATTCAGATCACGAACGAGTAGTTGGAGATGTTGGAAAAGCTGGGGTCGCCATAGATTCTGTGGAAGATATGAAAGTATTATTCGATCAGATTCCGTTAGATGAAATGTCGGTTTCGATGACTATGAATGGCGCTGTTCTCCCTATCATGGCTTTTTATATTGTTGCTGCTGAAGAGCAGGGAGTTGAACTGAATAAACTTTCTGGAACCATTCAAAATGATATTCTAAAAGAGTTCATGGTTCGTAATACGTATATCTATCCTCCTGCTCCATCGATGAAAATTATTGCAGATATTTTTGAATTTACAAGCAAAAAAATGCCGAAATTCAATTCGATCTCAATTTCAGGATATCACATGCAGGAAGCCGGAGCAACAGCTGATATTGAATTAGCTTATACCCTTGCCGACGGTTTAGAATATATTAGAACAGGATTATCAACCGGAATGACAATCGATGAATTTGCTCCCCGCCTTTCTTTCTTTTGGGCTATTGGAATGAACCATTTTATGGAAATTGCCAAAATGAGAGCCGGCCGAATGATCTGGGCAAAATTGATTCAGCAGTTTAATCCAAAAAGTGATAAATCATTAGCATTACGAACACATTGCCAAACCAGCGGATGGAGTTTGACAGAACAAGATCCGTTTAACAATGTTGCCAGAACTTGTATTGAAGCCGCAGCTGCAGCTTTTGGCGGAACGCAGTCTTTACATACAAATGCTTTGGACGAAGCTATTGCACTACCAACAGATTTCTCAGCCAGAATTGCTCGTAATACTCAGATTTATTTACAGGAAGAAACCAAAATCACCAAAACGGTAGATCCATGGGGAGGAAGTTATTATGTTGAAAAGCTTACCAATGATATTTTAGAAAATACTTGGAAACTTATTAATGAAGTTGAAGAGTTAGGCGGAATGACCAAAGCTATTGAAGCTGGAATACCAAAACTTCGAATTGAAGAAGCTGCTGCAAGAAAACAAGCTCGTATTGACAGCGGGCAAGACATTATTGTCGGAGTAAATAAATTTAGATTAGAAAAAGAAGATCCGCTTCATATTTTAGATGTTGACAACCAAATGGTACGCCGACAACAAATTGAGCGATTGGAACATATTAAAGCAAAGCGAGATACTCAAAAAGTAAATCAGTCACTTGAAAAATTAATTCACTGCGCTAAAACCGGAGAAGGTAATTTATTAGAAATCGCTGTTGAAGCTGCTAGAAATAGAGCCACATTAGGTGAGATCAGTTTTGCCCTTGAAAGCATTTTTGGAAGGTTTAAAGCGCAGATTAAATCTTTTAGCGGTGTGTATAGTGCAGCAATAAAAAACGACGAAAATTTTGAAAAAGCAAAGCAGTTAGCCGATGCTTTTGCTAAACAAGAAGGAAGACGTCCTCGAATTATGATCGCCAAAATGGGACAAGACGGTCACGATCGCGGCGCAAAAGTAGTAGCGACAGGTTACGCCGATGTAGGTTTTGATGTAGATATAGGTCCTTTATTCCAAACTCCTGCAGAAGCTGCAAAACAAGCTGTTGAAAATGACGTTCATATTTTAGGCGTTTCATCTCTAGCAGCTGGACATAAAACGCTGGTTCCGCAAGTTATTGAAGAACTTAAAAAACATGGACGTGAAGATATTATGGTAATTGTGGGCGGTGTAATTCCGGTACAGGACTATCAATTCTTATTTGATGCGGGCGCTGCAGCCATTTTTGGTCCTGGAACCAAAATCAGCGAAGCTGCCATACAAATCCTAGAAATACTAATAGATTAAAAAAGCCCCGAATTTTACGGGGCTTCTTTTTTAATTGTCAATTGTGGCATTATTATCTGCCTCAATAAAAGAAAGATCATAGCCTGCAAAATCTCTTAAGTAACTTTTTAAAGAAGTTCCAAAAGCATCTCTAAAATGCCTGTTGCCTCCATGTTTAAAAAAGTTCTTTACTGATCCTGCACCTCCTAAGTGTGCTGCCGCTAAAATTCCCGATTCGGTGATTTTAACGCCATTAATGACTTTTCCTTCATACTTTTCGATTTCATTACGCAAAATCCATTTGTTTTTGGATAATAACGCTACGAAAGCTTTTTCCTGTAAAGCAGGATCTTTTAAGAAGTCCTTGTCATCACTGATACCAATTGCACGTAAAGCTTTAGAACCAAATTGATATTTTCCCATATACCCCAGCGAATTCACTAATTTGTATTTTCCCTGAGATTCTTTAAAAGCGACTGCTTCTTTAAAACCGATAAGACGTTTTCCGGTATATGGAACGTTTAGATTTACTTTAGGATAATCATCCTTTTCTTCAGACGGAAACATGTATTCTGCGCCATCTGTTTTTTCTGTTAGAAACCACGGTTTGGTTTCGACACTAAAGGGTTTAAAACCCAAACTTAAAAATGTAATAATTACGATCAAACTCGCATAAAAATACCACTTCTTTATCATAAATTGTTTTTCTTCAAATCGCTGTCACCTCTTTGAAATTTCTACGATGCAAAAGTAATTAAAAACAAAAAAATCTGATTATCAGCGGTTTAAACGATAATCAAAATTCTGCCAATTCCAGTTAAGCCCTTTAATTACGCAAGGTTCGAGAGGAAATCTATCAATAAATTTTAGAGCAAAAACAGGAAAAACAAATTTAAAAAAAGTGCAATTTTATATCAATTTTAGGTAAATTCGATTAAAAAGAAAGAAATAACTTACAATTTAAAATGTAAATTTTGTAAGATTTTTATATTTAAATAAAAGAAAGCTCTCAATCCTTTTCAAAAATTTGAATCAGATTGAAAGCTTTTTTTAAGTTATTTTGAATTGAAAATTATTCGAAAATCAAAGTTATCTAGTTACCCCTTGACTAGCAATCCAGTCTGAATATCTTTTAGCATTTTTAGTATGATCTGCATAATTGGATGCAAATTCATGATAACCGAAACGATCTACACTAGCACAAAAGTAAATATAATCGTGTTTTTCTGGGTTTAAAACGGCTTCAAGAGCTGTAATATCCGCCATTGCAATTGGTCCCGGAGGAAGTCCGATATTTACATAGGTATTATAAGGAGATTTCATAATCAAATCATTATAAAACACTCTTTTAATAACTTGATCAAAATCATTGTCTCTTAATTTTAAAGCATAAATAACCGTTGGATCTGCTTGTAATGGCATTTCAAGACGTAGACGGTTTAAATAAACTCCAGCAATACGTGGTCTTTCATCTCTTTTAACCGATTCTTTATGTACAATTGAAGCCAAAATAGAAACCTGAACAGGAGTCAATCCTTGCTTTTTAGCTTGCTCGATTCTTTCAGGAGTCCAGAATTTATGATATTCTTTGATCATTTTATCACGGAACTTTTCTGCAGATGTATTCCAATATACCTCATATGTATTTGGGATAAACATCGCAAAAACATTCTCTTCATTAAATCCGTTTGCTTCTAAAAAAGCAGGATCTCTAAAAGCTTTTAATAAAGAAGTACTGTCTGCTTCAATTTCTGAACCTACTCTACCAGCAAAGTTTTCTAAGCGTTCTTGATTGTTAAATGCCAATTTTACTGGAACATTAGCGCGCATGGCACGAACTAAATCAATATTATTCATATCTTTTTTAAGAAGAAAACGTCCTGGTTTTACATTTTCAGGATAACTTCTTTTGCTTGCCACTAATTCAAAATTGTCAAAATTCTTAATATATGGTGCTAATATCTTTTTAACATCACTGTAATTCGATCCCGTTGGCACATGCACATACACTTCATTTTCTTCAAATTTAGTATTGGCACTAAAAATTCGGCTGATTAAAATAAATCCGTAAATCAACAAAACAGAAATTACGGCTACAGCGGTTATGGTGATGATTTTTTTTAAGTTCAAAGTTTCTTAAGTTTTAAATGTTTTTATTGATTAACTGGAAAATTGCTTCGTCGTAATAGTGGTTATTCAGCAAAATCCAATCTTTTTTAATTCCTATTTTCTCAAAACCAAATTTAGTAAAAAGAGCTATACTTGCTTCATTATTTGTACTAATATTTGCATAAATCTGATGGAGATTTAAATTGAAAAAAGAGTATTTTATTAAAAGTTCTAATGCCTCAGAACCAATATTTTGTCCTCTGTTTTCACTCTTCTGAATTACGATACCAATTCCTGCCCTATTATTTTTAGGGTCAAATTCAAATAAATCTATCAAACCAATAGCAGGAAAATCTTCATCCTGACAAATAGCCAGACGCAGCTGTTTTGCTTCATAAATATCCTGCTGCGCATTTTCGAGATATTGTCTAATCAGATATCGGCTGTATGGTGTATTGGTATTACTGACTTCCCAAATGCTTTGATCGTTTTCCATAGAATATACAAATTCTAAATCCTCGGGTTCAAGTGCACGAAGATAAATGGATTCGCCTTTGAGTGTGATCATCTGATTTTTAGATTATTGAATTTAAATTAAAGATTGTGATTGAGAATTTAAAAATTGGATGTATTAAATTTCTATAGTGCCTTTAAAAACAAATTTGGCTGGTCCGGTAAGAAATACATTTGTATAATGATCATTTTCTTTATCAAAAGAAACAACCAGTTTTCCTCCTTCAACATTTAAATTGATAGAAGTTTTATCTGTTTCTCCAATGGCATTCATAGCAATTGCTACAGCTGTTGCACCAGTTCCGCAAGCCAAGGTTTCATCTTCAACACCTCTTTCGTAAGTACGAAGCGAAAATGTACCATCATCAACTTTCTTTACAAAATTAACGTTACTCCCTTTTTCACCGTACAATTCGCCGTAACGAATAGCTGCACCATTTTCCTTTACGTTATAGTGCTCTAAGTCATCAACAAGCTGAACATGATGTGGTGATCCTGTATTTAGAAAAGTATAAGAATCTTTTTTTTGTACTTCATTCACATCAATCATCTGAAGAGATACAATGGCATCATCACCTACAGAAGCATGATGAAGTCCATCTGTAGCTATAAAAGTAGTTTTATCATCAATAACCCCAAGCTGATTGGCAAAGGCAACAAGGCATCTTCCGCCGTTTCCACACATCGAACTTTGATTTCCATCTGAATTGTAATATACCATTCTGAAATCAGTTTCAGAATCATTTTCAAGCAAAATAAGTCCGTCTGCCCCAATTCCGAAACGTCTGTCACACAGACGCTCAATAAGTTTTACATCATTTTTTGGAAAGAAATCTGAACGGTTATCAATCATTACAAAATCATTTCCAGTTCCTTGATATTTATAAAATTCTATTTGCATTTTTTAGTTGTTAGAAATACAAAAGTACGAACTATTAATTAATGAAATGTTAATCATTGTTAAAGAGCGTTAAACCATTTTTTCAAATAATTTTTTGGCATAATTTTACGTTACTAAATGTTAAAAACAAATATCTAAACAACTCAAAAAAATAAACTGTAATATGAAAAAATTTTCAACCTTATTTTTAGTTTCACTTCTAAGTGGTGCTACTACACTTGGTGCTTACAAGTTATTATTTGACGGCAGTGATTCACTTTTAGGAAAAGGAAATTCTGTTGTTACCCTTGCCCCTAATTCATATGGAAAAACAGTTGGATTACCCGGAGATGCAGTTGATTTCACCGAAGCAGCTGATAAAACAATCCACACCGTTGTGCACGTAAAAAATGTATCTAGAAGAACCATTAGCAACCCAATGCTGGAATTCTTTTACGGATATGGCGGACAACAGCAACAAGAACAAGTTGGAACTGGTTCTGGTGTTATTATTTCTGAAGATGGTTATATCGTAACCAACAATCACGTTATCAAAGATGCTTCTGAAATTGAGATTACCTTAAACAACAAAAAATCATACAAAGCGAAGCTTATTGGAACGGATTCTAAAATGGACATCGCATTATTAAAAATCAATGCTGATGAAAAATTACCTTACACTGCATTTGCAAATTCAGATTCTGTTAAAGTTGGAGAATGGGTTTTGGCAGTTGGTAACCCTTATAATTTAACATCTACTGTTACTGCTGGAATTGTTTCGGCGAAGGCCAGAAATTTAGACCAAAGCGGAATTCAGTCATTTATTCAGACAGATGCCGCGGTTAACCCAGGTAATAGCGGTGGAGCGTTAGTAAATACAAGAGGAGAATTAATTGGAATTAACACCATGATTTCGTCTATGACAGGATCGTATGTTGGATATTCTTTTGCTGTTCCATCTAATATTGCCCGAAAAATTATTGAGGATATTATGGAATATGGAAATGTGCAGAGAGGAATTCTGGGCGTTGAAGGCGGCGAACTTAATAGCACAGCTTCAAAAGAATTAGGCGTTACAGAAACTCAAGGTTTTTACATCAACAAAGTTTCGAAAAACTCTGGTGCAGAAAAAGCTGGGCTTACAAAAGGTGATATTATTGTAAAATTAGACGATCAAAACATTTCTACTTTTGCTGATCTTTCTGGTTATATCAATACAAAACGTCCTAACGATGTTGTAAAAGTAACGTATATAAAAGACGGCAAAACTAAAACAGTTCCTGTAACTTTAAGTAAAAATGAATTCTTCAGCACTGAATTTAAAGGAATTGAATTAGAAAATATTGACGCTGCCGATAAGAAAAAATTCAGAATTGATTATGGTGTAAAAATTAAAAACATCACTAATGAAAATTTGATGCAGTATCAAAATGAATTACAAGGCAATATCATTTTAAGTATTGATAATGTGAAAGCAACAAATGTTGAAACCGTTTCAAAACTTTTGAACAAAAAAGATGAAGGACAAAGCGTTCGTATCGAAATGATCAACAAAAACGGGGAGATATTTAGAATTATTATATAGTCGTAGTTTTCGATCACAGTTTTTAGTATAACAAAACTGTAAACAGTGACTCCGACTGAAAACAAAAAAAAAGCCATCTTAAAAATTTAAGGTGGCTTTTTTGTTTTCAAAAATAAATGCTAAAATAGTTTACGAAATCGATTGAAATAGATACTTTTGCGCAAAATTTTAAAATAGTGAGCATTTTATTTTTTCAATTATGAGTAACAAATCATTGTACCAAAAAGAGGTAACATTACAAGTTGACCGACGAAAAGCCGGTGTCGAATTAATCAAAGTCATAAGCGATTTATGGTATGACAAATCCATCGAAATGGTTTTATTCAAAAATCAATTATTGGATAAAAACGTAAGCGATATTATTAACCTTCATCAATATGCTGGTGAATTTGTGGGTAAACCAATCACTATTTTTGATTCGGTTGAAATCGCAAAAGTTGTTTTATCCTTAGATCTTCCACCAGCCAAAATTGACTTGGGAAAACTAACTTACGAATATCGTTTAGAAGATGAAAAATATCCTGATGCACGATATTTTGTTATTGAAAAATTGAAAAAAGCAAAATCTTCTAAAGAAATACAACCTAAAGATGTTGTTTTATATGGTTTCGGAAGAATTGGGCGTTTATTAGCAAGAGAGCTAATGTCAAAAACCGGAAAAGGAAATCAACTGCGTTTAAGAGCTATTGTAACGCGTGACAAAAATGATGCATCGAGTTTAGAGAAACGAGCTTCTCTATTGCGATATGATTCTATTCATGGTGATTTTCAAGGATCTGTAATTGCCGATCCAAAAAATAATGCTTTGATTATTAATGGAACAACAGTTCATATCATTACTGCAAATTCACCTGAAGAAATTGATTATACAACATACGGAATCAATGATGCTTTAGTAATTGACAATACAGGCGCTTTTACAACAGAAGAAGCCCTAAAAAGACATTTAACTTCAAATGGAGTAGACAAAGTTTTATTGACCGCACCTGGAAAAGGAGTTCCCAATATTGTTCATGGCGTTAATCATAACGATTTTAATCCAGACGAAATAAGTATATTTTCGGCAGCTTCCTGCACCACAAATGCTATTACACCAGTTTTAAAAGTGGTGGAAGAAAGTCTTGGTGTTGTAAAAGGGCATTTAGAAACCATTCATGCTTACACTAACGACCAGAATCTCGTTGATAATATGCACAGAAAATACCGCCGCGGAAGAGCTGCAGCTTTAAATATGGTCATTACCGAAACCGGAGCAGGAAGCGCTGTAGCAAAAGCTTTACCATCATTAGAAGGGAAATTAACTTCAAATGCAATTCGCGTTCCGGTGCCAAATGGATCACTTGCTGTTCTAAATTTAGAAGTTAAAAAAGCAACATCAATTTCTGGAATCAATAAAATCATGAAGAAATATGCTCTTGAAGGAGAATTGGTAGAGCAGATAAAATATTCTTTAAACAACGAATTAGTTTCGTCTGACATTGTAGGAACTTCTGCTCCATCTATTTATGATAGCAATGCTACAATTGTGTCAAAAGACGGAAAAAATATAGTCTTATACATCTGGTACGATAATGAATACGGATATAGCCACCAAGTTATTCGTTTAGCAAAATATATTGCCAAAGTAAGACGTTATACCTATTATTAATTCAACCAAAACTAACTTTTTTCTAAAACCATCGGGATTTCCTGATGGTTTTTCTTTTGTTTTAAATAGGAAGAACTGTGGTACTCTTCACTTCCGAAATAACAAAAACAGTATTAATTAGAGAAACTTCTGGAAGAACCGATAATTTTTTCTGATGAAAATGATGATAGCTTTCCATATCCGGAATGATAATTTTAAGCATGTAATCAAAATTTCCAGAAACATAATTACATTCTACAACTTCGGGTAGATTTAAAATTGACTGATTAAATCCTTCAGACGTATCATAAGTTTGTTTGACGAGTGTGACCTGACAATAAACTGTCAAATTATTTCCCAATTTTTTCTTATCTAAAAGCGTCACATATTTTTCGATAATACCATCTTTTTCAAGACGTTTCACCCTATCATGAACAGGTGTTAAGGACAAATTTATTTTGTTT
The DNA here is from genome assembly GCF_029360735.1 of Flavobacterium sp. H4147. Taxonomy (NCBI): domain Bacteria; kingdom Pseudomonadati; phylum Bacteroidota; class Flavobacteriia; order Flavobacteriales; family Flavobacteriaceae; genus Flavobacterium; species Flavobacterium sp. H4147. Next base: position 3,416 of record NZ_JARKNB010000004.1, on the reverse strand, counting down.
GCAATATCTTTTAAAGTATAATGCGCATCTTCCTGCAAAAGACGTAGGATTTTTTTGTCAATTTCATCTAAAGCCATAACGAAAACGTTTTATTAAAATAAGCTGATTTAGTCATTTTTTCTTTTTGGAGAATCAATTCTTAACAGAATCAGAATATTTTTCTGTAAAAGTAAAAAATAAAATAATATTTTCTTATTTATCGCATGTTAAACCATAATTTATTCTCTATCTGTAGATTTGTAAAAACAATTTCAATAAAAACAAAAAATATAACAAAATGATAATAGGTGTTCCTAAAGAAATAAAAAATAACGAAAACAGAGTTGCTCTAACTCCTGCCGGTGTTTCTGAAATGAAAAAACACGGACATACAGTTTATGTACAATCTACTGCTGGTTTAGGAAGTGGTTTTGCTGATGCAGAATATGCTGAAGCTGGTGCAGTAGTTTTACCAACTATTGAAGAAGTTTATGCAATTGCAGAAATGATCATCAAAGTAAAAGAGCCAATTGCTTCTGAATACCCATTGATCAAAAAAGATCAATTATTATTTACTTATTTCCACTTTGCATCTTCTGAGGAATTAACGCATGCAATGTTAGAAAGAGGAGCTGTTTGTTTAGCTTACGAAACGGTAGAGAAAACAGACAGAAGTTTACCATTATTAGTTCCAATGTCTGAAGTTGCAGGTCGTATGGCAATTCAACAAGGAGCAAAATATCTTGAAAAACCATTAAAAGGAAGAGGAATTCTTTTAGGAGGTGTTCCAGGTGTACCACCGGCAAAAGTATTAGTTTTAGGTGGAGGAATCGTAGGAACTCAAGCAGCTAAAATGGCTGCTGGATTAGGTGCTCAAGTAACTATCATGGACTTAAGCTTGCCACGTTTACGTCAATTAGATGATATTATGCCAGCAAATGTAAATACAGAAATGTCGAACCACTACAACATTACAAGAGCAATTAAAGATGCCGACCTAATTGTTGGAGCTGTTTTAATTCCAGGAGCAAAAGCACCTCACTTAATTACTCGTGATATGCTTAAATTAATGCGTCCAGGAACTGTTGTTGTTGATGTCGCTGTTGACCAAGGAGGATGTATTGAAACTTGTACTCCAACAACTCACGAAAACCCAACTTTCATTATTGACGATATCGTTCACTACTGTGTTGCTAATATGCCGGGAGCTGTTCCTTACACGTCTACTTTAGCTTTAACAAACGCAACTTTACCTTATGCTGTACAATTAGCAAACAAAGGATGGGAAAAAGCATGTGCAGAAAATGAAGAATTGAAAAAAGGATTAAACGTAGCTAATGGAAAAATCCTTTATAAAGGAGTTGCTGAAGCTTGGAATCTTCCTTTTAACGAAGAAATAGTATTAGCAAACGCATAGTGCTAATACTTATATAAGTGCTTACTAAGTCGCTATTATAAAGGCTTTTCTTAATTGAAAAGCCTTTTTTTTTTCATAAAAAAAACCTGTCTCACACAAGACAGGTTTAAAATAGTATATTTTATTATTTCTTGTTATCAAGAACTTCAGTCATTACCTTAGCTTCAGTTCCGTTTGGAAAAGTAACTTTAATTTTCTGAGCTATTGTCGGAGCAATTTCTGTAATAGCCTTTTTATCATAAGATTCTCCTTTCTTAATATTCCATCCGTAGAAAATGGCCGGAACGTGTGTATCATAACTATAAATAGTTCCGTGAGATGTCCCAGTAGTTGAATATTCTATATCTCCCGGCTTATCTACAATAACTAAATCACCGTTTTGTGTTACATCATATCCTTTTGCTACAAAATTAAGAGAATAATCATTTCCAGCATTTGCCAAAATTTCTTCTTCTGTATAAACTTTTTTAACTTGAGGCTGAGTAATTAAAAATTCTTTGAATGCTTGTTTTACTTTTGCAAGTTCTAATGCCTTCTCCTTAATAATTTGTTTATTGAAGAAAACATTAAAATTTGAATAGTTTTGAATCAAATCTACACCAAAAGTCTTAGTTGAAAAATCTTGTAAACTTTTCTTAACCTCTTTAGAAGGATAATTATCTACATTGTATTTACGATCTTTTAAATAAATTACGTTTTCAGCTCCAGCATGATCCGCTGTTAAGAAAAGTAGATAATTACCTTTCCCAACCGTTTTATCAAGATAAACTAAAAAATCTGCTATTGTCTGATCTAACCTCAAGTAAGTATCTTGAAGCTCCATAGATCTTGGTCCGAGTAAATGGCCTACATAATCTGTAGAAGAAAAACTAACCGTTAAGAAATCTGTAATGTTATCTTTCCCTAATCCCTCTTTTTCAATAGCCCTTTTTGCAAATTCAGCTAATAAATCGTTTCCAAAAGGAGTAGCACGGATAACACCCGCATCATTTTTTTCATACATAGTTTTTAAATCGTATGGAAAAACCGGTGCCGCACTTCCATATAATTTTCCCTCATAAGGATTATTATCTGGAAGACTTTCGTTGTAAACCGAAGCAGGTTTGTACAAATCCCAACCTTTATTAATATATTTTAAGTAGTTTTTTTCGTTGTTGAACTCAGTAACCCAATCAGGTAATTTGTCGCCGTAAAATGTACTAGAAATAAAAGAACCTGTTTTACTGTACCAGAATGCCCAATTTGCAAAATGACCAGCAGGTAATATCGCTCCACGATCTTTTAAACTCATTCCAATTACTTTACCATTAAAATTAGTAGCCATTCTAACTTCGTCTGTAATCGTAGTACTTTGAAGATTCTTAGGAGACATAGCGCCTTCTTCTGCTGTACCATCACCCACTGTTTTAACTCCTGCATCATCTGTACAATACATTTCTTTTCCCAGAGTTCTGCTGAACCATTCGTTACCTACAATTCCGTGGGTTGCTGGTGTCGTACCAGTATAGATTGAAGCATGTCCAGGAGCAGTATAAGTTGGCATATAGTTATAATGCATATTTTGGAAAGTAAATCCATCATTCATTAATCTTTTAAAGCCGTTTGGAGAAAAATCATCTGAAAATCGATATAAATATTCCATTTTCATCTGATCTACAACTATCCCTACAACTAATTTTGGACGTTGCTGTGCACTTAAACTTGTAATAGCAAGAAGTGTTAACAGTAAAATATTTTTCTTCATGTTTAAATAAAATAATTGAAACACAAAAATACTCATTCAAATCCGAAAAGTCTAAACTATCAATCTTTAACCTTATAGAATTGACTATAATTTAACAGTTTTTAAAACTTAGCTCCTTCTATTTTTTATGACAATTTCCAACTAATATGTAAAAACGAAAAAACCCTGTCCGGTATGGACAGGGTTTTACAAAAGAAAGGCGGCGACATACTCTCCCACAATATGCAGTACCATCTGCGCAGGCGGGCTTAACTTCTCTGTTCGGGATGGGAAGAG
>NZ_JARKNB010000003.1:545077-813292 GCF_029360735.1 Flavobacterium sp. H4147 | reverse complement strand
GACTAACAGCCTTAAGGTGGTTATTGCGGCGGGGCTCACCTCTTCCCATCCCGAACAGAGAAGTTAAGCCCGCCTGCGCAGATGGTACTGCATATTGTGGGAGAGTATGTCGCCGCCTTTCTTTTTTTAAGACCCTGTCCATACCGGACAGGGTTTTTTCGTTTTAATGCTTTTAGAAAACTTCTGGTATAAATCTGATCTGTAGATTTACAGTATTAACCTTCTGTTTAAAATCTTTGTGTGAAGTATATTAGAAAGCATTTAATGGAACAATATCATTTTTCATATTCCTGATTTATAAAATTAAAATTATTTCATTAATGATTTTTAAATCTATTAATTTGCAATAATACGATGCTAGTGTATCGAACTCATTAAATTATGTATTTGAATTAATAAAATAAATGATAGACGATTATAAAAAATACGATCTGTTTGGTAAAACACTAATGCAGAAAATTGTATTAAAAGCACCTTTTAAATTTGATTTTCCAGTTTCGGATCAGGCTTGTTTTTTGTATGTACTGGATGGTAATGTGGAGTATGACATTGATGGTGATAATATAGAAGTTTCTACTAATTATTCTCTACTTTTAAATTGTATCAATCCTGGTAAGCAGATCTACAATGTACACGCAAATAGTAATTGCGAAATTGTAATTATTACATTTTATCCCGATATCTTAAAGAAAATTTATGACAGGGAATTGCCTGCCTTGTTTCAAGAACCAAAAGACAAATCTTCCAATAGATCAAATGAAAAAATAAATAACGATTTTTTAATTCAGAAGTATATTGAAGGACTGTTGTTTTATTTTGAAAATCCTTCGCTAATTAATGAAGATATTTTAGTCTTGAAACTTAAAGAGATTATCCTGTTATTGTCACAAACTCAGAATGCAGAAAGTGTACAAATAGTATTATCACAACTTTTCTCTAAGACTTCATATGCTTTTAGACAAATTATCGAAGCCAATCTTTTTTCAAATTCAACTATCGAACAATTGGCAGAACAAAATAATTTGAGTGTTTCATCTTTCAAAAGAGAGTTTGCTAAAATTTACAATGATACACCTGCTAACTTTATAAGAAACAAAAAACTCGAAAAAGCTGCTGAACTTCTCAGAGTTTCGGATAAACGAATTACTGAAATTGCATTTGAATGTGGTTTTAATGATTTGGCAAATTTCACCAAAAGTTTTAACGATAGATACCATGTATCGCCTACAAATTATCGTCAAGAACTAAAAAAATAAGTTCTTATTATAAAGTTTTCTTGAACCAAAATATCAAATAATTGGACTAATTCACAAAGTCATTTCCTTCTTTATGACGCAATTTTGCATAGTTCGTTTTAACGACATAATTTATCAAAAAGGTTGTTTTAATCAGCTATAATAACTTAAAAAACATAAAGATGGGATTATCGTATTTAGGAATTTTTCACACTATTATTGGTATTGCTGCATTAGCAGGAGCAGCGGCAGGATTTATCAAATATGGAAAAATCAATTTAGGGGTTTTATCAGGTAAAATATATTTTTACACTACAATTATTACTTCCTTAACTTCACTAGGAATATCAAAACATGGGGGATTTAATCCAGGTCATATTTTTGCGATATTTATTATTTTTTTAGTCTGTATTGCTTATTTTCTGTATGCTAAAAAAGAAAGAAATGGCAGAGCCAGATATTTTGAAAATTTTTTATTATCCTTTAGTTTTTTCTTGTCTCTGGTTCCTACTGTAAATGAAACTTTTACTCGTATTCCTATTGGTCATCCTTTAGCTAAGGATATTACTGATCCTGTAATTGGTAAAACGCTTTTAATTCTGCTTTTGCTTTTTATAGCAGGTTCTTTTTATCAATTTATCAAGCAAAAAAGAATCAATAAATCAGTTGTAATTTCATAAAGTTATAATACTGCAATTTTACCAGTTTGCACTTCACCTGAATTTGTAACTATTTTATAGATATAAATTCCGGTGGCAGTATTTTTAAGTCTGATGCTGCTGTTTTTTAATAACAATGGAGAAGTAAAAACAGTTTGCCCATTCATATCATACAGATAGAATTTTGCTTCGTGCTCTTTTTGGGTTTCAATATTTAATTCTTCATTTTTGGTTAATATTGTAGGGTATACAAAAAACAAATCATCAGCTAAGTAATTAGTATCAAAAACTAAGGAGCTTATTATATGGTTGTTTTTTAAAATGATGTTTATTTTATATTTGTTCGTGCCTTTTATTGGTGTGGTATCTAGAAAAGAAAGTGTTTTGGAATCGATGTCGTCTATTGTACCAATAACTTCTTCGGAAGTAGTAAGCATTTTTATTATTTCGATTTTGCTGATATTGTACAAGCTGAAAAGACTAGTACTAACCTTTATTTTGTTTTCCTCAAAAACTTCAGCTAAAGCGGTTTCAAAATAACAATTTGAATTATCAGAATATTGTAATGTTGATTCACTTTTTATTCCTTCAGTATTGTTAAAAACAGGTAAAACGGTATAGATGTTTCCATCGGTGTATATATAATCAGCGTTTGTTATTTGTTCTTTAAATTCTAAATGATCTCCTGCAAGCTGATAAATGTTAAATGCAGTAACATCTGAAGGCTTATGCCAATTAATTTCAGTTGTACCATCGCAAACTAAGGCAGTTGTGATGTCTAAATCATAAGAAACTGTAAAGTCATCAGAAATATAGTCAGTGTTATCGATGGTCATTTTCAATTTTGCTTTTGAGAATTTCTTTTCTGTCGGTGTGTAATCAAATTGTCCGTTGTTGAGATTTACATTATTCGAGAGAATTTCCCAGTTTTGCCCGTTATCGTAAGTTATTGACAATTGTCCAAGATTTCCCGTAAATGAAGAATTCCATTTGAAAGGCGAAATAGTTTTACCGTCGTATGGGAAATTATCATGCCTTACGGGATAATTCCATTCAAATTGATTTTCCAGTTCGTATTCGTAAACAATACTATAATCTTGAGATGTATTTGCAATGTATGATCCAATAATTGAAATCGTATAAAGTCCAGAGGAAGGATTTTCTACAGTTATTTGTTCAATATTATTAATCTTGTCTTTTCCTTTTGCTGCTTGTTGTTCTGGGGAGTCAGGATTTAAAATCCATGGCAAAAAAACTTGATTTTCAGGCGATATAACTTTTAAATCTAAATCATTGACTAAACTAATATTACTGTTAATAGGAGCTGGTAAATCATTCCATACCAGCGTGATTTTTAAAGTTTTTGCATTTGATGGAAGTGTGATATTATGAGAATTCGTTTGACCAGATGTTAGATTATCTGATATAATTCTATTGTCAGTAATTGTCTTGAGACATTTATCTGCATTAATATTTCCATAACCATACGTAAAATCGGGACCAATATTGCCTAAGTCTTTTGCACTATTGATTAAAATGGCTTTTACTTGTGAGTTGGTTAAAGCTGTATTGTTTAGATTTTTGTAATGTTGTTTCATTAATGTTACAATTCCTGTAACTAAAGCTGTAGAATTTGAAGTTCCTTGTGTGCTAAATGCTACTAGTTCAGGTTTTATTCTGCCATCATACGCTGGGCCTTTTGATGAAAAGGGCATAATTATTTCATTTTGATCAATGCAGCCTATTGTAATGCTGTTTTTGGACTGCTTGAAATTACCTGTAAGTGATTTATAACCTTCGACTCCTAAATTTCCAGAAGAAAAGCAATGTGTCAAATTAGGATTTAAGTGCAATTGTTCATCGTACGCATTAGCGAGCGAACCGTAAAAATTTTCAATTACTGTTCCGTAAGAGTGATTTTGAGTAACAGCACCTTCTAAAGTGGTTATTTGATCAGGATAGATATTCAAAAAATCAGATGATTGCAATTTTGCTCTTGGGGCGACTCCTTTTCCTAAGATAGAACTATTTCCTAATCCAGAAGCAATTGTAGCCATATCTGTTGCGTGACTTGATACAATAGAAGATTGTGTTGACGAAGAAACGTGCTTATTTAAGAGATCAATATCATTTACATTAAAAAGATCATCTTTGATCGAAATTATTTGATTGTCGCCTGTTAAAAGAGGAAAATTAGCATTTGCTTTGTTGATATAGTTGATGGTAAAATTTTGATCTATTATTTTTGATTCTGCTTTTGGAAGCAATGATTCTAGTGAAATCGAAGAAACACTATTCAAAACTATTACTTTATCTATAATTTTTTGAGAATCACTTTTTAAGAGTACAAGATTATTATCCAGTATTTTAATATCAGAAATGTTTACTGATTTTAGATCTGCAATTAAAGTCGTAATGCTATCAGAAGTAATTACATATGTGTTTTCTTTTTTGCTATTGGAGAAATTTGAGGGTAATTTCCATAGATTATTTACTTCAAGTAGTTCTGTAATAATGCGTTTCGATTTAAGATTGTCATTTTCAACAATGCAAAAAACAGTATCAAGTTTTTTTATAATCTTGTATTTGTTGTCGTATGCAATTTTTAAAGTGGTTAAATAGTATTTTTCAGATTTTGTTTCACTTTCCTTTTTTAGATACTGTTGCCATTTCTCAGAATTTTGTGAAAAACAGATTGTGCATATCATAAAAAAAAGAAATATAATTCGTGTTTTCATTTATCTGTTTTTACTATTTATAATTTGTGGCTAAATCAAATTTATTAAATTATTTGTAAAAAAAATATGATTTTTCATTTGGCATAGAAGTAGAGTTTTTTTATTGTACAATTTTAAAGGAAATTTAAAATTTTAAGGTAAATTTTAGAACTCATTAGACGAAAATCACCTTTTGAATGAAATTTTAACATATAATACAGTTTTTTACGTGAGTTCTTGATTTTAGAGGCTTCATAAGAATTATCGCAAATTATTTAAAAATATTAACACGATTAAATTTAATAAAATGTGTTAAAAATGTTAAATTATTTATTTTGTAAGTATTTTAATATCAAAAATAATATAAATTTGATGTTAAATATTACTAAATATTTTGTAAAGACCCCTATTTATCAAATTACATTTTTAACAATCAAAAAAATTATTATGGAAAAATTTAAATCAATTTTAGCGTTCGTATTTACAGCGCTAGTACTAATGTCATGCAATAAAGAAGATGAGGCAGTTCAGTCAAATGATGCGTCTCTAAAAGTAACACAAGATGTGTTAGATAAAATAAGTTCGTTATCACTAAACAACAAAGATGTGCAGGTGATCAAAAATACAAATCTGGATGGTACTACAGAAGATGCATTCTTGATTGAAGGGTGCATTGTTATGACAAAAGATCAATTAAATAAAATGGATCTTCATGGAGGTATTACAACAGAACAATACCGGACCACGAATTTAGTTTCTGCTCCAAGAACGATTAAAGTTGTTGGATTAACAGGAACTGGTACATCAGCATTGAGTACCAATATGCGTGCGGGACTTCAGGCTGCTATTAATAGATACAATAATTTAGGATTATCGATTAATTTTACGTTGACTTTTAGCTCAAGCACTTCTGGTGCTAATATTGTTGTAAGAAGACAAACCGGTTCTGCCGGTGGAGTAGCCGGATTCCCTTCTGGTGGAGCGCCTTACAATTCAGTTACTTTATATTCTGGTTTAGATACTTATTCAACTGGTGTAAATGCACACGTTGCGGCTCACGAAATTGGTCACTGTATTGGTTTACGTCATACAGACTGGTTCAGCCGTCAAAGCTGTGGACAAAATTCAAATGAAGGAACAGCTGGTGTTGGCGCTGTTCATATTCCAGGTACGCCTACAGGATATGATTCAACATCTTATATGAGAGCGTGCTTTGGCTCAAATGAGACAGGAGCTTTCAATTCTAACGATGTTACTGCTCTGAATTATTTATATTAAAAAAACCTGAATTGGAGTGCTCTTTACAAAATATAAAAGTGGCTGCTTCATAATTGTGAAGCAGCCTCCTTTTATTGAACATTTGCATTCTTTTTGGTTTCAAGTTGTATTTTAAATTTCCCCCAATATGGATTTTCTGCCATTTGAGAATGCCCAATTACCAAGATGTAAGTGCCTTTCTGCTTAACGTTTATTTTTAATTCCGATCCAAAAGGTCCATCTGAAGTTTTATCAGGAAAAATGATTTGATTAAAACGAATGTTGGCTTTTTCAGTTTCAGGAATAATTTTTCCGTTTAATTCACCTGCATATTCATTCTTGAATTTAACATATAGTCTTGGATGGATCGAATCTAATGATGCTTCGGCTTCAAATACCTCTTTATCATTCTTAGAATTCATAAAAATGGTATCGCCTTTTTGCAGATTTTCTTCTTTAATTTCTTTTACAACATTGGGTTCAGTTGTTTTGACAGGAATGCTGGTTTTTTCTTTTTGCTGACATGAAAAAAGAAAAAGTGATGTCAATAATATTACAAGCTTTTTCATAATTAATACTTTTTGTCTATTCCAAATTTACTATCTATATTCTCTTTTTTGTTATATAATCATTTCAAAAAGTTATCAGTTTATTATTTTAAAAAACAGCCGATAAAAGCTTGGAAAAATGAAAGTAAGGAGATCTTAAGTAATTTAAAAATGAAATTTCTAGTCGCGATTGGCGCTGTTCGCTTGTCTGATTACTTTTGGATCTGTTAGATTAAAACGATACACAAAACTTAAACGATATCTTGCTGCATTTGGAATGCTGTTTTCTTTAATAACATAATTATCTCCGGTGGTAATACTTTTATTCTGACGAAGATTAAAAGCATTTGTAACATCAAAAACAATAGTTGCTTTGTCCTTCAGCAATAATTTACTTAATCCAAAATCAATCGATTGTAAAGCTTGATTTGTAGTTTGTGCATTACGTTTTGCACTGCGGAAGTTATAACGCCCCTGAAAACTAAATTTAGAAGGCAGTTTGATTTGCGAGCTTAAACGTCCTGTAAAATTTTCACTGCTGTAATCGAGGTTTTCTCCCATATAATTTCCTTTTTGTTTGAAGTGATAGTAATTCATTTCAGCATTAATCTGAAGCCATTTATACGGATTGTATAACGTCGATAATTCAACACCGCTTCGTATTTCGTAATCAATATTAATAGGTGTTGTTAAAAAGATATCATCTTGACGGTACGTAAAATCCTGAATATAAGCTTTTTCATATTGGTAATAAACCGAAGGATTCAAAGTAAATGTTTGCCAAGTTTTAAGAAACGCCATTTCAAACGCATCTGTATAAGAAGGATTAAGATCTGGATTTCCAATGTATTGTGCATTTAAATCCGTGACTTCATTGAAGGGATATAAAGCATATAATGAAGGACGTCTTATACGTTTGCTGTAATTTAACTGCAAAGTCGAAGCATCAAACTTATAGCTCAAATTAACTGTTGGAAATAGCTTATTATAATTTTTCTCATCATTATAGGTGTTTTTGAGATCTTTAATGGATATATCAGTAAACTCTGTTCTTAAACCCAGCATATAATTAAATGCGTTGATTTTGTCGCTGAATTGTGCATAAGCTCCTGTTATGGTTTCATTGTAATTTAAGTCATTATCAATATTCTGGTAAATAATCCAGTCATTATTTTGTTGTTCTTCGGCTAAATAATCGCTGGAAACTTTTCGGATTTCAGTCTTAATTCCAAATTCTAAAATGGCAGTGCTGTCAATTGGCTGAATGAAATCACTCTTGGCAAGAAAATCTTTGCTGTTTCCTGTTGATCTGGTTCGTATGCCTGGATAAATGAAGGCCTCTGGGAGCAAACGTTGTGTAGAAAGATTCCATTTTTTATCGCTGTTCCACCAATCATATTGAACATCAATAGTCCATTTTTTTGCTTTTTGTATAAACGTTCGGGTATAATTAAATTCAAACTGGCTGTAATCGCGTTTTTCTAATGATTTTCCGTGTCGTGTCGAAAGACTATCTGGTTCAGTATTGTTTGGATTACTTCTGTAATTGTAAAACAAATCAGTTTTATCATTATCATGTGTAGCATTCTTTAAAAAAGCTGCCGTAATAGTTTGATGTTCATTAATAAAATAATCAGCTCCAAAATAAAGTAATTTGCCATCATCGTGACGATCTTCATTTTGTTTGCGATCCATATAATTTGGAGAACTATTGGTATTGGTTGACTGATTGGTGGTATACAGACCTTCATAATCACTGGAACGGATGCTGAAATTAGAAAAAATATTGATTTTGTTTGATTTGTAGTTAATACTCGGATTCAGCCGGCTATCGTTTGGCGAACCTGCCACTAATCGAACCTGACCGCTAAAACCGCTTTTTTTGTTCTTTTTCAATATAATATTAATGATACCGGCAGAACCTGCAGCATCATATCTCGATGAAGGATTGGTAATCACTTCTATTCGTTCAATTTGGTCAGCGGCAATCTGATCGAGTGCATTGTTTTGGGTAAGACCAGATTGTCTTCCGTTAATTAATACCAAAACATTGCTATTACCTCTTAGACTTATGGCTCCAGCTGGACTTACAGCAACAGAAGGAACTCCATTTAGGACATCGTGTGCAGAACCATTTTGCGAAAGTACATCTTTACCAACTTCAAAAACCTTTTTATCGAGTTTTAAACTAATATTCGATTTTTGGCCATTAACTTCGACTGTTTTTAATTGCACGGCATCGGTAATTAAATTAATAGTTCCCAATTCAATTTTCGATTTTCCGGCGATGATTTCCAAAGGTTGAACATAATTTTGATATCCTGTATAGCTAAAAGAGATTGTTGCGGGATGCGTTAAAATCCCATCCAGATTGAAAACACCGTGATCGTCTGTAACACCTGCAGCGATTGTTTTTGAGGTGTTGTCTTGAACTGTTATCGTTACATACGCCAATGCTTCTTGGGTTGCATGGTCTTGAACTTTACCAGAAATGGAGGTTTGCTGTCCTATTCCCCAAAGAGGAATACATAAAATTAAAAAACTGATGATTGACTGTTTCATTTTTTGATTGATTTGATACTAGATACTACAAGATTAGCAGATAAAAGAAAGGGCAGTTTCTGAAAACATGCAAACGGCTCTATAGACTTCTCAAATGCATTTTTCAATTGGATATTTATTTTATCTTTATCTTATGTATAAATCTTACTTTTTCAGCGTTTTACTTCTTCTTATTTTTAGCTCGTGTACGTATTACAAGGACTACGTTACATCCGATGTGATCTATGAAGTGGACTACGATCATCAGCAGATGGATTGGGGAAAACCTGACCGTTCCAGCTTTAAATTCCAAACAAATGTGGAGATACAAAAACGTAAAAAAAGTTCTGAATATTTAGGGCTTCAGATTAACGCTTTCGGTGCTTTTGATGTGTATTGGGATGGTGTTTTAGTGGGGAGAAATGGTCAAATGGCAAAATCAGGACATGCAGAAGTGCCGGGAACAGAAACAACCTATTATCAGATACCAAAAAAGTTATCTAATCTGGGAATGCACACTGTCTCTTTAATGGGTACACAAGTTTATAATAGAGAGGCTGAACGTCGCATAGATGTAAAACTTAAGGATTATTTGCTGCTGCACCGTTCACCGCTAGTTGTGGTTTCGTTTATGAATATTATGGCTGGTGGTTTTCTCATTGCCGCTATTTATTATTTTTTTCTGTATGTAAATAGTACTCGAAAAGAATTGGCAGTTTTGCTTTTCGGAATTATTTGTCTGCTTTTCTTCTGTTTGCTAATTATCGAATACGTTAAGTATTATTTAGACATTCCTTATAACCAATTTTATACCCGTTTAAAAATCATCGGCTGGCTCACTTTTTCCATTTCAATGCTTGTGCCGTGGTATTTTATGCTGCAATTTGAATTTAAAAGAAAGAAGCTGATTTTGGGGCTTTTATTTCTTACTCTTTTAGCAGTTTATATTGGTTATTATGGTCATTATGATGTTTCTGCGGCATATTTTACCATTACTGCCCGATTTTTTTCTATTGTAATTGCTTTTGATGCGGCAGTTAAAAGGAAAAAAGGCGGATTAATTGTTGTTGCCGGCTTATTGGCGGGTGTTATGGTAAATTATTTTATGTTTTATGATTTCGGACTGTTTATTGCTTTTACCATTTTAGTGCTTTGCATGCTTTATCTGCACACTATACGCGCAAAGGCGATAGAAGAAGCTCATAATGCATCGTTGCTGCTTTCTTCAAGATTGCAATTAGAATTGGTGAAGAAAAATATCCAGCCTCATTTTCTTCGGAATACTTTAACCTCGTTAATTGACTGGATTGAAGAATCGCCAAAAGAAGGGGTAGTTTTTATTCGTGCTCTTTCAGAAGAATTTGATATTATGAATGATATAGCCGAAGATACCCTTATACCTATTAGGCAAGAAATTGATTTATGCCGAAGACATTTGGAAATAATGTCTTTTCGCAAAGAAATTTGTTACGAATGGCAGGAAGAAGGAATTAATGAAAACGAAACTATTCCGCCAGCTGTTTTTCATACGATTATTGAAAATGGAATCACCCACAGTCTTCCTCCAAAGCAAGGCTGTATTGTATTCTGTTTAAAATTTAGCAAAGAGAAACATTTTAAACAATATACTTTATTGACTTTTGCCCAAAACCGACAAACTAAAAAGAATAAGCAAACGGGAACAGGTTTTAAATATATTAAAGCGAGATTGACTGAAAGTTATGGCGAAAATTGGTCTTTTGATTCTTATGCTGTAGAAAAAGGCTGGGAAACTATCATTAAAATTTTTGATACCAAATGAAGATTCTAATAATTGAAGATGAAGCCCGCATTGCGAAAAGAATTGAAAGAATGACACGTGATTTTTTTGATAAAAACGTGCAGATTCTCCTATCAGATTCACTTGAAAATGGACTTTCGATTATCGAGCAACATTCAATTGATCTGCTTTTATTAGATTTAAATTTGAATGGGGAAGATGGTTTTGAAATTCTGCAGACATTTGTTGCCGGCCCATTTCAAACCATTATTATTTCGGCTTACACAGATAAAGCGATTACTGCTTTTAATTATGGTGTTTTGGATTTTGTACCCAAACCTTTTGATCAAAACAGATTAGCGCAAGCTTTTACACGTTATACTGTTCAAGGAAAACAATCCAGCGGTGATGTACGCTTTTTAGCCGTAAGAAAAGCGAAGACTTTTAAACTTATTCCTATTTCTGAAATCGTCTACATAAAAGGAGCCGGAATTTATACCGAATTGCATTTGGCAAATACTAAAATTGAACTGCACGATAAATCACTTGAAGCGTTAGAAAAACTACTTCCTGAAACCTTTGAAAGAATACATAAATCTTATATACTCTGTTGGGAACAAGCCAAGAAAATTGTAGTGGAAGCAGGAGGGAAGTACAGTATGCAATTGAAGAACGGAGAATTACTGCCAATTGGCCGTTCTAAGTATAAAGAAATTAAAAATAAGTTGGTTTGATGTTGGTGATCGTTTTTAAAAGAATCGTAATGCAAAAAACGCATTAACTAATAAAAAAATAGCATTTTTACACATCAGGTTTTTGTCTAGTTTTATCCCTAGAAAAATATCAAACTACAACACTGCAAATGATAACAACCCAAAATCTTCTAATAAGACCTTATAAACTCGAAGATTCAGAATACTTTTTTAAAAACATAACTGATAGTCGTGAATATTTGTATGATTACTTTGCCAACATGATAAAAATTAATGACAGTTTGGAGTCAGCAAAAAGATATATGGAGCAGAAAGTTATAGATTGGAAAGAAAACAAAAATTATGCTTGTGGTATATTTTTAAAAGAAAACAACGAATTTATAGGTCATATATCAGTTAGAGAGATTGAT
Organism: Flavobacterium sp. H4147; assembly: GCF_029360735.1. Lineage (NCBI taxonomy): Bacteria > Pseudomonadati > Bacteroidota > Flavobacteriia > Flavobacteriales > Flavobacteriaceae > Flavobacterium > Flavobacterium sp. H4147. The sequence goes on along the minus strand of NZ_JARKNB010000003.1, from coordinate 801,453 downwards.
TGGAGGATACCCAAAGGTGAACTGGCTTATTTTATTTTTGAAAAACATAGTGGCAATAATTATGGAGCCGAAGCATTAATGGCGTTTAAAAATTGGTGTTTTGCAAAGAAAAAGTTTAACAGACTTTTTATGAAAATTGCCGAAGAAAACATTGCCAGTATTAAAGTTGCTGAACGTTCAGGATTTGTATATGAAGGACTTTTAAAAAAAGACTACAGAAAAAGAGAAGAGAACTTAACAGATATGAAAATATATGGATATACAGAAGATCTTAAACTTATAAGAACGACTTCCCAAAATACAGATTTCGCAAATTTAATTGTAAAATTAGATGAGAACTTAGCAAGCCGAAATGGTGATATGCAGGAGTACTTTAATCAATTTAATAAGGTTGATGCTATAAAGCACGTCATTATTGCTTATATAAACGGTGTTGCAGTAGGTTGCGGGGCAATAAAACAGTTTGACAGCGAATCTGTTGAAGTAAAGCGTATGTTTGTTTCTGACGAATATAGAGGAAGAGGAGTAGCCTATACAATTTTAAAAGAGCTCGAAACTTGGGCTAAAGAATTACATTATACATCTGCTGTTTTAGAAACCAGCAATGTGCAGACAGAAGCAGTAGCCTTATACACTAAAAGTGACTATCGTGTTACGGAAAATTACGGACAATATGCTGGAATAGAAACTAGTATTTGTTTTAAAAAAGAATTATAAGAAAGTTTTAAATTAATCAGAACTTCGATGCTTTTATGAACTATACAGCATCGAAGTTTTGATTATATTGATGTCAAATCTCTAAATGCTATTGTGCATCCCAAGAAGCACTTGGATAATAAATAGAGCTTGTTACAGGAGCTGTCCAGTAACTTTGGCTTCCGCCACGGAAAGTATGAAGGCTTACTGCATTTACATTTCGTTTAGAATCGTTGGTTACCCAGCGAATTTTTTGATTTAATATTTCGGTGCCATTTACATAATATTTTACATATCCATCTGTATTTGAACCCGTATTTAATTTAACCGATATCTGGCAGTTATAAGTAACACCTTCTTGTATGTAGTATTTTTTTCCAAAATCATTTCCATACTGTCCAGGCTGATCTCTATAATACACATAAGGCTGAAGATAAGCGCCGCTTCCTTTAGCAGTATTTGAGCCATTTGGGCAGTACCACATAAATCTCGCACTACCGCCATTACCATCCCATCCCGGATCACCACCCGTATTTTGGTCACCAATTAAAATACCATATCCGCATTTACCGCCTCGGCTCCAGTAAAATCCATTGTTAAATTTCATTTGAAACCAAACGGTGTAAACACCTGTAGACCAAACGCCGTAAGAAGTACATAATCCACCAGGACATGATAATGTATTAGTTTGTAAGGTAATTGTTCTGGCGCCGGCGCTGCCGGCCAAAGCGGCACTAGCCTCAGCGGTTTTGTTGGCGAGTTGTGGTGCTTCTTTTTGAGCAGCACCAGATTGTGGCTCATTTAAATCTTGTTCCTTTTCACAGGAATTAAACACTAATGCTGTAATAAATAGCAAACTTGATAATTTTAAGAATTTCTTCATTTTTAAAATTTTAAAGGTTAGTAAATAATTAATAATTAGTAAATAATAGATATGCAAATAAAATCAGTGGTTTGATTTTAGATGTTTCTTACAATTTGACAGAACGTAAGGTTGTGGTTATTTTGTTGTTTATTAATGCTTTAAGATATGATTGCAGCGATCAATAATTAACGTTACAAAGTTGATTATTAATAGTTTGTAAGAGGAGTAATAAAGTCCGTTTTTACGTACACAAAAATCCTGAGTATGCATTTTACATGGATTTTTTAAGACTTTCAAAAAGATATTTGCACAAAATATATTGACAAATTAAAACGTGTTTAAAAAAGATTTAAAGTATTGATCCTTAAATAGAAGAAGTTATTTGCAGAATTGGTCTCATAAAAAAAAGCGAGTTAAACTTACTTAACTCGCTTTTACTTCTTGAATGTCTTAATCTCTTGATTTAATTAACATAGATATTAAATTTTACTCTCGTCCTCAACAGCATCCTGCCATTTATCCCAAATTTTAACGCTTTCATTATAACCATCATAACCAAAGTTTTGGCTTAACTGGCCTTTAATATTAGCCGTTATTGCATAGTTTGGAATTGGCCAGTAATTATTACGTTTGTCCATACTGTAAAACTTTACACCAGGAGCAATAGAAATACCTGATGGATATTTGTTGTAAAGGGTATAATGAACAATACGCTGCCACCAGTAACTTCCTCCAGCTGCATCTTTTCCAGATTGTTTATCCCAATTGTTTACGCTGTAAGTATGTCCCCATTCATCAGGTTTACCGCTTAGAGCCAGACAGTGCGAAATACGTTTTAATTCTACATTTCTCCATTCTTCTGTATAAAGCTCTCGTCCTCTTTCTGCACAAATATCACCAATAGTTACTGTGCTGTACATTTGCGATGCTTTTGCTCTGGCTCTCACCACATTTACATCTTGAGCCGCTCCAGAAACATTACCTTGATAAAAACGTGCCTCTGCTCGCAATAAATAGGTTTCTGCCAAACGATAAATGTACATGTGTGCACTTGCTCCAGCTGTTGCTCCTTGAAAATCATTTGCTGCTGGATTTCCTTCGGCTACCACATCATGATAAAAGATTTTATAATGAGGAAAATCAAACCAATCCCTAATTGAATCTTTTGCTAATAATGAACCGTTTGCGGCTTTCATTCTAAAATTGGTATTGTAGAATGCAGATGTTTTATCATTGTATTTAAGATCTTCCATATTTACCCAGTTTCCCACTGTGCTGTTATGTCTAAGGTCTATTTTATCCTCAACATTGTTTACCACCCACATAGGAGTCTGTGAATAGTAAGAACCGCTGATAGTACCAATACCACGTCCAAGCGCTCTTTGATAATCAAATCTGGCTTCATATTTAGCATTGTTTAAAGGATAACGTTCTGCTGCTTTTTTACCATCAGGAGTAACTAAATTCGCATCGTTCCAGTTAGGACCATAAATTCGCATAGAAGCAAATGCCAAAAATGATTGTGCTCCGCCATTTGGCGCTACCAATATTGCTTCGGTATTAGCAGCAATAACTTTGTTTTCAGGTCGGTGTAAATCCCATACAACATTTCGGGTAATAGGCCATGCAGTAGGGTTTCCTCCCGGATCAAAAATTCCAAAATTATTCTGCATTAAAGCATAACCTGACTGGTTAATTAAAATATTAGCTTGCGCTTCTGCATCAGCAAATCTGCCAGATGCCAAATAACATTTAATTAAAAGCTGACGACAGGCGCCTTTGCTAATCATACCCACATAACCTAGTTTTGACTGCTCTGGAACCCATTCTACCGCTTTTTCCATATCGGCTGTAATCATTTCTATAATTGCTTCTTTTTTTGTGGAAGAATAATTTTGCTTTGGAACTGATAAAACTTTAGTAATTAATGGAATGTCTCCAAATTGATAAACTAAATGAAGATAACGGAATGCTCTATGAAAATAAGCCTGCCCAATATATTTGTTTTTAACTTCTTCAGATAATCCTTTTACATTGCCAATGTATGTTAATACCGTATTGGCAGATTTAATTCCAGAATATCCTTCATCCCAGAAAAAACCAAGATAAATGGATTCACCGCCTGCATCTCTTCTAAAATCTCCAGTTGGAACAATAGTATTAGCATAATCAGCAATTGTTGGACTCGTATCTGTTTTTCCATATTGTGCCATATCAGAAAAAATATATTCTGTACCCATAGGCACGCTCACGCCTGAAAATCCAAAGTGAACGTAATAATTACGCAGCTGTTTGTCGCACTGTGCTAAAGTTGCCTGAAGTCCAGATTCTGTAGAAAATGTTGTTTCAGGTTCGTAAAATGAAAGCGGATCTTGTTCGAGAAAATCTTTTGAACAAGCACTAAATAAAGCTGTCAATGCAAGTAAAGGCAGCAGTTTTTTATACTTATTTTTTATACTTATTTTCATAATTGATATTTTTTAAAGTGATACGTTAAGTCCTAAATTGAACATTCTGGTAGCCAGTCCACCTGTTTCAGGATCACCAAAATATTTCCATTCTTTAGAAGCAGACCATGTTGCTGCGTTTTGAACCGAAGCATAAATTTTTAGATTTCTGATGTGTATGCGTTCTATTAAATCTTTTGGTAAAGAATACGCCAATGAAATATTGGCAACACGAATAAAACTGCGGTCATACAATCTTTGCGTTCCAGCTCCGGCTGGTCCTTTTGCATCAAGATGAGCCCAATCGTTAGTAGGATTGTCTACTGTCCAATACGGATTTACAAATGAATTGAAATTGAATTTATACAAACTGCTTGCGTTAAAATTGTTCATATACGTATTGCTAAGCGATTTGTGTCCAAGGTTAGCATAGGTATCAATGGCTAAATCCCAGTTTTTATAAATCTTAAATTCATTACGTAGCGATGCATTAATAGGAGGAGTTCTTACCCCTAAAAACTGTTTGTCTTTTTCGTTATAAACGGGTGTGCCGTCGGCTTTGTCATCTCCCGTATAACTGTTTTCCACTTTTGGATCACCAGGGCGCTGTCCATATTTTAAAGCTTCCTGCCATTCATCTTTCTGCCAGATTCCAATTACCTTATAATCCCAGATTTGAGAGATCGGTCTGCCAATAAACCATCCATTAGTTTTATCATCAGATTCCTTTCTGCCTATTACATTGCCATTAGCATCTTTAACATCTTCCATATTGCCATACAATGACTTAATGGTGTTTTTGTTGTAAGCAAAACCAGCTGTAGTGCGCCATTCAAAATTCGGACGCTTCATGTTTAGAGTGCTAAGACTAATTTCGATACCTTGATTTTGTACTTCTCCAAGATTTGTGGTGATAGATGAAAATCCAGAAAAGCCGGGTAAACGCTGATTCATAATCATATCATGAGTAAGCATTTTGTAAACGTCTACAGTACCCGTAATACGATCATTTAAGAAACCAAAATCAAGTCCAATATTGGTTGCTTCGGTTTTTTCCCATTCCAGATTTGGATTTGCCATACGGTCAAGGGCTAAATATTTCACTTCCCAAGGCGTTCCGGTAGTACTTATATATCCCATCGTCGCACCACTTCCTGATCCTAAGTTTGCCAAAGACAGGTATGGGTTTTCAAGTGATCTATTTCCGTTTGTTCCCCATGATAATCTTAATTTTCCTGTACTCAAAGGTTCCCAAGTGAGCCATTTTTCATTTTTAAAGCTCCATGCAAATGCCAGAGAAGGGAATACCGCATAAGGATTTGAAGCTCCAAATGCTGAATATCCATCACGACGAATACTTGCTGTTAACATATAACGGTTGTCATACGAATAGAAAAGTCTTGCCATTAATGCATCTGCCGTTTCATGAGTATCATTGGCTCTAAGCGAACTATTTGCCATAGTTGCATTTGCGACATTGTGAAATCCTAAAGCATCGGAAGGCTGAATATTGTTTGCAGTCATTCCATCTGACCAATAACGACGTTCTTCGGCTTCCTGAACAAAAGTTGCTACGATATGGTGTTTGGCAGCAATTGTATAATCCCACGCCAATGTATTATTTAAGTTGTAATCAAATCGTGTAGAACTATTTCTGTTTACTCCATGCGTAGCAGCCGCCCAGTTTGGATTGGCAGTCGATTCAAAATAACGATCATGGAAAAATTGATAACGAGGCGCTATATTAAATGAATACGTGATGCCAAGCGGAAGAGTTACCTTTGTAGTAAAAATGGTATTGAAAGTAGTATAACCAGTTTCTTTCTCCATAAACTGGCGATCGTAATAATAGTTATAATTCTGCCCTGAAATATTTTTACCCATTGGCTGTCTCTCATAGTTGCCATTTTCATCTCTAAAATTTCCAAATGGACTCGTTCTCATCATATTATTTTGTCCAGATTCAGTACCTAAAGAAGGCATGATATTTCCATCGGTACGATCTTGAAAATTAATATTGGCTCCAATGTCAAGCCAGCTCGCAATTTTACTATCCACTTTCATATTGGCGCGGACTTGTGAAAAATCATCTCCCACAATAGCTCCTTGTGCATCTAAATATCCAACAGATAAATAATAATTTACGTTGTCGCCAGCTCCAGAAACACTCATATTGCTATCACGATTTATTCCGGTTCTAAAAGTACTGTTACTCCAATCGTGTGTTTTATTATCTAGAAAGTTCGGCATAAGCGCAGTGTCGATACCTAAGCGAAGTCCCCACACTTCTTTTAAACTTTTGCCTTGAGTTAAATTAGCCGGCTGATACGCTAACCATTGTTCCTGCGTGATGCCATATTTTCCTAAATCTTCAGGGTTTGAAAAATAGCCAACTTTACCCACCTGACCTACCATGTAAGGTCCGTATTCGCCTGTTGCGGTATTTCCGCCATACGTTGCGGCAGTTTCCCAATCTTCACGAAATTTCAAATATCCTTCAGGAGAATATACATTGCGGTAAGCGCTTTTAGTATTAATCGTAGTGTTAATGCTCACATTAATAACAGGTTTGCCTTTCTTTCCTTTTTTGGTTGAAATAACAATAACTCCAGCAGCAGCCTTAGAACCATATACTGATGTTGCCGATGCATCTTTTAAAATATCGATCTGTCCGATATCGTCTGGATTAATTTCTGAAAGTTCACCATAAAACTGCATTCCATCTAAAATAATAAGAGGCGAATTATGATTTGCACCATCAGGATTATAAACAGAAGTCTGCCCGCGGATTTGTAAACTTCCTCCGCCTTTCGCACTCGGATCATAACCAACCCTTACACCCGGAACACCTCTTAAAATATCCTGAACCGTCTGCGGATTTTGATTTGCGAGTTTATCGGGCGTAACCTGAACGATAGATCCTGTTAGGTCTTTTTTCTTCATTTTACCATATCCTACAACCACTACCTCGTCTAGTGAAGCTGTAGCTCTTTGCATTTTTACAGTAATGGAAGATTCTCCTTTTAACGTAGTCTCTTTCGTTTCATACCCTAAAAAAGAGATTACAAGTACCGCATTTTCTTGCGCTACTTTCAAAGTAAATTTTCCGTCAAAATCTGTTAAGGCAGCATTTTTACTTCCTTTTTCTAAAATAGTTACACCTGGCAGCGGCATACCATTTTCATCATTAACCTGCCCGTTGATGGTTTTTTGTTCTAGTACATTTTTTGGGCTGGTTGAGCTCTCTGAACTAATTGCATAGACATCAGCCTGAGATAAAGAAAACAATACACAAAGTATGGTTATTTTCTTTTTCAAATTGAAGCGGGATTTGCAATCAGGATCTTTTTTAATCCTAATAAGATTTGTCATTTTTGGTTTTCATTTTTGGTTAAATAATTAGTTAGTGGTGAAAATCACGGCAATTGTGGATAAAATAGATTAGTGATTAACGTCTGCAAAAATGATTAATAATGAGTCTTATAAGGAGTAATAAAATACGATTTATGGGTACCAAAAGTATTGGATGTGAGATTTATTTGTTTTAAATCTTAAAAATTTATATTTTAAAAAATAGAAATCTTAAAAAGATAAATAACCTGTATAATTACTATTGAAGATTAAAAGAGAACTTCAAAACCAAAAAAACTCGCGTACTACAATTAAAAATCAGCAACACATTTATAATTATAAAGAAGCAGTAATTATAGAAATAGAAAGATTCTTTTTATTAAATTTATACGATTAAAATTCCACAATATGAGATTGTTACTTGTTTTTATAGTCTTTCTTTTGTTGTGGCGTAATTATAAATAATTTATGCTGTAAAAAGTTTATGGTATAGATTTTATCTATTCTGTAAGAAATATTTATGATTCAGATCGTATATCTTCATTTTCATTAGTTTGTAATTTAGTAAAAAATAAAAATTTTCAACTATGGATAATCAATCAAATGACATCAGCAAATGCCCTTTTCATAATGGGAGCATGGACAAGCAAGCAGCTTCAGGCACAAAAAATCGTGACTGGTGGCCTAAACAATTAAAAGTAAATATCCTGAGACAAAATTCGTCATTGTCAAACCCGTTGAATAAGGATTTTGATTATGCAGAAGCTTTCAAAAGTCTAGATCTTGAAGCAGTAAAGAAAGATTTACATGCTCTTATGACTGATTCGCAAGATTGGTGGCCTGCTGATTTTGGTCACTACGGAGGACTTTTTATAAGAATGGCTTGGCATAGTGCCGGTACTTATAGAGTGCACGACGGGCGAGGCGGAGCAGGAGCGGGGCAGCAGCGATTTGCACCTCTTAATAGCTGGCCTGATAATGTCAGTTTGGATAAAGCCAGAAGATTACTTTGGCCAATAAAACAAAAGTATGGACAAAAAATTTCTTGGGCAGATCTAATGATTTTAACTGGAAATGTTGCTTTAGAATCAATGGGTTTTAAAACATTTGGTTTTGCTGGAGGACGTGCCGATGTTTGGGAAGCTGACGAATCTGTATACTGGGGATCTGAAACAACATGGTTAGGAGGCGACGAACGTTATAAAGATGGTTCTGAAGGAGTACCAAAAGATCATGGAGTGGTTTCTTCAGATGATGATGCAGATGGAGATATTCACAGTAGAAATCTTGAAAAACCACTTGCAGCAGTGCAGATGGGACTTATATATGTAAATCCAGAAGGACCAGATGGAAATCCAGATCCTATTGCTGCCGCAAGAGATATTAGAGATACTTTTGGACGAATGGCAATGAATGATGAAGAAACAGTCGCCTTAATTGCTGGAGGGCATACATTTGGTAAAACACACGGAGCAGCTTCTTCTGATCACGTAGATGCAGAGCCTGAAGCAGCTGGATTAGAATTACAAGGATTTGGATGGAAAAATAGTTACGGTTCTGGAAAAGGTCCAGATGCTATTACCAGCGGACTTGAAGTTACTTGGACAAAAACACCAACACAGTGGAGTAATAACTTTTTTGAAAACTTATTTGGTTTTGAATGGGAACTTTCTAAAAGTCCTGCGGGTGCACATCAGTGGGTAGCAAAAAATGCTGAAGCAATTATTCCAGATGCTTTTGATGCCAACAAAAAACACCTGCCAACAATGCTTACTACGGATTTATCATTACGATTAGATCCAGCTTACGAGAAAATATCCCGTCGCTTTTTAGAAAATCCTGATCAGTTTGCAGATGCCTTTGCTAGAGCATGGTTTAAATTGACACATCGTGATATGGGACCTCGTGCTCTGTATTTAGGGCCTGAAGTACCAGCAGAAGAACTATTGTGGCAAGACCCTATTCCAGAAGTAAATCATATACTAGTAGATGCTCAAGATGTTGCTCAATTGAAAGAAAAAATACTAAACACAGGATTAACGATTTCTCAGTTAGTTGCTACAGCTTGGGCTTCAGCTTCAACCTTTAGAGGATCAGATAAACGAGGCGGTGCTAATGGAGGACGTATTAGACTTGCGCCACAGAAAGATTGGGAAGTAAATAATCCTGCTTCATTAAAAATAGTTTTAGATAAGTTAGAAGCAATTCAGAATGAATTTAATGCTTCACAGAGTGGTGGAAAAAAAGTTTCTTTGGCCGACTTGATAGTTCTAGCAGGTTCAGCTGCTGTTGAAAAAGCGGCTAAAGATGCAGGAGCTTCAGTTGAAGTGCCGTTTTCACCTGGACGTATGGATGCATCTCAAGAACAAACAGATGTTGAATCGTTTGGATATTTGGAACCAAAAGTAGATGGTTTCAGAAATTACAGAAAAACAAAATCACCAGTTTTAACCGAAGAACTGCTTATCGACAAAGCTAATTTATTAAAGCTTACTGCACCAGAATTAACCGTGCTTTTAGGAGGACTTCGTGTTTTAGATATTAATGCAGATGGAAGTAAAAATGGTGTATTTACCAATAGACCGGGTCGTTTAACAAATGATTTCTTTATTAATCTTTTGGATATGAATACTCAGTGGCAATCAGTTTCTAATGATAAAGAGCTTTATACAGGAAACGATAGAAACACTGGACAGCCAAAATGGATAGGAACACGTGCCGATCTAGTTTTTGGTTCAAATTCAGAATTAAGAGCAATAGCAGAAGTATATGCTTCAGCAGATGCACATGAAAAATTTGTAACTGACTTTATTACCGTATGGACTAAAGTTATGAATCTTGACAGATTTGACTTGAAAGCATAATACGATAACAATTTCATTTTAAAAAAGACGCCATATTGGCGTCTTTTTTATTAAACCATTTTAATGGCTTGTATGTAATTATAGTATTAATCTTAAATGTGTTCAAGCACACTTTGCGCTAATTGAGTTTATGTTTAAAAATTGTAAGTAAAGTATTTCAAATGTCTAAAAATTATGTGTTCGAACACATTTTTTGCTTTTTAAACTTGTTTTTTTGAAAACATTATTTACTTTAGTTTCAAATAAGTTTTAAAAAGCAATTTTTTATACCTCAAAGAGAGCCAATTAGAACTTATTATACATATGTAAATATTGCAATATTTTATATAATTTTTTTTAATGTTAACCCAAAATTTAAAATTATGAAAATTGAAAAAATTACTTTTTTTATTTTGTTTTGCTTTTTACAGGGATTTTCCCAAACCTACGTTTCAACAACCGGAAACGATACAACAGGAACAGGAACAGCTGCTCTTCCGTATAAAACTATTGTAAAAGGGGTACAGGCTGCGCCATCCGGCGGAACCGTTTTGGTACTTTCGGGAACTTATCCTGTAACAGGGCCAATTTATGTTGGGAAACCATTAACAATCCAAAAAAGCGGATCTGGAGCTGTAACCATCAATGCTTCGGGATGGACAAGTACCGACACCTATGTTTTAGGAATTGTAAATACAAGCGATGTTACCATCGACGGTTTGACTATTATAAATAAAATAGGAAACGGAAGTAAAGGAATCTGGATTTTAGCCAACTCAGGCGCAACGTCTAATTTGAATAATATTACCGTTAAAAACTCTGTGGTTAAGAATATCGGGTGGATCAGCAATAATCTTTCTTCAATCCCAGCCAACAGCGGTATTGTAGCAAATGCAATTAAAGTCGATGGAGGAAACGGAACTTACGCCATTACTAATGTGAAAATTGAGAATAATGAAGTGGCAAATTGTGCCACAGGCTGGGGAGAAGCTGTAACTGTTACTGGGAATGTAAATGGATTTTCAGTTTCAAAAAATACAGTTTACGATATTGCAAACATTGGTATTGTTGCCGCAGGAAATTATTTGTCAACAGGAGCTTCGGCTAACAATCAGGCGAGAAATGGTGTAATTGCATCAAATGAAGTTTTTGATTGCATGAGCGCTGTTGCCAATAGTGCCGGAATTTATATTGATGGTGCTCTTAACTGTACAGTCGAAAGAAATGAGGTTTACAACTGCGGTGTTGGACTTGCAGTTGGTGCCGAGCAGAATACTTCTACAGGAAATGGAGGAGTTTCTACAGGTCATATTATAAACAATAACTCAGTTTACAATAATGTTGTAACAGGAGCCATTTTTGGGGGAGTTATAGGAAGCGGTTATACGACAAGTGTAGCCAATACGAAAATCTACAATAATACTTTTTATAAAAACAGAACTGGAGCCGTTATAAATGGCGTTACTACCATTAATGGCGTTGCAGTAGGAACAATTGCAGATATTTATGGAGGAGAAGTACATTTTCAAAATAGCTCAGGAATAACCTTCAAGAATAATATTCTTTATGCGACAACTGGTAAGAAAGCACTTTTAGCTTCTTACGGATATACAATTTCGAGCTTTGTTTCAGATTACAACTTATTTTACAGAGAAGGAAATACAGACTTTATCATCGATCTAACGGGCACGAGTTTTAACGGAAGTTCAACAACCGGATCGTACAATCCAGCGCAGTTTGCAACAGCAACCGGACAAGATGTAAACTCGGTTGTAGGATTGCCAGGTTTTGTTAATGCATCAATTTTTGATTTTACATTGACTACAGGCGCTTTTGCTGCTGATAAAGGAGATCCTACATACAATTCAACGTATTCTGGAACTTTAGATTTTGATGATGATATTCGAAAAAGAAATGGCCGTATCGATATTGGATGCTCAGAACTTCAGACAGGTTCAACAGCCAAAAAAGCAGCAACTGCTGTAACAGCGGAAGAAAGTGTTACTACTTTCTCAGTTTATCCAAACCCAGCATCTGAAGAGATAAATATCAATTTTGGAAAAATAGTTAACTCTGCAAGTTATTCAATATCAGATTTGAACGGAATTGTTTTGGCAAGAGGACAATTCAATTCAGTTGACAATGCAAAAATTAATATATCAGATTTGAAGGCAAATTCACAATTGGTTATTCTTCAAATTAATGCTGATAATGAAATCAGTAACAATAAAATATACTTAAAATAAAAACTTTAAGAGCAGGAGATTTTATAGTCTTCTGCTCTTTTTAATAAAATATGTTTCCAGAATGAAGAATTACAATGTGAATTTTGTTGATAAAAATACTTTGCAAATCAATGGCTTAGGAGATGATCCGCTTTGGGATAAAGCAAATGTATTAACTGATTTTATTTCGCCTTGGGATAATCAGGAAATCAAGAAAATAGAACTTCGTTCAATATGGGATTCCGAAAGGATCTTTTTTTATTATAAAGTATTTGATAATGAAGTGCATATCGAAAGAAAAAACGATACAATTGACAGTATAAATAATTCGGATCGTGTTGAGATTTTTTTCAGAGAAAATGCCTCGCTCAATCCGTATTATTGTTTAGAAATCGATCCTGATCCCAGAATTATGGATTTCATTGCTTATCCTGAAAAGAAATTTGATTTCGGATGGAATTGGCCTGAAAATCATTTAATGGTGAAATCGAATATAAATGAACATTATTTTACAGTCGAAATTGCCATAACTATTCAATCTTTAAAAGAATTGAACCTGCTGAACAACAGCGTAATTGAAACTGGATTTTACAGAGCAAAATATGTAAAACAAGAAGATGAAACGTACGAACCTATTTGGATTTCTTGGATAAATCCTAATACCGAAACGCCAAATTTTCACATCGCAAGTTCTTTTGGAACTATAACGTTACTTGAACCTTAATTATAGAATGTAATCTTTTGCGTTTTCAGTATTGATAATGTCAATGGGAAGCAGTTTTTCGGCACTAATTTCTTTCTCAAAAATAAAATGTTCAATCAAATTGGTAACTCCCAGATAAGCCTGTCTTTTTGGATTTTGATGAATTAAAAAATCAATCGTTTTATTGTTCAAGTATTCAAGATTGTTTTCTAACAAATCATAACCTACAAGTGCGATTTTATTTTCAGTTTTCTTGGCAATAATTTTAGCCACTTGATACGCTTTAGAGGTCGTCACAAAAAGCCCTTTAATAGCAGGGTTTTCTTCCAAGAACTCTTTTAAAGTGCTTTTAAATTGCGGATGTTTTACTTTAAAAGTCTTGATTTCAAACTTTCCTTTTTCAATCGTATCAAAATAATTTCTAAAACCCCTTTCTTTTTCCTGCATGTGAATGGCATTCTCGTAATCTTCATCAATATGAACAATTGCGATTGTACCTTTTTGAATCAGCAAATCCAGTAATCTCGCAGCGATTCTTCCGCTTTGAAACAAATCCTGTCCCACAAAACTTTTTATAGCGCTGGACTTAAGCTGGTTATTAAAAATGCTCGAAATAATACCTTTAGAATTATAAGTTTCGATAGCATCGATAGCTTCTTTATGAAATAACGGAACCAATAAAACAGCATCTGGGGCACTGTTTAGTACATTTTGGTTCGTTTCTACAAACGAAGAAGTGCTTGTGGGATCAAAAAGAAAAATCTCAACTTTTACATTAAAAGATTTAAACTCTTTTTTGGCTTCATTTATACCATCAATACAAGGCTGCCAATATGGGTCGTTGGCAGAATCAGGAAGCAAAACACAAATCGAGTAAATCTGGGTTTTCTTTAAACTACGTGCCAATACATTAGGCTGATAGTCAATCTTATCCAAGACTTCATTTACTCTTTTTAAGGCATCTTCAGATACTTTTCCTCTTTTGTGCAAAACGCGGTCTACAGTTCCTTTTGAAACACCTGCAAGTTCTGCTATATCCTTAATTGTATAAATCTTTTCCATATAAAAACAAATATATATAAAATTCGAATATCAGAAAATAATAAATGATATGTGTTCGAAAACATTTTTATTGTGTTCGAGCACATTTTAACAGTTTTTTCTTTTTTTATATGATATTAATATATACTTTAGCCGAATATTAATCATATAGTCTATTATATTAACTTAAAAATTGTCAGATTAATATTTATTTTTCGATTTATAAGAGAAATTTCTAAAATATTAAGTTTTCAAATTTTTAGAGTTTTTTTCAGAGGTCGTAAAAAAAGAAAAATAACCAAAAACAAAAAATAATAATCAATTTAATATACAATTTAAATGAGCAAAAGTAAACCTACACTCGTGATCTTGGCGGCAGGTATTGGAAGTCGATATGGTGGATTAAAACAATTAGATACATTTACCCCAGAAGGAGATACAATTATGGATTTTTCGATATATGATGCATTGCAGGCAGGTTTTGGAAAATTTGTATTTATCATCAGTAAAAATATAGAAGAAGAATGCAAAGAGATTTTTAATAAAAAATTAGAAGGCAAAGCCGAAGTGGGTTATGTTTTTCAGGAAATAGAAAATGTGCCGCCCCAATACTTAAATCCTGAAAGAAAAAAACCTTGGGGAACTGGCCACGCACTTTTGATGGCAAAAGATGAGGTAACCGAAAATTTCGCCATCATCAACGCCGATGATTTTTACGGAAAAGAAGCCTTTGAAATCATGGCAAAAGCCTTAACAGAAATGGATAAAGAATCATACAACTTTAATATGATGGCATATCTGCTTAAAAACACCGTTTCAGATCACGGTTTTGTTTCAAGAGGAGAATGTCAGGTGGATGAAAACAATTATCTGACCGATGTTACGGAACGCACCCATATCGAAAAAATTGACGGAAAATTGATGCGTAAAGACGATAAAGGAAAATTTATTCCAATTGATGAAAATACAATTGTTTCAATGAATTTCTGGGGCTTTACTCCAAAATGTTTTGAGTTTGGAGGCGCTCTTTTTGAAGAATTTTTAAAAGAAAATGAAAATGATCTAAAGGCAGAATTCTTTATAACATCTGTAGTAAATGAAATTTTAAAATCAGATAATGCCTCTGTAGAAGTACTTCAGTCCAATGCAAAATGGTTTGGAGTAACGTATAAAGAAGACAAAGAAATAGTAAAAAAAGAAATTGAAAAGTTAAGAGCTCAAAACGTTTATCCAACTAATCTTTGGTAATATGACAGCGGAACAATTACAATTTATTTTCGAAAAGTTTGACCATATAGAGGTCTTTAAAACTTTTGAAGAACTGTCTTCCGGTCATATTAATGACACCTATCTCGTAACCACCGAAAGTGATAGACAGTTCATTTTACAGCGAATTAACGACGGCGTTTTTAAAGATGTTCCAGGTCTTATCGCGAATAAAGTAAGTGTAAGTAAACATTTGCTTCGAAAATTAAAAGATTTACCCGAAGACGAACTCAAACGTCGTGTTTTAACCTTTGTTGGAACAAAAAAAGGTATTTTTTATTATCAGGATCAAGAAGGGAATTTCTGGAACGTAATGGTTTATATTGAAGGAAGTTTGACTTTTGAAACCGTAAACAATGAAGAAATTGCATACGAAGGCGGAAAATTATTTGGCGAATTCCTAAATCTTACCAGTGATTTTGATGCCAGAAAACTAACAGAAGTAATTCCTAATTTTCATAACATGGCTTTCCGCTATTCTCAGTTTGATACCGCGATGAAAGAAGCTTCTGGACAAAGAATTGAGCAGGCAAAGGATCTTATAAAACTCGTAGAAGATTTAAAAGAAGAAATGCATATTTTACAAAACTTAAAAGATGCCAAAAAAATCAAACTGAGAGTTACGCATAATGACACCAAAATTTCAAACGCACTTTTTGACACCAACAAAAAAGGACTTTGTGTAATTGATACTGATACGGTAATGCCGGGAATTATTCATTATGATTTTGGTGATGCCATTAGAACCATTTGTAACACAGCGGCGGAAGATGAAAAAAATCTAGAAAAGGTAAATTTCAACCTGCAATTTTACAAAGCCTATGTAAAAGGATTTTTGGAGAAAACCAATTCATCTCTTTCGACGCTCGAAATAAAATATTTACCACTTGGCGCCAAAACAATGACTTTTATAATGGCACTTCGTTTTCTAACAGATTTCTTAAACGACGATGTATATTATAAAACAGAATATCCAGAACATAATCTGGATCGTTCTAAAAATCAGTTTAAGCTAATTGAAAGTCTTTCAGAACAATTTGCAGAAATGGAAGATTACAATTTGAATTTCATTGGAACATTAAAATAAAAAGAATGAAAAAATATGTAATTACCGGAGGTGCCGGTTTTATAGGAAGTCATATTGCAGAACATTTATCAAATCAAGGACATCAGGTGTTGGTATATGATAGCCTTAGAACGGGATTCGAACATAATCTCGAAAATTTGAATGTAGAATTTGTAAAAGGAGACATCCGCGATGAGAATTTAGTCAATGAAGTAATCAGCGGAGCAAGTGGTGTTTTTCATCTCGCAGCTTTGGTAAGTGTTCCAGAATCGTTGTTAAAAATTAAAGAATGTATCGAGATCAATACAATTGGAACCATTAATATTTTGGAAGCGGCAAAAAACAATCCAGACTGTAAAGTCGTGCTTTCTACTTCGGCGGCCAATTATGGCAATAATCCTGTTTTACCAAAAATCGAAACCATGTTCCCTGAACCTATGACGCCTTATGCGATTACAAAACTGGACGGCGAATATTATTTAAAAATGTATCTCGATCAATATCAGCTTCAAACCGCCTCTTTACGATATTTTAATGTCTTTGGTCCGCGTCAGAATCCAGAATCAGCTTATGCAGCGGCAGTGCCTATTTTTATTAACAAAGCACTTCAAAACGAACCGATTACCATTTATGGAGACGGTTCGCAAACCAGAGATTTTATTTATGTGAAAGATGTTGTAAAAGCAAATATTCTGGCTTCGCAAAAAGGAAATGAAACCTACAATGTCGCTTTAGGACACAGTACATCGGTTTTAGAATTAGCCGAAAAAATCATAAAAATAACCAATTCAAAATCCCAGATAAAATTTCTAGAAGAAAGACCAGGAGATATTAAACACTCTAAAGCAAATCCGGAGAAATTCAATCAATTAGGTTTTAAACCCGATTATTCTATTGATGCTGCTTTAGAAGAAACCATCACCTTTTATCATCAGCAATTAATCAGCAAATAAAATTCAATAGTAACCAAAACCCAGCCAGATTATGTCACAAATAGATTTTACATTAAAAAAAGAGCAAAACAGCACTTTGATTCCGATGGTTATTTTAACCTCATTGTTTTTTATTTTTGGATTCGTAACCTGGTTAAACGGACCGCTGATTCCATTTTTTAAATTAGCCTGCGAACTAACCGAATCGCAATCTTACTTTGTAACCTTTGCTTTTTACATCGCCTATTTTGTCATGGCAATTCCATCTTCATTTTTAATTGAAAAAGTAGGATATAAAAACGGTATTTCGTTAGGTTTATTAGTAATTGCAGCAGGCGCATTGCTTTTTTATCCTGCAGCCGCAGCGAGAACTTTTCCGCTATTTTTAGCCGCTTTATTTGTTATGGGAACTGGTTTAGCTGTTTTACAAACCGCTTCCAATCCGTATGTAGTGGTTATTGGTCCTCGCGAAAGTGCTGCCGCCAGAATCAGTGTTTTAGGAATTGCAAATAAATTAGCAGGATTTCTGGCTCCGTTATTATTAACCTCTTTGGTTTTATCCAATATCGGCGATTATTCAGCAGATAAGATTGCTGTAATGACTTCTGTAGAAAAAGAAACCGCTTTAGATTCGCTGGCTTTACAATTACAGACGCCTTATATTTATATGGCTGCCATCATGCTAGTTTTGGCAGTTTTGGTAAAATATTCGCCACTTCCTGAAATTAATTTAGATGATGAAGGTCAGGCAGAACATTTGAGTATTTTCAAACAAATCAAAAAAGCATTCCAGCATCCGCAGTTGGTTTTTGGAGTAATTACTTTGATGGTCTATATCGCTGCTGAGGTTTTAGCTGGAGATTCTATTGGAGGTTTCGGAAAACGACTAGGAGTGTATGGTGAAAGCGGATCTTTTTATTTAAAACTAACTTCGTTTACAATGACGTTTATGGTTATTGGTTATATATTAGGAATTACTCTGATTCCCAAATACGTTTCGCAGGTTTTTGCTTTAAAAGTTTCGGGATTTTTAGGACTCATTTTGGTGGGCTTAATCATTAGTCTTTCTCCAAAAATTATGATCGAACTGCCGGGACTTCCGCAATTACCACTAGTGATTATTTTAGTGGCCTTACTCGGATTAGCAAATGCACTTTGCTGGCCTGCAATCTGGCCAATGGCACTTCAGGATTTGGGTGGATTTACAAAAATTGGAGGCGCAATTCTAATTATGGGAATCATTGGCGGAGCAGTTTTTCCATTATTATACGGAATGTTTGCAGATGCTATTAATGCATCCAATGAAGCCGCAGGAATTGTTGAAACAGCAAAAAGCGGTAATCAATTGGCATATTCAATATTAATTCCCGCTTATCTCGTAATTATCTTTTTTGCATTCAAAGGACATAAATACAGAAGCTGGTAAAGCTACAGACTGACAACGTTTATATAAAATAACATTTCATTTATAAACCAATTTTAAAGCATTCAAATCTGGTATTTGAACATGCTCAACTCAACTTATGCCTTTTTCAAACGCATAAAAACATTAAAATAAAAAACTATATCATGTTAAAAAGTAAAATAGACAAAGCGACAGGATTTGAAAAACGCTTCGAAAACATCAATACGGTTGTATTTGAAAATTCGGGTGAGGCTTCAAAAGCTGTTGCGCAGGAAATTGCCGCTTTAATCCAGTCAAAACAAAAAGAAAACAAACCGTGTATTTTAGGTCTGGCAACAGGATCTTCTCCAAAAGGACTCTATGCTGAACTGGTTCGTCTTCATAAAGAAGAAAGTCTTAGTTTTAAAAACGTAATCAGTTTTAATCTGGACGAATACTATCCGATGGAGCCGAATTCAATCAACAGCTACGTCCGTTTTATGAAAGAGCTTCTGTTTGACCACGTCGATATTTTACCTGAAAACTGCCATATCCCAGACGGACTTTTAACCAAAGAACAGATCGCGGATTACTGCCATGAATACGAAGCGAAAATTGAATCGCTGGGCGGAATCGATCTTCAGATTCTGGGAATCGGAGGAAACGGGCACATTGGTTTTAATGAGTCGGGATCGCTCCAGAACTCAAAAACACGTCTGGTGGCTTTAGACCATATCACAAGAGTGGCGGCAAGCAAAGATTTCTTCGGATTGAACAATACGCCGAGAACGGCAATCACATTGGGCGTGAAAAAGATCATGGAAGCGAAAAGAGTGATTTTACTGGCATGGGGAGAAGGAAAAGCCAGTATTGTTAAAAGATCAGTTGAAGATGAAGTAACAAACAGAGTTCCGGCTTCATTTTTACAGGAACATGATAATGCTGTTTTTATTCTGGATAAAGAAGCTTCTTCAAAACTTACCAGAATCAACAAACCGTGGCTGGTGGAGAAAATTGTCTGGACGGATAAACTGACCAGAAAAGCGGTTTTAGGACTTGCATTAGACCTTAAAAAACCAATTTTAATGCTTACTGATGCCGATTATATCGAAAACGGAATGAGCGACCTGCTGGCAGATTCAGGTCCGGCTTACGATATCAATATCAAAATATTCAACAAACTGCAGAATACCATTACGGGCTGGCCGGGCGGAAAACCCAATGCAGATGATACCAACCGTCCGGAAAGAGCAGAACCGGCAAAAAAACGTGTCCTGATTTTCTCTCCGCATCCAGATGATGATATTATCAGCATGGGAGGAACCTTTATGCGTCTGCAGGAGCAGGGTCATGAAGTGCATGTTGCGTACCAGACCTCCGGAAATATTGCAGTTGCCGATGATGAAGCGCTCCGTTTTGCCAGATTTGTGATTGATTACAACGAAAAATTCGGAATTAAAAGCGAAGAAGCCGACAACATCTATAAAAAAGCGCAGACTTTTCTGGAAAACAAAAAGAACAGCGAGATTGATGTTCCTGAAGTCCGCTATATAAAAGGACTGATCAGAAAAGGAGAGGCAAGGGCAACGAGCCATTTTGTGGGACTTCCTGATGAACAGATCCATTTTATGGAACTTCCTTTTTATGAAACCGGAACCATCGAGAAAAAACCAATCGGACAGGAAGATATACAGATTACGATGGATCTGATTGAAAAAATCAAACCGCACCAGATTTATGCGGCAGGCGATTTAGCAGATCCGCACGGCACGCATAAGGTATGCCTTGACGCGATTTTTGAATCGGTTAAAAACCTGAAGCCGAAAGAATTTATGAATGACTGCTGGCTGTGGCTGTACAGAGGCGCATGGCAGGAATGGGGGATTGACGAAGTGGAAATGGCAGTTCCGATGAGTCCCGACCAGGTTCTGGCGAAACGCCACGGAATCTTCAAACACCAGTCGCAGAAAGACGGCGTTGTTTTCCAGGGAACTGACTCAAGAGAGTTCTGGCAGAGAGCCGAAGACAGAAACCGCGAAACCGCAATTGTTTACCAGCAAATGGGACTATCGAGCTATGCAGCAATGGAAGCATTTGTGAGATGGCATTACTAAGAAGATTCTAAGGTTCTGAGATGCTAAGATTCTAAGTTTAATAAAAAGGGGTTAGAGTTTTTGCCACAGATTAAAAGGATTAGATAGATTTTTAAAAACTGTACTTAGCTTACATATCGCTTTGCGGACTTTGAATTGAAAATTAAACTAAAAAAAAACTACTTAGCGAGCTTTGCGTAAAGACTTTGCGCACTTTGCGGTTAAATTTTTCACAGCATAAATATTATACAAAAATGGCATTAATAAAATCAATTTCAGGAATACGAGGCACAATTGGCGGGGTTGTCAATGAAAATTTAACTCCGGTAAATGCGGTGAAATTTGCCGCAGCTTATGGAATGTGGCTTAAAAGCAAAAACTCAAATGAATCATTAACCGTAATTATTGGTAGAGATGCCCGAATTTCTGGTGAAATGATCAGTAATCTGGTTGCCAATACACTTACCGGATTAGGAATAAACGTAATCGATATTGGTTTGTCGACAACTCCAACTGTTGAAGTTGCCGTCACTCTTGACAAAGCCGATGGCGGCATTATAATTACAGCAAGTCATAATCCCAAACAATGGAATGCTTTAAAATTATTAAACGAAAAAGGCGAGTTTTTAAACGCAGTTGAAGGTGAGAAAATCCTAAATATTGCCGAAGATGAAAATTTCTTATTTGCTGAAGTTGATGATTTAGGGAAATATGAAAAGAAAGAAGGATATATAAACCGACATATTGATGAAGTTTTAAAACTGCCTTTGGTTGATAACGAAGCCATTAAAAAAGCAGGTTTTAAAGTAGTTGTTGATGCCGTTAATTCAACGGGAGGTATTGCAGTTCCTGCTTTGCTTGAAAAATTGGGAGTGGAATGCATACAATTATATTGTGAACCAAATGGACATTTTCCGCATAATCCAGAGCCTTTAAAAGAACATTTAACGGATATTTCAGAATTGGTCGTTACAGAAAAAGCTGATTTTGGAATCGTGGTAGATCCAGATGTAGACCGCTTGGCCATAATTTGCGAAGATGGTTCTATGTTTGGCGAAGAATATACATTGGTTGCCTGCGCTGATTATGTTTTAGGAAAAACAAAAGGAAATACCGTTTCGAATTTATCATCATCGCGCGCTTTACGCGATATTACTCAAAAACATGGCGGAGCTTATGAAGCCAGTGCAGTTGGAGAAGTAAATGTGGTTGAATTAATGAAAACTACCAATGCCATTATTGGAGGAGAAGGAAACGGCGGAATCATTTATCCAGAATCGCATTATGGAAGGGATTCTTTGGTTGGTATTGCCTTATTTTTATCTCATTTAGCGAATCTTAAAATTTCGTGTAAAAAACTTAGAGAAAGTTACCCAGAATATTTTATGAGTAAAAGTAAAATCGAACTAACTCCAAATATTAATGTTGATGAAATCTTGACAAAATTAACCGAGAAATTCAGCAATGAAAAACCAAACTGTATCGATGGCGTTAAGATTGATTTTGAAAACGAATGGGTGCATTTACGTAAGTCGAATACCGAACCAATCGTGAGGATTTATACCGAAAGTATTTCGCAGAAAAAAGCAGATGATTTGGCTTCAAAATTCATAGTTGAAATAGAAGCATTATTGTAAGATTTTACGAAGAATTTCTATTAAAAATATATTTAAAAATCGAAGCAAAAGGTCAATAAAATCTACTAAAAAGGATACTTTGTTGATTTTTATAATTAAATGAATATCAAATATTTTCAATTGATTTTAATAGTATAATTAATTTTTTTTGATAAATGTTTGAATTCTTACAGGTTATAATTTTAAAATAGGTATGAATTTAGTAATACTTTTTTTAAAAAATGTGCTCGAAAACACTTTTTTAATGTGCACGAACACATTTTTTCGATTTTGCCATTGTTTATTAAAAATTATTATTTAGTTTAGCCATAAGTAAGTAGAAAAAAAGCTTTTTTTTATCCGTTTTCGAAGTACAAAACATGACACTTTAAAAGCCAAAAAACGGAAGTGAGATTTAAAAACAAAAAGAAATTATCAGTTGATTTTAAGTGAGAAAAAGAAACTGAAAAAAGAATATCAAAAAAAAATAACCGAACAAAAACAAAAACCAATGAAAAAAATTATGACATCAAAAAAGACATAAACCGAACTCTTCACTTTGTGAATGAAATAAAAAATCTAACCAATTTTTTTAGACACACAAAGTTTGTTTTTCATTAATCATTTAACTAACCAAAATAATATGAAAAAAAGTAACAAGTTACTGTGCAGTAACTATCAGGAAATAAAATTCAGTTTAAAAGCAATCATAACTATTTTATGTCTGGTAGTTTCTGTTTTCAAAGTAAACGCCGCATCATCGTCAGACAGCAGCGAAAAATCAGAAATTATAAATAAAAAATCAGAAGCCGATATCATTATAAAAGGTGTTGTTTTAGACGAATTAGGACAGCCAATGATTGGAGTAACTATTTTACCAAAAGGTTCTCCAAGAGGTACAACAACAGATTTTGACGGAACTTTTACCATTGTGGTTCCTTCTACAACAGAAGCTTTAGTGTTTTCATATGTAGGATATGACAATAAAGAAGTTTTGATTGCCAATCAAACCAATATTAAAGTTTCGATGGTTCCAGCATCAAAAACGTTGAATGAGGTGGTAATCGTAGGTTATGGAACTCAGAAAAAGAAAAACGTATTAGGAGCTATTTCTTCTGTAAAAGGAGAAACACTTACGTTATCTTCGGCACCATCTGTTTTAACGGGACTTCAAGGTAAAGTTGCCGGTTTGCAGATAGCCCAAAATAGTGCACAGCCAGGAGGTGGATTTAACATTCAAATTCGTGGTGCAGGTTCTATTAATGCCAGTAATGATCCTTTAATTGTTATTGACGGATTTCCGGTTACCAACTTGCAGCAGCCGGGAACAGGAAATCGTTATACAGGAGGAACACAAAGTATTTTAAATTCTTTTAACCCTAATGATATCGAATCGATTGAGGTTTTAAAAGATGCCAGTTCTACAGCCATTTATGGAGCCAGAGCAGCAAATGGTGTTATTTTAATTACTACTAAAAAAGGAAAAGAAGGCGATGTGAGAGTAGATTATTCAGGTTCATATTCGTATCAAAAATACAATGACAGCTATGAAGTTTTGGATTTAAAAGAATGGATGCAGCTTAGAAATGATGCAGCCAGAGAAAACTGGGAATTCATTAATAAAGTGTATCCTTATTCGCCAAAAACCTTAGAAGAAGCTAATGCAGCGCCGGTAAACGGAATTCCATACAAAAGAATTTACTCTGACGAGCAGATTAGAAATGCCGGAAAAGGAACTGACTGGCTTGGATTAGTGACAAGAGACGGAATGATTGAACAAAATAACCTTTCATTACGCGGAGGAACAAAATCGACAAAATACTTTTTATCAGGAAACTTATTTAATCAAGAAGGAGTTATTCGAAATTCAGGTTTGAAAAGAAGCACCGTTCATTTCAGCATCGATCAAAAATTAACTGATTTTATCAATTTTGGTATGAACATGACCAAAAGCCGAATCAAAAATCAAAACTCACAATTAGGAGGACAATTTGATCCTGTGACAGGACAAGATTTGGCTCAGTTTGAAAATTCAGGAATTATACGAGCAGCCATTCAGCAAGGCCCTCATATTGCAGCAATTGATGAATTTGGAAACTATCCTATAAACCCAGATAGTGCCTTAGAACCTAATCCTTATTCTTTATTGACTATTTCTGACGAAGGTGTTATCGACAGATCATTAACGAACTTTTACGCAGAAATAAAACCAATTGCAGGACTTACAGCAAGATTTCAAGCTGGATTTGATCAGGGAAATTCTAAAAGAAGTACGTATCTGCCAAGAACAACTTTGTATGGCGCTTTGGAAAATGGAAAAGCCTCTATAAATTCACAAGAAAAAAATGATGATTTGTTCGACTTCACATTAAACTATACCACAAAATTAATGGAAGATAATACTTTCGGTTTAATGGTTGGATATTCTCAGCAGACGTATAGAACAGAAGCGGCTACATTAGGAAACAGCAACTTTATTACAGATGCTTTCCTTTGGAACAATATGAATGCAGGTGCCGGAACTAAAGTTACAGCATCTTCAAAATCCGAAAATAACTTTATCTCTTACTTTACAAGATTTAATTATTCGTACAAAGACAAATACATGCTGACTTCGACAATTCGTCGTGATGGAGCGAGTGTTTTTGCAAAAAATAATAAATATGGTTTATTTCCTTCAATTGCCTTAGGTTGGGATGTTTCTCAAGAATCTTTCATGAAATCAATAAACAATTATGTTTCGCAGATGAAAGTTAGATTTGGTTATGGACAAACAGGTAATGCCTCAATTGGAGGAAGCGCATTTGGAGCTTTTTACGCGCAGCCAGCTTATTTAAATCCGGATGAATCTATTTTAATTGGTGTTTTTCCTTCAAGACTTGAAAACCCTGATTTAAAATGGGAAACTACTACAGAGAAAAACTTAGGAGTTGATTTTGAGTTGTTTAATAGAAGAGTTTCGGGATCATTCGAAATATACGATAGAGTGGTTTCTGATTTATTAACTTTAAAACCAATTAATAGTTACCAAGAAATAAACACTGTTTGGGCCAATATAGGAAGTACACAAAGTAAAGGTTTAGAGTTGACTGTCAGTACAGTAAATATAAACAATCCTAATCTAACTTGGAAAAGTACATTTACATATTCTAGATTTAGAACCAACTGGAAAGAAAGAGCTCCAGACTGGAAACCATCAGTTTATATGAGCTATAATGATCCAGTTCGTGCACAATACAGCCAAATTGCCGATGGCGTAATGCAGATTGGAGAAGTAGTTCCTGCACAACCAGATTTATATCCTGGACAAATAAAAATTAAAGACCTTAATGGTTTCGTGAGAGATGCTGCGGGAAATCCTGTAACAGATGAAAATGGTGTATTCTTGAGAACAGGAGCACCTGATGGGAAAATTGACGATGCTGATTATGTATTACTTGGATCATCTGACCCTGATTTTGTAGCTGGTTTAGGAAATACAATTACTTGGAAAAACTTCCAGCTTAATTTTCAATTCAATGGAATGTTTGGAAGAAAAATTGTCGATCAAACGGATTTCGCTTATGGCGTAACAGCTGTTGGAGTAGCACAAAATGGCCGAAATGCACTTAGAAGCATTTACAATAGATGGACACCAGATAATCCAACAAATACTCGTCCGGGTTCGCACTTTGGATATACACAATACGGTTCTGGAGATTTCTTTATGCAGGATGCTTCATTTGTTCGTTTACAAAGCGTTTCGTTGAGTTATAATCTTCCAAAAAAATGGTTCGGAAAATACATGCAGGGTGCTGCCCTTAGATTAGACGGACAAAATCTTTTTACCATTACCAAATATGATGGTATAGATCCTGAAACAGACGGATATGCTGCTGCTTATCCAAACGTAAAAACATATACAGTAGGAATTGATCTTAAGTTTTAATAAAGAAGATATGAAAAATTTAAAATATTATACAATAGTTTTACTGCTGCTTGTTTTTTCAGGATGCAGTGATGATTTAGAATCTATCAATTACGATGAGATTAATCCGAGTATATTTCCAAGTTCAGAGGCAGATATTCAAGCTATTGTGGCTTCGGCATACTATCCGCTTAGAGGTTCTTATGGAAACGGAATTCACAGCACATCTGAAAATGGATTGATGTTTATGCTCGATGCTACAACAGAAATCCTTCAAGGACCTTATGGAGTACAGCAAGAAGCATCTTTACACAGTTATAAAGCTACAACGACAGCCGTTACACGTTTTTACGATACTTTTTATAATAAAATCAGCGGAATGACTTTGAGTATCGACAGAATCGAAAAGTCTAAAGTAAATGAGTTGGTTAAAAAACAAGCTATTGCCGAAATTAAATGCGCAAGAGGATTATTAGCTTATGAACTTTTTGATATGTACGGTCCGCTTGTAGTAGCACCTTTGGAAATTCTTCAAAATCCTTTGAAAGAAGAACCTTTGGCAAGACTTTCCAATACTCAAATGGTAAGTTTTATTGAAAACGATCTTAAAGATGCAGCAGCAGATTTAAAATCTCCTTCTGAAACAGCCTATGGAAGATTCAGCAGTGGATTGGCTAGAATGATTTTGATACGATTATATCTTCATGAAAAAAGATGGGCGGAAGTTGAAGAACAAGCCAATGCAATTATCGGTATGAATTATTATGCTCTTGAAGAAGATTACGCTGGAATGTGGGATATTAAAGCGCCAGTTGATACTAAAGAAGTAATATGGGCAGTTCCAGCAGATTATGCAGGAACAAGCGAAAACCAATGGCAGTTAATGGTTTTACCAGCTAACTTTCCAGGACGCGGCGGTTATGGAACGATTCAGAGTTCATGGACTTTTTATGATTCTTTTGAAGCAACAGATATTCGTAAAGAAGCACTTATTGCCGAATTTACAGGAACCGACGGTGTAACATACAATAGACAAAATCCTGCAAATTACATGCAGTTAGGACCAATTCCGTTAAAAATTGATCCAGATGCAGCCAGAACAACTGCTTTGACAACCGTAGACATAATTGTGTACCGTTATGCAGATGTTTTATTATCGAAAGCAGAAGCTATTGCCAACAAAACAGGAACGCCAACACAAGAAGCCATTGATTTGGTTAATATCGTGAGAAAGAGAGCAAAAATCAGCGAAATTACATTGGCGAACTATGCATCACTAGCTAAGTTTAACGAAATGATTCTTTTAGAAAGATCTCACGAATATTGGTGTGAAAACGGGCAATACCGTTCCGATTTAATCAGACACGGGAAATTTACAGAACACGCACTTGCCTTAAATGGATCAGCAAGCCAAAGCGCGCCTTATAAAGCATTATTTCCTTTTTCATTAGAAAGAATAAGCGAAGGAAAAGGGAAATTTATTCAGAACCAAGGATATAATTAATTTCTTTTTAAGAAAGATTTTAAAAGTATTAATTAGATAATTTAATTATAAAGGATATGAAACATTTATTAATAGCATTTTTTCTTTTTTTAAATTTTGCTTCCAGCTGTCAAAGTGATGGAGGTGATAACAAAGAAGAAACAAGTGGAGACGAAAAAGTAACTTATACAGTTTCTAATGAAGTTTTTACAAATCCAGAACGTGGATTTATGCACACTTGGCAGGTAAATTCTGAAGGATCAGCCATGACAGCGGCGTCTTTGAATAATCTGAAAAAAGAAAATGTAAGCCTGATTCTGCGTTTGTATTATTTAGAAAAATTCAAAACCTCAGCTTTAAGCCAGACTCAGTTAGACCTTATCAAAACCGACTTTACTCGTTTGAGAGAGTCAGGATTAAAATGTGTTTTGCGTTTTGCTTATACAGATGCTCAAGATGGTACAGATGCTTCGGTTGCCGTTATTTCGGGACATTTAGACCAATTAAAACCAATTCTTGAAGATAACAAAGACGTAATTGCCTTTGTACAGGCTGGTTTTGTAGGTGCGTGGGGCGAATGGTATTACACTACCAATCAGCTTACTACACCAGCAAATAAAAAAATGATCTTGGATAAACTTTTGGCTACGTTTCCAAAAGAAACTAAAATTCAGGTAAGAACGCCAAAAATAAAACAAGATTTTGTGGCCACAACAACTGCAATGGATGCGACTGTGGGTTACGGAACGACAAATACAGCACGTTTAGGTTTTCATAACGATTGTTTTATGGCAAGTGTCGATGATTACGGAACGTACGTAAATGTAACTGCCGAAAAAACATATGTAAGCAACGAGGCGCTATTTGTTCCAACTGGAGGAGAAACCTGTCCGCCAACTGATGTTCCAATTGCAAGCTGCAGCATAGCAGAAAAAGAAATGACACTTTTAAAATGGACGTATTTGAATCTGGATTATTATGGACCAGTTTTACAAGAATGGAGAAATAACAACTGTTTTACAGATTTTGAAAGAAAGCTTGGTTATAGACTAGCATTAGCATCTTCCAGTGTTACAAAACAAGCGTCGGTTAACGGAACATTGGCATTAAATGCGATAGTAAATAATACTGGATTTGCGCCAGTGTATAATCCTAAAAATGCCTATCTAATTTTAAGATCGACTGCAAATGGAACAGTTTATAAGAAAAAATTAGACTTTGATGTTCGAAAAGTAGTTCCAAGAGTTTCTTTTAATTTAAAAGAATCGGTGAGTTTGTCCAGTATTCCAGCAGGAACCTACGAATTACTTTTAAAAATTGAAGACAGTTCTTCAAAACTATCCGAAAGACCAGACTATTGCATTCGTTTTGCTAATACAGGGGTTTGGGAAAGTACAACTGGATTCAACAAATTATCACAAACGGTTATCATTAAATAGTTCGTAAAAC
Organism: Flavobacterium sp. H4147; assembly: GCF_029360735.1. Taxonomy (NCBI): domain Bacteria; kingdom Pseudomonadati; phylum Bacteroidota; class Flavobacteriia; order Flavobacteriales; family Flavobacteriaceae; genus Flavobacterium; species Flavobacterium sp. H4147. The sequence goes on along the minus strand of NZ_JARKNB010000003.1, from coordinate 772,086 downwards.
ATTTAAATTAAAAACCATGAAAAAAATACAACTAACCAAGTATCTAGCAATACTGTCGGCTTTTTTACTGCTTACAGCTTGTTCTAGCGATAATAATGCTTCTGATTCGGCAAATAAACCAGTCGCAGATTTTTCATTTACCAATGACGGAAGCACCTTTACTTTTACGAATCTTTCCACAAATGGAACCAAATACAGATGGGATTTTGGTGATCTCTATTATGTTTCTAATGAAAAAGATCCTGTTTATACCTATAAAATTGGAGGAGAAATCAGAGTTTCTTTAACAGTAACCAATGATGCTGGAGAAGAATCTTTTGTGACAAAGGTGATAAATGCTCCAAAAATTATAATAGTAGATATTAAAATAGATGGAAAATTTGCGGATTGGAATGATGTTCCCGTAACCGATGAAAATACTTCTGGTAACGGTTCTATTCAGAAAATTAAAATCTGGGCAGGTGGTCCAAATGTCAATGTATATTTAGAAGGAAACAAAAAAATGCTGATGGAACTGGTAGATATGTATATCAATACAGATGGCAATACGCAGACTGGATTTTTACACGGCAATTGGCCTCAAGGTTCTGGAGCAGAATTTTTATTTGAAGGGCCTTTAGTAACGAACGGCTGGGGATCATTTTATAACCATACAGATCCAAATGGAGGCTGGGGTTGGAGCGCTATTGCAGGTTCTGGATCAAGCTTAACAGCTTCTGGAATTGTCAGCTTGTCTGCAACTACAAATGCAATTGAATTTAGTATTCCAAAATCACAGTTAGGAACTTTAGGAAGCTCAATTGGTATTGCGATTACAGAAATGACGTCGGGATGGGCGGCAGTTGCTAATTTCCCCGAAGCACCTAAGTTTTCAACTTTAGAATTGTAGTTTGTCATCGATAGCCGGTCAAAATACGCCATTAAGTAAAAGTTTTTTGGAGAGATAATTTTCTGAATTTAATGGCGTAAGCTATCGAGTTACCATATTAAAAATGATCCGCGGTATTTTGGCTTTTTCAAAAAACAGAAAAATACGCGGATTATTTCTTAAAAAGTTTCAACTGAAAAGAATATAGACAAAATGAATAAAATCATAACCAACAACCGATTAATGTCTGTAGATGTTTTGCGAGGATTTGATCTATTAATGATAATCGTTGCAGACCGATTCTTTTATAATTTAAATGCAGCAGCTAAAACCGATTTTACAAAATCATTGGCAGATCAGTTTGAACATCCGGAATGGCTTGGGTTTCATTTTTATGATGTTATAATGCCCTTGTTTTTGTTTGTAGTTGGCGTTGTAATTCCATTTTCATTAGGAAAAAGAAATGCAGCATCAAATCAGAATGTCTATGCTCATATTTTTAGACGATTTATAATTCTGTTTATTTTAGGATGGATCGTTCAAGGAAATTTATTATTTCTTGACATTTCAAAATTTCACATATTTAGCAATACATTACAAGCCATTGCAGTTGGATATTTGTTTTCATGTATTGCCTATCTGAATTTGTCCAAAAAAGGAAGGTATATATTCTTTGCCGTTTGTCTTATTTTATATGCCGTTTTGTTAAGCGTTCCTGATTTTTTTGGACATCATTTTGAGCTTCTTCCCAATAAAAATCTTTCCATTTATATCGATCAACAGGTTTTTGGACGTTTTTATGATCAGACACAATATTCGTGGCTTTTAACCGGACTGGGATTTACAGCAACTACTTTATCAGGATTATTTGCAGGAGAATTACTTTTGTCCTCAATGCCAAGACCCAAAATAGCGTTGTATCTTGCAGTAATCGGAATAATCACTTTTTCTATTTCGTTACTAATAGGAATCTGGCATCCCATTATCAAAAAAATATGGACAAGTTCCTTTGTATTATTCTCATCAGGAATCAGCTTTGTTTTACTAGCGCTTTTTTATTGGATCATCGATGTAAAAGGATATACAAAATGGGCTTATCCTTTTAAAGTTATCGGAGTAAACGCAATTGCAGCTTATGTGGGCTCTCATGTTTTTAATTTCTCATTAATTGCCAAACAAGTTTTTTATGGTTTCGACCAATTTACAAGTTCTTATTATGATGCATTTTGCGATTTAGCAGGTTTTGCAATTTTATATTTCATACTCTGGTACATGCATAAAAACAAAACGTATATAAAAGTCTAAAAAAATAAACGATTACAATTAAAACGTCTAACCCTATTATACCATTAAATACATAAAAATGAAAAGTTCAAGTTTAAAAATTTTATTGATAGCATTTATGCTGTTAAAGGTTTGTGATATCTCTGCTCAGCTTATCAAAACGAAAGCTCCAAAAAGAGCCAAAGGCCAGACAGATGTTCTTCGTTTAGCTACTCCGGCAATTCCTGTGGTACGAGTAGGAATCGTTGGTTTAGGAATGCGCGGAACAGGCGCAGTCGAAAGAATAACACACATACCAGGAGTTGAAATTGTAGCGCTTTGTGATATGCTTGAAGAAAGAACAAAAGGGGCTAACGATACTTTGGTAAAACACGGAAAACCAAAAGCGCAGGAATTCTTTGGTGAAGACGGCTGGAAACAAGTAACAAAACTTCCCAACGTAGATTTAGTATATATTGTTACCGACTGGAAGCATCACGCCAGTATTGCCATACAAGCCATGACTGATGGAAAACACGTTGCCGTTGAAGTTCCGGGTGCTTTAACCATGAAAGAAATCTGGGATATTATTGATACTTCCGAAAAAACAAGAAAACATTGTATGATGCTTGAAAACTGTGTTTATGATTTCTTCGAATTAACCACTTTAAACATGGCACAGCAAGGTGTTTTTGGAGAAATTCTGCATGCAGAAGGTTCTTATATACACGGACTTCAGCCCTATTGGGGAGAATATTGGAACAACTGGCGTATGGATTATAACCGTAAACATAGAGGAGATATTTATCCAACACACGGAATGGGACCGGCTTGTTTAGCCTTAAATATTCACCGTGGTGATAAAATGAATTTCTTGGTTTCAATGGATACTAAAGCGGTAGGAAATCCAGCTTTTATAAAAGAAAAAACGGGTGAGGAAGTAAAAGATTTTAGAAATGGAGATCATACCATGACTATGATTCGTACCGAAATGGGTAAAACAATCCAGATTCAGCATGATGTTACAAGTCCAAGACCTTACAGCAGAATGTATCAATTATCTGGAACAAAAGGTTTTGCAAACAAATATCCAGTTGAAGGTTATGCAATTGATGCGAAAGAAGCCGGAGCCGAAATTGCCAAAAATTATCAAAACCTAAATGCAGAAGAATTTGTTTCTGAAGATGTTAAAAAACTTTTGATGGAAAAATATAAAAATCCAATTGTAAAAGATATCGAAGAAATGGCCAAAAAAGTTGGTGGACACGGCGGTATGGATTTTATTATGGATTACCGTATGTTTTATTGTCTTCAAAAAGGACTTCCTTTAGACATGGATGTTTACGATTTAGCCGAATGGTCTTGCCTAAGTCCATTAACAGAAATTTCTTTGGACAATAATTCAGCACCAGTTGAAATTCCAGATTTTACGCGCGGAAGCTGGAAAAAACTAAACAAAGTTGAATTTTCAAAATAAGTATTGAGAGTAATTTTTAGTGTTAATAATGTTAGTTATAATTTTGAAAAACCTGTAAATCTTACAGGTTTTTTTTATGTCATTTTTGATTCTTTTTATAACCGAAGGATGGAATAAGCAATTTCATCCTCATTTAGCTGAAGCTATTTTGCCTCGTTTAGGTTACAAAATTCCGCATTTTGACTAAAATTTTGAAATTATGATTCCTCAATTTTGTTCTATTAATTTTTAGTAGAAAAATAGTATGACAAAAGTAAAAATAGACGAACCAAAAGTATGGTTTATAACAGGTACTTCCAGAGGTTTTGGAAGAGTTTGGACAGAAGCGGCACTCGAAAGAGGCGATAAAGTAGCGGCTACAGCAAGGAATGTGGACAGCATTTCTGATTTTAAAGATAAATATGGCGACAACGTTTTGATTCTGCCTTTGGATGTCACTCAGCCAGCACAAGTTGAGAATGCTGTAAAAAGCGCACATGAATATTTCGGAAGATTAGATATTGTCATTAACAATGCAGGATATTCATTAGTTGGAACAGTTGAAGAAGCCAAAACAGATGAAATTCGTGCGATGTATGAAACCAATATATTAGGTCCGGTTTCGGTTATTCAAGCAGTTTTGCCCATTATGAGAGAACAAGGTTTTGGACATATTTTAGGAACTTCAAGCAGTTTAGGACATTATGTAGTTCCACTAATTGGATATTATTGTTCTTCTAAATGGGCATTTGAAGCCATCTACGAAAGTTTAGCTGTTGAGGTGAAGTCTTTCGGAATTAATGTTACAATTATTGAACCGGGAGCCTATGCAACAGAATTTGGAAGTGAAAATTCACTTAAATTTTCAGAAAGCCTTCCTCAATATGAACCAATACGAAATATGGTTTTCGAAAATCTGAGTAAGCTGGAAAGAGGAAATCCCAATGCTACTGCCGCAGCTGTATTAAAGCTTGTAGACGCAGAACAGCCGCCATTAAGAATGTTTTTGGGAAGCCATAATCTGGATGAAATCCGTCAGGCGTATTCAGATCGCATCAAAGTTTGGGAAGAATGGCAGGATGTTGCGACAGCTGCACAAGGCTAAATAAAGTTAAATTTAAGCAGCAGAGATTCTGCTGCTTTTTTATTTCCTAAATTGTAACAGAAAAAAAAGCACCATGGCGAAAAAAAATAATGCTCCGAGTAAATTTACTTCACTAACAGAAGGTCTGAAAGCTTTCGGTGGCCCGCCTCCGTTGCATCCTTTAATTACGGTACTGAACGGTATTGATTCAGATCTGGGATTTACTCCTCCAACCGAAAGCCATGTTTTAAGCTATTATAAAATATCTTTTCGTCCCAATCTTGGAGGCTCACTTCGTTATGGACAAACCCATTTTGATTTTAATGAAGGAGGTCTTTTTTTTGCAGCTCCTAATCAAATTGTAGCGCAACATGAAAATGAACCAAGAGAATCGGGATGCAGTGGGAGAGAAGCCGCTATTTTAATACATCCGGATTTTTTATTGAATTCTCCTTTGGCTTTAAAAATCAAGAAATATGAATTTTTCTCTTATTCAGTGAACGAAGCCCTTCATTTATCTGAAAAAGAAAAAGAAATTATCTTAAGCCTTTTTAGAAATATCGAAGATGAATTAATGAACAGAATAGATGAATTAAGTCAGGATGTGGTTTTGGCTCAGATTGAGTTATTATTAAATTATGCACAACGATTTTATAAGCGGCAATTCATTACTCGGAAAACAATAAATAATACTCTTCTTGATAAATTTGAACAATTATTGAATGATCATTTTGATAATGAAAAAAAATCGTATCAAGGAATTCCAACCGTACAAAACCTAGCAGATAGTCTGGCAATATCGTCTGGTTATCTCAGCGATATGCTGCGAACTTTGACAGGACAAAATGCACAACAGCACATTCACGAAAAATTGATTGAAAAAGCAAAGGAAAAGCTTTCAAATACTAATTTATCAGTTTCCGAAATAGCGTATGAATTAGGTTTTGAGCATCTGCAAAGTTTTAGCAAATTGTTTCGAAACAAAACAAATGAAACACCTTTAAAGTTTAGAGCAAGGTTTAATTAAGAAAAACACTTCGATTGCTTATTTTTGCGATACATGCAATAACTAGTTTATTATACAACAAAATGAAAAATACATTTTCTAACAGCAATCAAATTGGCATCGTATCTTCTTTTTCTGAGCTTGTGCATACTGATTTTGAGGGTGAACAAAATGCCCTTTGCTGGTATAGAAATTTGGATGGCGATTTTGCAGAGATCACCGCTAAATTATCTTTAAAGGAAAATATCACAGAAGTTTATCCTGAAGATTTAATGGCACTCGAACTCTCAGAAAAGGGAAATGCAGCAAGGGAAATAATCTTAAAGGATTTGCAATTATTAACTGATTTTGGAGCTTCGCCCTCTCTTAATTTATTGAAGTGTTATGAGCGCGATGATGAATTTGATTTCATATCGACTGATGTGTATTCTTTTCATGTGGACCGTTCACCTATTGCGACGGATACTTTTTTATGTACCTATCACGGAGCGGCAAGTGATATTATTCCTAATTCTCAGGTAGAGCAAAAAATTCTAATTCCAGAAATCAGGCAGAAACTAAAAGAACTGCATGGTGGAACAGAAGAAGAATTCGAAAACTTTTTGAAGGAGAATTATTTTGATCTGCATTACCAGCAGCATGAGGATGCAGTGCCTATTAATTTAGGGGTAAAACATCTTTGGCGTTTAGCTGTAGATCATCCAAAACAAAAAGTACTGCCTTGTGTTCATAGAGCACCAATAGAAAACGAAGGAGAATATCGATTGTTGCTAATTTGCTAAAATTGCTGTTTATAAAAAAAAGTCCTAATCAAGAGATTAAGACTTTTATGCGGATAAAAGGAATTACACTTAATAATATAAAATCCTATTGTATTTGTTATTTTTTTTCTGAACTCGTGGAGATTTTATCTATTATATACCATCTGTCATTTAATTTCATCATGTTAAAATAATCCACAAATAATCTTTCAGGAGTTTCTATCTCACATTTTGCAGATGCAATGTTTTTGGTAATGTTAATATCAATTATTCGGCCTTCAGTATTAGGCAGTTTTGTACGAAGTTTAAATCTGCTTAGATAAGTTTTTCGGTCTATTACTAAGACTTCATTGTCTTTAATAAGTTTTAAATGGCAGGAAGTATGCATTGCTTTTCCAAGTTTAAGCGTATCTCCTGTCATCCAGCCGTCAAAATAAGTTTGAATGGTTTCTGTAACTAAAGCTTTTTCTTCCTTTTGGGCTGTTGCATTAAGAGAAAGAAAAAAAGCCATAATGGGGAATAGAAATTTTATTGTTCTCATTTTATGTTTGTTTATGGATTATACATTATATCAGGCCTAATTTTCGTGCTTTATCTATTAAATCTTTATCACCGCCCCTTCCTTCTAAAAGCTGATCTTTTATATTGGCTTTTCGTTTTTCAATAGCACTCATTGAAAGAGGAATATAATTGGGAAGATTAACAGTTTTTACCCCTTCAGATATTAAAATCAGAATCTGGCTGTCATGATCGTCCCAGTTTATATTTTTTTTAAATAATTCCCTTTGAGATTCTATAATAGTAGGACTTTTAAAATAATCCCCGTTTAAAACTTTTTGACATATCACAGGAAATAACTCAAAATTGATATCACTTTTTGAGATAAAACCTTCTGGATTAATTTGTTTAATTATTTTATCTACAGTTAGTGCTTCACTATGCATAGTGAGCAGAACCACTTTACACATATTGAATTTTTTTCTTATGAGCTGGGCGAGATCTACTCCATTATTTATATTCAATTCTTTATAGGCAGGAATACTTATATCCAATAAAGCAAAATGTATGGGGGTATTCTGTTTCACATACATGTTTATTTTATTGTAAGCTTCCTGACAATTATAACCTTTTATAAAATGCAAATTATGTTTATTTAACTCGCTGTTAGATAGTAGGTTAATGTAGCTGTCGACTGTCATGGGATGATCGTCGACTATCAAAATATTTAAATTCATATATAGACATTCAATTTGAACCAAATCTAATTAAAATTTTACGGAAATACCGTACAATTTAAACAAATCAATGTTTTTTTTTTACAAATAATTCACAGTTAATAAAAAATTAATATTCTATGAAAAATAATTTGTATAAAATCGGACTTGTTTTTATGATTTCTTTATTTACTTCTTTCTTGTTTGTTTCGTGCTCAAACGACGATTTTGAGAATGAAGAAAATGCTATTAGTAAGATTAAAATTCAAGCAGAGTCAGGGACTCAGGTATTGGACTCAACTAAGGTAAAATCAGTATTGAGTACAGAAAGCGATGGTGATCCAAGTAATCCAAAACCGCCAAGGCGCTAATTGTTAATTAATAGATGATTATAAAGGATTTGGTTTATTTCAAAGTGTTATATTTGGAATACCAAAACAAATATAATTTTGAATATTTCAAACCAAATTCCTTTTTTAATCCTCTTTTTCCTTTTTTTATCTTGTAAGAAAAGTGATTCAGCTAGCTCTGAAAATGATTCAATCATTTTCTTTGATAAGAATTACGCAGATAATTTAAAAGGAGACAAGAAAGAGAAATATCTGGACTCTACAGTATTGGTATTAAAAGCTCAGAGAAATAATCTGCAGATAAGAAATACTTATTTAAAAGTTGCGTCTGAATATTATTATATCAATAATCCCAAAAAATCTTTAAACGTTAGTTTGAAGGCTTTAAAATTATCTAAAATGGCTCACGATAGTGTTAGAATGGCAAAATCATCTTATTTTGTAGGTGACTGCTATGAAAATACTAAAAAAGACAGTGCTTATTTTTATTATCTGCAGGCAGAAAAGATTTATTTTAAACTGCATGATGATGATAACGTAGCTAGAATGCTATTTAATAAAGGGTATGTTTTATTTTATGATGGAAATTATATAGAATGTAATGTTGAAATTTCTAAAGCTTTACAATATTTAAAAGGTTCTAAAGATTACGAATTAATTTATACTTGCAATACCTTAATGGGGAACTGTCTTGAAAAGCTGCTTCAATATGAAGAAGCTTTAAAGTATCATAATATGGCTTTGGAAGTTTTAGATAAAATGAAAGGTAATGAGAAGGATCAAATAAATAATTATAATATTACTTCTATTATTAATGTATGCAATCTTTATGATCTGCAGGGAGAATATTCTAAATCTATTGAAAAGCTTAAACCATTACTAACAGATGAACTAAAAGAAGGGTGGCCAAGGTTATATGCCAATGTTCTAAGTAATCTGGCTTATTCTAAAATGAAAAGCAAAGACTATAAAGACGTAGGACCTATGTTATTTGAGTCATTAAGGATAGTTGATAGTATTGGACTGGAACCGGATATTATTTATAAAAAAATACATATAGGAGAGTATTATTTAACTCAAAATGATACCGTAAATTCTATTAAAGTTTTAAATGAGGCAAATCATCTGGCAATTAAAATTAAAAGCAGCAATGAAATTTTGACCACTTTAAGGCTTCTATATAAAGTTGACAAAAAAAATAGTTTGTTTTATACTAGTGAATATATTAAAGTAAGCGATAGTATAAACACAATTCAAAGAAATGCGCATGACAAGTATTCACGAATAGAATATGAAACATCAAGAATTGAGGATGAAAATAAAGTTTTAACCAAGACAAATTTTTATATTTTGATTACATCGTTTGTATTAATTCTGGGGTTATTAATAATTATTGTTTTAAGGTATTTTAAATATAAAAATCAGGAACTGAAGTTTTTTAAAAAAGAACAACAGGCGAATGAAGAAATTTATCAGCTGCTTACAGATCAGCATGAAAAAATTATTAATGCCAAAGAAAATGAAAAAACAAAAATTGCCAAAGAGCTACACGATGGAATTATGAATAAAATTTACAGTGTAAGAATGAATTTAGGTTTTTTTAATGCTAATAATGATGTAGAAATAATCGAAAAAAGAAAAGGGTATATATATGAACTTCAGAATATTGAAAATGAAATACGTACAATATCCCATGGGTTAAGCAATAGTTCGCTATTAGAACAAAGCGATTTTAATATTTTACTGCTCACATTAATTGAAAATCAGAAAGAGATAAGTCAAACTAAGTTTACTTATTTAGATGATGATAATATCGACTGGCGAAATACTCAGATTATCTATAAAATTAATCTTTACAGAATCATTCAGGAAGCGGTTTTGAATGTTAATAAATATGCAAATGCAAAAAAATGTGAAGTAAAAATTTATAGAAAAAAACATAATATATTAAAGCTGACTATTGTAGATGATGGAGTAGGATTTGATGTTAAAAGCAGGAAAGGCGGTATTGGAATTAACAATATGAGAGACAGGGCAATATCATTAAATGGAAAATTCAATATAACATCAAAACCAAATGAAGGAACGAAAATTGAAGTCACCTTAAATCTTTCCTCTTTAAATGAAATAAATTAAATTTTAGTTGGATTCATTTCTTTGTTTTCTGGTGAATCTGCTTGTACAAAAAAAACATCTTTTTACATAATTTTAGTAAAACTGACTCTCTATTCTTCGAAAATAGAGAGCCAGTTTTTTTATTTCTCTTTCCATGCTTAAATCTTCTTTTTAAGCATTTCTATAACCCGTAATTTTTACTTTAAAAACCCGTAATTTTTACTGCTTCTTTCCTGTTATTTTCGTCATATATATTATAACTGAAAATGTTAAAAAGAAATATTTGTGACAGAAAATATTATAATGCTAATCAAAATATAGATTTAGATAGTGTTTTTTTATGAAGAGTTAATAAAATTATGTCTACATATTAGATAGAATTTGTAGATATAAAAAGCACTTCCAAAATTATTTTGGGCATTCTAATAACTACTGTCTTGTAGATTATCAGTTTTTAAATAAAAATACCACACAATGCATCAAATAAATCAAAAAATTGCCAAAGAGTATTGGCATAAGAAAACAAGTAATATTGTTCCTCAGACAGAAAATTATTCTGATGTTTCTTCTATAAATCACATCAATATTGATGCACACGATCTTTCCTATTTCTATAAACTCACATCAGAAAATACAATCGCTGAATATACCGTTCTGATTGCATTATATAATATGCTTCTTCAGCGTTATTTTGAAGATTGCAATACAGTTGGTTCTAATATGATAATAGATTCAAAATCTCTAAATGTGTATTTTGAATTTGAATTAATTGAGAAAAAAACAATAAAAGAATTTCTTCAAGAAACTAGAGAAGAAATTCAGACCGTTTATAAATACGTTAGTTATTCTGAAGATCATTCTATTTTTTTAAATCCAGATGTAAATTATATTCCGTTTCAATTTCATTATGGGATTTACAAGAAACAACCTGATATTGCATTTGGAATAATGTTTCATGTTGAAAAAGAGCTAAATAATAATCTAAAAATATCTCTTGAATATTCTCAGCAAATTACTGATAGTAAAATTGCGACTCATTTTTTAACGAAATTTAAAGAATGGCTGATAAACTTAGAAATCAACATCGATATTCCAATTTTTGAAATTCCAGTTGTTTCAAATCTTGAAAAAGAAAATCTTTTAAATAAGTTCAGTTCTGAAAAATATGAGAATACTATTTCTTTAGCAGAAATAATTGAAAAACAAACCTATAAAACACCAGAAAATATTGCTGTTGTTTATAAAGAAACCGTTTTAACTTACCAAGAGCTTAATGATCAGGTTAATCAGTTTTCAGATTATCTCAGAAAAGAATATTTTATTGTAAAAGGTGATTTCGTTGGAATAAAAGTTGAAAGAACCGAAAAACTGCTTATTGCTATTCTGGCTGTTTTAAAAGCGGGTGGAATATACGTGCCAATCGATATAAATTATCCTGAAGACCGAATAGATTATATTGAGAAAGACAGTAATTGCAAATTAGTAATTGATGCTCAGGTTTATAATCAGTTTCTGGACAATCAAAATTTGTATTCAAAAGAAAACAATACACTCCATAGAGAATCATCTGATCCAGTTTACATCATTTACACTTCAGGAACAACCGGACGTCCTAAAGGAGTGGTAATTACCAATAAAAATGCAGGAACTTTTATCAATTGGGCTTCTCAGGAATTCAATAGCGAATCATTTGATATTATTTTTGCTGCAACTTCACATTGTTTTGATCTTTCAGTTTATGAAATGTTCTACACCTTGTATGAAGGCAAAACGATAAAAATTTTAAACAATGCGTTAGAGATAGGTTCTGAACTGGAAAAGCATAAAAAGATTTTATTAAATACGGTTCCTTCTAGTATGCGTAGTATTCTGGAAGCCGGATATTCTTTGGAAAATGTAACTGTGATCAATTTGGCAGGTGAACCTTTTCCGGTAGACATCGCTAATAAATTAGTACTGACAAATGCTGAAATCCGAAATTTGTATGGTCCTTCAGAAGATACTACGTATAGCACATATTATCAATTATCCAAAGAAAAAAAATATACATCTTCAATTCCTATAGGAAAACCAATTACCAATACACAAGCTTATATATTAGATGACAATTTACAATTAGTACCAGAGGGCATTATTGGAAGATTATATCTTTCAGGAGATGGTATTGCAGATGGGTACCTTAATCAAGCAGCACTTACTTCTCAAAAATTCATAGACAATCCTTTTAGCCTTGGTCAAAAAATGTACGATACTGGTGACTTGGCTAAATGGCAAGAGGACGGAAATCTAGCATATTTTGGGAGAAAAGACCATCAAGTAAAACTAAGAGGATATCGTATTGAACTAGCAGAAATAGAAAATGCATTATTGTCATTTTCGGATACGATTAAGCAAGCTGTCGCGGCTGTAAAGAAAAATAATGAAGAATATGTTCTCGCTGTTTATTATATAGAGAGCGAAAAAAACAACAGAGTAGCGCTAAGAGAATATTTGGCAAAACAACTTCCTGCCTATATGGTTCCGTCTTATTTTGTTAAGATAGAGAGCCTTCCTCTTACGCCAAATGGAAAAGTACATAAAGAAGCGCTTCCAGAAATTACAGATTCACTAATCGTTAAAAGAGATTATAAAGCTCCTGGAGATGAAATCGAAAAAGCACTTACAGAAATCTGGGAACAGGTTCTTGGAGTTGCTCCAATTGGTGTAAACGATCACTTTTTTGAATTGGGCGGACATAGTTTAATGATTTCACAAATCATTAATTTAATGTATAAAAAGCTCAATAAGAGTGTTCCGTATAAAATATTTTACACAAATCCTACAATTGAAGGTTTAAGAAAAGTATTGAAAACGGAAGTGTATTCACCAATTCCATCGGCAGATTTTAGAAACAGTTATCCTTTAACCGCTTCACAGCAGAGATTATGGATATTAAGTCAGTTAGAAGGTGGATCATTGGCTTATAATATGCCGTTTGTGGTGAAATTAACGGGTAATATTGATAAATATAAATTTCAGGAATCATTTCGATTATTAATAGAGAGGCACGAAATATTAAGGACTTATTTTAAAGCTGGTGAATCGGGAGAAATTAACCAGTTTATTAAGTCAGCTGCTTCTTCGTCTGATTTTGTGATTACTGAAGAAGATTTTTCTTCTGTACATAATCAGGAAGAAAAAATTCTGGAATATTTTCAGGAAAGAAATAACATAGCTTTCAATTTAGAAAAGTCTCCACTAATCAGAGCGTCATTAGTAAAATCAAAAGAAAACGAACATTTGTTTTTCCTTTCAATGCACCATATTATTGGCGATGGCTGGTCAATGGAATTATTGGTTTCTGAAATAGTAAAAACGTATAATGCTTTAACAGCAGGAAGTTTAATCGAATTACCAGAGCTCAAAATTCAATATAAAGATTATACTTTATGGCAGATTAATGAGAAACAGAATGAAAAGTATCTGGAATCTGAAAAATTTTGGCTAGAACAATTTCAAGGAGATATACCAATATTAAATCTGCCAGGCTTTAAGAAACGTCCGTTAATTCAAACTTACAACGGTACTACTATTACTCATAGTTTTTCAAAAGATTTTCTAAATAGATTAAAAATATTTTCTGCCCAGAATGATGTTACTCTTTTTATGACATTAATGACTGGTATAAAGTCTTTATTATATAAATATACAGGACAGCAGGATATTATAATTGGTACTCCAGTGGCAGGCCGAGATCATTATGATCTGGAGAATCAAATAGGATTGTACCTGAACACAATAGCCGTAAGAACATCTTTTTTAGAAAGAAATCCTTTTTTAGAAGCCTTAAATAGAGAAAAAGAAGTTTTGGCTTTGGCTTATGAACATCAGAATTATCCTTTTTTTGATTTGGTAAATAATCTGAATTTAAGACGCGACCGAAGCAGATCGGCTTTATTTGATGTAATGATCGTTTTGCAAAATCAGAGACAAATTAAAAATCTTGCTCATGAGGAAAAAATAGCAGCATTAAAAGTTGAAAATTATCCGTTTGAAAGTAAAACGGCACAATTTGATATTAGTTATGCCTTTACAGAAAACGAAGAAGGATTATCACTTAGTATTCAGTATAATACTGATGTTTATGATGAATTTCTGATTCAAAGGATGTTTCCCCATTTTGAAAAATTGATGGTGGAAGCAGTCGAGAATCCTGCCAAAACTATTGAAGAAATAAAATATATAACTCCTGAAGAAAATTACTTAGTAACTGCACAATTTAATGCATCTGATATTGAATATCCACAAGGCAAAACAATAACAGATCTATTTGAAGATCAAGTACTAAAAACACCAAATGCAACAGCTGTAGTATTTGAAAATCAAAATAATACATATTTAGAAGTTAATGCTGATTCTAATAAACTAGCTGATTACTTAAGAAAAGAATATGATATTAAGCCAAATGATTTGGTAGGCATTAAGTTAGACAGAAATGAAAGATTGCTGGCTGTTTTATTGGCTGTATTAAAAGCTGGTGGAGCTTATGTGCCAATTGATAAAAATTACCCTAAAGAGCGAATAGAATATATTGAGAAAGACAGTAATAGCAAGGTAGTTATCGACAACGATTTTTTACAACGTTATGATCTTGTAAAAGAAAATTTCAGTTCAGAAAATCTGCCAATTGTAAACAAAGAAACAGATTTAGCATACATTATTTACACTTCTGGAACAACGGGAAATCCAAAAGGAGTAATGATAGAGCATAGAAATGCGGTTGAATTAATTAACTGGTCTAAAAGAGAATATGATTTGTCAAAATTCGAAATTGTATATGCAGTTACTTCATACTGCTTTGACCTTTCGGTTTATGAATTTTTCTTTACGCTTACGACTGGTAAAACGCTTCGTGTTTTAAAAAATGCATTGGAAATCGAGAACTATCTAAATGTTGATAAAAATGTATTATTAAACACAGTTCCATCTGTAGTTAGAAAATTACTGACAGATAAGGTTTCGCTGGATAATGTAAATGTTATCAATATGGCAGGTGAAGCACTTTCTGTAGATATTGTTAATCAACTTCCTTTAGAATCCATTGAAGTTAGGAATTTATATGGTCCATCTGAAGATACTACTTACAGCACTTGTTATTTAGTAACATCAAGAAAAGATCAGTCAGTTTCTATAGGCCGTCCTATATCCAATACAAAAATATGGATTTTGGATGAATTTTATTCTCCGGTTCCAGTGGGAGTATCTGGAAGTATTTATATATCAGGAAACGGGCTTGCAAGAGGATATCTTAATAAACCAGATTTAACTTCGGCTAAATTCATAAACAATCCTTTTGCTGAAGGAGAAAGAATGTATGATACCGGCGATTTAGGGTATTGGCTTCCAGATGGAAATATTGAATTTCTAAAAAGAAAAGACGACCAGGTTAAAATTCGCGGTTACCGAATCGAATTAGGAGAAATTGAAACAGCAATTGCCAATTTCTCAGAATTGATTACTGCCGCTGCAGTTTTGGTACAGGAAGAAAATAATGAGAAAACTTTAGCAGCTTATTATACAACATCAGGTTTGGTTGATAAAGCCGAAATAAGAAATTATCTAGGCAGCAAACTTCCTGAATATATGATTCCTAATTATTATATAGAATTAGAATCCTTTCCATTAACACCAAATGGAAAATTAAATAAAAATGCCTTTCCGTCTATATCTGGAAATGATGTGATTCACAAACAATATACTGCTCCAAAAAATCAAATCGAACAAGAATTGGTTGAAATCTGGCAGCAAATTCTAGGAGTTAATAACATTGGAACAACCGATGACTTTTTTCAGCTTGGAGGACACAGTTTAAAAGCCATGGAGCTGCTGTCAATCATTCATAAAAAATTTGATTTAACCATTAAGCTTGATACGCTTTTTTCAACACCAACAATTGAAAATCTTGCTGTTACCATTGAGAATACAAAATGGCTTCAAGAAGTAGATGATGATCAATCTGTAAACCACTTAATTATTTAATTTATGGAAACAATTGCATTACTTAAAGAATTAAGAGCAGAAGGAATTGCCGTAAAAATTGTTGATGATCAATTGAAAGTATCTCTTTTAAAAGAAGGGATAGGGAATGATATTGTTGAAAAAGTAAAAAATAATAAGTTCCAGATTATTGATTATTTGAAATCTATTGAGCAAGACAAATTTCAACATATTCCGCAGATACATAGTGCGGAAAACTATTCGGTATCAAATGCCCAATTTAGAATTTGGTTTGAATCACAGTCAAAAAGCGCTTCTCTGGCTTATAATATTCCGTTTGAATTAAAACTAAAAGGAGATTATGACAAAGTAATTTTAGAAAACAGCTTATTGTCTGTAATTAAAAGACATGAAATATTACGAACGGTATTTAAAGTCAACAAAGACAATGAATTAAAGCAGTACGTATTGTCTGCAGATGCAATAAAATTCAATCTGGAGTATAAAGACTTTTCTACTAGCGATAAGTTTTCTGAAGAAATAGAACAATATATCATTGCCTTAAATAATGAAGTTTTTGATCTGGAAAATGGTCCTTTGATTAAAGCTGCTCTTTTAAAATATCAAAGCGATGGTTATTATTTCTATTGTAATATGCACCACATAATTTGTGATGCCTGGTCGATTCCTATTCTTAAAAATGAAATCGCAATTACCTATAATGCATTAAAAAATAACACTGAACCTTTATTGCCAACATTACGAATTCAGTATAAAGATTATGCATCTTGGAGCATCGAAAACTTAAAACAAGCAGCTTTACTAAAACAGAAAGAGTATTGGCTTGATAAATTTTCAGATACAATTCCTGTTTTAGATTTGCCTCTTAAAAATATTCGTCCTGCTGTAAAAACGCATAACGGAAGTACTTTAAAAACCTATTTCGATAATCATACTGCCGAATTAATACAAGCTTATAAAAAGAATAGTACAGGTTCACTGCATATGATTATTGCAGCATCACTTCATGTAATGCTTTCTAAATATTCTGGAAATAACGATACGGTAATCGGAAGTCCTTTTGCAGCAAGAGAGAATATTGATTTGAATAATCAAATAGGCTTTTATACCAACACATTAGCCGTCAGAAATAATCTAGAAAAACAGGACTCTTTTACTACCTTTTTTAAGAAGGTAAAAAAATCATTGTTAGAAGCACATGCCAATCAGCAGTATCCGTTTGAAGAATTGGTAAAGGAATTAAAATTAAAGAAAGATCCTTCTAGAACTCCTCTTTTTGATGTTATGCTGGTTGTTTTGTCTCAAGATAATACCGATGAAGAAATAAATGAGAACGCTTCAGATTATATAACGAAGGAAAAAAACAACACTAGTAAATTTGATTTATTACTATCTGTAGAGGAAATTGGAAATCATTTACAGCTTAAAATAGAATATAATACAGATCTATTTGAAGAAAAATTTATTAAGCAATTTATCGTAAACTATAAAAAGCTGATTAGTCTTCTTTTACAAAATCCTGACAAAAAAATAAATGAAGTAAATTACCTTGAAGGATATTCAGGAATTCAGAATTATGATATAAATACAGCTCGATACAAAAAGGACACGGTTATTGCATTTTTCGAAAATCAAGTAAAAATAACCCCAGATAAAACGGCTTTACGATATAATGATGTTGTAATTACGTATCGCCAGTTAAATAACTATTCCAATCAGATTGCGGCACATTTACGAGAAAATCATAATGCTGGACCAGGAAAAAACATTGGTGTTTTATTAAACCGTTCTCATTACAATGTTATTGCCATGATTGGTGTTATTAAATCAGGAGCATGTTACGTGCCTATTGATAACAAATACCAAGATGACCGTAAAAATTATATTTTAAACGATGCTTCGATTAATCTTATACTTACTAGTTCAGATATTACATTTACTGCAAGTGCTGCTGCTGATTTAATATATCTGGATCAATTTAAATATTCAGAAGATATTGCTGAAAACCTACCCGTTTTAAATACACTAGAAGATGCCTCGTTTATTATATATACTTCAGGATCAACTGGAAACCCAAAAGGCGTAATTCAGACACACAAAATGTTGTCGAATCTAATCCAGTGGAACATACATAATTCAGGTATTACAACCGGATTAAAACATTTGCAATACACTTCATTTAGTTTTGATGTATCCCTTCAAGATGTGTGGTTTGTGCTAAGCGGTGGCGGAATGCTGTATGTTACGCCAGAATCTATGAAATTAGATTTTACCAGCCTCTCAGATTATATTTTAAACAATAAGATAGAAGTTCTTACATTCCCATTTTCAGCATTATCAGGTTTTTTCGATGTTGTTGATCAGAACTTTTTTGATGATCATCATTTAAAACACATCATATCATCTGGAGAACAATTGATTATAGGAAACTCACTAGAAAAATTTCTTATCCAGTTTCCAGATGTAGTGCTGCACAACCATTATGGCCCTTCAGAAACTCATGTCGTTACCAGTTTTTCGGTTTCCGGTAAAGAAGAGAATATATTAAATTATATGCCAATTGGAAAACCGCTGCCTAATACTACAATTCACCTTTTAGATGATAATCTGCAGCCAGTGCCTGAAAAGGTAATAGGCGAAATTTATATTGGTGGTGCGAATTTGGCAAAAGGCTACGTAAATCTGCCAGAATTAACCAAAAACCGATTTATTTCAAATCCATTTAATTCTTCTCAAAAGTTATACAAAACAGGTGATCTGGCTTATTTAGATTATTTAGGAAACATCATTTATCTGGGAAGAAACGATACTCAAGTTAAAATAAGAGGTTACCGAATTGAACTCGAAGCCATCGAACTTACTGTATATATGTTTTCAGATTTATTGGAACATGTAGTAATAGATTGTAAACCCATAAACAACGAGAATGTACTTGTGGTTTACTACGTATCAAAAGAAGAATTAAATAAAAATGAAATCATGCATTTTTTAAAGTCAAAACTTCCTGATTACATGATTCCGGGATTCTTCATTAAGCTTGAAAAAATACCATTGACCCTGAATGGAAAAGTAGACAGAAAAGCGCTTCCTGATGTTGATTTAAATATAAGATCATCAGTAGAATATGTCGCGCCAGTTACAGAAACAGAAAAACAATTAGCTGTTATCTGGAAAGAAATTCTGCATGTAGAAAAAGCTGGTGTAACGGATAATTTTTTTGAATTAGGCGGACATTCTCTCAGTATCGTAAAAATGATTTACAAGATCAATGAAGTCTTCGGAATCAAATTAAAAATAAAAGATGTCTTTACTTTTCAAAATATACAAGAACTAGCAAAATCAATAGATGATGAAATAATTTTTAATAAAGGCATCGCAAATACGATAACAGTAGAAGTTTCTGCTAACCAAAACACAGAAATATGGGAGATTTAATGCTTAAACAAAGACTAGCCCGCTTAATCCAGAAAAAAGTAAGTTTTGAAGTGTCACAAGACAAACTTTTGGTAAAAGGCGATCTGGCTGTGCTAAACGAAGAAGATAAACAGTTTTTAAAAGAAAATAAACAAGAGATCATTTCCTTAATTGAAAATGCATCCAGTGAAATTTCTTTGGTAAAAAATACCAATAAAGAAAACAGAATACCACTTTCTTTTTCGCAGCAAAGTCTTTGGCTTTTAGATAGAATCAATAACGGAAGTTCTCATTATAACCTTACATCAGCTTTTAAATTAAAAGGCAGATTGGATTACAATGCCTTAAATAAAGCTTTTACAAGCATTATCGAAAGACACGATACGCTTCGTAGTACCTTTTTTGTAGATAATTCTGGAGAACCTTTTCAAAAAATACAAAAAGTAGAGCGCTTTACTATTGTTGCTGAAGAATTTGATACAGCTGACAGCACTATCGAATCCCAGCTTTTTGAAAAAATTGAAGAAGAAACCAATAAAATATTTGATTTAACTCAAGATTTATTAGTAAATGTTAGACTTTTTAAAGTAAATGCCAATGAGCATTTCTTAATTGTAACGATGCATCATATTGCTTCAGATGGATGGTCAATTGGAATCTTCGTTAATGAAATCAGTATTCTTTATAATAGCTATTTAGAAGAAAAAACAAACGCATTGCCAGAATTAACCGTGCAGTATTCTGATTATGCAATTTGGCAGAGAAAAAGATTGCAGGGCAAGATTCTTGAAAAACAAATTGATTATTGGAAAAATCTGCTGGCAGATTTACCAGTAATTCATAATCTTCCTTTAGATAATCCGAGACCATTTGTACAGACTTTTAATGGAAGCACCTATTATTCTAAAGTAGAGGCAAAAACTCTAAAATCGCTATACAGCTTATGTAAGACGGAATCAGCAACTCTTTTTATGGCTATTCACGCTGTGTTTAGTGTTTTATTAGCCCGATACAGTAATGCAAAAGATATTGTTGTAGGCACACCCATTGCTAACAGAGAAAAAGCTGAAATTGCAGGTCTGGTAGGATTTTTTATGAATCTTATAGTACTACGCAGTGATTTGTCGCAAAATCCAAGTTTTATCGATTTACTGAGACAAAGCAAAAAAATGCTGGAAGAATCATATGATTATCAAGAACTTCCTTTCGAAAAATTAGTTGAAGAACTCAAAGTGAAAAGAAATTTAGGGCACAGTCCTTTGTTTCAGGTTTTACTTTCGCTGCAGAATAACGAACAAGAGCAGGTTGCATTAACAGATTTAACTTTAGAAACGGTCACTTATAAAAATACAAGAAGTGCTAAATATGATCTCAGCCTAAATATTATTGAGATTTCAGGAGAACTTTCGCTTTCATGGGAATACAATACAGATCTTTTTAATGAAGAAACCATTGCTCGTATGGCGGGACACTTCGACACATTATTAAATTCTGTATTAGTAAATCCGGACGAAAATGTTTTTAAAATCAACATGATCAGCGATAAAGATGCGGAAGATATATGTAAACATTTAGATGGAGAAGTATTAAATCTCACCGATGTTGAAGAGACGAATAGCCTTTTTGAATATCAGTTAAAAAATAATCCAGATAAAACCGCTGTAATCTGTGGTGGTGTATCATACACTTATAAAGCATTAGGAGAAAAAGTTGATTCGATTGCATCCCATTTAGTACAAAACGGAGTACAAAATAGTGACCGTGTTGGAATTTGTCTGCTTCGCAGTATCGAAATGGTTGCTTCAATTTTTGCATGTTTTAAAATAGGAGCGGCTTATATTCCACTTGATCCTGTTTATTCTTCTATTCGATTGAACCAGATCGTAAAAGATGCTGAGCCCAAGTGCATTATAACACATTCTGCTTTAAGAGAATTATACTTAAAAGAGATGTATGAAGATTTTATATATCTTGATAAACTTGATTTAACTGTAAATGATAAAGTGGTAATAAACTGCCATGATGAAAATACAGCTTACATAATTTTTACATCTGGTACAACAGGAAAACCAAAAGGAATTGAAGTAAGTCATGCCAATTTGAAAAATTTCTTAAAAGCACTTGATATTTCTTTTGGAACACAAACGAGACAAAACTGGCTTGCACAAACAAGCATGAACTTTGATATTTCTGTTTTAGAATTAATCTGGACGATTTCGAGAGGGCATCAAATTGTTTTACAACAGTCAAATCCTTTCAAGCTGCTTTCTTCAGACAATATCTCACAAACTAAGAATCTGGACTTTAGTATTATGTTTTTTGGCGCAGATAAAGAAAACGATGCCCAGAAATACAATTTAATTCTCGAAACAGCAAAATATGCAGATAAAAATGATTTTACTGCGATTTGGACACCCGAAAGACATTTTGGAGAATTTGGAGGATTATTTCCAAGTCCAGCAGTTTTAGGTTCAGCTATATCTGTTTTAACAGAAAAAATAAAAGTACGTTCCGGAAGTGTCGTTCTTCCGCTGCACGACCCAATTAGAGTGGCAGAAGAATGGGCTGTTATTGATAATTTGAGCAATGGACGCACAGGAATTAGTATTGCATCTGGCTGGCATCCAAATGATTTTGTTTTTTCAAATTCAAATTATGAAGTGCGTCATATTGAAATGCGTGAAAAAATTACTGAACTCAAAAAACTTTGGGAAGGACATTCTGTAATACGAAAAAATGGAACAGGTCAAGATTTTGAAATTACAATCAGACCCGAACCCATACAGAAACAATTGCCACTTTGGATTACCGCAGCCGGAAATCCAGAAACTTTTAAATATGCAGGAGAAATTGGAGCAAATGTACTTACACATATGCTTGGCCAGTCCTTAGAAAAATTAGCAGAAAACATTGCAGTTTATCATAAAGCACTGAAAGAAAATGGTTTTACTGTAGAAGATAAAACAGTTTCATTGATGCTGCATACCTATATCGATGCGGATCAAGAAAAAGCCGCAGAGATTAGTGAAAAGCCATTTAAAGAGTATCTAAGATCGTCCATAAAATTAATGGAACCTCTTGCACAAGAATTAAGTCTCAATATCGATACACAAAGTGATGAGATTATTGAATTTGCTTATCGAAAATTCAGCAAAGAAAACACACTTATTGGTAGTGTCCAATCCTGCCAGAAAATGCTGCAAAGTATTCAAAATATAGGAGTTACGGAAGTAGCATGTCTTGTAGATTTTGGTGTTGAAAACGAAAAAGTACTTTCAGGATTGAAAAACATTGCTAAAGCAAAATCACTTTACCAAAAACAAAATGAGCTTAGAGATTTGTTAAATATAAACAATCAAAAAAATGAATTAGAACTTATTGATACTTATAAGGTTACTCATGTTCAAATGACACCTTCGCAGTCTAAGTTAATCCTGGATTTATACAATCAAGATAATTCAAGAGACATTTCTTCTGTAGAACATTGGATGATAGGAGGAGAACCTTTAAACCAAAACTTGATCGACGGATTAAGCGAGATTACAAATGCGAAATTATACAATATGTATGGCCCTACAGAAACAACCGTTTGGTCTGCATGGAGAGAAATTCGTAACGGCAATTTTAAAATTGGAAATCCAATCTTAAATACAAAATTATTGCTTCTTAATGAATTCGAACAGCAGGTTCCTCTTGGAGTTGTAGGCGAATTGTATATCGGAGGATCTGGAGTTTCAAAAGGATATTACAACAATTCAGAACTTACTGCGGGTAGTTTTAAAAAACTAAAAAACAAGCAGGCAGATACTATCAAATTCTATAAAACGGGAGATTTAATGCGCTTAAATCCTGACGGAACTTTTGATTATGAAGGAAGAAAAGACAATCAGGTAAAAATTAATGGTTACAGAATTGAACCTGAGGAGATTGAGAATGTAATATGTAAAATTCCCGAAGTAAAGGATTGTAAAGTTGTACCAATTACTGATAGTAATACTACATATTTATCTGCTTACATTGTTAAAGAAGAAATAGTATTCGGAAACTATAAAGAGCTTCCTGTTCAAGAGCAGGCAAAAGCATTTAAATTTCCTGACGGAAGCACCGTTTATCATCAGTCAAACCGACAGCTGGCTATGCTTTACAAAGAAATATTTGAAGATGAAATCTATTTCAAACATAATATTTCCATACCCGAAAATGCGGTAGTAATAGATGCAGGAGCTAATATAGGATCATTTAGTATGCATGTAAATCAAAAGCAGCCAAGTGCATTTCTAGTCGCTTTTGAACCAATCCCCCAGATTTTTTCAGGATTAAAACAAAACTTTGAACACCGCAATATCAAAGGTCGAATCCTGAATTACGGAGTTTCTAACAAAAAAGAAAATGCGACTTTTTATTATTATCCTGAAATGGCAGGTATGTCAGGAAGGTTTACAGAAAAAGAAACTATTGTAGATGCTGTAGGCGGTTATGTGAAACATGATAAAACAGTTCTTTCACAAAACGCTAATCATTCAAATGAAGATGTTATTGTAAAATCTTTTTATGAAAGTATTGATAGTGAAGGTGAAATGAATGACGAATTCAAAAATTACCTGAATTCTCTATATGAAGCCAAAGAAGTAGACTGTCAGCTTACTACAATCTCTGATGTTATTGATGATCTTAAACTTGAATGTATTGATCTCCTTAAAGTGGACGTAGAAAAAAGCGAATGCCTTGTTTTAGAGGGTGTAAGAGAAGAACACTGGTCAAAAATTCACCAGCTTGCCATTGAGGTAGATGGAGATTATAATCTTGACAGTATCGTAAAACTTTTAAAGAAAAACGGTTACAAAATACAAATTGACGAATTGGCAATGAGTGATTCTGATACGATCAAAAATGAAAATACCTATATGCTTTATGCTATAAATGACGATCGTAAAAAAACACATAACAGCATAGAAAGACAATATTCGGCTCCACAAGTCAACGAATCATTTGTTCGAAACTATTTAAAAAATATGCTTCCGGATTATATGAATCCTAAAGACATTGCTTTTGTTTCCTCAATTCCTTTAATGGAAAACGGAAAAGTAAATCTAATAAAACTTAAAGAGCTTAAACCTAAGAAAGCAGTACAAGAGAATACAGTAAAACTAAACAATCAGGTAGAACAGGATATTTATAGTCTTTGGTGCGAGGTTTTAAAAAAGGAAAGTATTCCTTATGAAGTCAGCATTTTTGAAGCTGGAGGAAATTCAATAGAAATAGTACTGCTTCATGAAAAACTTCAGACCAAGTTTAATATAAGCTTTTCATTGGTAGAACTTTTTCGAAACCCAACTATACAGCAGCAAGCAAAACTAATCCAGAATAGTAATCCAATTGAAACTAATTCATCTCAAAAAGTCCTTGACAAAGGAACATTGAGAAGAAATGCCCGCACCAGCAGAATTAATTGATATAATTTTTTAAAAGAATGAAACAAATTTCTGAAAATGATATAGCAATAATAGGAATGGCTGGACGCTTTCCTGATGCAGAAAATCTTAACGAATATTGGCAGAACCTAAAAGACGGTATCAACAGCATAAAGAAAACCGATCTGCAAGGAATTGCTAAACTAGGTATTTCTGAAGATATCCTAAATCATAAAGCCTTTGTAAATGCCAGTTCTAAGCTGGCAAGTGCAAAATATTTTGATGCTGATTTTTTTGGTATATCAAATCATGAAGCTTCGCTTATGGATCCACAGATTAGATTGTTGCTGCAAACAAGCTGGCATGCCATTGAAGATTCAGGCTACGATGTATCACGTTCAGATTTATCAGTGGGTAATTTCTGCGGAATGTCTACAAATTCGTATTTACTAAAACTGTTACATTCCAATTCCTATCCAGAACAGGTTGATCCTCTTTTGTACAGAATTTTAAATGAAAAAGACTTTCTAGCAACCTGGATTTCGCATAAACTAAACTTAACAGGACCTGTAATGACGGTTCAAACAGCTTGTTCAACCTCATTACTTGCTGTACATCTTGCATGTCAAAGTTTATTAAACAGAGAATGTGATATGGCGCTTGCCGGAGGAGCTTCGTTTGATTCAAATGAAAATGCAGGATATATTCATGCTCCAGAATCTATTTACTCTAGAGATGGAGTCTGCCGTCCTTTTGACAAAGAGGCAAGCGGAACAGTAAGTGGAGACGGTGTTGGGACTATTGTATTGAAAAGAGCCGTTGATGCAGTTAAAGATCAGGATCATATTTACGCTTTAATAAAAGGAACTGCTGTAAACAATGATGGTTCAAATAAACAAAGTTATACATCGCCAAGTATTAATTATCAGAGAGATGTAATTCTTGAAGCTTCTGCAGTAGCCGATGTTAGCCTGGAATCGGTAAGTATGATCGAAGCACATGGTACAGGAACCTTAATTGGTGATCCTATTGAGGTAGCAGCACTAACAGAAGCATTTGGAAGATATTCTGATAAGAAACAATATTGTGCGATTGGTTCAGTAAAAAGTAATATAGGTCATCTCGATGCAGCGGCAGGAATTGCAGCCATTATAAAATCGGTATTATGTGTTAATAAAGGTTTTTTGGTTCCAAGTATTAATTTTTCAGAACCCAATCCAGCATTAAAATTAGATTCTTCACCTTTTTATGTCAATCAAAATTACCAGCCATGGCCGCAGCATTTTGCATTAAGAAGAGCAGGAGTAAGTTCGTTTGGAGTAGGAGGAACTAATGTTCATGTTATCGTAGAACAGCCGCCGGTACAAGAAAAAACAGAAAAGACAAACCGTCCGTTTGTAATTTCATTGTCAGCTTTAAACCCACATAATCTTGAGCTTCAAAAAAAGCAGCTTTCAGAATATATCAGTTTTAATCCAGATGCAAAATTGGCAGATATAGAATTTACCACTTTGTATGGAAGAAAAGTAATGCCGTATCGTTTTAGTCTGGTTTGTAATGATAAAACCGAATTACAGAACCAATTAAACGGTACTCAAAAAAACAGTTGTTACGAAGGATACGGAAACACTATATCAGAAAACATATTTATGTTTCCAGGGCAGGGCAGCCAGTATAGTTACATGACATCAGAATTGTATCAGCACAGTATAGCTTTCAGAAATGATATGGATGATTGTTTCGAACATCTGCAGTTATTATCTGGCATTGATTTTAAAGAAATAATTTTTTCAGAAACTGAGTCATTAGATAAAACCGAAAATACACAGGCTGCTTTATTCGTTGTCGAATACTGTTTATCTAAAGAAGTGATACGATCAGGAATTAAACCAAACGCTATTATTGGACATAGTTTGGGTGAATTTACAGCGGCCTGCATTGCTGATTGTATTTCGCTGCCAGATGCCTTAAAACTGGTTTACCATCGAGGCAGAATAATGGGCAGCATGCCAAAAGGCGATATGCTTTTGGTGCGTGCCACAGCTGAAGAAATTGAGTCAATATTAATTGCTGATGTCGCTATCTGCGCATTTAATGCTGATGAAAATATTGTAATTGGAGGAACAAAAGAAGCGATTGAATATCAAATTAGAAATTTAGAATTCAATACTATAGAATATAAAAAATTAAAAGTATCGCACGCTTATCATACACAAATGATGAACGATGTACTGCAGGAATTTGATACCATACTAGCTGAGGTAAATTTTAAAAATTTTGACCTAAAAGTGTTCTCAACTTATACAGGAGATTTGATACAAGCCGATGTTTTTTGTTCTAAGGAATATTGGTTACAACAGATTATCAATCCTGTTAAATTTTCTCAGGCGGTAAGAAATGCAGCATCTTATTTTTCGAATCCGGTTTTTATTGAAGTTGGTCCAGGAAATGGATTGTCATCCTTTGTAAAATCTATTTTCAATCACGACGTAAACGTAGTAAATCTGCTTTCTAAACAATCTGAAACGGATAATTCATTTGTCAATTTTTATGAAGCCAAAGCGGTATTGTGTGCAAAAGGAGCAATATACCATTTACCTGAAAATCACGAAGGAAAACGAATTGCACTGCCTGGATATGTTTTTTCAAAAAACAAGTTTTGGAAACCAAAAACGGCAATCAGCATTAAGAATTTTGAACAAATAAAAGGTTTACATCAGCATAACAACGATCAATATGCAAATGACCGATTAAGAACATCAGTTGAAATTGATCTTGCGGATAATAAAGTTTCAGAACAGGTATTGAGCAAGCTGAATGATTTAAATACACAGTATGTAACGGATCTCAAAAAGCTTTTTTCAGAAGACCAAAAAATCATTGACCGAGTTGAAATTCTGTACAATGAACTTTCACGTGATGTTGAAACAAGTACAGCTCAAAATGCAAATCCAAAAAGAAAGGTTAGTGCTGTTTTTGCTGCACCTGAAACCGATACTGAAGAAACTATAATAAAATATTGGAGCGCCATTCTAGGATATTCTCCAGTAGGAATTGAAGATAACTATTTTGAAGCAGGCGGAAATTCTTTATTGGCTGTACAGCTTTTAAATCAATTATCGGATGAATTTGAAATCACATTGTCATTTAGAGAATTATCAGAATGTGCTACCATAAAAGGACTTGCATCATTCATCGAATCAAAGAAAAGGACTCTTGAATTACTCGATATTGTTGAAATAGAGAGCGAGAATAACAATAATTATATTGAGATATGAATATAGAATTATTATTGGCAGAACTAAGAAATAACAACGTAAAACTTGCCATAAAAGAAGATAAGCTTATTTGTATACTTCCTGATGCTGGTATCGATCAAGGTCTTTTAAACCTATTAAAAGAGCATAAGGAAGAAATTAAAAAAACGATAGAAGAAAAAACAAATTTTAAAAAATACCAGACTATCGAAAAATCTCCAGAAATGGAGCATTATCCGCTATCACCATCTCAAAAAAGATTATGGATGTTAAGCCAGTTCGAAGGAGGTTCGCAGGCGTACAATATGTCGTATGCGATTAAGCTTAAAGGTGAACTTCCGGTAATCCTTTTCGAAAAATCATTTAAAGAACTTATTGCACAACATGAAGTTTTAAGAACGGTATTTAAAGTAGATAATGAAACTCAGGAAGTAAGACAATTTATTGTACCCGCAAACGAAGTTGATTTTACCATTTCGCAGATTGATTTTTCTTCAGAATCAGATCGCAACGAAAAACTGAACCATTTTATTAATGAAAAAATCAATGAGGAATTCAATTTAGAAAATGCTCCTCTTGTAAGAGCTTCTCTAATTAAAACAGCTGCGCGAGAACATATATTCCTATTCAGTATGCATCATATTATTAGTGATGGATTGTCTATGGAATTGTTAATTTCAGAAGTTGTACAACGTTATGATGCTCTTTTAAAAGGGCAGGACAGTATTATTCCAGAACTTAAATTTCAGTATAAAGATTATTCCGTATGGCTTAATGCTGAAATGCAGAAAGAAAAATATAAAAATTCAGAAAAGTATTGGCTCGATAAATTAAAAGGAGAACTTCCAATACTTAATCTTCCAAGTTTTAGACAAAGACCAGCTTTACAGACTTTTAATGGAGATAACTTGAGCCGTACTTTTTCTGAAAACTTTTCGAATAAATTAAAAGTATTTTCAGAAGAAAATAAAGCAACCTTATTCATGACGTTTATGGCGGGTGTAAAAGCACTTTTATACCGTTATTCAGGTCAGGACGATATTATAGCGGGAATACCAATTGCAGGTAGAGAACATCCAGATTTGGCAAATCAAATAGGGTTGTATATCAATACTTTGGTAATTAGAACGTTATTTAACGAGACAAATACATTTGCAGAGCTTTTACAAATTGAAAAAGAAAATCTAATTGCCGCAAATGAACATCAAATGTATTCTTTTGATGAATTAGTGAGAAAACTAAACATTAAAAGAGATTTAAGCCGTTCAGCACTTTTTGATGTATTGGTAAATTTCCAAAATCAATCACAACTTACTTTAAATCTTCAGGAAGAAATAAGCGGACTTACTCTGGAACGATATGATTTTCAAAAAAAGAGTTCTCAATTTGACTTGAGTTTCAATTTTTCTGAATACAACAATCTCATTACCTTAAATATTGAATTCAATACCGATATCTATGATGCTTCATGGATTGAGAATGTTTTTAATCATTTTGAAACTTTCTTATCCAAAGCGATTGAAGCGAAAGATACTTGGATTGAAAAAATCGATTTTTTAAGTCAAGAAGAAAAGAATCAGATTTTAATAGCATATAATAAAACAACTGCTGACTATCCAAGAGAAAAAACAGTAGTAGATTTATTTCGCGAGCAGGTAGAAAAAGCACCCCAAAACATTGCTTTGAGAGATAGCATTACGTCATATTCGTATGCAGAACTGGATGAAATTTCAGAAAAAATAGCTTCTTACATACATGCTACTGCTGTGGAAAATGACAAATCTCCAATTGCAGTCCTTATAAATAGATCGGCAGGAATGCTGGCTGTTTTATTAGGAATATTAAAATCGGGGAGACCTTATATACCGCTTGATCCAGTTTTTCCAGAAGAAAGGTTACGCTATATCATTCAAAACAGCAGTGTTAAAAACATCATCAGTCAAGAAGAATACAGTCATATTGGCAGCGAAATTTCTGTGATATTGTTTGAAGAACTTTTTGAGAAAATAAACGATTTTAAAGAGTTTCTTCCATCACAGGCACTAGCTTCGGATACAGCTTATATTATATACACATCAGGTTCAACTGGAAACCCGAAAGGTGTAGAAATCAGCCACCGTGCATTACTTAATTTCTTAACTAGTATACAACAAAAACCAGGTATTAACCAATCAGATGTTTTATTCTCTGTAACCACTTATTCATTTGATATTTCAATTTTAGAATTCTTTGTTCCGTTAATTTCCGGAGCAAGTCTTTATATCGCCGAACAGCAGATTTTAGCAAATCCACATTCGGTAATTGAAAAATTAAATGAAATCCAGACAACTGTTATTCAAGCAACACCAAGTTTCTATCAGATGCTTTTTAATGCTGACTGGCAGGGAAGTAAAATATTGAAAGTATTATGCGGAGGTGATTTGCTAAATGAAGAACTGGCAAAAAAACTTACTGAAACCTGCTCTCAGGTATGGAACATGTATGGACCAACAGAAACTACTATATGGTCTAGTTTAAAACAAATTGAGAAACCTAAAGACGCTTCAAATATTGGTAAACCAATTAACAATACTCAATTTTATCTGCTGGATAAATTTTTGCACCCTGTCGCTCCTGGAGTAGTAGGAGCAATCTATATTGGCGGTGACGGATTAGCAAAAGGATATTATAAAAATGAAACCTTAACAAATCAGAAATTTATCAAAAGCCCATTTGTTGAAGGAGCACTTATTTATGAAACTGGTGATGTCGGCAAATGGAATGAAAAAGGAGAAATCCAATTTTTGGGCAGAAATGATAATCAAGTAAAAATAAGAGGCTATCGAATTGAACTTGGTGATATTGAAACCGCATTGTCTCAATATTCAGATGATTTAAAACAAGCAGTTGTGGCTGCGAGAGAATTAAATTCTGAAAAAGTCTTGGTTGTATATTATGTATCAGAAAATGATATAGAGAAAACAACACTCAGAGCCTATCTTCAAGGAAAACTGCCTGAATATATGGTTCCAAATATTTATGTGCAATTGGATGCTCTGCCATTAACTCCAAATGGTAAAATTGACCGCAAAGCACTGCCAGATGTGGACAGCGAGAATATTGCAAGAAAAGAATATATAGCCCCGCAAAGTGAAACCGAAAAGAGCATCGCAGCCATCTGGGAAAATCTTTTAAATCTTGAGATCGTAGGCAGTACAGATGATTTTTTTGAATTAGGAGGACACAGTATTTTATTAACCAGATTATTGAGTGAATATCAGAGAGTATTTAATATCTCCGTAAATTTAAAAACACTTTATACCAATACAAGTTTAAAAGATCATGCAATACTGGTCGACAATTTAAAACAAGACAATACAGCGGCTGTTTTTGAAATTAAAAAATTAGAAAATCAGCACAACTATGATCTGTCACCTTCACAAGTTCGATATTGGCTGTTGTATAAAATTCAAGGAAAATCACAGGAATTTAATATATACAGCACCCAAGACTTACCTTCAAATTTAAATTTTGCTGTATTTCAGGAAGCTTTCAACATTTTAATTGATCGCCACGAAATTTTAAGAACCGTATTTGTTGAAGATACAGGAATTCCTAAACAAAAAGTACTTTCTCATTCTACCCTTAGTATTCCTGCATATCAGTCAGAATCGATTATTAGAAATGAAATTTTTGAATACGAATTTGATCTTGAAGTTTTTCCTCTTTTTAAAGTCGGAGTTCTTGAAAATAATACAGGTCATACTTTGTATTTTAATATTCATCATATTATAAGCGACGGCTGGTCTATCGAAGTTATTTCGAGAGATTTAATGCATATTTATAACGCTTTGATTAATGGAAAAAAAGTAGAACTTCCAGAATTATCAATACAATATAAAGATTACGCCAAATGGCAAAATGATCAGCTTCAATCTTCAGAAATAAATGGTTATGAAAATTATTGGAAAGAAAAACTTTCCGGATCATTGCCTTATCTGCAATTGCCTTCTGATTATGCCTCAAAAATAAAAAGCGGAGATACCAATTCATCTTCGTATACTATTTATTTGGATAGTGTACAAAAACAAAAAATTGAAAAACTATCAAAAAGTAAGGGCTTCAGCACTTTTACCCTTTTTGCCGCCACTCTAAAAATTCTCTTATACAGACTTACTGCAGAAGAAGATATCATTATTGGAATTCCCGCAGCAAACAGAAACCACTTTCAGTTAAAAGATCTGGCAGGTTGTTTTATAAACACACTAGTTTTAAGAGACAAAATAAGTGCTGAAGAATCCTTTTTATCATGGCTGCAGCAGGTTAATGAAACTATTATAGACGCGTTAACGTATCAAAATTATCCATTCGAAAAGTTATTAGAACTACTAAAAATTTCGAGTGACGACAACCGTTTTCCACTATGTCCAGTATTTATTAATATGCTGGATTTTGATCTCGAAGAAACACAGGTTATTACTGATTTTAATCCTGTACACAAAATACTAGAAACCTCTCCGAAATTCGATTTAGAATGTTATGTAAAAACATTTTCTAACGGCTGTCTTATAAACTGCGTATACGATCACAATCTTTTCAAAAAAGAAACAATTGAATATTGGATGGAAGCCTATCTGTCTATTATCGATCAAGTTGTATCAAATGAACAAATTGCGGTTAAGGAAATAAAAATCTTCGAAAATTATATGTATCCGGAAGAAGACGCAAAACCGGTCAATGCTTTCGAATATTTTGAATCAGAAGAAATAGAACAAAGTATTCCGCAGCGTTTTGAAAAACAGGTTAAAAGATTTCCTGAAAAAACTGCAGTATATGCTAACGGAGTACGTCTTAGTTATCAAACGCTTAATAACTGTGCGAATCATTTAGCGGTACAGATAAAAGAAAAAACAAACACTGATACTAAGAGAATTGCATTGCTTTTAGACCACAATGAAACTTGCGTTATAGGTATGCTTGGCGTACTGAAAGCAGGGTATACGTATGTGCCAATAGATGCCAATAGTCCTTTAAGCAGAATACAGTTTATAATAGAAGATTCAGGCTGTAAACACATAGTATGCAACAGTTTGACTTTAAGTATAGCTTTGCAGGCAGTAGAAGAAGTTCAGGATTTATCGATTTTTAAAATTGATGAAAATTATAATCTTCCAGAAATCACAATTTCGCTTCAAAGTATTGACAGAGAAACAGAAGCATATGTTTTATATACTTCGGGTTCTACAGGAATGCCAAAAGGAGTTGTACAAACTCAGCGAAACGTACTGCATTACATTAGAGTATATACGAACAACACCCATATTTCTGTTGATGACAATTTGAGCGTTTTTTCTACTTACACCTTTGATGCCTCAGTAAAAGATATTTATGGAGCCATATTGAACGGAGCTGTAGTAAGTATTTATAATATAGTAGATAAAGGATTGCTGGCACTTCCAGACTGGCTTAAAACCCAAAATATTTCTATTATACATATGGTTCCTACCATTTATAGAAATTTTTTAAAAGGTCTTGCCGAAAATGAAATCCTTCCAACCGTACGATTAATCGACTTAGGAGGAGAATCATGCCATCTCTCTGATATTGATTTATTCAAAAAACATTTTGCTGAAGGAGCTTTCTTGGTAAACGATTATGGACCAACAGAAGCAACTATTGTATCTCAAAAATTTGTCAACCATAATTCGCAGATCACCAGAAACAATGTGCCTTTGGGTAAATCAGTAGTAGAAACAAGTGTCTTTCTTTTGGATGAAAATAATAACCGAAAAGGGGTATACCAAACGGGAGAAATTACATTCAAAAGCGATTATCTATCATTAGGATATTTGAACAGAGAAGAACAGACAAACAAAGTTTTCATTAATAATTTCGAATCAGAAAATACAAGAATTTACAAGTCAGGTGATATAGGAAGAATGCTGCCTACAGGCGAAATTGAATTCTTGCAGCGTAAAGATTCTCAGGTAAAACTGAATGGATTAAGAATAGAATTATCAGAAATTGAATATCAGTTAGAAAAACTAGAATCAATAAGCGAAGCCGTAGTTTTAGTTAAAGAAGTGCAAAACAACAATTACATTACCGCTTATTTAAAAGTCAAATCAGCTCAGGGAATAGATGAAATAAAAACACAGTTAGCTGCAATACTGCCTAAATACATGGTGCCTTCTATTTATTTGATTCTGGAAGAATTCCCTCTTACCAGAACAGGTAAAATAGATAGAAATGCATTACCAGCTCCAGTCGTATCTGATTTGAAAAAAGTTGAATACAAAGCGCCAAAAAACGAATTAGAAAAACAACTTACGGCAATCTGGGCAGAAACATTAAACTTAGATTACAAAGAAGTAGGAACAGAAAACAGCTTTTTTGAATTAGGAGGTCATAGTCTTGTAGTGTCGCAGATTATCAATAGAATTCACAAACAGCTTAATAAACACATTACGTTTAAAGATTTCTTTTTGAATCCAACTATTGCGGCGCTCTCTGAAAAATTAAATGAAAGTGATTTCTCGGCTATTCCAAATACTGTTTTAAGCAACAGTTATGCTTTATCTGCTTCTCAAAAAAGATTATGGATCTTAAGCCAGTTTGAAGGCGGATCTCAAGCTTACAATATGTCGTATGCCGTAAAATTAAAAGGAGAATTAAATACAGCTCTTTTTGATGAATCTTTCAAGATACTCATAGAACGTCATGAAATTTTACGAACTATCTTCAAATATGATTCTGATACAGATGATGTTAGACAATTTGTTTTACCAATTGAGAGTATAAATTTAGACTTCGAGATCGTTAAATTTAATTCTGATTCAATATTAGAAGAAGAAATTCATATTGATAATTATTTCCAAACCAAATGCAGTGAAGAATTTGACTTAGAAAAAGCACCACTTTTAAAAAGTGCTATTGTACAAACATTAGAAAAACAATATGTTTTCTTTTTGTCGATTCATCATATCATAAGCGATGGCTGGTCAATGGAAGTACTTGTAAAAGAGATTGTAGCAATTTATAATGCTCTCGCGCAAGGTTCAGAAATTAATTTACCCGAATTAAAAATCCAGTACAAAGATTACGCAGCCTGGCTGAACAATGAAACTGAAAAAGAAAAATACAAATCAGCAGCACAATATTGGATGGACCAATTTTCGGGAAGTATTCCAGTATTAGAAATACCTTCATCTAAAAACCGTCCTTTGGTTAAAACCTATAACGGAGATAATATAAGTCATACATTTTCAGTAGAATTTCTTAAAAGGGTAAACACTTTTTCAGCCAAATACGACGCGACACTGTTTATGACTTTAGTGACAGGTATTAATTTGTTATTGCATAAATACAGTGGACAAGATGATATTATCATTGGTACACCGATAGCAGGAAGAGATCATGCAGATCTCGAAAACCAGATTGGAATTTATCTCAATACATTGGCATTACGAACCAATGTCAATCAAGAATCTAGTGTTTTAGACCTATTAGATTTTGAGAAAAAGATGATTTTAGCTTCGTATGAACATCAAATTTATCCTTTTGATGAACTTGTAGAAAAACTGGAATTAAAAAGAGATACCAGTAGATCGGCATTATTTGATGTAATGATTGTTTTTCAAAGCCAGTCTAAATTAAGCAGTTTTAAAAACGAAAATCAAAAACTAGAAAATATCGAAGTAGAAAGATATGATCTTAAACGAGAAGTTTCAAAATTCGATTTAACATTTGAATTTGTTGAAGAAGATGAGTTGCAACTAAGAATTAATTATAATACAGATATTTACGATAGTGCATTTATCTATAGATTACTATCTCATTTTGAAGTTTTGGTTTCTAAAATGGCAGAAAAACCAGAACAGAAAATTAAACATTTGGATTATGTAACAGCTCAGGAAAAAACAAAAGTTTTATACGATTTTAATACGACAAAAGCCGTTTATCAAAAAGAAACAATCGTAAAATTATTTGAAAATCAGACAGAACTAACACCAAGTGTAGATGCATTGACATTTGAAGGGATTTCACTGAATTATAAAGAACTTAATGAAAAATCAAATCAATTTGCCCGTTATTTAAAACACAAATACAAACTGCAGTCTGAAGATAAAGCAGGAATAAAAATGAACAGAAGCGAAAAACTGGTAATTTCGATTCTGGCAGTTTTAAAATCAGGCGGAGCTTACGTGCCTATAGATTCGACTTATCCACAGGAAAGAATTGATTTTATAGAAAAAGACAGTAACTGCAAGGTAATTGTAGACGAAGCTGAGTGGATTAATTTTGATGCGGAAGCAGTCCATTATTCTTCCGATAATTTAGATGAAAACATCCGTGAAACTGATTCGGCCTATGTAATCTATACCTCAGGTTCAACCGGAAATCCAAAAGGCGTTGAAATTGCACATGCTTCTTTAACAAATTACCTGCTCTGGGGGAAAGAATACTATTCAGCCGGCGGAGCGCATCCTCTTGATTTCGGATTATTTACTTCACTGTCTTTCGATTTAACTGTAACGAGCGTGTTTCTGCCTATCATCAGCGGAGGAAAACTGACTGTTTTTGAAACTACAGATGATATTTCGAAACTGCTGACGTCTTATTTTGAGAGTAACATCAGCAGTATAAAACTGACTCCGGCGCACATCAGTATTCTGGAAAGCCTTGATATAAAACAGACAGCTGTAAAACTGGCGATTGTTGGAGGAGAAGCACTTCTGGAAAACCAGGTTAGAATCCTTCAGAACCTGAATCCTGAAATCAGGATTATCAACGAATACGGACCGACAGAAGCCACCGTAGGCTGTATTATCTACGATGTTAAAAATGCAGCAGAAACCGTTCTGATCGGTAAACCAATTGCCAATACACAGATTTATATTCTAGACGAATCCTTAAACCCATGCGCAGTAGGAGTTACAGGTGAATTATACATTGCCGGAGACGGACTTGCCAGAGGCTACATCAACCGTGCTGAGCTTACAGCGGAGAAATTCATACCGAATCCTTTTAAAGAAGGAGCATTGATGTACAAAACAGGTGATTTAGGAAGATGGCTTGCCGACGGTAATATTGATTATACAGGAAGAATCGACGATCAGGTAAAAATCCGCGGATACCGTATTGAACTGGGAGAAATTGAAAACTGTCTTTCAAACATTAACGGAATCAGCCACTCTATAGCCGCAGTAAAAGAAAACGGGAATGAAAAATACCTGACAGCTTATTATGTATCTGATTCAGTATTAGATAAAAATATGATCCAGTCTGAATTAAGCAGAATGCTTCCTGATTATATGCTGCCAAGTTATTACATCCAGCTGGATGCTATTCCGCTGACTACAAATGGTAAAGTTGATAAAAAAGCATTACCAGAAGTTTCTGGAAAAGACAGAATACATACAGAATATATTCCGGCAAGAAATACTATTGAACAGCAAACTGCAGCAATCTGGCAGGATGTTCTTAAAATAGAAAAAATAGGTGTTAAAGATAACTTTTTCGAACTTGGAGGTCATAGCTTAAGCCTTATCAAAGTGGTTAATCAGTTAAATAAACAATTATCTAAGAACATAAGTATTTCTGATTTCTTTCAAACACCAACGATCGAAGGAATTGCTCAAAAACTAACAGGAATTGCATATCATCCTATACATAAAATTCAGGAAGCAGATCGTTATCCCGTAACCGCATCTCAACTCAGATTCTGGATTTTAAGCCAGTTTAAAGAAGCATCATTGGCTTATAATATTCCAGCAGCGATTGTTTTTAAAGGAGAATTAGATGTTTATAAACTTGAAAAGGCATTTAAACTTTTAATTGACCGTCATGAAATTCTAAGAACTTCTTTCAAAAATGATACAGACGGAAGTGTTTACCAATACATAACACCATCGAATGTATTAGATTTTTCAATCGAAACAGAAGATTTTAGAGGGATTTCTAATAAAGAACATGCTGTTACCGACTATCTTCAAAAAAGAAATTCAGAAGTATTCAATTTAGAGAAAGCCCCTCTTTTAAGAAGCAGTATCATTAGAATAGAAGAAGATGAACATCTTTTCTTTTTGTCAATGCATCACATCATAAGCGATGGATGGTCAATGGAACTTATTATAAAAGAAATCACGACAATATACAACGCTTTGATCGCAGGTGGTGAAGCCGATTTACCAGAACTAAATATTCAGTACAAAGATTATACAGCATGGCTAAATCATGAAGTACAGGGAGATAAATATAAAATTGCAGAAAAATACTGGTTGAATCAGTTTTCAGGAACTATTCCTGTACTCGAACTTCCTTCATTCAAAAACCGTCCGTTAATAAAAACATATAACGGAAATTATACAGAATATCATTTTTCTAAAGATTTATCAGAAAAATTAAAAGCCTTTTCTATCCAGCATGATGCTACCTTATTTATCATTTTAATGACAGCAGTCAACGCTTTACTAAACCGATACAGCGGCCAGCAAGATATTATTGTAGGTACACCTGTTGCCGGAAGAGACCATATCGATTTAGAAAACCAGATTGGACTTTATTTAAACACACTGGCATTAAGAACGATAATTGATACAGATTCTACTCTTTTAGAACTGCTTGATTTTGAAAAAAATATGATTTTAAACGCATATGAAAATCAAAATTATCCATTTGATGAACTAGTAGAAAAACTCAATCTGAAAAGAGACACAGGAAGATCGGCATTGTTTGATGTAATGGTGGTTTTACAAAATCAAACCGAATCATCAGATTATAAAAATGAAAATCAATTCATGGCTGGTCTTCAAGTCAAAAATTATCCGCTTAAGCGAGATATTTCAAAATTTGATTTAACGTTTGAATTCAGGGAAAATGACACTTTATCGCTAAGAGTTATCTATAATACAGATATCTATGATACTGCATTTATAGAAAGAATGACGGCACATTTTGAAATTATGCTTTCAGCACTGATCAATTCACCTGAAGAAAAAATACAAAAGATTAATTATTTAACTCTGCAGGAAAAAGATCAAATCGCAGCAGAATATACTGCAACGAAAACCAATATTTGTAAAGAGAAAAATATTATTGATTTATTTGAAGAGCAGGCAGCGAAAACACCAGATACTAAGGCAGTAGTTTTTGATGAGGTTGTTTTAACCTATAGCGAAATCAATGAACTGGCGAATCAATTTGCGCACTATTTAGTCGAAAAGTTCGATGCCAAACCTGAAGATATCATTGGTATTAAATTAGACAGAAGTGAAAAATTAATTATCTGTTTATTAGCAATCTTAAAAACAGGAGCAGCTTATCTTCCATTAGATTCAAATTACCCACAGGAAAGAATCGATTACATCGAAAAAAACAGTAACTGTAAAGCTGTAATTGATGAAGCCGAATTGAAACTTTTTACAGAAGCAACACAATACCCAGTCTCAAATTTAGAGAAAAGAGTAACCGCGACCAATGCAGCTTATGTAATTTATACTTCTGGTTCAACTGGAAACCCAAAAGGAGTTGTAATTGAACACGGCGGTATTCTTAATACAATTTTATCTCAGATAGACATTTTTGGAGTAAGAGAATGTCAGAACAGTTTGCAATTTGCATCATTTTCATTCGACGCTTCTGTTTCAGAAATCTTTATAACACTATTGGCCGGGAAGACATTATTTGTTTTGAATGAACAAACCCGAAAAGATGTTAAAATGCTCGAGAAATACATTATCGATCATAAAATAGAAATCGCAACTATACCTCCTGCGCTTTTTAAATTGATGGATGTAAGCAGTCTTAAAAATGTAAAATCTCTTGTAACAGCTGGTGAAGCAGCAGTTTATGACAAAGTTTGTGAATATCTGCAATACGGAAACTTCTTTAATGCTTATGGACCTACAGAAACCAGTATTTGTGCCACGATCTTTAAAATAGAAAAAGGAACACAACTAGATTCTCACCTGATCCCGATAGGAAAACCAATTGCAAACACGCAAGTTTACGTTTTAAATGAAGCATTATCGCCATGTACCGCAGGAGTTTCGGGAGAACTTTTTGTCTCAGGATATGGTTTAGCAAGAGGATATCTCCACAATCCAGAAATGACTCAGAGTAAGTTTTTACCAAATCCGTTCAGAAATGGTGAATTGATGTACAGAACTGGCGATTTGGTCAGAAAGCTTCCAAACGGCGATATTGATTATTTAGGAAGAATAGACGATCAGGTAAAAATTAGAGGGTACCGAATTGAGCTTGGAGAAATAGAAAATACG
Source organism: Flavobacterium sp. H4147 (assembly GCF_029360735.1). Taxonomy (NCBI): domain Bacteria; kingdom Pseudomonadati; phylum Bacteroidota; class Flavobacteriia; order Flavobacteriales; family Flavobacteriaceae; genus Flavobacterium; species Flavobacterium sp. H4147. The sequence continues at coordinate 731,630 of NZ_JARKNB010000003.1, read as the reverse complement.
ATTACGGCTTTTTCAGAAGATATCCTTCAAACAGCAGTTCAGGCAGTTGAAGTCGATGGAGAGAAAACGTTGGCAGCTTATTACACAGCTAAAAACACCATCGACAAAACCGAACTCAAAAATTACATCTCGGAGAAACTGCCAGATTATATGGTGCCTAGTTTTTATGTAGCGGTAGATAAAATCAGTTTAACTCCAAACGGAAAAACAGATAAAAAAGCGCTTCCGGCTGTTACCAATCAAGATCTTATTCATCAAGAATATGTTGCTGCCGAAAATGACCTTGAAGCACAGCTCATTCAAATTACAGCTTCTCTGATTAATATAGAAGAAAGTAAAGTTGGAATCAATGATAATTTTTTCGATTTGGGCATGAATTCCCTAAAACTTGTGAGAATGCAGGATATTATAAAATCCCAATTGAAAATTGAAATCAATATCGCAGTTCTTTTCGAGTTTACAACGGTAAAAAAATTAGCAGATAAAATACAAAATATAGAAACTGATATAGAGCCAGTTTCAAACTCCGATCAAGAAAACATACTAGAACAATTTGACGAATTTTTAGAAGAATTAATAGACAAAAATTATGAATAGAGAATCATTAAAAAGAGATATAGCAATAGTTGGTATCTCATGTAAGTTTCCAAAATCAAATGACTCCAAACAATTTTGGGAAAATTTAATTGAAGCAAATGAGATGGTTCAATTTTACACTGATGAGGAAATAGAACAACTTGGAATAGATAAAAAAGTCGTAAATGATGAAAATTTTGTCAAAAGAAATTCGTCTATAGAAAATTCTGAAAGTTTCGACTATCCATTTTTTGGCTACACTAAAGATGAAGCAAATTTAATGGATCCGCAAATCAGAATTCTGCATGAGCAGGTTTGGCTTGCCATAGAAGATGCAGGTTATAATGTATTTGACTACAAAGATAAAGTAGGAATGTATCTCACGGCAGAAGATAACTTCAATTGGATTGCACACAGTATGATTACTGAAAACAAAAATATTGATCCTTATTTTCTATCACTTATCAGCAATAAAAACTTTATCAGCAGTTTAATTTCATACAAACTAAACTTAAGAGGTCCAAGTATGGCAGTTGATACAGCGTGTTCAAGCTCGCTGGTAACAACACATTTGGCATGTAGAAGTTTATTGTTACGAGAATGTTCAATGGCTGTTGCAGGCGGGGTTAATTTAAAAACCAGCAGCACACCAGGATATTTTTACAGAGAAGGAATGATCAATTCCAAAGACGGTTACTGCCGTCCGTTTGACAGTGAATCTACTGGAACTGTGCGTGCAGAAGGTGCAGGAGTAGTAGTTTTAAAAAGATTGGAAGATGCTATCAATGATAGAGATAATATATATGCCATAATTCGTGCTTCGGCCGTAAATAACGACGGTAACATGAAGGTTGGTTATACAGCGCCTAGTATTAAAGGTCAGGTTGAATGCGTTACTTCGGCTCACAAAATGGCTAAAACCCCTTATAATTCAATTTCTTATGTAGAATGCCACGGAACTGGCACTAAACTAGGAGATCCTGTTGAAATAGACGCACTAAACCAGGCCTTTAATTATGACAAAAATCACAAATGTGCGATTGGATCTTTAAAATCAAATATTGGACATCTTGGAAATTCGGCTGGAATTGGAGGCTTAATCAAAACAACTTTGTCTTTAAAAAACAAAGCAATTCCGCCATTGAAATACTTTAATACTCCAAACCCAGAAATTAATTTTAAAGGAGGACCTTTTTACGTTACTACACAAAAAGAAAAATGGCAATCTGCAGATCCTTCTTTACCCTTGAGAGCAGGAGTAAGCAGTTTTGGTATTGGTGGAACCAACGCGCATATGATTGTTGAAGAATATCAGGATGAAACAAAATCAGAACCTTCAAGACCTTATAAATTGGTTACCTATTCTGCAAAGAACGAAAAAGCGTTAAGCAGATATGCCGCTAAAATTGAAAATTCGCTTAGAAATGAAAAATCAGAATTAAGTGATTTTGCTTTTACTCTAAATACAGGACGATCAGAATTTAATTATAGAAATTTTGAGGTAGGTCAAGACAATGAGGAAGTTGCATTCAAACTAGCTGAAAACCAAACGGACTCTTCAAATGTAAACGAAAAACAACAATTGATCTTTATGTTTCCAGGTCAGGGAAGCCAGTATTTTAAAATGGGGAAATCACTTTATGAGCACGAAACCGATTTTAGAATTGCAATGGATCAAGGTTTTCAAATACTATTTGATTTAACACAACAGGATTATGCAGAAATTTTAGGGTATAAAGCAAGTGATATTGATTTTAATTTAATTAATGAAACCATTTATACACAGCCACTTTTATTTTTAGTAGAATATGCATTGGCTTCCGTATTGGTAAAATGGGGAGTCAAACCGGAAAACATGATTGGCCACAGTTTAGGTGAATATGTTGCGGCTTGTATTGCTGGTGTTTTTTCACTTAAAGATGCTTTGTATTTAATTGTAAACAGAGCACAATTAATGTATAGTGTTGAAAAAGGAAGCATGATTGCTATTGATGCACCACTTGAAAATATACAGCACTTATTAAACGACACACTTTCAATAGCGGCCATAAATTCTAAAACAACCTGTGTTGTTTCTGGAAAAATAGAAGACATCGAATCATTTTCTCAAGTACTGACTGTAAATGAACTATCATTTTCGAAACTAAAAACTTCTCACGCTTTTCATTCGGCAATGATGGATGAAATGCTTGACTCGTATAAACAAAAATTTAGTAAAGTCCAGCTGGCAAATCCACAACTGCCATTTGTTTCCAATTTAACAGGAAAACAAATAACCGATCAAGAAGCTGTTTCGCCTGATTATTGGGTAAACCATTTAAGACAAACAGTTAATTTCAGTGATGGAATTGAACTAATTCTTAAAAAAGGGCAGGGTATTTTTGTTGAGGTTGGGCCTGGAAATACATTATTGTCTTTAAGCAAACAGAATAGTAATTATTCTAAAAAAAATACAGCCATTGAAACTCTGACTCGTTTTAACGATGAAACTAACGACAATTTGAAGTTTACAAATGCAGTTGGAAATCTTTGGAAAAATGGAGTAAAAATAAACTGGACTGAATATTACGCTCATGAAAAAAGAAAAAGAATTTCGGTGCCGTCATACAGTTTTGATATCTATAAATTAGATTTTAAAGTTGATCCGTTTACTAAAATTGGAAACACAAAAACAGTTTCGTTTGATGACTGGTTCTATGTGCCAAACTGGAAAAAATCAATTTTAAAGAAAGAAGAATCAACAAAACAAAATGAGAATAACTTTTTATTTTTTTCTGAAGAAACCCCATTGGCAGAGGCAGTAATTGATGCATTACGCAAAGAAGGAAATAAAGTAATCGAGATTAAAAAAGGTGCCTCGTTTACTGCTGTGAGCGAAAATGAATTTCTGCTTAATCCTGTAAGTGAAGAAGATTATAAGTTATTATTTAAAAAACTAGAAGATCGTAAAGTATCTGTTAATCAGATTGTTTTTAACTGGAATTTTGACGAAGAAACTCAGGAAAATCTCTTATCTGTATTTTCTATAATCAATAATTTATGTAAAAAAGTTATCGATTATTTACCGGAAACTAATAAGAAAATCACAGTGCTGAATACTTTAAATCATCAAATCACAGGTGATGAAAAAATCAACACAGCAATGACTGCTTCTATAAAACAGCTGCAAGTATTTGCTCAGGAAAATGCAAATGTATTTTTCAGCAGTATTGATGCTGATCAAGATAATCACGAGCCGCAGTTTGTTTCAAAAATCATTAATGAATTAATTTATAATTATTCAGACCAGACAATAGGATATAGAGGTATAAACAGATGGCAGGAATTCTATGAGAATATCAAGTATCAGCCAGAAACTAAAAGTTTGACAAACGGCAAAACCTATGTAATTACGGGAGGACTTGGCCAGATTGGAAAAACGCTTACAACCTATTTATGCGATACATACAATGCGACAATTATTTTAATTGGAAGAAAAAATGTACCCGCAGAAAATATATGGGATAATATAAAATCAAATCCTAATTCAGATAAAAAAGTTCTTGAATCAATCGATGAAATAATTGATTTGAGAAATGAAACAAGACAGATTCATTATTACCAGACAGACGTTTCAAATCATAGCCAGTTTACACAGATAATAGACAAAATAGAATCAGTTCACGGTAAAATTTCAGGAATATTCCATACCGCAGGAAATGTTGATCCTTCAACGTTTAAACCTGTCGAAAAATTGAATGATGAAACCGTCTTAAGCCAGTTTGCACCAAAAGTTCAGGGACTTATTAATATCGAAAATGTATTTAAAAATAGAAACCCTGATTTTATCTGGATTACATCAAGTCTTGCGTCAATTTTAGGTGGACTTACTTACGGCGCTTATGCCGCAGCAAATGCCTTTATAGATTCATACGTTAAAAATAAAGCACTGGAATTTAAAAACTGGTATTGTGTCAATTTAGATGGTATTGGTGAAAATCGAATCACTAATCAAAATCTGATTCAAATTGTTGAAAAAACATTACGAACAGAATCTTATCCACAGGTGATAGTTTCTCTTAAAGATCCTAATGTTTTAGAAATCAATATAGAAAATACAGATACGGTAGAGTCTCCAGAAGACGATTTACTGCTAGAACGTAATGAAACCGGAGTTGAATACGTAGCACCCTCTAATGATGTTGAAATGCAGTTATGTGGGCTTTTCCAATCATTCTTAGGATACAAAGAAATAGGAGTTTTAGACAACTTTTTCGATTTGGGAGCAGATTCCTTAAAAGCAATGACTTTAATGAAGCGAATGAATAAACTATTCGGAGTAGAATTAAATATCCTAGACATATTCACAAATCCTACTGTACAGAAACTTGCCGAAAAAATTCAGCTTGATATCATGATGACATCAATGCAGGAAAAAGCAAAAGGGCAAAATACAATAACTATATAGTATTTAAATTCAATGATTTAATTAATTTAAATTTTTATCAATGTTAAGCTTAATAAAAGAATTAGAAGATAACGATGTTGTAATATCATTGAATGGCGACAATCTAGAAATTAATTTTGATGGAGAACTAGACAGTGAAATTATCGGCAAAATAAAACAGAATAAGCAAGAATTAGTTGATTTTCTTAGTAAACGTTCTACTATAGATTCAGGAATAACCAAAGCGGCTGTTCAGGAAAGCTATCCCGTTTCGCACGCCCAAAAACGCATTTGGTTAACAAGCCAGGTTGAAGAAAACTCCAAAGCCCAGCACATACATTCAAGAGTTTACTTAACTGCAGAACATGATATTGTCGTTTTTGAAAAAGCCATCAGAAAAGTAATTGCACGCCATGAAGTACTTCGAACGGTTTTTAAATTAAATGAAAACGGAGAAGTTAGACAATGGATCATAAATGAAGAAGATTTAGATTTTGAAATTAAGTACATCGATTTTAGTAAAGAGGAAAATTCAAGAAAAGCTGCCAATATTTATATGCTCGAAGACAACAAAAAAGTCTTTGATCTAGAAAACGGCCCTTTGTTTAGATGTGCTTTTTTACAGCTTACAGAAGATACGTATGTTTTCTATTACAACATGCACCACATTATTACAGATGGCTGGTCGCTGGAAGTTTTAGAAAAAGATATTTTTACTTTTTATGAATCAATAAAAGGAGGCGAAAAAAATCAAATTGAAGACATCAGGATTCAATACAAAGATTATGTTTCATGGCAATTGTCTGCTATCGAAAAAGGCGCTTATCAAAAACATGAAGACTACTGGCTTGAAAAACTTTCGGGTGATTTAACGCGAATAAATCTTCCTGCCGTAAAATCAAGACCTAAAATAAAAACGTACAGCGGGCATATGTATTTTTCATACCTATCTCCAGCACTTGCAAGCCAATTAAAAGCATTTTGTAATCAAAATGGTGGAACTTTGTTTGTAGGTTTAATGTCTGTTTTAAAAGTTCTTTTTAATAAGTATACCAGAGAAAATGATATCGTATTAGGAACAGCTGTTGCAGGAAGAGAAGATTCTGATTTAGAAAACCAAATTGGATTTTACGTAAACACGCTGGCCTTAAGAAGCTCTGTAAATGAAGATGATTCTTTCTTAACCTTTTTTGAAAACGAGAAAAAAGCAATTCTCGAAGCATTTTCGCATCAAAAATATCCTTTTGATATGACGGTAGAGAAATTGAATCTGCCTCACGACATCAGTAGAAATTACATTTTTGACATAATGGTCAATCTTTATAATTTTTCTGAAGTAAATAAAGGAATTATTATTGAAGAAAGTAAATCTGAAGAAATTCTGGATTTCGGACCCGTTAATTTAAATTTTGACCTTGAATTGGTTTTTCACGAAGTTGGAAATACTATTTCGTTAACACTTTCATACAATAATGATGTTTATGAAGAAGAATTTATCAAGAGATTTATTCATCATTTCAAACAGTTAATCGAAAATATAGTTGAAAATCCAGAGCAGAAAAACAAAGAAATAAAATATGTTCCCGCGGCAGAACTGTCAAAAGTAGTAACTGAATTTAATCCTGCCGAAACAAATTATCCAAAAGATAAAACCTTTGTTAATTTCTTTGAAGATCAAGTTCAAAAAACACCTAACAAAGAAGCCTTAGAGTTTGGTGAAACGAAATTGACTTATGCACAATTAAATGCAAAAGCCAATCAGTTTGCCTGTTACTTAAAAACAAAATATAGTATTAAGGCTGGAGATAAACTTGGAATAAAATTAAACAGAAGCGAAAAACTGGTGATTTCGATTCTCGCAGTTTTAAAATCTGGCGCAGCTTATGTGCCTATAGATTCGGCTTATCCGCAGGAAAGAATAGATTTTATAGAAAAGGACAGTAACTGCAAAGTTATTATTGATGCTGCTGAATGGAATGCTTTTTATGACAAAGAAGATAAATATCCTATTATTAATTTAGGACAAAAAGTTTCTACCGATCATTCAGCCTATGTAATCTATACTTCAGGTTCAACCGGAAATCCAAAGGGCGTTGAAATTGCACATGCTTCTTTAACAAATTACCTGCTTTGGGGGAAAGAATACTATTCAGCCGGTGGAGCGCATCCTCTTGATTTTGGATTATTTACTTCACTGTCTTTTGATTTAACGGTAACAAGCCTGTTTCTGCCTGTCATCAGCGGAGGAAAACTGACCGTTTTTGAAACTACAGATGATGTTTCGAAACTGCTGACGTCTTATTTTGAAAGCGGTATAAGCAGTATTAAACTGACTCCGGCACACATCAGTATTCTGGAAAGTCTTGATATAAAACAGACAGCTGTAAAACTGGCAATTGTTGGAGGAGAAGCACTTCTGGAAAACCAGGTTAGAATCCTCCAGAACCTGAATCCTGAAATCAGAATCATTAACGAATACGGACCGACGGAAGCCACAGTAGGCTGTATTATTTATGATGTTAAAAATGCAGCAGAAACCGTTCTGATCGGTAAACCAATTGCCAATGCACAGATTTATATTTTAGACGAATCTTTAAATCCATGCGCAGTAGGAGTTACAGGTGAATTATACATTGCCGGAGACGGACTTGCCAGAGGCTACATCAACCGTGCTGAACTTACGGCGGAGAAATTCATACCGAATCCTTTTAAAGAAGGAGCATTGATGTACAAAACAGGCGATTTAGGAAGATGGCTTGCCGACGGGAATATTGATTACACGGGAAGAATCGACGATCAGGTAAAAATCCGCGGATACCGTATTGAACTGGGAGAAATTGAAAACTGTCTTTCAAACATTAACGGAATCAGCCACTCTGTAGCTGTAGTAAAAGAAAATGGCAATGAAAAATACCTGACAGCTTATTATGTATCTGATTCGGTATTGGACAAAAATATGATCCAGTCGGAATTAAGCAGAATGCTTCCAGATTATATGCTGCCAAGTTATTACATCCAGCTGGATGCTATTCCGCTGACTACAAATGGTAAAGTCGATAAAAGACAACTTCCTGATGTTGGTGAATCAGATTTAATTAAAACAGAATATATAGCACCTCGTTCAATGGAAGAAGTAGTTCTTTCTTTGGCATGGTCGCACGTTTTAAAATATGAAAATATTGGTGTAAAAGACAATTTCTACAATCTGGGCGGAGATTCAATAAAATCCATATTAGTAATTTCACGCTTAAAACAGCAGGGCTACACCTTAAAAGTCGAACAAATATTAAAAACACCAATACTGGAAGACTTAGCGAAAATGCTTTCAGTAAATCAAATTACAATCGATCAATCTGTTGTAAAAGGAGATGTTTTACTAACACCGATTCAGCATTACTTTTTAAATGATGAAACTTTTCCTAACAAGAATTATTACAACCAATCAGTAGTGCTAAAATGCAATGGCACAATAGATTCTGAAATTTTAGACAAATGTATTGGTGCATTAACTTCGCATCATGATGCATTACGAATGGTTTATCAATTTGAAAACGATTCATGGAAACAGTCTAATGCAGATATTTCTGGTAAGTCATATAAAATTGCTTTATATGATTTGCAGGGAGAAGCAGATGAGCTGGCTGCAATGAAAACCATTGGAGAAGAACTTCAATCTTCTATTGACATTACTTCAGGGGTATTATTTCACATTGGTCATTTTAGATTGTCAGATGGCGACAGATTGGCTTTAATTATTCACCATTTAGTTATTGATGGAGTTTCGTGGCGTATCCTTTTGGAAGATTTATCGAACCTTTACGAATCGTATCAAACTAAAACTACATTTAGCCTTCCGCTAAAAACAGATTCATTTCAACATTGGGCGTCTTTACAAAACGAATTTGCAAAAAGTTCTGTAATGCAGCAGGAACGTGTTTATTGGGAACAATATTCAGAAAATCAAATACCTGATTTTCCTGTTGATTTTAAGACAGCAGATTCATCATGGAATTTAGATAAAGAAAATACTTTTTTATTGAATAATGACCTTACAGAACTTCTTAAAACCAAAGTTCACCAAGCTTACAATACTGAAATCAACGATATTCTTTTAACAGGACTGGCACTAGCAGTTCGTGATGTTTTTGATATTGAAAAAAGTGTGATAGCAATGGAAGGGCACGGTCGTGAAGAAATCATTGAAGGAACTGATGTAGGAAGAACAGTAGGATGGTTTACCACAATTTATCCATTTGTTCTTGACCTAACAAATGCTGCAAATCATGAATTGGTTACCACAAAAGAATTACTTCGAAAAGTACCCAACAAAGGTATTGGCTACGGGATTTTAAAATATCTGGATAACTCTTTTCAAAATCAGTTACAACCAGCAATACAATTTAATTATTTAGGAGATTTTAGTGAAAATAATGAAGAAGATGCCGAAAATAAATTTTTCAGTTTCTCATCAGAAAGTATTGGATTGCCATTAGCTGCAGAAAATACCAGAAGCAAAATTCTATTAGACATAACAGGAATGATGGTTTCAAATGGATTAAGTATTTCGATACGCTATTCCGCAGATTGCTATGATGCGGAAACCATCAAAAAACTGAATCAATCGTATAAAGAAAATCTGGAAAATCTTATAACTGAATTAGCTTCAATAAAACAAAAACACCTTACAGCTTCAGATTTAACGTATAAAAAAATATCAAATTCTGTACTGGAAGAATTAAATAAAGATAACAGCATAGAAGATGTTTACGAACTATCTCCTTTACAACAGGGACTGTATTATCACTGGCTTGTAAATCGCGAAAGTCCGTTATATCTAGAACAGTTTTCATACAGCCTTCAATCGAACAAATTGGATATTGAACTAGTTGAAAAAGCGTTTAATAAACTAATCGAAAGATATCCTATTCTTCGTACGTCATTTAGTGATAGTATTGACGATGTTCTTTTGCAGATTGTGCATAAAAAAGCCAATGGTAATTTCTCATATGAAAAGATTTCACCAAGCGAATCTGAACTTACTGCCACGATCGAGAAAATAAAAGAAGAAGACCGAAACAAAGGATTTGATCTTCATACTCCTTCTATCATGAGACTGAAAGTGATTGAAACCAACAGAGAAAACGAATGTGTTTTCATCTGGAGTCATCATCATATTTTAATGGATGGCTGGTGTGTAAGTATTTTAGTGAATGATTTTTACAGAATTCTGATGGCTTTAAGCAGTAATCAGAATCTTGTTCTGCCAGAGCCTGTAAAATATTCTACTTATATAGAATGGCTTTCAAAAATCGATAAAAATGAATCGCTTTTATATTGGAAAAATTATTTAAACGGTGTAGAAACGTTATCGGAGATTCCGTTTAGAAAAAAGAATAATTCTAAAAATGAAAAACCGGTTTATGATACGAAAGAACTAGTAGTTGATGGCGAACTTTTTCAGCGTATAAATAAATTTAACCACACTATTGGAATAACTTGGAGCAGCTATATTCAAGGAGTTTGGGGGTATTTATTATCAAGATACAGTGGTACAAACGACGTGTTATTTGGAACCGTAGTTTCAGGAAGGCCAGGAGATTTACCAGGAGTAGAAAATATAGTTGGACTTTTTAGCAACACAATACCAGTAAGAGTAAGCTTTAAAGAAAATGATACACCAGCATCATTTTTAAAACAGCTTCATTCTGAAATGCTCGATAGTACACCTCACCATTACCTGAACTTGTCTGAAGTACAAGCTGAGAGTTCACTTGGTATGGGATTGATCAATAATATTATTGTTTTTGAAAACTTCTTAGTACAAGATGCAGTCGATGATGAAATTGAATCTCTTTATAATCAAGACAGCAGAAAACTGACTATTGGAAAAGTTGATTTTGCGGATCAGACTAATTATGATTTTCATACCACTGTTGCTCCTTCAGACACTTGGTTAAAAATCGAGTTTAGGTTTAATAGCAATGTATTTAATCCTGATTCGATAGAATATCTAAAATCTCACTTTTTAAACATTCTGGATCAGTTCAGTAAAAATACCGAAACATTAAATTTAAATACTATTGATTATTTAGACAGTGCCGAAAAGACGAATGTGTTGTATGACTTTAATAATACAGAATCAGATTATTCAAAAACAGATACAGTAATCAGTTTGTTTAAGGAACAGGCAGAAAAAACACCTCAAAACATTGCTTTAGAGTTTGAAAGTAAAGGAATTACGTATCAAGAACTTGATTTGTTTTCAGATCGTCTAGCGGCAGTCTTAATCGAAAATTATGATGTTCAAACTGGAGATTTTGTTGGAATTCAGCTTAATAGAAGCGAATGGACTCTTATTTCAATTCTAGGAATATTAAAAGCAGGAGCAACTTACATTCCAATTGATTCTGAATTACCTGACGATAGAAAGGCCTTTATATTTGAAGATGCAGCATTAAAATTACTAATCACAGAAACTGCCTTTATTTTTGATTTGGATTTTGATGGAAATATTTTTTCTATTGATGTTGAATTTGATCCTTCTGTAGAGATTGTTTTTGAAAAACCTGCTGTTTCACCTCAGAATCTGGCCTATGTAATCTATACTTCAGGTTCAACCGGAAATCCAAAAGGTGTTGAAATTGCACATGCTTCTTTAACAAATTATCTGCTCTGGGGAAAAGAATACTATTCAGCCGGTGGAACGCATCCTCTTGATTTTGGGCTATTTACTTCATTGTCTTTTGATTTAACGGTAACGAGTCTGTTTCTGCCTGTCATCAGCGGAGGGAAACTGACTGTTTTTGAAACTACAGATGATGTTTCGAAACTGCTGACGTCTTATTTTGAAAGCGGTATAAACAGTATAAAACTGACTCCGGCGCACATCAGTATTCTCGAAAGCCTGGATATTAAACAGACAGCTGTAAAACTGGCAATTGTTGGAGGAGAAGCACTTCTCGAAAACCAGGTTAGAATCCTCCAGAACCTGAACCCTGAAATCAGGATCATTAACGAATACGGACCGACAGAAGCCACTGTAGGCTGTATTATCTACGATGTTAAAAATGCAGCGGAAACCGTTCTGATTGGAAAACCAATTGCCAATACCCAGATTTATATTTTAGACGAATCCTTAAACCCATGCGCAGTAGGAGTTACAGGTGAATTATACATTGCCGGCGACGGACTTGCCAGAGGCTACATCAACCGTCCTGAGCTTACATCGGAGAAATTCATACCGAATCCTTTTAAAGAGGGTGCTTTAATGTACAAAACAGGCGATTTAGGAAGATGGCTTGCCGACGGGAATATTGATTACACGGGAAGAATCGACGATCAGGTAAAAATCCGCGGATACCGTATTGAATTGGGAGAAATTGAAAACTGTCTTTCAAACATTAACGGAATCAGCCACTCTGTAGCTGTAGTAAAAGAAAACGGGAATGAAAAATACCTGACAGCTTATTATGTATCTGATTCAGTATTGGATAAAAATATGATCCAGTCGGAATTAAGCAGAATGCTTCCTGATTATATGCTGCCAAGTTATTACATCCAGCTGGATGCTATTCCGCTGACTACAAATGGTAAAGTCGATAAAAGACAGCTTCCTGATGTTGACGAATCAGATTTAATTAAAACAGAATACGAACCGCCTACTGATGAAATCGAATCGGAATTGGTAGAAATCTGGCAGCGTGTGCTGAACCGTGACAAAATAGGAATCAGTGATAACTTTTTCTTTTTGGGCGGACAAAGTATTAAGGCGATTATGGTTATTGCTGAAATTAAAAAAGCATTTGATGTAAAAATGGAATTGGATGTATTGTTTAATAACCCTGAAATTAAATCAATTGCCACCGAAATACGAAACAAAAAATGGTACAGTCAGGAAGTATCAGAAGAAGATGTTACAGATAAAATTGTAATCTAAAAATGAATTGATAACCAACTTAGAAACTATAAAAATGGAATTAAACGAAAATACTTATTACTTAAAGTTAAACGTAGCAATAGAAGCATTAATAGACAGATGGTACGCATGGTCGCATTTGGTTTCACCTGCAACTGCAGCATTGAATGTACAGGACAGGCATCTTAAAATTATGGAATCCTATATTAAAAATCCTAAAATACACGCCGCAGCAGTTCAGAATCCTAAAATGCTTGGAGGACCTTTTATTGATTATGAGGGAGGAAGAGTCGACGAAATTAAGGGACTTTATGATGAAACTTTAGATAAAAGAGCTTCATTACTAGAATTTGGAAACGCATTAATGGAATTAAATAGAATGCTTCAAAACGAAGCTAAAGGATATTCATTAAATACTTTATATGAAAAAGTACCGCCAATTTTAAGAGGATATGTAGAATTAATCTACGATTTGAACAACAATCCTAATTTTAGATTATTTGAATACTTACTTTATAAAAGTGAATATTATGACGAAGCGGCACAGTCTATCTCTTTGCAGTTAGTAGAAGCAGATGATTCAAGATCATTTGTATTGAGTACACCAAGACTTAATGATGATAATTTAATTCACCTGCATATTCCTTTTAAATCAGAAGTAATTGATGAGTTGTTTAAAATGAAGAAAACTCCAGGCGATTATAACACCATCAAGGAAAAATTAGGAATAACTACAGAACAAGAACCTTTGTTCAAACAATTCTTTACGAAAGAAGCTCCGGTAGAATTTAAACACTACACAGGAAGCGGTGTAAGAACAAGATATTTTGGACACGCCTGTGTATTGGTAGAAACGAGTAAAGTATCCTTTTTAGTAGATCCAGTAATCAGTTATGATGGCTATGAAACCGAAGTAAACCGATATACAATCAATGATTTACCAGACGAAATAGATTATGTTTTAATTACCCACAATCATCAGGATCATATTTTATTAGAAACCTTATTACAGCTGCGTCACCGTATAAAAAATATCATTGTTCCAAGCAGTGGTAAAGGAAGCTTGCAAGACCCGAACTTAAAACTAATGTTCAATACAATTGGCTTTAATAATGTGATCGAACTTGATGATATGGAAAGTATTGACATGCAGGATTGCACCATAACAGGAATTCCATTTTTAGGAGAACATTCAGATTTAGATGTTAGAAGTAAATTATGTTACCATATTGCACTGCACAACGATTTGAAAATATTATTTGCAGCAGATTCCTGCAATATTGAGCCTGCAATTTACCAGCACATTCACCGCGTGCTTGGTGATATAGATGTATTGTTCTTAGGAATGGAATGTGATGGAGCACCACTTACATGGTTATATGGACCTTTAATGCCCGAAAAATTAGAAAGAAATAAAGATCTATCAAGAAGATTAGCCGGATGTGACTTTGAACAAGGTAAATCACTTGTTGATATTTTTAAACCTAAAAATGTATTTGTCTATGCTATGGGATTAGAGCCGTGGCTTGTTTTTATCAGCTCTATAAAATACACAGACGAATCACGACCTATTGTTGAATCAAACCGATTAATCCAGGAATGTATAGAACGCGGAATTGATGCAGAACGTCTGTTTGGAGAAAAAACAATAGAATATAATTAATTAAGTAAAATATTTAGCATGGCACATTCAATCAAAAATTTATTAGGTAAATTAAGAGAGAAAGATATTTTTCTTAAAGTAAACAACAATAAGGAATTAGAGATCACGGTTAAACAGGGAAAAATACCATCTGATCTTGTTGAAGAAATAAAACTGCATAAGAAAGATATAATTACCTATCTGGAATCGTCTGAAAATAAAGTGATAAAAAAAATAGAAAAAGCACCGCTTTCAGACAGTTATGTGACATCGTCAGCACAAAAATCACTATGGATTGTAAGTCAGGATGAAATTGCTTCAGCTGCCTACAATATTCCCTCTTATAAATTATTAGAAGGAATACAAGATATCGTAATTTTAAATAAAGCCGTAAAAGCCGTAATTGACCGACATGAAATTTTACGAACTGTATTTAAAACCAATGAAAATGGAGAAGTAAGACAGTTTGTTTTAGACAGTGCTGCTTTAAATTTAAACATTCAAAATATTGATTTTAGAGGCAGTGAAAACTGGCAGACAGAAGTATTTGAATACATACAAAATGATTCCTATAAACCTTTTGATTTAGAAAAAGGCCCTCTGTTAAGAATTGCAACCCTGCAGACTGCAGATCAAAGCTTTTACTTTTATTATAATCTGCATCACATTATAAGTGATGGCTGGTCGAATGACATTTTAGAAAAAGAAGTGCTTACCATTTACAATTCCTATCTGGAAAACAGACCGCATAATCTTCCAGAATTGGACAATCAATATAAAGATTACGCTGTTTGGGAAAATGCAATGTTTGAGAATGGCCAAATGGAAAACTATAAAAAGTTCTGGATCGAAAAATTGGCAGGAGATATTCCGCGTATTAACCTTCCTTCCAGCAAGCAAAGACCTAAATTGAAAACCTATAACGGACAACAGTTTCAGGGCTATATTGCTAAAAATGATCTTTTGGCACTGAAAGAAAATCTTCAAAAAGAAGGCGGAACCCTTTTTATGTCGATTATCGCTGTTTTAAAAATACTGCTATTTAAGTATACTAATGAAAGAGACATCACAATAGGTTTTCCAATTGTAAACCGTGACGATTTTAACCTGCAAAACCAGATAGGGTATTATATTAAGCCATTGGCATTAAGAGATTATATTGATAATGAAGATACCTTTAATCAATTTTATCAAAAATTAAAGGAAAATACTTTTGCCGCATTTAACAATAAAGAATATCCTTTTCAAATGTTGGTAAATGATCTTCAGGTAGATTACGATCCTGCCAGAAGTCCATTGTTTGATATTTCCCTTACTTTTCATAACATTTCTGAAGGTCATAGCAGTGATAACATCGACAGTACGATGATCCAGAATTTGGGAGAAAGTAAATGCAAACAGGATATCGAGTTTCATTTTCAGGAAACCGGAGAATATTTATCGTTTATGGTAAATTTCAACAAAGACGTTTACGAATCAGAAATGATAGTTCGTTTCATGCAGCACTTTAAACAACTTTTGGCTGCTGTAGTAAAAAATCCAAATGTGCTCATTAATGATTTGAATTATTTAACTGATGAAGAAAAATTTGATTTAGTTTACGGATTTAACCAAACCGAAACGGCTTTTGCTAAAGAAAACACTTTAGTTAGTTTGTTTAAAGATCAGGCTCAAAAAACGCCTGATACGACGGCTTTGGTTTTTGAAGATAAAAGCATTAGTTATAAAGAACTAGATCAATTATCGGATCGTCTGGCTTCTAAATTAGTTAAAGAATATAATATCATTACTGGAGATTATGTAGGCATTCAGTTAAACAGAAGCGAATGGTCTATAATTTCAATTTTAGGAGTTTTAAAAGCTGGCGGTGTTTATGTTCCAGTTGATGCTCAGCTTCCAGAAGACCGAAAAGCATTTATTTTTGAAGATGCTGATTTTAAATTATTAATTACAGAAACTTTATTTCTGTTTGATCTAAACTTTTACGACGGGACTGTTTTTTCTATTGATGTAGAATTTGACAGTACTGAAGAAATAGAATACGAACAACTACAATTATCCCCACAAGATACAGCATACGTAATTTATACCTCAGGTTCAACCGGAAATCCAAAAGGAGTTATTATCGAACATGCAGGAATTGTAAACACTATATTATCTCAGATCGATATTTTTGGACTTAAAGATTGTTCAAACAGTCTGCAATTTGCCTCTTTTTCTTTTGATGCTTCAATTTCAGAAATCTTCATCACACTTTTGTCAGGATGCACCTTGTACGTTATGAATGATGAAACACGCCTAGACGTGAAGTTGTTTGAAAAATACATTGTCAATCATAAAATTGATATTGCAACACTAACGCCGGCTTATTTTAAACTGGTAAATATTGAAAGTCTAAAAGATTTAAAATTTCTGATAACCGCAGGAGAATCTGCAGTTTATGATAAAGTACAGGAATACTTAAAATTCGGAACTTTTTATAATGCTTATGGGCCAACAGAAACTAGTATTTGTGCTACTATTTTAAAAGTTGAAAAAGGAAGCCAATTAAAATCTCCTGTGATTTCTATAGGTAAGCCTATCGCAAATACTGCGATATACATCTTAGATGCATCATTAACTCCATCATTAATTGGAGTTACGGGAGAAATTTACATTGGAGGAGCAGGTTTGGCAAAAGGCTATTTAAACCGTCCAGATTTAACGGCAGATAAATTTATTCCAAATCCTTTTAAAGAAGGAGAATTAATGTACCGTTCTGGTGATTTAGGAAAATGGCTTTCTGACGGAACTGTCGAGTTTGTGGAAAGAATTGACGATCAAGTAAAAATTAGAGGCCACAGAGTTGAATTAGGCGAAATCGAAAATCATATCAATGCAGTTAATGGCGTAAAGCATTCTGTAGTTGCTGTGAAAGAAAAAGACGGAGAAAAATCATTAGTTGCTTATTATGTGACTGATTCAGTATTGGATAAAAAGAATATACAATCTTCTTTGGTCAAAGTTTTGCCAGATTATATGCTGCCAGCCTATTATGTCGAATTAAAATCAATTCCGCTTAACATAAATGGAAAAGTCGATAAAAAAGCATTACCAGATGTTAGAGATGCAGATTTAATTAAAACGGAATATGTACCAGCAGAAAGCACAGAAGAAAAAGTGCTTGTCTCAGTTTGGGAGGAAATTTTAAAATGTAACAACATCGGAATCAAAGATAACTTCTACAGTCTTGGAGGAGATTCTATCAAAGCGATATCAATTATCTCACGTCTTAAGCAAAAAGGATATTTACTAAAGATCGAATACATATTGAAGAATCCAGTGATCGAAGATTTGGCAAAATTTATCAATCAAAATCAAAATGAAAATACGGCATTTGAAAATGAGTCTGATATTGTTAAAGAAGAAAAAAAATGGACAGTTGGAGATGCAGTCGAATTATCGCCAAACCAAAAGAGATTTTACAAAATGAAATACTCTGCGGTAACCTTAAACTTTAATGTTCCTTACAAAGATGTATCACAATTTGAAAATGAATTTAGAAAATTTCTGTCGCACTTTCCTAATCTTACTGTAAGATACGAAGAAATTAACGGCACTATTTTTCAAAGATACATTACTGCTGAAGAAACTAAAATTAAGGTTTTGGCTAATGAAACGACACTTACTGAAGAACAAGAAATCTACAAAAAAGCGCAGCAGTTTTTGTTAGAACAGCCATTTAATCTGACTTCTGGAGAATTAATCAGAGTTTTTGTCGTGCCAAGCCCTGTTCGTAACGAAACTTTGGCAGCAGTAGCCATTCATCATTCGCTGGCAGATGCTTATACAACAGATACTATTCTGAAAGAAGCGGTTTCTTTTTTTCAAAAAGGCATAAATATCGAAGAATACCATCATCCTTTCGAATTTATAACTCAGCAGCAAGAGTATTTAAATACAGAAGAAAGCTTGAAAAAAAGAGCATCATGGACAAATTATCTGCAGAAACAAGTTCTTGTTGACCATATATCAAACACAGCCGAAAAAGAAGATTATGTAGATCAGGAATTGATTATATCAGGAAAAGATTTTAAAAAAGTACAAGAGTTGAGTACAGAATTGAATTTGCCACTCAGCGCACTTTTCAATGCTTTTTTCTTAATGATCCTTAATAAAGCAGGAAACGAAAACAAAAA
The DNA here is from genome assembly GCF_029360735.1 of Flavobacterium sp. H4147. Lineage (NCBI taxonomy): Bacteria > Pseudomonadati > Bacteroidota > Flavobacteriia > Flavobacteriales > Flavobacteriaceae > Flavobacterium > Flavobacterium sp. H4147. The sequence goes on along the minus strand of NZ_JARKNB010000003.1, from coordinate 712,893 downwards.
ACTGTATCAAGTCTTTATTAATAATAGAGAACAGAAGTTTAAGGGACTCGAAACAGCTAAAATACTGGGAGTAATTGACAATGTTTTGATACGAAATTATTTTGATAGTGATTTTAATCTTAGTACAGAATTTATCACGAATAATTATCTGCAATATTTAAATGATAGGATAGAAGAGACAATCCCTTATGAAACAATACGTGAGGATTTTAGAAATGCTTCAGGAATCGATCTGGATACTAATATTATTGGATTTTTAAACTTCTTGGTTTCAGAAACAGAAATAGCCAATATAGATTTTAGAGAAAAATTCCGCAAGTCAAATTCAAAATCAGATGCAATTTGTGATTTAAGCTTGGTTTGTAACCAGTATTTGAATGGGATAATACTAAAGTTAGTTTCTAAAAAAACGTTTTACGAAGAAAATGAAACCGTATTATCTCTTGAAAAATATACCGAAGAATTTTTAGACTTTATTAATGAATGCCAAAGCCTTAAAGTAGGAGGACAGGTATAAAAGATTATAAATAGAATAGAAAATACAATGAGAAAAATCATCCTTTTAGTTTTAATTATAAGCCCATTTTTTTGTATTGCCCAAATAAAAATAAGTGGTGTAATCAAAAGTGACAAAGCCGTATTGCCACATGCAGATGTTGTACTCACGAATGATAAAGCCCAAATTGTTAGTCAAACCGTTAGTGGAGCCGATGGTAACTTTGAACTCGAAGCAAAAGCCGGATTATATAATTTAAACGTAAACCATCTTGATTATGTCAGTTTTTCCAAAAAAATTGACTTAAAACAGCCATTAGTAGTAGAGCCAATAGTATTAGTTCAAAAAGAAAATGCTTTGAGCGAAGTGGTTATCAATTCTACACCAACAAAAATTAGAAGAGAAATCGATAAAACGGTTGTTAACATCGATAGAAGCCCCATTACAAGCACAGGAAATATTTTTGAAGCACTTAGCAAAACACAAGGTTTAGTGGTACGAAATGATCAGATTTCAATGCTTGGAAAAAGCGGTGTTATGATCTCAATAGACGGTCGTATGATACAGCTGACAGGTGAAGATTTAAATAACTTCTTAAAATCACTATCAGCAAGTGATGTGAAAGAAATAGAAATTATAACCAACCCTTCGGCTAAATATGAAGCGCAGGGGAACAGCGGCGTAATTAATATCATTTATAAAAAAATTAAAAAAGATTCTTGGAGCAACAACATGTCGCTGGTAGAAAACCAAGCAAAATATGGTTGGAGAACTTTTAGAAACAGTTTTAGCTACCAGCGCGATAAACTAAGTTTCTTAATTAGCGGAGTTAATAACTCAGGAGCATTCTATAGAGAAGAAAGAACTACAATAGATTTTGAAGACAGTCCTTTAAAGCTAATCAGTAAACAAAAAGAAAAGAAAAATGACTTTTCTACCAGACTGATGCTTGATTACGATTTTACAAAAAATACTAGAGTGGGTGTGCAATACCTGCGTATGATAATCATGCCAACTACAACCGACAATGTAAAAACAACACTTTTTGATAGTAATAATGAACTAACCAACTATCTGCTTGGAAATGTGGAGACTAAAGACAATAAAAACAATTCTATTTTTAATGTCTACATAGATCAAAAACTAGATACATTAGGCAGAAAGATTGTTTTTAATTTTGATATTCTAGATTACAACAGCAGAAGAGACAGCGAAATATTGTCTAATAATTACGATCCTGATGGTAACTTTTTAAATGTTGATTTTGCCAATCTAGGGAATTCTTTACAAGATATTACCAATTATAGTGCAAAAATAGATGTAGATTATCCAATAGAATGGGCAAAACTTTCTTATGGAGGAAAAGCAAGTTTTAGTAAAACCAATTATCAGTTATACAACTACAATACTATTACAGGAACTCCAGTGCTTAATCCCCTGCAGTCCAATCAATTTGATTTTGATGAAAACATACAGTCGGTTTATATAAACGGTTCAAAAAAAATAAATGATAAATGGGAAGCTCAGTTTGGACTTCGTGGTGAATTTACACAGACAAAAGGAGTTTCAAAACAAGCAGATCCGCCTGAATATATTAATAAATACGAAAAACTATTCCCAACATTTTACCTTTCATATGCTAAAAATGAAAACAACACTTTTGTTGTAAATTATGGCAGACGTATCAACAGACCTGGTTATAGACAATTAAATCCAGCACGTTATTTTATTAATAGTCAGGTCTCTTCTATAGGAAATCCGTATTTACTGCCTTCCTACAGTGACAATGTAGAGTTATCTCATACCTACAAAAATAATTTGTCAACCAAATTTTCATTCAGTGTTACGAGCAACTCTTACAGTGTAATTCCAGAAGTCGATAAAACCACCAATGAACAAACGATAGTTTTTAGAAACTTTTTTACAGAATACAATTATTCATTAACAGAAAACTATCAGCTGGATATAACCCCATGGTGGAAAACAGACAGTAATTTGTTCATTAACTACAATGATTCAAAAAAAACAGATCCTACGGTGGATGTTGATTTAATGAAAGGTTTTGAATTTCGCTTTTCAATTAATAATGTCATAACATTTAACAAATCAAAATCAATAGTTGGAGAAGTTAATTTCTGGTACGATTCAGCGTACAACAACGTCTTGTTTCATTATTCTGCATCAAACTCACTTGATATGGCAGTTGTTTTTAAATCATTACTTAAGGGGGTTAATTTAACGGCGGGAGTAAACGATGTATTCAATTCAAGCCCAAGTTATGCCTTTTCAAAAGTAAATGGAATTAATCAAAGTTTTATTTCCTATCCAAGCAACCGTTATTTCAGATTGTCACTGTCTTATAATTTAGGAAACGATAAGGTTTCTAAAAAAGATAGAAATTTTGGGAATGAAGAGATAAGAAGAAGAAGTAACTAAATAAGATTATGAAAAGTAAAGAAAACAAATATCAGCTGTTTTTACTCCACTTTGCTGGAGGCAGCTGTTATTCTTTTGATTTTCTTAAAAAGCATTTTGATGCCAATATCGATTTTATTCCTCTTGAACTGCCAGGTAGAGGAAAACGATTTGAAGAAGAACTATTAAAATCAAGAGAAGAAGCTATAAATGATTACTGCAGGCAAATTGTTAGTTTGAATAATGGAGCTCCCTTTATAATCTATGGTCATAGCATGGGAGCTTCATTAGGATTTAATGTAGTCGCAAAGCTTGAAGAACACGGCTATTTCCCAAAACGGTTTGTTGTTTCTGGAAATCCAGGACCTGGAGTAAAGAAAAAAAGAGACCTAATAAGATATTTATTAGACGATTTCGAATTTAAAGAAGAGCTGCGAAGTCTAGGAGGAATTCCTGAAGAAGTACTCACTAATAAACAGTTGTATGAGTTTTTTGCTCCTATAATGCGGGCTGACTTTGAATGTATAGAAAAAAAATACCATCGGCAACACCACACCATCAAAGCACCAATTTATGCCGTAATGGGATCTGAAGAAGAATATTGTGATGACATTAAAAACTGGCATCAATACACCAATGCTGCTTTTGATTACAAAATCTTAAAAGGAAGTCATTTTTTTATTTACGATCATGCGGCCGAAATGGCAGCCATATTAAAAGAGTCGTTTTTGACACAAATGAACCTGCAGGAAGTTTAAAGCAAAATCATCCATATCAAAAACGTAGAGAATCAAATTATACAATCTAACCATTTAATACTATCAAGATGTTAAAAATAAAAAAGAGACAAATTATCTATTTATTGTTGTATGCTGTGCCAAATACGCTGTTAACATTTGCAATAGTATACATTATCAATAATGTAATGGCAGGAAACAAACAGTTTCTTACTGGATATATGGGAATTGTTTTTACAGCAATTCTTGTATACACGTATTTGTTGAACATAATATTTCAGAAGAAATTGAATAAGTTTTCTTTTAATATGTTGTACCAAAATGAAAAGAATATTTTCAGACAAATTTTAAATGTTCCCTTGCTTAGACTAGAACAATATGGCTCACAGCGATTTTATACAGTGGTCGAAGACCTACGGACTTTTTCGCTGCTTCCTTATACTGTAACGCATACCATAAATTCGTTATTAATGCTTGTTTTGTGTCTCATTTATATGTTTACACTCTCTTTTGTTTCCGCATTAATCGTAGTAGCTTTAATTGTTATGGTAGGAGCATGTTACTTTATTGTCATGAATACAATGTCAAAAAGAGTAAACGAATTACGAGAATATAATGATGGCTATTACAAATCTGTTGATGACGTTATAAGAGGATTTAAAGAGCTTAAAATTAATTTTATAAGAAGAGAAAACTTAATGAACAAGTTCATTGTGCCAAACCGAGATGCAGCTATGAACTTAGATTTCAATATCAACTATGTGTTTCTTTCTATTAACCTTATCAGCCAGTACGGATTGTATTTTGTGGTTTCGGTTATTTTATTTGTCTTGCCGGCCTTTAATCTCCTTACCAGAGAAGATGTAATCGCTTATGTAGTAATCATACTTTTTATTTCTGGTCCAATTAACAACATCATAAACCTGCAGCAGCTTTATACAAGATTCTTTGTAGCCAATACCCGAATTTCAAAATTCATGAAAGATTTTGAAGTTGATGGAAACGAGGAAATCGTAACTAGCAAAGTCGAAAATGAATTTGAATCCCTGCGTTTTGAAGACATTACGTTTGCCTATCCAAATGCCGACAGTGATTCTTTATTCAAGCTTGGGCCTTTAAATTTAAATATTAATAAAGGAGAAACCATTTTTGTTGTTGGCGGAAACGGATCAGGAAAAAGTACCTTTATTAACGTCCTTACTGGACTTTATCCTCCATCAGATGGTAAAATCATAATCAATGACGAAGAAGATTCTTTATCCTTCCAAGACTTGGTTGCCGCAGTATTTACAGACAACCATTTGTTTTCTAAAAACTACGACAATTATGCTTTAGAAAGTAATCACTCTTATTCAGGACTATTGAAAACAATGGAAATGGATAAAATCATTACAGATGATAAAGACGAAACGGTAAGAAGAAAATTCTCTAAAGGACAAAGCAAACGTATGTCGCTGATATTTGCCTTATTAGAAAAAAGACCAATCTTGGTTTTAGATGAGTGGGCGGCTGATCAAGACCCTCATTTCAGAAAATACTTCTATGAAGAATTGGTGCCTAGATTTAAAGAAGAAGGTAAAACCATTATAGCTGTAACCCACGACGATGCTTACTTTCACTTAGCTGACCGAATCATAAAATTTGATTACGGAACTATTGTAAAAGATATAAAAACGACCTCAAAAGAAGAGCTTGCAGAAAATTTCTGGGTTTAAGTCTTCTTAAAAATCAAATCCTAAAAACGATTTGAGTATGTGATTACGCAATTTTCTAATTCTTTAATTACTAAAAAAATGAAACTCACGCTACCACAACAAGATGTATATTTTGAACAGCTTATGTTTCCCGAAGACCCTATTTACAATATTGGGGCAAAAATAATTATTAAAGGAAAAATAGCTTACGATATAATAAATAAGGCTTATCTGGAACTCATAAACCAGCATGACACCTACAGAAGCAGTATGGATTTATCATCAGATGAAGTTACCATGCACACTATAGAAAAATATGTTTCTGAATTAAAATTTCTTGACTTTTCTTCATCTGAAAATCCAGATAAAGAAGCAAATGAATTCATGCAGCAACAATTCGAAATCCCTTTCGAATTAAAAGCGGATGAATTACTGCACAAGTTTATTTTAATCAAAGTAGATTCAGAATTTCATTATTTGTTTTCTGTTTACCATCACATTATTACAGATGGATGGGGAACTTCATTAATGTTCCAAAGACTTGTAAAAAACTATAATGAACTTTCAAAATTTGGAGAAATAAAAACTGAATACCCATTTACCTATCAGGATTTTATTCAAGACGACAAAGCCTATTCAGAATCGCAAAGTTTTGAAGAAGATAAGCTGTATTGGAAAACAAAATTCAGTCATCTTCCTGAGAAGCTTTTTGAAAAAATTAATCAGCACGATAAGACAAATCAAAGTAAAAGAAAAGAAATTATCATATCGCGTTCGATTTATAATGAACTAGAAAGGACAGGAAAAGAATTAGGAGCGACAACATTTCATGTAATCCTAGGAATTTTATACCTCTATTTTGGAAGAAAACACCAAAATAAAGATTTTGCAATTGGGCTTCCTGTCTTAAACAGAGGTAAATCGGTATTTAAAAAAACCGTTGGTTTGTTCATGGGAGTATCTCCGTTACGAATGCAGTTTGATTTGAATGATACTTTTGAAGACCTTGTTAAAAATATCAAACAACAATTAAGACAAGATTACCGTCATCAGAGATTTCCGTTAGGGAAAATTGTGAAAGAACTTGATTTATTTTATGAAAAAGACAGATTGTTTAATATGACATTGTCGTATGAAAAACAAAATTATTCAGATCATTTTATCAATACACAGACAACCGTAATCCCACTTTCAAATCATTCAGAACGTGTAGCTCTGGCAATTTATATCAGAGAATTTGATGAATCTGAAGATATTAAGATCGATTTTGATTACAATGTAAATTACTTCGACGAAACAGAGATAACCAAAGTAGCAGCACACTTTGAAAATCTGCTTACGACAGTAATTCACACTACTAAAGAAAAACTTTCTCAATACCAATATCTTACAGAAGCAGAGGAACATCAATTACTTTATGATTTCAATAAAACATCATTCGATTATCCGGAAAATGAAACAGTTGTTAGTCTCTTCAATAATCAGGTAAATAAAAATCCTGATAAGACAGCATTAGTAGATGAAAAAGTAAATTATACATATCGTGATCTTGCACAATTATCAGATAAAATAGCTTTTTGCATTAAACAAAAAACAAGAAAATCAAATACAGCAGTTGCAGTTTTAATGAACCGTTCTGCAGAACTTACAGCGGTTTTGCTTGGAGTATTAAAATCGGGTTGTGCTTACATCCCGCTGGATCCATCTTTTCCTAAAGATCGTTTAGAATATATTATTAAACATAGCGGTGTTAATCAAATTATCGCAACACAAAATTTAAAAGAAAACCTAAACATAGATTGTGAAATTATAGATGCTGATCTTCTTTTAAAACAAGAAATCACAGAACCAATTGTTTTAGATGAAGTTTCCTCTTCGGCAGGAGCCTATATTATTTATACATCAGGATCGACTGGAAATCCAAAAGGTGTGGCGATAAGCCATAAATCGTTATGCAATTTCTTAATCAGCATCGAAAACCAGCCTAAAATAGACCAAAATGATTACTTGTTTTCAGTAACAACGCAGTCGTTTGATATTTCAATACTCGAATTTTTTACACCACTTATTGCGGGAGCCAAATTATACATCGCTGATCAGGAACTTTTATCCGATCCGGCACATACAATTCAAAAAATTAAAGATTTAAAAGTTACTGTTATTCAAGCGACACCAAGTTTTTTTCAGATGCTGTATAATGCCGGATGGAATGGAAATAAGAAGGTTAAAATTTTATGCGGAGGAGATTTGTTAAGCGAAGCCCTTGCCCAAAAGCTATTGGAAACCAATCATGAATTATGGAATATGTACGGTCCTACCGAAACTACCATATGGTCGAGTTGTAAGCAGGTAACCCATGCAAAAGAAGCTTCAAATATTGGTCAGCCAATTAACAATACCCAGTTTTATATTTTAGATGATGTCATGCAGCTTTTGCCATTACATGTTCCAGGAACTATTTACATAGGCGGAGACGGACTGGCGCTTGGATATTATAAAAATGAAGAACTGACTTTAGAAAAATTCGTTCAAAGTCCTTTTGACAGCAGTAAAAGAATTTATAACACAGGCGATATTGGTAAATGGAACAATAAGGGCGAAATTGAATTTCTAGGCCGCAACGATAATCAAGTAAAAATAAGAGGATATCGTATCGAATTGGGAGAAATCGAGACCAAATTGAATCAGATTAAAAACGTAAAAGATTCGGTTGTAATTGCTCAGAAAAATCAAGAACAAGGAGCCGTATTGATTGCTTTTTTAATTATAGAAAAAGAACTATTCGATTATTCTTCTGTTATAACTGCTTTAAGAGATGAACTACCAGAATATATGATTCCGCATGCAGTAATCCCTCTCAATGAATTTCCGTTAACGCCAAATAAAAAAATTGACAGAAAAGCACTCGCATCATTTAAAATAACAACCGAAAAAGCAAATGCAATTCATGAAAAGGCCACTACAGAAATAGAACTTGCACTTTGTAAGTATTATCAGGAAATACTGGAAATAAAAGATGAATTAAGTATTACGGATAACTTTTTCATGCTGGGCGGACATTCACTAAATGCCGTAAAACTTATTAATAAAATTGAAGAAAACCTTCATTATAAAATTACATTAAAAGACATTTTTGACTATCCAGTAATACAGGCAATGTCTAAATATTTGGAGAAAAAAGAAAAGAACAAAACGTCTGAAATTAAAGCCTTAGAGCAGCGTCAGTATTATGACATAACAATAGCACAATACAATATTTGGCTGGCTTCACAGCAATTTAAAAAATCGGTATCGTATAACATGCCTGCCGTTTTTAAAATAAAAGGACAAATTGACAAAGCAGTTCTGGAAAAAGTATTTCTAGAATTGCAAAAAAAGTATGAAATCCTGAGAACTGGATTTGTTGAGCTCGATGGGAAACCAAGTCAGGTTGTTTCTTATGAAAAAAATGAAATACCAGTTGAAGAGTTTTTTTATGACAAAAAAGAAATTAAAAAAGCCATTAAAATCTTCATAAATAAAGAATTCGATTTAAACAAAGCGCCATTATTACGAGTAGGATTATTTCATAAAACAGATGGTTCGTCGTATCTGGTATTTTGCACACATCATATTATTATGGACGGCTGGTCGCTGGAAATTTTAATAAACGAGTTTGTAAGTCATTATAAAAAAATAGAAAAAAATGAAATTGTAGATGATTCTAAATTGAATTTTCAGTTTAAAGATTATGCTGCTTGGTACAATAAAGTACAGCAAAAAAACTCGGAAGAGAAAAATCTGAAATTCTGGAAAACCTATCTCGATGGATATTCATGGAAAAATACACTGCCTTACGATCATCAATTTCAAAAAGATAATCATAAAAGTATTGATTATGAATTTGTGCATCATAACATCAATGTGCCAGAGATTAAAAAGTTTGTTCAAAAACACAACATCTCACTGCATACATTATTAACAGGCACATTCAGCATCTTGATGTATAAAATGTATGACAAAGAAGATTTTTCGATAGGAACTGTGAATTCTGGCAGAACAAACTCTGAATTGCAAAATCAGTTAGGAATGTTTGTAAAAACGTTGCCTTTGCGAAATAAAATCGATCAAGAAAAAAGTGCAGCAGACTTTTTAAACGAAACACATCAAAACCTTCTATTGATCGATGAACATCAAGATGTTCCTGAGACTATTTCAAATACATTTAGATTAGACACACTTTTGGTTTTGCAAAATCCTTCCTTTGATTACTCGACCATTAAAGTCAATACCAATTTGCAGTTGCATCTAACACCTGTAAATACCAGTTATAATAGGCTGCCTTTATTAATCACATTTGAGGTAAGTAAAAATAAACTGTCGGGAAAAATAAATTACAGCACTTCAAAGTACGAAGCAGAAACCATACAGCTAATAAGTTTAAAGTACGAAAAACTGCTAGAAGAAATTTTAAGAAACAGTAGTCAGTCAATTGAATCATTAGACACGGAACTCGATTTTGAAAAGCAGGAAACAATACAAATCGGGTTTAATTTTTAAATCAAATAAAACACATGAAAATAAAATCAATAATCACAGTCACTTTAATACTATTATTTTCAAAGATAAATGCACAAAATGCAACCTTTGAGAAAAGAGATGCTTTTCTTTTTCAGTTTGAAAAAACTAATAACATAGATTGGGGATATCTGAATGTTCCTGAAACATGGGAAAGCAGCAATGGAAAGAAAATCAAAATTGCGGTTGCTATTCTCAAAACTACTTCAAATATTAAAAACACAAATGCAATAGTCTTTATACAAGGAGGTCCAGGAGCAGGAGGTATTGATAATATTTGGTCATGGATAGATCATCCGCTTCGTAAAAATAACGACATCATACTGTTTGATGTCAGAGGAACAGGTTATTCAGAACCTAGACTTTCTAAAAATCTGGGAGAAAAATTTCTGGCAATTCTGGCTAAAAATCAGTCTAGAGCCGAAGATGAAAAACAAAAGACAAGTGCTGTTATGTCAATGAAACAGGAACTTCTTAATAAAAAATATGATATTGATTCGTATAACAGCCTTAGCACTGCACAAGATCTTCATGCATTAAAATCAGTTTTGGGATATAAAAACTGGAATGTTTATGGAGTTTCTTACGGAACTTATATCGCACAAGTGTATGCTGACGCTTATCCACAAGATATAAAAACAGTATTGCTTGATTCTCCGGTGTATGATATTTCGACTTATTATGTAAACAATACATCGAATTATATGAACAGCCTGCATAAAGTTTTTGAGATTTGTAAAAATGACAAGCAAATTAATGCGCAATATCCAAATCTAGAACAAACTTATTATAACGTTATTGCAGATCTAGAAAAGAGACCATTAACAGTGGATGTTGATAAATCGATAATTCCAACGGGGAAATTTACCTACAATGCAGAAGATTTTAAAGTGGCCATTCAGCAAGCATTATACAACAAACAATTAGTAGAAGTTATTCCATTGCTCATTTATCAATTTCATAAAAGGGAAGAAGCGCCTTTAGGGAATCTCGTAAGTGCTTTTTCAAATTTATTAGGAATGGATTATGGGGTCTATTATTGTATGACATGTAACGAAGCCATACCCAATAATGATTATTCAAAATTCAAACAAAATACAGCAGAATATAAACAATTGAAAGGCGGAATTTCTTTTTACGAATCAGATTTTAAAGTTTGCAGCGCTTGGAATACCAATCGTACGGCAAATGCAATTAAACATTATGATCTTTCTAAACTTTCTTCTGCGGATTATCCTGTGCTCGTTTTTTCGGGAGAATTTGATCCTATTACGCCTCTTGATAATGGACAAAAAGTTGCAGAGAGATTTAAAAATGGACATTTTATAGAAGCCAAAACTTATGGACACGTTCCCGCATTTACCAAAATTGGTCGTGAAACAGCAGAAAAATTCATAAATAACCCTGAACAGAAAATCAATGCTAAAGCTTTTGATGAAGCAGCAAAGATTGCGATCGTAACAGGCGTAACCCTTAATAAAGGTGTTTCGGTAACGGGTAAAAGTATCAGCCAGCCTGATCCTATATTTTTAATTCCGCTCTTAATTGCATTAGTAATCATGCTGGTATTTGCAGCGGTATACATTATCAAATTAATCAAAAACATATATACGACTAAACAAGATAAAATTCTGCGAATAGCTATAATTATTACATCATTAATTGGACTTTCACTCTTAGGATCTTTAATTATGGCTATTCTAGAAGTTTCAAAAAAGAACTTTTTTGTTTTGGCATTTGGTCTGCCGGAAAACTTTAATTATGTATTTTCATTAGTATCTACCTTTTTTATACTACTGGCTTTAACATTTGCCTACTATATTATTACAATTAAAAAAACAAACGACAGAAGTATTGTTTTTACAGTAATTTTTTCAAATGTATTGCTGGCTACTTATCTGCTTTACTGGGGGATACTATAATCTTACCAACAACCTCAATTTTAAAATCGAATATTAAGTAATTACATGAATATGGAAACACAGGAAATCACAACACAATACTCAATCATTTCAGAAAAATATACAGAATTCAAGGATAATCAAAATGTTCCGGCAAGAATCAATACAAATGACGAATCAGTTCCTGATTTGTTTAAAGAATACGTATATGCAGTAACAGGCTGGCCAGTTCTTATTGACAGTGATACTGCCAGAGAATTGTCGACCCTGTCATTGACAATTCCCAAGTTACTACACCAGATACCATCTTTGTATTTTGATAATAATGTAAAAAAAATACGCGATTTTTATTTTGAAGGAGATGAAATGTCGGCAGAATTTGCAATGATGTGTCATAAAAAAAATATTGAAACTGGGTGTCGTTTAGATCTTACGTATACCGAAGATGGATTTAAAATCCTTGAAGCCAATATAGGATCATCAATAGGAGGTTGGCAGATTCATAGCTTTGAAAACTTAATAAGAAAATTTCATTCGGAGCTAACGGAAAATTACGATCAGTATAAATCAAAAAATACCTTAAAGATTTATATGAATTTTTTAATAGAACAAATTTTAAGTAAAGTCCCTTCGATAAAGGATACGATAAATATATTTATAGACAACGGATTTGATGAAAGCGATCTGGATCCTGAATTTGCAGATCAAACCAGTTTGTTGTTTTTTAATGACCTATTTAAACAAGAACTTGCCAAAAGAGGACTTACGGGAGAAGCGTATTCAGGCAATGTTAGCGAGCTGGTTTTAATTGGAGATAACTTATGTTTTAAAGATGTAGTAATACATGGTATCACGGTTTTATCAATGGAAATCAAAGTAAATACATCTGTATTTCGTGCTTTTGTAACAGATAAGGTATATTTTCCGGATCATCTTGGACTTAAAATGATGGGAGATAAAAGAAATCTAGCCGTTCTGCTTGAATTAGCATATGCAGGAAAGTTTCAGCCTGAAGAAAATCAGCTGATAATCAAAAATATCCCTTGGACAGCTTTTATAGAAAACAAAAACATAATATTCAGAGATAAAGAATACAATTTACTAGAATTACTTAAAAATAATAAAGACCAATTTGTAATTAAAGTTGCCAGAGGTTATCAAGGCAAAGATGTTTTTGTTGGAAAATTTCTTAGTAATGACGAATGGCTTGAAGCAATACATACAGCATTGGCAACTAATGCTTTTATTGCTCAGGAATTTAGCGGATCGATTGATTTTCTAGCTCCAAACGCACAAAGCGAATGGACACCACATAAACTTATTTGGGGAGCATTTGGTTTTGGTGATTCTTATGGAGGAGTCTGGGTAAGAATGTCTGAAGTGAAAACAGATGTAGGAGTTATTAATTCTGCAACAGGAGCTGTAGAAGCTATAGTCTTTGAGGTTGCTGATAAATAATATAAAATCTGATGACCCAAATTCTATACGCTTACATATCTGAAGAAAATCATCAATATCTTGTAAAAAAGTATCTTGATGATTTTCCTGAAGATTTTCAAAAAAAAGTATTAGCCTATAAACGCTGGCAGGATGCTCAGCTGTCTCTTTTGGGGAGATTACTGCTTAAAATAGGACTTCATAATAAGAATAAAGAGTATAAAAATAAAACTATTAGCTATACAGGATATCAAAAACCATTTTTAGCAGACTGCTCTGTTACGTTTAATATTTCTCATGCAGGCGAAATAGTAGTTTGTGTGCTTTCGGAAAACCTTGATATTGGGGTTGATATTGAAATTTTATCCGATATTTCGATAGAAGATTATGAATCACTTATGACCAAAAGAGAACTCTCTTTTATAAAGAATGAAGTTGATAACAAAGTGGCTTTTTTTGATTATTGGACACAGAAAGAAGCCGTAATAAAAGCAAATGGAAAAGGTCTTTCTATTCCTTTAAAATCTTTTGAAATTATCAATAATAAAACAGTAATTGATAAAGAAAGTTTTTTTCTTAAAAAAGTTCATTTAGACCAGAATTACAGATGTCACATTGCATTTAAAAATGGATTAGATCCAACAATAGAAAACCCCAGAATTGTTCAATTATGCGATTTGTGACGCTTTTTCTCATTTACAGATTTTATGTTTAGTATTTGTGATTGATTGCAGATTGGAAAAATATTAAAATCCTTCAAATATTGATTTTGCATAAATCAACTTAAAATAAAAAAGTCCTAATCAGAGATTAAGACTTTCAGCCTAAAATGGCAGATTTAAAGTTGCTTTACTTGAAAACTTAAGAAGTCTTTCGCTTCCTATTTATATTGGAGAATTACATGTGTTTTATCTTTTGATAAATATTGGGATCGTGTTTTTTTACTTTTATTTTCACGTATTTAGAGGCCGGCATATTACTTTCTTTTACCACATTATTTACAGAAACTAAAACATTTGTTTCAGGAAAATAAGTAACGGTATTTCGCTCTGGAATCTGATAAGAAACAATAATGAATAAAGGTGCAATTCTTTCGACACCATCATTATAATTAAATAAATCTACTGTATCGCCAGCTTTAAATCCCGCTTTCTCAATGTCATTTTGATTCATAAAAATAACACGTCGTTCATTTTTTATACCACGATAGCGGTCATCTAGACCATAAATAGTGGTATTAAACTGATCATGTGTTCGAGTAGTTGCCATCATGTATTCATCTGGCTCTAATTCATTATCTGGAATTTCAGTCAAAGTAAAGGCCGCACGGTCAGCTGCTTCCTTGGCATTGAATTTACCATGTCGCGGAGCATTTGGCAGATAAAAACCACCTTTTTCCCGAACTCTGGTATTATAATTTTCAAAACCTGGAATACAATTTTCAATAGCTTCTCTCACGGCATCATAACTGTCGTGATAACGCTGCCAATCTATGACTGATTTATTTCCAAGCGTTGCCATAGCCATACGGCAGACAATTTGCATTTCGTTTATCAATTGATCTGATATAGGTTTTAATACTCCTTTTGAGGACTGTACGACGCCCATAGAGTTTTCGGTACTAATAATCTGTACTTCATTGTTTACAATATCCATATCGCTTCTGGAAAGTGTAGGAAGTATAAGAGATTCTTTTCCGTGTACTAAATGACCTCTATTAAGTTTTGTAGACACGCATGCCAGTAGTTTCAATTTTCGGAAAGCTTCTGCAGTATACGTTGTATCTGGTGCAGCCGACAAAAAATTGCCACCCATGCAGAACATAAATTTTACTTTTTCTTCGTGAATCGCCTTTATTGTTCCAACAACATCATAGCCATGATTTCTAGGCGGATTAAATCCAAAATAAGCCTGAAGACGATCTAATTGCTCATTGGTAGGTTTCTCATCAATAAGCATGGTTCTGTTTCCCTGTACATTGCTATGTCCACGAACGGGGCACACCCCAGCACCGGGTTTGCCAATACTTCCTTTAATCAATAAAATATTGACAATTTCTCTAATCATATCAACGCCATTAGGCTGCTGTGTTAATCCCATTCCCCAGCAGATAATAATTCGTTTTTTGAAGGCCAGTATTTCTGCTGCTTCGATAATTAAATTTTTAGGAACGCCAGAGAGAAAAGCAAGATGATCTAAATCTAAATTTTCAAATTGTTTCTGAAAATTCTCAAAACCAGTTGTTTTGTCTTTAATGAATTCATGATCAAAAACTTCACCCGGATTTTTCTTTTCCAATTCAATTAATAAAAGTTCAATAGCTTTTAAAAGTGCCATATCGCCATTTATTTTTATGGGAAGAAAAAGATCCGTAAGTTTTCCACCAGAACCTATTATTCCCTTTATGGCCTGCGGATTATGAAATCCCATTAAACCCGCCTCGGGCAATGGATTAACGGCAATAATTTTTGCTCCGTTTTTTTTGCCTTTTTCTAATGCACTAAGCATTCGCGGAGCATTAGTGCCAGGATTCTGTCCGATGATTACAATTACATCGGTATCATAAAAATCTTCTAAAGTAACAGTTCCTTTTCCAATGCCAATTGTCGTTTTTAAAGCAGTTCCAGATGTTTCGTGGCACATATTGGAACAATCCGGCATGTTGTTAGTTCCGAATTCTTTTGCAAATAGCTGATAGAGAAAAGAAGCCTCATTACTGGTTCTTCCTGAAGTATAGAAAGCAGCTTCATTGGGAGATTCAAGCGCATTTAAATGAGAAGCAATTTTTGCAAAAGCATCTTCCCAGCTAATGGGTTGATAATGTGTACCGCCAATAGGTAAATATACAGGCTCTGTCAGTCTTCCCATTTTTCCAATCTGGTAGTCATCTAATTGTGAAAGACTATATACAGAATTTTCTTTAAAGAAGGCAGCGGTAACTTTTTTTGTTGTGGCTTCTTCTGCTAAAGCTTTAGCTCCATTTTCGCAATATTCGCCTAAAGGAGAACGATCGTCATCTGGATCTGGCCATGCACAGCTTGAGCAGTCAAAACCTCCCTTCTGATTCATTTTAAATAAAGCTTTACCACCTCTAAGAATTGCTTTATCTTCAATTAGATCACTCATGGCAGCCATTACAGCCGGAACACCTGCAGCCCATTTTTCTACTTTTGTTACTTTAAGTTTGGAAAGCTGGTATGGATTTTCCGCTTCAGGTACTTTATTGGTTAAATGATCTGTATTTTGTTGTTGATCTTCCTTCATTACATTTAGGTTTAATTGCTATGGCATGATACGGACTAATTTCTTTCAATCTGTGACAATGATTGTTTGATGAGAAGAACTGTATATGTTAAATCTATTTTCTTTGAGAAATCCTAAAAGCGTGATATTAAATTCAGCGGCAAGTTCGACGGCTAGACTAGACGGTGCTCCAATTGCAGCAATAATAGAAATACCTGCCATTGCCGCTTTTTGAATGAGCTCAAAACTAGCTCTTCCGCTCAAGAGTAAAATGTGCTCATTTAATGGCAGTAAACGGTTTGTAAGTGATCTGCCGATTAATTTGTCTAAAGCATTGTGTCTTCCCACATCTTCAGTTAAAAGAATCAAGTCGCCTTGTATATTGAAAAGACCTGATGCATGAAGTCCTCCAGTTGAATCAAAATCGCTTTGAGCCTTTCTTAATTTTTCGGGCAGTTGATAAAATACCGAAGACTTAATCATAAATGAAGGTCGTGCTCTATTCATAAAAGGGCTTACGGTTTTTATAGATTCAATAGAACTTTTTCCGCATACACCACAGCTTGAGGTAGTATAGAAATTGCGGTCTGTCTGCATTAGATTTGGAACGAAATTTTCCTTTAAATCCACCTGAACGATATTTTGTTTTTGAGAGACGCAATTCATTTTTACACCATAAGCATTCTCTATGTTTTCAAAAGAAGTAATAATTCCTTCCGTAAATAGAAAACCAACTGCCAGATCAACATCATTACCGGGAGTTCGCATAGTAACCGAAATGTTTTTTTGGATTCTCTCAGCATTGGAAACATACGACAACCTAATTTCAAGAGGTTCTTCAACTGAAAGCGTATCTAAAAAGGACGAGATGGACGTGTTATTTATTTTTTGCACACTCATCTGTTTGATGGAAACTAATTCTGGATACTGTATTTCCATAACATCGAAATTAAGATTGATACGTAAATTTAATTAATATTGGATTAAAAATCGTTTCTGCTTAATTAAATTATTGGTTTTTTAATTTATGCATCTTTATATAATCTATCACTACTTAATTTTAAATATTAACCGATGCTTTTCCTGATGAAATCGTATAGGCTTCCTTTAATACTTCCGAATAGGTAGGATGAGCATAACAAATAGAAGCCATGTCTTGAGCCGTTACTTCATATTCTAAACCAACCACAGCTTGAGCAATTAAATCTGCTGCTCTTGCTCCTATGATATGCACACCTAAAAGTTCTCCGTATTTAGGTTCCGAAAGTACTTTTACAAAACCTTCTGTTTCCATTCCTGCTCTGGCTCTGGCATTAACCGCAAAAGGGAATTTGCCAATGTTGTAAAGAGTTCCTTGTTTCTTTAATTCCTCCTCAGTAGCACCAACCGAAGCAACTTCCGGCCAAGTGTACACAACCGATGGGATTTTGTTATAATGAATGTGCGGTTTTTGACCATCAATTCTTTCTACTACAAATACGGCTTCTTCCTCTGCTTTGTGAGCCAGCATAGCACCTCCGATAACATCACCAATGGCAAAAATATTTGGTGAAGTAGTCTGAAGCAATTCGTTTACCTTAATTGTTCCATTTGCATTTAATTCTATTTTAGTATTTTCTAAACCTAAATTTGTCAAATAAGGTTTTCTGCCCACAGCAACCAAAACGTAATCAGCAGTTAATTCTTGGGCAATGTCTTGTTTATTTTTAAAATATACTTTGGCTTTGTCACCTATATTTTCGGCTTTGTATACACTATGCTGCAGTTTAATTTCTATTCCTTCTTTTGTTAAAATTTTGGACAAAGTATTTCCTAATTCTCTGTCCATGTTCGCAATCAGGTTATCGGCATACTCTAAAATAGTTACTTTGGTTCCTATTCTATTAAAAATAGAAGCCATTTCTACACCAATAACACCGCCGCCAATGATGACAATGCTTTCTGGTTTTTCTTTCATTGCCAGCGCTTCGGTAGAAGTGATGATTCTTTTTTTGTCGATTACGACACCAGGAATAGTCGCGGGTTTTGACCCTGTAGCAATAATGTATTTCTTTGATTTTATGATCGTTTCCTTCTGATCGGCGTGCGATACTTTTAAAGTTTCAGTATCTAAAAACGAACCAACTCCTTGTAAGACCTTGATTTTATTTTTATTCATCAAATACTCTAAACCTTGAGTGTTTTTACTTACTACATCTGTCTTACGTTTATATAGTTGTTCAAAATTAAGTTGGACATCAGAAAGCTCAATGCCATGGGGTTTGAAACTGTGAACAGCTTCTGCATAATGATGTGTGCTGTCTAAAAGAGCTTTTGTAGGAATGCACCCAACATTGGTACATGTGCCGCCTAATGTACTATATTTTTCTATTAAAACTGTTTTATATCCCAACTGCGCACTTCTTATCGCTGCAACGTATCCGCCAGGACCTGATCCTATAACGGCAATATCAAATTCTTCCATTTTATTTTTTTAAGTTTTTATATTTATAAAATAAACCAATCGGTCTTTTTTTTGGCAAAAAAATTACACTTTAAATTTCATAATCATTTTTTCTAAGAATGACATGATCTTATATTTTAAAATTTCAACATTTATTTTCTTAGAGATTAGACTACAAAAATAAGAAAAAAATAAACCGATCGGTATTTTTTTTGTTGTAAAAAGAAATCTTATATTCCGTTTTATTTATTAATTGTTGTTTGTTCTTATTTTAGCACAGCTGGCAAAATATAATCTCCGATAATTGTATCGGCTTGAGGATGTCCGTACGCTTTGTTATATGCTTTTGACGTAATGATAATCACAAGCGGAAGTTCTTTAAAGATTATAAACTGATTACCTCCGTTTCCGGCGCAATAGAAATATTCATATTTTTTACCTTCATAAGCAATAGTTTTATTCCAAAACAAATACCCATAAAACTGATTTTCCCTTTCTGGAATTTGTATCTGGCGTGTAAAAGTTTTATGTATCCATTCAGGAGAAAGTATTTGTTTACCGTTCCATACACCATTATTTTTATACAATTGCGCATATTTGGCATATTCCAATGAGGTCATTTGTAAGCTTCCTGCGGTATTGACCACTTTTTGCGGAGTGTATTGCCATTGGTACTGATTGATGTTTAAAGGTTTAAAAAGCCTTTCTGTAGCATATTTTTCCAGCCCTTCAGGAATAGACTTGTCCAGAATGTCGCCAAGTAATACAACTCCTGCTGTAAAATAATCCCATTGGCCGCCGTTAGTTTTGGCTTTATCCATTGGTAAGTTTAATGCAAATTTGACCCAATTTTCGCTTGGGTACATATTTTCTTCATTTCCCGGAGAATCTCCGCGAATGTCTGATCCGTCAAAAGCCGAACTCATGGTTAATAAATCTTTTAATTTTATACTGTCTTTTTTAACCTCATAATTATCGAACTGTTTTAAATCGTAGAACTTATTCAAAGTTTGATTTTCATCTTTAATAAATCCATCTTGTATAGCAAGTCCGATTAATGTCGAAGTAAATGATTTTCCAGCTGATCGTGTATCGTGCAGTGTGTTTCGATCAGCATTATTAAAATACTCTTCGAGCATAAGTTTGCCTTCACGTATCACCACTATACTTGTTATTTCCTTCAAATTGTAATTGGCAATGGCGGCATTTAACAATTCAATTTTCTTTTTATCAAACGGAAAGTTCGAAATTTCCCAATCGCTGTTGGCTTGTATGGGCTGAACTTCGATTTGCTTTGCGGTTAGCTTAGGTGTTTTTATAATCAATTGCACTTGACCTTCGGCAATTAAATTTCCTGTTTTTACAGGTGTATTTTCATCTAGTTTTATATAAGGTCTGATTTCAATTTTAAACAGATGTTTTCCATCAGTTAATGCTTTTTTTCCGCCATTTTCCTTAAATCGGTCAAACATATTCATCGCCCACCAATCTTCGCCTTTTGTGCTCGTCAGCGGAACTCTAAAAGTAGTTGAAGTATTCTTATTTCCGCCTGATCCGAAATTACAGCCATGATGAATATTTTCGGTATAAATTAGTTTGTTATCTACATAAAAAGAAAACTGAAGATTCCCTGATTTCAGCAATTTTTCTGGAGATAAGTCTGGTGCTAATTGATGAAGATAATTGGCAACAGAATTCTGCATAAAAACTCTGATATTTAAATCTGATCTATATTTGAGTTCATAAGATTTTAAAATATCCGATGGTTGGTATTGATCTAATGGAATGTTTCCATTCATAAAGGTAATTTTACCAATATTAGCTTTATGAAGTTCGTTTTTGATTGTGTCTATCTTATAAAGATCACTATTTTGAGCGATTGCAATGCTGTAAAGAGGCAGGAATACTAGTAACAGAATTCGTTTCATAGTTTGTTTTCTAAAGATTAAAAGGCAAAACTACAGTTCTATGTACATTGAAAATTGTATAAAATTAACATCGTAATTTTATTTACGAAAAAGCAATTTTTTATGATCTGAAGGTTTCATGTCGTTTACTTCCTTAAAACAGCGATTGAAATGGCTTTGATCTGAAAAGCCGCATTGATACGCAATTTCGGTAAAAGACTGGTTTTGTAATGCCATTAGAGACAACGCTTTTTCAACCTTTAATTTTCGGATGTATTCTCCTAATGTGCAATTAAAATATTTAGAAAAATCTCTAGAAAGGTGCATCGGATGTACGTTTACCATTTTTGATAAAACCTCAAGAGTCAGGTTTTCCGCAAATTGTTCTCGGAGAATTTCATCGATTTGAGTTACCCATTTTGGTTTTTTGTGTAAAATACCTTGGCTGTCATTTTTTAACTGAGATAAAATTTCCAATAATAAACTCTGTGTCGAAATAGAAGCATCAGTATCTAGTTTAGACGCCCTGAAAATTTTATACATTAATATTTTAATCGACGGATTTCCAATTTTACTGCTTCCTTCCAAAGTTTCGTTATTCAGCCCCAGCGTATCGAACCATTTTTTCTCAATCTCAAGATGAAAACCTCTTGTAAATCCTTCAGGTTTTATATTATAATGTGCATCCTGCCAATTATGAAATAATAAACTTCCTGGCGAACAATCATAAATCTCTTTTTTATTGCCTTCTATCACATTTCCTTGCAGAATAAAAGTAAAATAAGCATGTTCATGGTAATGCCAATCTACTTTAGGATGCGTGTATACAGTATCAGTCAAAGTAATGCCATCCAAGCAAATGGTTTTATGGGTATCACCATAGAATTCTCCTTTCAGCGAATGTTTCATGACTAATTACGTGCTCTACTTGTGATTTATAATCTCCTCTAAGTTAGAATCTACACAAATGTATTGATTTCAAGAAGATGATAAATTAATTGTTTTAAAAATAATTTGTACCTTTTATAAAGCTTTTAAAAATGTTATACGTTAAATAATTAGTTATGATAAAGTCTATAAATCCTTATACTCAAGAGATAGTTTTTGAGATTCCAGAATTAGATAAAAAAGATGTCGAAATGGCAATTAATAGAGCAGAGGAGCAGTACAAGCTTTGGAAAAAAGTTTCAATTTCTGAACGCTCAGTATTAATGAAAGCAGTCGGAGAGGAGCTGAGAGAAAACGCCCAAGAATATGCCCAGATTATTACCCAAGAGATGGGAAAACCCATCGCGCAGTCATTAGCAGAAGTGGAAAAGTGCGCTAATTTATGTGATTACTATGCAGATAATGCTTCAAAGCATCTTGCCGATAAAATAATTGAAACAGAAGTACATAAAAGTTATGTAAGCTACGAGCCAATAGGAATTATTTTGGCAATTATGCCATGGAACTTTCCGTTTTGGCAGGTCATGCGTTTTGCAGTACCTGCACTGATGGCAGGAAATGTTGGGATCTTAAAACATGCCAGTAATGTGATGAAAAGTGCTGTGAATATTGAAAAAGTATTTGAAAGAGCAGGTTTTCCAAAAGGCTGTTTTACGAATTTACCTATTGGGAGTAAAATGGTAGAGGAAATCATTAAAAATCCCAAAGTGAAAGCGGTTACATTGACCGGAAGTGAAACAGCAGGAAGAGCTGTCGCGGCCGTTGCTGGAAGTCAAATTAAAAAAACCGTGCTTGAGTTAGGAGGAAGTAATGCTTTGGTTGTTTTTGCAGATTGTAATCTGCAAGAAACTGTAAAAACGTGTGTGCAGGCGCGTTTTCAAAATGCGGGACAGAGTTGCATAGCTGGAAAGCGCTTATTGGTTGAATCCGCAATTGCGGAAGAATTTACAAAAGCTTTTTTGGAAGGTGTCAAAGAACTTCAGCCTGGAGATCCATTGAATGAGAAAACAACCATAGGAACAATGGCTCGCATTGACCTTGCTGAAGAACTCGAAAAACAGCTTCAAGATGCTCTGGATAAAGGCGCAGAAGTGTTGCTGGGCGGTAAAAGAGATAAAGCTTATTTTCAGCCAACTGTTGTAGGCAATGTGACAACCGAGATGTCTATTTTTAAAGAAGAAGTTTTTGGCCCTCTAATCGGAATTACAACTTTTAATGATGAAGAGGAAGCTGTAGAGCTGTCAAATAAAAGTTTATTTGGACTTGGAGTTACCATTTTCACAGAGGATTTTGAAAAAGCATCTAGATTAATACCGAAGTTTGATGAAGGTGCAGTGTTTGTAAATGAACTGGTGAAGAGTGACCAGAGACTGCCTTTTGGAGGAACTAAAAATTCAGGATATGGACGTGAACTTTCGCAGGATGGTATTCAGGAATTTGTAAACAAGAAAACGGTTTACATTAATAAGTATTGAAAAAAAATAATGCAATTATTGCTTTAAAAATTCCAGCAGATAATAATGAGGATTTTGTTACTATAGAAGAGAACAGAACTTAAACTGTTGGATTTTAAAAATAAAAAGTCCTAATCTTTGGTTAGGACTTTTGTCGATAGGGCATATTCTGGAAATCACATTATTTCCAAATAATTAGCTGACATGCTCCAGCCCCCATTTATAAAGTTCATTAATAATTGGTTCTAATTTTTCACCTTTTAAGGTCAGGGTATATTCAACTGTAGGCGGCACGGTTGCAAAAACTGTTCTAGTGACAATGCCGTTTGCTTCCATATTTTTAAGTTCTTTAACCAGCATTCGTGTATTTATGCCAGGTATCAGCCGCTCCAATTCTCCAAAGCGTTTCTTTCCCGGAAATAAAGCATAAATAATCGACATAGACCATTTTCCTCCTATCACGTCCAAAATTTCCTGAAGTGCGCAACGCTCACTAATTTTTTTTATTTTTTTTTTGTCCATAAGTGTCTGCCTTTGTTTAATCCTTTACTTTTTGTTATTACTGTACATTCGTGTAACTACTTTCAAAAGTAAAGTTTTGTGTCTTACTTTGCAATTCAATTTAAAAAAAATTATATGGATTCTATCTTCAAAGGACAGGTTGCTTTAGTCACCGGAGGAACAAAAGGCATTGGTAAAGCTATTGCTGATACGTTAAAAGATAAAGGAGCTGAGGTAATAGTTACCGCCCGTAATACACCAGAGGCAGATATAAACGGATATTATTTTATAGCAGCAGATCTCACGCAGCCAGAAAGTGCTGAAACGATTGCTAAAGAAATTATTGAAAAATATGGCAGGATAGATATTATTGTCAATAATGCAGGTGCAAATTTAGGTCCTGGTGGAGGTTATGCGGCACTCTCGGATGAAGACTGGTACAACGACTGGCAATTGAATTTTATGACAGCAGTTCGAATCAACAAAGCTTTACTGCCTGTAATGATCAATCAGAATAGTGGATCAATCATCAATATTTCGACAGGAGCGGCAAAACAGCCTATCTGGGATATGACGATGTCTTATTCTTCGGCAAAAGCGGCATTGAATGCTTACAGTAAAGCACTGGCAAGCGAGTTAGGACCTAAAGGAATACGTGTCAATGTAGTTTCTCCCGGTCTTGTTAAAACCACTTTGATGCTGGATTTTATTGAGAATATTGCGGCGTCTTCAGGAAGTAATTTTGATGATACTTTTAAAGCTATAATGGATAAAGTAGGCGTGCCCTTAAACAGAATGGCAGAACCTGTAGAAGTAGCTTCTCTGGTAGCATTTCTTGCGTCACCAGAGGCAAAATACATCACAGGAACAAATTATTCTGTAGATGGCGGGGCTTCTCCAACTGTCTAAATAAATTAGTTAGAAATTCAGGAAGCACTTAAATGCGAGAATTTCTGGTCTCAACTTTTTTATATGGCTCTATCCGTTAAAGATAAGAGCCATAGTTTATTTTCTTATTTGAAGTCGGCCTTTTTATATGTACTTACAATTCAAAAAGTTCTTCTTTAAAAATATCTTCAACAATTTTTAGAGAAGCAGCTTCGCAGAAATCCAAACCAGAATAATCCGGATTAAACCCTCCAATATAAGGTACAGCCATAATATAAATATTTTCATTATAAGATCCATACTGGTCAATGATCTGGAAGTTGTCGTTAATTGCAATTCCAGAAACCTGAAGAGAGTAACTTCCATCGGCATTTTTTTCAACCAGTGTACTTCCATTTTCTAAAATTGTTTCTGCAGCTTCATTTGATTTAAATTTTAATGCGGCTGGACTTACAGCTTTTTGTAAAAGCAGTGTTTTAAAAGGAAAATCTTCATAAGATAAATGTGGCTGGCCGATGCAGTCTACAAAAGTATTGTAATAGGTTTCTTTTTGATTTTGATTTTCATCCAGATACTTATAAAGTATGCCTCCGCCATGCTGCGGTTCGACAGTGCTGTCTTGATTTACCGCTGTGATATCCAAAACGCCAGCGTGATGCAAAGCAAGAAGTTCACCGCATGATTTCTGAGGTACAAAAGCAATCACTATAGAAATTAGGGGCATAAGTACTTTTTGTAATCTCTGCATATCCTCTGCCGAAAGATATTTTGCCGGATGGTTCATGGCAAAACTTAAAACAGCAAGCATTTCCTTCCAATAAATAGATTCCTGTCTTTTTATGGATTTTTCAGCTTGTGCATATTCCGCTTTTAAAAGCTGGAAAGGATCCAAACGCTCTCTAAGTTCCATCATTTCTTCCACAAATTCTTCAATAGAAAGGTCTTTGATACGATTGTAAAAATCAGGATCTTTAGTGCTGAAAATTTCCGTGAAATTTCTTTTAAATACAAAATCAAGAGAAAGAAATCCATTGTTTCCTTTACGATGCTCATCAATCTCTTCTCTCGTAAGCAAAGAATCGTGTGATAAATGAGAATCTTCCAAATGGAACCGCACTGCCGGAAGCATACCGCTTCGTGAATGTATCACCATTTTAAAATCAGGGCAGTCTTCTGCTTTTTCAAAACGTAATTTTCCATCATTTTCCTTTATAAATTTTCCGTTGCAGCGTGCTAAAGTTCGTATGGCATCAATGGCAGTTAGGGAAGATCCTCTTATAGCCACAGCATGATTTAATTTTGTGGTAAGCTTTGAAGGCGGATAAGGAGAGTCAAAATAGCCTTTAACCTTTCCTTCATATTTTTTAGGCCAGTTATGTCCGGTGCAAATCACGGCATAGTCAAATTCTTCCATTCCAGATGCTGTGGCTACACATACTTTTTGGTCTTCCTGCTTATAAATAATATCCGTAACATTTGTGTCGTACTGGATAGTGGTAGTAATTCCTTTTACAGCTGCAATTTGCTGTAAAAGTTCAAACTGTGAAGAAAGGTAATGACCAAATAAAATTCTCGGCAGTACTTTATATTCATTAAAATGGCCTGAATTGATATCAAATTTTTCAAGTAAATCACTGGGAGCAGTTTTTATCCATTCTTCTATAGAAGTAACAATGTCGGGTATTTCATTGTCAGAGACATTGGTTACATGCTCATCATTCGCGCCTTCACTGCTGTAAGGCATACCAGCTCCCAGCATGCTCTTTTTTTCAAAAATGGTTACCTCAAGGTCCGTACTTCCATATTCGACAAGTCTTTTGTAAAGAAAGAGTCCGCTGGGACCACCTCCTAAAATGGCGATCTTTTTTTTCATTTTATCTTGCTTCATTTTTTACTAATTTTTAAGAAAATTACTTCCTTTTAGAAAAGCAAACGTTATAAAATTTTTCAATTTGTATCTATAATTTTACTATCGTAATCCAAGAATAAAATAAAAGTCACTTTGCAAATTTCTATTTAAGGATCATTGGACTTTGTATAATCAAAGTAGTATATTGCTATAAATAAACGGGATAATATATAAATCTTAATTTTAATGTTGTAACCCAATACACTGTTATGAGGTTAAATTTGTAATAATCGGACAATGAAACCAACATGAAAAAAAATATACAGACAGATCCTGTTCTTTATTCTTATCAGCAGAGGGATATTGATATTATCTTTGAGCAGATGCGGGATGCTTCAAACCTGAAACTTTTATACCAGCTTCCAACAGGAGCAGGAAAAACAATAGTATTCTGTGAAATTGTCCGCAGGTTTGCTGCACATTTTGGCACTAAGGCTCTTGTATTAACCCATCGTAAAGAGTTGGCAGCACAGACTTCATCAGCATTAAAAAAAATAGGTGTAAAATCTTGTTTGATCAACAGCAGAAGCAGCAATTTTAAAATGGATTGCGATTGTTATGTGGCAATGGTTGAAACGCTGCGTAACAGAATCCGGTCAAAAAAAGTAAAAACTGCTGCCGTTGGACTGTTAATTATTGATGAAGCGCATCACAATTCGTTTCGAAAATTATTGAAGAATTTTAAGAACGCAATTGTAATAGGTGTAACTGCGACGCCTTTCAGTTCAGATGTTTCCAAACCGATGAACAGCTTCTACAAGTCATTTTTGGCAGGTGAAAACATTTCAGATCTTATTGCTGGAGGTTTTTTAGCAGAGCCTCGATCACATATTTACGAAGTAGAACTTAATTCGCTTCAAAGAGGAACCCATGGCGACTACACCGTGCGATCTTCTAATGAGCTGTATAGTTCTGCGGCGATGCAGGACCTATTATTAAAAGCCTATAGCGAGCATTCAAAAGGGAAAAAAACACTGATTTTTAATAATGGAATCGCCACTTCGCTTAAAGTGCTGGAAACTTTTACCGCTGCTGGTATTCCAATCAGGCATCTTGATAATAAAACGGATGACGAGGAGCGAAAGGAAATACTCAAGTGGTTTAAGAAAACAAAGGATGCCGTGCTTACCTCAGTATCTATCCTGACTACTGGATTTGATGAACCCACTGTACAACATGTGATTCTTAACCGTGCCACAACCTCTATAACCCTTTATCATCAGATGATTGGGCGGGCAGCCAGAAGACTTCCGTCCAAGAAAATTTTTTCTATAATTGATCTTGGGAATAATATCCAGCGTTTCGGAGCTTGGGAACAGCCAGTAGACTGGAAATTCGTTTTCGAACATCCCGATGATTTTGCCAAACAGCTCCAATATCACTCCGCCAGCGGTTCATCGTTACAATCACATGGATTTTCGGCAGCATTAAGGGCACAGTTTCCCAATACCCTTGAAGTAGCTTTTGATGTCGAGCAGCATTATCAAGAAGCTCTTGATATGGATAAAAAGCCAAAAACGGTGATTCAGGATTCTATCCGACAGCAGGCTGCAATGTGTATGGAAAATGCAGAGACGCTTTCTCAGGCACTTGCTTTAGCAGAAGCCCTTCAGCCTGAAATTGAATGGCGTGTGAAACAGTATGTAAAATGTCTGGATAATGCCAGTGTCAATTATAAAAAATGGCTTATGGAAGATTACCTCAAGCGTTTAAAAGGATTAATAATCAAATTATACCCAAGGGTAAAAGCAGCGTAAGCATAAAATAGAGGATGCAAATGTTTCTGATGAGGCAAAATAGAGGTAATTTTACTAATTTCTGAATTATAAATAATTTTAAACAATACTTATATATGAACAAACATACTATTATATTTAAAACCGGACAGTTGATACTTCCCGACGAAACGGATCTTCATTTTGTAACTGATCTGCTGCATGCAGGACAGCTCGAATTGGATTACATAGGTGCATCTGCCGATCGCCAAAATGACCATCCAGAAGAAATTTCACTTTTACTTTTTCATTTTGAAACCCAAGATACATTAGATTATGATATGCCTGAATCTCAGTTAAACTATTTGCTGTCTGGGTTGTTGAAAAAAGGAAATCCCACAATCACTACAAAGGGTAATGATATTACAGTTCATTTGTAATAATTATTTCCGTAATTGCAGATATTTTGTCTAGGCTTGTGAAAAGAAGCTGTAGTGGAATGTAATATTGTATCTATTTAAAAAAAAGAATATGTCTTATAAAAATATATTATTGATTGATGATGACATCGACGATACGCTTTTATTTCTTGAAGCTTTAAAGAAAGTAAATGCAGAAGCAGTGTGCCGCACTTCGATGAATCCTTCCAAAGCACTCGAAGAACTGGCTGGGTCAGATGATCTTCCTGATATTCTGTTTTTGGATTATAACATGCCGGCAGTTAACGGACTCGAATTTATACAACGCATGCAGCAGATTGAGCGTTTAAAAAATATTGAGGTGATTGTCATGTCAACTCCTCCCGAAGAAGTAATGAAGCCTTGGTTTGCCAGAAACAACACTGCAGTGAAATATATCTCAAAACCCTCCAGTATGGAAGAGCTTGAGCAGTTTTTAAGGGAACAACTTTAAGAAAACAGTAGTTTTTTTCAGCATACTAGAAGATGTATTAGTTATGCTAAATCTCAGTTTTTCATATTTAAATCATCAAGCGAGCTGGGACCGCTGCCTTGTGTGCGTTTTATGACGCTCATGGTTCCATTCAATTCCATTACTACTGCTTTGACGTCTTTAATTTGATCGATGCCGGCAGAACGAATTGCGGCATAAATTTCTTCTTTGGTAATAGCTTCTCTTGCCATTGTCTTCTCGAAGAATTCGTTGTCTGCAAAAACAGGACGGGGAACTGTATTGATAATCCGTTCCATTCTAGAGGACGTGCGTGCCAATAAGGCGAAAAAATACTGGAGAAAAATAATTAAAAAAAGGACAATCAGCCCTTCCAAAAATGGGATAGTTCCAAGCATAATATCAGAAAGGGTAGAACCCAGTGCTATTGATACAACAAAATCAAATGCATTGAGTTTTGCCAGAGTTCTTTTCCCAGAAATGCGGACAAAAAGAAAAAGGGCTATAAAAGCGGCAACGGTTGTAATGGCAACATGTCCAATACTCTGCCAGTCTTTAAAAAAAATTCCGTTCATTTTTTATGGATTTATAAGTGCCTTATGGTGTTTATTTCAATTTATTCAAGTCTTCTTATTGCTCATATCAATATTTGATTATTGATATTAAAATGTTTATTTGTTGATTATCAAAAGCCTAAAAATACTATATTGATGGTAATTTATGCTTACAAGAAAATTAAAACCATATTTTATAATTTCCATATCAGTATAAAACAGCATTATTCAAATACTCCAAACTCATATATAGAATACAGAGATTATGTTACCAATTCCATTAATTCTGATACTGCTGAGATTGTAATACGTCGGAAATTTGCAGTGTAAAAAGATACCAGTATTAATTGGAAAAAAATATTTTACAAAAGAAAAATAAAATAATACATAGTAATAATAATCAGATATACGGTTTACAGACAGAGACCTGACTTTGCAGTATAATTTAAAGAAATAAAGATATGCAGACGATATTAGGCGCTAATGGGCAGATAGGTGAAGAACTGGCAAGAGAACTGAAAAGAAATTTTACTTCCCAAATCAGGATTGTAAGCCGTAATGCGAAAAAGGTTAATGATACCGATGAAGTTTTTTCTGCAGATTTATCCATCCGCGAAAAAGCCATTGAAGCAGTGAAAGGAAGTGAAATAGCTTATTTTACTTTGGGTTTGCCAATCAGTACAGAATTATGGGAAAAGCAGTTTCCAGTTATTTTAAAAAATGTGATTGAAGCCTGCAAAATAAACAAAACTAAATTGGTTTTCTTTGACAATACGTATATGTATCCTCAGGACGGAAGGGTTCTAACAGAAGATACTATTTTTAATCCAGTAGGCAGAAAAGGAAAAGTACGCCGCGAAATGGCTGAAATGGTATTGAAAGAAATAAGCTTAGGAGAACTGGAAGCAGTGATCTGCCGTGCGCCTGAATTTTACGGTCCCGGTAAAACACAAAGTATTACCAATACCTTAATCTTCAACAATCTTAAACAGCATAAAAAACTGAAAGTGCCGTTAAGCAGTCGCAAAAAGCGCAGTTTGATATGGACACCTGATGCAAGTCATGCTGCGGCTTTAATTGGTAACACACCTGATGCTTTTGGACAGACTTGGCATTTGCCTGTTGATAAAAGCCACCCAACGTATCAGGAGTTTATTGCATTAACTTCGGATATTTATGGTAAGGAACTGAAATATTTCGTTGTTCCAAAAATCTTTTTTACGATAGGTGCAGTATTTAACAAACCAGTAAAAGAAATGTTGGAATTGCTGCCAAGATATGAGCACGATAATATTTTTGACGATACCAAATTCAGAAAAAGATTCCCTGACTTTAAGGTAACAGATTATAAATATGGAATTGAGCAGATTAAGAAAGAACAAGCTGGAAGTACTACAATAAATCATTAAATTAGCCATGTATAAATCTGAAAATCAAGTAATGAAAACTCCTTCCAAAGTTTCATCCATCAGTGCGCTGCATCAGTTTCTGGGATTAGCTAAACCCAGTAATCCCCTGATTAGTGTATTTAATTTTGATGAGGTTAAACTGGAGCCTGAAACCATTTTAAAGGCGATAACCACAGATTTTTATGTAATTGCTATCAAGAAAGACTGTGCTGGAGGAAAATGCAGGTACGGACAGCAGTATTACGATTTTGAAGAAGGAATTATGTACTTCATCGCTCCACATCAGGTATTACAGTTCGATGATGTTTTACTTAATGGTGTACGAGGTTTTGTACTAGTCTTTCATCCCGATTTTCTGCAGGGTTATCCCTTAGCAGCTGCAGTAAGAGAATATGGTTACTTTTCATATTCGGCTAATGAAGCACTGCATCTTTCTGAAAAAGAAGAAAAATCGGTGATGGATATTGTTGAAAACCTATCATCTGAAATAGATAACAACATTGATGCGTTTACACAGGATTTAATAGTGTCTAATATCGATTTGTTATTAAAATACTGCGGCCGCTTTTACAACCGACAGTTTTTGACAAGAAAGAAAGCGAACAGCGATCTGCTGACTAAATTAGAAGCAGTCTTAGATAAATATTTTAAAAATGAAATCTTAGCTGAAAAAGGCGCTCCAACTGTTCAGCTTATTGCTGGGGAATTGCATGTAAGCGCTAATTATTTAAGCGATATGCTAAGGGCTCAGACAGGACAGACGACCCAGCAGCACATTCAAAATAGATTAATTGAAAAAGCAAAGGAACTTTTATCAACCAGCTCATTTTCTGTATCTGAAATAGCTTTTCAGTTGGGCTTTGAACATCCACAGTCTTTTCACCGTTTATTTAAAAACCGTACATCAGTTTCTCCATTAGAATACAGAACGAGTTTTAATTGATGCAATTCCGAATTGAACATTAGAATTTCAAGTTCATTATCACCACGGGTAAAACTTTAAAGTCGAGGAGTTGCGAATTTCCACCAGCCGAAAAAAAATGCCATAATCCACAGATGAACCATGGGTTATGGCAAAAAAAGATGTGCCGTTAATGCAGGCAGGAATAGAAATAGCATAATACTATCAATACTTGAATTTGATTGATATCTTATGTTTTCAATAAAATTATTTTATTTCAATAATGAATTCACTTTTAGGAGTTCTTACTTTTTTTAGGTTCACTAACCAATCGTTAGAAGCGTCTCTGTAACCCAAAGGCAGGACTAATACACTTTTAAGACCAAGTTCTTCTAAACCTAATAATTTATCTACCTCAGCAGGAATAAAACCTTCCATTGGTGTCGCATCTACCTCTTGTTCCGCTGCTGCTGCAATAGCTAAACCAAACGAAATGTAAGCCTGTTTTGCGGCATGATTGGCATGCCATTCCTGACTAAGATCTTTATATTTGCCCCACAGTAATTTTTTATAATCATCCATGCTGCTTGCTGGAATCCCGCGTTCAGCTGCCGTTCTGTCAAAGACTTCTGAGATTTTTTCTAAAGAATATCCATCCCAAGCAGCAAAAACCAATACATGAGAAGCATCCACAATCTGGCTTTGTTCAAAACCAACTGTTTTTATTTTTTCCTGTAATTCCTTATTTGTGATTACAAAAATTTTATACGGCTGTAAACCAGATGAAGACGGAGCTAATCTTGCCGCTTCTAGGATATAATCGATTTTTTCTTGCGGCACCACTTGCCCGTTCATTTTCTTGGCTGCATAACGCCATTTAAGTGCATCTATTAATTTCATTTCGTTTGCAAATTAAATTATTATTCAAAAGTAAATACTTTAAATATATTTTTATCATAAAATTCCAAAATATGATGGTAAAATAAAAATAATATGCAGCTGATTACCCACAGCTGAGGATTTCTTAATCGATGCAGCAAGTAAGATAATAGTGACAATTGAGTAAAAAGACAGATTTGTTTTTGTGGAATAGAAAAATATAACTTCTAATATTTATATATCATGGTTTTTCTATGTAAATTTTGCGAAATTCAGTAAAAGTAAAAAAGCCTGCGAATCTTATGATTTACAGGCTTTATCACGTTTTTTTACAGATTTTTTGAAAGCAGAATAAACTATAACTAAAAAGTATCTTTTATCAAGACATTTTATTAGGATTTATATTTCTACCTGTATTTGATATTGATACTGACGATATCAGATGTCAGGTCATTGGATCTGGTATAATGGCCATAACGGATTTCGAGCGTATTCCAGTGTTTAAGCCCAAATATACCGTCTGGCGGAGTCAATTTGAGTCCCATTCCAACAAAGCTGCTGTTAAATTTTGACAGATCATAATTACTGGTATAGAATTCATCAGACTGAGAATGTCCTCCATAAGGTTTGAAATATTTAGCAGCGCTCTGGCTGTAATAACGGTAGAAAGGACTCAGAGAGAATGCCTGGGTTATTTTTACAGGAATCTCCAGATCTGCTGTATGAGCCTTTAAATCCCAACTGTCTGTGTAATAACGGTAGTATGCTCGTATGATAATATTGTCTCCCATGAAATAGCTTGCTCTAATGCCTATCGGAATTTTAAAGCGGGTGTCGGGCATTTTCTCCTGATGCACCGTTCCATCTGAAAAATACACCCTGTGAAAAGGAAGACTTAAATAACCATTCTGGCTTATTAAATCCCCAACAAGCTGTATTTGAAGCCTCTGATTAATAATTTGAGAGTAGCTCAGAGTTCCTGCAAAAGTATTGCGTCCTGCACTTCCGTAACCTTCTCCTCCTGGTCTAAGTTCATCAGGTTTCACAAGCTTTAACTGGTCAATAAAAGTCTGAAAACGTGCAGAGAATTCTCCGTTCCTGTCTTTTGTCTTCTGCGAAAAACTAATATTTCCTCCAAATGATTGATAATCAAACTCGGTAGAAGAAGAAACTCCAATTCCAAGAGTTTGCCCTTTCTGCTCATTTTCCCTTAGATAGGTAAGTGAAGGATAAAAACGATTATCTGAAGATGAAGCAGAAGAATTGGCACTAAGATCGATCATATCAGAAGAAGCGGAGGTATAGTGGTCGATTCCGGCTTCGATATCAAAGGTGTGTTTAATTCCCGTTTGTCCATATTTTACCATTTTTACGTCTATAGTATTTGCAATGTCAGTCAGTTTCTGAGTTCCGATTCCTCCCGTAACAGCCGAATGATCACCATTTTGGGTGTAATAGCTTGATACGAGATTTACTTCTTCGACTTTTAATTTTCTGCTTTTATACCCTGTGGAATCAACAGGTATATCCTGCGCTCTTAATTGGAACAAAACCATAAGTGCTGCTCCTGTAAGGAATACTCTTTTCATTTTTTTAAGGCATAAAAATTAATTGCAGCCGCAGCCTCCACCGCTTTTTCCTGCATTAGCTCCGGAAGCTCCTTCACGGTAGGACTGGAAACTGAGTTCGGTTTTCTCTATTTTGCGATTAGACAGAACCATTTCCGAATCATTGATTTTTCCTTTCTGGTATTCCTTTACTGGAGTGCAGGAAACAGCAAGAATGCTGGCCACTACCACAATTGCTGCGGTAAGCTGACTTCTGGAATTTCGTTTTTTCATTGCAGTCTGATGTTTTTAGAAGTATAGATTTTGTTATTGTCGTCTATGATAATACAGTACAGATCAGGAATCTGGTTTATTAAAAACAATCCTGCGCTTATCCCCATAACAGCTATGGGCGTTGCCATCGCATCTGCAAACTCTGCATTTGCAGCAATGATGGTCACGCTTTTGATTCCGCTTACTGGGAGTCCTGTTTTCGGATCTATGGTATGGGAATATTTTTTCCCGTTAATGGTAATGTATTTTTCGTAGTTTCCTGATGTCGCAACCGCCCTGTCTGATATGTCCATATAGGAAAATACAGAACTTGGAGCATCAGGATCGGCCACACCGATTGTCCATTTGCGACCGTCGGGCTGCAGGCCCCAGGCGCAGAGATCCCCGCTGGCATTAATAATGCCGCTCTGAACGCCTCTTTTAATCAGGACTTTTTTTGCCATTTCTGCTGCGTACCCTTTTCCAATGCCTCCAAAACCAATACGCATCCCTTTTTCTTTGAGAAAAACGGAACAATTCTCCCTGTCCAGCAAGATGTTGCGGTAGTCAATCAGATGCACCATCTTAAGAGCGGTTTGAGTATCAGGAAGGCTTTTCATTGAGCGGTCAAAATTCCAAAGACTCTTATCGATACTACCGTAGCTGATGTCAAAGGCACCCTGCGTGATTTTTGAAATCCCAATAGATCTTTCAATCAGATTAAAAACTTCCTCGTCAACTTTCACTGCAGAAATTCCTGCCTGAGTATTGACCTGATTGGTCTGGCTCTGGTCGTTATAGGTTGTGAGCAGTCTTTCTATACGTTTGATTTCTTGAACTGCGGCTTCTATATGTTCGTTTGCTGTCTTATGGTCAAAAGCTGTCACAGTGATTGTAAAGCTGTTGCCCATAAGTCTTAAGGATTGGGAATATTTCTGCATGCCGGCCATCTTATTTTCGGCTATCGCAGATTGATTTTATCTCTGCTGTCCATTGCTCAGGAGCCGATTCGGGTTTCCCGTGCCAGGATTTGATTACTTTACCTTGTGAATCCAATAGAAGCGTGAGAGGAAAACTACCTTCTTTATTGTATATTTCGGCTAGTGCTTCATTTCTTTTCACCTGTTCCGCTGCCGGCATATTTTTTTTCTTACGTGGAAAATCAGCATTTACAAGTACTAAGTTCTTATCGGCCATAGCAATAAAGTCTTGATTCTCCAGATAGTCCCTTCTGGTAAGGATGCAGGGACCGCACCAGTCTGATCCGGAAAAATTAAGCAGGATTAATTTGTGCTGCTCTCGAGCAGTTTTTTTTGCATTCTCAAAGTCAGGTTCCCAGTTTATTGAGCCGTGAATTATCAGGGAAAATAATAAGAAGGTCATCAGTTTCATGTTAAATGTATTTTTGGTATACCAATATTAACGTAATATCGATGCATATGGTTTTTAATTATACTTAAGATTTAATTAAATTTAAAGTTCTTATCAAATTCTTATCTCTATAATCAAAAGAGGTTTCTTAATATTGTATACGTAAGAATAGATTATTGATGTTTTTTGTTTAATTTTTTTTGTAAAAAGTTAAACAATTTGTATTTTTACGAGTACATGAGATTAAGACAGCAGCAAACTAATGCTGGTCTGTTTTTATAAAAGAATATCTGAACGTAAAATTCGGCAGCACTCTTGGCAGGTAAAATTGCTGATGATTTTGCTTATGAAGCATATTTTCAATTTGTTCCCGCCGCTCATAAAATTCGTAATGTATGCTGCTGTTTTTAAATTTTTAAAAATAGAAACAATGAAGGAGGAAGTTATCAGAAGTATTTGTCTTGTCGATGACGATGATGATGACAGAATGATTTTTGCAGAAGTTTTGTCTGAAATTTATCCTTCGATAGATTTACAACTAGTAGAGAGCGGTGCTGATTTGTCACAAAAGCTCTATGTCGAGAATAATTCGCCAGACATTATTTTTTTGAATGTAAATATGCCGATGAAAAATGGATTTGATTGTTTAAAGGAAATAAGGGAGCGACCTGATAATTTAAAATTTTTAAAAATTATTATGTTTTCCACCTCAAAAAATCCCGATACTATACAACTCTCCATGCAGTTAGGAGCAGATTTTTACGCTGTAAAACCTGTATCGGTAAATGATTTAAAAAATTTAATTACCAAAATCATAATGGACTGGGAAGTATTGCGGCATAATAAAGTTTTTTTACTGAATTGATGATACAAGAAGACATTTTATCTTACTTTTAAAGTTAAGTTGTTTTTTTAAGGGAGCAGGCGGGAGACGGTTTTTACAGATCTAAAAATTTGATTACGGCTTTTTTGAGATCATCTTTAATCATAGACATTGAAAATTGTTTGGTGATAAACATAGCAGCATGGTGTTTTGAGGCAAAATCTTTATCGGATTGATTTGATGAAGTGGTGTAGATAATAACAGGTATATCTTTGAAATTTTCATCTAGTTTGATTTGTGTTAAAAAAGTTTTGCCATTAACTATAGGCATGTTTAAATCAAGAAATATCAAATCTGGAACAACCCTGCCGGATTGCAGCAGTTTAAAACCTTCCATGCCATTTTCTGCCTCGTAATAAGAAATTGATGGATAAAGTGAATGCAGACATTCTGCGAATATTTCGCGGTCATCTGCATCATCATCAATTAAAAATATACTTTTCATATTTATTTTTTGGGATCAATTCCACCTACAATATTATGCATTTGGATGCCTGCATAATTTCCAGTAAGCGCATATAGCCGCTATAGCATTTTTAGCTTCTGTAAAATCATTTTCTTTTTTAAAAAAGCCTTGAACAGTTAGTTCGGTGTAAGCTTCGACAACCTGCTCTTCCCTGATTGAGGTCGAGTAGAAAACAAAAGGAATACTTTTTAATCTTAAATACGGATTATTATCAATTTCTCTTTTAATTTCCAGACCATTAAGTCCCGGCAGGTTAACATCACATAAAATTACAAATAGCGATTTAGAAGTTTTATTTAGATATTCTAAAGCTTCAGCAGCATTTTTTAAATACACTCTTTCGTTTTCAATTTCGAGTTCTTTAAAAATTTTCTCCATGAAATCACGATCATCATGATCGTCTTCAAGAAGAAGAATGGGACCTGATTTCGACATAATTTAGTTTGTTTTTGTATTCTGTGCAAAAATAGGAAAATATAAATAAAAGGTCGAACCTTTATCAGGTTCACCTTCGCAGGTTATATAACCGGCGTGAAGTTCCATTATTTTTTTACAGAGTGCCAAACCAATTCCTGTTCCTTCATATTCTTCTTTGCTGTGGAGTCTGAAAAAAGGATCAAAGAGGCGCAGTTTTGCGGTCTGAGGAAATCCAATTCCATTATCCTGTACACTTATCTGTAAGTATGAGTTGCTGCTTCCCGGACCAGAAATCTTCTCAGCATCATAATCTGACGCCGCAGAGATGGTTATGACTGGGACCTTGTCTTCTTTGCTATATTTTAATGAGTTCGAAATTAAATTAATAAAGACCTGTCGTATTAATGCTGGAATTATTTTTATAATTGGAAAATTTCCAAGATGGATTACAGCATTTTTTTTGGCGATCAAATCGTCGATTTCATCACATGCTTCTCCAATAACCTCAGCGAGATCTGTTTCTATAAAATCTTCCTCATTGACCTTACTCACTTTTGAATACATCAGCAGATCATCAATTAGCTGCTGCATTCTTCCAGCACTAACTAGAATACGTTTAATGTGCAGTAAGGTTTCTTCCGAAAGCACATTGTTGGGATTTTTTAAAATCATTCCCGTAAAAATGCTGATTTTGCGAAGAGGCTCCTGAAGATCATGACTCGCCACAGAAGTAAATGAGGCCAGCTGCTTGTTTTTGTCGGCTAGATCATAATTTGTGGAGGCCAGGATTTTATTGGTAGTGAGCAGATCAGTAATATCTTCAAAGGCAAGTAGGGCAAGGGGTTCTCCCAATTTTATATTACTAATAGGCCTTACGTTCATTATCATTATTTTTTCTTCTCCGCTCGGCATTATGATCCTAACCTCAGTATTATCCATTTTACTGTTTTTAGAGACTGAAAGTTCAATTTGTTCGCGATGATCAGAAAGATTTCCCGTGCCGATAAGGGTATCAAAAATAATTTTTCCCTCCACCGATTCCTCAGTGGCCGAAAAATGGGTATAAAAGGAGGCATTTGCACTCTTAACCCGGAGTCCGCCGTCAATAATTACTAATGGTTCTCTAATATTTTCAATAATGGCTTCGGCATAAAGGCGCGAGAAAACTAGCTGCTGCTGTCTGTCAATTAGTTCCTCGTTCATAGCAAGAAGCTCTTCATTATTGGATTGAAGCTGTTCTGCCGAAGTTTCTAATTCTTCATTTAAAGTTTGAAGCTCTTCGCTAGTGCTCAAAAGTTCTTCATTTGCACTTTGGAGTTCTTCATTGGCGAGTTCCTGATCTTCTGTAACTTTTTTAATGTCCTCTCTAAGCTGCTCAATTTCTTTTTCAAGAGTCTTAATTCGTTTTTCTGCTCGACCTTTTACGCCTTCATAATCGGACTGTTCTCCAATGATCTTAGCACTTTTGCGGAAAACAATCAAATAGTGTTTTTCTTCAGCGCCGTCATGCAGTGGAACTACTTCTATATCGGCCAGATAATTACGTCCCTTTAGCGGTATTGAAGCTTTTGTGGATTTCTGCTGCATTTTACGGGCTTCTAAAAGTGCCGAACGGACTTCAAAAGCAAGTCCCTCACGCACCATTTCGAGTATGTTGTAATTTGGTTTTCCCTGAGGAGAAAGCAAAAAAGGTCCTGTGTCGCCATGAAAGTGAATAATCTCCTTTTTCTCATTGACAATAACTCCTGCTGGAGTATAGTGGTCAAATAAGAAATTTTGAGCTGCTTTTTGAAAATCCGGCTGTGAAAATTCTTTTTTTACTATTTTCGACTTTGCTGTAGAAACAATATCAAATCGTTCTCTGGAAATTGGAATTTTGGAATGAATGCCATTTAGACGGTTGAAAATTTTGAGATTTTTAACCAGTGGCTCGAATAATCCGGGAGTATAGTTTGTTGATTCAGATTTGCCCAGTAAGAGCATTCCTTCTGGTACAAGTCCGTAGTGAAAAGTTTTAAAGGCTTTTTTCTGAAGATTCGAATCTAGATAAATAAGAACGTTTCGACAGGAAACTAAATCCAGCTTTGCAAAAGGCGGATCCTTGATAAAATTATGAGATGCAAAGATGCAAAGGTCACGAATTTCCTTATTGATGTGATAAGAATTTTCAATTTTAGTAAAGTATCTCGAAATGCGCTGTTCAGATACCCTTCGGACATCACGTCGTGAGTAAACTCCTGCGCGTGCTTTGGCGATAGAATTTTCAGATATATCTGATGCAAAAATCTGTACCTTTAAAGAAATCTGTTTTTCTGTAAGGAATTCGTGAAGTGACATAGCAATCGAATATGCTTCTTCTCCAGTAGAACAACCAGCAACCCAGATTCTTATAGGTTCCTGATTAGTTTTGCGATTTATTATTCTGGGATATACAATCTCAGGCAGCATTTTAAAAACTTGCGCATCTCTGAAAAAGTCAGTAACAGGAATAAGCAGATCGCGGAATAAGAGATCAAGCTCGTGAGGTGTATTTTTTAGAAAGACCAGATAATCCGTGGATGTTTTAATTTTAGCAATCACCATTCTGCGGGCAATTCTTCTTCGAATTGTAGGCTGCCTATAATTAGAAAAATCATTACCGCTTTTTTGATGCAGCAGATGAAGAATAGCTGTATAAGTTTCATTATCGCCCTGAAGTATGTGCATGCCTTTTTCATAGCTGAAGGAATAGTTGGCGTCATAGACTGATTCTAAAAGCTGCAGCTGGGCGGGAATGTCCTGAATGTTTAATACAAAATCAGCAGCTTCAGTAATTGAAGTGCTGTAGTTTCCGTTGTCTGCAGATATGATTTCAGATAAATGAACAAAGGCAGTACCGCCTTGTTCTCTAATATAACCTAGCCCTGTGAGTCCGTCTGTTATATTGTCAAAAATCAGAATTCCACGGGCAAACTCTTTACAGGCCAGTGCAAGTGAAACAAAAAAATGATCTACTTCAGATAATGAATCATTTCCTCTGCGGCGGGCCGCTAAGGTTAGTGTACCATTTTTATGTGACAGCGTTTGATCAGATTTCAAAAGGTATATTGTGTCAGCATCAAGATAACTGCCCGGCTCCATGATTTTGGTTTGCAATGTGGTAGATTGGCCTAGTTTATTTATAAGTTCATTTCCAGATTGTTCATTTACAATATAAAGAATAAAAGACATGCCGCTTTTTTCAGGAAGATGCTTTAAGAGTGTCTCAACATCCGTAAGGCTATCAATTGAGGCAGCAACTCCTACAACGGGAAGGCTATGTTTTCGGATGTCGAAAATTTTTTCAGTGAAATTGTCCATATCTCAAAGATAATTATTGAACTTACAGTATCAAAGTAATATTATACTTATTTTATCAATGTAAAGCTGTAAGTCTTATTATTTTGATTTCTGTTGAATTGGATTATTCACACCGAAAAAATATTCTGCAGGGTTTTCGTCTGAATGTTGGCATTATTCTAATAACTATAAAATTTATAGCCAGCTGATCTATCCGATAATGCTCACCAAGTATTTTGTAAGACTATTTTAAATAGGATCAACATGGAGTGCCGAACCAAGAAATGGATTTTCGTTGAAATCACTAAAGAGAAATCAGTTTAAAAAGCCTGCAGTTTATTTTTTGCAGGCTTCTATTTTTTAGCTTTAATTAATCCTTTTTTTTCAAAGTATATATTCCGCCTGCCAAAAGTAATACAGCCGCCCCAAGGTAAAGAAAACCCTGAATCTGACCGGATTCGTTTGAAGCATCAATTTTAAGACCTAAAAAGTTAATTTCTTTAGTGCTGTCAGCCACTCTATTTAATCCTACATAGCCAGCAGCCAGGCTGAGTACTATAAGTACAATCCCTACTATTTTTGCTAAATTCATTATTTTTAAATTTAATGTTTCTTAAATTTAGGCAAAATAATTTAAGTTTGAAAACGGGTTAGTTGAAAATTTATAAAGAGATT
This sequence comes from Flavobacterium sp. H4147, assembly GCF_029360735.1. Lineage (NCBI taxonomy): Bacteria > Pseudomonadati > Bacteroidota > Flavobacteriia > Flavobacteriales > Flavobacteriaceae > Flavobacterium > Flavobacterium sp. H4147. Next base: position 671,046 of record NZ_JARKNB010000003.1, on the reverse strand, counting down.
TAGGGAAAATTAACTGGACTTTAAAATGTAATTGGTTATATTTTTTACATTTTCGTGTTTATTGTTGTATAGTTTATCATCAAAAATAAAACCTATCTTTTTTAATAGAGAGACAGAACCAACGTTATCTGCTGAAGGAAAAGCCGTTATGAGTTTTGCGTTCATTGTATTAAAAGTAAACTTTATGACAGTTTTTAATGCTTCAGACATATAACCCTGGGATTGAAATTCAGAAAGAAGTTCATAACCTATCTCTACAATTTCTTTTTCAACATCAAAATTCCAAAGACAGACTGAACCAAGAAATTTTTGATCCTTTATTGATGTTATTGCCCAGTATAAGCATTCTTTTTGATTTGCCAAATTTTCTATTTTATGGATATAAGCCTTTGCATTTTCCAAAGTTGAAAAATTAGTTCTTCCAACAAACCTATTTACTATGGGATCAGAATGCAGCTGATGAATAGCATGGCAATCTTCTTCCTGCAAACCTCTTAAAAGTAATCTGTCTGTTGTCAAAATAGGAATGCCTGTGAAGTTTAAATTCATGGTTTTGAATTAAATTGAGTAAAAATCTTAACTATTAAGTATTCGATACGGGTATTGTAAAGTTAATGTTTTTTAATTTTTGAGATGTGCTACGCTTTTTTAAAGGATTAAAAAATCACTAAAAACAAAAAGCCTGCGAATCATACGATTTGCAGGAATTAGATCTTTTTGTTATGAATTTGACAGTTGATATACAATCTAGTCTTTGTGTGGTATTACAAAAGCTGTAAGTTCCGCCATTAGGCCATCGCGGAATTTCCAGACATCGCAGTACTCAAAACTGTTTACTTTACCTTGATTGTCTTTTAAGCTAATACTTCCAAAGGCAGTAACATAATCACCTTCAGAAATGAGTGTCACAACATCAAATTCAGGCGGGCTGATGTAAGTTTCCATCATATATTTTCGAATCTTGTCTTTTCCTCTTATTGTCTGTTCCCCTACAAATGTCCAAGTGACATCATCAGTACAGTAATTTAGGAAACCCTCATTATTTCCCTTTATAACCTCTGCATTTGCTTTTAGCAATATTTCTTTATGTTTTTCTGACATCTCTTGCTCCTTTATTATTTTGTGTAATAAAAATAAGAAATAAATCTATGTTTTATGTGGGCAGATGTTCGAAAGAAAGAATAATTAAGAAATAGATCAATTTTAGCTTCTGTTGAAGAACAGCTATCCATTCTAATTATATTTCTTCAATGGGAACTTGATTTTTGGAGTTGCTGATCAAAACTGCGTAATCAATAAAGTTGATAGTCGATTTTCCTCTAAGTGCTTTATCATTGCTGCGTTTTAAGAAAAGTTTTATTTCAATCAGATCTGTTCCATAATTATACGGTGAATATTCTCCATTTAATTTAAAAAGTGTAATGTCGGATAATTTTGTTTTTTTTAGATTCCGAATTCCTTTAAAATATTCTTTCCAATAATCACCAATACCATAGCCTTTCTCGGTTGTATAGCTTATGTAATTTCTTTTTGTATCATAAATTTTATCCCAAATGACTTCGCTGTTTGTTAAATACCCTGCAATTGAAATCACAGAGCTTCTTCTGTAAATATTTTGCTCAATAAGTCTTGTGAAGAGCGATGGATAATCTCCTTCACGGTCTTTTTCAATATGAAAAAAACCGTATTTAAAAAACTGCTTCTTATTTCCAAGCTGATATATGTCTTTTAAATAAATGTAGTTTTCAAAAATTATTTTTTCTCGGTCCTTTTTTTCTTCAAAATTATATGCAATATTTTTTAAAATATGATCAAAACTAATTACATCCTTGATATGGCTGCTGTACAGTTCTTTATTGTTTTTATAATCGGTAATAAAATTTTTTAGCATTTGTGTGATTTCTGTATTTTTGATCGAAAAATCAGTATTCTTCTCTGATAATTTAGTTTTTAATTCATCTTTCAATTTCCAATTTTGTATATTTTCTGTTAAGTAGATAATATGTCGTATCGGAAACTTATATTCATTTATGATATCAAACCCGATTACTTGTATGGGATCGTCTTTATATTTTTGGTTTAATAACCTGATATTTTGCCAGTGTTGGAATGTCTCGATTGTTCCTTCTTGATTCACAATGGTTTGAAACGATGAGACTAATTCTTTTAAAAGAGCCAAATCACCTGTTTGTAAATACTGTTGAAAGAAAAATGCCTGACTAAAATTGGTTTCCGGAATATAATAATCCAGTGCTTTTTGTTTTTTAAGACTTTTAATCAAACTTAACTCGGCATCGTATGTTTTTAGCACTTCCGTGATAAGCGCCATATCCTACAATGTTAAAGTCGACATCGGGAAACCTGAAATCATCTAGACTGAGGTCAAAACGGTTCTGCTTTAAATATTCTATTTTCTTTTGCGAAAATGAAGTTAGCGAGATTGCAAGAATAATGAGCGTACAGATATTTTTCATAATCTAAAACTGGTTTTTTAGTTCATAGCTATTAATTAAAAAATACATAACTATATTCTATTCTATTCTCGATATTTAAAAGGGACTTTTTTCTTGCGAAATTGTAGGCGACTGCAATTTTGCCAGAAATCAGCGTCAATAGGTTTTTACTTTAAAGTGGGTGACCAATCTCCCAAATATGCCCAAAGGGATCCTTCAGCTTTCCAATTTTCCAGTCTTCTTCAGTTGTTAGGGGACATATTTCTTCAGCGCCTAATTTTAATGCATTTTCAAATAGCTGGTCTGGATTTGAAGTTTCTAAAATTATCCTAATCGGCGCATTGGATATCTGGCCAGCAGAAGCAGTGCCATCACACGGTTCTTCATCACTGAGATAAAACTCAGCATCTTCAATTGTTATTACTGACGATATTTTGTTGTCTGGAAGCGAAAATCTTTTTGATTCAACAGCTCCAAAAGCATTCGTGTAAAAATCAACAGCAATTACTGCGTCGCTTACCGTGAGAAAAGGCTTGATGGTGGTTTTGATTTTTATCATTTTAAGTAGAATTTATACGATTCTCATTATGTTAGGATAGTTTTTGAAATTTAGTGAAATTTAATTAATAAGGCGTATGTTTAGTTGGAAAATTAAAAAACTAATTGCAGTATATTGTCTTTTACTATTATTGGTAAAATACGACCCGAAATAGTATGCAAACGCAGAAATGATAGAATTAAAAGATCTGAAAACTGCAGTAAACAAAAAAAACCTGCGAATCTTACGATTTGCAGGTCTTCAGACATTTTTTGCGGCTTTTTGAAAAGATTGAAAACTTTAAATTTTCAGGCTTTTCGGCCTTTCCGTGGGGAGAGCAGGATTCGAACCTGCGAAGTTTTCACAGCAGATTTACAGTCTGCCCTCGTTGGCCGCTTGAGTATCTCCCCGAATCTCTAGCGTTGTGCTTTGTTGTTCTAAGCGGTTGCAAAGATAGGAAGGTTTTCTACATTTCCAAACAAAAAAATCACATAATTTAAAGTTATTTTAAAGTTGTTTTTTAATTGGCTGGAATTGAATAAAGTAAAAAACACATAAAAAAATATTTTTTTTAATTTATTTTAAAAGTAGGATTTTTTGTATAACTATTTTATGGTTTTTACTTTGGATTTACCATTTAATAAAGTTGCCAGTCATTACTTTTGTTCATGTTTTACCATAATTTGGTTAATTGAATACGCCGAATTTTGAAATTTTATTTCTAAGTCAGGGTAGGTATAAAACAAAAAAAATCTCCCGAAGGAGATTTTTTACTATTTAAAGCGCTAGCATTATTTTTTAAGTAATTCTAAGATTTTTGCTCTTAGTTCTGAACCTCTTAAATCCTGAGCAACTACTTTTCCTGATTCATCAAGTATAAAAGTAGCGGGAATTGATTCAACATTATATTGCTTTGCAATTGGTTCATCCCAAAATTTTAAATTTGAAACGTGTGTCCAAGTTAAACCATCAGCTGCAATAGCTTCTTTCCAATGCTCAGCATCTTTATCTAAAGATACTCCAACAATATTTAACCCTTTAGAATGTAATTCTTTATAAAGAGCCACAACATTTGGATTTTCTTTTCTACATGGTCCGCACCATGAAGCCCAGAAATCAACGATAGTTACTTTGCCTAAACTTTCTTTAAGCGAAACAACTTTTCCTTGCGGGTTAGGAGCTGAAAAATCTGCTCTTCATTTAGCGCTGCCAACAGGAGCTGCTGACGCACCAACTGCAGGCATTTTTGCTTGACCTAATCTAGTTTTGATTTCTTTACCAGGAGTAGTGTTTTTTAAAGACTCGTCTAATGAGTTGAAAATACTCTCAGATTTTTTAATATCTGCACTTGGATCATTGATCATACCCTGAACAATTAATACAGAGATAAATGATTTTGGGTGAGTTTCAGCATAAGCTAAATATTTCTTTTTGCTGTTAGCTTGAACTTCGGTTTGGATTTCCATATATTGTTTCATCAAGCTGTTGATAGTTGCTGTATCTTGAGCTTGTTGAGCTTGCTGCATTTTTTGAGTATTCTTTTTCTGGAAATCAATTAAACTTTTTTGAGTTTTTGTCATATCCTCATTGAATTTCACATACTCATCATTGCTGTAAGTTCCAGAAATTTTAGATTTATGAATACTGTCTTTGTCAACTTCGATATTGATTTCTCCAGTTTCAAGGATAAAAGGGATTGGTCCGTTAGCACCTTGAAGAAGTAATGTGTGGAAAGCTGGTTCTGTAACTTTTCCTTTTATTTCAAATTTTCCATTTTCAACTTTTACAGTATCAAGAGCAACTGTCATTCTTGTAGCAGGATCTTGACCTTGAAGGATAATTGTTTTTCCATTTTCAATTCCTTTTGCAGTACCTGTAATAAGGTATTCTCCGTCTTTAACTTTGCTGCATGAAATGATAGCTGCAGAAGCTGTAAGTAAAAAAAGTATTTTTTTCATTATAAAAAATTAATTAGTTAATTGATTTGTGCAACAAAAGTATCTAAAATTATATAACATAAGGAATTTTGTAACCTAAAATTTTGTTATAGTTTTTTGTGATCTAAATGTCCTAAAATCAAGGTGTTTACTGCTTTTATTTAATTAAAAACTAGTATTTGGTTTTTGTTTACAATGCTTATAAGGCGTTTTTCTAACCGTAAGACATAAAAAAAGCACTCTGTAAGAAGAGTGCTTTTTGGAATATTTTAGAACAAAATTATTCTTGATTTGTTTTCTTTCTCCATGTGAAAGAATTCAAAATGTGTCTTTTTGCAAATCTCGCAGGAGAATCAGCATTGACCATTTTTACGTAAGTTGCTTTTGGTACACTGATGTATTCGTAAACACTTCCGTTAGAAAAGTCAATAATTAAACGACCTTCCACAAATTTAAAATCTGTTATAGAACAAGTTGAGATTGTTTCTGTATATTCAGGTAAATTAAGTTTGATGGTATCAGGGTGGATACTTACTAAAAAGTGGTAAGCTTCAATGATTGTTTTACTTTTTTCTTCTGCTTCTTTTAAACCAGCGTCATCTCCTACAAATTTATCTGGATGAGATTCTTTCATCGCATTACGATAAATTGTTTTTAAATCTTTTAATTCAGCAGTTTTGTCTACGTTTAGTAACTTGCGGTATTCAACTATTTTTTTCATAAATAAAAGGTAACTACTTGTCTATTAGTTTGAAATCGTTCTTTTTTAGTTCAAATCGACAAATTTTTTGCAAAGGTACACTTTTTTTTAACTTTTTAGTTTTGATGCAAAAAATATTAAGGAAAGTTACTTTAATTAAATGTTAACTTGTTTTTACCGCAAAGCACACATAGTTTTTTATCTGATAATCATTAAAATGAAAAGTTCACAAAGCTTAATTTAGAAAGCTTTGTGAACTTAATATTTAGATATGCTTTAACTCCTGGTTAAAAAACTCAGCGTGCTTTACGGTTACAACAAACGTCCAACAAACTTGAAACAAACAAAACTTAAAACCTGAAACAAATTATTCAGGCTTATGATTTGCTTTATCAAAGTTTCTCGATTTTTTAGGATATTGTTTGAAGCTGATATCGCTTGGATTTTCGATTACAGATTTAATTGTAACCCAGTCACCAACTTGAAAATTTGCCTGCACCATTTTATAGTCTAAAAGATATTCTCCGCAGAAATAATTGTTGTTTTCATCTTTTTCTATAATACCCGTAAAAACTCCCTTTTGCGGCATTTTTTGTTCTGAATCTTTAGACATGACTTTCATTTTTAAATTAAAAGTACAAAGTTAATCATTTTAGGTTTGTTTAGTGTGTTCGCGCTAATCTGAGTATATTTGCATATGCAGAAAAATTTTAAACCACATCCTAATTCTTTTAAAAATACATTTTGTGCTTTTCATGAAGTACTTCCAAATCGAGTAGCGGGTTTAAAGAAACAATTTGAGAGTAAAGCGGGGAGTACCTATTATTATACAGAGGAAGGAATGTATCGTGTTTCGAATCATTGGGGGAGATTAGCCAATAGTAAATGGCGTTTAATTGCGCTTGAGCCTGAAACCGAATCAAAAATAAAGATTGGTTTTGCAAAATGGGAAGAATTTTATCCAGATAATGCCGATGAGAAACTCTATTACATTGATGCCGATTTCGAAAAAAACACCGCCAATTATCAGCATAAAAAAAATCCAGATTATGACGGAAAAGCAATTTTAAGAACCAGTTTTGAAACCACAAAACGATTAAAACAAGTACGAAATCTGCAGCAGCTTACTTCATGGGCAAAACATTTTGATTATGATGATATTGATGATTTGCGAAAACAGATTATTAATGAATTGATTTTCACAGAAAAGAGTTTAGAAGAAATTAAAAGAGAAATATATGGGACGCAATAACGAAAAAAACATCAAAAAACACAACGATAAATTGCACAAAGCCCAGGCCAAAGCAAAACAAGCGGAAATTGCACGCAAAGAAAAGTTAAAAGAAATCGTAAAGAAATTCAACGAAAGTAAAAACGAAGAGTAAATAGTAGTTTCAGGTTTCACGTTCCAAGTTAACCTGAAACCTGAAACTTGAAACAAAAAAAAACATGAATAGTAAATTCGAAGAATTAAAACCAAGAGTGCAGGAAATTATTGATTTGATTGCTGCTAAAAACGACAGAGAAGCAAACAATAAACTGCTGGAAGTAAGCGAAACATTAGATGAAATGATTGATTTTGCTGAAGAAGATGAAGAAGTGAGAGAAATAAGCCGTTATCAGGTTTTGTTAAATCAGCTTCACGTTAAAATTAATGGAGAAGAGCCAGTTGATGGAGAGTAAAAAATGCTTCTGTGATACCGGATTTCTTTTTGAAGATTGCTGCGGATTATATCTTCAGAATAATCAAAAAGCACCAACTGCTTTGGCTTTAATGCGCTCTCGATATTCAGCGTATGCGACTCATAATGGCGATTATCTTTTAGAAACCACACATATTTCTGAAAGAAAATATTATTCTAAAGCCGAGATTTTGAAATGGGCAACAGCTAATACCTGGCAGAAACTCGAAATTTTAAGTTTTACTGAAAATACAGTCGAGTTCAAAGCGTATTTTTTAGATTCAAATCAAAAACTGCAGGTTCATTATGAATTTTCTACCTTTAAATTTGAAAATGATGCATGGTATTATGTTGATGGAAAGTTTGAATAATTAATAGAGCTAACAGTGTTAGCTGCCGGTTTTGGTTAAATATTTTAACTAAAAATTAATAAACGATTCGTTTTTCATAATTCCAAAAAGATGTAATTTTAAAATTATGAAAAACGAATTTAAAAAAGGATTTTATTTTAAGTCGTACGAAGCCCCGTTTCAGTCTCCGTTTGAAAAACTATTTGGCATTTTCAAAGAGCTGATCACCCATACTTCGGGGGATTTTGATGAAGCGATCAATTGGCTTCGCGAGTTAGATAAAGAATACAAACTCACCGACGAGAACTACACAATCGATGATTTTATCGAAGATTTAAAAAAGAAAGGATACATAAAAGACGAAGTCAAACCCGATGGCTCAAACGGTTTAGGAATTACCGCTAAAACAGAACGTGCGATTCGACAACAAGCTTTAGATCAGATTTTTGGAAATTTAAAACGTTCTGGAAACGGAAATCACAAAACTAAACATGCCGGAAATGGCGACGAACATACCGGAGAATTTCGTGAATTTAATTTTGGTGATGGTTTAGAACGTATTGCCTTAACCGAAAGTTTACGAAATGCTCAGATCAATAATGGTGTTGAAAGTTTCATGCTTACCGAAAATGATTTGGTGGTTGAAGAAACGCAGCATAAAGCCCAAATGAGTACCGTTTTGATGATCGACATCAGTCATAGTATGATTTTATATGGCGAAGACCGAATTACACCAGCCAAAAAAGTAGCAATGGCTTTAGCGGAATTAATTACAACTCGTTATCCAAAAGATACACTTGATATTTTAGTCTTCGGAAACGATGCCTGGACAATTCCTATCAAAGATTTGCCGTATTTGCAAGTTGGACCTTATCATACCAATACGGTTGCCGGATTACAGCTGGCAATGGATATTTTGCGTAGAAAACGTAATACCAACAAACAGATTTTTATGATTACCGATGGTAAACCAAGTTGTGTCCGTGAGCGTGATGGTTCTTATTATATGAATAGTAACGGACTTGACGAATACATTGTCGATAAATGTTACACGCAGGCACAGCAGGCTAGAAAACTGCATATTCCGATTACGACATTCATGATTGCCAGAGATCCTTATTTGCAGCGATTTGTAAATCATTTTACAGAAGCCAATCAAGGAAAAGCATTTTACACAGGATTAAAAGGTCTTGGTGAAATGATTTTTGAAGATTATGAAACAAATAGGAAGAAGAGAGTTCGTTAAAGTGGTCAGTTATCAGTCGAAGTATTCAGTTTTTACTGTGCGCAATCTATATCGTAGAGATGCACTGCAGTGCGTCTACACAAAGTGATGACACAAAATTGTCAATCAACATCAACATCAAAAACAATTCAAATTATATATTTCAATAAAATGGAAATAAACAATATAAAAACATTAGGGCAGTTAAAAGCTGCAGGATATAAAAGCATAAGTATAAAAGACGAATTACGAAATAATCTTCGTGAGAAAATTAAAACGGGAAAGCCTGTTTTTGAAGGCGTTCACGGTTTTGAAAATACAGTAATTCCAGAATTAGAACGTGCGATTCTTTCTCGTCACAACATTAATTTATTAGGATTGCGCGGACAAGCAAAAACTCGTTTGGCGCGTAAAATGATAGAATTATTAGATGAATACATTCCGTTTGTAACAGGTTCAGAAATTAATGATGATCCGTTGAAACCAATTTCACGTTTTGCTAAAGACATTATTGAAGAAAAAGGCGATGATACTCCAATTTCATGGTTACACAGAAGCGAACGTTTCTTCGAAAAACTGGCCACTCCAGACGTTACAGTTGCGGATTTAATTGGAGATGTTGACCCAATAAAAGCGGCGAATTTAAAATTATCTTATGCAGATGATCGTGTTATTCACTTCGGAATGATTCCACGAGCGAACAGATGTATTTTTGTAATCAATGAATTACCAGATTTACAAGCGAGAATTCAAGTAGCGTTGTTTAATATTTTGCAGGAAGGTGACATTCAAATTCGTGGTTTTAAATTAAGAATGCCATTGGATATGCAGTTTGTTTTCACAGCAAATCCAGAAGATTATACCAACAGAGGAAGTATTGTAACACCTTTAAAAGATAGAATTGGTTCGCAAATTCTAACTCATTATCCTGAAACAGTTGCCATTGCAAGAACGATTACCGAGCAGGAAGCAAAACTAGATCAAAATCAAAGTGATGTAGTATATGTTCCAGGTTTGGCGAGAGATATTTTAGAACAAATTAGTTTTGAAGCGCGTGACAGCGAATACATTGATAATAAAAGCGGTGTAAGTGCCAGAATGAGTATTACGGCTTTTGAAAATTTAATCAGCACTGCTGAACGCCGAGCTTTAAAATCGGGAGCCGATAAAACGAATCTGCGTTTGTCTGATTTTATGGGAATTATTCCAGCCATTACCGGAAAAGTAGAATTAGTTTATGAAGGAGAGCAGGAGGGAGCAGCCGTTGTGGCACAACATTTAATTGGCTCTGCCATTAGAACTTTATTCCCTAACTATTTTCCTAAAATTGAAAAATTAGAAAAACAGGGAGAGAAAACACCTTACTCAGATTTGATTGAATGGTTTTTTGCGGAAAGCGGTTTTGAATTAGTAGACGATGCTTCAGATGCTGAGTATCAAAGTATTTTAGATGAAGTAACACCTCTTGATGCTCTGATAAAAAAATACCAGCCTGAATTGGATAAAAAAGACCAATATTTTGTAAAAGAATTTATTTTATGGGCTTTAGTCGAATACAATAAACTAAGTAAAGATCGTTTTGCGACTGGACATCAGTTTAAGGATATGTACGGAAGTTATATCAGCAAACTTTAAAGATTTTTCTTTTAGAATTTAATCTGGTCTAGCCGGTTTTTTAAAACTGGCTGGGCCTTTTCAATTTAGAATAATTTACTTTTACCTTCCAAAATATAAATTATGTTGTTTCTTATTTTAAGTGTATTGTGCAGTGTAACTGTAGGTGTAATTTTCAAGATTACCCGTAAGTATAATTCCAATCCTATTCAAATTGTTGCGTTTAATTATGTTACAGCCATTCTACTTTGTTATTTCACATTCAAGCCTGATTTAAATGAAGTTCATGCAGATGCTCCTTGGAACATTTATATCGCAATTGGAGTTTTATTGCCCATATTGTTTTTAATACTGGCCGCTTCCATCAAACATATGGGAATCGTAAAAACCGATGCTGCCCAGCGATTGTCATTATTTATTCCGATACTGGCTGCTTGGCTTGTTTTTAAAGAAGAATTCAATACTTATAAAGTAATCGGTCTGATTATAGGTTTTACAGCACTCTTATTTATTTTAAGAAAAAATACCAGCAACGAAGAAAATAAATGGATATATCCAGCGGCAGTTTTATTGGGTTTTGGAATCATTGATATTCTTTTTAAACAAATCGCCCTTTATACCACATTGCCGTATACCACTTCTTTATTTATCGTTTTCGATATTTCATTAGCTGTTGCTCTTTTTATTGTAGTTTATGATGTGGCCTTTAAAAAAGTAAAATTAGACTATAAAAACCTGCTGTTTGGAGCTTTAGTCGGAATTTTTAATTTTGGGAATATTCTGTTTTATTTAAAAGCACACAAAGCATTTTCTGAGAATCCATCAACTGTTTTTGCAGGAATGAATATGGGAGTTATTATTTTAGGAAGCCTTGTCGGTCTTCTTTTCTTTAAAGAAAAACTCTCCAAAACTAATTTAATGGGGCTTATTTTAGCACTAATTTCAATTATTTTTATTGTTAGATCACAATTTTAATGCATTTAATATATTTGTAAAGCGTTAATTTACAGTTGTTTTTTGAATGAAATAAATCTTTTTCAAAATAAACTCGACTAATTCTATAGAATTTATAAATTAATTTTTATAAATTTGTCACAACAATGAAAAACTATAGTCTAAATATCATCCCGTTTATGTGCAGTTTGACGATGTGCTGCATGTCGACCCGTGCGATGAAATGGCGTTAATAGAGAAAGTACTTGTTAGTTATTTTTTTTTTAGCCTTTCATGCACCAATGAAAGGCTTTTTTTTAAAACCATTTTAAAATCGATATAAAAATGAGATCAAATAGAAACATACAAAGTAAGATGCAGTGCTGTCTAATGAAGATTCCGTGTTGCATGTGTTGTTGCCGTTGATTATTGAGAGAACATTTTTAGAACCCAAATCTATAAACCAAAATTTTAAAAGATAAAAAACTATGAGTGCAGAAATTATAAAGCAAAATCCGTTTCAATCTATGATTGATCGTTTTAATATAGCAGCCGATATTCTTAATTTAGAAGAATCAATCAGACAAAAGCTGCAGCGACCAGAAAAACAAATTGTGGTCAATTTTTCTATTACTTTAGATAACGGAACCGAAAAAAACTTCGAAGGATATCGTGTTATTCACAATACAGCTTTAGGACCATCAAAAGGCGGGATTCGATATGATAATTCCGTGAATCTGGATGAAGTAAAAGCTCTTGCTGCCTGGATGACCTGGAAATCAGCTGTAACCGGAATTCCGTTTGGTGGCGCAAAAGGTGGTATTATCTGCGATCCGAGAACACTCTCTAAAACAGAACTCGAAAGAATTACAAGAGCCTATACAAAAGCTTTAGCTGATATTTTTGGTCCTGAAAAAGATGTTCCAGCTCCAGATATGGGAACCGGTCCAGATGAGATGGGCTGGCTGATGGATGAATTTTCATTAGTTCATGGAAAAACCATTCACGCGGTAGTGACTGGAAAACATTTGCATTCCGGAGGTTCATTGGGTAGAGTAGAAGCAACAGGAAGAGGAGTGAGCATAATCAGTCTATTAGCTTTAGAAAAATTAAAAATCAGACCGGCACGCTCTACAGCTGCCATTCAAGGATTTGGAAATGTAGGACTTCATTCGGCTTTATTTTTATATGAAAAAGGAGTGAAAATTGTAGCAGTAAGTGATGTTTCTGAAGCATTCTATAATCCTGATGGAATCAATATTCCCGAATTGATTTTGTATTACAATTTGAATAACAAAACCATTAAAGGATATCCCAATTCAGTTGCTATTAAACACGATGAGCTGCTTTTTTTAGAAGTCGATCTGCTTATTCCTGCCGCCAAGGAAGATGTGATTACACAGAAAAATGCAAATGATATTCGCGCTAGAATCATTGTAGAAGCGGCAAATGGGCCAGTTTCTTCTGATGCAGATAAAATTCTACATGAAAAGAATGTTTTAGTGGTCCCGGATATTTTAGCGAATGCGGGAGGTGTAACCGTTTCGTATTTTGAATGGCTTCAGAATTCGTTGTTAGAATCTTGGAGAATTCACCAGATTAACAAACGTCTGGAAGACATTTTGGAGAAAGGTTTCGAAACCGTATTTAGAACTGCCGCGAAATACAGCGTAACGCCAAGAATTGCGGCTTACATTATTGCCCTGAAAAAAGTTTCCGAAACACAATCCGTTAAAGAAGTGGCTTTAGAAGCCGAAAAGTTTAAACAGAATTAATAATTATATATCCTCAATCAAGATGATTTTCATTGGTCATAAAAGGTGTTTACGCATTCTTTTTTGGCTGATGAAAATGTCTTTTTTAAACACTGTCAATTAATATAAAGTAATCTTTAAAAATGAAAAACATTAATTTTCTAGCCTTTGCAATGCCCGCTTTCTTTCTTTTTCTATTTCTGGAATACAAGCTGGCCCAACGAAAAAAGAGACCTGAAATTTTTAATTATGAAAGCTCTGTTTCTAATATCAGTATTGGAATAGCAGAGCGATTGATTAACTTGTTTATCGCGGCAAGTTTTTATCAATTGTATTATTTGATTTATGATGACTACCGAATTTTCGATATTCCGAGTGGTGTTTTGGTTTGGATTGCCTTGATTCTCGCCACAGATTTTGTGTGGTATTGGTATCATAGATTAGGACATGAAGTCAATTTTTTCTGGGCGGCACATATTGTGCATCATCACAGTGAAGAATTTAATTTTACGGCCGCAGCCAGAATTACTACTTTTCAAGCCATAATCCGAACGGGATTTTGGTGTGTTCTCCCTCTCGTGGGTTTTCATCCTTCAATGGTTATTACCATGCTGATTGTTCACGGTGCCTATTCGTTTTTCACTCATACACAAATCATCGGCAGAATTAAATGGCTCGAATATGTCTTTGTAACGCCTTCTGTTCATGGTGTTCATCATGCTTCTGATGAAAAATATCTTGATAAAAACTATGGAGATATGTTTACATTTTGGGATCGCCTTTTTGGAACTTTTCAGGCAGAAGAAGAAAAACCAAAATACGGATTGACACATCCGTTAAAAACGTACAGTTTCCTTTGGCAGCATTTTCATTACTATTTTGAAATTTACGAATTATGGAAACGTTCAAAAGGTTTTAAAGCCAGATGGAAAGCTGTTTTTGGAAGTCCTGCCGATATGGATCAGGATATTCGTCCCATTCTAGAAAAACGTTTCCTTCAAGATAAAAGTAATCCGCATCAAAGACTCCGTTTTCGAAATTACCTTTACATACAATTGGGAATCTCTACTTTACTGCTTACTGTTTTTACCTATTATTTTGATGCATTGAATGCGTTTGATAAAATTTTTGTACTCTGCTTAATCATTATTACATTAATTAATTGTGGCGCTATTTTAGAACAACGAAAATGGATTTATTATCTGGAATACGCACGTTTGTATATGATTGCGATTTTTTTCCTGTATGAAGAAAATCTAATTATGTTCTTCTTTATTCCGTTAGCAGTAATGATTTTTGCAGAACAACTATTCTCTTTAAGTAGATATTATCAAAATATGATTTTACAATTAGAGAGATCAGAATGATATTTTAATATTCAAATCGCTTTCTTTCCTGCAAGGTTTCCAAAACCTTGTAGGTCTTTTATTTAGTATTTCTACAAAAATATACCTGCAAGGTTTTGGAAACCTTGCAGGAATTGGGTAATTATATGGTTTTAATCGCCATAATTTTTTCTTCAAAAGTATCTTTATAATCGGATTTGCTTTTAATTCTCGTTTTATAGGTGTAGATGGTAGCTACAGAAAGTTCTAGAAATTCTGCCATTTGACTGCTGTCCTGAATTCCTAATCGATATAAAGCGAAAATGCGAAGTTCAGTATTTAAAAGTTCGCCTTTCTTAACTATAGATTTATGATCGTTGGGAAATAAATTATTAAAATCCGTTACAAAAGTGGGAAACAATTTCAGGAAGATCTCATCAAATTGATGGAACAGGTTTTCTCTTTCTTCTTTTACATTATAACGTTTTAAACTCGCAATCACTTCATCGGTTTTCTTGGTAATTATTTTATGAAGTGTGCTTTTCTGAATATGGTCAATTTTATTAATAAAAGCCGAAGTAGCTTTAATAAAATACGTAATATATTCTTCTTTAATCGCATTGGCTTCGCTCAGACTTACATTCATTTCCTGTAACTGCGCATAAGAGGAAGCCATTATTTTTCTGGCTTTATTTCTTTCTTTCAATTGCTTGAAAATAATAATCGAGAACAAAATGATTATCAAAGTCAAGATTGTCAGTAAAATGATGATTTTTTCCAGTTTGTCATTCTTCTCTTTTACATTATTCAGCTGTGCTTTTTCGATAATTGGAAGTATGGATGAAATTTCGATTTTGCGATGTCTGGCGTTGTAAAAAGTAGCATCATCCATTGCAATATTAATGTATTCATTAGCCTTGTCGAGATAGCCCATTTTAAAAAGCTCATTTGCCAGATTACGAAGCGCTACGGTTTCTTTAGTCGCATTTTTCACATCGGCAATTGCCGCCAAAGCCAAATAATGAATTGCTTTTTTGGTGTAGCCTCTTTCCGAATAAATATAACCCAGACTCGAAGTTGCGATTCCGTAATAATCAGGCGGCAGATTGTAATTGTTAATCCAATAACTAAAAGCGAATTCGGCGCCGCGCCAGTCTTGTTGTTTAAGACGTTTTAAACTTTCGGCAGCCCAATATTCATTGGTATTTGTTCCAATTAATTCTAAAGCTTTTTTCAAGAAATGATTTCCCTGCTGTACATAATGAATATTAAAACGCTGGTCACGATTGTAATCGGCTAAATCATAATAAGCTCGGGCTTTAATGTTGTAGTATTCAAATTTGTTTTTTAGATCCAGCTTTTGATCATCGATAACATCTAATGTATCAATGGCTTCTTTAAAAAGTCCGGAAGAAAGAAGCACAAAACCCTCTTTGATTCGGCTTTTAGATAAATACTTGGGATCTTTTAAAACTTTGGCTTTGATTTTCGATTGTTCTAAATAATAATAGGCCGAATCGTATTTGAAAGATTTATATTCTTCAAACAGCGACATATAAGTATGATACAATTCTTCATTATTTTGACTAACGGTATATTTTGAAACATTTTTCTTTAAAGTTTCAATTTTGCGATATTTCTGTTTTAAGTAAACTTCTTTTTTGAGCAGTACATTATCTAATTCTTCAAGAATCGGATTGGTCTCTTTCGCAGTTAGAGAAAAACCCGCAATTAAAAAATATAGAACAAATATTTTTTGCATGGTTTCGATTTGGTTTTAAGGTAAGATAGTTATGGTTTTGAGTTAATTCGTCTAAATTAAAAATTAATTTAAAAACTAATGGTCAGCAGTTTTTGAAATCAGGAATTTACTTTTGAGAATGGTAATAAAAGCATTTTATAAGGCTGTAAAAGGCTGTTATTTGTTAAAAGTACTTTAATATTTTGCAATTATACAATAAAAAGCAATTATATATATGTATACCGAAAAAATATTCACATAAAATTACCATATTGTCATATTTACCATTATTTTACAGGCTGTTTTAGTCTAAACATGACCTTGATTTTTTTAAATACAAAAATATTTTAAAATATTGATTTTTAATAATTTATGTTTTAAAACGGGTCGATTATATCTTGATTTTTCACAGATATTTTTTTTTAGAATTATTTAAGAGATAGTTTCGTATCGTCCTTTTGATAGGATGGAAAACTAACAAAAACCAAAAATTTATGAGAAGTAAAAGTTATTATTGGTTAGCTCTTTTTATGTGTTTTTTTGCAGTTAGCTGCGACAATACAGAAGATGGAAGCTACGTAGATCCCATTACAATTTATGAGAAAGTAAATGGTAACTGGGGACTAACAAATTTGAAAATGGTTGACGAATTTGCGAAGGCAAATAAGATCGAACCAAGCGAAGAAAACCTGAGTATGTATTTCAATTACGAGGATTTTAAAATCCAATTTAATGTAGATGAAAAAAACAAACCTACTAGTTATGAAGTATCAGGTAATGTACCTCCTTTATTTGCTCCAAAGGGATACTGGCAATTAAGCTCAGATTTTCAGCAGACCAATGCAAATCCTGTAAAAATCTACTTGTACAGCGATGCACAGAAAACTCAAAAAACAGACGAACTTAGAGTAACATCAGTTCCTGGAAAAAATGGCGAAATGGAATTCCAATTATCGCATGCTTCAGGCGGAACAACGTTTGTGACTTATGTATTTAAATTAAATGCTATTAACTAAAAAGTAATATGAAAAAATTTCTATATACAATTTTACTTGCCCTTTTGATGGCTCCAACTTTTACTAAGGCACAAGAGAACGCAGGAGCTGTAGGGCCAATGTCATCATTTCCGGTCGTGTACAAATATGATGAGCAGGTTACGTGGTATTTTGACCTTTCGGGAACTACATTTTTAGAAAACGAAGATTTATACATTTGGATTTGGTCTCCATCTGAACCAGATGCAGGAAACTGGGAAAACTCTTCAAACTTTGCAAAATTAAGTTATGTGGGTAATAAAGTGTGGAGTTTTACTTTAACTCCAACTGTTTATTTTTCTAAAACTCCGGCTGAAATTGCAGCAAGTGCAGGATTTTGGTTTCGTTTGAAAAACAAAAATGGATCAAAACAAAGTGATGTGGCCAATATGCCGTACACTGACTTTACAACTTTCTACACGGCAAATGAATTAATCAGAGCCTATCCAACTAA
Source organism: Flavobacterium sp. H4147 (assembly GCF_029360735.1). Classification (NCBI taxonomy): domain Bacteria; kingdom Pseudomonadati; phylum Bacteroidota; class Flavobacteriia; order Flavobacteriales; family Flavobacteriaceae; genus Flavobacterium; species Flavobacterium sp. H4147. The sequence goes on along the minus strand of NZ_JARKNB010000003.1, from coordinate 653,306 downwards.
ACCAACATTAGACAAAGGGGTCAGCATTTTGTTTAATGCCAATTTAGCTCCAGGATTTGCAGGCGCGACAAGCGTTCACATGCATAGCGGATTAAACAATTGGGATATCAAACAAGAATATCAGTCTTGGTTGCCAGATATTGTTGAAAAAACAAAACTGAAAGATTTAGGAAACGGCTTTTATAAAATGGATTTAGTTCCGAAAGATTACTACAATGCTCCAGATGGTTACGTTATGGAAAATTTAGTTTTCCTTATGGTAAAAGATGACTGGGCAGGAACTATTCCAGATCAGGTTTTATATGCAGGCGCTTACGAACCGCCGCCAGCACCAATTTTTGGATATTTTCCTTTACAAATCAGCCAGAAAGATTTCTTGGGAATGTATAGAAAAAACAATGAGCCAGGTGTAAATAAACTAATCTACACGATTACTGCCGGTGCTAAAACCATTACTGGTGAATTCTCAGGAGGTACAGCAGAGATAAAAGGATTTGTCAATTTAGTTTCAGAACTAAAGGATTCTCCAGCTTTAAGTGAAATTCATATTGTGGTAAAAGACAACAAAGACAAAACAATTTCGGATACCACAATTCCGCTTAAAACTTTAGACAAATAATTCACTATCAAATTTAAACATCATTCTAATGAATAGTAAAAATAAAAGAATAGTCCTGCATCAAATGTGGACTACTAAATCGCTCGTATTCATGATTTTCATGCTTTTTATTTCGGCAGGAATGTTTGCGCAGGGAAAAAAGCTTGTAACAGGTACAGTTTATGACAATACTGGCACTGTACTTCCGGGAGCTTCGATTATCGAAACTGGAACGCGAAATGCCACTACAACCGATTTTGACGGTAAATTTACATTGGAGGTAGCCGTAGGAGGTACAATCGAAGTTTCATTCATCGGATCAACCACTCAAAAAATACAAATCACATCATCAACCACAAAACTAGATGTTAACCTTAAAAATGATGGATATCAATTAAATGAGGTTCAAGTGGTTTCTGTGGGATATGGAACTCAGAAAAAATCTGATTTAACAGGTTCAATTTCAACTGTTACGGCAGATAATTTAGTAAAAGGAACTATTTCTTCTACAGAACAGGTTTTACAAGGAAAAGTAGCCGGATTAAACATTATTCGTCCTTCAGGAGACCCTGCGGCGGGTGCTACTATTCGTTTACGTGGAGGAACTTCATTAACAGCAAGCAACAGTCCGCTTATTGTAGTTGACGGAATTGCTGGTGTTGATATCAACGTGGTACAGCCTTCAGATATTAAATCGGTTGACGTTCTTAAAGATGCTTCTGCAACTGCAATTTACGGATCAAGAGGAGCAAACGGAGTTATTATCATTACCACAAAATCAGGAACTAAAGGCGTTTCTGTAGTGTACAACGGTCAGTCAAGTGTGGGATATGTTGCTGATAATCTTGATTTATTATCGGCAAACCAATGGAGAGGATATGTTCGTCAGACTGGAAATATGGATGCAGTTGACTTTGGCGGCAACACCAACTGGCAGAAAGCAATTGAGCAGACTGCAATTTCTCAGTCACATACTTTAAGTATCAATTCAGGAAAAGCAGATAGTGGTTTTAGAACTTCTATTTCATATTTAAACAATGAAGGCGTTATTAAAAAATCAGGTTTAGAAAGAATCAGCGGAAACATCAACGCTTACCAATATTTAGGTGATAACAAAGATGTAAAATTTGATATGGGATTATTTGCGAATATCGACAAATGGAATCCAATTGATTACAGAATTTTTGAACGTGCTTATAACTTAAACCCAACAATTCCGGTTTATGACGCAAACGGAAATTTCACGAATGTAAACTTTACACTTTACGAAAATCCAGTTGAAATTTTAACCAACAGAACAGTCGATAATGAAAGACACAGACTTTTAGGTTATTTCAAAACAGAAGTTAAATTCCTAAATGATTTTCAAGCAGTGGCTAACATTTCGTTAGAACATAATGCAGTAAAAGGCGGAACTTACAAACCAACTTACGCGATTATGGAAGGACGTTCTGAGTCTGGATATGCACAAAGAACATATGCTGAATATACAAATGCACAAGGAGAACTTTACGTAAATTACAATAAAGTAATCGACAAACACAATATCAGCGCTCTTGCGGGTTATTCTTATCTTGAAAATATTTACGAAGGTTTTGGCGCACAGCGTTCAGGTTTCGTAACAGATGCTTTTGGATACAACAATTTAGGAGCGGGTTATAATTATCGTTTAGGTGACGTGTATTCATACAAAGGAAAATCAAACTTAGTTTCTTTTTATGCACGTGCTAACTACAATTACGATGGAAAATATTTGCTTACAGCTACTGTAAGAAGAGATGGTTCAAGCCGTTTTGGAGAAAACAATAAATGGGGAACTTTCCCATCAGCTTCTGTCGCTTGGAAAATTTCTAACGAAGACTTCATGAGCTCTACAAAAAACTGGTTAGGATCATTAAAATTAAGAGCAGGTTATGGAGTTACTGGTAACCAAGACGGAATTGGCGAGTACAAATCGCTTTCTATTTTAGGAGTTGGAAACGACAGTTACTACGATCCAGTTACAGGAACATGGAGTTTAGCGTATTCTCCAAAACAAAACCCAAATCCTGATTTAAAATGGGAATCAACAAGACAATTAAACATTGGAGTAGATTTCAGTTTATTTGACAGAATTACAGGTTCATTCGAGTGGTACCAAAAAAACACTCACGATTTATTATACACTTACGAAGTGCCTCAGCCTCCGTATTTAGTAGGAACTATGCTGGCAAACGTTGGAGAAATGTCTAACAAAGGAGTTGAACTTACTTTAAATGCTGATATCGTAAGAGGAGATAAATTTACATGGAATGCTAATGTAACGCTTGGACACAACGTTCAGAAAATCGAGAAATTATCAAACCCAACTTATAAAACGGATGTTATTTACAGCGGTTCATTACACGGTTTAGCAGGTATGTCGGGACAATATTCTCAGATTATTGCGGAAGGATATCCAGTTGGAACATTCTGGGGATTCAGAAATGCAGGACTTGATGCCGATGGAAAAATCCAGTACTACAATGCCGCAGGAGATGTTGTACCAGAAAGCGCTTTAGTGGATGCTGACAAAACAGCTTTAGGAAACATTCAGCCTGATTTGACTTTAGGTATTGGGATGAACTTTACCTACAAAAACTTTGATCTTGGAGTTTCTGGTTATGGAATGTTCGGACAAAAAGCTTTAAATGCTACGAACATGATGTTGAACGATCCAAACAGGCTTCCAACGTACAATGTTCCAGACAGATTCCTAAACAGCGGTATTACATCGGCTCCAAAATATTCTGATTACTGGATTGAAGATGCGTCATTCTTTAGATTACAAACCGTTTCAGTTGGGTATACTTTGCCATTGAACATGAAAAAATCAAAACTAAGAATGTACATCATGGGAGAAAATCTTGCCGTATTTACAAAATACAAAGGAGTAGATCCAGAGATTGGTTTAAATGCACAAGATGGTGCTGACCAAACAGGATTAGCAGCGCCAGGTATCGATAAGTACAACAATTATCCTAGACCAACTACAATTTCTGTGGGATTAAATTTCACTTTGAATAACTAAGCGATTAACTCAAAAATATAAAAAATGAAAATCAAAATATTAGGAGCATTAGTAGTAAGTATGCTTTTTACGATATCATGTACCGATCTAAGTGAAGACTTATATGATAGAGTAGAAGATGGAAATTTTGGAAATACGCCAAAAGAAGTTGATGCATTGGTAGGAGGAGCGTATTCATCTTTAAGAGGTTTCGCTGACGGAATATCAAATAACTATCCAACCTGTGAGTTCGTATTCTTTTTGAATGAAACCGTTTCTGATGAAGCTACGATTCCAACAAGAGGAACCAACTGGTACGATGGCGGACAATATCAAGATGCACAAAAACATACTTGGAAAGCAGACAACCGTTTGATTCTTTCGGCATGGCGTTATAACTATACTGGAATTGCAAAAATCAACTCTATCATTTATCAAATCGATAAATCATCGTTGACAGATGCTGCAAAAGCACCCATTTATGCTGAATTAAAAGCATTAAGAGCGTATTACTATTACAACCTATTGGATGCTTTTGGTAACGTGCCTATTGTTGTAAATTTTGAAGATACTTCATTGCCTTCAAATTCTACAAGAAAACAAGTGTATGATTTTGTTGAAAAAGAATTATTAGATGCTATTCCGCACTTAACATCAAATGTGGTGTATTCTAAAATGACAAAAAATGTAGCGTATGCTCTTTTAGCAAGATTATATCTGAATTCAGAAGCTTTTATCGGAACAGCACGTTGGCAGGATTGTATCGATATGTGCCAGAAAATTTCTGGATATACTTTAACACCAGATTTCTTTACCAATTTTTCAACTCAAAATGAAAAATCTCCAGAGATTATTTTTGCGATTCCTTACGACTCAAAAGCAGGAACAGTTGGAAATTACATGAACTCAATGTCTTGCCATTATCTACACAGATTAACAATGTCAGTTTCAGGAACAGATTATCCATGGAGTGCAAACGGAATATGTGCACAGCCGGGAGTTTATTCTGCTTTTGCTGATACCGACAAAAGAAAGAAATGTATGGTAGCCGGAGATCAAATCAACATGGCAACTGGACAAGTAATTATCATGGACAATGGAGAACCACTTACCTATACAGAAGATGTAACAAGCGTTGCTAACGCAAAAGACAATGAAGGTGTACGTTTAGGGAAATACGAAATGAAGGCCGGAGAAACATGGGAGCGTGATCACGATTTAGTAGTAATTCGTTATGCTGAAATTTTAATGATGCAGGCAGAATGTTACGTGCGTTTAGGTTCTCCAGATTTGGCAAAACCTTTTGTACAGCAAATCACAACACGAGCAGGAGCAGAAATGCCAGCAGTAATCGACCTGCATTTTATCGATCAGGAATTACTTAGAGAATTTGCTTTTGAAGGAAGAAGAAGAACAGACAACATTCGTTTTGGAACATTCTTCCAGCCATGGTGGGAAAAAGGAACAACGCCTGCTTACAGAGCAATTTTTCCAATACCAAGTACCGTTTTAACAACAAACAAAAATTTAATACAAAATCCTGGGTATTAAATTACAGAATGTCAGTCTTCCATGTTGGTTAGTCGTGGAAGGCTGACATGTTTTTAAACATATTAATTAGCAAAACAGGATTTATAAGAGATGTATTTAACACATAGAAACATAGATTTTTATGTGCAAAATTAGGATAAAGAAAGAAGCTCATTTCTCGCACATAGCGATGTTCGCTGATGCAAATGAAATACCTTTTCCTAAGTTTCAAAAGCTATGTTTCTATGTGTTTAAATTTTTAAAGCATTAATTATAAAATAAATAGAACCTCAATTATGAAAAGATATATCACATTATTGTTTTTTGGAATAATGAACATTTTACTCGTTTCTAGCTGCAGCAGTGATGATAAAGGTTCAGATGAACCAGTAAAACCCGAAGTGGTCGAGCCGGTTGCGATTGAAAAAACAAACAGCACCAAAATTTACGTTCATTATATGCCTTGGTTTGAAACCAACGAAAGTTCAGCCGATAAAAAATGGGGATACCACTGGACAATGGCAAATAAAAATCCAAACAATATAGGCGCAAACAATCAAAGAGAAATTGCGGCTTATTATTATCCAATGATTGGGCCTTACCATTCTGGAGATAAAAGTGTGATTGAGAATCATTTATTATTGATGAAATACTCAGGAATTGACGGCGTTTTGATCGACTGGTACGGGACTTACGATGTCAACGACTACCGAATGGTAAAAGAAAATACAGAACAGCTTATTGCTATGCTCGATAAAGTGGGTTTAGAATATGCCATAGTTTACGAAGATCGTGTAACAACTAATGTAGTAAACGCTGGAAAAGCAATTTCAGTAACCAGCGCAGCCAAAACGGATTTAGCCTATTTAGAGAAAAATTGTTTCAGTGATGCCAATTACATCAAAGTAAATGGAAAACCATTATTGCTGAATTTTGGTCCAATTGTATTGCAAACGCCTGCCGAATGGACAAACGTTTTCAATACCTTAACCACAAAACCTACTTTTTTAACTCTTTGGGGCGAATCTTCAGACGCTGGTGTAAATGCATCAGGAGAATATGCATGGGTTTACAAAGACAATAGCTTTTTGATTAATTTTTATACCAATACCAAACCAAACCTTTCGGTTGCAATGGGAAGCGCTTATCCGGGTTTTAAAGATTTTTATGCCGAAGGCGGAGGCGGAGCAGCGATTGGATGGACAATTGATCATAAAAACGGAGCTACACTTGATGAAACACTTCAAATGGCTAAAAATGCCAATGTGAACTATTTACAATTAATCACTTGGAATGACTTTGGAGAAGGAACCATGATCGAGCCAACAGTAGAATTTGGATACACATTCATAGAAAAAATAAAAACATTTGCCGGAGTAAAAAACACCGAATCCGTTTTTCCTGAAATCAGTAAAATGTACAACCTGCGTGTTCAAAAGAAAGGCAATGCCGATACCCAGAAAAAACTGGATCAGGCTTTTAATTATTTTGTTTCAATGCAGCCTGCAAAAGCAAAACAGTTAATAAATGAAATTAAATAAGCGCTGTAATTAATACAATTTAAATAATGAGAAACATACGATATAGATACTGTTTACTGGCTTTGGCTTCGGTGATGCTATTTGCCTGCAGTACTAAAAAAACATACAAAATCAGTTCGCCTGGAAAAGTAGCCGAATTAATTTTTGAATTAACGCCGTCAGGTCAGCCTCAGTACAGTTTTTCTTCAAACGGAAAATCAGTTATAGAACCTTCTTTAATGGGATTTGAGTTTCAGGAAATCCAAAAAATGACAGACGGTTTTGAAGTGGTTTCCACCGAAGAAAAATCAGCCGATGAAACTTGGGAACAACCTTGGGGAGAATTCAAAAAAGTTCGTGACCATCACAATGAACTTATTGTACATTTGAAAGAATCGAAAGGTGAAGAGCGTCTGGTAGATATTATTTTCAGAGTTTTTGATGACGGTTTAGGATTCCGCTACGAGTTCCCAAAACAGCCTAACTTAGGAAAAGTAAAAATTTCAAATGAAGTAACACAATTCACTTTTAAAGATAATAACGATGTGTGGTGGATTCCGGTACACCGTGAAAACAGTTATTACGAAAGTGAATATCGTAAAACACCAATCAGCAAAACCGATACGATTAACACACCAGCCACATTTGAAACAAAAAATAAACTGTATGTAGCGATTCATGAAGCCAATTTAACTGATTTTGCTTCGATGACACTTTTAAAAACAAGTGACAAACAATACAAAAGTGATCTTGTGCCGTGGGCTGATGGTGTAAAAGTATATGCTGAAACGCCATTTAAAACGCCTTGGAGAACAATTGTAGTGGGTAAAAATCCAGGAGAAGTGGCGACTTCTACGATCATGCTGAATCTAAACGAACCATCAAAAATTGAAGATCTTTCTTGGATTACACCTTCAAAATACATCGGAATCTGGTGGGGAATGCACTTAGAAAAATTCACATGGGGACAAGGACCAAAACACGGAGCAACGACTAAAAATACCAAAGAGTACATTGACTTTGCAGCAAAAAATAATTTCGACGGCGTATTGGTAGAAGGATGGAACGAAGGCTGGGATGGTGACTGGACAGCAGATGGTTCTGCATTTAGTTTCGTTAAAGCATATCCTGATTTTAATTTGGAAGAAATCACCAAATATGCTGCTATGAAAAATGTTCGTTTAATTGGACATCACGAAACGGCTGGAGCTTCAAAACATTATGAAAGCCAGTTAGAAGATGCATTTAAATTGTACCAGAAAATGGGCGTGAATTCGGTTAAAACAGGTTATGTAAACAAATATCTGGATAAAAAAGAATGGCACGACAGCCAGTACGGAGCACGTCATTACCGAAAAGTGATCGAAACAGCTGCGAAATATCATATTATGATCGACAACCACGAACCGATGAAAGGGACAGGTTTGCAGCGTACCTACCCAAACTTCATGTCTCAAGAAGGTGGACGTGGTCAGGAATACAATGCATGGTCTGTAGATGGAGGAAATACACCAGAGCATTTAACCACTTTACCATTTACAAGAATGCTTTCTGGACCTTTTGATTACACACCGGGGAATTTCAATTTTGATTACAAAACACCATCTGGAGCGAGAGTACAAACAACATTAGCCAATCAATTAGCATTGTATGTTATTATTTTCAGTCCGTTGCAAATGGCTTCCGATTTACCTGAAAATTATGAAGGTAAACCTGAATTCCAATTCATTAAGGATGTTCCTTGTACTTGGTCAGATACAAAAGTTTTGGACTCAAAAATTGGAGAATATACAACCATTGTCCGTAAAGACTGGGACGAGAAAAATTGGTACTTAGGTTCTATTACCAATAGAAATGCCAGAGATTTAAAAGTAACACTTTCTTTCCTTGACGCAGGAAAAGAATACGAAGCCGAAATCTATGCAGATGGAGCAGGGGCGAATTACAAAACCAATCCGTATCCAGTTACTATCTCTAAGCAAAAAGTAACTAACAAAAGCGAATTGAATATTAAATTGGCAGCTGGAGGAGGAACAGCCATAAAATTTACTCCAATCGAAAAATAATAGTTTGAGTTAAGTTTAAGTGTAAAACGCGACAGGTTTAAATCTGTCGCGTTTTTTGTATCTGCCTCAGTTGTTTTTAGGGTTAGATTCTACATTTATATTTCGCTCCGCTGGAGCTTATTTTCTTTGGGTAATTGTATTCTATAAATATATCGCCCTTCTAGGGCTTTTTGTTGAATTAATGATCGTTTAAAATATTCATTAAAGTTTTTAACTTTTTAATAGATAGTAAAATACAACATCATTATAAAAACTAATGCTGCGTAGCAGTCTAATATCTATAGAAGAAATAGTATCAAACTAATAAGCTCCATAGGAGCGACACATATTTAATAACATATTTTGGAATTTGAATTTAAAAATCTTGGAATTTCCAAAACCTTAATGTCTGTACAATTTTACATGATTCCCAAATGTATAGGCTGCACTAATGGTTGGACCATTATATCCCCATTTTAGGAAACCGTTTAAACGATCTTCGACAGCATCAATTTTAAAATTTAACCCCGTATAGCCAGCAGTCAGACTGAAATTTTCATGCACATTGTACAGAAGAGAAAGATTGTAACTGACAATTCGGCCGTCAATGTTATCAATTTGAAGTGCCAGATAATTAGCATTGGCATACAGCCCAAAACGTTTTCCTAAAACAAATTCGCCCCAAATACCAACGTCGGGTAGAGGAGCTGTAAAAGCAAAATTATCTCTCACTTCAGCTTGTGCCTGATTCGCTTCAACACGCAAACCTAAATCAGCAAAAAGTACGTGGGCTCCAATAAGCAATCCTGCTTCGTATTTTGGTTTTGAGAGAATTGCATATCCGTAAGCTACTCTCGCAATTTGCACATCGAAAAAAGCAGAAACACGTGTGTTTATATTGTACGTATTATCTCCAAATGTAATTTCTTTCTGCAAAGTTTTAGATGAATTTCGATTCAATACAAAATATTCTGCACCAAGTCTTGACCTTCTGGAAATACGCCAGTCAAAAGTTCCAAGAAAAGAAGTGCTTGATTTAGAAAAACCTAAATCATCTTCCAAATCAATTTCTGTTCCTTGTTGCCCATTATTTCTACCGACTTGAATCTGAGTATTATTTACCGGAAAAAAAGCACCAGCCGTGACTTTAAATCTCCTAGCATGCCACGGCAGATCATCTGCATCATTATTTAGTAGTTTTCGATCATCATTATTTGTAGAGATTAAAGTATTTTCGGGAGTAATTTCAGCGGTGGTCTGTGCTTTTGCCGAAAAGAGAGTAAGTGGAATTATCAATAAATAAACTAATTTTTTCATGAGATTGATGGTTTTAGGTTATTGTTGAATAAGCAGAATAAAGTTAGTCAAAAAAATCTTTCAAATTTGTTTTGTGGATTTATTATTTTGATTATCAGTTTACTATGTTTTTTGATTTGTTTTGAAAAACGATCTAAAATTTGTCTTTTGCCAATATCAATCACTTTTCGGATTGCTATTCATGTCTAAAATCGATATATTTGAAATAAACTCTGAAAAATATGACTAAAAATTTGAAACAATACTTCGTAAAATCATTTGTCATTCTTGCCATTATACATTTAGCTTATTTTCTATACGGCTATTTTACTTTTGAAGGAATTAAGAAAATAGATATTTATTCTGAATTTTACAGATTCAAATTTTACGATGATGTTTCGATTTCGCACTTTTTTGTAAGCGGTTTGTTTTTACTTTTCTTTTTGATTTTTTTGCTGAAAAATCATTCGAAACAACGCTATTCGTTTGCGAAAGTGCTACAAATTGGCGGTTTACTCTTGCTGGTTTCGTTTTTTACATTTACATTTTTTATCAGCTTTAGTTTTGGACAAAATGCAAAACTTAAAAGTGAACTGTCTGAAAAAGAATATAATGCCGATAAAGAACTGCTAAATACGCTTAATCCATTTTTATATGGTTCGACCTCATTCAGTTCTGAAAAACTCTTTAATTACGAGAACATCTTGTATCCAAGACCGTATCCGGTTATTAAAGAAGAAAAACAAGAATTATTGTTTCATGATCAATTTAGTACTCAAACCAGTTATTACAGCATCGATACTTTAAAAGTCCTGACTGAAACTTATAATAAAGTTTCAGAAAAAACCGATTCAATTCTGGATTTTGTGGGACTTGATAAAAATATTCTGAAAGATCGAATCATCAAAAAGAGTATTCTAAAAGACAGCACTCAGATTATCTTTAAAGGTGCTGAGGTTCATCCAGAATACGATGAAGATATTTGTATTTTTCTGATGAATAAATCGCTATATAAACCAGTTCATGGCGATTCAATTAATAAGCAGCAATTTACAGCTGCCGTACATCGATATAAACTTCTTTATAAATACAAAAAAGATTCTTTGGAATATCAGTTTCAAAAACTAGATACTTTATTGAAGAAGTTTAATATCGAAACGAATATTGTTCCGAAACAATTGACTGCTTCCGTTTTTCAGAATAAAAAAAATAAAGATGTTTTTTCCATTTATCTCCCTAATAGTTTTGACCGAAAAGCGTTAAATGAAAAACTCCAAACATTGGAACGTTATTTTTACGAACCCAATTTCCTTCATCCGTCTATTATGCCGATATTTTTTGCCGTAATATTCTCTGTTTGGCTGGTGTTGTTTTTACTATATATGATATTCAATAGAAAATAAAAATTTTAAAATTTTAAATATAAAAAATCCAAATTCCAATTTTAAACTTGGAATTTGGATTTTCTTTTTTTATAATTTAATAGTTTAAACCCTATTATAATCGGCTCTCCAGTGCACGATTGCTTTTTTGATCGCATCGCCGCTGAGGTTGTTCTTTACCGCATCTTCAATTAACGGAAGAATCTCATTGTCTGGAGCGAAGCGAAGGGCAAAAATTTGAGCATCGGTTAATTTATGTTCAAATTCTTCTAGACGTTTTCCAGTTAACGTAAAGTAACGATAACGAAGTTCTAAGCGAACAATTCGGTTTTGAAGAATTAAAGCATAATGCTGGCGAAGCATGAGTGCCAAGAAGAAAAGAAATACGAAAATAACGCTTATAAATGACCAGATAAGCGTTTCGTCTGTTGTATAGGCAAAATAAATGCTTCCTGCTAAAAACAATGTCAGAAGCGGATAATACACAAAATGGTGCGGGGTGTAAAATCGGATATGGTTGTAATACGTTTGTATTTTCATGATTTGGAGGGAATTATAAATTTGAATTAAAGGTAAAAAAGAAAGCTACCCTAAATGAATAGAATAGCTTTTTTCTCAAAAATAAACTAACATAACCAATGTTCTCTTTATAATCTAAACTTGTCACAGTTTGTCTTAGTAATAATCAATAATGAAGAAAAAGCCTCAATTGCATCATTCATTTAAATGGCTTTGATTTCTTGATTGTAAAATTACTTAGGGATGCGAAATTTCGTGTTATATTTTAAACTTCAAATGTTATATTATTTCAATATTTGTTATTTTTTTTTAGTACGAATTAGTATAATGAACGAATGATTTTCCATTCTTCTAATTTTGATTGATACGTTTTGCTGGCATTTGCAGGACTTGTAGAGGGTAAAGTAATCAAATTATACTCTTTTTGTAAATGAACATATTTTTTAAAGAAAGCAGCCGCCTTTTGTCCGTTGAATAAAATCGTTTTAATATTAGGATGGTTTTTAAGGAACGTTTCAAAATCGTTGGCAATTTCATTTTTAATGGCACTGTCCAGACTTCCCACACGATCACAATATTGAAGCACATCCCATAAGGCAACATTATTTTTTAGCAGAAGTTTTTTTCTAATTTCATAATCAGTTGAAAAGTCTTCATTAAAAATGGTAAATAAAAATTTCCAGAAGTTATTCTGGCTGTGTCCATAATATTGATTGAGTTCTAATGATTTTGTTCCAGGCATTGTTCCTAAAATCAGGATATTAGAATTAGGTGAGCTGATAGGAGAAAAGGAAAAGCTTTTCATTTTATTGAATTAAGAAATAATTTGTTTGAGTTAAAATAATCATTAATTAGTAATTATAAAACAATTGCCGAAAATTATATAACATTTTTGGTCTGTCTTTGGGCGAACTTTGGAGTCAGCTTTTCAAGCCAATTACAACGGCTTATTTAAGAGTTTATTTAAAATTACCAATTTAAATTTAGACGACATGAAAATAGTTACCTTACATACAGACAAAATTCAAAATCTTTTTAGAGAATTGAGTACTAACTTCGGCGGAAAAGTAACTTGTGACGTTGACGAATATACACTCGAAGTTAACAACAATTTAGTTAAAGGCTCTATTATGGGAGCTTCTTTCAACGATAATATTTCATATGTGCAGTTTGATATGACATTTTCGGCTGATATTCGAATGGATATCACGAACGGAAAATCGGCACCAATTTATTTTGCATATTGTTCAAAAGGTAATTTATCGCATAGTTTTGGTGTTTCGGCAGAAGTCAGAAAATTAAAAACATTCCAGACTGCAATTGTAACTTCAAAATCAGCGAAGGAAAATAATTTGTTTTTTGAGAAAGATAAAAAGACAAAATTTACTTTAATTATTGTGGGAAGCCAGCCAGAAGTAAATCAGGCAAATTCACTAAACCAAATGGTTAGAGATACTTTTTTTCAAGAAAATCCTGAAGAAGAATTCTTTTATGCAGGGTCGTACAATTTGAAAATAGGAGAAAAAATAGAACAGCTTAATGCTGTAAATCAAACCGGAATTGTTAGAAATCTTTTAAAAGAAGGTATTCTAAGAATTATTCTGGCAATGGAAATCCAACAGCATTCAGATGATTTAAAAGCTTTTTCAAAAGAAACCAACTGCTTGTCTTTAAAAGAAATGGAAGAAATCAAAGAACTTTCAGAAGCTATAAAAGCAAATCCGGAAGAACCATTTACAATTAAATCATTAAGCAAAAAATCAGGTTTATCTCCAAATAAACTTCAAGAAGGTTTTAAAATGATTCATGATAGAACGGTAAATGATTACATTACCCACATGCGCGTTTTAAAAGCCGAAATCCTTATTAGAACTTCAGATTTAAATATTTCTGAAATTGTGTATTGCATTGGATTTACGAGCAGAAGTTATTTTTCTAAAATTTTCAAACAAAAATTCAACTGCAGTCCAAAAGAATACAAGTTTAATTTAAATCCGTTAGCTATTACAGCATAATATATAGTTGCAAAGGTTCAAAGATGAAAAAGTTACAGAGGTTTAACTACTTTGCATCTTTGAGCCTTTGAACCTTTGTCTCAAAATCTTTTGCAAAAAAGATTTTTTTTATACATTTGCATAACTAGTTATATAATTAATTATTTATGGAGTTTTTTGATAAAGTAGGGAAAGCGGCTTTGGGGAGCCGTTTGCGTTTAATGACAGCTGTTGTTACCGATGATGCTGCTAAAATATACGAGTTGTATGGAGTGGATTTTATGCCGAAGTGGTTTCCTGTATTTTATACGCTGGCAGAAGAAAGAGAAATTACCATTACCGAAATTGCAAACGAAATTGGACATTCGCAGCCATCTGTGAGTAAAATTATTCAGGAAATGACCGTTGCAGGATTGGTGCAGGAAAGTTTAAAAACAGATGATAAACGTAAAAATAACGTTGTTTTATCAGAAAAGGGACTTTTGATATGGAAGAATGTTCAGCTGCAATTACAAGATGTTGACAAAGCGATTGAAGGGATTATTTCGGAAGCGAAACACAATTTATGGGCGGCGCTTGAAGAATGGGATTTTTTACTGCAGCAAAAATCATTGCTAAAAAGAGTAAACGAACAGAAAAAACAGCGAGAAAGCCAGAAGGTAGAAATTGTAGAATATAAACCTGAATATCACGAAGCTTTTAGATCGTTAAATGTCGAATGGATTTCTACTTATTTTGAAATGGAAGAAGCCGACTATAAAGCGCTTGATAATCCTGATGAATACATCCTAAATAAAGGTGGAAAAATTTTTGTGGCTTTGTACCAAAATGAACCTGTTGGTGTTTGTGCCTTGATAAAAATGAACAATCCTGAATACGATTATGAAATGGCTAAAATGGCGGTTTCACCAAAAGCACAAGGCAAAAGTATCGGCTGGCTTTTAGGACAGGCAATTGTTAATTCGGCCAGAGAATTAGGGGCCAAGAAAATCTATTTAGAAAGCAATACAATCTTAAAACCTGCTATAAACTTATATTACAAATTAGGCTTTGAGAAAGTCTATGGTTTGGAAACTCCGTACAAGAGATGTAATATTCAGATGGAGTTGGTTGTTTCTTAAAAAAAGGTTCTAAGGTTCTGAGATACTAAGATTCTGAGTTTTTTTCTTAGTATCTCAGAACCTTAGAATCTTAGCATCTTTAAAAAATCACCTTCCGAAGCGGTAATATTCCAAATCCAAATTCTTTTTATTATTAATGGAATCTAAAATCGAATTGATTCCCATAACGCTGAAAGTGATTCCGTTTCCACCAAAACCTAGAATGTAATGTTCATTTTTCTTAGGATTTGGTTTTCCGAAATAGGGAAGTCCGTCTTTGGTTTCGCCGAAAGTTCCTGCCCAGGAATAATCCAGTTTGAAATTAAAATCAGGAAAACGTCTCTTAAACTGACGCATCAAAAAACTTTCTTTCTTCGGAATTAATTTATCTCGTTTATTAGTATCTCTAAAATCTTCGTCGCCGCCTCCCATAATAATTCGGTTGTCGGCAGTTGTGCGGTAATAAAAGTAAGGAGAAGAAGTATCCCAGATAATAGCATTTTTTAAGATTTCGGGTATTTCCTCAAGAGATTCTGAGGCAACAGCATAGGTGCTTTTTAAATCAACTACTTTTTCTTCCAGTGTTTCTGTGCTTTCGTAACCACTGCAATGTATGATATGATTTGCCGTAATTGTAAATTTATTTTCGGTGTGAGCAACAGATTTTCCTTTTTGTGTTTGAATAGAAGTCACATTGGTTCTATCAAAAATAAGCATGCCTTTTTCCTGACAGTATTTAAGGATATCATTTGCCAGTCTAAACGGATCCATAACAGCGGCCGTTTTCGATTCTATGGCAGCAATGGCTTTTAAGCCTAGCTTTTCGAGATCGTATTTATTCATCCAGCTTACGTCAAAATCATGCTGTTTTCTAGCTTTAAATTCATTTTTTAAAAACGGAATGTCCTTTTTATAGGAAGTAAAATAAATACTTTTTTTAAATTCAAACCCACAATTGCTTTTTACTTCATCAATAATCTGGCGGATATCGAATATGGCTTTTTTTCCGTTTCGGAAACTGTCTACAGCACATCTTTCACCTCTCAGTTTAATTAATTCATGCAGTGGTACATCGACTTCATATTGAAGTAAAGCAGTACTTGCAGCAGTACTTCCGTTACATACGTCGCGACGATCAACCAGTACCACTTTTTTTCCTTCATTAATTAATTTATAGGCAGCCAAAGCCCCGGTAATACCGCCTCCGATTATTAATATTTCGGTATCGACATTAGAGTCTATAGAGGGATAGCTAATATTCATGGCGCTGATTAATGGCCAGAATGTTTCTGTAGAGCGTAGTTTCATTTTTCAGTTTTAGTTCGTGTAGTACGATGTTTAGTTCGGTTTTTATCTTTATACTCATGCTGAGAGTGTGCCTCGGCAATCGAGTGGGAGGTTCGAATACTTTCGTCTTTTTTGGCGAGTTCGCTTAAACGATGGTAATATTTCTGAATGATTATCATTTCTTCTTCAGTCATATTTTCAATATCAACCAGACTGTTGCTGGAGCGTTCATTTGAAGCGACTAATTCGTTTAATTTTAACTGAATTGCCAATGAATCTTTATTCTGTGCTTTTTGAATCAGGAAAACCATTAAAAACGTGATAATAGTGGTTCCAGTATTAATTACTAATTGCCAGGTTTCTGAATAATTGAATAAAGGACCCGAAATTGCCCATCCAACGACAAGTAAAAATGCTCCGATAAATGCCGGTGTGCTTCCGGCAGCTTTACAAACCTTTGTTGCGAATTTTTCAAATGCACTGCCCCCATTTTGTGTTTTCTTTTTCATAGCATTGTAAATTAAGATTTGCGTTTGCTCACTTTTTCCTTTTTAACTACTTTATTATTTTTTTCATCGTAAACTGAACCCATTATTTTCTGGCCGGTTTTACTGAATATTTTGATTTTTGGATCTTGATGTGTTCCCGTTACTACGATTGGAAAACCAACAATTCCGAAAGGAGGAAGTCCTAATCGAACTCTCATATCCAAAAGTCCATCAAAACTCGTAGTTCCTTTTATAGTAGGTCTAAAACTTGCTACGCTGAAGGTAAAAGGTTCAACATGAATAAGATTGTTGTCAATATTTGATCTGATTTCAATTCCTTTCATGTTAGGATCATCTAAACCTTTTTGTCCTGTTTTAGAGCTTAAACCTTCAAATAATTTTAATCCTTTGATTTTTACATCACGAAGATTAATCGTTCCGCCTCCTTCAAGCGATTCGTAGATAGGACCCATATTTCCGTTTAAATCCCCTTTGATATTATAATCGACCGAAATGATTCCTTGTGCTTTTTCGGCAGCGGTTACCATGTCATGAAACATTGGAATTTCTTTATAAGCGCGCTGTACGCTGAAATCTTTAGCGGTAAAATGTGCATCAAAATGTGCTGTTGTAGGCGATTCATCTTTATAAGAAGCATTAATTCCTAAAATACAGTCAATGATGTTTAAAGTGGTATTTTCTAAATAAAAACCACCTTTTGCGATTCCCACTTTTCCCGAAAGTTTGTTTAGAGCAAGTCCGTTGTATTCGACTTTGTCAGCATTTGCGGTAAGCGAAACATTTAGGTTTTTTGGTATCATGACCACACCGCTCATTTTTGGATGATCTTCTTTGGCGTATTCGACTTCAATTTTTCGGTCTTTGTTTTCGCCTTTTTCCAAAGCCATAAACTCATCTACATTAATGAGTTTGGATTTCATATTGAAATTCCCGCTCAGCGTTCCGTGCGATTCGAGAAAATAATTAATGGTATTTAAAAGATATCCATTGATGTCGAAATCAGATTTTCCGTAAGTAGCATTGAATTTTTCAAACCACATTTTTTCATTTTGAAAACGGAAATTTCCCTGCTTAATGAAAAAAGGTTTCGGAAATAATTCTGATGTTGCTTTTATATTTTTGAGCAGAATTGTTCCGCGATTGTCTAATTTATTGTATTGTCCGTTTGTAGCGTAGCTTTGTTTGCCTTTGAGTGAAAGATCGGCTTTGGCATAACCCGTTACATCAAGTCCTTTTTGTGAAAACACTTGATAGATTCGGCCAACATTTAATTCGCCTTTTATTTTGGCATTATAAGCCAGATCACTAAAATCAGATAAGGCTGCATTTACATATACTGGATTTCCTTCAAAAGTGAAAGAAGCGGGCGCGACAGCTACAATTAAATCTTCGTAAGTTCCAGCTTTGTTAAGCGCATTGGCTACAAAAGTGATATTGGTAATTGGGTTTGGATAATATTTGGTTTTCAGCCAGCCGTTTCGCAATGAAATACCGCCGATTGTTTTAGGAAATAGTTTCTTTGAAGTGCTGAAAAGTCCTTTTGCTTTAATATCAGTTTTTAAAATTCCTTTTACATCTACAGTATTTAAGCCTAGTGCAGCATCTACTACAGCAAGATCGAGAGCACCTTTTACGCTGGCATCCAGATTCATTTCGCTAAGACCTTTGCTTCGTAAATAGGCATTGAAATAATCTTTTTCGCCAACTTTAAAACGGAGCGTTCTTAGGTTAACCATTAACTGCTCTGTGTCGAGTGAAGGCAGCAGGGCATTTAAATCCATTTGGAAATCGGTTAGAGGAACAGGCGCATCTTTATAATTTACGGCTCCGTCGCCAATTTTTAAATTGAAGGCTAAATTTGGTTTTAGTTTTTTGGCCACATTGTAATCTCCTCTAAACGAAAGTACGAGATCACTTCGTCCTGAAACTTCCGTTTTATCCAGCCAGGTTAAATATTCCGGAGGCATAACGGATAATAAATCTTTTACGGTTGTGTTTTCGGAAGCGGCTTTGATATTGATTTTATAACCATCTCGTAAAATCGTAAATAAACCAGTAAAAGTTAAAGGCAGTTTGTTGATCTGTAATTCATTTTTTTGAAGAATAAACGAAAGCGCATGAGTATTAATTCGGGTAATTAAGTCGGCGTGAACTTGTTTTTTTCGAAGATAAGCGGTTCTGTTGTAATAGAAATCAAGTGTGTCTATTTTTGCATCGGTATTAAGGTCAAAAATGTCTTCGCTTAAATTTCCTTTTCCGATGTAATTAAATCCTTTGGCATCGACTAAAATTTTAGCCGAACGATCATTGTATTTTACATGACAGTTTTCTAAATCGATTCTTTCCAATTTAATGGCAGTTCCTTCTTCGGGTGCATTGGGATCTTTTTTTTCTTTTCGGTCTTCTGGTGCAACATAAATGTTGTAATTGGCCTGACCTTTTTCGTTGACCATTACATTGATTAGGGCATCGGAAACATATAATTTATTGATTTTAACTTCATTGTCAAAAATCAGTCGTTTGAGGTTAATCCCAAATGCAACTTGATCTGCCCGCAGCAATGTATCGTTTCCAAAAGGTGCCGAACCTGTAAGCGATAGATCGTCTAGTGAAACGGTCAAAGAAGGAAAATGGGTAAAGAACGAAAGCTTTGATTTTGAAAATTCCATTTTCGTGTCGAGCCTCTCATTTGCTATTTTTTTTACTTCAGAAGCAATTTTTCCGGGGAATAGTAATGGAAGCACAAAAAGTAATAACAGGATTCCTGCTATTACTATTCCTGTCCATTTAAGGATTTTCAGGCTTATATTTTTAAATGAGGCTTTCATGGCGTATATCTTTTATTGTTTCTTTTCAGACTCCTTCTGCTGTTTTTCTAGCTTCTCTTTTTCCTGCTTTTCTTTTTCTTCTTTAGCTTTCTGTTCTTTCTCAAGTCTTTCCTTTTCTTCTTTGGCTTGCTTTTCTTTTTCTTTCTCAGCCTCTTTTTGCTGTTCTTCTTTTTTCTCTTTTATTTCTTTCTGCTTTTTTGCTTTTTCCTTCTCTTTTTTCTTGAAATACCCTCTAAGCAGGAAATTACTTTTTGCAGCTTCCATATTTTCGCTGAAACCTTTTGTACCGCTTTCTAGGTTAGTTAAGGTATTAGAAACACTGTTTGCCATTTTATCATCGCGTACCAATCTTGCCAATGCCCCGTTTCCGTTGTTCATACTGTGGCTGAAAATGGCAATTTCATCAGAAATAACCCCAATATTATCTACGCTTTTCTTAACGCTTTTCATAATATCGTTCATTTCTATTCCATCAATTGAGGCTATGGCGCCATTGTCTTCAACGACTTTTGTCGATTTTACTCCCGGCGTGATTGTAAGCACTTTGTCGCCCATTAAACCATCAGATCCAATACTGGCACGGGCATCTGTTTTAATGAATTTGCGAACTTCATCTTTTATGACCATTGAAACCACTACCGAAGAATCGTTTATCAATCGGATGGCTTCGACGGTACCAATATTGATTCCTGAAAAACGAACATTGTTTCCCACTTCCAGTCCGCTTACAGTTTTAAATTTTGAGTTAATGTGGAATGTCGAGCCAAATAGGTTTTTTTGTTTTCCGATAAAGTAAATGGCCATTATAAAAAGTAATAGCCCAACTGATACAAACATTCCTAATTTCCAGGTATATCCAGATTCTTTTTCCATGATTTCTACTATTTTATTTTGCTTTGCTTTTATTCAAAAAATGAACGAACCCATTCGTCTTCGTCTTTCTCCAGTTCTTCATAAGTTCCTTCCGCATGAATGGCTCCGTCTTTTAAAACCATAATTCGGTCAGCCGTCATTTTGGCGCAGGCCATATCGTGTGTAATGATTATAGATGATGTTTTTTGTTTGTGTTTAATGTCCAGAATCAACTGGCTGATTTCTCTAGATGTAATAGTGTCAAGTCCTGTTGTAGGCTCATCGTATAAAATAATTTCGGGTTTTAGGATTAATGTTCTCGCAAGACCAATTCGCTTACGCATTCCTCCAGAAAGTTCTGATGGCATTTTATCGATAGCTTCTTCTAAACCTACATTTTCAAGTGCTTCTTTAACTTCTTTTTCAACTTCTTCGGCATTTAAATCTCTTCTGTGGGCTTTTAGTGTAAAGGCTAGATTTTCTCGAACCGACATCGAATCATATAAGGCAGCGCTTTGAAATAAGAATCCTATTTTGACTCTGATTTTATTCAGCTCATTTTTATCAAGATTGAGTACATTTTCATCAAATACTTTTATCTCGCCTTTGTCTGGTTCTATTAAGCCAACAATACATTTTATGGTAACCGATTTTCCTGAACCTGAGCGTCCTAAAATGACTAAATCTTCGCCTCTGTTTACGGTTAGATTAACGCCTTTTAAAATAGCATTATCGCCAAAAGTTTTGTGCAGATCTTTGATTTCAATAATCGGCTTTTGATTTTTTTCTTTTGGTTTTGACTCGGTATTTTTCTTTTCCTTTATCATTTTAAAAAAATAAATCGGTTATCTGTACGGCTACCATATCAATAATAAATATGCTTAAAGAGGCTGTAACTACGGCAGAGTTTGCAGCGCGTCCAACACTTTCAGTTCCATTCGAAGCGGTAAATCCTTTATAACAGCCAATCATTCCAATGAAATAGCCAAAAAAGAAGGTTTTTATCGTAGCAGGAATTACATCAAGAAATTCCAATGACTGAATAATTTGATTGAGATATCGATAGAAGTTGACATCTCCATGAATGTTAATTCCCATATAACCGCCTACAATGCCAATTGCATCTGCGAAAAACACTAAAATGGGAACCATTAAGGTACAAGCCAGAATTCTGGTTACGACTAAATAATTATAAGGATTTATAGCCGAAACTTCCATGGCATCAATCTGTTCGGTTACTTTCATTGAACCTAATTCGGCACCAATTCCAGACGAAATTTTTCCGGCACAGATCAAAGCTGTAATTACGGGAGCAATTTCTCTAATTAATGAAAGTGCCACCATTCCAGGAAGCCAGCTTTCGGCACCAAATTTTACCAGAGTTGGTCGTGATTGTAAAGTCAAAACCAATCCCATAATAAAACCAGTTATGGCTACGAGCGGAAGGGATTTGTAACCAATGATATAACATTGTTTCAAAAACTCTTTTGCCTCATAAGGAGGAATAAAAACCTCCTTAAAAAACCGCTTTGCAAACATAGTTGCATCACCAATTTGTGTGAATGTATTTTTTAAGCTGAGAATCAAAATGTTTTTATTTTAGGTTGTGAAATAGATTTGTAATCAATACTTTAACAATTTTTTCCTGTTTTGGAATTATATATGAAAGTTACCTTAATACTTGTTAAAAAGTTTTACAAAACTTTTGAGGATGCTTATATAATTTTCATTTGAAGGCAATAATTACGAGGGATTCACGTTATGGCACTTGCAAAAACAAAAAATCCCTTTCATTGAGAAAGGGATTTTCTGGGTTGTAATAGAATTTTGGTCAGCTTTTTTTTGAATTCTATTATGAGTTTATAGCGACACCACTTCGGGTTTTAACTAAGGGAATAACTTTAGACTCTGATAAAGCGAAATTTTCCATTAACAATCTGGCGGTCAAATAACAAACTGTTGATTCTGCACCTTGATTTAAATTTACATTTTCTTTTTCAAGCCCGTCATAACCACCTCCGCTCACCGGATTGTACATAATCTGGTTTAAATGGTTTTTACCTAAAAACCAATTAAAGGCAATTTTCATTTTCTTTCTATATTCAGGAGTTTTAAATGCGTTATAGAAAGCATTTAAAGTTTGAATCGTATACGTAACATCTATTGGCTGTTCTCCATATTCTGCTGGTTGTGCATCTTTATGATACCAGCTTTGGTTCGAAATGGCTTTAAAGTTGCCATCAACAAATGTTTTCGATAGTAAGAAATCAAGTGAATCTAATGCCACTTTTTTATAAACTGGTTTGTTGGTGATTAAATAAGCATAAAGCATAGATTCTGGTAAAATTCCGTTTCCATACGTTAAATAATTTTCAAACCATTGCCAGTCTTCTGTAGCAGTATCTTCATAGTTAGCCAATAATTTTGCGTTTAGTTTATTGATAATTGCTGCAACGTATAAATTTGGAATTGTGCTGTGGTACAAATACAGACCTTTTGTTGCAAAACCAATTGAACGAGGCGATTGAATATTTTCTGCCCATTTCAAAGAATCTAATAAGCATTTTGATGCTTTTTTAGAAATATTGTCAGGAAGGATATCTGAGTTTGCAACCACAGTACCTAAAGCCCAGATAGCTCTTGCATTTGAATCTTCTAAATTAACTTCGGCATTTTGTTCAATGTGTTCACGATTTTCCTGATCGACATAATTGATGAAATCTCCTTTTGGTCTTTGACATCTTTCGATAAAATCCAGATAAATCAAAATGTATGGAAGATCGTCTTTATCACGCGTTAATTTGTAATGCATACAGAATGCAATTAAAGCACGTGCATTATCATCTAATGTGTATCCTGATTCCAGATCTGGAATTGAAATTTTGCTAAATTGAATAATTCCAAGATCGGTAGTTAATTTTTTGATGTGGCGTAATTGTATATCCGGATATGTATATTTAATTTCAGGCGTGTTTTCCATTAATTTTTTATAGGTATTCATGTGGGTTAATCCCGCATTTTCCCAAGATGAAGCTCTCATTTTAGATAAGGCGTTAATAGCCATTTCATATCGTAGATTTTCATTAGAAATTAATTGTAAAGCTGCTTCTGCAAATTGATCTACATTTCCAATATCTACTAAAATACCGCAGTCTGAAGTCAATACTTCTTTAGTGTGTGGAATTTTTGATGCTACCATCGGACAAGCACAACTCATAGCATAAGCAAAAGTGCCGCTTACTGCCTGATTTGGATCTTTTGATGTAAACATATAGATATCAGTTGCTTTTAGGTAATCTAAAAGTTCTTCTGTTTCTAAATATTGATTGATGAAACGTACATTGTTTTGTAGATGTAATTCCTCAACAATTGCTTCTAGTTTATCACGATAAGCATCGACACCATCAATAATTAAATTTGGATGGGTTCTGCCAATGATTAAGTATAATACATTTGGTTCTTTTTCGACAATTTTTGCCAATGCATGAAGCCCGGTTTCAATATTTTTACCTTCGCCCAAAAGTCCGAAAGTAGATAATACAATTCGATCTTGAATACCGTATTTTGCTTTTGCATCTTCTGGTTTTTCGTAAATTACAATATGAGTTCCGTGTGGCACAGTTGTAATTACTTCATCTTGAATTTCGTAATCTCTCATCAAAATTTCTTTTGACTGATTTGTCATTACAAAAACCGAATTACTGTAGCTTAAAAGCAATTGTACAAACGTTTTTAATTCGTTATTTGGGTTTGGGATGACACTGTGGAAAGTATAAGTTACCGGCTTTTTAATAGTATTTAAAAAGTCAAGCAGATGATCTCCATAATTCCCGCTAAATAAACCAAATTCATGCTGAATATGAACCAGTTTTACGTTTTCATCTTTATTGATTTCTTCCGCAACCTGTGTATATTCTTCTCGGTTTTTGGTATTTAAAGTATACGCTTGTGTTTTATTTTCTTTTGGTTTGTCTACCAATTCGCAAATTTCACAAGTTATAGATTTACCAAAAACATCAGTAATACCTTTTATAGTGTCCTGCGTATAAGTTGCAATGCCGCATTGAGTTGGAGGAAAAGTAGAAAGAAAAACTATTTTCGATTTATTTGATATCGTCTTCATGGGGATTCTGTTTTATTTCAGTTAATAAGTCGTTAAGGTTCAAAGAAGCCACCGCAATCTTATCATCGGCGGCACCGTAATAAATATATAATTGGTCATCAAAAATGGCTGTTCCTGTTGGGAACACAACATAATTTACGTAACCATGTCTTTCGTAATGTTCGGCTGGGGTAATAATTGGTTTTTTTAATCTTGCAATTACTTTAGAAGGATCGTTAAGATCTAATAAAGCGGCACAGGCATGATAAACTAAACCTTTTTCACGTCGTTCTGCAGCATGATAAATAATCAGCCAGCCATCTGCAGTTTCTATTGGCGGAGCTCCAGGACCAATATGACTTGTTTCATGATCGTATTTGGGCTCCATAATGATATAATCTGGCAGATTTTTCATGTACTCTTTCCAGAAATCAACCGTTAATTCACTTTTCTTTTCAAATGAAACAATTTGAATAGAAGGGAATAGTCGATGCAGCGCTACAAATTTTCCGTTAATTTTCTTCGGAAAAAGAACTACATTTTTATCCCAGACAAATAAATTCTCTTTTATGGTTTCGGTTAGAGGATAATTTCTTTCGGTATTAAAAGCCAGAATTTTTGCAACACTCGGATTTTGCAAATGTTTACGAATCAGATTGGTAAATTCATGCAAAATAAATTTCGGAGTAATAATGCCTTTCTTTTTAAATTTTTTCAAATCTTTCGATACAGCTAAAGCACCGCACGCATTGATACCATCATATGTGACATACGTCAAATAAAAAGTATCGTCTATTTTAGTAATCCTTGGATCTTCAACACCATGAATTTCATAAATATATTCAGGTATAAAAATTGGTTCCGGGCTACGTTTTACTAAAGTTTTTGGTCCTTCAAATCTGCAGTATCCAATAGTTGAAAAATTTCCTCTTTTAGCGGCTCTGTAAAACATATGCACCGTATTTCCATCCTGATAAACAGCAGGATTTAGTACGCCTAATTCTTCGAAACTTCGATCTGATTTTTCTAAAATTACTCCGTGTTTTATTGCTGTAATGTTTTCCTGAGTAGTGGCTAATTCCATATGGCTTGTAAATTTTGTCTAAAATTACTTTCATAATCAAGCGAGAATTAATCCAATCGATCAAAAAATTAACTCTAAAGCTTCTGGATGGGAATTGTATAACGTTAAAATTAGAATTCTAAAAACCTTAACTAAAAAATGTGATTTGTAATTGATTGGGATAAAAACAGTGTTTTTGAGTTAAAGTTATCTGTATACAAATTAGAACTTTGAGATACAAACAAGTCAGACTTTTAAAAAAGTCATATTTCTAACTTAAAATTTAATATTATGTTACGTTGGACAGTCACTTTTATAATTTTGGCTATAGTAGCCGGAATTTTTGGTTTTGGAGGAATTGCCGCTGGAGCCGCTAGTATCGCAAAAATCTTATTCTTTATATTTTTGGTTTTATTTATTATCTCATTAATAAGCGGAAGATCGAGAGTTTAGATTGTAGTAGTTATACAAATAAAAAAAAGCGAAATCAGTATACATCTTGATTTCGCTTTTTTATTTGGATTCAGGTTTGAAACTTAAATATTTTTGAGTTGTTCTTGCCTGATGTAAAATTTCTTGGTTATAAAAGCAATTGGAAAACCTATACAGATTATTAAAATAAAAACCGAAAGCAGTAATTGAAAATCAAATTGTTTTGGAGGAAGTTTAGGAAAAGCAATTGGCAGAACGACCAAATTCATAACAAGCCACACAAAAATGCCGTAAATGACTGCTGAAATAAATACGTGTTTTTTCAAAAAAGAGAAATATGGATATATTTTTAAATAAATAAAAGCAAAGATTAAAGCTATTATATAATGAAACAATAATCCGTAAAAAGCCATTTTTGGACCACCTTCATAAGCTTCTTGTCTAAAAACGGCACTTGCAATTGACTGAAGAATTTTTACTGCTGATGTTTGTTTTAATAAAACCGAATAAACCAAAACTGCTGCCAGAATATCGAGTGTTCCAGCTGTTAAACCTGATAATAAAATAGTTTCGAATTTTGATTTCATAAACGATTATAATTTGGTGATGTATTGAAAAATAGTATTCAATTGATTCGTATGCCTTTGTGTATGTATGAGTGCAAAACTAATCCATTCGTAAATAGTGAATTTTTCAAATCCAGGTAATTGAAAATTTAGCGGAATCAAAGTTAGATCATACCTTTCCGCAGAATCCAATAATTCAGATTCTATTTTCAACAATTTTGAATTTAGTTTTTCTTTATCGTACTCTTTTTTTTCAGGAATCAAAAAAACAGGAGAGTCCATTTTTATGCTGAAGTTTAAAAATAAGCCTTCAATATCTTTTACTTTTTCATCTGGTTTTCTAGTTGATTTTTCTGTTTCGCCTGCAAATAGTTCAGGATAGCCAGAACAGGCAAGAATAATATGCTGTGTAACCTGACCTGCAGTCCAGCTTCCATGATACGGAACTAAATTTAACTCGTTTTCAGAAAATTTAGAAAGTATGGTATGTAATTTTCGAAATGTGTCAACAATATTTTTTTGGATTTCAGCTTTCATATCATTGATTTTAAGTTTTTTATTTTACAGAAGTAATCCACCAGACATTGCCAAACGGATCTGTAACGCCGCAGGTTCTGCCATAATCCTGATCGCTTAAACCCATTAGCGAACTGGCTCCGTTTTCGATCGCTTTTTGAAACGTTTCATCAGCATCGGGTACATATACAAACAAATTTGCGGTTTGTTTTGCCCAGTCGGTTATTTCATCAGTTATCATTATAGTGCTTCCATTTAAAGTAACCTCGGCATGCATGATACTTCCGTCTGTACGCAGCGATTTGGTATTAGTTTCAGTTGCGCCAAAAACCTTTTTGGTAAAATCGATAAATTTTGATGCACCTTGTAAAATCAAATAAGGCATTATGGTTTGATGTTCTGCTGGTATATTCATTTTCAGTGATTTAAAATTAGTATTCTAAAATTACAATTTTATTTTTAAAAATTTGTAAATCAATAAATTATGATTTTTATAGAAGTACTTCGCAATGATAACCATGCGAATTTAAAAGCTCAATAATAGTAGTATTGCAGATGGATGAAGCATGAACACGCAGAATTTTGTCGCAGTCTTCGAGATCGAAGTTAATCGAACTATTTGGGAAATGTTCAAGAAGCATTTCAATGATCATTTTACATTGCCATTCTTCTTGAACATTTGTTTTAAAAACTTCAATCATAAAGTTTTGTTTTTTAGAGCGCTATATTTTTATAACGCTGTATTTTATGATAGGTTACATACGATACAATTAAAATGGCAAATACGATTAAAGGGAAGAAACCTTGAAAATCAATTCCGTCTACTGCAAAATGACTTATTGAAGCAAAAATAAAATCGAAAGCAAATCCGGCATAAGCCCATTCTTTAATGCGTGCAGGTACTTGTGGGATAATTAAAGCTAAAACGCCCAGAATTTTAAATACGACTAAAGCATTTCCAAAATATTCCGGATATCCCAAATGTTTGATTCCTTCTTTTGCTAATTCAGTTTGAGAAGTTAAAGCTGGCATCACGCCTTCAAATAAAAAAATAAGGATTGTAGTAGTCCAGAAAATAATTTTCGTTGTTTTCATTGGGTATTTGTTTAAAAGGTTATTAGTTAATGTATTACAAATCTAATAATGTTTTCCTTTACTGAAATACACATTTACGACTATTTTAGGGGCATTTGGGACAATTGTTGGTTGGTTGGTTGGTTGGTTGTGATGAATTATCTTCTTGCTAAAGTAATCACAACAGTTTGTCTTCCTGAGCGAAGTCGAAGGAAACGTTCGGTGATGACGCACTGTACTGATTCAGCATGCGATCCTTCGACTTCGCTCAGGAGGACATAAAACTGCGGAGAATTGCAATTTGGATTTTAAAATTGAAATTTATTACAAAAAGTAATTCTTAATTAAAAACAAATCTTCAAAACCCAACCTTGTATAAATGTTTTTTCCTAGCGGAGAAGCTTGTAATTGTGCATAATTACAATGAGCATCAATGGCTTCGTTGATCGCAAACTTCATGATTTCTTCGGCGAAACCTCTTTTACGCATTTCAGGAATTACACCAACGCCATGAATTCCCATAACATTTCCCGTTTGAAAAAGGTTGAGAGTTCCTATTGGTTTTTCGTCGTAATGAACCAGATAAAATTTAGTGTTTTCGTAATTATGGACGATTGTTTCTTTACTGATTACGTAGTTAAAAGATAACGGATAAATATCAGACCACGTTATGGCATCTTCTTCATTTAAAACTCTTTTAAAAGAAAGAATATTTCGAAGAACAAATCTTTCTTCCAGTTTTAAAGCCATTGCAACAAGTTGATTTCGTATTTCAAACCCATTTTTTTCAAATATTTCATTGGAATTGCTTTCAAAAATATCCCAATACGGAATTACCAAACCTGGATTTTGTTCTATAATTTCAAGAATCTGCGGCAGATTTTCTTCTGTAATATCTTCTCGGAACCATAATCTATTCGGCCAGCCTGAATTTTTTATCTGGCTGAATTGAAAAGGATCATTTTTATGATACGAAAGGAGAGGAGCAGCGGCAGTTCTCCAAAGTGTGGTGAGATTGTCAATATTGTCTTTTATAAGATCTGTATTTTTCATTTTTTCGGAATAGATTTTAAATCTAACACAAAGATAAAATGACCTTTCTGAAAAAACCTTTACATATGTTGATTTACAAATCTTTTTCCAAACTTTTTCTGATTCGGCTTAATTGTGTAGGAGTAATGCCTAAATGCGATGCGATATGCAGTAACGGAACACGATCTGCAATGTCTGGATGTTTCCTTAAAAGTGTGACATATCTTTCAGTTGCATTCTGCATAACGAGCGCAACTTCTCTTTGCTCTTTTTCTATAATCCAATGCTTTTCTAAATGAGCGATATAGAAGTTTTTGAGGTCGTCATTTTCGTTAATAGCTTGAATATATTTTTTGTAATTTATGTTGATTACAATAGAATCTTCTAAAGCTTCAATAGTAAAATTGGAAGGTGTCTGGAGCATTAAAGAAACCTTCGAACCAGCTAAATAATTTTCGAGAAAAAGGTTTTTGTTATAGAAATTACCTTCTTCATCTGTTATAAATGCTCGTAAAACTCCTTTTGCAATAAAATGAACATTTTTAGCAATTTCTCCATTTTGTAATAATGTTTCTCCTTTTTTAAGCGTTTGAAAACTGGTGATGTTTTCGATTAGTTTCCATGAATTTTCAGAAATAGGATAATAACTTTCAATAGTTTGTTTTAGATTGCTGAGATAGGTTTCTTTATTGAAAGTCATTTTTTTATAAGTTTTGCCACGAAGGCGCTAAGGCGCAAAGTTTTTTTCCAAAAATAAAGAAATAAGCATAAAGTTTGTCATTTCGAGCAACGAGAAATTGCACACAAAAATTTACAAAGATTTGTCTCCTGAGCGAAGTCGAAGGACACACAAAGTAAAAAGTACTGTATGGATTTAGCATGCGATCTTTCGACTCCGCTCACGAAGACATAAAATGAGAATAAATTTGCTTAATCTGTAATCTCGATAACTATCGGGAGCGAGAGAAATTAAAATAAACTTTGAACCTTAGTGCCTTATTGCAAAAAAAAACGCCATGAAACCAAAAGGTCTCACAGCGTTTTCATCTCAAAAAATAAATAATTAACGGGTAATTAACGGGTAACGGGTATTATATTATTTCCAACCTCCGCCTAGAGCGCGGTACAAATCTGTATTGGCTGTGAGTTGTTGTCTTTTTAAGTCAGCAAGTTCTAATTCGCTTTGTAAAAGATTGGCTTGAGCAGTTAAAACTTCAAGATATTCTGCTAATCCGTTTTTGAATAACAAGTTCGAGTTTTTAATTGCTTGCTGTAAAGTTTTTACTTTTTCTTTTAAGAACGTTTCTTGCTGCTGTAGTTTTTCTACTTTTACTAAGGCATCAGAAACTTCGCTTACAGCCACTAAAACAGCTTGTCTAAAAGCTAAAACCGCTTTTTCTCTTTCCGCGACAGCGATATTATACTGCGTTCTCACTCTTTTGTTGTTTAAGATTGGTTGTGTTAAACCACCTGCAACAGTTCCGAATAGAGAAGCTGGAATATTGAACCAGCTACTCGTTTCGAAAGAGTTTACACCGCCTTGAGCCGTAATTCTAAGAGCTGGGTATAAATCCGCTTTTGTGATACCGACATTGGCGTTGGCTACTTTAAGAGCTAATTCAGCACTTTTTACGTCTGGTCTTCTGCTTACTAATGAAGACGGAATTCCAATGGCTGGATTGCTTTTAATTTCTATTGAATTTAAAAGAACGGTTCTTTGTTTTGAATTCGGAAATGAACCGGTTAAAACACTTAAAGCATTTTCCTGAATAGCAATATTTTGTTCCAATAACGGAATCAATTGCTCTGAGTTTAATTTTTGTGCTTCAGACTGCTGAATTGCTAAAGTGGTTACCTGACCAGCATCATATTTCAATTTGATAATATTCGTTGTGCTGTCATTTAATTTTAGGTTTTGCTGTGCAATTTTCAGCTGAGCGTCCAGCATCAAAAGATTGTAATAACCTCTTGAAACATTCGCTACAATATTCGTCTGCAATGCTTTTTTAACTTCTGCAGATTGAAGATATCCTGCGTAAGCTCCTTTCTTTTGGTTTCTGATCTTTCCCCAAATATCAGCCTCCCAAGAAAGTGAAGCTCCAGCAGAATAATCATCAATATGTTTAGCGCCTAAAGCCTGATTCAAGTTCATTCCTGTAAAACTATTGTCAGAAGGATTGCTTGTATTAGCATTTACAAATAAATTAACCTGAGGAACATTTCCCCATTTCGATTGTGTAAATCTGTACTGCGCAATTTCGATGTTTTTTTGTGCAATAAGCAGATCATTATTTCGGGCAACCGCGCTGTCGATTAACGTAACAATATCTTTTTCTGTAAAGAAGTTTTTCCACTCGATATCGGCAATACTGGTTGTATCACTCGAAACCGATGCATTCCTGAATTTTTCAGGAAATGCATCTTTTGGAGTTTCAATATCCTTTGAAACTTTACAGGATATTAAAGTCGTGATCAGAATGGCGAAGGTCACGAATTTGGTTATATAATTTTTCATTGTCTTTTTATTAGATTTCCGTACCCATTGACTTTGGGTGTAATTTTTTTTCAACCCATAGAAACATAGTTTTTTGAAGATTTAAAAAAGGCATTTCACTAATTTTAATGCACATAGTTACTATGTGTGGAAACTAGTTTCTTCTAATCTCTTTTTAGGCATATGATTCTATGTCTCTATGTGTTAAAATATATTTTTAAATCTCATTAACAGATTAAATCTCTGTACAAATATCTTTTTTAGTTTCAAGATCTTTCGTGATTCTGTATGATATATATCCGATGCCAAATAAGATGGCAACAAGGATTGTCGTTATATAGTTTTCCATATTTATTTTTCTTCGTTGTGAATGACAGCGATTGGTTTACCGCTGAATTTTTCTTGTAAATATTGGAATACGATGAACAATACAGGAATAATAAATAATCCTAAAATTACTCCTGAAATCATTCCACCCGCAGCTCCAATACTGATTGAGTGATTTCCCTGCGCCGATGGTCCTTTGGCACTCATCATGGGTACTAAACCAACGATAAAGGCTAGAGACGTCATGATAATTGGTCGCAGACGTAATTTGGCAGCATCTATTGAAGCTCTTACTAATGCCATACCTGATTTTCGTTTTTGTACCGCAAACTCCACAATCAAAATGGCGTTTTTGGCCAGAAGTCCAATCAGCATGACAAGGGCAACTTGTACATAAATGTTGTTTTCGATTCCTGTGAAACCAATGGCAACAAATACTCCAAAAATACCTGCAGGGATTGATAAGATTACAGCTAAAGGCAGGATATAGCTCTCATACTGTGCAGCAAGTAAGAAATAAACAAATATTAAACACAGTAAGAAAATTGTCGCTGACTGCCCTCCAGAAGAAATCTCCTCACGAGTTTGGCCCGAGAATTCAAACCCGTAACCTGCAGGTAATTGTTGTGCTGCTACTTCTTCAATTGCTTTAATGGCATCTCCAGAACTAAATCCAGGTTTCGGAATGGCATTAATAGAAATTGAGTTAAATAAATTATATCTAGAAGCAGTTTCAGAACCATAAATACGAGTTAGTTTCACTAAAGTATTTATCGGCACCATTTCGCCAGTTTTATTTTTAACGAATACACGGTCAATTGCTGTTGGATCTGCTCTGTCGGCAATATCGGCTTGAACAACCACACGATAATATTTACCAAATCGGTTGAAGTCTGATGCCTGCGCGCTACCAAAATAGGCCTGCATAGTTTGTAAAATGTCTTTTACATTTACGCCTAACTGATTCGCTTTTTCATCATTTACTTCTAATTGTAACTGAGGATAATCAGCTTTAAAAGAAGTAAAGGCAACTGCAATTTCTGGACGTTTCATCAGTTCTCCAATGAAGTTTTGAGAAATACCACTGAATTTATCCAGTTTTCCTCCAGTTTTATCCTGAAGAACTAAATCTAAAGCCTCAACGTTACTAAATCCAGGAACAGTTGGAAAACTGAATACGAAGAAACTTCCGCCTGAAATAGAGCCTAGTTTACCACGAACCTGATTCATGATTTCGTCAATATTTTTAACTTCTCCACGTTCTTCGTTTGGTTTCAGCAATACGAAAACAACAGCAGAAGATGGGCTCGTTGAATTTGTCAACAAGTTGAAACCAGAAATCGCTGTTACAAATCGTGAAGCATCTAAACCTCTTAATGTATTTTCAGCCTCAGTCATTACTTTTTGAGTTCCGTCTAGAGATGTTCCTGATGGTGTATTAACCGCAATGGCAATAAATCCTTGATCTTCTGTTGGAATAAATCCTGCAGGAGTTGTTTTTACTAATAAAACTGTTGCTACAGTAATTAAAGCCAATCCGCCTAAACTCAACCATTTTTTTCTGATTAAGAATTTTATTCCGCCAACATAACGATTTGTTAGTGATTCAAAACTGCTGTTGAAAGCGGTAAAGAATTTTTCTTTAAATCCTTTTTTCTCATGAGATGCATTTGTATCATGTGCTCCATGATTGTCTTTTAAGAACAAAGCAGCAAGTGCTGGACTCAAAGTCAGGGCATTAACAGCCGAAATTACAATTGCAATTGCCATCGTAAAGGCAAACTGACGATAGAAAACTCCCGTAGAACCTTCCATAAAACCAACCGGCAGGAATACAGCAGCCATTACCAGCGTAATCGAGATAATAGCACCCGTTATTTCGTGCATTGCTTCATGCGTGGCGATTTTTGGAGACAAATGTTTGTGCTCCATTTTCGCATGCACGGCCTCGACTACCACAATCGCGTCATCTACCACAATACCAATCGCCAGAATTAATGCGAAAAGTGTTAGAAGGTTGATCGAGAATCCGAATAACTGCATGAAGAAGAACGTTCCTAAAATTGCTACAGGTACAGCAATAGCCGGAATTAATGTTGATCTAAAATCTTGCAGGAAGATAAATACCACGATGAAAACTAATATAAAAGCTTCCAGTAAGGTATGTTCGACCTGTTCGATCGATTGGTCTAAAGATACTTTTGTACTATAGAATATATTGTGTTTAATACCTGTTGGAAAATCTTTAGAAGCTTTTTCCATCATTTTATTAATCGCAATCTGAATATCATTTGAGTTTGATCCAGCTAACTGAATTACCCCAATTACAATTCCTTTTTTACCATTTAAACGAGTTAAACTGTTGTATGAATAAGCACCCAATTCAACTCTCGCTACATCTTTTAAGCGAAGTACTGAACCATCTGCATTAGAACGTATAGCAATATTTTCATAATCTTCAGGTTTAGTAAGTTTACCTTTGTATTTAATTACGTATTCAAAAACTTCTTTACTTCTTTCACCAAATTTACCTGGTGCAGCTTCCAAACTTTTGTCCTGAATGGCAGCCATTACTTCATTTGGTGTTACTTTGTAAGTTGACATTTGTGTTGGATTTAGCCAAACACGCATAGAGTAATCTTTTACACCACCAAAAATACTGGCAGAACCCACTCCAGGAATACGTTTTAATTCTGGAATAATATTAATCTG
Source organism: Flavobacterium sp. H4147 (assembly GCF_029360735.1). NCBI lineage: Bacteria > Pseudomonadati > Bacteroidota > Flavobacteriia > Flavobacteriales > Flavobacteriaceae > Flavobacterium > Flavobacterium sp. H4147. Next base: position 618,500 of record NZ_JARKNB010000003.1, on the reverse strand, counting down.
CGCATAGTTGGCCACAAAAGTCTGATCGTATTTTGCTTCATCATCAGTGTACATACCAATCGCCATGATGAAACTGTTTTGCTGTTTCGCCGTGATAATACCTTGTTGTACAACCTCTGCTGGCAATTGACTTGTTGCTTGTGCAACTCGGTTTTGTACGTTTACTGCAGCTTGATCCGCATCTGTTCCTAGTTTGAAGAAAACAGTAATGGCCAAACTACCATCGTTACTCGCGGTAGAACTCATGTAAGTCATGTTTTCTACACCATTTATAGATTCTTCTAGAGAAGGAGCCACAGAACGTAAAACCGTTTCTGCATTCGCTCCAGGATATACCGCCGTTACCAAAACCGATGGAGGCGCAATATCAGGAAACTGTTGTAAAGGCAGTTTAGTTAAACCCAGCACACCTAGAATCACCAGCAAAATGGAGATTACAGTTGCCAGTACTGGTCTTTGTATAAATATTTTGAACATTATTTCTTTTGATTATTTTTTGTTAGTTACTTCGGCAACTTTAGTTGATTTTTCAGGCTGAATCGCTTGTCCGTCCTGAAGTTTGTCAATACCGCTTAATACGATTTGATCACCAGATTTTACGCCGTCTTTAATTAAATAATTCGTACCGCTTTTCCCTACGACAGTAATTGGCATTTTAGTTACTTTGTTGTCTTTTCCAACGGTGAAAACAAATACCTTATCTTGCATTTCAACAGTAGCTGCCTGCGGAACCAAGATGGCATCATTGTGGTTTAATCCTAAACGAATTCTTCCTGTGTTTCCAGAACGTAAAACTCCGTTTGCATTTGGGAAAGTAGCTCTAATCGTAATAGCTCCTGTAGTTTTATCAAACTGACCGTCAACCATATCGATTTTTCCTGTTTTTGGATAAGCACTGTTATCAGCCAGAATCAAAGTAACTGGAGGTAATTTTTTGATTTTATCCCCTAATGAACTTCCCGCATATTGCTCTTTAAAGTTGATGAAATCAGTTTCACCCAAAGAGAAATAAGCAAATACTTCGTGTACATCAGAAAGAGTAGTAAGAGGTTCAACATCAGTTGCAGAAACTAAACTTCCTTGTTTTTTAGGCAATCTTCCAATGTAGCCGCTTACTGGTGCAGTTACGTTAGTATATCCTAAATTAATTTTTGCAGAACCTACCATTGCTTTTGCCTGTTCAATATTTGCAGCAGCAATTTTTTGAGTTGCTTTAGCCGTTTTTAACTGATAATCAGAAACCACTTTGTTCTGAACTAGCGGAGTCAATTTATCAACTTCTAAGTTGGCGTTGATTAAAGCCGCTTCTGCTGCATGAAGACTTGCTAAAGCATTGTTTAACTGCTCGCGAAACGGACGCTCATTGATTTTAAATAACGTTTGTCCTTTATTTACATAAGCACCTTCGTCAACATAAACTCTTTCTAGGTTACCGCTTACCTGTGGTCGAATTTCAACGTCAACAGTTCCTTGTATAGAAGCAGGATATTCAGAGTCAGTGATTGTGTTTGCACTTGTAATAGCTAACACTGGTAAAACCGGTGGTGGTGGAGCAGTAGGAGCCTGATTTTTATCGGCACAGCTGCTTAACACTAGTGCCAGAATAAAACTGGTTATAATTACATTTTTCATTTTCATAGTGGTTTTAATTGGTTGAACATTTTCTCGGATTAAATTCTTTTGTATTGTGGCATTCTCGGGATTCATATTTAATTGAATTAAATTTTCTAACATTGTTAAGTAAATGAGCACAAACTTCTATACTTTTATCATTTTCAGTTCTCTTTTTAAATCGGTATTAAATTATCTAACGTTGTTAAGTAAAAGTCCAAAAAAAGAGTTTTATTACCTCGATTAAATTTTCTAACAGTGTTAAGTTAAGGTTATAAAAAAAAGGATTTTATATTATCCAATTAAATAATTTTACACCGTTAAGTAAAAATTGAAAAAAATATTATTGTATTGATTTGATGATACCCCCAATGGCATCTTTTAAAATTTGAGCATTAATTGTTTCTAAAATATCACTTTTATTAATGATGTTGATGGCGATTAAACCATGAATAACAGAAAAGAAAGTGAAGTACTTTTGTTTTATGATATCTTGACTCGGATTGCTGTCTTTCATTACATCAGCAATTACCTGAGTGAATAATTTGTAAGGTCCCTCTTGAGCTGAACATCGCTGTGCGCAGCAAGTCATTTGAACACCAAACATCAACTGATACATTTCAGTATTAGTAAAAGCGAAGTCCCAATAAGTCATCCACATCGCTTCTAATTGATCTTCGGGTTTTTCAAACTTATCAATTGCAGTTTGCAATTCTTTAGTCAGCTTGATAAAACCTTTGCCAGTCAGTTCTTCCAAAATTGCTTCTTTATTCGAGAAATATTCATAAATAATAGGAGCGGTATATTCGATTCTGTCGGCAATTTTACGCATACTCAAACCATTCCAGCCTTCGTCTTTCACGATATCATAAGCAGCGCCAAGAATATTATTTCTTGTCTCTTCTTTTTGTCTTAAAATTCGATCTTTACTAGCCATTATATTCGAGTATTAAATTGTTTAACACTGTTAGGCAAATGTATGGCGGTTTTTTGAATTTCAAAATATTTTTATCATAATATTTTCTTATCGTACAATAAGTAATACTAAAAATGCTAGTGAAGTGTTGATTTTACTAGACTTTTAATTTCTAAAATATTTTTTAGGAGCAGAACATTTTTCGTTTTAAAGACGTTTTGTCCTGCTCTACACTATATCTTTTGTATTGAACCCCAATACAAAAGGATGCCGTTTCGATCGGGACTAGGCGAGAACGAATCATTTTCATAATTTTTCTATAGAAAGACAAAAAAAAATCCATGTTCAACTGGACTGAAAGTCCAGCTCTACAATATTCGTAGAGCCAGTGGCTCTTTTTTGTATCAGATGGCAAGAAAAATTCCGAAGGAATGTCTCATATTGTAGGGCTGGACTTCAGTCCAGTTAAAAATATATCGATTATTTCATTCCCCGAACGTTCATTTCTAATGTATAAACACTTTTACTAGCTGTAATAAATAATGTTTTGAATTTTTTTCCTCCAAAACAAACATTAGCTGTCCATGGCTCAGGAACATCAATATGGGCTATTTTTTCTCCTTGCGGATTGAATATGGTAACTCCCTTTCCTGTTAAATAAATGTTTCCCGACTCGTCTATTGTCATTCCATCTGAACCTAATTCAGTAAACAGCGTTTTTTTGCCTAAAGAGCCATTACTTTCGATGGTATAAGAATAGGTTTTATTTGCTGCTATATCAGCTACGTACAAGGTTTTTCCATCCGAAGTTCCAATAATGCCATTAGGTTTTACAAGATCATTATCAACGTTGATAATTTTAGATTTATCTGGAGATAAATAGTAAACGCATTCTTTCTCTATTTCTTTGGAAATATGTGTCCAGTAGTCCCTTTGGTAAAAAGGATCTGTAAAATAGATACCGCCTTTTGGGTCAACCCAAAGATCATTGGGACCATTCAGCCTTTTTCCCTCGAAATTGTTTAGTATTACCGTATAATTTTTGTTTTGGTCTATTTTCCAAAGCTCATTTTTTTCATCGGCGCAAGCCAAAAGGTTGCCTTTGTGATCAAAATACAAACCGTTCGCTCTTCCTGCATTTTCCATAAAAACAGAAAGTTCGCCATTAACCGACCATTTCATGATTCTATTATTGGGCTGATCCGTAAAATAAATATTTCCTTTCTTATCCGCAGCAGGTCCTTCTGTAAAACTGAATTGATCGGATAGTTTTGTGAGAAGGGCGCCTTTTGCTATTAAGTCATGACTTTTTTCTTTTGATGTCTGAGCGCATATAAAATTTGTAAAAGTTAAAGTAATAACAAATAAAAGGTGTGCTTTTATTTTAAGTTGGAATGCATTCATGATAAAAAGTTTTAAAAGTTGCTTTTGAAGCGGTTTTAAAAGTAGTTTTTATTTCTGATATTCTGCAAAGCCGGGTTCAAATTTGTTGCTTAGATTAATCTCGCAAAGTCCCTAAGACACAAAGTTCACCCTCATTTTTGTCATTTTGAAGAACGAAGAATCTCCGCAAGTAGTTCTGCAAAGATTGATGTTTGTTACTTAGATTATCTCGCAAAGTCGCGTAGGCGCAAAGTTTACCCTTATTTTTGTCATTCTGAAGAACGAATAATCTCCGTAAGTAGTTCTACAAAGATTGGATGTTATTTTAATAAAATGAAATATAGATAAAAGGTTGCGTCCCGCTGAAATGTATATAAACTACAATTTAACGGTTATCGAACAGGATATTTTTCGGGATTCTGTGAAGTATGAAAAACAGCGTTTAAAAAGACGGTTCTCGAGAATTCATCAACAATGAAAATGCCACATATGGAAATTTTTTAAAAGGAAGATAGCGGTAGTTGTTATCGTGAAATTGATAAAATGGATTTATCTGTAGAGTTTATAAGTTTTTTTATAATCATTAAGAAAGTCTAAGGCTACTTTCTTGCTAACTTTTATGATATAATATTCAATAGCTTCCTCAATTTTTTAATGCAATTGGAGAAACGATAATCTTATAATTCATACTTCTTTTTTAAATCAGTGTAAATTGATTCAGCATCTTTGTAATTACTTCTATCTAAATTAATCTGGCTATTTAAAATTTCCTGCTGTTCAGAAGATAATTCATAAGGTTTTATATTTGCAATTTCAAATTTTATCTTCAATGCTTTCATAAAAGCTTTTACAGCTTCAATCTGAGAGTCATCTTCGGTATATGCTGTGATATTAATTGCTTGCATGATTTTTAAAGTTTACTAAAGTTAATAAACAAAGTTATGACAAAACTCTAATTTTCATGTTACTGATTGTATTTTATTTTCTCCAATTATTTATGAATGTCAATTTTCATAACATTACAATAAAAAAATGAACGCACTAACGACTCTAAAAACCACAATCGCTCTTTTGCTTTTCCAACAAATAGCCTTCGCACAGGAAACCAAAAAAGAAACAGCATCACCAGAATGCACTATCGAAAACTGTGTGAATCATTTTGAAATAGACAAAGCCACCAAAACCAAAGCAGGTTATCAATATTGGTTTGCAGATAAAAACTTTACTCAGGAAAACACTTTAAAAATGAGTATTGTCGAACCTGGGAAATCGACGCACGCTCCACATCATCATCCCGAAGAAGAATTTTTTTATATTCTAGAAGGCTCGGCTTCTTTTTTTCTAGATGGTAAAACAGTTGTGGTTGGACCAAATACCAGTTTATATTGCCCGCCAAATGCAGAACATGGAATAAGTAATGCCGGAAATACCAATTTGAAATATTTGGTTATAAAGAAGGATTTGAGATAAATATGCTGTAGTAATTTTAAAGATTTCAATTATTTGAATTGCCTCCTGCTTTAGCTGGAGGTTATTAATTGGTAAAATAAAAAGGCTTTAGCCCAAAAATATATTTGGCTAAAGCCCCAAAGGAGTCGCAAGTACATCTCCAACTAAAGCAGGAGGCTACTCAATATTTTATTTACTTCAAAATCACTACCTCTTCGGGCACTACAAACAATATCGTACAACCTGTTTTAGAAAATACAGAATGTGTACTTTCAGGCGGCATGTATAAATAATCGCCTGCTTTCAGTTCGTCTTTTGCAGATCGGACTTCGCCTTCCAAGACAAAGATTTCTTCTCCGCTGGGATGGATATGATTTGGATACGAAGCGCCAGCTTCAAATTTTAATAAAAAAGTTTTAGGTCTGTTGGCGGCTTCGTCAAAACGTAATACTTTATAAAAAATACCGTCTGTATTTACACCTTCTTCAATAAGAGGTTTCCAGTTTACTTCGCTTGTTTTTGCAATTTGTTTTTCCATTGTAATTGATTTTTAATTGTTTAATCTGTTGCGTGTATTTATTTTTAACACATTGAAGTATAGTTTTTCGAAGATTTAAAAAGGCGTTTCACTAATTCAAATGCACATAGTTTAGCTATGTGTGCAAACTTGTTTCTTTAGCTATCTTTTTTTAATCCGAAAAACTATGTTCTATGTGTTAAATTTTATTTTTTAGAAAGAATTTCGTCTAAACTCCATTGGTATTTTTCGACAGTTGATAAAAGAAAAGCGCCCATTGAAAAGGCAAATGCCGAATAATCTAAAGGATCTTTTACACCAAAAGAATAGGTCATTGCTAAGGCAAAAAATAAGGTTAAAAGAGATGCGGCAATTGATGCCAATCTTGTTTGGTAGCCAAAGAGAAGGAGTAATCCCAAAAGTGATTCGAATATTGTGGCTGTAATGGCGATTGCGGGAATGCAATTTTTTGGTGCGAAAGAATTGACTTTTTCGGCGTAAGCCAAGAAATTTTCCCAGCCTGAAGATTGACTTCCCCAAAAGCCCAACCGACTTGAAACAGCAGAAATAAATCCGCTGGTTAATGCAATACGTAAAAGAAAAATGGCAAAATCCTGATATCTTTTCATGACTAAATGATTAGTAATTATTATGATACAAAGATCTCGCAAGAACGTTTGCTAAGAAATAGAGAATCTTGGAAAAAGCATGTAATTATATTTTTTTAAACACAAAGAAGCGTAGAGTAAAAGGTTAAAAAACGAGTTTTACTTTTTTAAGTAAACCTAGTGCTAATGTGTTGAGAGACTAGTTTCTCTTTTATTTACTTCTAAGAAGTTTAGAATAAAAATCTATGTTTCTATGTGTTTAAAAACATTTAGGCACTAACAATTTTCTCCCTGAAAGATTTTGGAGAAACTTGAGCGTGTTTTTTGAAGAAGTTTGAAAAATAGAAAGGATCATTAAAACCTAAAGCATAAGCCACTTCTTTTACCGTTAATTTTTCGTAAGTAAGCAATCGTTTTGCTTCAGAAACAATCAATCCAAAAATAATATTTTGGGCTGTTTTATTGCAATGCAGTTTTGAAAGTTCGTTGAGTTTGGCTTCGGTGGTACCAATCAAACCAGCAATTTCATTTACCGAAAGATTCTTTTCAAAGTTTTTTATGACCGTTTCCAGAAATTGAAGAAATAAAGCATCGGGTTTGTAGATCTCATCTCCACGATTTATTTTGGTTCGGTTGATTTCAATTAAAATCAACTCAATTCGGCTGTGAATAGAAATTAAATATTGATACGGTTGTAGATTTATTTCGTTTGTAATTTCTTCAAGCTGACGAACCACAATTTCGGGCTGATCGACTTTGATCATTTCATTCATCGCAAAATGGCAGAATAAACCATTGTGGAAAATCAGTTCCATGTCGCTGTCGTCTTTACAGAAAAAAGCATAGGTAAATTCGAGAACAAAACCAGAAGCATTTTCAATATCTTTAAAATAATGAATCTGCCCAGAAGTAATCGTTATAACAGAATTTTCGGTTAATGTAAATTCGTTTTCATCAATGGAAATCGTAGTTTCTCCCGAAGTGCAAAATACCAGAACATACTTTAGAACACGTCTCGGAATTTTTAAATCTTCTGCCTGACTAAATGCTTTTATTTCAATCATTTTGTTTTTGATTTTACCAAATGTAAGATTTATTTTTTGAACCATATAAGTTCATGTAAGCTGTTGATAGTTTTTATGAATTGCTTCCAGCAAAAGCAGGAAGCAATTGATTTTTTATAATCAAAAAAAAACACCTCCAAACCATAAAAGTTCAAAGGTGCTTTCAGAATAAATAATAACAATTAAAATTATGAATAGGTACTTATATCTTTTTTGCGGTAAACCAGATAGAAAACTTGCGGTAAAACTGTTAAGGAAAGAATCATACAGGTTATTAATCCTCCTACGATCATGATGGCCAGCGGTTTTTGAACTTCGGAGCCCATTCCTGTTGATAAAGCAGCGGGTAATAATCCTAAAGATCCCATTAAGGCAATCATGACAATTGGACGAATACGACTGTAAATTCCGTGCGAAATAGCATCTCTTAAATGCATTCCGGCGCGCATATTTTCTTTGATCATTCCGATTAGGACAATACTGTCAATCGCGCTGACACCAAAAAGAATGATAAATCCAATTCCAGCCGAAATTCCAAAAACAGTTCCTGTTGCCCAAAGTGACAAGAATCCGCCAATAAAGGCATACGGCATTGCGCTTACAGCAATCATGGTATCTTTGAAATTACCAAAGTTGAAATACAGGAGACATAAAATAAGGATAAGTACAACAGGAACAATCATTGCCAATTGTTTGGAAGCTCTTTCTTTACTTTCAAATTCGCCTGCCCATTTCATGACATTTTCTTTAGGAAGTTTCACTTCGGCAGCTACTTTTTTCTGTGCTTCTTCGATGGTGCTTCCTAAGTCTCGTCCTTCAATACTAAATCCTACAGCAATGTAACGGCTGTTTCCTTCACGGTAAATAAATGTTGGCCCTGTTTTATATTCTACGGTTGCAATTTCTTTTAAGGGCACTTTTTTACCATTCATAGTCGGAATCAAAATACCTTCGATTTTTTCTTTAGAATCGCGATACTCTTTTTCAAAACGCAGCGTAATGTCAAATATCTTTTCGTCGTCGTAGAATTTGGTAGCAGCCTGTCCGCCAATCGTCATTCTGATAACGGCTTGAGCATCGGCAGTAGTAACGGCATAACGTGCCATTTTTTCGTCGTCAAGCTGAATTCTTAATTCTGGCAATCCAATATTTTTATAGACATTGATATCTTCAATTCCTTTTACATCTTTAATTGAATTTGCGACTTTTGCGGCCATTTCTTCCATTTGGAAAAGATCGCTTCCGAAAATCTTAATCGCCAGCGGACTTTTAACTCCTGCTACATATTCTTCCACATTATCCTGTATCGGCTGGCTGAAACCAAATGCAATTCCTGGATATACATCGAGTACTTTTTTGATTTCTGCAATCAATTCTTCCTTACTGATGTCGTGTTTCCATTCGTCTTTATGTTTTAATTCGATATGGAATTCGATATTAAAAAATCCAGTTGGGTCAGTTCCGTCATTTGGTCTTCCGGTTTGGGAAAGCACAAATTTTACTTCTTCAAACTTCCTAATTTTGGCTTTCATTTCTTTTGTCAATCGGACCGATTCATCCAAATTAATACTATTCGGAAGTGTGGCCCTTACGTAAATGGCTCCTTCATTCAGCTTCGGAATAAATTCTGAGCCGTAAAATGCAAATCTTACACAACAAACGGCTAATAAAGCTAGAAAAGAATAAATCGTTATTTTTCGATGTTTGGTGCTCCATTTAAAAAGGTTGTACAAATTGGTTCTAAAGAAACGTGAAATCATGTTTTCTTTTTCGACAATATTTTTCGTAAGCATCACTTTACACATGGCGGGCACGTAAGTAAGTGATAAAATCAGCGAACCTAATAAGGCGTACCCCAAAGTAAAGGCTAGGGGAGAGAACATTTTTCCTTCTACTTTTGTGAAAGAGAAAATTGGCATTAGCGCCACAATCAAAATAATTAGGGCAAAGAAAATATAAGTTGCCACGCTTCCTACACTTTTCTTGATTAATCCCATTTTACTCATGGCATTAAAACGTTCCATTCCCACTTTATGGGCTTTCTTTTCGAGCGAAACAAAAACTTGTTCGACAATTACCAGCGTACCTTCGAGCAGTAATCCAAAATCTAACGCTCCCATAGAAATCAAATTCGCAGGCAGTCCCTGAATTCGCAGCATGATAATCGCAAACAAAAATGAAAGCGGGATCACAGTTGCTACAATCAGCGAAGTTCGCCAGTTGTAAAGGAAAATAAATACGATTAACGAAACCAATAAAATACCTTCAACAAGGTTTTTGGTTACTGTTTTTACGGTTGTATTAACCAATTCGGTACGGTCGATAAATGGCACTATTTTAACATTGTCTGGAAGTACTCTTTCATTTAGTTCATTCAAACGTTCTTTTAATCTGCCAATTACTTCACCTGGATTTTCTCCGCGAAGCATGACTACAATTCCTTCGACAACATCGTCATTTCCGTCTAGACCAACTTGTCCTAATCTTGGTTTTGCTGAAATGGAAACTTCGGCCACATGCTTTACTAAAACAGGAGCTCCGCCTTTTGTTTCAATTAAAATATTACCAATATCTTCAACTTTATTAATTAAACCAACTCCTCGAACCACGTACGCCTGATCGCCTCGTTTGATGACATCTCCGCCTACGTTGATATTACTTTTTGAAACAGCTTCGTAAACGTCTAATGCCGATAAATTGTAATTTTCGAGTTCGGTTGGATTGATTTTGATTTCGAACATTTTTTCTTCTCCACCAAAACTTACTACATCGGCAACGCCGGGAACAGCAACCAATTCTCTTTCGATAACCCAATCCTGAATGGCTTTGATTTCTTTAATTGGCAGATCACTTTTAATGACATATCTAAAAATTTCGCCCGTTGCTCCAGACGGCGGATCGATTTCAACATCGGCTCCTTCTGGAAGATCCAGTCCGTTTAATCGGTTTGAAGCGTATTGCTGCGCATAAAAATCTTCGACTCCGTCATCAAATAAAACGGTTACAACGGATAATCCGAAAAGGGAAATAGAACGAACTTCTGCCTTTTTCGGAATTGTATTCATTTGTTTGGAAATGGGAAGCGTGATGAATTTTTCGACTTCTTCGGCACTTCTTCCCGGCCATTGTGTAATAATTCTGGCTCTTGTATTGGTTACATCAGGAAATGCTTCTATGGGTGTGTGAATGTAACTCACAATTCCTGCAGCCAATAAAATGGCTGTGAAAAAGAATATAATCAGTGAGTTTTTTAAGGAGAAAGCAACCAGACCTTGTACAAATTTTTTCATGTTTTGTATTGTATTTATCCGTTTTAAGGATGCTTAGTTTTTTAATCTTTCGTGAATCAGAAGCTGGTTTTTAGTAATCACCATTTCGCCTTCTTTTACGCCTTTATCAAAATAAAGCCAAGTGTTGTTTTTTAAGACTGGATTTATTTCTCTGGTTTCGATTGTACAATCGTTTTTATAGATTAAGATATAATCACGGTTGTTATCGAAAATGGCGGCTTTTGCAGGAACAGCTGCCAATGCTTCACCACCTGTACTTTTATCGATTGTAATATCGGCCGTCATTCCCGGTTTTAGTTTCAGATTGCGGTTATCCATAACAATTCGAGCTTTTAGAACATGTTCGTCGGCATCAAAAACTTTTGCCATCATATTGATTTTTCCTTTGAAAATTTCTCCCGGATAAGCGGGTGTTGTAACGTCAACAGCCATATTTTCGCTGATGTTTTTCAGATTGCTTGTATAAACATTTACCAAAACCCAGATTTCTTTTAAATCAGAAATGGTAAATAGCGAATTCGTTTCATCTGTAATCTGCATTCCGGGACTGATGTTTTTATCTACGATATACCCTTCTGTTGGTGCTTTGATTTGAAAAACAGATCTGTCGCTGCTTGCGCTGAACATTGCTAAATTGGCTCTTACATTTCCTAAAGAAGCTTTTAAAACATCTAATTCGCTTTGTGCCTGCAGTAAATCTTTTTGAGAAGCAATTCCATCCTCAAACATTGATTTTGTTGATTGCAGCTGGCGCTGGGCTACCGTAATCTGCGACTGCAATGATCTGCTTTCTGACTGCATACTGTTCAATTCTGTACTTTTAATTTCTGCCAGCACTTGTCCTTTTTTTACATAATCGCCTAACGAGAAAGTAGTTTTGGTAATGATACCTTGAACAAGACTGTTAAACTGAACTACATGATCGCCATTGTAAGTAATGTTTCCCGTAAGATTGATCGATTCGCTCACAGACCGTTTTTGAACAGTTTCGATTGTTATTTTTTCTTTTAATTCTTTATCGATGCAGAATTTTTCATCCTGTGCTTTTTTAACTTCTTCTTTCTTGCCACATCCGTAAACGAGCAGTAACCCAAGTATCGGGAGTAAAATAAATTTCTTCATTATGTATGTTATTATTTTTTAGATAATTTGGTTTAATTGATTTCTTCACCCGCTATGTAACGGAGTTCTTCAAGGTTATTGTTGAGGTCTTTTTTAGAGTTTAATAAAATGGTTTTGTTGTCTAGATATGCATCAACAAAATCAAGATATTCGAGCATGCTTGTGTTTTTTTGCATGAAATTTTTTCGATAAGCTTCTAATAGTTTATCCAAATCACCTTCATAACTGGCATCAACGTTATCATAAAGTTTTTTGGTAACCAGTAAATCCTGATACGCTTGTAAAACTTCTGTTTGTATGGTCAGCGTTTTTTCATCTGTAGCTAATTTGCCTTGCTCAATAGCGAGTTTCGCGACTTTTATATTTCCTTTATTTCTATTAAAAAACGGCAGATCCAATGAAAAACCAATACCCACAAAATCATTCATCAAACTTGCTCCACGGTCGTAACTTAAGCCAAGCGTAACATCTGGAGTTCGTACTGCTTTTTCGTATTTGTATTTAATGTCGTTGTAGTCATTTCCAAGTTTGAGCACTTTCATATCTGGACGATTTTCTACAGCCGATGCCATTAGATTTCCAAGATTGATATCGTCAATATTTTTATTTTCGGGAACAAAACCTTCATCTGTAAGTTTGATATAATTTGTTGGCGGAAGATTCATTAAAACTTTAAGTTCTTGCTGCAACGAATTATTTGCCTTTTGTAAATCGCTGATTTCTTTTAAAAATTGAAGCTCAGATGCTTTTAGCCTAATGTATTCGGCTTTGCCAATATTACCTTGTGCAACCTGATTGCCATAGGCTTTAATCAAGGTTTGCATAGACGAAAGCTGTTTTTTATAAATGGCTTCTTGAGCTTGTGTGTATTGCAGTTCAGTCAGGTTGTTTCTAAACTCAATTTTGAGATTTCGCAAAAAAGTTTTGAAATATTCTTTGGCAATATCAACGCCCACTTTTTCCATGGCGATCATTTTCTTTCGTTTTCCCGCAGTCTGAACTAATTGTTCTAGTTCAGCATTAACTTGCTGCGTTCTTCCGTAATTTCCCCATAGCGGCGGCAATTGCTGTGCAGTGGCATTGCTCCAAAGATTGATTTCGCCAACTGTTAGCGTAGGATTCGGCCATAATTTTGCCTGAATTACCTGCGCGTCGGCAATATCGATGTTTAGTTTTTCTGAAATAATAGAAATATTTTTTTCCAGAAATATAGCTTCGGCTTTTTTTCTAGACAAGACAATTGTATCATTTAAAGTAGCATTTTGTGCCATACTTTTGAATGATACAATTAAAAACAAGGTTAAAAATATACGTTTCAAATTAAGTAGATTTAATAAGTTGCAAAGCTATTTGCTGCATATTAAGTCCTAATTTGATGTCTGTTAGAAACCAGTAAGAGTTAGATTAGAAAACGATTAGAGTTTCGGGAAAACCAGTGTTACTGTGGTTCCAGCGCCTTTTTTGGATGTAATGGTAAACTCGATATTATTTTGTTTGAAAATTACATTGGCTAAAGTTAAACCAATGCCGCTTCCTTTAATGTCGCTCACATTTTTACCTCTGTAAAAGGTTTGTTTGATGAATTGAAGATCGTCTTCGCTGATGCCTTTTCCTTGATCTTCAACCACAATTTTTAACTGCTGATTTTGTTCTAATAAACTGATTTTTATTGGATTTCCATCTGAATATTTAACGGCATTTTCGATGATATTAAATAATGCAATTTTGATTTCGTTTGAATTTCCTTGTATCGAAAGCAGTTTGTCATTGCCAACTTCTAATGCAATTTGGATTTGCCCTTTTAAATGATAACTAGCCGACAATTGATCGTTGATGTCCCAAACCAATTCGTCGACTCTAAAAATTTCGTTGAGTTCCATATTCTCGCGAAGACCCGAAAGCATCATTAAAGTATTCATCGTGTCTTCGATTTGATAAACGTTTTCCAACACTTTCTGAGACATTTCTTTATACTCGGCGCTGGTTCTGTCTTTTTGGGCAAAAACTTCAAGGTTTCCAGAAATGGCAGTTAATGGCGTTTTGAACTCATGCGAAACATAATTGATGAAGTTTTTCTGAATGATAAAAGTATCCGAAAGACGTTTCAGCAAATTATTGTACGTTTCGATCAATTCCTGAACATCGTCTTTGGTATTCGGAGAAACAATTTGTTTGTCTAACGACGAAGCCTGAATCTCATTAACCTGATTGATAATATTTTTGATCGGACTGTAAGCCAAATTAGAAAGTACTCGGCTGACCAAATAAATGCTGACCAAACCCGAAATTAAAACCAAAATCATGATGATTAATAATCTATCGGTCATGGTTTTGAAATCGGTGTCATTTTTTTTAACGAAAACCACAAAATCTCCTTGATTGTCATGGTAATAACTTCCGAAATAAAAATGATGTTTGGATTTAAAACTTAGTTTTCTGTTTTTTCTAATGTAATCCAGCCGGGTTTTATTGATATTGTTGTCTAAAGTTTTATCTCCGTAGACAATCTGGTTCTCTTTATTGTAAACGCGAGTTACGATTTCAAGTGAATTTTCGCGGAATTGCTGTCCGATAATTAAATGCTGGTTTTCTGGAAGTTCGTCTTTTTCTAAATAGAAAATACCTGTCAGTAAACAGGTTTTCTGCAATTCGTTATACACGATTTTTTCGGAATAACTGTAGAAAGAAAAATACGTGATCAGCGATGCAATGACAAACACAACGCTGAATGTCAAAGAAGAAATTAAAGTAAAGCGATTACGGATTTTCATATTTATTCTTTTAGCATGTAACCGATTCCTTTTATGGTGTGAATGAACTTGTGATTGTGTTCGATTTTATTTCTTAGATACGAAATATACACATCGACCACATTAGTGTTATTGTCGTAATTAATTCCCCAAACCGCTGTTAGAATCTGAGTTCGAGACATGACTTTATTTCGGTTTTCCAATAAATACAAAAGCAGTTTGTATTCTCTTGGCGAAAGATCGATCAGTTCGTTATTTTCGGTGACTTTATGCTCGTCCGGATTGATCGTTAAAGTTCCGCAGGTGTATAAAGTTTCGGGTTCGTTGTAATTGAATTTTGTTCTTCGCGTAAGCGCATTTACTCTCGAAATCAGTTCTTTAAAATGAAAAGGCTTTACAAGATAATCATCGGCACCAGAATCTAGTGCGGTAACTTTATCATCGGTATTACTCAAGGCGCTGAGCATTAAAATAGGAGTATGAATCTTTTTAAAACGCATTAATTTCGTCAGCTGAATACCATCGATTCCCGGAAGCATAATATCCATCAGGATAATATCCCAAGTGTTTTCCTGAACAAGGTCACGCGCCATTTCGCCCGTTTCGGCAAGATGCACGGTAAAGTTGTTTTCTTCTAAACCTTTTATAATAAATTCGCTGATGCGTTTATCATCTTCAATGAGTAAAACATTCATAAATGGTAAAGTATTATTGATTTTTGATTAAAATGGGGTGTTTTTAATCACAAGACGCTTTTGAAAGAGTAACAAAAATAGCATTTATTTTTTGAACCATATAAGTTCAGGTAAGTAATTGAAGGTTTTTCTTATGTCTTTTGAATTATTGCAGATTAAATGATTCGATCCTATGGCTCTTTTTATTTGAGATTTTCTAACCCGGGATTAAATCCCGGGCTGCAAAATAAACCGAGTCTATGGCTCTTTAAAAATTCCGTTAGGAATGAAAAATATTGTAGCAACGGATTTAATCCGTTGAGAAAATAATGGATATAAAAAATTAGTTCCGTAGGAACGATACATATTACCAAAATATATTTCAACAATTAAAAATTCCGGAGGAATGAAATATTTATAGATTCATAAAATGCGCTGTACCAAAAGCTCCAGCGGAGCGACATATTGTAGATAAGATTTCACCACGCTGGGGCTCTTTTGAAATGGGAAGATTTTTTTCTATAAATATTTCGTCCCGCTGGACTTTTTCTTGGATTTTCTTGCTATAAAATAATAATCCCAACCCACCTCAATCTTACATAATTCTCGTTTAATTTTTAATAAAAAACTGCTATTCAATTAATTAACTTTTATTAAAGAAAGCTTTAACATCGTCTGTTTTCACTGGCTGTTAGAAATAGCTAATTTTAGGTAAATCAAAATTAATAACGTTTAAAAAAATTAAAATCATGAAAAAGAATATAGCCATATTAGCCACAAACGGTTTTGAAGAATCAGAATTAGCATCTCCAAAAGCTTATTTGGAAGAGCAAGGTTGGAATGCCGATATCGTTAGTTTGAAATCGGGAACGATCAAAGCTTGGAAAGACGGAAATTGGAGCAGCGAATATAATGTTGACGTAGTTTTAGATCAGGCAAATGAAGCCGATTACGATGCTTTGGTTCTGCCGGGTGGAGTTATAAATCCAGATTCATTAAGAAGAGAAGAAGCAGCAGTAAATTTTGTACGTTCGTTTTTTGAAAGTAAAAAGCCAGTAGCGGCAATTTGCCACGGACCTCAAATTCTGGTAGATGCCGATGTTTTGGAAGGTCGAAAAGTAACTTCGTTTTTCTCTGTTAAAAACGATTTGAAAAACGCTGGAGCACAATGGGAAGACTCAGAAGTTGTTGTAGACAATGGATTAGTAACCAGCCGAAATCCTAATGATTTGCCTGCTTTTAATAAAAAAATGGTGGAAGAAATTAAAGAAGGAATACACGAGCGTCAGAGAGTCTAAAAAGACTCTTTTAGATTTATCACTTTGCAAAAATGCAAGATCAATTTTGGTCTTGCATTTTTTTTGTTTTATAAAATTGATTAATCAAAATATTCAATTAATTTCTCATCCTCAAAAACGATATGATCTGTTATATGAAATACTTCTTTTATCCAAGGGTGTTGTAGTGCATCTTTTCTATCTAAGATTTTTCCAAGTATTGCATTCTGCCAAGGAGATTCTTCTTTGTCCATTAAACCTATTTGGTATTCGTTATTATCGTTAAGCCAAATTCTGAACGGAAAAGAAAATCTATTTTTAGGTTCTTCGTCCGTTCCCCAATCACCAATGCTGATTATTCCGAGAGCATATTTATAATCATGACCTTTTGTGAATTTTAAATAATAAATAGCAAATGCATTTTCATCCTTATAAACAAATCGAGTTAGTTTAATGGTTTCATTATTACAGCATTCACAAATTTCTACAATTGGTTCCTCGAATTCTATTCTTATCATTTGAAATATTTAATAGCTTTTTCAAAAGTATTCATTTTCAATTATGATTTGTAATTTTTAAAGTAAATAGGAATTTATATTGCGTTTTTTCCACAATTTTGTCATTTAGAGGAACGAGAAATCACACGTGTTAATCGACAAAGAATTGAAAAAAACTCATTCAAAATGAAAATTAAGAAATTCAAAAGTTTCATTAAAACCTCTTATCAACTCAATCTTTTTATCTCTTCGCCATTTCTTCAATTCTTTTTCTCGTGCGATTGCTTCTTGTATCCATGTGAATTTTTCATAATAAACTAAAAACTGAATATTATATTTTGCTGCAAAACTGCTAATATTTAAATCTATATTTTCTTTATGCTGTGCAAGTCTTTTTCTTAAGTTATTAGTAACTCCGATATAAAAAGAAGTGCGATGTTCATTTGTTATAATGTAGACGTAATAAGTATGATAGCCAAGTTGAGGATTTAGCATTTTTGTTTTTTTTGTACGAATATACATATTTTAAATCTAGTTTGTCATTTCGACCAAAGGGAGAAATCACACTCGTTGATCGACAAAGATTGGCGACATTCTTTGCGGAGTTTCTAGTGTGATTTCTCCTCCGTCGAAATGACAAAAATGCGATAAACACTTACCAAAATATAGATTTAGTATATTTGTTAAAGAACATAAAGTAGTTGTAAGAAAAAGAATGTAAAATAAAGAATTTTCCTATATTTGTAGTTCCTATAATTACGACTTTACGGCTAAAGAAATTTGCCCTTGTATGATGTGTGCGGTATCGGAAACGACCGTAAAGCGCTGTCGTAGGCGTTAGGAACACTTAGATACAAGGGTTTTTATATTCCTAATACTACGACATTATGAGTACAAACACCCTTTCCAAAGAAGCCGAAACAAGGCTGATTGATTTTTTTAACCATATTATCGATCCAGAAGATATGGCTAAAATATTAAGACAAGTAAACTGCATTTTAGCGCTCGCCGTAATGCGACAACACGAAACCCTCCAAATTGGACTAACAAATTTTGAAGAAAATTATTATTGGGTCAATGAATTGGCGGAGATTTTGAATCCTTATTTGAGTGAGGAGTAAGGTTTATAAAATGGAAAAACCTCGATTTTTTTAAGATCGAGGTTTTTTGTTTCCAATTCTATTGTATGCTCGAAATGCTCGAGTTAGCGTAGAAAATATAAAAATTAATGATATTTATTTTTATAAATTAGATTGTTTTCAATGAAAAGTAACTTATGATTTAAGTTCTTTGTATGATGTTAGAATTTGATTTTTTAAAGTAGGAACCGTTGATTTTTTGAAAAACGTTTCTAGATACAGTTCTAGTTTTTTATCATCTTCATCTTCGAGTAAAATGATGTAGCATAAATAAAACAATGAAATACCTCGATCGAACCACCCACCTTTGTCATAGTGATCATTCAAAAACTTAACAGCAAACGAAGCTATTAGATCTTTTTTCTCATTAACTAGTTTTGACAATTTTTGTATATTTTCAATCTTTAAGTATTGCAGTTTCTCAATATTATCAGTATCCAAATTTTCTTCTCTAAGTTCAATTCCAGTTCCCTCACTAATTTTTCTATCAATATCTATAATAGTTGGACTGCTTTCTAAAAAAGATTCCAATGATATAATATTTAATTCAACATTTGCAGGATTTTCAATAATAGCCTGATCTATTTCATTTTCATATTGTAGTAATCGATTTCTGAGTTTTGAAAATTCTAAATCTGATGTTTCTAATAAAGCTGCTACTCGTGAAAAATTTCTTTTAACGACGTTTGGAATACTGTTTTTACTTTTATATCCTATATCATGTTCAATTTCTGCCCATGCATGTTGAAGAATAGATCTAATTTGAATTTCAAATTTTAAATTCTTAAAATTTTTATATTCTAATAAATTATATCGATTTTCATTAAGACTAACAACATAATGAAGCGAAGAATATCCAAATTTATCGTATTCCACAACTCTTTTATCGATTGAATTTTCAGGATCAATTTCAAATTCATCTTTTATTAAATCTGCTATTATATCGACTTCATCTTCAAAAAAAGTTATTATTCTGACACCAATCATGTCTGTAATTTGGTTAATGTCAGTATATTTATTTTTTGCAGAAATTTTCTTTTCTAGGCTATACCGCTCTTTTAAACGGCTTGAAATGTTATGTACATTTAAATTTTTACTTTGTATTAAATCAGATAGCAAATGTTGCATTTTTGATTCAAAAGCTTTATTTAGAATATAGTTGGAATCATATTCTTCTAAGAGTTTTGTTATATCTGACATCAAATTTTAATTTTCAAATTATTGTTAGAATCGTACGAATTTAAACAAGCTTTTTGTTACTAAATTTACTCGCAAAAGCGGTTATGTTATAGAATTAATGAGATTATAATTTAACTTCCTTTAAATTTATTAAGTCCTTTGAAGTTAAATCTAAAAAAAGCTCAATCGTATTATCTACGTATCTTCGTGCAGAACCTGAAACTGATAAATTAAATTTTTCTAATTCATCCATTACCTCTGTATGCTTTCGTTCTTTTCTTTGTTC
This sequence comes from Flavobacterium sp. H4147, assembly GCF_029360735.1. Lineage (NCBI taxonomy): Bacteria > Pseudomonadati > Bacteroidota > Flavobacteriia > Flavobacteriales > Flavobacteriaceae > Flavobacterium > Flavobacterium sp. H4147. The sequence goes on along the minus strand of NZ_JARKNB010000003.1, from coordinate 598,738 downwards.
TTCTGTTTCTTTTTTTCTTTCCTCTTCTGTTTTTTTATCGATTTTATTGGGATTTAAAGACATAGCAAACCAGTCTAAATTTGTATGATGAATTTTGCCACATTTTAAAGGTGTTTTACCTTTAAAAAGAATCTGTTCAATTATTTTGGATGATAATATTTTAGAATTATTATCATTTATATATTTATCGATGGAATTATGAGCTACGACACCAAAATAATTAACATCTTCTTCAAGTAAATATGCATCAATTATTGGTTGGCCAAAATAAATCTGTTCTTGCTTATTTAAACTTATTTCACCATACGCCATCCCTCCTTTTATGGCTATTTTATTAGCAATTGCATTCGAAAAGAAATATCTTAATGAAATTAAAAAAAATTCAAAATTTTCGTAGTCGTCGTTTTTTGAAAATATTACAATCGAATCAGAAAAACTAACAATATATATATCAGCGTCCTGATATATAGGAGACTCATTAGTTTTTGATGCAACTTTTTCTAAATGAGATTTAACTTTCGATAATTTACTCAATTCATCGTAAATTTCACTATGAGTATTTCTCATTATTTTATCTTTAAAACCTAGTATATCTAAAAAAGCAACAAATCTTTTATCTGTTGTCTTCCAATTAGTTTTCTTAAAATCTTTCTTTTCCATTATTTAATGTTTTTCTGATGTTAGTACTTCGTCAAAAATATCAATTTACAAATCCCAGTAACCACGTATTTTTACCTGAAATTATTAAAGCAAAAAAAGGACAGTTCTCTCCAAAAGAGGAACTGTCCTAAGGCAAATTTTAGATTTGCACTCCGAAGAATGCGTACAGTAATTGGTAATCTACTAAAAAGAAGACTAAACGCAGGTTATTCGTTTATGACATCGCCTTCCTTAGTTTCTTCGCTGGCGATTTTTACCAGTTTATCTTGCGGGTTCAAGTCACCAAAAATTTCGATTTTATCGTCGATTTCTCTTCCTTTTTTAATGTCAACTCTTGTGGCTTTGTGGTTTACTACTTTTACCACATATAAACCTTCAGCAGAATTCACCACTGCCGATTTTGGTACTACAAATGTGCTGTCTTTCGCGTTAAGTGGTAACAAAACTTCGGCAACCATTCCAGGTAATAAATTTCCTTTGGTGTTGTGAACATCCATTTCAACTCTTTCAGAACGTAGTTTTAAATCTAAAGCTCCCGACATTCTGGTAATTTTAGCTGTAAAAGTTTCTGGCAATGATTTTACATTAAAACTCATTTCGTCTCCTGCATGCAAATATCCCGTGTACAATTCTGGAACAGAAACCGCCAAACGTAATTTAGATTGCTCTTGAATCGTTAACAAAGGCAAATCTGAACCTTTTCCTTGCGGGCCAACAAATGTTCCTAAATTGACATTTCTAGCGGCTACAACGCCGTCAAAAGGAGCACGGATTTCTAAATATCCTCTCATGATCGAGATTTCTTTATGAGCCGCAATGGCAGCTTGATATTGTGCGTAATCAGAATTCTTTTTTCCGCTTGCCATTTCTAAATCGTTTTTAGAAATCGTTCCTTCTACTTTGCTGGTTTCGTACAAACGGTTATAGGTGCTTTTGCTAGTTGCGTAAATGGCTTCCATAGATTTCAATCTAGATTCGGCAGCAGCCAATTGCGAACTGATTTCTGGTGCTTCTAAAACAATTAAAAGCTGTCCTTTTTTTACTTTAGAACCAATATCCACTTTTAAAGTTTTTACGAAACTGCTCACTTTTGCATACAAATCAACTTGTTGAAAACCGGTTAATTCAGCTGGTAAACGTAATTCAGTTGTTAGTTTTTCTTTCGATAAAAGGAAAGTTTCCACTTTAGGTTCGATTTCTGCTTTCGCAGTTTCTTCTTTTTTCTTTTCGCAGCTGCTTAATACAACTAACGCTGTAAATAATAATGCGATTGATTTTATATTATTTTTCATTTTTTGGTTTTATATAATGAATATGTTTTAAGCTTTTGGATTAATTATTTTAACCCATAGAATCATAGCTCTTCTTTACGAATAAAGGCGTTTCACTTTTTTAAACAAACATAGCTATGTGTGAAAACTAGTTTTTTCTTTTATCTTTTTATTTAAAACAAAAATCTATGTTTCTATGTGTTAAAAAAAAATTACACTCAACAAGTTATGACTTTCGACTTTCTAACTTTATGACTTTACGACTTTCCAACTTTAGACTTACTTATTGATGCAATGTAATGGATGCTTTCTTCGTCTTCAGGATCTAAAGAAACTGATTGTGTCGTTGTTTTTTCTTGTGCCCATGCAAATATCTGCGGCAAGATCAATAATACGGCAAAAGTAGAAAATAATAATCCACCGATAACCGCTCTTCCTAACGGAGAAACTTGATCGCCTCCTTCGCCGTGTCCGATTGCCATTGGCAGCATACCCATAATCATCGCAACCGAAGTCATGATAATTGGACGAAGACGCAGCGCAGCCGCTTCACGAGCCGATTCTATGGCATTTCCATTTTTTTTGCGCAACTGCTCGGCATTGGTTACCAAAAGTACGGCGTTGGCAATAGAAACCCCAACCGACATAATGATTCCCATGTATGATTGTAAGTTCAGCGTTGAACCTGTTAAAGTCAGCATTAATAATGATCCTAAAACTACGGCAGGAACTGTCGTTAAGATTACTAACGAAACTTTGAACGATTGGAAATTAGCGGCCAACATTAAGAAGATTACGAAAACGGCAACCAATAATCCTGTTTGTAAACTGCTTAATGTTTCTGTCAATACAGTACTTAGTCCAATTGGTGTGATAAACAAACCACGAGGCAACTCGCCAAGCGAACTAATGGTTTTGCTTACATCTTTTGATGCCGTACCTAAATCGGTTTGGTAGATGTTGGCAGTAACGGTAATGTATGGCATGGCCCCTAAATTGTCATTTTCACCACTTACAAAGCCCGGTGTAATTTTTGCAACGTCGCTTAAAACGGGACGAAGTGAGTTTTTCAATACTGGAATTTCACCAATATCGGTTTTGCTTTTCATTTTGTTTAAAGGTACTTGAACCTGAACAGAATACGATAATCCTGCTTTTTCATCAACCCAGTTATTTTTTTCCGTATAACGAGAAGATGAGGTAGATGCAACCAGCGAACGAGAAATATCATTCATATCCACTCCTAATTCGGCAGCACGCGTTCTGTCGATATCAATATTCATTGCTGGATAGTGAATTGGCTGACCAATTTGTACGTCTCTAAAATAGGATATCGCTTTTAATTTGTCTACAATCTGCGTAGCGTATAATTCATTTTTCTTTTTGTCTTTTCCAGCAACTCGAATCTCGATTGGAGTAGGAGAACCTTGGCTTAACACTTTATCCGTTAATTCGATTGGCTCAAAAGAAAGTTTGGTATCTGGCAGTACTTTTTTAATTCTTGCTCTAAACTCATCTTTAAATTCATCCATATCTGCCTCATAGTCTTTCAAACTCACTTGGAAAACCGCTTCGTGAGAACCCGCCATGAATAAATAAATCGGGTTAATCGAGAATAGAGAAGGGTGTTGCCCGACATATACAGAAGAAATTCCGATATGCTCTTTTCCAACCATTTTTTCCAATTCTTTTAAAACGACTCTGGCTTGTTCTTCGGTTCTTTCCAAACGAGTTCCGTCAGCAGCACGCATTCTCAACTGGAACTGACTTGAATTGGTTCTCGGGAAAACATCTTTTCCAATAAAACTAATAAACAAAACAGCTAGAATTATCGAACCTGTTAAATAAATAATAGTCGTTGCTTTTTTATGAACAAACAAACGATCTAAAAGTCGCATGAAACGATTTCTGAATTTTTCGAAACCAGATACTTTTCCATCATTGTTGAAATCTTCTCTTTCAACCATGTCCTTTTTCTGGCCAATTAAATCTTGTTCAGATTCCGGGGTTAATCCGCAGGCGTTAAATTCAGCTTCATCGTCTGTAATTTCTGGAGTGTGTTCGTGTTTGTCGTGTCCTTTCATCATCCAGTTGGCCATTACAGGTACAAAAGTCTGAGATAATAAGAACGAAATCACCATTGAGAAACCAATTGCTAAAGCCAGAGGCAGGAACAATGCTCCAGGAATACCAACCATGGTAAATGCTGGTGCAAACACGGCTAGAATACAAAGTAAGATCAATAATTTAGGTAATGCGATTTCCTGACAGGCATCCCAAATGGCGAGTGCTTTTGGTTTTCCCATGTCGAGATGCTGGTGAATATTTTCGATGGTTACGGTACTTTCGTCCACCAAAATACCAATCGCAAGAGCCAGTCCTGATAAAGACATTAAGTTGATTGTTTGTCCGAATAATTTCAGAAATAAAACCCCAGAAATAATCGAAATCGGAATCGTCATAATTACGATTAATGCTGCACGGCGGTCACCTAAGAATAACAATACCATTAATCCCGTTAAGACTGCACCAATGATTCCTTCTGTAATCAAACTTTTTACGGAGTTGATTACATAAACCGACTGGTCAAATTCGTAAGATAATTTTACATCTTCAGGAAGTGTACTCTGAATTTTAGGCAATTCCGATTTTAATTTCTGAACAACATCCCAAGTCGAAGCGTCTCCCGCTTTTGCGATACTGATGTAAACCGAACGTTTTCCGTTTACTAAAGCGTAACCTGCAGTGATATCGGCACCGTCTTTTACCGTTGCCACATCACCTAATTTTAAGTTTTGAACGCCGCCTTTGAATAACGGAATCTGTTCAAAATCTTTAACTTCTTTAATAGTGTTGTTCGTTGGCGTAATATAGTTTTTGTCGCCCATACGCACGTTTCCTGATGGCGCGGTCTGGTTGTTCAAACGAATGGCTTCAACAATCTGATCCGGCGTCATATTGTGCGAACGCAATAAATCTGGATCTACGTTCACCTCAATTGTTCTTGGACTTCCTCCAAATGGTGCTGGAGACAATAAACCTGGAATTGAGGTAAAGGAAGCACGAACATACACGTTGGCTAAATCCTGTAATTCGTTGTTGGATCTGATTTTACTGCTCAAAACCAATTGTCCGATTGGAAGTGAAGAAGCATCAAAACGAATGATAAACGGTGGCTGTGTTCCTGGAGGGAAAACCGCTTGGATTCTATTTGAAAGCGCACTTAATTCGGCTGCAGCCTGAGCCATGTTGGTTCCTTCATAATAGGTTAATTTCATAATCATTAACCCCTGAATATTTTTACTTTCTACTGATTTTATACCATTCGAGAAAGGTAAAACGTTTATGTAGTTTTTTGCAAAATAAGCTTCCATCTGGTCTGGCGTATAACCTCCAAACGGGTGCGCGATATAGATAACCGGCAAATTCATTTTTGGTAAAATATCTACCTTAATGTCTTTGATGGCACCAATTCCGAAGAAAAATAGACCCGCAACCAATACTAAAATGGAAATGGGTTTGCGGAGTGCAAAACGTATTAAATTCATTAGGATTTATAATTAAAATTCATTTATAAATAAGTCAAAATTTCCTGTTGCAGCGACTTTCAATAAGTACGACTGCCACACATTATTATTGACAATATCGCGATCGATTTCAGCACGATTTAAAACATACATGGTTTGTGTTAAATCAGTTAAATCAGTTAAACCGTTTTTGTATAAAGTTGATTTTTGAAGATATGCTTTTTTAGCAGCTTCTACCTGAATGGGCGCTTCAGCATAATTTTCCAAAGTGATTTTGATTTTATCTTCGGCAAAATTCAGCTGTGATTTCAATTCTCTGTCTGCCTGATTGTATTCTTCCTGAATGGCTTGAGAAACAAATTTCTGAGCGCTTACTTGTTTGCTTGAACGAAATGGTGTGGTTAAATTCCACGTAATTCCAACTCCAATTAAGTAATTGGTACGATCTGGATTTACGCCATCCCAATAATTTCTCGTAAAAGCATTTTGATTGGTTGCATACGACGAATCAAATCCTGAAGCTCTGGTTTGTAAAACTCCAAAAGCAGTCATCGTTGGATAATAAAATCTCTTATACAATTTAACCTGCTGGTTGCTGTAATCGATTCGGGTTTTATACAATTGTAATAAAGGGTGAAGACTGTCTGTTGCAGTTTCTTTTGTTACCAATTCTTTCGGAATCTGCGTTACAAAAAGAGTATCAGCAACAAAATCCTGAGGCGCAACTCCCATTAAATCGACTAATTTGTTGTTTTGCTCCTTAACGAAGTTTTTAGCAAGATTTAAAGCAATTTTAGCTTTAGAAACTTCTGCAGTTGCCAAAGTAGAATCGACTCCTGCCAATAATCCGTTTTTAACTCTCGCAGCAGCAGTCTTTTTGAAAACTTCTGCGCGATCTAAGTTCTTTTGCTGTGAAATCAGTAATCTTTGGCTGGCTAACAAGTTTAAATAAGCAGCCGAAATTTTGATTTCCTGCTGAAATTTTTCCTGTTGTAAATCTTTTTCTTTAGCCTGAACATCAATTTTAGATAAATTGATTTTTTCTTTCGTTTTTCCAAAAGTGAAAAAATCCCAGTTCATATTGACTAAGTAAAGCGCGCCAAAAGCCGAATTCCAGTTTTGTTCTGGAAGCGGTAACCCGGAAGAAGCAACTCCGAGACCTCCAAAACCATACAATGGCCCGTTTTGTCCGTTTACAGTTCCGTAATCCTGTTGCGCCGATAAATTAAGATTTGGCAGGTAATCACGGCGAGACTGTTTTAAAGTCTCCTTTGATGCATTGGTGTAATTGTTTTTTGCTTTGATAGAACCGTAATTCTCAAGCCCGGTTTTTATTGCTTCTTTTAAAGACAGGGTTTGAGAATAACTGGCTGAGGCAAAAATCAAGAAAAATAAAATGGTAATTTTTTTGAAGTACATAAACTCAAGTGTGAAATTATGCGACAAATTTATTTCTCTTATGCTGATTAAAGTCAGGTTTAGTGATGTACTGCACTAATAAATGACCAATTGAATTGGTCATTTATTGGAAAAAATAATTAAATATTTGTCCGTACTTTGTACTCTATTTAAGTTTTAAAAATGAGCATAAAATTCGATAACATATTGGATAACAAATGGTGGCAGGAAATTGCCGTCGTCGCGTTTTCCTTTACCATATATACCTTGAAAAACGACTGGATGTTATTTAGTTCCTTAACATCTGTGTTAATGGGGATTTTCTTTTACTGCATTCTTTACATGCACGCCCAGTTTAATCGTTTCTTCCTTTTTCCTATATTATTTAAAACCCGCCGTCCTTTTACGTACCTTCTTTTAACGCTTTTTGGTGTTCTTGTTTTCTCGATAGTTTTATATGAGATTACCATGCTGGATATGTTTAAAAATCTATATTTTTACCAAAACTCACATCAACGGAGTTATTTGTACCAGCTGGCGAGCGTTTTAGGAACTTTGGTTTGTATTCTGAGTCCGATAATTGTTTTTAAATTTTACAGAATTCACAGAAAACGTACCGAAGAAGCATTACTGTTCAATCAAATGCAGTTGAATTCTTTGAAGGGACAATTGAACCCGCACTTTTTATTCAATACCTTTAATACACTATACGGAATAAGTCTTGAATTTCCTGATAGAACGCCGGATTTAATTATGAAAGTTTCGCAGTTAATGCGTTATCAATTAGAAAGTAACAGCAAACAATGTGTATCTTTAGAAGATGAATTAGAATTCATTAACAGTTATGTACAGCTTGAAAAAGAACGTGTTGGATATCGCTGTGATATTACATTCGATTATAGAGTAGACAACGAAAATTCATATAAGATTTCGCCGATGCTTTTAATTGCTTTTATTGAAAATGCTTTTAAACACGGAACCTGCGCTATTGAAAAATGTTTTGTCCAGATTTTTATAACGGTAGAAGATGGTCTTCTTCACCTTCATGTGGTGAATTCAATTCCGAAGAAAACAGATGTGGTTTCGACTAAAATTGGTTTGAAAAACACGATTGAAAGACTGAATTTGATTTTTGGAAAGAATTATAATCTGGATATTCAGGATAATAAAAATACTTATATTGTCGATTTGAAATTGCAATTGAAAAGATTTGCCAATGAAAGATCCTAAGAAATGCATCATTGTAGACGATGAACCTGCTGCGCATTATGTTTTAGCCAATTATATAAAACAGAATCCGCAGTTAGAATTGGTTTTTCAGGGCTATAACGGCATTGAGGCAATGAATTATCTTCGAGAAAATCCAGTCGATTTAATGTTTCTCGATATTAATATGCCAGAGATTTCGGGGATGGAATTGCTTAAAATTCTTCCAACGCATCCCAAAACAATTTTGACTACGGCATATTCTGAATTTGCTCTCGAAAGTTATGATTATGGCGTGATCGATTATCTGCTGAAACCTATTTATTTCCCGAGGTTTTTAAAAGCAATTGATCGTTTTTTCTCTACAGAACAGGTGAAGAGCCGCGAAGAAGAAGAAATTGTTGTGAATACAGTAAGCGTAAAAGTAGATGGTTATTTTATTGAAATTGAACTTAATCAGCTTTTGTTTGCACAGAGTTTTGGAAACTACGTAAAACTGCATACTACAAAACGAACTTATCTCGCATCGATCACCACAACCGAACTTGAAAAATGTCTTCCAGAGAAGAATTTTATGCGTATTCATAAATCGTACATCGTAGCTTTGGATAAAATTGAAGCCACGGAAAAAGATTTTGTGGTCATTAAAAATGAAAAATTACCTATTGGAATAACCTACAAGAGGGAATTAACCGATAGACTAAAAAAGTAATATTATTTTTATCAAAATTTATTTGGAAATTATTTTAAAAGTAATAATTTTATTACGATGTTTTTTGGTTGTTTAATTTAATAGTCAAATCATGAAAAACGTATTTTTAGCAGTAGTTCTATTGTATACCAGCTTTTTAATTGGGCAAAATACAGAGGTTACACCACCTGAAATAGTGAAGATGAAGTTTGAGAAAGAATACCAAGGAAAGGTTCCTGTCTGGTCATTGAAATATGTAGGAGATGATGATGATGAAATTCGGTACGAGGCGAAATACAACACCGATAAGAATACAAAAGCATTGGCAGTTTATGATAATCTGGGAGTTTTAAAAGCATACGAACTTCAGATTCCATTAAGTCAGTTGCCAGCTAAGGCACAGAGTTATTTAAAGAAAAACTATGCAGCAAAAGCCATAAAAGAAATTGCAGTGGTAGTAGATGATAAAAACCAAACTACTTACGAAGTAGGAGTCGAAAAAAACTCCAAATTCTATGATGTAGTTTTTGATAAAAATGGTGGTTTTGATGTTAGCATTGAGAAGGATTAAGAAATTTGATTTTTCTTAAAATTAAAACTAACACTTGTAAAGTAATATTTTTATTACATATTTTTGTGGTTTACTAATTAAAACATAACCATGAAAAACGTTCTTTTATTTACACTTTTAGTATGCAGTAGTTTTATGATGAGTCAGGCAGGAATTATAGTACCGCCTGAAAAAGTAAGATCGGCTTTTGAAAAAAAATATCCTAAAAAAACAGCTGTTTGGTCAATTGAATACGGCAACAAAGATGACGATGTTAGATTTGAAGCCAAATTTGATACAGATGCGCAAAAAAAAGGATATGCACAATTTGATCAAAAAGGAAATTTCAAATTTTTTAAAGAACAGATTTCAGCAGTTAAATTACCAAACAATGCTATTCTTTATTTAAATAAAAATTATCCAATAAAAGCAAAATCAAAAATTGAAACTGCGGCAAGAAATGTCTTTTTTGTAACTGATGCGCTGAAAACATTAGTTTATGAAGTTACGGTAAGAAAAGAGATGAAAAATTATAAAGTCATCTTTGATACAGAAGGGAACTATATTAATAGAGTTCAAATTAATTAAGAATACTTACTAATTCAATTATATTTAAAACGACAAACCCGATAAGTTTTTAAGCTTATCGGGTTTTGTTTTTAGTTTCAGTTCAAGCTAAAGTTAAACTAACACACATTTCTAAAGTTGTTAGGTGTAATTATTCCAATTTGGAATTTGGATTTTAAAATTTGGATTTTTATAAATTCATTCCACCGGAAACTTCGATTCTTTGAGCGTTTACCCATTTTGCATCTTCTGTACATAAAAAGGCAACTACACCGCCAATATCGTCAGGAAGACCCACACGGCCTAAAGCTGTAATCGATGCCAACATTTTGTTTAATTGCTCATTATCGCGAACTACACCACCTCCAAAATCTGTCTCGATTGCGCCAGGTGCCACCACATTTGCTTTAATGCCGCGTGCTCCTAATTCTTTTGCCTGATATTTTGTTAAAGTTTCTATAGCACCTTTCATAGAAGCATAAGCAACATAACCTGGAGTAGAAAATCTAGCCAAACCTGTTGAGATATTTACAATTCCGCCGCCGTCGTTCATAACGCTTAATGCTTTCTGCGTTAAGAAAAAGGGTCCTTTAAACTGAATGTTTGTCAATAGATCGAATTCTTCTTCTGTAGTTCCTTCAAATGAATTATGAATCCCGATTCCAGCGTTGTTTACTATGAAATCGAATTTATCTGCTTTAAAAGTATTTTTTAAAACTGCTTTTACTTCTTCGAAAAAAGTATCAAAAGTTCCTGAATTTCCAACATTCAATTGTATCGAAGCTGCTTTTTGACCAAGACTTTCAATTTCTGAAACTACAGCGTCAGCTTCATCTTTTTGACTATTGTATGTAATAATTACATCAAGTCCTTTTTTTGCAATTGCAATTGCCATATTTTTTCCTAAACCTCTGCTCCCTCCAGTAACCAGAGCTATTTTTGTATTTACTGCCATATTTTTAATTTTTTAATTTTTAATTGTGAATTGTGAATGGTCAAATGTTTAATTTTTAATTAATAATAATTAATAATTAATAATTCACCATTTATAATTAATTATGCATTGCATTAAAATGATTTCTTAAATCTTCTGCGCTTGCATTTAATCTAGTTTCGCTTGTTCCGAAAGTCAGTTCTTGTTTTCCTTCTTTCAATTGTTCGAAAATAGCTTCGATAAAACTGCTTACACTTGGATGTGCATCATGAAGTCCTATTCCACCTAAATCAGTGTTTAAAGCCGGCGGGATAATTTCAACTACTTCAATGTTTTTTTCTTTTAATAAATGACGCAGCGAAAGCGTAAACGAACGGAAAAATGCTTTTGTAGCCGAATAAACCGGAACTTTTGCAAAAGGAGAAAATGCTAAGCCAGAAGTGGTATTCATTACCGTTTTAAGTGATGGCAGCTGAATAAATAATGAAGTTAAATGCAAAGGAGCTTCAATATTAGTAGTAAGCTCATTTTTCATGTTTTCATAAAAATCAGCATCTGTTATTGTCATCCAGTTTTGAATTCCAGCATTGTTTACTAATACATTTAAATCAGGATGATTTTCTTTAATCCATTCATAAAGTGCAACGCGTTCTGCTTCTACAGACAAATCGCATGCTTTTGTGATAATTGAAGGGAATTTTGCTTTTACTTCATCTAAAAGAGAAGCTCTTCTTCCGCAGATAATTACCGTATTGTTTTCCTGAATAAATCGTTCCGCAAGTCCAAGTCCGATACCGCTTGCACCGCCTGTTATTAAAATTTTGTTGTTTGATAAATCCATTTTTTCGATCTTTTAATTTGATATACAAAGTTAGAGACGAAGCAGTGCTGGCGAATTGTAAATATCAAACCGATGTTTGCGAAATTCAAATCACATCAATTCAAATTGTAAAAATCAAATTCCAAATTACAAATTCAAAAAAAAGTAATAGTAAAATCCCAAATTGCAATTTCTCATTTTATGTTTTACTGAGCGAAGTTGAAGGACACGCACTGTATGATCTAGCATGCGATCCTTCGACTTCGCTCAGGAAGACAAGCTTTGCGTGAGTTCTCTAATAAAAATCAATCTAAAATCTACAATCTAAAATCTACAATCTTAAAATTATGAACGGAAAGCAAGTGGCGTATACGAGGTTTGTTTTTTAAAGAAGTTCGAGAAATGCGCTAGTTCTTCAAAACCAAGAGAATAGGCGATTTCAGAAATGTTCCAGTCGGTCTGCTTCAATAATATTTTGGCTTCGTTTGTTAAACGTGAACTAATTAATTCGGTGGTGGTTTTGCCGGTATTTTCCTTTAAAACCTTATTTAAATGATTAACATGCACTGATAATCGTTCAGCGAAATCTTTTGCGGTTCTTAATTCTAAACGCTGACGCGGCGATTCAATTGGAAATTGTCTTTCTAATAATTCAGCAAATAAAGAAGAAACTCTCGCAGCTGAATTGTGCTTTGAGTATAAAGCGGTTATAGGCTGTAATTTCTGTCCGAAGTGGATTAACTCCGCAACGTAATTTCGGATTAAATCATACTTATAAATATAATCGGAGTTGATTTCTTTTTGTATTTTCTTGAAAATCAAAGCAACTTCTTCTACTTCTTCATCAGATAATTGAAAAATTGGATATCCGTCTGAAGCAAAAATAGGAAGTTCATCCAGATCGATTCCGCTTTTATTTTTAGACAAAAATTCACTGGTAAAAACGCAGAACTGTCCGCCTTGATTAGTGTCTTGAGGCAGATAGTTATACGGAATTTTCGGCGTTGCAAATAACAATCCCTGTTTTTCGATTTCGATTACTTTATCAGCATATTCTGCTTTGTTGTGGCCTCGAATCAAACTTATTTTATAATAGGCTCTTCGGTCGTAAGGCATTCCAGGTTTGTCTTTAAGACGTTCTAAAAGTTCTTTTATGTCAAAAACATTGAAATGTCCAATCTCTTTCTGAATGTCATTTGGAAGAAGAGAATTGGGTTCAACAGTTGAGCCTTCGGTGATGTCTTTGTAAAATGAATCTAAAGATTTCATAGTGTAGTGAATTGTAAAATTCAAATATACGAAAAAAATGAAGAATGGTTTTTGTTTGTTTCAGGTTTCAGGTTTCAAGTTGGGTTTAACCGCAAAGTTCGCTAAGAATTACGCGAAGTACGCAAAAGTTTTTATTGATGTGGATTGGCTCGCAAAGACGCGAAGTCGCTAAGTTTTTTTATTCGTATTTTTTGTCATTTCTCATTCCGAAATGATAAAAAAATCTACTAAATCTTTGCAAACTTTGCGTTACTCTTGCGTCTTTGCGGTTAAAAAAAATCAAAACAAACTTCCCTGCACAAATTCAGGTTCAGGATTATTTCCAAATTCAATTGAATCAATTACAAAAAACTGTTTTTTAATAGGATCAAATTCTCTTAAAACAATTTCGTTGCATAGAAAATTAATATTAATCGTAGTGAAAAGCTGTGATGCGATTTTAAGATTTTCTGGAGTTAATCGTCGTCCGATTGACATATGCGGATCGTCGCTTTTTTTGAGTTTTAAAGATTTCAGAATTTCGTGAATCTTTTTCATTATAGGCTTTAGATTGTTTTTTGATTCTTCGTTTGGAGCAATAAAAAAAGCTCCGGCATTGTCGTAAGAACCAAAATGATCTAAATATACTTGAGAAGGCGTAAAGGTGTCGCAGATTTTAATTAGCTTTTTCTTAATAGAATCAAGTTGAGATTCCTCAATTGTAAATTCACAAATCGTAATATGTGCTTCAGAATTGCAGCTGTTGTACCAATTTTTATGAACTTTACTTTTCAAAAGATCTTTCATTTCTTTGACAGTATCCACAACTGGTTTCGAATAGAATACTACAGAATAGGTTTTTTCCATTTTTAAGCTTTTAAAACAAATTTAAAGCTTTCCTTTTAAATGCAATCTGTGCAGGATTTCAGATTTTAGTAAACCGCTTCCTCCGCCAAAATGTTCGATTACCTCTACATTGGGCTGTTGTTTTAAGCAGAAAGAAGTAAATTCTTTTTCAACCTGATCTTCAATGGCTGAGCTTAAAAGAACAACATCAATTTTATGGTTCAAAAAATATTCCTGAGCTTCTTTTTCGTTGCTGAAAGCGACCGCGTTCCATTCGTCATAAGCATTGACGAGGCGTAATAGAATCGCTAATATTTCCTCGTTTTTTCCAAGTAGTAAGAATTGTAACATTTCCATTTTTTAAGATTCTAAGTTTATATGAATATTAAAATTTTGAGTTTTCTGTTTTGTACAAATTTAGAAGTTAAGTTTGACTCCGTAACTTAATGTAGGACAAGAAAATAAAATTTCAAGAAAAAAAATCAGAAAAATTTTGGCAAAATGTGGGAAACCGTAAAGAAATGTCAAAAACAGATTTTAGATTTGTATTTAGGAAACGGGAGATCATTTACCTTTTTCGCTTGTTTTCCAAAACGTTTCTTTGTTTTACTGTTTTTTTAGAAGAAACAATTTTTTTAATTAATAAAGTTTGACATATAGATTGTGGGGATCTTTGTATAATTTGCAACTTATACAAAATGTCTAACCTTTACGGGTTTTTAGGTCTGGTTTTTTAACTATTTCTAAAAACCCTTTTTTTATCCAAAAACAAGCATTCCCGTAATCCATAAATGTATAATTTCCCAGTTGATCTTGAATTTCTGCGGAGATGATCCATAATAATTTTTAAAAGCCGCCGAAAAATGTGAAACATCTTTATACCCGCATTTGTACGCTACTTCACTTACCGTTGCCATTTTATCTTTGAATAATTCTTTGGCATATTCCATGCGAAGTTTAATGATATAGCTCTTGACAGTAGTTCCAAAACAACTTTTAAATCCTTTTTTTAGTTTAAATTCGTTTAAAGAAATCATTCTTGAAAGTTCGGTAAGAGTAGGGGCGTGCACATAATCTTTCTCGAGAATTAGTTTGGCCTCCTGCAGTTTGTTGTATTCATCTTCATCGACAATTTCTTTCTTTTTAGACTGCATTATAATCGCCTCGAGCTGATGAATAAGAAGTTCTCTGATTTTGGTTTCGATATACATTTTTTTTAATGCTCCTTTTCGGCTGCAGTTTTTTATTTCAGATATAATCCATTGAATTGAAGGTGTAAACGGAATGTATTTAGAAGTTAAAAAACTGGATTTTTTAAATAGAATATTTTTTGAAAATTTTTCATGAAGCTTCCAATCTTCATTTATAATGTTGTAATAGAATTCTTTAGAGAAAATGATAATTAAATAATTGACTTGTTCAAAAGCAGGAATTTTATAAGTGGCTCTAAATTTTGTCGAGTAAAAAATATTATGTGTATTTTCTTTTAAATACTTTTCGGTTTCAAGTTCATCGATGTTGGTTTCAATGTTATTGCAGCTTACAAAATCCATCACGACACATTCTTTATTTATTTCGAATTCCTCTATCTGCGGTTTCGAAAAGTACATTTGAGTATCAATTAGAGCCATTCCGTCAGTTTTTAGAATACGAATTTTAACTTCATCTGATTCGGTAAGGTTAATATTTTCTTCTTTTAAAGCGCTTTTAGGATCATAATGATCGTTTATTTCAATATTGATAATAGGTTTTTCGTAGGCTGAAAGTGTCGATTTGATTCTCAAAATATAATCCGTTTTTACAAAATAATAATCCGTTTTTCCCTAACTTTTTTGAGTGAGTTGATGGTACTTTTGTGTCAAATTTATTTATAATTAGTCTAATTAAATATATGTCAGCTCATAAAATTTTATTTTTTATTTTATTTTTCGCCTTTTCGTTCTTTGTAAAAGCCCAGCAAAATCAAGGTTTCACAGTAAGTGGACAAGTTTCTGAAAAATCGGGTCAAATAATTCCGTATGCTACAGTTATGGTAGAAAAAACTGACTTAAGTATGATTTCAGATGAAAATGGAAAGTTCATTTTTAAGAATTTGAAGCCTGGAAAGTACACTTTAAAAATTACAGCGGTTGGTTTTTCAAACCTTAAAAAAAATATTGAAGTTTCATCAAAAGATGTAAACGCATCGTTTCAGTTAGAAAACGAATTAAACGAACTGCAAAGCGTTACGGTTTTAGGACGTTCTGCAACCGACAAAGTAAATAAACAAGCGTATAATGTTACAGCCATCGACGCTAAAAAGCTGCATAATTCGACTTTAGATCTTGCACATGCCCTTGATCGCGTTTCGGGAGTTCGTGTTCGTGAATCAGGAGGTGTGGGATCAAAATCGGAACTTGCGATAAATGGTTTTTCGGGAAATCAGATTAAAGTTTTTATTGATGGAGTTCCTATGGATAATTTCGGTTCTTCTTTCCAAATGAATAATATTCCAATCAATCTTGCAGATCGTGTAGAAGTTTACAAAGGTGTGGTTCCAGTTTGGCTTGGAGGTGATGCACTTGGTGGTGCCGTAAATATTGTAACGAATAGCAAACCCAGAACCTATGTAGATGCTTCCTATTCTTTCGGGTCTTTTAATACGCATCGTTCGGCTGTAAATGCAGGATATACCGCCAAAAGCGGATTTACGACAGAAGTCAATCTTTTTCAAAATTACTCCGATAATAATTATTGGGTAAACGTTGAAACAGCGGATTTAAATACAGGAAAATATTTTCCGAATGCCCGCGTGAGACGATTTCATGATAAATATCGAAATGAAACAGCTATTGTAAACATTGGTGTTACAGGAAAAAAATACGCCGATAAATTATTATTTGGAATTACGGTTGGCGAAAATAAAGCTGATATTCAAACGGGTGCAAGAATGGTAACTGTGTTTGGTGATCGATATACACGAGGAAATATAATCATGCCCACGGTTAAATATCAGGTAAAAGATTTGTTTACCAAAGGTTTGAATGTAAATATTTCTGGAAATTTTAATCTTGGAGAAGAACAGACAGTCGACACCGTTTATAGAAAATACAACTGGTTTGGCGATTACAAACAATATGAAGGTGCAGGTGCAGAAAGCAGTCGTACGCTGCAGAAACTTCGTAACAACAATGGTATTGCTATAGCCAATATTACGTATAGTTTGGGCGAAAGACATTCTTTTATGCTGAATAATACCTTCAATACTTTTGATCGTAAAAGCAGTGATGAACTTTATCCACAGTCTTTAGTTTACCAACAGCCTCAAAAATCACAAAATAATATAACTGCCTTAGGTTATAAATTCGATTATAATGAAAAATGGAGCACTTCACTTTTTATTAAAAATTATTATCTGATGCGAGAATATACCAGAAGTTATAATCCATCTGGAAATGCAGGAGATATTGCCTATCAAAAGTATAATGAAGATCAATCTTTGCAAGGATACGGAGGTGCAACCAGTTACTATTTAAGACCAAATTTACAATTAAAAGCTTCTTTTGAAAAAACATTCCGACTTCCAACTCCAACGGAACTTTTTGGAAATCCAAATGATAATGTAGAAGGAAATGTAAGCCTTAACCCGGAAACGAGTAATAATATAAATGCGGGTGTAAGTTATCAAACCAGTTTTAATACTGTAAATGCTTTGGCTTTTGATTTGAATTTTATGTATCGTGATGCTTCAGATTTTATCAGAACCACTTTTAATAATAATCAAAATAAAACAGTTACGCTGAATCAGGATAGTGTAAACAATTACGGTCTTGATGGTGAAATCAGGTATTCGTATAAAAGCAGATTTACTGCAGGTTTAAATATGACGTATCAAAACTTACGTAATATGACCAAATATGAACCAGAGCAGAATTATGTCTCATATTATTATAAAGACAGAATGCCGAATATTCCTTTTTTATATGGAAATGCCGATGCAACAGTTTTCTTTAACGATGTATTTAAAAAAGGAAACAATTTATCAGTTGGTTACAATTTGTTGTATGTGCACGCTTATTATCTCTATTGGCCAAGCCAAGGAGCTAGTAAATTGGATATTCCAGAACAATTTAATCATGATCTAAACGCGGTTTACACATTTGCAGATGGTAAATATAATATTGCTCTTGAATGCAAAAACTTATTAGATAATAAGTTATACGACAACTTTTCATTGCAGAAACCAAGTCGTGCTTTCTATATAAAATTGAGATACTTCTTTACGAAATCAAAATAAATTTTTAATAATTCAAACCATAATACCATGAAAAAAAATAGCACATTAGCGTTATTTGCAGCTTTTATAGCTTTTACAACATTTTCTTGCAGCAGTGATGATAAATCCGAAGAGAACACGGGCGGAAGCGATACAGGAAAAACAAAATATATTATTACGGCTACAACCGGAGCAACAGGAGTGGCAGATTATTTATTAACGGCAGATGATGTTTCTACAGGATCAATTACGACTGTTGGAAACGGTATCGAACAAGATGGAACCTATCGTTATTACATTACAGCCGAAAATAACTTTTTCAGTTTGCTTTACGGGCAAGGAAATCCAGGAGCTGTAACAACTTACAACTTAAATGCTTCAGGAAACTTAGTTAAGAAATCAAACTTTCAAGCCGAAACTGTTCATGTTTTCGCAGCTATAAACAGTGATATTTTAACTGTTAAAGTACCAAGAAGCGGAGCTTCTATTGCTTCAATGTATAAAATTGATGCTAAAGAATCTCTTATTAAAGGTGAAGCACAGCAAGATACTAAAGTATTGGCAGGAAACGGAGAAAGAGCTTTCTTTACTTGGGCAACTCAAGTTGGTGATAAAGTATACATGCCGTACATGAGCATTAAAGGTGATGGAGTTGATAACTTCGGAACGGTAAATCCAGACAGTACTTGGGTTGCTGTTTACAATTATCCAGAGCTTAAATTACAAAAAGTAATCAAAGATAACCGTACCAGTTATTTAGGAGCTTACTTTACAAAAGGTTTGTTTCAGGATGAAAATGGAGATGCTTATGGATTTTCTGGAGCGATTGCAACAAGCAATTCAGTTTTGGTTTCTAAAAAACCTTCTGCCGTAGTGAGAATCAAAAAAGGAACTACAGAATTCGATCAATCGTATTTCTTTAATGTGGAAGAAAAATCAGGTGGATACAAAATCTCATCTACAAGCTATATTTCAAATGGTAAATTTTTATTGTTAATGTACGGAAACGCTGGAAAAAACAACGGTGCAGTTAAATTGGCTGTAGTTGATGTGTATAACCAGACATTTAAATGGGCGACAAACGTTCCTGAAACCTTGACTTCTGCGACAAGCCGTTACAATATTACATCTGAAGATGGCAATTCTGCTATTATCGGAATCAATACTCCTGAAGGAAACTGGATTTACACAGTTAATGGTACAACTGGAGTCGCTACAAGAGGTATGAAAGTTGAAGGCGGCCAGATTACTGCTATCCAGAAATTGAAATATTAATTTTTTTTTACCGTAAGTCTCTTTCTTAGGGGAGGCTTACGGTTTTTTATTGATCCTATTTATCTATCTGAATATGTTTTCTTCTTCAAAATCAAAACCAAATAATAAGAAAAAAAGTAAAAAGTCGCTTTTTAAGCGCATTATGGCCTGGCTGCATTTATGGCTGGGATTGGCATCAGGAATTATTGTAGTTATTGTGAGTCTTACAGGCTGTATTTATGTTTTTGAAAATGAAATAAAGGATTTTATTGAAGATTGGCGTTTTGTAAAACCTCAAGAAAAAGCTTTTATGCTTCCTTCACAATTGGTTACCATTGCCGATAAGAAAATGAAAGACAAAAAAGCAGCAAGTATAACTTTTGGTGGAAAAGACGAAGCTGCTATTATAGGTTATTTTGTTGAGAAAAAAGAAGAAAGCGGAAAAGGTGAGGATAAAAGAGGAGAACATAAACGGGAAGAAAAGAAAAAAGATTTAGCTCAAAATGCTAAAAAAGAAAAAGGTAAAGAAAAACCGAAAGGCAGAAGAAAAGGAACTTTTATAAGCGTTTATATGAATCCGTACACAGGAGAAATCCTAAACGTTAAGTCTTTTTCAAGAGGTGAATCACCCGATTTTTTTAGATGGATATTAAACGGACACCGCGCTTTATGGCTTCCGTATGAAATTGGACGACCAATTGTAGGTGTAGCGGTTTTAATTTTCCTAGTGCTTTTAATTTCAGGTATTGTGCTGTGGTGGCCTACAAAATGGATTAAATCAATTATCGATAAAAGCTTTAAAATTAAATGGAATGCTAGTTTTAAGCGTGTCAATTATGATATGCATAATGTGTTGGGCTTTTACAGCTGTATTTTCCTGTTCTTTATTGCAGTTACTGGGTTAGTATGGAGTTTTGGCTGGTGGAGTAAATCCTTATACTGGGTAACATCTGGTGGAAAACCTTTGGTTGAAAACCGTGAATCTCCAAAATCAGATACTACAAATATTAAAGTTTTTAATATCTCTACAGCCGATAAAGTGCTGCTGAAAATGCGAAAAGAAAACCCTCAGGCCTCTGGAATTTTAATTTCAATTCCAGCAAAACCGGCAGATCCTATTGGTGCTTTTGTTTACAAACAAAAAAATACCTATTACAATATGGATCGTTATAGTTTTGATCAGCAGACTTTAAAGGAAATTTCCATAAAAACACCTTTTTCAGGAAAATATATAGAAGCCAATATTCCAGACAAAATCCGAAGAATGAATTATGACATTCACGTAGGAAGCATATTAGGACTTACAGGAAAAATTATTGCTTTTTTGGCCAGTTTAATTTCGGCCAGTTTACCTATTACAGGATTTATAATTTGGTGGGGAAAACAGAAATTTGGTAAAAAGGCGCCAGCAGCAAAACCAAAAGTAGCAAGTAAAGCAGTTCCAGCTGCGAAACTAAAAAATACAGCAAGCGAAGTAATCGCTTAAAGAGCATGAAATTGGTTTTTTAATTTCTCTTTGTTTTTTTTTGATCAAAAGGCAAAACTTATTTAAGTTTTGCCTTTTGTGTTTTTAATTCAATTGATTCGCTTTCAGCCAATTTTCAAGCTGTTTTGGCCAGAATTTACTCGTATCGTCTGTTCCTAAACCAAACCCGTGTCCGCCTTTTTCATAAATGTGCATTTCTGCCGAAACACCATTTTTCTTTAATGCCAGATAATAATTAATACTATTTTCAGGAATAACTACTGTATCATCTGTGGCATGAATTAAAAATGCAGGAGGAGTTTTGGCATTGACTTTCTTTTCGTTCGAAAAAGAATCAATCAATTCCTGCGAAGGACTTTCTCCTAATAAATTAATCTGCGAGCCCTTATGTGTAATTTCGTTTTCCATTGAGATTACCGGATAAATCAAAACAGAGAAATCTGGACGAGCACTCACTTTAAAAGCTGATTCATAGACTTTATCATCATAATGTGTCGACAAAGTAGAAGCTAAATGTCCGCCTGCAGAAAAACCCATAATTCCAATTTTATTGGGATTGATGTTCCATTTTGCAGCATTCTGCCTTACATAACGAATCGCTTCTTGGGCATCCTGCAATGGCCCGATATTTTTATTCTTCATAATCAAATCGCTTGGCAGACGATATTTTAATACAAAAGCAGGAATTCCAAGAGTTTTAAACCATTCTGCTATTTTGGTTCCTTCTTTGTCAATTGCCAAATGCGAATAACCTCCGCCGGGAAGAATAACTACTGCGGTTTGATTAGGTTTGGTAACAGCTGGAAAAAAGGCCGTTAGAGTAGGAACCGAAACCAAACTCGTGCTTTGTACTTTTCCGTCTTTAGATTCTTCTTTTTCCTTATAATTTGATGCTTTAATCTCGTCTGGAATTGTATTCCAAAGCGGAATTACCTGATTTTGGGCATGGGTATATAATACTCCTGTGAAAAGCAGAAAAAACAATGAGATTCTTCTTAACGATAATGTTGCTGTATTTTTCAATTTAATAGATAATTATTTGTTATACAATTGTTTACTACTTTGTTGCATAAAATGTAACCGCTTTTCTGCACAATAGGATTGAATGCAAAAAGAGTCCTTAAACGCACGGAAACAGGACGATTTTACCCCTAAAAAAGGATAAAATTCACCTATTAGCTTTTAACAAATATATTGTTTAATGTGTAATTTTGAGTTCTTTTTTTTGAGCAATATGTTTATTTCAAGACTTAAAATAATTTTTTATACAATTTATTTGGAATATAAAGATTAAAAACTATATTTGTGCAATCGATTACATTATTATCGCTTTTTCATTATAAAATGTTGATTTTAATCTCTTTAAAATAGATTTTTTTACTGCGAATTAATTTTTCGAAACTTTATATAACTATCTAATAACCACTACTATGAATCAAACAGATGCTGCAACAGCCAATCAGACCATTAAATCTGCAGGACGATATCGCTGGAGTATATGTGCATTGTTATTTTTTGCAACCACAATTAATTATTTAGACCGACAAGTTCTTTCATTGACATGGAGTGATTTTATAGCACCTGAATTTCATTGGACAAATAATAATTATGGTAATATTACAGCTTTATTTTCAATATTTTATGCTGTTTCTTTGTTACTGGCAGGAAGATTTGTAGACTGGATGGATACCAAAAAGGGATTTCTTTGGGCAATTGGAGTTTGGTCTATAGGAGCTTGTCTACATGCATTTTGTGGAATCGCAACTTCTGGAATCATTACGGGAAACTGGTTAGTAGGTTTTCATGGTTCTAAAGAAATAATTAGTACAATAAACGATACAGCATTGGTAATTAATGTGAGTGTCGCTCTTTTTATTTTTGCACGTTTCGTTTTAGCAGTTGGAGAAGCGGGAAACTTCCCTGCAGCAATTAAAACAACAGCCGAATATTTTCCTAAAAAAGACAGAGCTTTTGCAACCAGTATTTTTAATGCTGGAGCAACAGTTGGAGCTTTGGCGGCGCCAGTTACAATTCCGTTTATTGCTAAATCTTTTGGATGGGAAATGTCATTCATTATCATTGGAGCTTTAGGATTTATATGGATGGGATTCTGGATTTTTATGTACGACAAACCAGAAAGACATTCAAAAGTAACGGCTGAAGAATTAGCTTATATCCAACAAGATGATGCAGCTGATCCTAAAATTAGTGAACTTACTTTGGAAGCAACTTCAAAAGTGTCTTTGGTGGAATGTTTTAAATACAAACAAACTTGGGCATTTGCTTTTGGTAAATTTATGACTGATGGTGTATGGTGGTTCTTTTTATTTTGGACGCCTGCTTATTTAAGTTCAGTTTATGGAATGGACTCTACTGAAGCAGCTCTGCCGTTGTTTGTCTTGTACATGATTACATTATTGTCAATTATTGGTGGATGGCTGCCAACGTATTTCGTAGAGAAAAAAGGAATGAACCCTTATGAAGGAAGAATGAGAGCTATGCTGATTTTTGCCTTTTTTCCTTTATTAGCTTTGATTGCACAACCATTAGGTTACATTAGTTACTGGGTTCCGGTAATCATTATCGGAATTGCGGGAGCGGCTCACCAGTCTTGGTCGGCAAATATTTTTACAACAGTAGGCGATATGTTTCCTAAAAAAGCAATTGCAACAATTACTGGAATTGGAGGCTTAGCAGGAGGTGTTGGATCAACTTTAATCAACAAAGGTTCAGGAGTTTTATTTGATTATGCTAAAGAAACTGAAATGGTTTTTATGGGTTTCAAAGGAATTGAAGCTGGATATTTCATTATTTTCTCTATCTGTGCGGTTTGTTATTTAACAGGCTGGATTGTAATGAAATCATTAGTTCCAAAATACAGCCCAATTACGGATCTATAGATTTGTTCTAATTAAAAGATTTTTTGAATTTAAATTATGCTATTTGAATATAAAAAATTAATTTTGTGCAATCGATTACATTAAATAAAAAATTATGACAAAATATAGTTCAAGATACGCCTCTAGCCCTGAAGCTGTAAAAAAATATGATACACAGCAGTTACGAGAAGAATTCTTAATTGATGACTTAATGCAGGAAGATGAAATCGTATTGGTTTACTCGCATTACGATCGATACATTGCGGGTTCTGCAGTTCCTGTAAAAGGCGATTTGGCTTTGGAAACTATTGATCCGCTAAAAGCGCCATATTTTTTAGAAAGAAGAGAATTAGGAATTATAAATGTTGGCGGAAGTGGTTCTGTTGTTGTTGAAGGAACAACTTATGAATTAGGTTTTAAAGATGCTTTATACATTGGAGCTGGAAATAAAGAAGTGGTTTTTAAAAGCGATGACAGTAATAACCCAGCTAAATTTTATTTGAATTCTGCACCAGCTCACACAACTTACCCAACTAAAAAAGTAAGTTTAGCTGAAGCTAATAAATTACAGTTGGGAACAATGGAAACAGCGAATCACCGAACTGTAAACCAGATGATTATTGGAAGCGTAGTGACAACCTGCCAATTGCAAATGGGAATGACAGAATTAAAACCCGGAAGTGTTTGGAACACCATGCCGGCACACGTTCACGATCGCAGAATGGAAGTTTATTTCTATTTGGATATTCCGCAAGATCAGGCAGTTTGCCACTTTATGGGGCAACCGCAAGAAACAAGACATATTTGGATGAACAACCATCAAGCAGTAATTTCTCCGCCTTGGTCTATTCACTCAGGTTCAGGAACCAGTAATTATACTTTTATCTGGGGAATG
Organism: Flavobacterium sp. H4147; assembly: GCF_029360735.1. NCBI lineage: Bacteria > Pseudomonadati > Bacteroidota > Flavobacteriia > Flavobacteriales > Flavobacteriaceae > Flavobacterium > Flavobacterium sp. H4147. The sequence goes on along the minus strand of NZ_JARKNB010000003.1, from coordinate 574,251 downwards.
GCTGGTGAAAACCTAGATTACGGAGATATGGATGTTTGTAAAATCACTGATTTAAGATAAGAAAATGACAAACTTATTCGACATAAAAGGAAAAATTGCCCTTATTACAGGAAGCACGCACGGACTAGGAATGGCAATGGCAAAAGGATTAGGTCAGGCGGGTGCAACGATTGTGGTAAACGGAAATTCTTCTCAAGAAAAAATTGATAATGCTGTAGCAGAATTAAAAAGCGAAGGTATTACTGCAGTTGGTTACAAATTTAATGTAACGGAAGAACAAGAAGTAAAAACAGCGATTCAGAAAATTGAAAGCGAAGTTGGACCCATCGATATCCTCATCAATAATGCTGGAATTATCAAAAGAATTCCGCTTTTAGATATGGAAGTTTCAGATTTCAGAGAAGTAGTTGATATTGATTTAGTAAGTCCATTTATTGTTTCCAAGCATGTTGCAAAAGGAATGATCCAAAGAAGACAAGGCAAAATAATCAACATCTGTTCTATGATGAGCGAATTGGGTCGAAACACCGTTTCTGCTTATGCTGCTGCAAAAGGAGGTTTAAAAATGCTGACCAAAAACATGGCAACAGAATGGGCAAAATACAATGTTCAAATCAACGGAATTGGGCCCGGATATTTTGCAACAGAACAAACAAAACCAATTAGAGTTGACGGACATCCGTTTAACGAGTTTATTATAAGCAGAACACCTGCGGCCAAATGGGGAGATCCAAGTGATTTAGCAGGAGCAGCAATATTTTTATCATCAAAAGCGAGTGATTTTGTAAACGGTCACATTTTATATGTTGACGGAGGAATTCTTGCTACAATCGGAAAACCTTCAAACGAAGAATAATTTTCATATTATATTTTAAAAACTATGAGCCAGACATTTATACACGATAATTTTTTATTAGAAAATAAATATGCTGAAGAATTGTATCACAATTACTCAAAAAATCAGCCTATTATTGACTACCATAATCACTTAAATCCTCAGTTTATTGCCGAAGATAAAATTTTCGACAACATAACAAATGTCTGGATAAACGGTGACCACTACAAATGGCGTGCTATGCGTACCTTAGGGATCAACGAGCAGTTTGTAACCGGAAATGGATCGGATAAAGATAAATTCTTAAACTGGGCAAAAACGGTTCCGTATACTATGCGTAATCCTTTGTATCACTGGACTCACCTAGAATTAGCGCGTTATTTTGATATTTATGATTTACTGAATGAAAAATCAGCAGAAAAAATCTATATCGAAACGTCAGAGAAAGTAAACTCTCAAGCGTACAGCACGCAAAACCTTCTTAAAAAAGTAAATGCTGAATTAGTTTGTACTACAGAAGATCCAATTGATTCTTTAGAATTTCATCAAAAATTCGCAAACAACTCAACTGGAATAAAGATGAGTACGGCTTTCAGACCTGATAAAGCCATCTTAATTGCTAATGATGGTTATAATGCATATCTGGACACATTAGGGGATGTGTCCGGAGTTGCAATTAATACGTATGCTGATTTGCAGTCTGCTTTAAGAAAAAGAATTGAATTCTTTAATGTAAACGGATGTAAATTAAGCGATCACGGTTTAAATCAGATTGATTTTGAAAACTTTACAGAAAGTGAAGTAAATGCTATTTTCAAAAAGAAAAGAGAAAACGGCGAATTGTCTCCAGAAGAAGTTTTAAAATTCCACAGTGCCATTTTGGTTTTCTTGTCAGAAACGTATCATGAATTTGGATGGGTACAGCAGTTTCACTTAGGTGCATTGCGTAACAATAATGCTCGTATGCACAGAATTTTAGGCCCAGATACAGGATGGGATTCTATTGGAGATTATCCACAGGCACAAAAATTATCGGCTTTCTTAAACGCTTTAGACAGTAAAGATAAATTGACTAAAACCATTATTTACAACTTAAATCCAGCTGATAACGAAGTTATGGCCACTATGATTGGAAATTTTAACGACGGAAGCGTTCGTGGAAAAGTACAATTTGGATCAGGATGGTGGTTCTTAGATCAGAAGGACGGAATGACAAAACAATTGAATGCGCTTTCAAACATGGGATTAATCAGTTGTTTTGTGGGAATGTTAACCGATTCAAGAAGTTTCTTGTCATTCCCAAGACACGAATATTTCAGAAGAATTTTATGTAATCTTTTGGGAGACGAAATCAAAAGAGGAGAACTTCCAAATGATATGGAATGGATTGGGAAATTAGTTTCAGACATCTCATACAATAACGCAAAAGAGTATTTCAAATTCTAATTTTTTCAACCATTAAGATATTAAGAAAATTAAGTTTTTGGGTTTAAATAGTTACTTAATAATAGAAAGATAATTAAGCGGGGATGCTTAATAAACTTAACTTTTACTCACAAAGAAAACATAAAGTAAAGCTTAATTTTCTTAATGTCTTAATGGTAAAATTAAAAATAAAAAAAATGAGTAAAGTAGTTGCATTTGGAGAAATCATGCTGCGTTTATCGACAGAAAGACATTTACGTTTTTCGCAATCTACAGCATTTGGTGCTACATACGGAGGCGGAGAATTTAATGTATGCGTGTCACTGGCAAATTACGGTTTAAACGCTGAATTTGTAACAAGATTACCTCAAAACGAAATTGGTTTATCGGCATTGAAAGAAATGCGAAAAATGAATGTCGAATGTAAAAATATAGTATACGGAGGCGAACGTTTAGGAATTTATTTTCTTGAAACCGGAGCTGGAACACGCGGCAGTAATGTAGTGTACGATCGTGCGCATAGTGCGATGGCAACTATTGAAAAAGGCCAAATTGACTGGGAAAAAGTTCTGGAAGGAGCCGAGTGGTTTCACTGGAGCGGAATTACTCCGGCAATTTCTCAAACCGCAGCTGAAGCCTGTTTGGAAGCCATTAAAGTCGCTCATAAATTAGGAATTAAAATTTCATGCGATTTAAATTACAGATCAAAACTTTGGCAGTATGGTAAAACTCCAAGTGAGGTTATGCCAGAGATGTTAAAATACAGTAATGTGATTTTAGGAGATATTGATACAGCTTATTTTATGCTGGGAATCCCGAAAGTAAATCCGAATTATCAGGATGAAAAAACACTTCCAGTTTTATATGAAAAACTGTTTGAGTTAATTCCAAATTTAAAAATTGCAGCGACTACGCTTCGTTATTCAGTAAGTGCCTCTCACCAAAGAATTGGCGGGGTTTTATTTGATGGAAAAACACTTTATCAAGCAGCGGTAAAAGAAGTTACTCCAGTAGTTGATCGAGTAGGAAGTGGAGATGCTTTTATGGGCGGATTAATTTACGGATTGTTAGAATATCAAAATAATAACCAGAGAGCTTTAGATTTTGCAGTAGCGGCTTGTTGTTTAAAACACACTATTGCAGGCGATTATAATCTGGTTACTTTAAAAGAAGTTGAAAATATGATTGATGGCGATGGTTCTGCATTGGTATCAAGATAATTTAATAAAAACATGGCAAAATATTCAAGAATAGAAGTAGCGCAGACAATGAAAGATAATGGAATGGTTCCGTTGTTTTTTCATTCTGATATTGAATTAAGTAAAAAAGTTTTAAAAGCGTGCTATGACGGAGGTTCCAGATTAATGGAATTTACAAGCAGAGGTGACTTTGCACACGAAGTTTTCGGTGCTTTAAACAAATATGCTCTGACTGAATTACCAGGAATGATTTTAGGTGTTGGTTCTGTTACAGATGCGGCATCGGCTTCGTTATACATGAGTTTAGGAGCAAATTTTATCGTAACTCCAGTTTTTAGAGAAGATATTGCAATTGCCTGCAATCGTCGTAAAGTATTATGGTCACCAGGCTGCGGAACTTTATCTGAAATTGCAAGAGCAGAAGAATTAGGATGCGAAATTGTAAAATTATTCCCTGCTGACACTTATGGACCAGAATTTATTAAAGCCATAAAAGGACCTTGCCCGTGGACAAACATTATGCCTACTGGCGGTGTTTACCCAACAGAAGAAAGTTTAAGTTCATGGCTGAATGCTGGAGCAACCTGCGTTGGTTTGGGTTCACAGTTAATTTCAAAAGATATATTAGAAAATAAAGATTTCAATGGCCTAACTGCTAAAGTAAGTGAGGTTTTGGATATCATAAAAAATATAAGAAAATAAATAAGGAGTAATCATGCCAATTCCTTATTTAGATGCGTTTTTTTTAGATTTTAGAGATTGTAATTGAACATTACGCTTGCGGAGCAGATTTTGTCACTCCTCACAGCAAACTTTGTCCTTATACAGGTGTAATGTTTCATTTACAATGTATCCGAATTAATAAAAGATAATAAGGGAAAGAAGTGGTTATTTAAAACACTTTAATCAAGAAATAATGGAAAAAATAAACAGATCAAATTCAGAGTTTTCAAACAAACTTCCTATAAAAATTGTCCAATTTGGAGAAGGAAACTTCTTAAGAGCCTTTGTTGAATATGCTATCCAAAAATTAAATCAAAAAGCTGATTTTAATGCTGGAATTGCGGTGGTTCAGCCTATCGATAAAGGTTTGGTGAACATGATTAATGCGCAAGACGGATTGTATACTCTTTTTATGAAAGGAGTAAAAAAAGGAGAAGAAATTCAGGAAAAAGAATTAATAACGAATATTGTTAAAGCTGTTGATCCATACGCTTCTTTCCAAGAATATTTAGCTTTGGCTAAAGAAGAAGAATTAGCTTTTATTATTTCAAATACAACAGAAGCTGGTATTGAATATATTGTTTCAGATACAGTAACAATGCAGCCTCCGGTTTCATTTCCGGCAAAATTAACCGTACTTTTATACGAGAGATTTAAGCACTTTAAAGGCGCTTCAGATAAAGGATTAACCATCATTCCATGTGAGTTAATCAATTATAACTCAGATACTTTAAAAGAAGTTATTTTAAAATATTGCGTTGACTGGAAATTGGAACAAGAATTTGTTTCGTGGTTGTTAAATGACTGTTCTTTCCATAATACATTGGTTGACAGAATTGTTCCCGGATATCCAAAAGATCAAATCGAAGAATATAACAGCCAGTTAGAATATAAAGATGATTTAATCGTAAGTGCCGAAACGTTCTTTTTATGGGTAATTGAAGGTGATGATGAATTGAAAGCAAAACTTCCCTTTCACAAAACTGATTTAGATGTTAAAATCGTTGAAGATATGCAGCCATATCGTACACGTAAAGTAAGAATCTTAAACGGAGCACATACCGCAATGGTACCGTTTTCATTGCTTTATGGAAACGAAACTGTAAAAGAAACTGTTGATAATCCTTTTACAGGAGAATTTATCAATAAAGCGGTTTTTGAAGAAATCAACGAAACTTTAAATATGGATAAAGAAGAACTGGCAAGTTTCTCTGAAGAAATTTTAGACCGTTTCAGAAATCCATTTATCAAACATTTATTATCATCGATCGCTTTAAATTCAATTTCTAAATTTAAAGTTCGTGTATTGCCAAGTTTAACAGGATATGTTGATGTTCATGGTAAACTTCCGGTTCACTTAACTTTCGCTTTCGCAGCCTTGATCCGTTTTTACAAAGGAACTTGGAACGGACAAGCTTTACCAGTCAACGATAGCGAAGATATTGTAACGTTCTTTGATGGTTTGTGGAAATCAGATGACTATGAAAAAATCGCCAGACTTACTTTGCAAAACAAAAATTTCTGGGATGAAGATTTAACGGAAATTCCTTCGTTAACAAAAGCAATTACAATTGCTTTAGAAGAAATTGATGCAAACGGTGTTGAAGCTGGTTTTGCTAAGTTTCAGGAAAGAATAAAATAAAAAAGATAAAAAAACAAAGAACAAAGGTTGATTATGGCAGCGCAGAAAAAATTAATAAAAGTACATCCAACGGATAATGTTGCGGTGGCTTTGGTAAACCTTACAGCAGGCGAGGTAATTGATTTCGAAGGAGAGTCAGTTACAGTTGAGTCTGATGTAAAAATGAAACATAAGATTGCGATGGTTCCTTTTAATGTAGGAGACAGAATCATTATGTATGGTGTTTTGGTTGGAAAAGCAAGCGCCAGAATTGAAAGAGGTGGACTTCTTTCTACAGAAAATGTAAAACACGAAAGTGATAAAGTTACTGGTAAAACAGAAACTATTGGCTGGACGGCTCCAAATGTAGACAAGTGGAAAGACAGAACATGGCAGGGATATCATAGAGAAGACGGACAAGTAGGGACAGAAAACGTTTGGCTATTCTTCCCGTTAGTTTTTTGTGAAAACAGAAATATCGAAATCCTAAAAGATATTTTTGAGAAAGAATTAATGAAACCAAAAGAGAACGATTATCAGTTATTGCTTCGTTCTTTGGTAAAATCAGAAACTGGAGGAGCAGGAAATGAAGCAGCATCAAATGATGCTAATTTATTCAACAATATTGAAGTAAAATTCATTACACATCAAGGTGGTTGTGGAGGTATTCGTCAGGATTCTCATAGTTTGGCTAAATTATTAGCGGGTTATGTAAACAATCCAAACGTTGCGGGAGCAACTGTGTTAAGTTTAGGATGCCAAAATCTTCAAATTTCGATTTTCAAAGATGCTCTTAATGCGATTAATCCAAACAGTAAAAAGCCTGTTTTGATTTACGATCAGCAATCTATCGGAACTATCGAAACAATGCTTAGCAGTGTTGTAAAAGATACTTTTGAAGCGATTAAAAAAGCAAACGAAATCAAGAGAGAACCAGCTCCATTATCTAAATTAAGAATTGGTTTAGAGTGCGGTGGATCTGATGGATTCTCTGGTATTTCGGCAAACCCAACATTGGGAGTAACTTCAGATTTATTGGCTGCTTTAGGAGGAACAACTATTCTTTCTGAGTTCCCTGAATTATGTGGAGTAGAGCAAGAATTAGTAAACCGTTGCGTAGAAGACGAAAGCGGAAAACGTTTCTTGGATTTAATGCAATGGTATGAAAAAACAGTTGTAGACGCTGGTTCGGGATTTGATATGAATCCATCTCCGGGTAACATTAAAGATGGTTTGATTACAGATGCAATGAAATCTGCAGGAGCTGCTAAGAAAGGAGGAACTTCTCCAATTACAGGAGTTTTTGATTATGGAGAATACATTACAAAACCTGGTTTAACTTTGCTTTGTACACCAGGAAACGACGTTGAGTGTACAACAGCAATGGTGGGATCAGGCGCAAATATGGTATTGTTTACAACAGGTTTAGGAACGCCAACAGGAAATCCAATTGCACCGGTAGTTAAGATTTCATCTAACACACAATTAGCGAATAAAATGTCAGATATCATCGATATTGATACTGGTGGAATTATCACTGGGGAAAAATCGATTGAAGAAATGGCAGATGAAATGCTCGAATTTATTATTGATGTAGCAAGTGGTACGATCAAAACAAAAGCGGCGCTTTTAAATCAAAACGATTTTATTCCTTGGAAAAGAGGAGTTTCGCTTTAATTTTTTTAGGTTCAAAGTTGCAAAGAGACAAAGCAACAAAGGTTTATATAAAAGACGCACATTTGTGCGTCTTTTTTTTGGACCATATAAGTGATATAAGTTCATTTTTTAGTTATAAAGTTGCAAAGTGATAAAGGTCTATATAGAAGACGCTGTTTTGCGCCTCTTGTTTTTGAGAAAGCTTCGGAGAAGCGGAATATTTATGGCAAAAGGTTAGGGTTCAACTTAAAGCTCCAGCGGAGCGACATATTTTTCTGCAACTATAAATATTTCGCTTCCCCGAAGCTTGCATAAAAAAAGCCCATTCTAAAATGAGCTTATATGACTTATGTGGTTTAAATAAAAACGGTTTTAAAATGCTTTTTTATTGGCTAGAAATTGGTTCTCGATGATGATTTACGGATATGTAATTCAGGTGCAAGAACGACCTTTTTCTCTATTTTAATCGTATCTGTTTTGTCTACCTGTTCAAGGAAAACACGAGCAGACATTTTTCCCATTTCAAGCGGTGACTGGTCTACAGAAGTGATTGATAATTCCATGAATTTGGTAAAAGGCTCATTACTAAAACCAGCGACACAAAACTCATTCGGAATGCTGATATTTCTTTCTTTCAATTCCTGAATTGCGCCTAAAGCAGCAAAATCACTAGATGAAAATATAGCATCTGGCGGCGTTTCTAACTGCAATAGTTTATCTACAGCTTCTTTTCCGGCTTCTACGCTACTTTTAGTACGAATTACATATTCTTCTTTAAATTCAATTCCGTGGTCTAAAAGAGCCTGTTTGTATCCTAAAAACCTGTTTTTGAAGATTTCCAGCGACTGGTCTCCTGAGAAATGTGCGATATGTCGGCAGCCCTCATTAATTAAATGTTTGGTTGTTAAATAACCTCCTCTAAAATCATTTATAGTTACCGAGCTTACACCATCAATGTGTTTACTTCTATCAAAGAAAATAAGCGGTACATTTTTTTGTAATACATTTTGGAATGCTCCGTCATTTTCGTCAGTTACATCGGTTACAGACATAAGAATGCCGTCAACCTGTGCATCGATTAAAGTATATAAGTTTTCATTTTCTCTTTTCTTGCTCTCATGAGTCTGACAGATAATCACTTGATAACCATGAGGATGAAGTTCTTCTTCGATTCCTCTGATGACTGAAGCAAAAAAATTGCTGTCAATACGAGGAACGATCACTCCAATATTATTACTACGACCGCTTTTTAATGCTAAAGCAAGTTTGTTCTGCTTGTAGTTCATTGAGGCAGCGGTTTTAATAACCAATTCACGAGTACTCTCTTTGATCTTCGGATTGTTATTCAACGCTCTGGAAACAGTAGCTGCAGTGATATTTAGTTTTTCCGCAATATCATAAATGGTTACTTTTTCGCTCATTAAAAACGGTTTTACAAGTTAAATTCTTTGACAAAAATACATTTTTTTTATATAATCTAACATTTAATGTTATCGATTACCATAATTAAAAACTACATCGATTTAGATTTTACAATGATAATAAATTACAATAATTTTTGCATTAAATGTAATTATAATTCTTAATAAAAATTAAAAATACAATTTATTTCTAAATAAATTTGGTTGGTTAGAACATATTTTCTACTTTCGTGTAATCGATTACATAATTATTTATGTTTTCACCATGTTAAATCAGAAATTCAATTCTAATGAATCCAGATAAGGTTACAGCGTTTAAATCTATTGTTTCTGCTTGTGTAATGGTTGTTTTGACTATATCGTGCTCAAAAAAAACTACATCTGTTTCAGAATCTGATCCGTGGCGAAGAATGGAATTCATCATAAAAAACCTTCCAAAAACAAATTTTCAGGATAAAACATACAATATAAATGATTTTGGAGCGGTCGCTGATGGGAAAACATTAAACACTCAGGCATTCCAAAAAGCAATTCAAACCTGTGCATCAAATGGCGGAGGAAAAGTACTTGTACCAAATGGAAAATATTTAACTGGGGCTATTCATTTAGAAAGTAACGTCAATCTTCATTTAGAAGATCAGGCTGAAATTCTTTTCAGTTTAAATCCGAAAGATTATCCAATTGTTCATACTTCTTGGGAGGGCACTGAAGTCATGAATTATTCTCCTTTGATTTATGCCAAAAATAAAACCAATGTTGCCATAACCGGAAAAGGAACTTTAAACGGTCAGGCTGACAATACGAACTGGTGGATTTGGTCTGGAGGAAAAAATTATGGCTGGAAAAAAGGAATTCCTTCGCAGAATGATCCACAGAATCGTGAAGTTTTGGTGGATATGGCTGAAAGAGGAACTCCGGTAAACGAAAGAGTTTTTGGTGAAGGAAGATATTTGCGTCCTAATTTTATTGAATTTTTTGAATGCAATACTGTTTTGGTAAAAGACATAACTGTAATTAATGCTCCGTTTTGGATTCTACATCCAATAAAAACCAATAACATGATTATTGATGGAGTTACTGTAAACAGCCACGGACCAAACAATGATGGCTGTGATCCTGAATATTCTCAAAATATTATCATTAAAAACTGTACGTTCAACACTGGTGATGATTGTATCGCTATTAAAGCAGGACGTGACGCAGACGGAAGACGAGTAGCGATTCCAAGCAAAAATATTATTGTTCAAAACTGCAAAATGATTGATGGTCATGGCGGAGTGGTAATTGGAAGCGAAATTTCGGCAGGAGTAAACAATGTTTTTGTAGAAAACTGTGTAATGGACAGTCCAAATCTAGATCGCGCCATTCGTATTAAAACCAATTCAAAAAGGGGAGGAATTATCGAGGACTTTTTTGTAAGAAACCTTGAAGTAGGAACTGTAAAAGAATGTGTACTCAAACTTAATATGTTCTACAATGTTTACGGATCTCAAACGGGAAATTTTATTCCAACTATCAGAAACATACATCTTGAAAATGTAAATGTTAAAAACGGCGGTAAATACAGTATTTGGGCAGAAGGTTACGAGCAATCACCAGTAGAAAATATAACACTGAAGAATGTAAAAATAGAAAAAGTAGACTCCATCTACTTATTGAAAAATGTAAAGAATTTAAAATTTAATAATACCTATATCAATGGAAATAAAGTAAAATAGAAACTATAACTAATAATTTAACCAAACCACTTAAACCACTTATGAAGATTAAACAACAATTAAAGAAAGTAAAATACAGTCTTGTATTTTTATTTTTTCTGAATTTTCTGCTGAGCCAGACTGCGAATGCTCAGTCTACCGCAATTGAAGGGAAAATTACAGATGCTACAGGATTATCACTACCAGGTGTAAACATTCTGGAAAAGGGAACTCAAAATGGAACTTCAACTGATTTTGAGGGAAGTTTTAAAATCAATGTAACCAATAACAAAGCTGTTTTAGTAATCAGTTATTTGGGTTTTCAGACACAAGAAATAAGCGTTGCCGGAAAAACAAAAATTAATGTAAGTCTTGCCGAACAATCTAATTCACTAAACGAAGTAGTAGTGGTAGGATACGGTTCTGTAAAGAAAACCGATCTTACAGGTTCTGTAAGTACTATTAGTGCTGCAACAATTACAGAAAGAAATACCACCAGCGCACTCGAAGCAATTCAAGGAAGCACTCCCGGAGTTCAGATTTCGGCAAGTTCTGGTCGTGCAGGAGACGGATATAAAGTAGTAATTAGAGGAAATAACTCATTAGTAGGATCATCTCCATTATATGTGGTGGATGGCGTTCCTGTTGATAATATTGACTTTCTTAATCCGCAGGACATTTCAAGAATGGATGTTTTAAAAGACGCTTCTTCAGCTGCTATATACGGTTCTCGTGGAGCAAGCGGTGTTATTATCGTAACCACAAAAAGCGGTGCCAATGTAAAATCAGGAATCAATGTAACTTTTGATTCTTCTTACGGAACAAAAACGGCAGCCAGAATGCCTAAAATGATGAGCGGAGAAGAATGGTGGAAATTTCATCAAGTGGCTTATATGAGTGCTACTCCAGCCACGCAAACCCCAGCGCAGCTTGCCGCTTTAGCAGGAAATCAAAGTCCGTTATTAGTGGCAAGAGCCAACAACGGTTATAGTTTTGACTGGGCAGATGCCGTTCTTAAACCTGGTATGACGCAGAACAACTATTTAAATGTTACAGGGCGTTCAGATTCTGGATTGAGTTATAACTTAGGATTTGGTGTTCAAAGTGACGAAGGACTTATCGACAATGATTCTACGGATAAATATTCTTTCAAACTTGGATTAAACCATAAAATCAACGACAAATTTACTACAGGAGCCAATATTACTGTTGCACGTGTAAATACACAATTTGGCAGTGATTTAGCGATGCAGGATGCCTTTAGATTAAGTCCACTTATGTCGCCTTGGGCAATTGATGCTGACGGTAATGAAAAAGTTGGAACATTATTTTTCCTTCCTGGAAAATTAACTTATCCAAATGGTGCTTGGGCGATTAATAAAACAAGTACCGTAAATCCTTTAATGGAAATCGCAAATTCATCGCAAACAGAAAAAACATGGCAGACTGTTGGAAACGTCTTCTTTCAATATCAGCCTTTAAAATGGCTTTCATTCAAAACAACATTTGCAGGAGGTATTGAAAACACCGTTACAAGTGCTTCCTATACTGCACAAACTAATGCGGGTGTTACTTTAAACGGTAAAAACTCAGCATCAATTAAAAACTTCAATAATTTTAATTATACTTGGGATAACCAAATTGATTTAAAACACACTTTTAAAGAAGTCCACGATTTCAGTGTTTTATTATTGCAGAGTTTGTATTCAAATGTTGATGAAACTTCTTATTTGTATTCTAACAATCAGCCTTTTGATGTAGGATCGAATAATATGGGATCAGGAGTTCAAACAAGTTACAACATCAGTTCAGGATATCAAAAGAATACTTTAAGCTCTTATGCCGTTCGTTTAAATTATACTTTTAAAGACAAATACTTATTAACGGCTTCAACACGTTGGGATGGTTCGTCAGTATTATCAGCAGGAAATAAATGGCAGAGTTTCCCATCTGTAGCTTTAGGCTGGAAAATCAGTAAAGAATCATTCTTGGCAAGCAGTTCTGTGGTTTCAGACTTAAAACTTCGTGCGAGTTTGGGGTATACAGGAAACGACAACGTTGCGCCTTACACTTCTCAGGCGTTGTTAAACCAGCAGACTTTTTATGCAAACGGAGCAAATGTGGTTTCGGGCTGGCAGTCTGAAAATTTAGCTAACCAAAATTTAACGTGGGAAAAAACAAGAGAGTTGAACTTTGGTCTTGATTACGGATTTTTAAATAACAGAATTACAGGTAGTGTTGATGTTTACGACAGATTATCGGATAAATTGATTTACAAACAACAGTTACCAGCAGAAACTGGTTGGAAAAATACTTATGCGAATGTAGGTTCAGTGAGTAACAAAGGAGTTGAAGTATTATTAACCACCAAAAATATTAAAGGCGAAAAAGTAAATTGGGAAACTACTTTTACCTTCACTAAAAACGTGAACCGTTTAGAGTCAATTTACAATCAAGATCAAGTTAGTGACATCGGAAATAAATTGATTTTAGGAGCCGAGTTAAACCCAAATTACAACTACGTTTATGATGGTGTTTGGCAGGAAAGTGAAGCAGCGCAGGCAGCTTCTTACGGAATGGCTCCAGGACAGGCAAGACCAAAAGATTTAAACGGAGATGGTAAATTCAATCAAGACGATAGAACTGTAATAGGAAATGCAAATCCTGATTGGCAGGGAAGTTTGTATTCTAAATTAACCGTTGGCAGCTTTGATTTTAATTTCTCAGTTCTTACCAGCCAAGGGCAGACGGTTTTGAGTACATTTCACCAAAACTTTGCCGATGTAAGCGATAGAGGACGTCAGAAATTAGCAATGGATTATTTTATTCCAACAAACGGCGCGGGGATTGCAGCAAATGCCAACAATACAAACCCAAGACCAGGACCTGTAGCAACTGGTGCAGGAGCATATTGGACTTCTTTATTTGGGTATTACAGAGACGTTTCTTACGTGAAAATTAAAAATATATCTTTAGGATACACCTTGAACTCTGAATTATTGAAAAGACTTAAAATCAGTAATTTGAGAATTTATGTAAATGTTTTAGACCCATTTGTATTTACAGATTTTGATGGATATGACCCTGAATGGGCTGGTGCTGCTTTTGGTGTAAATCGTCCGGCATCAGTAACGACGCAGTTGGGATTAAGTGTTAAATTTTAATAAAGGTATAAAATGAAAAAGTTCATTATAATATTAGGAATCATTGTGGGAACTTTAAGTTCTTGCAGCAATTACATTGAAGAGGAAAGTTTATCAAACGTTCCTGCAGATGGAACTTATAAAACAGCATCAGGTTTTCAATTGCTTGTCAATACAAACTATGCTTGGTTAAAAGGAATTTATGGAGGAAATCCTTGGCTTTTTGAAGCCGGAACCGATATGTATGCTGAAGGAAGAACTCCAGAACCAGCAGGTTTGAGTCAGTATACGCTTTTAATTCCATCTTCAACAAATGTCGAAGACTTATACAATTCGTGCTATCAGCTGATTCAATCTGTTAATAAAACCGTTTATTATTCAGCAATTACAGAGCAAACAGCCAATTTGAACACATTAGTAGGAGAGGCAAGATTTTTAAGAGCAAATGCCTATTTTCTATTAGTTCAAACATACGGCGGTGTGCCCATTGTAAACGAAAATATTACAAGCCCAGTTTTATCATTCACCAGAAATACAGCCGAAGAAGTGTATACGCAAATTATTGCAGATTTGGATTTTGCTTTAGCAAATGTGGGAACGACAGCTTACAATACTTCTGGAAAAGTAAACAAAAGAGCAGTAAATGATTTACTGGCAAAAGTATATTTAACACGTGGTTATGAAACATTTGGCAAAGCCGATGATTTTGCAAAAGCAGCCGCTTACGCAGATGCTGCAATTGGCGGACAAGGATTAAATCTTGCTTTTGACCAATTATTCAAACCCGGAAATGATTTAAATGCAGAAACGATTTTCTCAGTTCAGTACGATAAAGCTTCCACAAGTACAGATCCAACAAAATTAGGGAATAACCAATTTTACTATTTCAGTTCTTATTTAGGAGGAGCCGAAACAGGAGCGCCTTTAAGAAGTTACAATTTATGTCCAACTGATTATGCTTTAGGCTTATATGAAAAAGGAGATAAAAGATGGGATGCCACTTTTATGACAGAAATCCTAGAAGGTCCTGAAACCACAAACGGAGTTACTAAAAATGTTTTGTACTATCCGTATTACAGAAGCACAAATCCTGCTTCGTTAAAAGTGAGACATTTTTATGAGCCAAAATGGTTTACGCCAGCAGATAAAGCAGCTTGGATGACTGCAAATGCTTCAAGATTATCATCAACGTTTGTGTATCATCCTTGGGGAGAATATTCTGCAGCTCATTCGTTAATTCAAAACTTAGATTGTTATACAATTCCAGTTAAGAAATTTGACGATCCAGATCCTACAACGCCATCAAGCACAGGTCCAGTAAGCACAAGAGACATTATCGTTTCAAGACTAGGAGAAACGTATTTAATCGCAGCCGAAGCGTATTTAAAAGCAGGACAGCCATCAACTGGACTTGATCGTTTAAATGAAGTAAGAAGAAGAGCCGGAGTAGTAAATGCAGCAGCAGGTGAGTTCAACATCGATTATATTTTAGATGAAAGAGGAAGAGAGTTATTAGGAGAATACAAAAGATGGTTTGATTTAAAACGTACCGGAACACTTGTAGCAAGAGCTTCGGCACACAATTATAAAATTAAAGCGGCCAATTTTGTAGGAGTTGGCGGTCAGTTGAAAATATTAAGACCAATACCACAAACGGCATTGGACTTAAACCAAAACAAAGATTTTCCTCAAAATCCAGGTTATTAGTAATTTGATTAAATTTTGAGAAATTGTTTTTTTGAAGCAGAAAGAAGGAGTTTGGCAAAAAGCCGAACTCCTTTCTTAACTAAAAACTAAATTGAATTTAATGCGAAAAATAGTATTGATTTTAGTATTGCTCACCAGTGTTTTACAAGCACAGGGAACTTACCGTGTAGACACATCATACACTGTGAAAAGCACATATACGAAATTGATCAAAAAGTATCCGTTTATAACGATTCCTGTTATTACTGAAAATAAAAATGTTGAACAAATATTAAATGTTCCGTATTTCGAAGAAAAACAAAGAACCTTACATCTCGATGCATTTGTAAACAATGCAAAAAAGAAAAATCCTGTTGTGGTTATGATTCATGGCGGAGGCTGGAGATCAGGAAACAAAGACCAAATGAATGCAATGGCACAAGAAATTGCGGGAAAAGGTTTTTCATGTTTCACAATCGAATACCGATTATCGTTTGAAGCAAAATATCCGTATGGAGTTTACGATGTTAAGAATGCCATTAAGTTTATAAAAGATAATGCAAAGAAATTCAAAGTAGATCCAGACAAAATTGCGGTTTTAGGCTGTTCTTCGGGAGGTCAAATGGCAGCTTTGATTGGTACTACAAACGGAAAATTCAATTTTGAAGATCCTTCTTTTAAAAGTAGTTCTTCTTCAAAAGTAAATGCGATTATTAATGTAGACGGCGTTTTGGCTTTCAAACATCCCGAATCTTCAGAAGGAGAAATGGCAGCATTCTGGTTAGGAGGTTCTTATGAAGAAAGTACTGAAAACTGGAAAAATGCTTCGGCTTTAAATAATACTGACGGCAATACACCGCCAACATTATTCATCAACAGCAGTATTCCGAGATTTCATGCAGGAAGAGATGATATGATTGCAATTTTAAATCAGCATAAAATTTACAGTGAGGTACATACATTGGAAAATTCACCTCATTCTTTCTGGTTTTTTCAGCCTTGGTTTAGTCAAACGGTTGATTTTACAGTCAATTTTTTAAACAAGATATTCAAATAATTACCATAAAAATGAAAACAAAAATTACAGTTGCAGCCTTATTTTTAGCAGGTTTAACCTCTATAAATGCTCAGAAATACGATATTAAAACCGCAAAAACATACGCTGAAATTTCGGCAAAAACAGATGGACATTGGGAAGGAAGAAAATACAAAGGCGGAACCGTTTTTAAAAATGTAGATCGCTTAAAATTAGCACCAGAACATACGGATCATTCTTTTGATATTCGTTATGAAGGTCCGGGCTGGGAAAATAACAGAATTGGTTACCGCTTGTATTTAGATTGGAGAAATGCGATTGATATTTTTGGTAAAAAAACCTCAGAAAATATTCTTCCTATAGTAGGACAAGACGGTTTTGATTCTTATCATGAAATGAGTGATTGGGGAGCTGATATTTTAAAAGCTGGAAAAGGAATTGGAATTGGTTCAATTGATCGTTATTTAAACAATGAGAAACTGCATTTCCGCGAAGTAGATTCAACTATTGCTACTGTAGCCAATAAAACAAACGAATCTATTGTAAAAGTGAATTACTATGGATGGAAAACTGCTTCTGACAAAATTGATTTTACATCAATATTGACTATTAAGCCAGATCAGCTTTACACAAAACATACCATTCAAGCTTCAAAAGAAATTAAGGGAATCTGTACAGGGATTGTAAAACAAAAAAATACTGAACTGCTTAAAAAAGAAAGCAAAAACAAAAAATGGGCTTATTTAGCAACTTACGGCGTACAGTCTTTAGTTCCAGACAAATTAGGAATGGCTATTTTCTATGAAGTAAATACAATCGAAAGTATCGCCGATACTGATTTGGATTATCTTTTAGTTTTCAAACCTAGTACAAAAGCAAGTTCTTTTTATTTATTAGGAGCGTGGGAACAAGAGAAAAACGGAATTAAATCGCAAGAAGAATTCGTGAAATATCTGGATGCTCAATTAGAAATTTTGAACAAAAAAGGCAAAATGTAATGTTTTTAAAATCTGTTTTCATAAAAATCAATTTTTCCAAAACAGCTCTTGGTTTGTTTTTGTTTATCAGTAGTTTGTCATTGGCGCAAAATAAAGATAATGCAGAAAAAAATGTAATTCCTGCTCATGCAAAATGGTCGGGGAAAACCGCTTTAACTATTTTAAACAAATATCCCAAAAGCGTGGCAGATTGACGGAACTGAGAAACCCAAATGGGATTATAAAATGAGTTTGACTTTGTCTGCTTTTGAGAAATTATATCAGCAAACCAAAGACAAAAAATACCTCAATTATATTAAAGCATATGCAGATGAATTGATCGACAGTAACGGAAACATACTAAAATACGATATCAACGAATACAATATCGATTATGTAAATCCTGGGAAACTGCTGTTCAATTTGTATGAAATAACAAAAGACAAACGTTATCAGACCGTAATTGAGCAATTAAGAAAACAGATTGCAAGTCAGCCCAGAACGCCAAGCGGTGGTTTTTGGCACAAACAAATTTATCCTAATCAAATGTGGATTGATGGTTTGTACATGGCAGAACCTTTTTATGCGCAATACACAGTTACGTATGAAAATGGAAAAAGTTTAGATGATATTGCTAAACAATTTGAATTAGCACACGATCATTTAAAGGATCTCAAAACAGGTTTACTGTATCATGCTTGGGATGAATCGAAAGAAATTGGCTGGGCAAATCGTGAAACAGGAACATCGCCAACAATCTGGAGTAGAGGAATTGGCTGGTACATGATGGCATTGGTGGAAACATTGGATTATTTTCCAAAGAATCATCCCAAACAAAAAGAACTAGTAGAATTTTTGAATGAAATTGCACAGAATGCAGTTAAAGCCCAAAGTTCTTCGGGATTATGGTATCAGGTTACTGATAAACCAGAACTACAGGGAAATTTTCTAGAGTCCTCAGGATCAGCAATGATAATTTATGGATTGGCAAAAGGAGTAAACAAAGAATATCTGCCATCATCTTATAAAAAAACAGCACAAAAATCTTTTGATGCCTTTATTAAAGAATTTGTGAAAACGAATGAAAATAATGAAATTACCATTTCAAATGTTTCATCAAATGTTGGTTTAGGTGGAAAACCTTTCCGAGACGGTACAAATGAATATTATGCCAAAAGCAAAACGAAAGATAACAGTTCTCCCGCATTAGCAGCCTTTTTATTAAGTGCCATAGAATTAAAAAAATAGTAGAATTTAAATATATTTTGAAATGAAAAGTAGAAGGAAACAAAGTTTTATGTCGGTTTTATTAGTGTGCGCGCTGGCTTTATCAGGATGTAAAGCAATCACGCAGGAACCGGCAAAAAAGGAAATCGTGATTTCTAAAGACATGAAATGGTCAGATAAAATGGCTTTGACTTTAATGAAACGCCATCCAGAAAGTTACATGCTGGATGATGCTAAAAAGCCAAAATGGGATTATGTTCATGCCTTGGTTTTACATTCAATTGAGGAATTATACAAGAAAAATCCAGATCCAAGATACAAAGCCTACATAAGAGGTTATGTAGATGAATTGGTGCAGGCTGACGGATCGATTAAAACATACGAATTCGATAAATACAACATCGACTTAGTAGTACCGGGACGTTTGTTATTTGATATTTATGCCGAAACGAAAGATGATAAATATTTAAAAGCAATGCAGTTAGTTCGCAAACAGTTAGCAGAACAGCCACGTACAGCAAGCGGAGGATTCTGGCACAAACAAATTTATCCAAACCAAATGTGGTTAGACGGTTTATATATGGGAGAACCATTCTACGCCCAATACACACTGATATTCGAAAATGGAAAAAGCTTTGATGATATCGCCAAACAGTTTGAATTAATTCAGCTTCACGCTACAGATCCCAAAACAGGATTATTGTATCATGGCTGGGATGAAAGCAAAGAAATGCCTTGGGCCAATAAAGAAACAGGAAACTCTCCAAACTTTTGGTCAAGAGCATTAGGCTGGTATGTGATGGCATTGGTTGATGTTTTAGATTATTTCCCAAAAGAGCACCCCAAAAGACCTGAACTGATTAAATACTTAAACAATGCTTCTGCCGCATTAGCTAAATATCAGGACAAAACTGGATTATGGTATCAGGTAACAGATAAAGCAGGAGGAAAAGATAACTATTTAGAAGCTTCAGGATCGGCCATGTTTGCTTATGCTTTTGCAAAAGGAGCAAATAAAGGATATCTGCCTTCTAAATATAAAAAACTAGCCAACAAAGCTTTTGATGGATTGACTAAAATTTTAATCAAAAAAGTTGATGAAGATGGCGGTATTACTCTAACAAACTGCTGTCAGGTGGCAGGTTTAGGAGGAAATCCATATCGTGACGGTTCTTACGAATATTACGTAAACGAAAGAAAAAAAGACAACGATCCTAAAGCAACGGGACCTTTTATTTTAGCCGCTTTAGAATTGAACAGATAAGATTTTATGGAGTGAAATCCTGACTCTTAAAACTTGTCAGGATTCATTAAAATCCAAATACTTTTAAAATGAAAAATATAAAAATCATCCTTTTTCTCCTTTCCATTTTCTCAGTACAGAAAAATACCGCACAAGTCTGGACACCTGATAATGGAGACGGAACTTATACAAATCCTATCATTCACGCCGATTATTCAGATCCTGATGTGGTTAGGGTTGGTGACGATTTTTATATGACAGCATCTTCTTTTAACTGTATTCCCGGATTACCAATTTTGCATTCTAAAGACTTGGTAAACTGGAAAATCATAAGTTATGCGCTGCCAAAACAGCCTCCTTTTGAAACGTACAATAAAGTTCAGCACGGAAATGGTGTTTGGGCACCAAGCATTACTTTTCATAACAATGAATTTTATATTTATTATCCCGATCCTGATTTTGGAATTTATATGATTAAATCCCAAAAAGCCGAAGGACCGTGGTCAGAGCCTTTATTAGTGAAATCTGGAACGGGATTAATCGATCCAAGTCCGCTTTGGGATGATGATGGAAAAGCATATCTCGCACATGCCTTTGCCGGAAGCCGTGCGCAGATTAAAAGTTTATTAGTAGTCTGCACGATGAATCCCCAAGGAACAATTGCTAACAATGATGAAGTTATGGTTATTGACGGACATGATGGCGAGGGTACTATTGAAGGACCTAAATTCTACAAACGAAATAACTACTATTACATTTTTGCTCCTGCTGGCGGCGTTCCAACAGGCTGGCAAACTATTTTAAGATCAAAAAATGTATTTGGTCCTTACGAAAAGAAAAAAGTATTAGAACAGGGATCAACAAAAATAAACGGTCCGCACCAAGGAGCTTGGGTACAAACACAAACTGGAGAAGATTGGTTTATTCATTTTCAGGATAAAGGTGCGTACGGAAGAATTGTGCATTTACAACCAATGAAATGGGAAAAAGATTGGCCGGTAATGGGACAGGATTTTGACAAAAATGGAATTGGAGAACCTGTTACCACATTCAAAAAACCGAATGTTGGTAAAAAATACCCAATTGAAAATCCGGCAACATCAGATGAATTTAACGAACCAAAACTTGGACTTCAATGGCAATGGCAAGCCAATTCGCAGATTAATTGGGGATTTCCAACAAGTATGGGATATCTGAATTTATTTTGTGTAAATACAATTTCCGACAGTAAAAAAATCTTTGAAGCTCCGAACCTGCTCTTGCAGAAATTTCCAGCTGAGGAATTTACCGTTACGACTAAATTGACTTTCAATACCCGACTAAATGGAGAAAGTACAGGTTTAATAATCATGGGATTAGATTATAGTTATTTGTGTCTGAAAAATGACAACGGAAAATTATACTTAAACCAGAAAACAGGAACTTTTAAGAAAACCGTTTCAGAGACAGAAACAAAACCGATTTTGATTTCAAATACTACTATTTACTTGAGGGTAAAAGTAAAAAAAGGAGCAATCTGCAGTTTCTTTTATAGTTTAGACGATAAAAATTATCAGCCAATTGGAAATGATTTTACTTCGGTTGAAGGAAAATGGATCGGCGCCAAAATGGGACTTTTCGCTTTAAGCGAAAAAGTAACCAATGACTCCGGAAATGTAGCAGTTGATTGGTTTAGAGTGAGGAAATAGGTAAAAGTTATGAGTTATGAATTATGAGTTAAAAGTTAAAAATTAAAAGTTATCAATGTTGAGGATTGAATAATATTATGATGAAAACATTTAACCCAAACTCATAACTCATAACTCATAACTCATAACCTCTAACCTAACTTCCAAAAAAACATTAAAAATGATTCTATTAAAAAAAGCAACCTTAATTGTGATAGTGTTTTGGAGTACTGTACTTCAGGCTCAAAACACCTATAAAAGATGGCCAGATATTATTCGTAAAAACGATGCATCTTGGTTTGCTTCTGATGAAGCTAAAAAGATAGCTGAAAATGTACTTTTATATCAAAGAGATATTGGAGGATGGCCTAAAAACATTCCCATGCAGGATGAACTTTCCGCTTCGCAAAAAAATAAACTTCTAGCAGAAAAGAAAAACGCAGCAGAAACCACGACAGACAATGGCGCTACTACTCAGGAAATGTTATTCATGTCCAGAATGTATGCTCAAGTAAAAGACGAACGTTACAAAGATTCTTTTTTAAAAGGATTGAGTTATCTTTTAGAAGCACAATATCCAAATGGAGGATGGCCGCAGTTTTATCCGCTTAAAAAAGGATATTATACCCATATTACTTATAATGATGATTCGATGACTCGCATTTTGAATGTATTGAAAGAAATCAGTGAAGAAACGGATTTTTACAGCATCAAACCATCAAAAGAAATTGTGACAAAAACCAAAACCGCCTTTGATAAGGGAATCGACTGTATTTTAAAAACACAATACAAACAAAATGGAGTTTTAACAGGTTGGTGTGCTCAACACGATGAAGTTACGTTGCTGCCTGCAAAAGCACGTGCATACGAACTTCCTTCGCTTAGCGGAAAAGAATCCGCAGGAATTGTATTGCTTTTAATGTCAATCGAAAAACCATCACCCGAAATTATAACGGCAGTAAAAAGTGCCTATGCTTGGTTTGAAAAAACTAAAATTACCAATATTAAAGAAGAACCCATTCTAAATGATAAAGGGAAAACGGTTGACAAAAGAATCATTACAGTACAAAATGGATCTCCGGTTTGGGCAAGGTTTATGGAACTCGACACCAACGAACCTTTTTTTTCAGATCGTGACGGAGTTAAGAAAAAATCCTTAAGTGATATAGGAAGCGAACGTCGAAATGGCTACGCTTGGTATACAGATGATCCGTTGGATGTATTGAAAAAATATCCAGCTTGGGCCGTAAAAAATGGTACAAAAGTATCAGAAACTGATAAAAAGATCGTCAATTATATTACTGTTGCACAAGACGGTTCGGGAGATTTTACAAAAATTCAGGATGCCATATATGCGTCTCCAGCTTTTCCGTATGAAAAAGTAACCATATATGTAAAAAACGGAACTTACAATGAAAAAGTCCGAATCCCAGAATGGAATACGAATGTTAGTCTATTAGGAGAAAGCAAAGAAAAAACAATCATCACTTTTGACGATAATTTCTCTAAAATCAGTTTAGGTAGAAACAGCACATTTTATACTTATACTCTTTTGGTAGAAGCAAATGATGTTACAGTTTCTAACCTGACCATTAAAAATGCTTCGGGCGATCGCGGGCAGGGAATTGCATTGTCAGTTACAGCCAATCGTGTAAAAGTTGTGAATTGTAACTTGTTAGGAAACCAAGATACTTTATATCTATCAGGACAAAATGCCAAACAATATTTCAAAGACTGTTACATTGAAGGTACAACCGATTTTATTTTTGGAGGAGCAACAGCATTATTCGAAAATTGCGAAATTCACAGTATTAAAAGTTCATACATAACCGCAGCTTCAACACCGCAGGGAACAGAATTTGGTTTTGTTTTTAAAAACTGTAAACTAACAGCAGAGCTATCAGCAAATGCAGTATATTTAGGAAGACCTTGGCGTATTTATGCTAAAACAATATTTCTAAACTGTGAAATGGGAAAACAAATAAAACCGGAAGGCTGGGAAAATTGGTCAAAACCAGAAGCTGAAAAGAATACTTTTTACGCTGAATACAATTGCAGTGGAGAAGGATTTCAACCTGCAAAAAGAGTATCATGGTCACACCAGTTAAAGAAATCCGAAGCTGAAAAATATACTGCAGAAACTATTTTAAAAGACACAATACCCAATTGGTATTCAAAATAAACTAGATTATGAATATAAAGTTTTTTCTTTTTCTATGGATGATTTCTTGTACTGCTTTTGCACAAAATTCAGAATTTCCAGTATCGAAAGTAGATTCAATTGTAAAGCGAATTCAATTGCCCGTTTTTCCTTCTTATCAAATCAATATCAGTAAACTGGGAGCAAAGGGAGATTCTGTTAGTAACAACAAAGCCATTTTTGATAAAGCTATGGCTTTGTGCAAAAAGAATAACGGCGGAACAATCATTGTTCCTAAAGGAATTTACAAAATAAATGGTCCTATTCATTTTGTGAGCAATGTAAATCTAAAACTTGAAAAAGGAGCTAGGATTAAATTTAGTGACAACCCTAAAGATTATCTTCCAATGGTTTTAACAAGTTGGGAAGGAACCATGCTTTACAATTACAGTCCGTTAATTTATGCTTATGACTGTACTAATATTGCCATTACGGGAGAAGGAACAATTGATGGAGCGGGAGGAAACATTTGGAAAAGTTTTAAAGCAAAAGAAACTGAGGGAAAAAATCGTAGCCGAGATATGAACCATAACAATATACCTTTAAAAGACAGAAAGTTTGGGGAAGGTTATTTCCTGCGTCCACAAATGATTCAGTTTTTTAATTGTAAAAATATAGTAGTTGAAGGCGTCCGGATTGAAAATTCGCCATTCTGGTGTCTGCATCTTTTAAAATCTCAAAGCATTACAATTAAAGGTATAAGTTATAAATCTCTTAATCATAATAATGACGGAATCGATCCAGAATATGCAAAAGATGTTTTAATCGAAAACGTAAATTTCGATAACGGAGATGATAATGTAGCCATAAAAGCAGGAAGAGATCATGAAGGAAGAGCCAATACAGCTACTCCAAGTGAAAATATTATTATTAGAAACTGCAATTTCAAAGGACTGCATGGAGTTGTGATTGGCAGCGAAATGTCGGCAGGCGTACAGAACGTTTTTGTTGAAAACTGTAAAACAAATGGTTATTTGAAAAGAGGAATTTACCTAAAAACTAATGCAGACCGAGGCGGTTATATCAAGAATGTCTTTGTTAGAAATATTAAATTAGATGAGGTTGAAGATTGCTTATACATTACAGCCAATTATCACGGAGAAGGAAATGGATACCAATCGGACATTTCGAATATACATTTTGCACATATAAGCTGTAACAAAGCTTCTGAATCGGGAATTGTAATTCAAGGATTTCCAGATAAAAAAATCAAAAACATTACTTTAAAAAATATTGAAATCAAAGAAGCTAAAAATGCCCTGTCAAATGAAAATGCGGATAATGTATTAATGACAGATGTTTTTATCGGTAAAAGGGCAGGAGTTCCTACAGCGGTTTCTAAGAATTAAGAATGTTTAAAAGTTTAAAATAGGACAATAATGAAAAAATACATTTTACTTTTCACCCTGCTGGCATTAAACTGTTTTGCACAAAAAACAACTTTGTATTGTATTGGCGATTCAACAATGGCGAATAAAAAAGATCCTGAAAAGAATCCAGAACATGGATGGGCACAAGTTTTACAACTATTCTTTACAGATAATATAGTGGTTGTAAATAAAGCTGTAAATGGAAGAAGTACCAAAAGCTTTATAAACGAAAACCGTTGGGATTCTATTTATAAAAAACTAAAAAAAGGAGATTATGTTTTTATTGAATTCGGACATAACGATGAAAAAATCGAAGACCCTAGCCGTTATACTAATCCGCATACAGCATACCGATACAATTTAATTCGTTTTGTAAATGAAAGTAGAGAAAAAGGCGCAATTCCTATTTTGCTGACTTCTATTGCCAGACGAAATTTCAATGAAAAAGGAGTTTTGATTCCCACACATGGCGATTATCCATTAGAAACCCGTTTAGTAGCACAAGAATATAAAGTACCTTTTATTGATTTAGAATATTATACAGAACAACTGGAACAATCTTATGGTCCAGATAAATCGAAAGAATTGCATTTACACTTTAAGGCTGGAGAAAATCCGTATTACGATAAAGACAAAGCCGATGATACACATCTTTCTTTAAAAGGAGCAACAGAAATTGCACAAATTGTAATCAACCAATTGAAGAGCCTGAATGATTCTTCCTTAGATAAATTAAGAAAAAACATAAGATTTTAGTCTTAAAATACAATTTTTAAAACTTTTAGAGGCACTATCGTAGTAATACAAATAAGATCTTTGCAGAAGAAATTTTGATTTGACTATTTAATTGATTTTAAAATGGTCTTTTCGTTTTCTTGATAAAGATTTAGGTTTATTAGTAAAAGAGAGAACAATTGTTCTCTCTTTTTTTTGACATATAATCAAAATATAAGTTTTATGTCTTATTGTAATACTTTAATAACTTTTAGGGGCTGTCTTAGTATTTTATATATACGATCTTTGTCAATGAATCTTTATAGTAATAATGTTCGGGGCTTTATTACTGGTTTTTCAAATTCCATCAAATTTTTTTGAAACTGAAAAGAGAGAACTAAGTTCTCTCTTTTTTATTTTCTAAAATTCAACTGCACATAAGATATTTTTTAAATAATTTATTAGCTGGTTCGTATTTTAATTCTTTCCAATCTTAAATAAAAGATCCAAATTTCTCTGGATAACACCTCTAAACCCCATAATTTGTACGTATACAGATGTTTTAAATGGTAATTATTATCAATTATTAAACGGTTGCACTAATAATTTCATCAAAATCATTTTTTAAAATAATGTCTTAAGTTATTAGTTTAAAAACTTTTTAGGGCAAAAAAAATAAGATAACCGCAAGAACTTTGCACTGTGAAGTTAAGGATAAGTAAGTTGTTTTAAAAAGAGCTTTAATACATTGATTTACAATTAGAATGTATGGCTTGATTTTGTTGAAAACGAGATTTGTTTATTCTTAAAAATAACTAAATAATTAATAATAAATATTATGAAGAATAGATTACTTCCTTTATTTTTAGTTTTAGGTGCTTATTCTGCCTACTCACAGGTTGGAGTAGGGAAGTTGGATCCGAATCCATCTTCGCAATTAGAAGTTTTTGCTGAGGATAGAGGTATTTTAATTCCAAGAGTAAAGTTGAAAAATTCAACGGATAAAACTACAGTTATCAATGGAAGCAGTGGTTATGAAAACAGTTTAATGGTTTTTAATACTGAGCTTATAGCTGATATTAAACCAGGTTACTACTATTGGTATGTTGATAGATGGAAAAGACTTGCTGTTTCAGATGAAATAGCTGGAAACGGAACAGTTACTTACAATCCAGTTACTAAAGAATTTACCTATATTGATAATTCGGGTAATCCTCAGGTAATCAACATTAGTGACTTCATAAAAGAAACAATTACTGAGGTTAAAAACAATGGAGACGGTACTTATACGTATACAAACGAAAACAAAAATGCAGTAACAATTAACGTAGTTGGTGATGTTACCAGCAACTTCTCAACAATTGCGAATACTACACAGGTTAAGCAGATCATTGAGAATATCGTTAACCATACATCTGGGAATGTAAGCTATGACGGAAATAACAAAGAATTTACGTACGTAGATCAGACTGGAACAACGAAAGTAATTAATATCAGTGATCTTGTAAAAGAAACAGTTACATCAATTACCAATAATAACGACGGAAGCTACACGTATACTAATGAAAAAGGTATTCCCGTAACGATCAATGTTGTAGGTGATGTTGCAA
The DNA here is from genome assembly GCF_029360735.1 of Flavobacterium sp. H4147. Taxonomy (NCBI): domain Bacteria; kingdom Pseudomonadati; phylum Bacteroidota; class Flavobacteriia; order Flavobacteriales; family Flavobacteriaceae; genus Flavobacterium; species Flavobacterium sp. H4147. The sequence goes on along the minus strand of NZ_JARKNB010000003.1, from coordinate 546,801 downwards.
CAAATTTCTCAACCATTGCCAATACTACACAGGTTAAGCAGATCATTGAGAATATTGTTAACCATACGGCAGGCAATGTAAGCTATAATGCAGGCAATAAAGAATTTACGTATATTGACCAGAATGGAACACCGCAGGTTATCAACATCAATGACCTTGTTAAGAACAACGAAACGGTTACGACAATAAGCAATAATAACGACGGAAGCTACACGTATACCAATGAAAAAGGTATTCCTGTAACGATCAATGTTGTGGGAGATGTTGCCAACAACTTCTCGACAATTGCAAGCGGCGGCGAGGTTAAGCAGATCATTGAGAATATCGTTAACCATACGGCAGGCAATGTAAGCTATAACGCAGGTAATAAAGAATTTACGTATGTTGATGAAAACGGAACACCTCAGGTTATCAACATCAATGACCTTGTTAAGAACAACGAAACGGTTACGACAATAAGCAATAATAACGACGGAAGCTACACGTATACCAATGAAAAAGGTATTCCTGTAACGATCAATGTTGTGGGAGATGTTGCAACAAATTTCTCAACCATCGCTAATACTACACAGGTTAAGCAGATCATTGAGAATATTGTTAACCATACGGCAGGCAATGTAAGCTATAATGCAGGCAATAAAGAATTTACGTATATTGACCAGAATGGAACACCGCAGGTTATCAACATCAATGACCTTGTTAAGAACAACGAAACGGTTACGACAATAAGCAATAATAACGACGGAAGCTACACGTATACCAATGAAAAAGGTATTCCTGTAACGATCAATGTTGTGGGAGATGTTACCAACAACTTCTCGACAATTGCAAGCGGCGGCGATGTTAAGCAGATCATCGAGAATATCGTTAACCATACGGCAGGCAATGTAAGCTATAATGCAGGTAATAAAGAATTTACGTATGTTGATGAAAACGGAACACCTCAGGTTATCAACATCAATGACCTTGTTAAGAACAACGAAACGGTAACAACGTTAACCAATAATAACGACGGAAGCTACACGTATACCAATGAAAAAGGTATTCCTGTAACGATCAATGTTGTGGGAGATGTTACCAACAACTTCTCGACAATTGCAAGCGGCGGCGATGTTAAGCAGATCATTGAGAATATCGTTAACCATACGGCAGGCAATGTAAGCTATAATGCAGGTAATAAAGAATTTACATATGTTGATGAAAACGGAACACCGCAGGTTATCAACATCAATGACCTTGTTAAGAACAATGAAACGGTAACAACGTTAACCAATAATAACGACGGCACCTACACGTATACCAATGAAAAAGGTATTCCTGTAACGATCAATGTTGTGGGAGATGTTACCAACAACTTCTCGACAATTGCAAGCGGCGGCGATGTTAAGCAGATCATTGAGAATATCGTTAACCATACGGCAGGCAATGTAAGCTATAATGCAGGTAATAAAGAATTTACATATGTTGATGAAAATGGAACACCTCAGGTTATCAACATCAATGACCTTGTTAAGAACAATGAAACGGTTACAACGTTAACCAATAATAACGACGGCACCTACACGTATACTAACGAAAAAGGTGCTACGGTAATAATCAATGTTGTGGGAGATGTTACAAGCAACTTTACAGCAATTGCCGGCAACGATAATGTTAAACAGATCATTGAGGATATTGTAAAACATACAGGAGGTAATGTAAGCTATAACGGAACAGATAAGCAG